>NZ_JCANSX010000001.1:0-178619 GCF_059570515.1 Nocardia sp. CNS-044
TGGGCGAGCATCGCCTGGTGTATCGCCTCGAACACCCCGGCCGCTTGCCAGTCCCGCACCCGCCGCCAGCAGGTCATGCCGGACCCGAAGCCCAGCTCCTGGGGCAGGTCTTCCCACCCGATCCCGGTGAACAGCACGAACAAGATCCCCTGCAACACCAGCCGGTCGTCCATCCGCGCCGGCCCCGGCGTACCCGGCGCCCGGACCGGCAGTAGCGGTTCGATCACTGCCCACAACTCGTCATCCACGACCCACGGTGCCGCCACGACGAAACATACTGCACTGCAACATGAGTCAACGCCACCCGGCCGAACCTGTTAGGAGCTCTTAGCGATCCGGAACTCGATCCCGGGAACTCGCTCGAGCACTTCACGCCATGGCGAAATAACCACCTCCGATGGTGCGGCGATCACACTGACAGCAATCATCTAGTCTCCCGTCAAACCATGAGGCGAAATACTTGTGGTCGATGATGCGTTAACGAGACTTGAAATCACCAAAGGGTGATGGACCAGACGCTATTGGCAACCATCATGTCGTCGATATCCTCAGCGGTAGCGATCACCTGAGCGGTAGACGACGAAATCGAATAGTACTCGAAATCACGGAATTCGATATCCGTCTTTCTGATCGAGTGACCTCGACTTATGATCGATTCCGTTAGGGAGCCCAGAGGGACCACCGGCGGAGCTACCCCTATTTCAGATAATACCGGACTCGGTATGTGCGTATTCCATCGAAGCCTATGGACCGCAACCTTCGCACTGAAACAGGCCCAGTACACGACCGGGTCGCGCTTGAATCCGAATTCGATCAGCCCGTAGTCACGGCGCAAATACTTCCTTCCTTTATCGATTTCGTCCACATAGTCAGGGTCACCGATGGCTCGATCTATATCTGCAACGGATGCTCCGCTTCGGAGTCCCAGCACGGAACCCGCGCACGCAATGTCGGCCAAACACTCGGCAATCCGCGTCGTCATGACGGCTATACTATCCGTTCCAGTGCCCTGATAAGAAAGTGAAACTCTACCGCCCGATTGCTGTTGTTTCCCCAGTTATGCGAATTCATCTCGGTCATCGCTGCACGAGATTTAGAGATCAGGTCCGCTCGAAGATCTGCATTCGAATGAATCTCATCCAGCACGCGACGCAATTGGGCATCCATAGGTAGGCCGTGCGACATAACGACATCGTCGTCGGCGCGGTACACGAGGCGGTGCTCTTTCGTGACCTGCCGGTACCACCACCCGGACAAATTCTGCCGCAAGGGCTCCGGCTTGCCTATACCCTCGGCATTACCGTTGCGGCGGATGTCCCCGATCAACCGGTTCACCTTCTTCAGAGTGGCCCGGTCTCCGGACTGCCAGTAGAGATAGTCCTCCCAGCCGTTGGCGTCGAACAGAACCTTGCGGCTCATGCCTCGACAGACCCGGATTACTATCTATCGAACATCTTCATCCAAAAGAGCATTTGGACTCATCCGAGTCGGCCAGAAGAAGTCGGTAACTTCCATCCATCCCCAGGGGCACACTGATCATCACTAGAATATCGCCAGGATACGATGGAAGAAACGCCACCAGATCCTCGGTTTGCCTCCTGAGCTCGCTCCCTGCACGCGTGCGTCGCAACCGCCTCGTGTAGATGTGACATAGATTGGCAGTGGCAACCGGACCACGCTCCACAACCGCAGAATCGTCGATTAGGTCGGCAAGATCCTCGTCGCAAATCCCTTCCGCAGCAGCATCGACGATCAGCCTTCTCAGCTCACTCGGGTCCATGCCCCTCCGTTGATACTGTTTTCCGCCGCGAACTATTCCTTCAGCAATACTTCGGACTCCTCGTGCATATAGCCAGTCCACACCATTTCCGCATCGTACCTTCGCGCGTACAAGAACTGCCTCAGCTATCGACTCACCCTCCTAGCTGTTGCCTCTCGGCGCATATGGGAGCGCGCGTCCAGAATCTGCCATCATCCTTTCGTAAGACCCGATCATCGAACGAACAGTGGCGAGTGCCGCCTCCAAAGCGAACATGCCATCATCGACATTACCTTTCTGCAACTCAGAGATCGACTCTTCGAGAGTATCGAGAAGAACGCTCAAACTGTCACCCTGCACGAGCATTCCCGGAAACCTCCTACCTTCCCACGCTACGAGCGAATAGTCACCTTCGGTACCGATTATCTCAGCATCGAACTTCATTTAAAGCCCCTTCAGTTCGGGTGGAATGACACATAGGGCATGCCTTCCACCAAATTCCGCCGGAAGATGTCGATTCGTCTCCCATAACCCAGTTCCACTGCGCCCTGAGGTAAGGAACTTTGTATTCGACTACGCATCCTAGAGTTGATTCCCTCGATAACATAGTCCCAATCCGAAAGCGGCCCGGCAGAACCTGTTGCTCGACTTCCGACCACGTGAATCGTCACTCCGCGGGCGTTAGCTGCGTTTTGAATTCTTCGGGCGTCTTCCGGCGAAATATTGTCAATGTGCCCGCCATTTCCGTATGTAGGCTGCTGGCAGGATTCCGGTGCAAGTCCCAGTGGATCGAGCCAAATGAGCGGATTGTGCGTATACGTGTGTGGATTCGGTGCCGGTTCCAATCCGAGTGGGTCACCGCAAATATACCGTCCACTAGCTGGATCGTAGGTTCGGTAGAGGTTGTAATGGAGACCAGTCTCGGCGTCATGAAGTTGGCCAGGGAAGCGCAGCGGGGTGCTTGTCCGACCGCTCCAAGTTGTTCTACCCCACAGATCTATGTGGGCAGATCCAGCGGTATGCGTGGAGTAAGGGTCGATGAGTTCGGCCGGGGTGCCGACGAGATCCGTTATAACGGCGAAGAATTCGCGGTCTATGGTGGCTTGGTCGGTGGTTTGGGTGATCGGAGTGTAGGTGTTGGGCTGGTAACTCCAGCGCATCACGCCCTGGGGGGCGCTTTGTTCTATGAGCTGAGTGTCGTCCCACACGTAATCGGTGCGCTCGCGGACGGCCCCCTCGCCGGTGAGGAGTTGTTTGGTGGTGCGCCGACCGAAGGCGTCGTAGGTGTAGTGCCACCACTGCCGGTCAGGTGTGTAGACGTCGGTGAGTTGATCGAAGGCGTTGTAGCGGTAGTGCCAGACGTCAGGCTTGCGGGATAGTCGGGTGGTTTCCTTGCGGATCAGGCGACCGGCCTGGTCGTAGTGGTAGCGGGTGCGGCCTTCACGAATGAGGAGATTGTTGCGATATTCGCGTCGGTTGTCGGTGGTGGCGTCGGTTCTGGTGGCGACGGCGGGTAGATCCGGTGCGCCGTCGGATAGGTGGCTATCAGTGATGTTGCTGAGCGCATCGTAGGTGTATTGCTCGGCGGTTCGCCCGTTGGCGGCGATGGTGGTGATGCGGCCGATTGCGTCGAGGGTGTAGTCGCGGACTACCTGCCCTGTGTCGGGGCGGGTGGTGGTGTGGGTGGCGATGTATCCGTCTGGGCGCCAGGTGTAGTCGTCGTGGCGCAGCAGGCTGGGGCTGTGTGGCGTCGCTGGATCGTGAGATGGCGTCGCGTCGGCGCGCACCTGCCGTTGGGTGACGAGGCCGTAAGACGAGAGCGTCTGCTCGACGGTGACGGCGCCGAGGCGCCAACCGGTGCTGCGGCCGACTGCATCGTGGGCGAACGCGATCGAGTGACCATCGGTGATCAGCCCGGTGATGCGGCCGGTGGGGTCGTGTTGCCAGGTGGTTGTCGCGCCGGATGGGTTGGTTCGGCTGATGCGGCGACCGTGGTCGTCGTACTGGAAGTGCATCGCCGAGCGGTCGTCGACACGTTGGGAGACGAGGCGACCTTGGGCGGTGTAGGTGAATTCAACAGTGTGGGTGCGGTCGTTGCCGACGCCAGAGACTGCCGTGAGAGGTCGCCCGACCGGATCGTGGGAATACCGCACCCATTCACCGGTGTCGGCGCGCACTTCGATGAGCCGTCCGAGGACGTCATAGCGGTTGCGTCTGGTGACGCCGGTGGCCGCGGTGATGGCCGCGACTCGCCCGGCAGCGTCGAAATCGTATCGGGTCTCTGCGCCGGTGTAGTCGACTTCGCTGGCGATTCGGCCGGCCGGGTCGTAGGTGTAGCGCCAGGTATGGCCCAAAGGGTTGACCACCGCGACCATCTGTCGTTCGGTGTCCCAGGCGTAGTGAGTGACGGTCTGATCGGGCTCGGTGCGCGAGGCGAGTAGGTCGAACCCGCCGTAGGTGAAGCTGGTTTGTCCGCCTGCGCGGTCGATGTGAGTGCGGAGGTTGCCTTCGCCATCCCATTCCCACGTGGCGGTGTAACCGTCGGAGTCGGTACGGCACAGCGGTTTTCCCTCCGGCGACCATTGGTAGCGGGTGATCGCGTTCAAAGGATCGATGACGGTGACGGGACGACCGAAATGGTCGCGCACGATCCGGGATACTCCGCCGTGCGGGTCCACGATGGTGATCGGCAGCCCGGCCCCGTCCACTTCGATGACCGTGCGCGCGCCGGTGGATTCGGTGATCGACGCGACGGCGCCGGATGGGTGGTGGGTGTGCACGGTGCGCAGCCCGGCGTTGTCGATGATCGCGGCGACGTTGCCGTCTCCGTCGTATTCGAAGCGCCGGACGGAACCATCGGCATCGCGGATCGCGGCGGGCCGGTTGTGGGCTTGGTACTCGACGGTGATCGACGCGTCGTCCGGGCGAATAACGGCGGCGAGGTCGCCGTCGCCGCTGTACTCGTATCGAGTGATCGCCCCGTCCGCGGCGATCACCCGAACGGGCTTGCGGTCGTCGTTGTAGTCGGTCTGGGTGCGGGCTCCGGTCGGGTCGATCGTGCTCCGCAGACGCAGATCGGCGTCGAACTCGAAGATGGTGACAGCGCCGAGGGAATTGGTGTAGATCGTGCGGGTGCCCGAACCGTCAGGAAGGGTGTCGTAGGCGAATTCGGCCGACATGATGCCGCCCGTGCCGTGCTGGCGGATGACGCGTCCGGCCGAGTCGTAGACGTTGTGCATTTGGTTGCCGTTGGAGTCGGTCCACGACAGCATCCGGTGCTGGTCGTCGTAGGTGTAGCGGGTCGTGGCGCCGACGCCGTTGGTGACCGCCACCAACTCGCCCGCGTCATAGCCGAATTCGCGGACGCGGATGCTGATTTCGGTGCCGTAGGCGTCGCGGCCGAGCACCGAGAGTGCCGTGACTCGCCCTTCGGCGGTGTCGACTCGTACGCGGTAGCCGCCGGAATGGGTGACTTCGGTCGGTGTGCCGTCGGCGTCGTAGTGGAAGCGAATCTCGTTGTGGTGGCGGTCGGTGATCGCGGTGATGGGGTAGTCGCCGAGCAGAGTCGGCAGGGCGCTGTGGGTGTGCTCGGGTGTGAAGTGCCAAGTGATTTCGCGGTCGGGGTCGAAGACGCGGTACCCGCCGGATTCGGTGCGGGTCAGCGTCCAGCGCGGCGAACGGCCCGAGGGAAGCACGGCGATGTCGGGTGCGGTGTGCGGGTAGGCCAGCAGAATTCCGTCTTCGCCGACGAAACTCACACCCTGCTGGTCGACAACCACGCGCATGTCGAAACTCGCCGACCAGGACGGGCCGAACCAGCGCCCGAACCGGTAGCTCGACCGATGCCTGCGCCGCAACACCAGGTTCAGGACTCCTGGCAACTCCACGTCGGTTTCCGGAAGCAGGAATTCACCGGTCGCGGCATCGACCGGGTCACCGCAGGTGTTGACGTCCTCTGGCTTTTGGGTGTCCTTCGGATTGTTGCTCCGGGCTTCATCGCCCACACCGTCGTTGGACTTCGACGGGCCGTCGGGCTTCGGCTTATCGGTGTTGCTCGGCGAATTCGTACCCGCCGGATTCGTGCTGTCGGACGAATTGTTCGGCGAGTCAGGTTGTTTCGGCGGGACGTCGGGTTTCGTCTCAGCGGGCTTGGTGTCGGTGTTGGCCGGTTTCGTGTCCGTGTTGGCCGGTGTGGTGTCGGTGTCGGTCTTCTTCGACGGGCGAGTGCCCGCCGGGGTGGTGCCGCGCTTTCCGGTGAGCTTCTTGACGATCGCGGCGAACGTATCCTTCAGCTTGCGTAGCAGCGGGGTCAGCTTCGCCATGGTCGAGGCGAGTTTGCGGAACAGCGTGGAAATCGTGTTCATGGTCTTGGCGACGTAGACCGCGGCCTGCGTAGCCACCACCGGTGTGCCGAGACCGAGGGTGAAAATCGCCTCCGCCGCCCACACGGCCAGGCGCCCGACGGTCTGAGCGACGATGTCGCGCACCACCATCCGCACCGCGGCCACCACACCACCGGCCATCTGAATGGCCTGCGACGCGGCCTCGGCCGCCTTCGTCGCGGCAGCCAACGCATCAGCGGTCTCGGCCGCACGCGCCCGATAGGCTGTCGCCGTCGCGCCCTGCCACTCGGAAATATCCTGTTCGATGGCCTGCTTGTGCGCCTCGGCTGCTTCGTTGATCTTCTCCGAAACGTTGCTCCAAGTCTTGGCATACGCCTCGATCTGATCCGGGTCACCGGCGACCCAGTTCAACGCCTCCTGCAACGGCTCGACATGCTCGATCAACCAGCCGACACCGAAACCGGCCAATGTGCCGAACGGGTCGACCACCACGGCGGCGACCTCGAGTCCGACACCGACGATGCCGAGCCCTGCCTCGACCCACGAACCCGATGAAATCGCCTCGTAGGTATCGGACACCGTCTCCAACAGCGTGACACCCGAGTACCACTCGGTGGAGTCCTCCACCTGTGCGATCAGCGGATTGGACTGGCCATCACTCACGTGGCAGGCCCGTTCGGCTCAACCGCCTTCAGCTTGCTCGCATTCGAGCTGTCGGTGCTCTCGTATCCATCGGCCACCGTCCGCAACTTCCCCGCGTCCGCACCGACAGCCGCCACCGCGGCCTCCAGCGCCGCGATCCCGTCGGTCTCTACCGAATCGACGAACAATGGCGGCAGAAACGCACAAATCTTGCCGAACGCCTCCGTCGGAGCCGACACCGCCTTCGCCGCCTCCAACGCCTGCCCCAAGGGCGCGGCCAACTTCTCCACATTCGACGCGTGCGCGCGAACCCGCTCCGGATCGACGTTCAAATTCTCGGCCACGATGCACCACCTCCCCCACCCGGGGAGCACACCCAGGTCGAACACTTTGCAGCACTGCGCGAATGCCTTCATCAGCATAGCCAGCCGACTGGATCGCCGGAGGCGCCCGACAAACCATGCGCGGCAGCATCGGTCAGCTACTGTCATCGACGCGCTGGCGGGCTCTACGGTTCCAACGAATTCGAGGGCCGCCGCTTGCGAGTCCCGACCGCCGCTGCCTCGCGGACCTACCGCCCACAGTCTCGGAGCGAACGGAAACCGCGCCGCCGACGGTCCAGTACTGACGAGAGGACCGACAAGCGTTGTGCGGCAGCGTCAGTACCGGCTCGTCCCGAACGCAGCGAATGGTTCCGGCAGACCCGCCAGGACCACTAGCCTCGGCGCCGTCCGGAGCGTCCGACCGGCTCGAGGACGAAGACCGGGAGTCGACGTTGCCGATCATAGTTTCGAGGATGCCGGGTATTTCCGCCACGGTCTGGGCGGGCAGTGGGGCGTCGATTTGTCGGATGGTTCTGGCACTATGCACGGCTGACTGCTCGCCAACCAGGCGCACTCGATCATGCGGAGGGTTCTCGTCACCGATGAACGTCGATCACTACATCGCTGAGTTGGGCGTCACCGACCCTGCGCAAATGGTTCAAGCGCTACAGCGACTCAGACGGTCGCACCTGCCCGGACGGCGCGACGCGCTCTCCGCTCTCGCCGAAATCGGCTGGCACACTATCGAACCCGCCGACCTCGCGCTGCTGCATCGGTTCATCATGAACAAGCTCGAACGCGAGCGACCCCAGCCCCTCCGAGCAGCGGAGAAGTGCTTGTGGTGGGCGCTACCCACCGATGACCAAGCCGCGGTACTCGACGCGTTCGGGCTGTCCGATCCGGTCCCGGCAACCGTCGCGATGGGCGCCGTTGTGGCCGCGGAAAACCGACGACATCCGATCGAGGAGTGTGAACGGGTCTTTGTCAGCGCTGTGCTCGATGGCTGGACACTCGTATTCGGGGATCCGGCGTCGCACTACCCCCGCGACGAGCATCGGATCCAGGAGTCGCAGGAATCTTATTTCTGGGAGACGCTCATGGTGAACGAGCCGGATGACGTCAAGCAGGCATGGCTCACAAGGATGTCGCGCCCGTCCAGGGATGAACGTTGCGCCGAGCTGAGCGGTCGATTCGGCGCAGCACACTGGTACAAGGAAGCGGGTGACTACGAATGGGGTGGTTGGGGGATCGCCGAAAACGGCGAAACGATACGTAGTGCCCACCTCGACGATTGCGTCTACGAGGAGCTGACCTTGCATGGCGACCCCCACCCGTCCGAGGAGGGTCTGCGCGCCGAGCCGGTGTCGGAGTGGTTGCTCGACCACGGCTTCGCACCCGACGCTTGGGACGACATCGTCGACGGCATCTTCATGGACCGCATCGGCAATCTGTCCGACGGTGTCCCTTTCGCCGAGATACGGGACGCGCAGTGGGCGGAGTTCCAGCAGCGAACCGCAATTCCGGATGCGATGACCCCCATGCGTATCGCTGAACGCGCATCTGTGGGTCCGCTCACCCTGGGTCCGCACACCCGGATGGCAGGCCACGGAGTAGTCGCGCTGACCGAGCGTGGGCGGCAAGGCGGCGGACACCGGGGCGCGCTACCCATCTGATCGTGTCGGACCCCCGGATCGCTGGTTACCTGGTATTCGAACGCGCGCGACCCGCGCGGTCCAGCCCGTTCTATTCCGGCGGATGGACCGATCTCCAGTGCTCGGCGATGTCGATGCGCCGGGTGATCCAGACTCGGTCGTGAGACTGCACGTGGTCGAGGAAGCGGTCGAGGGCGGCGGTGCGGGCGGGGCGGCCGATCAGGCGGCAGTGCAGGCCGATGGAGAGCATTTTCGGACTTCCCTCGGCCCCTTCGCGATACAGGACGTCGAAGGCGTCGCGGAGGTGGGCGAAGAACTGTTCGCCGCTGGGGAAGCCCGCCGGGGAGGCGAAGCGCATGTCGTTGGTGTCCAGGGTGTAGGGCACCACGAGGTGGTCGTGGCCGTGCACGGTGACCCAGTAGGGCAGGTCGTCGGCGTAGGAATCGGAGTCGTAGACGAAACCGCCGTGCTCGACGACCAATTCGCGGGTGTTGGGCGAATCGCGGCCGGTGTACCAGCCGAGCGGCGGGGCGCCGGTCAGTTCGGTGTGGATGCGCACGGCTTCGGCGAGATGGGCGCGCTCGGTTTCGATGTCGGCGAGCTGGTAGGACTTCCAGCGCAGTCCGTGACAGGCGATCTCGTGCCCGAGCTCGGTGAAGGCCGCCACCGCCTCCGGGTTCCGTTGCAGTGCCCTGGCCACCGCGAACACCGTCAGCGGCAGGTCGCGCCGCTCGAAAATTCGGAGTACGCGCCACAATCCGGCGCGCGAACCGTATTCGAAGAGCGACTCCATGCTCATGTGCCGGTTCGGAAACGCCTCGGCCGGAGTCATTTCCGAGAGGAACGTCTCCGAGCTCGGATCGCCGTCGAGTACACAGTTCTCCCCGCCCTCCTCGTAGTTCAGCACGAACTGGACCGCGATACTCGCCTCGCCGGGCCAGCGCGGATCCGGCGGATTCGGTCCATACCCGACGAAATCCCTCATGCGCCCAGCTCCCCGTACAACCGCAACCGGGCAAGTCCACCGTCGGGATAGATGTCCAAGCGCACCTCCTCGACCGACGCCGCCATCGGTGCGATCGGGAAGCGATGCCTGGTGTCGGGCAGCAATTCGGTGCGCGGCAACAGCTCCACGTCGGTGCCGTCGTTGGTGCGCCCCGACAGCCGCGCCGAACCGGGACTGTTGCCGAGGAAGTAGGAGGTGTCGATCTCGGCGAGCCGGATGAGCCCCGGCCCGGCGAGACGGATTCGCACCCAGTCGTTTCCGTCGTCGCGGCGGCGCGCGGTCTCCCAGCCGTCGCCCATCGACCGCGCCGATCCCGGGTAGAGCAGCTGGTTGGGCGAGCTGTAGAAGCGGTTGGAGCAATCGAGTACCAGCGCGCCGTTCTCCAGCGCCGCCAGATCCAGCGGGCCGAGGCCGAGCAGCGCGGGATCGGGCCGACCCTCGCCGTGGATCCGAAGTCGAGCGACCCCGCCGTCGGGGTGCATGGTGAGTTTCACGTGGGTCCAACGGTTTTCGCTGTCCACCGGAAACGGATTGCGAGCGTCTCCGGCGACCGGCGCGCGGTCGATCAGCGTCGCCCAGTCGGTTCGAGCGGCGAGCGACTCGGCGGTCGGATAACCCTCGACCTCCAGCGCCGCTACCGACACCGAGGGTGGATAGTTGCCGCGAAACCATGCGGTGTCCACCACGATGCCGCGGATCACCCCCGGCACGCCGAGCCGCACGATGGCCGCGTCGTCGCCTGGCATGCCGCGGCGCCTGCGGGTCTCCCACCCGTCGTAGACCTGCCCTTTGTGCCCGAAGGTGGACGGTCGATACTCCGGCACGCCGGGGTCGATCAAGTTCTCCTTCTCCGCGAAGAACTCGTCGTTCGCCCAGATCACCGCGCCGCCGAGCGGCCGGACCGCCAGATCGGGCAGCAGCGTGAAGTGCCCGTCGGACTCACTCATGATTGTGCCTCGCCAGCGCTCGGCTCCGGCACGCGCGCGGCACACCGGCACAAGAATCGCTCACCGCTTCTCCTTCACACCGAGATCACCGATCGGCTCGCGCGCCGCAAGCGCTTCCAGCACCTCCCTGGTCAGTTCCGGCACCTTGGAGCTCAATTCCGCCTCCGAACGCGCTCCGCAGCGCAGGCCGCGCAGCACCGTCGCGGCGAGCGCCTCGGCGGTGGCAGGTTCATCGACGACTCCCGACTCGGCGTCGTGCCGCTCGAGGTACGCCAGCAGCCGGGGAACCGCGACGTCCATCGCGCCACGGAAGAATTCGTAGGTCGCCAGCCAACGGGTGATCAGGTGTCCCGGGTGCATGTCCCAGCCCTGGTAGTAACCGCGACGCAGCGCGCGGGCGACCAGCCGATGATGTTCGCGCAGCGCCGCTTCCGGTTCCACGTCCGGCACGATCTGGGTGGAGCCGTCGCACACCCAGACGCCGGTCTGTGCCGCGGCCGCTTGCATGACGGCCTTGGCGTGGTCGGCGGCGGGATGGTCGAGGGCCTGGTCGGTGGCGGCGATCCCGCACGCGGCCGTGTAGTCGTAGGTGCCGAAATGCAGTCCGGCACAACGGCGCCCGGCGACCTTGATCATCTTCGCGACCGGCACACTGCCGTCGGCGCCGACGATCGCCTGCGGGCTCTCGATCTGCAACTCGAAGCGCAGCGTGCCGTCGGCGAGCGCGGACCCGCGCTCCAACCCCTCGCACAACGCGACGAGTGCCGAAACCTGCTCGGCGGCCCGGATCTTCGGCACGGTGAAGACGAATCCCTCCGGCACACCGCCCGCGGCGTCCAGCACGAGTTCGAGGGTGCGCACGGCCCTGCGACGCTCGAGGCCACCGAGTCCTTTGACCCGAATGCCGAAACCGGCCGGTCCCCCGCCGCCCGCGGCCCACCCGGCGAGTATTTCCCCCGCCGCGGTGGCGGCCGCGTCCTCTTCCTCGTCGGAGCGATAGCCGTAGCCGTCCTCGAAATCGATCCGCAGATCCTGCACCGGCTCGCGCAGCAGCCGCTCCCGCACCGCGGGCAGCGCCGACGCGGTGTCGAGTTCGGCGAGCGACTCGCGATGGACGTCCAGCAGCTCGACCGCCGCCGCGCCCCATTCCGCCGGTGTGTCGGCGCTCGCCCGGTCGGCGGGCACGTAGACGGTGTGGATCGGTTGCGTCCGGTCCCCCGACCCGGGGTAGCGCGCCCGCAGATCGGCGTCGACGGCCTCGAGCATGGCCTCGATCCTGGCCCGGACGTTCTCCGGCAGCCGTGTCGCGGTCACCGTTCCTCTCCCTCCTGCATGGCGCGCCAAACCCGGTCGGCCGTCATCGGCAGTCGATCGATGCGCACTCCCACGGCGTCGCGGATGGCGTTGGCCAGTGCCGGGGCGACCGGGTTGTACGGTGATTCGCTCATCGATTTCGCGCCGAGCGGTCCGAGTTCGTCGGCGGTGTCGGCGAAGTAGACCTCGGTCGAGGGTAGATCGGCGAGCTGCGGAATGTGGTAATGCCGCAATGTCCGGGTGGTCACGACGCCGTCTTCGGAGCGCATGTCCTCGTAGAGCGACGTGCCGATGGCCTGGGCCACCCCGCCCTCCACCTGCCCGCGGCACTGCACCGGGTTGAGCACGGTGCCCGCATCGGCGGCCTGCACCGACTGCAGAATGCGGACCCGGCCGGTCGCGCGCTCGACCGCGACGCGGAAGGCCTGCACGTTGAAGCTGACCGAGCGCGGGAGGCCCGTGTGCTCACCGTGCGCCACCAGCTCGCCCGCCGCGGCCAGCTTCGCCGGGGGAACCAGCTGGTCGCCGCACCGCACCCCGTCCGGGCCGAGGACGCAGTCGCGAACCGGTGTCCCGGTGAGCTCGGCTGCCCTGGCCAGTATCGAGTCCTTCAGCGCGAGCGCGGCGCGGTAACCGGCGCTGCCCGCGACCACGATGCCGGTCGAGCCGAACGCTCCGGTGTCGTAGTCGACGAGGTCCGTGTCCGATTGCCGGACAACGATCCGCGCGGGCTCGGTAGCCAAGGCCGTCGCCGCGAGCTGCGCGTGCACCGTGGTGGTTCCATTGCCGAATTCCGCTGTACCGACTCGAATTTCGTAGCGCCCGTCGGTTCGCAATACGGCGACGGCTGTCGAGCGATGGCCCCGCGGCGGGATGGTGGCGATCATGGACAACGCCATCCCCTCGCCCACCGACCACCCCGGGCCCGGAGCAGTTGTCCCGTTGCCGCGCAGCAAAGCTCGTTGCGCGAGGTCGAGGCACTGGTCCAATCCGTAGCTGCCGAACACCAGATCGCCAGCCTCCACCTTCGCGCCGGTGAACGGGTCACCCGGCACGACCACGTTGCGCCTGCGGAATTCGAACGCATCGATGCCGAGTTCTCGGGCCAGTTCGTCGAGCGCCGACTCGACGGCGAAGATGATCTGCCCGAGGCCGTAGCCGCGGAACGCGCCGGAGGGCATGTTGTTGGTGTAGACCGCGCTGGCGTCCACGCGCTTGTTCGCGCACCGGTACACCTCGATGGACTCGCTCACCCCGTGATACATGACGCCCGCGCTGTGATTGCCGTACGCGCCCGCGTCGGACAGCACGTCGATGGCCAGTGCGGTGAGCACGCCGTCCGCGCCCGCGCCCGCGGTGACGGTGACGCGCATCGGATGCCTGCTGGTCGCCGCGATGAACTCGTCCGAGCGGGTGTACTCGTACTGCACCGGACGCCCCGTGCGCAGCACCGCCAGCGCGACGAGATCCTCCACGAGCATTTCCTGTTTGGCGCCGAACCCGCCGCCGACCCGGGCCGCGAAAACCCGCACCCGCTCCGGCGCCAGTCCGAAGATGTGGCACAGCTCCTCGCGGACCAGGAAGGGCACCTGCGTGCTGCACCGGAGGACGAGCCTGCCCTCCTCGTCCAGCCAACCTATGCCGCAGTGTGTTTCGAGGTGCACGTGCTGTCCACGCGGCGAGTGCCACGTCCCGCGCACCACCCGCGCCGCGGCGGCCAGACCGGCGTCCATATCGCCGACGCCGCCGTGTAATTCGGCGACCAGATTGCGGTCACGATCGGCGATCCGCGCCGAATCCGGCTTGTCGCCGTGCAGTTTCGGCGCGCCCTCGGTGAGCGCCTCCGCCGGATCGAACACGGCGGGCAGCGGCTGGTACGAGACGCGCAGGGCGCGGCATCCCGCCGACGCGATCTCCATACTGTCGGCGACCACGGCGGCCACGCGCTGGCCGACGAAACGCACCGTGCGGTCGAGGACGAAGGTGTCGTCCGGGTCGTCGGCGCGCCACTTGTGCCTTGCTGTGGAGAACGGCACGGCGGGGGCGTCGGCGTAGGTCAAGACGGCGTGCACGCCCGGAATCGCCTCGGCGGCGGCGGTTTCGATGGAGATGATGCGCGCGTGCGGGTGTGGACTCGGCAGTACCGCGATGTGCAGTGGTGCGGTCGGAGGCGCCGCGGGGTCGTCGGCGGAGGGGAGGACATCGAGAGTGAACGGCTCGGCGCCGGTGACGATTCGAGGTCCGCCCGGAGCGCCGTAGCCGCGCCCTCCCGGTCCACCCCCGCCGCCGTCGACCCGCCGAAGTCGATCGGGCGCAACCACTTCGGCAGCCTCGACTTGCCCTTCGGTCAGGGCCGCACGAATCGGCCTATAGCCCGTGCAGCGACACAGATTTCCCTTCAACAACTCCGGCAGGTCTTCGGGATCCGGCCCGGCCTCGGTCCCGCATCCCAATCCCGCGGCCGTCACCACCATGCCCGCCGTGCAGAACCCACACTGGAACCCCGCTTCCTCGATGATTCGCCGCTGCACCGGGTGCAATCGATCCGGCGCACCGAGCCCCGCCGCCGTGATGATCGACAGGTCGGCCGCGCGGTAAGCCGGAATCAGACACGAGTGCACCGTCTTTCCGTCGATCCGCACCGAGCACGCACCGCAATCGCCCGCGTCGCACCCCTTCTTCACCGCGAAGAACCCGTGCTCGCGCAGTAGCGTGCGCAGGCACTGTCCCGGGCGGGGTTCGGCGTCGACGGTGCGGCCGTCGATCTCGAATCTCACGGCTGCCCACCGGATTCGGCGCGCAGCTCCGCGGCGACTTCCACGGCGAGCAGTCCCGCGACATGTCTGCGCCAGTCCGGCGACCCGTGCGGATCGTCGAACCACAGCGCCGAATCGATCCCCGCCACCGCCGCCACCACCTCGCGATCCTCCGGCACGGCGTGGAAATCCAGCACGACCGGACGGGTAGTCGCCGCCGTGAGCGTCAGCACGCACCGACCGTCGGCCTCGCGCCGCCCCATCAGCAGCGCACCGGAGCGCCCGAGCGGCGCGAGCGCAATTTTGCGAATGGCCGTGCGCGCCAGCAGCGCCCGCTCTGGCACGACGACCGAGCGGAGCACCTCGCCCGTCCGCAGCGCGGAAAGTCCTGGCCCGATCGCGAACTCCCGCAGCGGAATCCGGCGCTCGCCGCCGTCGGCCGCCCACACCAGTGCGACTCCGTCGAGCGCGGTCAGCGCGGCGAGCACCGCACCGGCGGGCAGGGCGAGACACACGTTCCCCCCGACGGTCGCGCTGTGCCAGATCTTGTGCGAGGCCACCAGCGCCCGGCAGGCGGGTGCGAACAGCGCGGTCCCCGGCCACCGCGGCCACGGCGCGTCGCCGCCGAGCTCGCGGCCCGGCGCGGCACCGGCGAACTCGGCCAACGTGCAGGTCGCCGCGATTTCCAACCCTCCGGCGGTGGGGGTGAAGGCAGGCCAGCCGAGCGCGGTGATATCCACCAGCCGGTGCAGCTGCGGCTGCGGCTCCGAGAACAGGAACGTACCCCCCGCCAGCACCCCGGTCGTCCCGCCGACACTCGCCAGGTCGGCCCGCTCCCGGGCCACCACCACCGCACGGATCGTGTCCAGGTCCACGTCTCACCTCGCTCCACAGCACCTGCCGCCACAGTAAGCGCCCGGAGTTGCCGCGGTGTTGCGCGACACCCGTCTCGGATTGCGCGGCCGTTACCTCGATGGTCCTCCGTGGGCGCGGCGAAGGCGCACGCGGCGGTCGGATCGCGGCGCGACCGGCGGCGGCGTACTTGACCATGGGAAAAAGCCGCTGCTACCAAGGAGTTGTCCGGATCGGCGACACGCGCGAAAGCCTTACGGTCCGGGCGGACACCTACAGCAGCGGGGAGGTGCTCGGTGGACCGAGCCGTCCGACCGGAACCACGGCCAGGAGGCGGGTACGGCGCCGCCGAACGCCGCCGGATCAGGGCCTTTCTGGCCGGTCTCGGGCTGACCGAGCATCAACTGCTGGAACCGCTGGCGGCGGAGCTGCGCCAGCGCGGCTGCCGTCCGCGCCAGGCTTGGCGACTCGCCAACGAACTGACCCAGAGCGCCGTCGCCGACCACTACAACCGGATCACCGACAACCCCCAGGCCACCATGCGGGCGAGCCGGATCTCCGAGTACGAGGCCTGGCCCGCGACCGGCGCGTCCGTTGCCCGGCCGACTCTCCGCGTGCTCGAAGTCCTCTCGACCATCTACGGAACCAGCTGGGAACAACTGGTCGATCTCGCCGATCTCGAACTGATGCCCGCCGCCGAACGCCTCGAATTCCAGAAGGCCGTCGCCCGTCGCTCCGACGACCGGACGCGTCCATCGGTCAGCACCGGCCTACCGCCGGAGGTCCCGCATTTCACCGGCCGCGCGGGGCCCAAGAAGGAGCTGCGCGATCGTGTCCAGCGGCATCTGCGCGGCGAGGGGCCCGCGGTGCACGTCATCGACGGACTCACCGGCATCGGAAAGACCGCGCTGGCCCGCTATGCGGTGGTGGCCTTCGCCGAGCACTACCCGGACGGCACGATCTGGGCGGACCTGCACGGCCATACGGTCGGGCGCGATCCCCGCCTGGCCACCGACGTGCTGGAACAGCTGCTGCTCGAGATCGAGATCCCGCGCGAACGGATCATGGACGATCTCACCGGGCGAGCCACGCAGTGGCGGGCCGCCATGCACCAGCGCCGCATGCTCATCGTGTTCGACAACGTGCTCGACAGCGCGCAGGTGCGACTACTGCTGCCGCAGGCCCCCGGCTGTCTCGTCCTGATCACCAGCCGCGGAAAGCTCACCGGTCTCGCCGAGGCGGCGCCGCTCCATCTGGACGTGATGGGCTGGCGCGAAGCCGAGGAATTGCTGGTGAAGCTGGGCAATCTGCCGTCGCGATACAACCGCGACGCGGTCCGCCAGATTCTGGAGACATCGGGCCGACTGCCGCTGGCGATCCGACTGATCGGCGGCCAGATCGCGCACCACGGCGTAGATCTGCTCGCCGAGAGCGCGGCCGAATTCGCCACCAGGGCAGAGGAACTCAAGGCCACCCAGGGCCCGCAAGAATTCGGGGAATCGGTCGCCGCCTACATCCTGGACCGGTTCGCCGCCGAGGACGAATCCCTGCGCGCCGCCTTCGAGACTTCTTACCAGCGACTGCAAACGCCTGCGCAGCGCCGCGGGGTGCGGATGCTCGGCTGGTTCCCCGGGCCGGAGATCACAGCGGAATCGCTGGCCACGATGGCGAAGACGACACTCGGCGAGGCCAAGACGCTGATCAGGCAGATGTTCGAAGCGGGGTTCCTCGACCCGGCCGAGGGCGGGCCCGGCGGCTCGCGCTACCGGATGCACGACCTGACCCGGCTGCTCGCCCGGCTGCACGCGGAACGCGACGCCGCGCCCGGCGAACACGCGGTCGTGCTCGAGCGCCTGATCGCCGCGGGCCTCGCGGTGGCCCGCCGCGTCGGCCCGCAGCGTTCGTCCGTCTCGCGGTGGGGTCCCACCTATCCGGCCGCGAACGGGGGCGGCAGTGCGGTGGAGCAGGCGGTGGCCTGGCTGACCAGAGAGCGGGAAATGCTGCTCGGCTGCATCGGCGCCACCGGACCCACCGTCGCGGCCGCCGAACTCGCCATCCTGCTCGGGACCGATCTGTTCGGCGAGGGCCACTGGTCGGACGCGCAGTGGCTCTACCTTCGAGCGCTGGACATGGCCACCGCACTCGCGGACCCGGCCATCGAGTGCGACGCGCTCAACGGCCTCGGCCATGTGGAGCGAATGGCCTGCGCGTATCGCACCGCGCACGACTATTTCGAACGGGCTCTGACCATCGCGCGCGACCTCGGCGATCCGGAGCGGCTGGCCGTGACCATCTGGGGCTATGCCGAAGTGATCCGGCGTACCGGCGATTTCGAACGGGCCAGGCAGAACTACTCCGACGCCGCTGTCATCGCGCTGCGCACCGGGAACGCCAAACTGCACGGCGACGCGGTGCGGGGCCAGGGACACATCGAACGAATGACCGGAAACCATGTCGCCGCGCAACGGCACTATCAGGAGGCGCTGCGGATCGCGCGGCGGATCGGCGACCGCGCTGGCGAATGCTGGTCGCTGTGGGGACTCGGCAATATCGCCCGGAAGTCCGGTGAATACGACTCCGCACGTAGGGATTTCATCGACGCGTACCGCATCGCGGCGGACATCAACGATGCCCTCTGCCAGGTCGACACGCTACGCGGCCTCGGTCACGTCGAACGCCGTTTCGGCGAATACGAATCGGCGCGTGACTATTACGCGAAATCGCGCGAACTGGCCCAGCGGATCCGCGACCCGCACGGCGAGGCGGACGCGTTGCAGAGCCTGGGGAATGTGCTCGCCGACATGGGCAGCGACGCGGAAGCTCGCGACAACCTCTGCGCCGCGCTGGCACTGTACGAACAATTGGGTGTACAACTGACCGAACGAACTCGCGCCGATATCGGCAGGTTCGACTGCCGGTGAACGGCTCCGCTCGCCGGACGCGAACGGCAGAGTTGCGGTCACCGTTGTGATATTTCATTGCCTTCAGCCCTGTTTCGCCTGGTCAGCACGATGAGTCGGCCGGAAGAATCCGCCCGCGGAAATGGATCGCTTCGCATGGCCCGCCCGTGACATCGTTGAGGGCAGTGGACGAAAGGAGCCGCGGCGACCGAAAGGAGTTCGCGCGATGGCGATTACCGCTACCGAATGGCTGATAACGAGTGACGTCGCACTGGAGGCGGCGTTCCGGGTGGACGTTCCGGAACCGAGCAGGGGTCGCTGGGTGTTGTCCTACCTCCCGACCGACTGGCGGGTGACGAGGGAGCAGGCGCTGGTCGGCGTCGCGCTCGCGGAGATGATCCTCTTGGACCAACCGCATTCGGGGGAGTACTTCGACCTCGAAGTAGGCCGACTGCACGCCGCGCAGCTCGGGCTGACGCTGCACGAGGTCATGTGCTTGCTCGCGCTGCGTGCCGACGGGAACGCCGACGCGCTGTGGTGCCCGCCGAACGACGCGGGCCATTGCGACCCCGCGCCCACCGTCGCGGAGGGGACGGCAGTGTCCGCGGTCTGACGACGGGATCGGGCAGCCGACCCGATCCCGTTGTCGCCCAATGCTTCACCGAGCCTTGGCGATGAGGGCGGTTTGGGCGCGCGCCACGGCGCGGCCCACCGCTTCCTCGTCCACCGTGCGCACCTTCCCGTCGCGCACCACCTCGCGGCCGTTCACGATCAGGGCGGCCAGCGGGGGCGGGGAGCCGAGGATCAGCGCGGTGACGGGGTCGTCGATGCCCGCGTGGGCCGGGGTGTCCATGCGCCAGAGGGCCAGGTCGGCGAGCTTTCCGGGTTCGAGCGAGCCGATCTCGGCGGCGCGGCCGAGGACCCGCGCGCCGCCCATGGTGGCCAGCTCGAGCGCGGTCCGCACGGTCATCGCGCGCGGGCCGTTGGCGACGCGGGAGTAGAGCAGGGCGTTGCGTGGCTCCTCGATCATCGAGCCCGCCTCGTTGCTCGCGGCGCCGTCGACGCCGAGTCCGACCGCGACGCCCGCGGCGAGCAGATCGGGAACCCGGGCGATGCCCGCGCCGAGGCGTCCGTTGGACGTGGGACAGTGCGCGACGCCGGTGCCGGTGCGGGCGATGGTGGCGATCGCGGCGTCGTCGAGGTGGACGGCGTGCGCGTACCAGACGTCCGCGCCGATCCAGTCGAGCCGCTCCAAATACTGTGCGGGAGTGCAGCCGTGGGTGGCGGCGCAGTAGTCCTGTTCGTCCATGGTTTCGGCCAGGTGGGTGTGCAGGCGCACCCCTTCGGCCCTGGCCAGTGCGGCGGACTCGCGCAACAGGTCGGCCGTCACCGAGAACGGTGAACACGGCGCGAGCGCGATCCGGACCATGGCGTCGAAGGAGGGGTCGTGCCAGCGCGCGATCGCGTCGGCGCTCGCGGCGAGTATGGCGTCCAGCGATTCGACCACGGAGTCGGGCGGCAGACCGCCCGCGCTCGCGCCGAGGTCCATGGCCCCGCGACAGGGATGGAAACGCAACCCGACCGTCGCGGCCGCGGCGATCTCCGCGCCGAGCAGGTCACCACCGTCGCGCGGGAACAGGTAGTGGTGGTCGGCGGTCGTGCTGCACCCGGTGCGCGCGAGGGCGGCCAGCGCGCCGGTGGCGGCGATCCGCACCGATTCCTCGTCGATGCCCGCCCAGATCGGATAGAGCGCGGTCAGCCAGTCGAACAGGCTCTCGTCGGCGGCCAGGCCCCTGGTGATCCACTGGTAGAGGTGGTTGTGGGTGTCGACAAGGCCGGGAGTCAGCAGGCAGCCGCGGCCGTCGATGCGCGGGGCGTCCACCTCGGGCGCGTCGCCCGGCCCGACCGCGCCGATCCGGTTGCCGTGCACCACCACGTGGCCGCGCCGATACTCGGTGCCCGCCGCGTCCACGGTGGCCACCGCGCAGCCGTCGATCACCAGGGTCGCCGCCTGGCTCACGGCGCCCACGCCTGCCCGGCGTCCGGCGCGTCCGCGCGCGCCACGGTCGCCTCGATGAGGCCGTACGGACGGTCGGCCGCGTAGTACACCTCGCCGCGGTTCTCGATGCCGAATCCGGCCAGGTCGTAGTCGAAGTGGTGCTTGTTGGGCGCGCTGAGGCGGATCTCGGCCAGTACCGGGAACGCCTCCAGCACCGCCTTGCCCATCTCGAACAGCGTCTGCTGCAAGGCTTTCGAATAGTGCGTGGCGAAGACCGCCACCAGCCGCGCACGGATCCCGGCGTAGGTCGCGTCCCAGTCCACGCCCTCGGTGTCGGCGAAGCGCCAGCGCGCGAACAACGAGGTGGCAAGCATGCGATCGCGGGTCGGCTCCAGCACGGTGAACTCGTCGGTGAGGAAGTCGGCGAATTCCGAATCCGTCGACTTCAGGATGATCAGATCCTTGACGCCGCCGATCACCCAGGCGCGCTGGGAATCTCCCGTACCGGCCACGGTGATCCGCGCGGTGCGGACCTCGGGACCCTGCCGCGTCCAGGTGAAGTCGTGCTCGGCGCCGTCGACCGAGACCCGTTGCCAGGCATATTCGTCCACCTCCACGGTGGCGCTGTCGACCGGCTCGATGTCGTCGACGAAATGCCGGGCCAGCGCCAGCGCGTAATCCTCGACGGGTTGCAGGCCGGGCTTCTTCGCGTAGGCGTAGGCGGTCTGCTTCTGGCTGTCGGTGGGCAGCACCTTGGACTGGTCGCCGGCGGTGTAGGCGGCGGCGAAATCCCCGCGCAGCACCGTGGAGACGTTCACGTCGCGGATCTCGTGGCGCGGGCCGTCGCGGTAGATCCGGACGATCCGGTTCTCCGCCTTGCCGTATCGGTTGTCGGACAGCACGATCGGGCCGGACAGTGTCATGTTCAGCTCCCTCGGTAGGTGGAGAAGGCGAACGGCGAGAGCAGCAGCGGGACGTGATAGTGCCGCTCTTCGGCGACCACGAACGCGATGGAGACCTCCGGGTAGAACGTGTCGATTCGCTGGTGCCCGAAGTACGTTCCGGTGTCGAAGACGATGCGGTAGACGCCCGGTGCGAGATCGGCTCCCAGGCCGTCGATCCGGCCGTCGTCGTCGGTCGCGCCCGCGCCCAGCAGCGCGTCGCCGGAATACAGGGTGACCGCCAGGTCGACTGCTGGCACACCGCGCACCGCGTCCAGCACATGCGTACTCAAAGTACTCATGCCTGCACCTCGCCCAACAATCGCCGCAGCCGGATTCGGTTGATCTTCGCCAATTCGGTTCGCATCACAGCCCTTTCGGTAGCCGGATCGTTGTGCAGCCGAGCGGTGAGCAGGTCGAGCAGTTCCGCGCCGGATCTGCCGGTCGCGCAGACGAGATACCGGTGACCGAAGCGCTGTTCGTAGGCGCGATTGCCTTCGGCCAGCGCCGCGCGCACCGAATCGGCCGCCTCCGCCACCCCGGACTGCTCCCGGGCCGAGTCCGCGCTGTCCGTCCGGTCGCCGATGCGCGGATGCCCGGCAAGCGCGCGGTCGATCTCGTCCTCGGGAAGGGCGGCGAGCACGGCGTCGGCTGTCTCGTACAGGCGCTCGGCGCTGCGGTACGGCCGCCCGGCGAGCACTCCGCGAACCCAGGCGGGCGAGGCACAACAAGCCAGCAACGCGTCGGTGGCCGCCGCGTTGGACAGCGCGTCGAATCCGGTGATTCCGGCCGCCTCGTCCGTCACCGAACCAGCATCGAATACAGCGAGCCCGCGCGCCACCAGAAGGACGGAGATCACCGTCGGCGTGTCGGACGACCGCGCCTGCCGTCGCCCTCCGAGCCAAGGCGCGGGCTCGCCTCTCGCGGTTACGCCGCACCCCAGCTGTCCGGCACTTTCCGGTAACCCACCGGCAACTCGCGCGGTCTAGCGTGGGACTCGTGGCTGCATCGGATCACGCCGGGAATGCTCCGGTCGCCCGCGCGGGTTGCGCGGGCATCGTGCTCGCCGCGGGCGCGGGCACCCGCTACGGCCGCCCCAAGGCGCTGGCCGAGGGCGGCGCCTGGCTGCGCGCCGCGGTGCGCGCACTGCGGGACGGCGGCTGCGATCCGGTCATCGTGGTGCTCGGAGCCACCGGACCCGCACCGGAGACGGTCGATCTGCCCCCGGACGCGGTGCCCGTCTGGGCGCCCGACTGGGCGACCGGCATCGGCGCCTCACTACGGGCCGGGCTGCGCGCTGCGGAGCGGACCCGGGCGCGAGCCGTCGCGATCATGCCGGTGGACACCCCCGACGTCGGCGCCGACGTCGTCGCGCGGGTACTCGCGGCGGAGCGGGCGGCGCCGAGCGGGCTGGCCCGCGCTGTGTTCCATACCACACCCGGCCACCCCGTTGTGATCGACCACAAGCACTGGACCTCGGTGCATGCGGAAGCCGTAAGAGATTCGGGAGCGCGTACCTATTTGTCCAGTAGAGACGATATGGTGTGCGTCACGTGCGACGATTTGGCGACGGGAAGGGATCATGACTTCCCGGCCTCGACGCACGCTGATCGGAGCGGAAACTGATGCGCGACATCGTCGATGACCTCATGCGGGTATGGCACTCGGGCCGGATCGGTGGCCTGGCCACCGTCGTGCGGACCGTGGGTTCGGGGCGGCTGCCGGTGGGCACAGCGATGCTGGTCGACGCCAACGGCGCCGTCTACGGATCCGGACTGGGCGGCTCGGTGGAGGCCGCGATGCACGAGGCCGCGGTGACCGCGGCGCGCACCGGGCAGCGCGCCATGCACCGCCTACCCGTGCCGCCCGGCGAACCAGGCATGGAGGCGGGCGGCATGATCGACGTCTTCGCCGAGCCGTTCTCCCGGCGGGACTTTCCCGAATTCCCCACTGTCGCATCCGAAATCGCGGCGCACCGGCGAGTTACGGTGTTCACCGTGGTATGGAACCCAGACCCCGACGTGATCGGCCAGCACCTGATCACCGGCCAGCGGCACAACACCGAACTGGTGGCGCTGCCCGAATCGGACGTGTTCATCTCGTCCTTCGCACCGCCGCCGCGGCTGATCATCTTCGGCGCCAACTCCTACGCCGCGGCACTGACCGTGCAGGCCCGACTGCTCGGCTACCGCGTCACCATCTGCGATTCGCGCGAGGAGTTCGCCACGCCCGACGCCTTCCCCGGCGCCGAAGTGGTGGTGGACTGGCCGCACCGCTACCTGAACACCCTGTCGGCAGCGGGCGAAATCGACTCCACCACAGGCATTGTCGTACTGGCGCACGATCCGAAGTTCGAAATCCCGTTGCTCACAGTGGCTCTGCGCTTACCGGAGCTCGGCTACCTCGGCGCGGCGGGCTCGTACTCGGCGCACGCACGGCGCCTGGACGACCTGCGGGCGGGCGGTTTCGACGAGACGACGCTGTCGCGCCTGCACTCCCCCGCGGGCCTGGACGTCGGCGCGCGCACGGCGGCCGAAACCGCCGTGGCCATCGCCGCCGAACTGCTGGCCGCCCGGTCGGGGCGATCGGGGCGTCAGCAGTCCGGGAACGCCGAGGTGATCCACGCAGAGCAGGCGTTCGGCGCCAGGGCCACCGTCGGCTTGTGACGGGCGCTCAGCCCTTCAGGCCGGGGTTCTCCGCGTAGACCTCGCGCAACACCGAGAGGTCGAACAGCTGGTCGGCCTCGATGTCGATCTTCGCGGTGCGCAGCGCGGCGATGTTCTGTTCGATCAGCGCGTCGGTCATGGTGAGCAGACCGTTCGCGGCGGTGTCGGCGGAGACCACCAGGTCGTTCTGCGCGATGGCCTCCTCGGTCTGCTCGGCCAGGTCGAGGTTCAGGTCCTTGCCGTACGTCTCGACCGCGAGGCGCGCCGATTCGGCCGGTGCGGCGACCGCGTCCTTCCACCCTCTGATCTCCGCCGTGAGGAACGCCTTCAGCTTCTCGCGCTCGTTGTCGATGGTGGACTGCTTCACCGTGAGCGTCTCCGCGACCAGCGGCAGGCCGAAATCGGCGAACAAGAAGTGCGCGTTCGGAAAACCCTTGGCGGCGAGGGTGATCGGCTCGTTCGTCACGTAACTGACCCAGCCGTCCACCTCGCCGTTGGCCAGCGGCGTCGGGTCGAACTGCGCGGGCACGATGGTCACATCGCCTGGCTTCATGCCATTGGCGGTCAACAACGCGGTGAAGATGAGCTGATTGGTGTCCTGCACGCCGATCTTGCGGCCCTTCATGTCCTGCGGGGAGTTGATGGGCTTGGCCGCGGAGCTGACGATCGCGAACGGATTCTTCTGGTAGGTGGTCGCGACGATCTTGGCGGGCAATCCCTCGAGGATCGCGGGCGCGGTGGTCTGCGGCGCCGAGAGCCCGAGCCACACCTTTCCGGTGTCGAGACCGGCCTCCACCGACGTGCTCGCCGCGCCGCCCGCCAGCAGATTCACCGAGCCGAACCCCGCCTCCCGGAAATAGCCGCGGGAATCGGCGAAATACTCGCCCGCGAATTCGATGTTCTTGATCCAGGACAGCTGGATCGCCACGGTGCCGAAGCGGGAGCCGTCCGGGATGGAACCACTCGACGAGCCGCCCGCGTCGTCGCCGCAGGAGGCGAGCGCGCCGACGCCGCCGAGTGCGGCTCCCGTGAGTGCCGAATAACGAAGAAAGGACCTGCGGTTCAGGTTCGCCCCGAACGAAGAGCGTTGCGCGGGTGTCATGGGCTGAATTTAGGGGGATTCGGTTTCGTTTTCTTTGCTTTCAGGTTCCCAATACCGAATCGCGACGATCAGTCGCGTCCGGCATCGGGGCCGAACCGGGCCAGCACCAGGTTCTCGACGACGCCCACGATCGCGTACAGCAGCACCGACACCAAGGTGACGATCACGATGGACGCCCACAGCTCGTTGTACCGGAACGTGGGTATCGCGCGGATCAGGCTCGCTCCGAGACCTGTTCCGCTGCCGAGCCATTCGCCGATCAACGCACCGATGAGCGCCCCCGGCACCGAGATTCGCGCGGCCGCGAACACGGCGGGCAGCGCTGCGGGCATTGCCACCATCCGCAGCGCCGTCCAACGCGAACCGCCGTACGCCGCAATCAGTTCCATCGCCTGGCGGGGCGCGCTGCGCAGTCCGGTCGTGATCATCACCAGGGCCGGGAAGAGCACGACGATCGCGGCCATCACGGTCACCCCGCCCACCCCGCGGCCGAATACCAGCACGATGATCGGCGTGAGCGCCACCAGCGGCACCGAACGCAGCAGCATCGCCACCGGCATGAACGTGTGCTCCACGGTGCGGAACGACACGAACAGGGCGGCGAGCGCGATGGCCGCCGCCATGCCGACGCCGAAGCCGAGCGCCGCGTCGCGCAGCGTGATCTGGAGGTTGTCGAGGATGGCCGCGCGCGCTTGCGGCGCGCCGGGCGAGGTGACCAGATAGCGCCACACATCGCCGGGAGTCTTGCCCACCCGCGGACCCACCTGCGGGAAGGCCGCCAGGAACCCCCACCAGATGACCAGCATCAGCAGCAGCGAGGTGACGAGCGGGAACAGGAACGCGCCGAGGCGACGCAGGACGGTCATCGCACCTCCTCCCCGGTCCATGGCGTGACCAGCCGCGCCACCAGCGCCACGATCGCGTAGCCGAGACCGGCCAGCGCGGCGGCGGCCAGCGCCATCCCCCAGGTACGCGGCACGTTGTAAGCGGTCTGCGCGGCGGTCAGCGCGACGCCGATCCCGCTGTCCACGCCGCCCAGATACTCCCCGATGATCGCGCCGAGCACGGCCGAGGGCGCGGCGATCTTCAGCGCCGCGAACGTATTCGGCAGCGCGGCGATCAGCTGAACCCGGTACAGCCGTTGCCAGCGCCCGCCGCCGTAGGCGCGCACCAGCTCCAGGCTCGTCCGATCGGCCGAGCGCAGACCGGCGAGGGTGCCGACCATCGTGGTGAAGAAGCAGTACATCGCGGCGAGGAACACTGTCGGCGTGCGTCCACCGAAGACGACCAGAATGATCGGGCCGAGCGCGAGCAGCGGCGTGCAGTAGGACAGGATCGCCAGCTGGGTGGCCAGCGATTCGAATTGCGGGATCAGCGCCACCGTGACCGCGAGGCCGATGGCCAGCGCGTTGCCCCAGAGGAAGCCCTTCAGCGCGCCGATCGCGGTGATCTCGAAGTTCGGGCCGTACAGCTGCCAGCCGTCGACATACATCGTGTGCACAACCCGCCACGGACTCGGGATGGTGCCGCCCGCGAGGCCGAGCGCCGCGGCGAGCCACCACACCCCGACGAGGCCGAGGATGCCGAGCAGCCCGCCGAGCCGCTTCACGACGCACCGCCCGTGTCGGGGGCTTGGACGCCGCGTTCGAAAGCGACGCCGCCCGCACCGGTCTTGCCGAACAGCAGTTCGGAGAGATAGTCGGACAACTTGTGGAATTCCGGGGTGCGCATCATCTCCGGCAGGCGCGGCCGCGGCAGATCGATCTCCACCAGCTCGAGCACGCGGCCCGGGCGCGGGCTCAGCACCGCCACCACGTCGGAGAGGAAGACCGCCTCGGCGATGCCGTGCGTGACCATCAACGTGGTCGCGGGCTTCTCCGTCCAGATCCGCAGCAACTCCAGATTGAGCTTCTGCCTGGTCATGTCGTCCAGCGCGCCGAAGGGCTCGTCGAGCAGCAGCACAGTCGGCTGCACGACCAGCGCACGCGCGATGGACACGCGCTGCCGCATGCCGCCGGACAGCTGCGCGGGTTTGGCCTTCTCGAAGCCCTCCAATCCCACCAGCGCGACGAGGTCGGCGATCTGCGCGGGATCCGGTTTCAGACCGGCCACCTGCAACGGCAGCTTGATATTGGATTCCACCGAGCGCCACGGCAGCAACGCCGCATCTTGGAACGCGATGCCGAGTTCGTGGCGGCCACGCAGTTGCGCGGGCGTCTGGCCGTCGATCAGCGCGGTGCCCGCGGTCGGCTCCTCCAATCCGGCCAGAATCCGCAGGACGGTGGACTTTCCGCAGCCGGAAGGACCGAGGAGCGACAGGAACGCGCCCTGCTCGGTGTGCAGATCCACGCCGTCCAGCGCGTGCACCGTGCGCCGCCCGGCACGGAAGGACTTGCTCAGCCCGCTGATGTGGATACCGGTCCCCCCGGCGTGCTCGGTGTTCATTCGGTCACGATAGAAGGGCTCGATTGCACCGACATTGCGATTCGCGTGGCCAGATTGCGCAATCGTTACGCGCCGAGGGTATTTCGCGGACGGGTGGCCGACCGTGCACCAGACGAGCGCCGCCCGGGTTGGGACCTTTCGTATCACGCCGAGCGAAACCCGCTCCTCGCGGATGAGATCGCGCCTCCTGCTCGTTGCACACCAGGTGGACCCGCTCAGCATCCTGCTCGACGCCGAACTGCACATCGCGGGCTCGGCCATCCTCTGGCGCGAGATCATCGGCAACGGGTTCGGGCTGGCCGCCGCGGTGGGCGGCATGCGGCGGCGGGTGTGGGCGTGGCCGGTGGGCATCGCGGGCAACGCGCTGCTTTTCACCGTCTTCGTCGGCGGCGTCTTCAATACACCGCAGCAGCTGAACATGGCCGGGCAGGCGGGGCGGCAGCTGATGTTCATCGCGGTCAGCGTGTTCGGGTGGTGGCAGTGGCATCGGCACGCCCGCCTCGAAACCGGGCTGGAGCACCGCGGCGTGGTGCCGCGCTGGGCCAGCGCCCGCGAACGATGGCTGCTTGTCGCCGCCATGCTCCTCGGCACGGCCGGTTTCGCGCAGCTGTTCGCCTGGATCGGCTCCTACGGCCCGTGGGCGGAGGCCTGGATCTTCACCGGCTCGGTGCTCGCCACCTACGGCATGGCCCGCGGCTTGGCCGAGTTCTGGTTGATCTGGATCGCCGTCGACATCGTCGGCGTCCCGCTCCTGCTGAAGGCGGGCTACTACCCCTCCGCCACCCTCTACCTCGTCTACGCGGGCTTCGTCGCCTGGGGTTTCGCCGTCTGGGTCCGCACCATGCGCACCGAATCGCGGCCCGCCGCATCCGTACCCGTGGGGGCGACACACGTCCCGTCCGACTGATCACGCGGGAATCGCCGCCCTGGTTCAGGGCCAGTGCAAGCACGACGTCCGTGGCGGCGTGCTGGGCGCGGAGAACTCATCACGTCCGCATGCCGCTCCGAACTACACGAGGTCCACGCGGACGCCTGCGGCGCGGATGGCGGCGACGGCGGAGGCTTCGGCGTGCGTGTCGGTGACGAGGACGTGGACCTGGTCGATGCCGCAGATGCGGGCGAGGGCGGAGCGTTCGAGTTTGTCGGAGGTCGCGACCACCATGACGTGGCCGGAGCGGCGCACCATCTCGGTGGTCACGCCCGCCTCGTCGATGTGCCTGCACTGCGCGCCGCCCTCGGCGGAAATCGCGTTCACGCCGAGAATCACCGTGTCCAAACGCAATTCGGCTAGGGCGCGCTCGGCCAGCGGGCCGTGCAGTTCGTAGGACTCCCGGCGCGCCACCCCGCCGAGACAGATGGTGCGCAGGTGCGGGCGCAGCACCATCTCGCCCGCGATGTTGAGCGCGTTGGTGACGATGGTGAGCTGATCGTCACCGGAATTGGCCAGATCCGTGCGACCCGCGAGCGCCCTCGCCACCGCCGTGGTGGTGGTGCCGCCGTTCATGCCGACCACCGCGGTCGGGTCGACCAGCGCGGCGGCGTGCTCGGCGATGCGCTGTTTGGCCTCGCCGCCGGTCTGGCGGTAGCGGGCGGGCAGGTCGTAGGCGACCGTCGTCGCCACGACCCCGCCGTGGGTCCGGGTGGCGAGCTGCTGTTCGGCCAGCGCGGTGAAATCGCGGCGCACGGTCGCGGGCGACACCTGGAGCCGCTCGGCGGCCTCCTCCACGGAGAGCCGCCCCGATTCGGCGAGCAGCTCGAGCAGCCGGTTCCACCGCTGCGGACGATCCGTCGGTCCGGTCATCTCACACCGCCCCGACCCGGACGACGTGCCGTTTCTGCATGCACGCGAACAATCTGACCACAGCCACGATGCCAAACCGTAGAGATTCCACGCGCCGGTTGCCAACGTGGACCGCGCGCGGACTCACGGCGCGGCGAGTCCGGAATTGACCACGTAGGCGATTTCCTCGCAGATGTCGTCCAGCGAGATCCGCGCGTCCGGCTGGGTGGTCTGCACCAATTCCTGCGCCAACGAGTTCACCGCGCCGATCACCGCGAGCGCGAACAGGTCGAAGCGCCGCGGTTTGGTCTCGCCGCGCTCGACGGCGCGCTCGGCCTCGGCCATCAGCATCGAGGAGATACGCCCGCGCTGTTCCCTGCGCCATTCCTCCACCGCTTCGCTGACCCCGACCACTTCGACGTAGCAGACCCGCGCGGTTCGCCGGTCGGCGCAGGTCACTTCGAGGTAGGCACGGAAACCGGCGGTCACCCTGCTCGACAGCGGCTCGTTCGCGGTGCGCGCCAGCGCCTCCGCGGCACGGTCGATGGCCTGCATGGTGATTCGATCCACCAGGGCGATCAGCAGCGCCTCGCGGCTGCCGACATCCTCGTAGAAGCTGCGCGTGGAGACATTCGCGAGGGTGCACAGGCGCTCGATGGAGGTGGTCGCGTACCCCTGGGTGCCGAACAATTCCAGGGCCGAGTCGATCAACCTGGTCCGCCGCTGCGCCACCCGCTGCTCCTTGGACAGGCCCGCGTAATTGCGGCCGTCCTTGGGAGCGCCGTCCTGCCGTGCCACCAATCGATGCTACCGCCGCGGGGGCCTGCCGGCGGGGGCTCGAGAGTAGGGCGATGTCGGTGCCCGGGGTACCTTCCTCGACGCTCGGCTGCGTGACAACTGCTCACTTCACGCTGCCAGCGGTCAATCCCGCGACCAACCGCTTCTCGATGAGCGCGAACAGGATCACCACCGGCACGATGCCGACGGTGGAGATCGCGAACACGTACTGCCATGCGGTGTCGTACTGGCCGACGAACTTGGTCAGCGCCACCGAAAGCGGCTGATTCTCCGGCGTGGTCAGCACCACCAGACTGGCCGCGAACTCGTTCCAGCAGGCGACGATCGTGAAGATGGTCGCGGTGACGATGCCCGGCCAGACCAGCGGCAGACTGACCTTGGTCAGGATCTGCCAGCGGTTCAACCCGTCGAGCTGGGCCGCCTCCTCGATCTCCACCGGGATCGCGGCGAAGAAGCTGTGCAGGATCCACACCGCGAACGACAGGTTGAACGCGGCGTTCACCAGGATCATGGCCAGCCAGGTGTCGTTGATGCCCAGCGCGAAGAACTGCCGGATCAGGCCGGTCACCAGCACCGTGGGCTGCAACATCTGGGTGATCAACACCAGACCGAGGAACACCGCGCGTCCCGGAAAACGGTGCCGCGCGGTGTGATACGCGGCCGGGATGGCGACGAGCAGCACGAGCACCGTGGCGCTCACCGCGATGACGACGGTGCTGACCATGTTGAACGGCAGCGGCGTCTCGGGGGTGTCCCACATCGTCGCGTAGTTGTCCGGATGCCAGGTCTGCGGCAGATAAGTCGGTGGGATGCGCAGGATCTCGGCCCGGCTCTTCAGCGAGCCGAGCACCATCACGACGAACGGCGTCAGGAAGATCAGCGCGATCACGACGCCGATCGCCGTCAACTCCCAGCGACGACGCTTCGCCCTTACCGGCGCTTCTTTCGTCGCGGTGGTGGTGTTTCGGTGCGGCACGCGAATCTCGGTCTCGGCGGTCATGCGTCGACCTCCCGCGTCGGCCGGACCAGTTTCACGTAGATCGCGATGATCACCACGATCAGCGCGAAGTTCAGCACGCTCATCGCGGCGGCGGTGTCGATCTGCTGGTTCTGCCGGATCAGCTTGAACGTCAGCGTCGTCGTGGTGTCCGCGGAGAAACCCGCGATGCTGCCGGTGATCACCTGCAGAATCGGCAGCGAATTGAACACGTTGATGATGTTGACGACGGTGGCGACCGCGATGGCCGGGCGCAATTGCGGCAGCGTGAGGTGGCGGTACCGCTGCCACGGACCCGCGCCGTCGACCCGGCCCGCCTCCACGATCTCGGCCGGAATCGATTGCAGCCCAGCCAGAATCGTGTAGGTGGTGAACGGTATCGAGACGAACACCGCGACGCCGATCGCCACCAGGAAGGCCTGTGTCGGCTGCTTGGTGAACCCGTAACCGCGATCGAGCAGCCCGATGTCGACGAGGAACCGGTTGGCGATGCCGACGTCGGGATCGAGCATGTAGTAGAAGATCGTCGTCGTCATCACCACCGAGGCGGCCCACGGCACCAGGATCGCCATCCGCACGGCGGTGCGGCCGGGGAAGTCCTTGTTCAGGAACTGGGCGAGCCCGGCCGAGAGCACCAGGGTGATCAGCACGACGCTGACCACCCACACCACGGTGTGCGCGAGCACCGTGCCGAGTTCGCCGATGTCGAACAGGGCGCGGAAGTTCGCCAGCCCGGCGGGCCCGCGGTCCTGACCGTAGGCGCTGAGGTCCCTGGTGCTGGTCCACAGCATGTAGCCGACCGGAAACGCGACGATCGCCACGATCAGCAGCAGGGCGGGCCCGAGCCACGGGACCGCCCTCAGCATCGCATTGCGCCGCACGCTATTTCGCGGCTTCCTGAATGCGGGTCAGCACCTGCGCCGGGTCCGCGCCCTGCGCGATGGTGCCCATCTGCTGGCGGATGGCGCCCTGCGCCGCAGCCCATTTCGGGTTGTTGCTCGGGTAGAACTTGGCCACCGGAAGCGTCGCGGCGAACGCCTTGGTGACCGGGTCCTGCGCCAGTTCGGCCGCGCCGCTCTGGGTGATCGGGATGAAGCCTTCGTGCTTCACGAAATTCGCGTACACGCTCGCGGAGTAGAAGTGATCGAGGAGCTTTTTGATCGTCTCGGTCTTCCCGCCGTCCTTCTTGAAAGCCATCAGGTGATCGGCGACGCCGAGGGTCACCGGCTGGCCGGACTTGGTCGGCGACGGCGCGGTCGCGTACTTCAGCTCCGGATTCTTCGCGGCGATCTGGCCGATGGTGGGCGGCAGGCCCTCGATCATCCCGACCTTGCCCTGGATGAAGGCGTTGATCACGTCCTTGCGGTCGGTCGCGCCCGGATTAGGTTGTGTCGCATTGGCATCGATGAGCGTGCGCATCGCGCGCACACCCTCCAGGTTGGCCGGGGTGTCGACGGTGATCTCGCCGCCGTTGGACCAGTCGCCGCCCGCGCCGAAGGTCCAGATCGAAGTCTCGCCCTGCGCCTCCTCGCTGCCGAGCGGCAGACCGTAACCCGAGACGCCGTCGCCGAGCGCCTGGATCTTCGCCGCGGCCTCGGTCAGTTCGGTCCAGGTCTTGGGCGGCGCGGCGACACCGGCGCGCGCGAAAAGGTCGGTGTTGTAGAACAGCGTGCGGGTGGAGGCGAACAGCGGTAGCGCGTATTGGGTTCCGTCGAGCGAGGCGTTCTTCGCGAAGCCGGGCTGGATGTCGGCGAGCACCTGCGGCGAGACGATCTCCGCTGCTGGGTACAGCATTCCGTCGCCCGCGAAGCTGGCGTAGGCGTCGATGTTCAGGATGTCGGGCGTGGTGGACGGTGACTGGAGCTTGGTCCGCACCACGTCGTTGATCGAGTTCCAGGATTCCAGCTGGAGATTCACCTTCAGGCCGGGATTCTTCCGCTCGAAGTCGGCGATGATCCCGTCCCAGAGCGCCTTGGTTCCGGTGGCGCCGTCGCTGTAGACCGGGGCCAGGAAGTTGATCGTGGTGTCGGAGTCGGCGGAATCGTTGGAGCCGAAGCCGCACGAGGCGACCGCGACGGCGAGGCCGGTGGCCAGCGCGGCGCCCGTGAGCAGGCGGCGGAGTGGTCGTTTCACGAAGCGAACCTTTCGAATCTGCACCCCCGGCGCCTACCGACCGCCGATGATGAAGCAAAACGTGTCGACCGGTTGAATCTAGCGCGAATGGTGATCGAACATGACCATTTCGCGCAGATATTTGACATGAACGATCATCGAGACGATTCTGTTGTCGTGCCGTCCGCTGACCACGCCCCCGCATCCCACCTGGCCGTCGAAGTCGCCACCCAGCCCGACGACTGGGCGCGCTCCGCCGCGATCGCCGCCGAACACCGCGCCCTGCTGCCGCAACCCGGCGAACGCGTCGCTGTGATCGGCTGCGGCACTTCGCTGTTCATGTCTCGGGCCATCGCCGCGCTACGCGAGGAGGCGGGCCAGGGCCTGACCGACGCGTGGCCTGCCAGTCAGGTGCGCGGCGGCCGGGACTACGACCGCTATCTCGTCATCTGCCGATCGGGCACCACCACCGAAGTGGTGTCGGCGATGCGCGAGATCCCGTCACACGTCCCGGGCACGGTGATCTGCAGCAGCCCGGGCACCCCGGTGCTGGAGCTGGGCGATCCGATCCTCATCGACGAGGTCGACGAGAAGTCCGTGGTGCAGACCCGCTTCGCCACGACCACGCTGGCGATCCTGCGCTGGCATCTCGGCGAGGACCTCGGTCCCGCCGTCGAACAGGCGCGCGCCGTCCTGGCCGAAGATCCCGCCGAATCGCTGGCCGGGGTGCGCGGGGCCGAGCAGATCACGTTCGTCGGCATGGGTTTCGCGGGCGCGCTGGCCGAGGAGGCCGGGCTCAAACTGCGCGAATCCTGCCAGTCGTGGGCCGAGTCCTACCTCGCGACGGAGTACCGGCACGGCCCGATCAGCATCGCCGCCCCCGGCCGCGCGGTCTGGGCGCTCGGGCCGCTGATCCCGGATTTCGCCGCCGACGTCGCCGCCACGGGAGCGCACTTGGAACACCGCGACATCGATCCGATGGCGGAACTGGTCCGCGTGCACCGCCTTTGCGTCGCGCGCGCCGCCGACCTGGGCCTCGACCCCGACCACCCGCGCAGCCTGAACCGCTCGGTCGTCCTGGACCAGTGACCGGTACGCCGCCGTGTCCGCGCCCCCGCCCCGCATTCCGGAGCCGCCGACGACAAGGTTGCTGAGAGTAACTACGCTCCCGGAGATGGACACGCATCGCGTCGGCGGCAGCGCACCGGCGCCTGCGCCCGGCGCGGACTGCCGTGGGGCGGGCGGACGCGCCCTCGGTTCGGATCCGGCAGGTTCTGATGCCCTGACATTGGGCTTGGACGTCGGTGGCACCACCATCAAAGGTGAGATCGCCGACGCGTCCGGCACGATCCTCGCGTCGGGCACGGTGCCGACCCCGCGTGGCGAGGCGGCGTTCGAGGCGATGGGCGATCTCGGCGACAGCTTGCTCGCCGAATTGCCCGCGGATCTGCGCGACCGGCTCGGCCGGGCCGCCGTCCTACTGCCCGGCATCGTCGACACCGCACGATCGATCGCCGTCTTCAGCGGCAACGTCGGCTGGCGCGACGTGCACGTCGGCGACCGCTTCACCGGGCGCTGGGGCGTTCCGGTGTTGATCGAACACGATGTGGCCGTGGCGGGTTGGGCCGAATGGCGTTTCGGCGCGGGGCGCGATCACGGCGACGTTCTGGTGATCGTGCTGGGCACCGGCGTCAGCGGCACGCTCTCCGCCGGCGGCCGGTTGGTGCGCAGCGCCTTCGGGCAGGCGGGCGAATACGGCCACATTCCCGTGCGGTCCACCGACGGGTTGCGTTGTCCCTGTGGGAATGTCGGCTGCGTCGAAACTCTCGCCTCCGCCGCGGCCATCGCACGCAACTACGCCCGGTTGTCCGGGCGCGAGGTCAGCGGCGCGGCAGAGGTTTTCGGACGACTGCCGGGCGATCCCGACGCGGCGCGTGCGGTGGACGACGCCGTGGCCGCGCTCGCGGACGGACTGCTCGGCGTCGTCCATGCCGCCTGCCCCGAGCTCGTCGTGCTCGGCGGCGGGTTGGCCGGTGCGGGCGCCGCGCTCAGTGAACGATTGCAGGCGGCATTGGCGCAGCGTCTCCGGGTGGTGCCGGTGCCGAAGGTGGTGCTCGGCGAATTCGGCGCGCGGGCCGGGCTCGCGGGCGCCACGCTCTTCGCCCGGCACGGAGCACTGATATGACCGGGAGGCGCGACCCGGGACGCCCGGCCGAGACGCGATTCCGCCGAACACGAAGCGCTCATGCGAGCGGGCGCGGCCCAGCGCTCTCGACGGAGACGCGATATCTCCGGACACGAAGCCCGCGACGCGGCCCAAAACGCCCAACCGACATACGATTCCGCCGGGCACGAAGCGCTCATGCGAGCGGGCGCGGCCCAGCGCTCTCGACGGAGACGCGATACCTCCGGGCGCGAAGCCCTCATGCGAGCAACAAGCTAGGTGCGGACCAACGGACGGAGGCTCGATGACTGACAACTCCACCGGCCTGGAAATCCGCGGTCGTATCTTGTCGGCGTCGTTCGACTTGACCGACGGCGTGATCTCCGTACAGGGCGACCGGATCGTCGCGGTCCGGCCGATGACCGAATGGCTTGCCTTCCACCCGGATTCGGCCCCGCCGAAGTTCTCGGGCCTGATCGTCCCCGGCCTGGTGGACATCCACAACCACGGCGGCTTCGGCCATCGATTCGACACCGTGGACGCGGACGACGCGCGCGCGGCCGCCGAGTTCCACCACTCGCGCGGATCGACGACGGTGCTCGCCAGCGTGGTCACCGGTCCCGCGGCCGACATGGTCGCCCAGATCGCGACACTGCGCGCGCTCGCCGCCGACGGCACGATCGGCGGAATCCACGCGGAGGGACCGTTTCTCGCGGTCGCCCGCTGCGGCGCCCAGGACGTCCGCTACCTGCGCGACCCCGACCCAGGACTGACCGAAGAACTGCTGGCCGCCGCCGACGGATACCTGCGTGTCTGCACCATCGCGCCGGAGTTGCCCGGCTATGACGCGGTCGCGCGGCTCCTCACCGACAACGACGTGGTGATCTCCCTCGGCCACAGCGACACCGATTTCGCGCGCTTCCGGCAGGCGCTCGCCCCGACCGGATCGGCGCGGCTGGTGACCCACCTGGCCAACGGCATGCCGCCGCTGCACCACCGCAACGCGGGACCGGTCGCCGCGGCGCTGACGGCCGCCGTCCATGGCCACGCGGTGGTCGAGCTGATCGGCGACGGCGTGCACGTCGACGCCGGTTTCGGCGCGATGGTTTTCGCGGCGGCTCCGCGACAGGTCGCGCTGATCACCGACGCGATGCAGGCCGCGGGCATGCCCGACGGCGAATATCGGCTCGGGCCGCAGTCCGTCCGGGTGATCGACGGGGTGGCCAGGGTGGCCAACCGGTCGATCGCGGGCGGCACGGCGACTCTCGCGCAATGCCTTTCGTGGGCGGTCCGGGACTGCGGTGTGCCGCTGCCCGACGCGGTGCGCGCCGCGACCGCCGTACCAGCCGCCGCCGCCGGCCTGACCGACGTGGGCGATCTCCGGACCGACCAGTACGCCGACCTGCTGGTTGTCGATGACGACCTGCAGTTGCGCCGGGTGCTCAGACGTGGACAGTGGTTGACGTGATCCTCACTGTGACAATGAATCCCGCTTACGACATGACCTACCGGGTCGAGCGCTTCGAGCGCGGGCAGGCGCACCGTGTCCGCTCGGTCGAGCAGCGCATCGGCGGCAAGGGCATCAATGTGACGCGGGTGCTGAACCAGCTCGGCAAGTACGCGAGGGCGACCGGCTTCTCCGATCACGCCTTCGCCGCGGCCGCCGAGCTGGAGATGCCGGTCGACTTCGTGCACGCGCTGCCGTGGGTCCGGCGGACGGTGGTGATCAGCGAGTCCCGTGACGGCACCGCCACCGCGCTCTGGGAGCCCGGCGCCCGCGTCTCGAACCCGCACGCCGCCGAGCAACTAGCCATCCGGGTCGCGGGCCTGCTGCCCGACATCAACGGCCTTGTCGTCTCTGGATCGCTACCGGGCGGGATAGATCCCGGCCTACCCGCCGAGCTCGCCCGATCGGCGGTCGCGGCGGGGGTCCCGACCATCTGCGATGTGGACGGCGAGGCGCTGCGGCTGGCGGCGGAGGTTCCCGGTGTGGTGTTGATGCCGAACACCGAAGAGCTGGAGCGTCTTTCCGGTCGCACGCCGACTACGCCGGAGGAGGTGGTTGCGGCCGCCCGCCCGCTGATCGATCGCGGCGTGCGAGCCGTCGTCGCCACCCGCGGCGCCGAGGGCATGATCGCGGTGACGGCCGACGGGGCGTGGTTCGCGACGCTGCCCGAGCCGCTGGCCGGAAACCCCACCGGCGCGGGCGATTCCGCCGCCGCGGCGGTGATCGCTGCGCTGTCCACCCGCGCGGAACCCGACTGGGCGGCCATCCTCACCGACGCCGTGGCCACCGCGGCGTCGGCCGTCGTCATCCCGGTCGCCGGGGAGATCGACCGCTGCCTGCGCACCCGCCTGGCACCGACCGTCCGGGTCGACAAGCTCGCCGCCCCGGAATCCGAAGAGACCACGCCATGACCGCGGAGACCCACCCATGCCGCTGACCCCCGTACCGGACTTGATCGCGGCCGCGAGACCCGGCGGCCTCGGCGCGTTCAACGTGATCACCCTGGAACACGCCGAGGCCATCGCCGCGGCCGCCGAGGACGCGGAACGTCCCGTGGTCATGCAGATTTCGGAGAACACCGTCCGCTATCACGGATCCCTCGCCCCGCTCGCGCTGGCGTGCCTACGGATCGCCGCGGACAGCTCCGCGTCCATCGCGGTGCACCTCGACCACGCCACTTCCACCGAACTCGTCACCGCCGCCGTCGAACTCGGCATCCGTTCGGTCATGTTCGACGCGTCCACACTCGACTACGCCGCCAACGTCGCCGCCACCGCCGAGGTCGCGCGCCGGTGTCGCGAGCGCGGCGTGTTCGTCGAGGCCGAACTGGGCGAGATCGGCGGCAAGGACGGCGCGCACGCTCCCGGTGTCCGCACCGACCCCGACGAGGCCGTCGAATTCGTCGCCGCGACGGGCGTCGACGCACTGGCCGTCGCGGTCGGTTCCGCCCACGCCATGCACGCCCGCACCGCCGAACTCGACCTCGAACTGATCGCCAAGCTGGCCGCGAAAGTCCCTGTGCCGCTGGTCCTGCACGGCTCGTCCGGCGTGCCGGACGACGGCCTGCGCGCCGCTGTCGAGCACGGTATGACGAAGGTCAACATCGCGACCCGGCTGAATGTGCTGATGACCGCGGCGGTCCGGTCCGCCGTCACGCGCGATGCCGCCCTGTCCGACCCGCGCAAGTATCTCGCTCCCGGCCGCGCCGCCGTGCGCGCGGAGGTCGAGCACTTCCTCCGTCTCCTCGCGGACCGACCACGCGACCCTCACCGGCACGGGCCGCCGAGGTAGGGCAGCCGACGAATACCGGCCGAGACCTCGAGCGCCAAATCCTGGTAGCCGAGCGCTAATTCGGCAAGGCGCTCCCAGTCGTCGTGCACTATCCAATCCGGTTCCGACACCAGCGAGGCGAAGGCGCGGGCGGAGAACTGGGCGAGGCGATCGATCACCATGCCGACGGATTCGGTGTGCATGTGCGCGCCGCCGTGCGCGGGCGGCAGCTCGGTGGCGACCCACCGATCGATGCCGAGCACCAGGTGCACTCGGCTCTGATCGATGTCCCCGGTCGCGTCGGCCTCGGTGCGCAGTCGCCGCACGTGCAACTCACCGAGCGTATGTGCGGATTGCAGAACCGGATGTTCCTCGCTCGGCTTGGCGCGAAACGCCTTGAGCACTTGCTTTTTCGATGGCAGTGGTTCCACCGCGCATTCCCCTGTTCGAATCGTGGTGCAGGACAACGCTCTTACCGGGCGTATCGCCCGAAACGCGGTAACGCTTTCTCCCAAGGCCTTTCGTTGACCGCGAGGCCGATGGCCTCCAGCGCGGTGAGCCCGACCCGCGCGGCCAGATCGTCCATCAAGGCGACGGTGTCCGCCGCCTGCATCGCGGCGACCGCTTGCTCGGTGGTGAACATCCGGCCGCGCAGATAGGACACCACCCAGGTGTCGTCACCGACCCGCCGCGCCTGATGCGGCGTCCGGTCACCGACCATCAAGCAGCTACCCACAACATGCACAGACATCCACCCCTCGATCCCGCCGGGCGGGACCGGCCGGAACATACCCGCGATGTGACATGAGACACAAGGAGGCTAGGTTAGCGTCGCGTTGTACGTCAAGTTGACAAAATGAAACGGCGTTGTGCGAGCCGGTCACCGCGGGGAGTACGGTCATCTCCACGCATCGCTAGAGCTGGAAGGACACCATCCAACGATGGCACCACTCTCGCCGACGGTCGCGCGTCGGGAACTGATGCTCCGCATCGGGCGGAGGCGTAAGCAGAACGACGTCAGCGTGTCCGCGATCGCCAAGGAGCTCGGCTTCTCCATCTCCTACTGGTCGAAAGTGGAGAAGGAACGCGTCCTGGCCGAATCCAAACTCGACGAGCTGATGAAGCTACTCGACTTCGACGCGGCCGAACGCGAAGAGCTGCACGAACTTCGCGACATCGCCAGGCAGCGCGGGTGGTGGACCAGCTATTCCGGCTTGCTCTCCGACGAGATCGGCCGCCTGTACGGACTCGAACACGGCGCCGACAGCGTGCGCACCTACGAAAGCATCCTGATCCCCGGCCTTTTGCAGACCGCCGACTACGCCCGCGCGCTGATCGCGAACGATCGCGCGCGGATTCGCCAGGTCGAGATCGACCGGCTGGTGGAGATCCGGCTGCGCCGCCAGCAGCGGCTGCAGGGCCCAGATCCGTTGCGCGTCACCGCGATCGTGAACGAGGCGGCGCTGACTCAGCAGATCGGCGGTCCCGAGGTCATGTTCGATCAGGTTCGCCACCTGACCGCGCTGCTCGAGGAGCACATGGAGACCATCGACCTGCGGATCATTCCGTTCGAGGCGACCGGCGGCGGCTTGCTCGGCGGCGCGACGTTCCACCTGCTGGGCTTCGACAAGTCGGTGCTGCCGGATGTCGCGTGGACCGAGACGCTGGTCCACCACGGCGTCATCGAGGACACCGAGCCGGTGCGGCATCTCAACACGTTGTTCGCCAACGCCCTGGCCGAACAAGCGCTTTCGCGCGAGGAATCGCTTGCCGCGTTGGAACGCAAGATGTCCGAGGCGCCCGGCCGGTAGCATCGCGCTATGAGCAGCGTGTCGTCAGCCGAGACGGGCTGGTTCAAGTCGTCGTATTCCAGCGATTCGGTGGCCTGCGTGCAGGTCAAGTTCGAGCCGGGGCGGGTGCTGATCCGGGATACCAAGTACCGGGGCGAGGCGAGTGCGCGGCCGATGCTCGCTTGCTCGCCCGCGGACTGGGCGGCGCTCACCGCGGGCATTCGCGCGGGCGAATTCGACAGCCCCTGAGTGCTTGTCGGCGCGGACACTCTTCGGCGGACCCGGTCGGCGCGAAGCTCTCCTCGGCGCGGATGCCGACCGGCGCGAGCCGGGTTCGGCGCGGATCGCGATCGGTGGGCACCCTGCTCAGGTCGAGTCCTGTTCGGCGGTCGGCCCACATTCCCCACCTAATCCTCCCTAGCAGGTGCTCCTGTGCGGAGACAGCACACGAGCAGCCCCTACCTTCCCGTTGCCGGTGCTGGTGCGGAGAACCCCAGCCATGAAAAAGCTCACCCGCTCCCACCCTCCCTAGCAGGTGCTCCTGTGCGGAGACGGCGCACGAGCAGCCCCTGTCTTCCCGTTGGCGGTGCTGGTGCGGAGAACCCCAGCCATGGAAGGCTCACCTGCTTCCGCCACTCGATGATGGCGTTCAGGAAAGGCGGCATCGCGGAACGCTTTTCGATTCAGTCGTCGGTCAGCGGTTCGGCGAGCGGCCAGCCGCCCGCCTCGAGCTGCGCGGCGACCCTGGCGACGTCGTGCTCGTCCGGCTGTTCCTTGGCGATCCTGGCGATCGCGGCCACGATGTCCTCGTGGCTGATCTCGGAGTCGGGATTGCCCGCTGCCAGTTCCTGGGCGACGGCGGCTACCTCGTAGTCGGTGAGATGGCGGTGCAGCACCGCGAACAGCGCGACGTAGTCCGACTGCGGGATGCCCTGCGGATATCCGGCGCGCAACCAGCCGAGGACGCGGCCGAGGACCTTGGGGCGTGAGCTTTGGGTGTGGTCGGTCAATGCAGCGCCCTTCAGGACTGTCCGAACAGGTGGATGCCGAACTTGGCGGCGAGAAACGCCTTCGCCGTGTAGAGGATCCCGGTGACGATCGCGACGACGATCAGCGCGAAACAGGCGTACGCGCCGGCCAGCGCCGGATAGTTCCGGCGGGCGACGCCGCCCTCGCCGTCGACGGTATCGGCGGCGGACCACAGCCGCACCCCGACGGCGAAGACGATCGGCAGCCCGGCGCCGAGCACCAGGGACACCGCGACCACCTTCCAGAGGGAGTTCAAATTCGTGACGAGCGTGTGCACGGTGGCTCCTCTACAGCTGGGCGGAACGGGTGGGCGGATGCGCCTGCGCCGGGGGTCCCGCGTTGCGCGGATCGGTGCCGAGCGCTTGATCCCCGCGCGGATCGTCGGTAGAGCGCGGTCCGTGGTCGGCCTTGGCAACGTCGGAGGCAGCCGTCGGCGTGTCGGAGGACCGATCCGCGTCGCCGCCCGGCCACTCGTTGACGTTGGTGGTGTCGACCGGGTTGCGCCGGGACCGCAGCCACATCAGCGCGGCAAGCACGATCAGGATCCCGAACACCACGAGGACGCCGGGCAGACCGCCGATGAAGTGCGCGATGGCCCAGCAGACCGCGCCGGCCAGACCCGCCATCGGCAGCGTGAGCAGCCACGCGACCACCATCCGTCCCATCACCGACCAGCGCACCTCGGCGCCCTTGCCGAGCCCGCTGCCGAGGATGGAGCCGGTGGCCGTCTGGGTGGTGGACAGCGGAAGGCCGAAGTGGGCGGAGGTCAGGATGATCGCGGCCGACGACGATTCGGCGGCCAGGCCCTGCGGCGAATCGATCTCGACCAGCCCCTTGCCGAGGGTGCGGATGATCCGCCAGCCGCCCAGGTAGGTGCCCGCGGCGATGGCCACGGCGCAGGCCGCCATCACCCACAGCGGCATCTCGTCGTTCTTGGTCAGCGTCCCGTGCGCGACCAGCGCGAGGAAGATGACGCCCATCGTCTTCTGCGCGTCGTTGGTGCCGTGCGCGAGGGAGACCAGCGAGGCCGAACCGATCTGGCCCCAGCGGAAGCCCTCCCTGACCTTGCCTTCCTCGGACTTCGCCGTGATCCGGTAGACAGCGCGGGTGCCGATCGCCGAGACCAGCGCGGCGACCACCGGGGCGAGCACGGCGGGCAGCACGATCTTGGTGAGCACGCCGTCGGAGCCGGACGCCCAGATCACCCCGCCCCAACCGAGGGAGGCGATGGTCGCGCCGATCAGACCGCCGAACAGCGCGTGCGAGGAACTCGACGGCAGGCCGAACAGCCAGGTCAACAGATTCCAGAGGATGCCGCCGACCAAACCGGCCAAGACGATGATCAGCAGATCGTGTCCGTCCACCGCACCCAGCTGCACGATGCCCTTGGCCACCGTGGCCGCCACCTCGACCGACAGGAACGCGCCGACCAGGTTCAGCACCGCCGAGAGCGCCACCGCGACCCGCGGCCGCAGCGCACCCGTCGCGATGGAGGTCGCCATCGCGTTGGCGGTGTCGTGGAAGCCGTTGGTGAAATCGAAAGCGAGTGCCGTGACGATGACGATCAGCAGAACCAGTAATTCGACGGTCACGCCTCCAGTGTGCGGCACCGCTCCCGCGGATTGCCATGCGGTAACCGCCTGCCGGACAGACTTCGGGGTGCGCTAGCGTGGACGCCCGAGGTGGCGCCCGGTGCGGTGCGAGGCTCGGTCACCTCGCATTCACGGCAGCAGGGCGCGGATGGTGTCGATGGTGTCGGCGTCGGCGGGGTTCTTGTCGGGGCGGTAGCGGACCACGCGGGCGAATCGGAGGGCGACGCCGCCGGGGTAGCGGGGGCTCACCTGGACGCCGTCGAGGGCGATCTCCACGACGAGTTCGGGCCAGAGGTAGACGGTGTGCTGGTCGCGGGAGCGTTCGTGGCGGGGGAACTCGGCGGTCTGCCATTGCAGCAGCGCGTCGGTGAGGCCTTTGAAGGTCTTGCCGACCATGACCGGTTCGCCGGTCGCCGGATCGCGCGCGCCGAGGTGCAGGTTCGACAGGTAGCCGGTGCGGCGGCCGTAGCCCCATTCCGCGCCGAGCACGATCAAATCCATGGTGTGCGTCGGCTTGATCTTCAACCAGGCGCGGCCACGGCGGCCCGCGGCGTACGGCGCGGACAACGACTTGACCATCACGCCCTCGTGCCCGGCGGCGAGCGAGCCGTCGAAGTATTCGGCGGCGGCCTCGGGGTCGGGGCGGATCAGCGCGGGGATGGTGTGCTCGCCCGCCACCTGTAGCAGCGCGGCGCGCCGTTCCGAGAGCGGGGCGTCGAGCAGGTCCTGGCCGTCCAGGTGCAGGCAGTCGAAGAAGTACGGGTGCAGCAGCAGTTCTCTGGTCGAGCTCACCGCCGGAACGAGCGGACCCGCGGACGCGCCGGGCGGCAGCTTCGCCTCCTCGCCGGGCTCGGCCGTGGCGAAGCGGCTCATGGTCTCCTGGAACGGACGCGGCCGCCCGGAATCGGTGAGCGCCAGCGTCTCTCCGTCCAGCACGACGCTGCCGCACCGCAGCCCGGCCACCAGCCGGACCAGTTCGGGCACGCCGGAGGTGATGTCGCGCAGAGTCCTGGTGAAGACGCGGACCTCGTCGCCGTCGCGGTGGACCTGGATGCGCGCGCCGTCCAGCTTGTGCTCGACGCTGACCTCGCCGTCGAACTCGTCCATCGCCTCGTCGAGCGCGGAACCCGGCGAGGCGAGCATCGGCTGGATCGGCCTGCCCACCTCGAGCCTGAACGCGGCGAGCGCCGCCGAACCGCCGGTGAGCGCGGCGGCGGCGGTGACGGGCAGCTGCCCGGAGAGCATGTACGCGCGCCGGACCTGCTCGACCGGCACCGCGGCGGCCACCGCGACCGCCTCGGCGACGAGCGCGGTCAGCGCGCCCTGCCGGAGCTCCCCGGTGAGCAGGCGCAGCAGGAACGACTGCTCGGCCGAGGTCGCGGCGCTCCAGAGCGCGGTCAGCAGTTCTTTGCGCCGGTTGGCCGAGCCCTTTCCGGCGACGGTGGCCAGTTCGTCGAACACCTTGTCGACCGCCGGAACCGACAGTGTCGCAACGGGAGACGGCGTGCCTTCCAGCCCGGTGATGGTGCGCCATCCGGTGCCGATGCGACCCTGGCGCAGCTCACCGGAAACCCACGCCACCACGGGCGTGAGTTCCTCCGGCGCGGCCGCGCCGAGCAGTTCGGCGAGCGCGGCGATCTTCGTCTTTCGGGACCTTGTCGCGCGAACGGTCTCCGACGTCTGCACGACTTCCGAGAACAGCACCCCTCGACGGTAACCCGAGGCTGTGACATATAGCTCAGCTGCCCTGTTAATTTCCCATTGGCAGGGCTGCGAAAATCCCCATAAACTGGACATATGGCCAAGACTTATGTCGGCGCGCGGCTTCGTCAGCTGCGTACCGAACGTGGGCTGAGCCAGGTCTCGCTCGCGCAGAAGCTGGAGATCTCGGCCAGCTACCTGAACCAGATCGAACACGACGTGCGCCCGCTCACCGTGCCGGTGCTGCTGAAGATCAGCGAAGTGTTCGGTGTGGACGCGACCTTCTTCTCCTCCGCCGACGACACCCGGCTCATCGCCGAGCTGCAAGAGGTCGTCATGGATCAGGAACTCGGCATCGAGGCCGACACCCAGGAGATCGCCGACATGGTCTCGGCGCACCCGAGCATCGCCCGCGCGATGGTCGCCATGCACAACCGGTATCGCAACACCAGCGCCCAGCTCGCGGCCGCCACCGAGGACCGCTTCGCCGACGGCGCGGGCAGCGCGACCATCAGCAAGCCGCACGAGGAAGTGCGCGACTACTTCTATCAGCGACAGAACTACATCCACGAATTGGACACAGCCGCAGAGGAACTCACGGCCCGCATCCGTTTCCACGGCGGCGACGTGCCCAGCGAGATCGCGCGCAGGCTGCGCTCGCACGACGTGAAGATCGTGGAGCGCATCGATCTCGGCGAGGGCGTGCTGCACCGCTACGACACCGAGTCGCGGGTGCTGGAGATCGCGCCGCACCTGTCCGGCGGCCAGCGCACGTTCAAGCTCGCCGCCGAGCTCGCCTACTTCGAATGCGGCGATCTGCTCGAAAAGCTGGTCGAAGAGGGCAATTTCGCGTCCGAGGACACCCGCAAGCTGGCCATGCTCGGTCTCGCCAACTATTTCGCCGCGGCGACGGTCTTGCCATACTCGCACTTTCACGAGGTGGCGGAGGACTACCGCTACGACATCGAGCGGCTCTCGGCGTCCTTCAGCCAGAGCTACGAGACGATCTGCCATCGGCTGTCGACCCTGCAACGGCCCAAGCTGCGCGGCGTCCCGTTCTCCTTCGTCCGGGTCGACCGCGCGGGCAACATGTCGAAGCGTCAGTCCGCCACCGGTTTTCACTTCTCCTCCAGCGGCGGCACCTGCCCGCTGTGGAACGTGTACGAGACCTTCGCCTATCCCGGCAAGATCATGACCCAGATCGCGCAGATGCCCGACGGGCGCAAGTACCTCTGGGTCGCCCGGACCGTCGAGCGCCGCGCCACGCACTACGGCCAGCCGAGCAAGACCTTCGCCATCGGCCTCGGTTGCGAGCTGCGCCATGCGGGCCGGGTCGTCTACGCCGACGGCATCGACCTCGACGTGGTGCAGCCGACGCCCATCGGCGCCGGCTGCCGCGTCTGCGAGCGCGCCAACTGTCCCCAGCGCGCCTTCCCTCCGCTCGGCAAGGTTCTCGACATCAGCGAGCACCGCAGCTCGGTGTCGCCGTACGTGCTGAAGTGAATTCCGCGCTCGCGGTGCCGGTCGGTGTCATCGTGGCAGGACAGTGACCACGCAGACCACCACCCTCAGAACGCCGCCTCGTCCAACTCCATGATGTCGTTGTCGATCCCAGCCAACACCTTCCGCGTAGCCGTCAACTGCGGCAACACGTTCCGCGCGAAGAACTTCGCGACCGCGACCTTCCCGGAATAGAACGCCCGATCCTTACCGTCCGCACCCTCGCCCAACGCCGCGGCGGCGATCTCCGCCTGCGCCAACAGCCGCCACCCGATGAGCAGGTCACCGACCGCGAGCAGGAACCGCACGGAACCCAGCCCCACCTTGTACAGCTCGGCGGGCGACTGCTGGGCCGCCATCACGAATCCGGTGAGTGTCGCCGCCATCGCCTGCACGTCGGCCTGGGCGGTGCGCAGCAGTTCCCGTTCGGTATCGAAGCGTCCGGTCGGGGCGGCGAGGAAGGCGGTGATCTGGCCGTCGACGTGGGCCAGCGCAGCGCCCTTGTCCCGAATGATCTTGCGGAAGAAGAAGTCCTGCGCCTGGATGGCGGTGGTGCCCTCGTACAGCGAGTCGATCTTGGCGTCGCGAATGTACTGCTCGACGGGGTAGTCCTGGAGGTAGCCCGAACCGCCCAGTGTCTGAAGGGATTCCGTCAGCAACTGGTAGGCGCGCTCGGAGCCGACGCCCTTCACGATGGGCAGCAGCAGATCGTCCACGCGGTGCGCCAGTTCGGCATCGGCACCTGAAACATGCTGCGCCACATCGGCGTTCTGATGCGCGGCGGTGTAGAGATACACCGAGCGCAGCCCCTCGGCGTACGCCTTCTGCATCGCCAGCGAGCGGCGCACGTCCGGGTGGTGCGTAATGGTGACGCGCGGGGCCGCCTTGTCCGACATCTGGGTGAGGTCCGCGCCCTGCACGCGCTCCTTGGCGTAGGCGAGGGCGTTCAGGTAACCCGTCGAGAGGGTGCCGGAGGACTTGACGCCGACCATCATCCGGGCGTTCTCGATCACCTGGAACATCTGCGCGATGCCGTTGTGCACGTCGCCGACCAGCCAGCCCTTGGCCGGAACCGGGCCGCCGCCGAAGGTCAGCTCACAGGTCGGGGAGGACTTCAGGCCCATTTTGTGCTCGACGCCGGTCACGTAGACGCCGTTGCGGTCGCCCAGCTCCAGCGTCTCGTGGTCGAACAGGAACTTCGGCACGTAGAACAGCGACAGCCCCTTGGTGCCGGGGCCCGCGCCCTCCGGGCGGGCGAGCACCAGGTGGAAGACGTTCTCGGCGGTGTCGCCGACGTCGCCGCCCGAGATGAACCGCTTGACGCCCTCGATGTGCCAGGAGCCGTCCTCCTGCGCGATCGCCTTGGTGCGGCCCGCGCCGACATCCGAGCCCGCGTCCGGCTCGGTCAGCACCATGGTGCCCTGCCAGCCCTTCTCGTAACCGACCGTGGCCCAGTGCTTTTGCTGCTCGTTGCCGACGTTGAACAGCACCGCCGACATCACCGAGCCCATGCTGAAGAAGCTGGCCGACGGGTTGGCGCAGGTGATCATCTCGTTGACCGCCCAGACCACCGCGTTGGGCGCGGGCGTGCCGCCCATGCCCTCCGGCATGCCCAGCCTGCCCCAGTCGGCGTCGCGCACCGCCGCGACCGTCTTGCGCAACGGCTCGGGTACGGAGATCTCGAAGGTGCTCGGGTCGTAGACGACTGGCTCGCGGTCGGCCGCCGCGAAGGAGTCCGCGATCGGGCCCTCGGCGAGGCGCTTCACCTCGGCGAGGATTTCCCGCACGGTATCGGAGTCGAGGTCGCCGTAGGCGCCGGTATCGAGGAGTTTGTCCAGGCCCAGCACCTCGAAAAGGTTGAATTCGATGTCACGCACGTTCGCCTTGTAGTGCCCCACCTGGTCCTCCTCGACTCGCGGCCGTGGCCCGCCGCCACGACGCTCCGGCGCTTCTGACGATGTACAAATCGCAGCCTGCCGCACCGGGAATCGGCTACGCAACCGTAGGGAAGATCGGACCGGAACAGCCGCCGACGACCAGGCGAAGTCGCGCGGCCGGGTACCCGACCGTAGACGTAGCTACGGACCAACTACGGACCTCACGCCGGTTCACCGATCGATAGCCGAAAAGGTTTCACACGCCGGAAACATCGGCAACGGACTCGTCACCGAGAGATATTCCGGCGCAACAACTTCTGTCTACTCTTCGCACCACGAATATGCGGTTGTATACACCCCGGTCGACAGCGTTGACCGGGGCAAATACGGCGTATTCGCGTGCGGCGCGGCCAGCGCCGCCGAACACCTGATGAAGTGAGAGGGTCCCGCCCCATGTCAGATTCCTGTGCCGCTCATCGGCATCGTTCCCGCCTGACCAGAGCGCTCGTCGCGCCGACCGCGCTGGCGCTCGCCGGCCTGTTGCTGACCGCCTGCGGCGCCAAGGACGACGCGACGACCGGCTCCAGCGCCGCCTCCTGCGTCGACACCTCCACCGACACCATCAAGGTCGGTTCCCTGCACTCGCTGTCGGGCACCATGGCCATCTCCGAGGTCACCGTCGCCAACTCCACCAAGCTGGCCGTCGACCAGATCAACGCCGCGGGCGGCGTGCTCGGCAAGAAGATCCAGCTGGTGCTCGAGGACGGCGCCTCGGACCCGAAGACGTTCGCGGAGAAGGCCGAGAAGCTCATCAGCTCCGACTGCGTCGCCGCGGTGTTCGGCGGCTGGACCTCGTCCAGCCGAAAAGCCATGAAGCCCAAGTTCGAAAGCCTGAACTCGCTGCTCTACTACCCGGTCCAGTACGAGGGCCTGGAGGACAGCAAGAACATCTTCTACACCGGCGCGACCACCAACCAGCAGATCGTGCCCGCGCTGGACTACCTGAAGCAGAAGGGCATCACGTCCCTCTACCTGGTCGGCTCCGACTACGTCTTCCCGCAGACCGCCAACCGCGAGATCAAGGCCTACGCCGCGGCCAACGGCATCGAGATCAAGGGCGAGGACTACACCCCGCTGGGCTCCACCGACTTCTCGACCATCGTGAACAAGGTGCGAAACGCCAAGGCGGGCGCGGTGTTCAACACCCTCAACGGTGATTCCAACGTCGCGTTCTTCCGCGAGTACACCAACGCGGGCCTGAAAGCCGCCGAGATGCCGGTGGTTTCGGTGTCCATCGCCGAGGAAGAGGTCGCGGGCATCGGCGCGCAGAACATCGCGGGCCAGCTGACCGCGTGGAACTACTACCAGACCGTCGACTCTCCGCAGAACAAGGCGTTCGTCGACGCGTACAAGGCCGCCTTCGGCGCGGACAAGCCCACCTCGGACCCGATGGAGGCCGCCTACGCCTCGGTCTACCTGTGGAAGAACACCGTCGAGAAGGCCAACTCGTTCAAGACCGAGGACATCCAGGCCGCGGCCGACGGCGTCAGCTTCGACGCGCCGGAAGGTCTGGTCACCATCGACGGCTCCAACCACCACATCACCAAGACCGCGCGCATCGGCGAGATCCGCGCCGACGGCCTGATCTACACGGTCTGGGACTCCGGCAAGCCCATCCAGCCGGACCCGTACCTGAAGTCCTACGACTGGGCCAAAGGCCTGTGACAACTGTTCGTCCGTTCGACGCGGGACGGCCGGTTCGCCGGCCGTCCCGTATCGGCCTGCTATCGAGGTGACTACTGATGGACGTGTTGATCGGCCAGCTCTTCACGGGGTTGAGCCTGGGATCGATTCTTTTGCTCGCCGCCCTCGGCCTCTCGCTCACCTTCGGCCAGATGGGCGTGATCAACATGGCGCACGGCGAATTCATCATGGCCGGCTGCTACACCACCTACGTCGTGCAGAAGGTGATCTCCTCGGCGGGCGTCTCGCTGCTGGTGTCGCTGGTGATCGGGTTCCTGGTCGGCGGCGCGCTCGGCGCGGCGCTGGAGATGGGCCTGATCCGCTGGATGTACGACCGCCCGCTGGACACCCTGCTCGTCACCTTCGGCGTCGGCCTGGTGTTGCAGCAGTTCGCCCGTGACATCTTCGGCGCTCCCGCCAAGAACGTGCTCGCGCCGGAGTGGCTCAGCGGCGGCGTCACCATCTTGGGCGCGGTCGTGCCCAAGACGCGCATCTTCATCCTGGTGCTCGCGGTACTCGCGGTGACCGTGTTGGCGATCGTGCTGAAGGCGACGCCGCTCGGCAGGCGCATCCGCGCGGTCGTGCAGAACCGCGGGCTGGCCGAAACAAGCGGCGTCTCCAGCCGTTTCACCGATATCAGCACCTTCTTCATCGGCTCCGGCCTCGCGGGCGTGGCGGGCGTCGCGCTGACGTTGATCGGTTCGACGAGTCCGACCATCGGCCAGAGCTATCTGATCGACGCGTTCCTCGTCGTGGTGATCGGCGGCCTCGGCCAGATCAAGGGCACCGTGATCGCGGCCTTCGCGCTCGGGCTGCTCAATTCCTACATCGAATACGAGACCACCGCGTCCATCGCGAAAGTCGTCGTCTTCGTGCTGATCGTGATCTTCCTTCAGGTCCGTCCACAGGGCCTGTTCACCGTCCGGACAAGGAGTTTGGCATGACCACGCTGATCGGACGCGTGCGTGAGCACTCCTCGCTGACCGCGCTCGGCGGTTTCGCCGTCGCCGCGATCCTGCTGTTCGCGGTGGCCCCCGCGGTGCTCAGCGACTTCCGGCTGAACCTGCTCGCGAAGTTCCTGTGCTTCGCCATCGTGGCGGCGGGCATCGGCCTGGCGTGGGGGCGCGGCGGCATGCTGACCCTCGGCCAAGGCGTGTTCTTCGGCATCGGCGCGTACCTGATGGCGATGCACTTGCAGATGGCCGACGCCGCCCGGCTCGGCAACGACGTTCCGGAGTTCATGGAGATCGCGGGCATTCGCGAATTGCCGGGATTCTGGCAGCCTTTCGGGTCGGCGCCGGTGGCGATCCTCGCGATACTCGTGCTGCCCGCGCTGGTCGCGGCACTGCTCGGCTACGGCGTGTTCAAGCGCCGGGTCAAGGGCGCCTACTTCGCGATCCTGAGCCAGGCGCTGGCCGCGGCGCTCGCCATCCTGCTCACCGGGCAGCAGGCGCTCGGCGGGTTCACCGGACTCTCGGATTTCCGCGCCTTCTTCGGCTTCAAGCTCTCCGACCCGGTCAACCGGCAGATGCTGTTCTTCATCGCGGCGGGCACGCTGCTCGTCGTGGTCGCGCTGGTGCGCCAGCTGATGCACAGCCGCTACGGCGAACTGCTCGTCGCGGTGCGCGACCAGGAGGAGCGGGTGCGCTTCCTCGGATACGACCCGGCCAACATCAAGATCGTCGCGTACGTCGTCGCCGCCTTCTTCGCGGGCATCGCGGGCGCGCTTTTCACGCCGATCGTCGGCATCATCTCCCCCGCAGACATCGGCGTGGTGCCCTCCATCGCGTTCCTGATCGGCGTCGCCATCGGCGGCCGCACCACCCTGCTCGGTCCGGTGCTCGGCGCGATCGGCGTCGCGTGGGCGCAGACCGCCTTCTCCGAACAGTTCCCCTCCGGCTGGACCTACTTGCAGGGTGTGCTGTTCATCGTCGTCGTCGGGTTCATCCCGGCGGGGCTCGCGGGCGTATGGCCGATGCTGAAAGGGCTGGCGGAGAGCAGGTTTCGACGCGGCGGCTCGAGCGTTCCGGTCGTGGTGCGCGAGACCGCGCCGCCCGAGGACGCCCCCGTCCGACAGCAGGTCGCCGAGGAGAAGGTGGAATCCCGATGACAACCGAACCCAAGCTCGGCGGCAACGCGGGCATGGACAGCGAGTACCTCGAAATCCGCGGCCTCTGCGTGAGTTTCGACGGATTCAAAGCGGTGACCGACGTGGATCTGACGGTCCTGCAAGGTGACCTGCGCTTCCTGATCGGCCCCAACGGCGCGGGCAAGACCACGCTCATCGACGCCATCACCGGCCTGGTCCCGGCGACGGGTTCCGCGCAGAAGTCCGGGACCGAACTGCTCGGCAAGAAGGTGCACCAGATCGCCCGCCTCGGCGTCGGGCGCACCTTCCAGACGGCCAGCGTGTTCGAGCAGCTGAGCGTCTTGCAGAACCTGGATATCGCGGCGGGCGCGGGCCGTTCGCCGCTGTCGCTGCTGCGCAGGCGCAAGTCGGTGCTGCCGAGTATCGAAGAGGCGCTGGAGACCACCGGTCTCACGGCGCTGCGCGACAAACCGGCGGGCCTGCTCGCGCACGGCCAGAAGCAGTGGCTGGAGATCGGCATGCTGCTTGTGCAGAACGCCGCGGTGCTGTTGCTCGACGAACCGGTCGCGGGCATGAGCGCCGAGGAGCGCGAGGAGACGGGAAACCTGTTGCGCCGTATCGGCGCCGAGCGCGTCGTGGTCGTCGTCGAGCACGACATGGAGTTCATGCGCTCGTTCGCCACCTCGGTGACCGTCCTCGCGGGCGGCCGGGTGCTCAGCGAGGGAACGGTCGAGCAGGTGCAGGCCGATCCGAAGGTGCAGGAGGTCTACCTCGGCACCGCGGCGGCCATCGGCACCGAACTCGAAGACGAAACCACCGCGCACAACGCCGAAACACGAGCGCAGAACAAGGAGTCCGCCGATGCTTGAACTGGTCGACGTCCACTCCGGCTACGGCCGGACCGAGGTGATTCACGGTGTGTCGCTGACAGTTCCGGACGACAGCGTGGTCGCGATCATGGGGCACAACGGCGCGGGCAAGACGACATTGCTGCGCACCGCGGTCGGGTTGGTCGCCACGAAGTCCGGGCGGATCACCTTCGACGGCGACGTGATCACCAAGCTCTCGCCCTCGCGCCGGGTCAAGCGCGGCATCGCGTATGTGCCGCAGGGCCAGCAGAGTTTTCCGCAGCTCACCACCGCGGAGAACCTGCAAGTGGTGGCCGACGGACGCAAGCGGGGCAAGGCGCTGATCGACGAGTCGCTGGATCTGTTCCCGGCGCTGCGTGAGTTGCTGAGCCGCAAGGCGGGTCTGCTCTCCGGCGGCCAGCGTCAGCAGCTCTCCATCGCGCGAGCGCTGATCACCGAGCCCAAGCTGCTCATCCTGGACGAGCCGACCGAGGGCATCCAGCCGTCGGTGGTAGCCGAGATCGAGCGCACCATCGTCGAATTGACGGGTCGCGGCGGGTTGAGCGTGCTGCTCGTCGAGCAGCACATCGGTTTCGCGCTCCAGGCGGCACAGCGGTATCACGTGCTGCAATCCGGCCACGTCACCTCGACCGGCGCGGGCGGGGCGGGTGCGGAGACCGAAGTCCGTGCGGCGATGGCGATCTGAGCTGGTTCAGCAGTCGGTCTGGAACGGATAGCAGTCGCGGGGCCTCGACGGCGACGGGGTCGGGTCCACCGTGGTGGAAGTGGTCTCCCGGCTGGGATGCGGATCGTCGCGCGCCACCGCCGTGGCGACGACGCCGAACACCACCAGCATGCCGATCAGGGCCACCGCGACGACGGCCCAGGTCGCGGCGTGCTGGCTGCGCGACGGCGGAAGCGGTGGTGGTGGGGTGCGCGGCGGTGGCGCGACGGGAACGGCGACTGGCATGTGCGAGTGCGGTGCGAGTTCGTCGAAGCCGTCGGCGATCAGTTCGGCTCGCGACGGCGCGGTCACGCCGAGCGCCGTGGCCGCCGAGATCACCTTGTCGGCGCTCCAACTGCGCGGTCCCGCCGCGAAACCCTCGATATATATTTGCAATTCGGTGGAGTCGGGCACGTTGGCGACGACGACGTCGATACCGGAGCGCAGGTTCGTCCGCGCGGGCCGCACCACAACGCCGCGCAACGGAACAAGCGCGACCACGCCGCACACGTGGCCCGGATCGAGCAGCGCCCGTTCGAGTTTGCTCTTGACCGCGTACACGCTCTGTTCCAGGCGTTCGGCCGGATTCGCGTTGCTCTCGTCGTCCAGCTCGGCGAGATTTTCGCTGATGGTCCACGGCTCGTCGGTCGACACGTGCAGAATGCCGCTCTGCCGCCGCCGGAAACCCCTGACCTCGGCCACCGTGATGCCGCGCGGAGTGATCAGCACCGCGTCGATCTGACGGGTTCCGTTGTCCCCCACGTGCGCATCGATCGCGGCGAGACCGGTCGTCGGAAAGGACCGCAGGCAGTCCACGAATTCCTGTTCGGCTCCGGAGAGCTGCGCTCCGGGCCTGATCTTCACCAGCATGTGCCTCGACCCCTGCTCAACCTGTTCGCCCTCGCGGCGCGGCCCGCCCACGGCCCCGGCGATCCGCACCGGTACTGATGATGCCGGTCCGCACCCGGGAAAACCACTGGAAAGGCGGAAAGCGCGGGTAGGCTCGGCTCTCGGTCCGGCGCCGGCGCCCGGACCCCAACCACGATGGCGCGGCGCACGGGGAGGCGCTCACCGCGCGGAAGGCGGGAAGCATGGTTTCGATGTCGCAACCACGGATCGCACCGGGACGGCTCAAGGAACTCGGTCCGGTGAATTGGGCTGTCTGGCAGGTGCTCTCGCGGGCCGCGGGCACTCCCGACGCGCATCTGTTCAGCACGCTCGGCCGCACCAAGGGACTGTTTCGCGGCTGGCTGCACTACTCCGGTCGCCTGATGCCGGGCGGGCGGCTGCCGAGGTACGAATCCGAGCTGGTCATCATTCGCGTCGCCCACCTGCGCAGCTGCGAGTACGAGATGGACCATCACATCCGGCTCGGCCGCCGCGCGGGCGTCACGCAGGAGATCCTGGAACGGCTGCGCAACGGACCGGCCGATCCCTACTGGAACGACAAGCACCGCGCGCTGCTCGAAGCGGTCGACCAGCTCGTCACGACCCGCGACATCGACGACACCACGTGGACCCGGCTGGCCGAGCACTACGACGAGCGCGGCCTCATCGAGATCGTGTTGCTGGTCAACCAGTACGAGGGATTGGCGTCGACCATCACCGCGCTGCGTATTCAACGCGACGGGATCTGAGCGCCTCGGGGCGATCCAGCGCACGGCCGACCCGACGCGACAGCTCCTCGCGCGCCCGACCATGCAGCGCACGGCCATCCCGGCGTGACGGGATCTGAGCGCTCACACGATCCAGCGTGCCCGGGTCGTCGGGTGCGTGGGCGGCGGTGAACTCGACGGCGCGGTGATGCGCGTCCGAACACGAGTGATCCAGCTCATAGTGCAGGCCCGTGGAAATTTCCCTACAAAGTACAGCGTACTAAGTAGAGAGTTTTACCGAGGAGGACGTATGCACATCACCGCTTCCGCCATTTCGCTCAACGTCGCGGACCCGCAGGCCTCGGCGAAGTTCGTCGTCGACCACCTCGGGTTCACCGAGAAGATGTCCGCCGACGGGTTCGTCTCGCTGGAGCGGCCCGACGCCGGAATGAACCTCATCTACCTGCGCACCGGGCTGAAGTCCTTCAAACCGGCGAGCGCGGCGGGCAGCGCGGGCGACGGGTTGCTCGTGGTGTTCGTGGTCGACGACATCGACGCGGAGTACGCGCGCCTCCAAGGCGAGGGCGTGCCGATCGTGACGCCCATCGAGACCGAGGAGTGGGGCGAGCGGTACTTCCAGATGTCCGACCCGAACGGGATCATTCTTCAGCTCGTGCAGTGGGTCTGACCCCGTTCGGGTAACTCCTCGCACACGTCGCACAGAGCCGACAACTCTGTGCGGCGTGTGACGGGCTCGGCCGCGACGCGGGAACACGACCCGCACGCGAGACAGGCTTTCGGCCACCAGCCTCGGTCGAGCGAGGACTGCGCGGTCCTCGGCTCAGCTGCGGGCCGAGCGATTCTCAGCTCGGGCGAAGCGCGGCGCGGAAGACCTCGACAGCCGGAGTCGCTGGGCGGTCCAGGAGTTTTCGCAGGTCGCCGGAGTCGACGTCGAGAATGCCCGAGGCGATGCCGGTGTCCGCGTCGGCCAGCGCCTCGGCGTACTGGGCGGGCAGTCCGGCCTGCACGAGCACAGCCGCGTAGTCCGCCTCGGCAAGGTTCTCGTAGCGCACCGGCTTACCCGCGGCCTCCGAGATCGCCTGCGCCAGTTCGTCATATGTGAGCCGTTCGTCACCGCCGAGCTCGTAGACGCGACCCTCGTGGCCGTCGGTGGTGAGCACGTGCGCGGCGGCCGCGGCGTAGTCGGCGCGGGCCGCACCGGCCACCCGCCCCGCACCCGCCGAGCCGTGCAGCACGCCGGACTCCACCGCGTGCGCGAGTCCGCCCAAGTAGTTCTCCCAGTACCAGCTGTTGCGCAGCAAGACGTAGGGCACGGCCGACTCGCTCAGCACCGCCTCGGTGCCGCGATGCTCCTGCGCAAGGATCAGCGGGTTCTCGGTGGCGCGGGGAATGCTGGTGTACGCGAGCAGCCGGAGACGCGCGCGTTCTGCCGCGCGAATCACGTTGGTGTGCTGGTCGATTCGCTTGCCGAACTCGTTGCCGGAGATCAGCAGCAGCCGGTCGACGCCCGCGAGCGCGCGGTCCAGCGCGGCGGCGTCGCCGTAGTCGGCCTCGCGCACGTCGACGCCGCGGTCGGCCAAGTCGGCCACCTTGCCCGGATCGCGCACGATCGCGACGGGCGAAACGCCCGCGCGCAACAGTTCTTCGACGACGAGCCTGCCCAGCTGTCCGCTTGCCCCGGCGACGGCAACGGTCATGATTCCTCCAAGTGCTGATTCTGCATGTACTAACTATTAGTAAGCACTATGCATTCCACAGCCACTGCGGTCAAGGCGCGTACTATCGACGCCATGGACACCCAGCGCATCTCGGCCGAGGCCGACGACCCGACGCTGGAAGCCGATGTCTTCGCACGAAACTGCACGTCGCGGCCGGTTTTGCAGACAGTGGCGAGCCGGTGGGGCATCCTCGCCCTAGTGGCGCTGCGGGAGGGGCCGTACCGCTTCAGCGCGCTGCGCAGACGGGTCGACGGTGTGAGCGAACGCATGCTCTCGCAGACCCTGCAGGCGCTGGAACGCGACGGCATGGTGCACCGCGAGGTGCAGGAGACCATCCCGCCGCGCGTCGAATACACCCTCACCGAACTCGGCGCCGAGGTGGCCGACCAGCTCGAGGGGCTCATTCAGGTGGTGGAGAAGAACATGCCGCGGGTCCGCGAGGCCCAGGCCGCCTACCACCGCGAGTGATCGGGAACGACCGCGCCCGCCGATCGGTTGCAGGTGACATGGAACTCTCCGAAGCCGTCGATTTCGCCCGCTCCGCTCGCCGTTCCGTGCTGACCACCATCCGCCGCAACGGCAGGCCCCAGCTGTCCAATGTGCTGCACGTCGTCGGCGACGACGACATCATCCGCATCTCCATCACCGCCGACCGCGCGAAATACCACAACCTGCGCCGCGACCCCTGGGCCGCGCTGCACGTCACCCGCGACGATTTCTTCGCCTACGCCGTCCTCGAAGGCACCGTCGAACTCACCCCCGTCGCCACCGACCCCGACGACCCCACCGTCGACGAACTCGTCGCCTACTACCGCGCCGCCTCCGGCGAACACCCCGACTGGTCCGACTACCGCCGCTCCATGGTCGAAGACCACCGCGTCATCGCCCGCTTCACCCCGGACCGCGCCTACGGCATGCTCTGAACCCGAGACCGGCGCGACTCCACCATCACGAACCCAGCCTCGTCCCCTCGATAGGGTGATGTATGGCCACGTTGGACTCGGACGAGGAGCTCGCCGCCGCCACCGTCGGCAAGCTGACGCCGTACGCCGTCGAGATCGTCATCGAGGACTACAACCCCGAATGGCCCGCCTGGTACGCCGAGGACGAAGCCGCGATACGAGCGGCGCTCGGTCCGCTCGCGTTGCGGATCGAGCACACCGGCTCGACCTCTGTGCCCGGGCTCTCGGCCAAACCGCTGATCGACATCCTGCTGGTCGTCCCAGACGCCGCCGATGAGGCCGCCTACGTTCCGGCCCTCGAAGCCACCGGCTACGCATTACGGATCCGGCAGCCGGACTGGTACCAGCATCGCTGTCTCGTCCGGCGAGTGGAGGACGGCGCGCAGTGGAGCGTGAATTTACATGTCTTCGACCAGGAATCGGGCGCACCCGAGATCGAACGCATCGTGGCCTTTCGCGACCGGCTCCGCACGCATGGCGACGACAAGGAGTACTACGAGCGAGTCAAACGGGAACTGGCCCGGCGTAACTGGAAGTTCGTCCAGCACTACGCGAATGCCAAGAGCGACGTCGTCGAGGAGATCCTCGGCCGAGCGCTTCCCGGTCGTACGTCACCGGGTGAGGAGTTGGGAGATGGGGAGGAAGGTGTAGCCGTCGGCGCGTAGTTCCTCGACTATGCGCGGGATGGCGGCGAGGGAGTCCGGGTTGCTCATGACGTGCAGCAGGATGATCGAACCCGGCCGCACCTGAGCGACGGTTTCGCTGACGATCTCGTCGGTGGTGGCGATCTTGCCGGAGTCCGGTTCGACGTCCCACATGACGGTGATGCGGTCGTGGTCGGCGAGGTATTCGGGCAGCGACCACAGTTTCTTGCCGTAGGGCGGGCGGAAGGTGATGGGTCCGCGATAGCCCGTCTTCGCGATCTCGGCGTCGGTGTCCTCGATTTCGGCGCGTACGGTCTCGTCGGAGACGAACACCATGCGGCGATGGTTGTAGGTGTGGTTGCCGATCTCGTGACCGGCGGCGGCGATCGCCCTACCGGCCTCGGGCCGGGCCGCGAGATCGCGCCCGTTCAGGTAGAACGTGGCCGGAATGCCCGCGTCCGCAAGGACTTTCAGCACTTCCGGCGCGTTGTCGGAGGGTCCGTCGTCGAGCGTCAGCGCGACCACTTTGTCCGCGGTGTCGACCCGATCGACCAGCCGCCCCGCCACCTGATAGGTGCGCGAGTTCATCAGGAAATAGGTGCCTGCCCCCAGCAGCACGACGAGGACCAGGGCGAGCGCGGTCCCGACCAGCAATCGGCGAAGCATCTTCGCTGTATACCAAAAACAATGGCGCCCGGCCCTTTCGGACCGAGCGCCACCGTTTCGCGCGGCTCAGAAGTTGATCATGTGGCCCGCGAGACCGTGGATGGCCTCCTGCAGCGCCTCGCTGAGCGTCGGGTGGGTGTGCACGTTGCGCGCGAGCTCGTTGACCGTGAGATCCCACTTCTGGGCCAGGGTCAGCTCGGGCAGCAGCTCCGAGACGTCGGGTCCGATCAGGTGGCCGCCGATCAGCTCGCCGTACTTGTTGTCGGAGATCAGCTTCACGAAACCGGTCGCGTCGCCGAGGCCGTGCGCCTTGCCGTTGGCGGTGAACGGGAAGGTCGCGACCTTCACGTCGTAGCCCTCGGCGCGCGCCTGCTCCTCGGTGAGACCGAAGCTGGCCACCTGCGGCTGGCAGAAGGTAGCGCGCGGCATCATGCGGTAGTCACCGAGGGTGACGGTCTCCGCGCCGCCGATGGTCTCGGCCGCGACCACGCCCTGCGCCTCCGCGACGTGCGCGAGCTGCAGCTTGCCGGTGACGTCACCGATGGCGTAGATGTGCGGCACGTTGGTGCGCATGTAGTCGTCGATGGCGATGGCGCCGCGTTCGATCTGCACGCCGGTGTTCTCCAGGCCGTAGCCCTCCACCCGCGGCGCGAAGCCGACGGCCTGCAGCACCTTGTCGACGGTGACGGTCTCCACCGCGCCGGACTTGTTGTCCTTGATCGAGACGGTGACCTTGGACCCGTCGTCGTCGATGGACTGCACGGCCGCACCGGTGGTGATGGTGATGCCGAGCTTCTTGTACGCCTTGGTGATCTCTTTGGAGACGTCGGCGTCCTCGTTGGGCAGCGCGCGGTCCAGGAACTCCACGATGCGCACGTCGACGCCGTAGTTCTTCAGGACGTAGCCGAACTCCATGCCGATCGCGCCCGCGCCGACGATGAGGACCGAACCGGGCAGATCCCGGGTCATGATCTGCTCTTCGTAGGTCACCACGTTGGCGCTCAGCTGGGTGCCGGGCAGCAGCTTGGTGACGGTGCCCGTCGCGATGATCACGTTGTCGAACGTGACCGTCTCGGTGCCGCCCTTGGACAGCTCGACCGACAGCGTGTTCGCGTCGACGAAGGTGCCCTTGCCGTCGAACTCGTCGATCTTGTTCTTCTTCATCAGGAAGTGGACGCCCTTGACCCGGCCGTCCGCCACCTTGCGGCTGCGGTCGAACGCCGCGCCGAAGTCGAAGCTCGCCTCACCGGTGATGCCGAAGGTCTTGGCCTCTTTGGTGAAAATGTGCGCGAGTTCGGCATTGCGCAGCAACGCCTTCGACGGGATGCAGCCCACGTTCAGGCACACACCGCCCCAGTATTTCTGCTCGACGATCGCTGTTCGCAGGCCGAGTTGAGCGGCGCGGATCGCGGCGACATAACCGCCGGGACCAGCGCCGAGAACGACGACATCGTAGTGGGAAGTCACGCCACCGAGCCTAACTCCGTTGCCGGGAGTTCACCCACCGTGGTCCCGGTTCGGTGAGATGCGGGGCACACGCGCCATCGTCGGGACCGGACGAGCGCCGCCACGGTCGCGCCGACCTGGGCGGAAGCGGCCTCACCCGCGCCGCCGGACGCAGATGGCCGAGCGGATGCGGAGGTATGCGCTATCCACGCAGGCGGACGCAGTCCGACCGAAGCCCGCGCACGGCCGGAGCCAATGCGGAGATACGCCTACCCTGGCGTCGTGACGAACGGCGGATCGAACGGTGACGACGGGGTCCGGCCGCTCGATCCGATCGACGGCACCACCTCGACGCATCTCGTTCGCCTGGTCCGTGATGTCGTTCGGCTATCGGACGTCGACCCGGCGCGGCTGGCCCGCATTCCCGCGATCGACGACGCCGCGCTGGCCGGTGAGCTCAACCGGATTCCGCTGCGCTCGCTGGTCGACCTGTGGGAATTGCTCGCGCGGGCGAGGCCGGAGCCGGGAGCCGGTCTGGCCGTGGCGCGGGCCGCCCCGCTCGGGACCCTGACCACCTGGGACTATCTCGTCACCACCGGTCCGACGCTGGCCGACGCGCTGCGGGCGGCCCAGCCCTATCACCGGGTGGTGACCGCCGCCGCCGAAGGCTTCGAGCTGGACCACCCCGGCGAACTCACCGTCGGCTACCGCACCACCGCGGGCGATCCCGACGTCGCCGCGGTGGTCAACGAGTACGTGCTGGCCTACTACCTGCGGCGCGCCCGCGAGGCGACCGGCCGACGCGTCGTTCCCGCCCGACTCACCTTCAGTCACGCCGCCCCGGCCACCCACGAGGTGTTGACCACCGCCTTCGGCACCGACCGCATCGAATTCGACGCACCCGCCGACACCATCACCTTCACCGCCGCCGACGCCGCCGCACCGCTCCCCCGCGCCGACCCGATGCTCGCCGACCTACTGCGCAACCACGCCGACCTGGTGCTCGCCACGGCCAAGCCGGTCCCCAGCCCCCTCGAAGTCTTCCGCACCGCCCTGGACGCCGCCCTCGACCAGGGCGAACCTTCCCTCGCCTCGGTGGCCCACCGCCTGGCCGTGAGCCCGCGCACCTTGCAACGCCAACTCGCCGAGCACGACACCGGATGGCGGCACGAGGTCGACCTGGCCCGCTACGAACGCGCGAAAAGGCTTCTCGGCCAAGGACTCACCACCGCGACCGTCGCCGACCGCCTCGGCTTCGCCGACGACCGGGCGTTGCGCAAGGCCTTCCGGCGCTGGACAGGCAGCTCCCCTTCGGCCCGTCGACACTCCTGACGCCGCCCAACTACCGGCGACGCGCACCGAGCAGTAGGGGGTGCCGCTTCAGCCGACGGGCGTACCGGGCGGTGGCGTGTTCGGACCGGTTGGTGGCGGCGGAGGACCTGGGAAGCCGTCCGAGGCGCTCATAGCGTGATCGGTGCCGGATGGAACAGTCCGGATCGTTCTCCGAGGAAGTGCGAAACAGATGACTGCACAGGCAATTTCGACCACCACATTGCCGGTCACGACGAGGGAGATTCACTTGGCGGCCCGGCCCGAGGGTGCGCCGACCCCGGCGAACTTCGAGCTGGTGACCCGGCCGATGCCGGAACTCGCCGAAGGGCAGATCCTGGTGCGAAACACCTGGATGTCGGTCGACCCGTACATGCGCGGGCGGATGGACGACCGCCCGTCCTATATCGCACCGTTCGAGGTCGGCGCGGCGTTGGAGGGGTCTGCGGTCGGCGAGGTGATCGCCTCACGGTCGGAGCGGATTCCAGTGGGCGCCACGGTGACCCACTTCGCGGGGTGGCGGGAACACTCGATCCTCGACGACGCACTCGCGACACCGATCGATACGTCGGCGGCCGAGCCCGAGCACTTCCTCGGCGCGCTCGGCACCACCGGGCTCACCGCGTACGCCGCGCTCACCGACGTGGCGCCGGTCCGGCCCGGCGACACCGTCTTCGTCTCGGCGGCGGCGGGCGCGGTGGGTAGCGTCGCCGGTCAGATCGCCAAGGCGCTGGGGGCGGGCCGGGTCATCGGCTCGGCGGGTGGCCCGGCGAAAACGGCTCTGCTACTGGAGGAGTTCGGTTTCGACGCCGCGATCGACTACCGCGCGGGCGACCTGGAAGGGCAGCTCGCCGCGGCCGCGCCGGAGGGCGTCGACGTCTATCTGGACAGCGTCGGCGGCGAGCACCTGCGCGTCGCGGTGGCTGCCATGCGGCCGAACGGCCGGGTCGCGCTGGTCGGCGCGATCAGCGGATACAACGGCGCGACCGGCGAGCAAGGCCCCGACCTGTATCTCGCTGCCACCAGGGAGGTTTCGCTGCGCGGCATGCTGGTGAGCAGCTACTTCCCGGTCTTCGGCGAGTACATCGCCAAGGCCGCCGCTTGGCTGGCCGACGGCACCCTGCGCACCAGGCAGACCGTGTACGAAGGCTTGGAGCAGGCGCCCGCCGCGTTCCTCGGCGTGCTGTCGGGCGCGAACACCGGCAAGATGCTCGTGCGCCTCGGCTGAATCAGTTTCGCCAGACCTGCTCGGCGACCCTGCGGAAGTTCTCGCCGAACACCGCGGCGCGCTCGTCTTCGGTGAACCCGCGCGCGGCCAGCTCGGCGTCCAGTCCGGGGCCGACGCCGATCCCGAGCAGGTCCTCAGGCGGAACCCATTGCAAAGGACCCCATTTGGTGTACGAATCGGAAAAGGCGCCCGGGTTGGCGAACAGCTCGGCGTTGAAATCCTCGCCGTCGAAGGAGTAGTCCGAGCCGATGCCGATGTGCTCCACACCGACGAGTTCGACGCCGTACTGGATGTGATCGGCCATGGCCGCGACGCGCCGGGCCCGATCGTCGGGTTCGTTGCGGCCCAAGAAGATGCCGACGCCGTTGACACCGATGACACCGCCGGTCTCGGCGCACGCCCTGGCCTGCTCGTCGGTGATATTGCGCGGGTGATCCCACAGTGCGGCGAAATTGGCGTGGCTGTAGATCATCGGCACGGCGGTGCGCGCGGCGAGGTCGAGCCCGGTGCGCCGCGAGCAGTGCGCGCCGTCGACGAACACGCCGACCTCGTTGAGTTTGCGCACCAAATCCTTTCCGTAGGGAGTGAGTCCGGTGTCCTCGGTGTCGAGGCAGCCGCAGCCCGCCGCGTTGACGTGGTTGTAGGTCGGCAGCAGCGAGCGCACGCCGAGTTCGTGGAACACCTCGACGTTGTCCAGATCGCCGCCGAGCGGCTCCGAGTCCTCCAGATCGAAGGCGAGCGCGATACGTTCCGGATCGCCGAGGTCCTCGAGACCGACAACCAGACGAAACCGTCCGTCCGCCAGCGCATCCCGGCGAAACTGCCGCACCAGCGCAAGCGAATCGGCGGTGCTCTGCCTGGAGTAGCCGACGTTCACCGACAGGTAGGAGCCCAGCGGGTACCTGGCCAGCTCCGTGATGTCGGCGGTGGGCAGCAGCGGCAGACAGCAGTGCTGTTCCCACAGGAAGGCGGCCAAGGTCGGACTCCTGTCTTTCGGTACGGAATTTCGATCTTAATGAGCGCGGGCAGCGACGAATTCGAGACACATCCGCGACACAACGGTGCCTAACGAATTGTCGGATCAGACCGATTTTCCGTGTGCTTCATCCCAACTGCCCCAAGGCGGTGCGACGTGCGTCGCTTCCTCGTCCTGATTTCCGCGCTTGCCGCCGGAATCGCACTCTTGATCATTCCCAACTCCGCCAACGCGACCCCCTCCTATTGCGGCTTGGTCTGGGGCTCGCTCGAGAAGACCGAGCCGAACCATTCGTCCGCGCCTGTCACGAACGTGCGCTCCGGTCGCCACCAGTGTTTCGACCGACTCGTCATCGACGTCGCCGGTCCGGTCACCGGCTACCGCGCGACCTACGTCGATTCGGTGAGCATGGACGCCTCCGGCGCGCCCGTGCCGCTGCGCGGCGGCGCGTTCCTGAGCGTGACGGTGCACGCTCCGGCCTACGACCACGCGGGCGATCTCACCTACGCCCCGGCCGATCGCGGCGAACTGGCGAGAGTCGCCGGCTATCGAACCTTCCGACAGGTCGCCTGGGCGGGCTCGTTCGAAGGTCAGACCACCTTGGGCGTCGGCGTGCGCGCGCGGCTGCCGTTCCGGGTGTTCACGCTGGACGGCCCCGGCGGCGGATCGCGAGTCGTACTCGACGTCGCACACTTCTGGTAACCGCGCACGCAGGGAGGACGCCGCTCAGCAACAATAGTTGACATGAGCGGCGTCGAGCAGAGTATGAACGATCCCTACCTGTGGTTGGAAGAGGTGACCGGCGATCGGCCACTGGAGTGGGCGCGCGCCCACAACGAGGTCGTCGGGGAGCGCTTCGCCTCGACCGAGCGGTTCACCGAGCTGGAACGCCGCATCCTCGACATGCTCGACACCGACACCAAGATCGCCTACCCGGGTCGGCGCGGGCGCTGGCTGTACAACTTCTGGCGCGACGCCGAGCACCCGCGCGGCCTGTGGCGGCGCACCACGTTCGCCGAGTACGCCAAGGAATCCCCGGACTGGGACGTGCTGATCGACCTGGACGCGCTGGCCGCCGTCGAAGGCGAGAACTGGGTGTGGGGCGGCGCCGCGGTGCTGCGGCCGGAACAGTCGCGCGCGCTCGTCAGCCTGTCCCGCGGCGGCGCCGACGCCAAGGTTGTTCGCGAATTCGACATCGAGCGAAAAGAATTCATCGAACAGTCGGACGGCGGTTACTTCCTGCCCGAGGCGAAATCGGAGATCCGCTGGATCGACGTCGACTCGGTGTACGTCGGCACCGATTTCGGACCGGGTTCGCTGACCGAATCCGGATACCCGCGCATCGCCAAGCGCTGGCGGCGCGGAACCGAACTCGTCGACGCCGAAACGGTTTTCGAGGGATCCGAGGAGGATGTCGCGGTCTCGGCGGGCTACGACCGCACCCCCGGCTACGAACGCCATTTCGTCGGCCGCGCCACCGATTTCTTCAACGAAGAGGTCTACCTCATCGAAGACGACGGCACGCTGCGCCACATCGACGTGCCGACCGACGCCAGCGAATCCTGGTACAAGGACTGGCTGCTGGTCCGCTTGAAGTCGCCGTGGGAGGTGGGCGGCGTGACCTATCCGGCAGGTGCGCTGCTGGCCACCGACTTCGAGAGCTTCCTCTCCGGCGCAAGAGATTTCGAGGCGCTGTTCACACCCGACGCGCACACCTCGCTGCACGGCTACGGCTGGACCGAGAACCACCTGCTGCTCATCACCCTCCAGGACGTGCAGACCAAGCTGCACGTGCTCACCCCCGGCCCCGACGGGTGGGCCGTCGAGCCGCTGGCCGACACGCCCCCGATGGCGACGACCAGCGTCATGAACCTGGACCCGCTGGAGGGCGGCGACGAGTTCATGCTCACCACTAGCGGTTTCACCACCCCCGCCACGCTGCTGGCCAGTGCGGTCGGCGGCAGCACCGAGCAGCTCAAGCAGGAACCCGCGTTCTTCGACGCCGACGGCGTGGAGACCGAGCAGTTCTTCGCCCGGTCCGACGACGGAACGATGGTGCCGTACTTCGTGATTCGGCACCGCGACCGCAAAGACGAGCCGGGCCCGACGGTCATGTCCGGCTACGGCGGTTTCGAGGTGTCCCGTACGCCCGCCTACAGCGGCGCGTCCGGTATGGGCTGGCTGGAGCGCGGCGGCACCTGGGTGATGACCAACATCCGCGGCGGCGGTGAGTACGGCCCGGAGTGGCACACCTCCGTGCAGAAGGCCAACCGCCACAAGGTGTACGAGGATTTCGCCGCCATCGCGAGGGATCTCGTCGACCGCGGCATCACCACCCCGCGGCAGCTCGGCGCGGTGGGCGGCAGCAACGGCGGTCTGCTGATGGGCGTGATGCTCACCAGGTACCCGGAGCTGTTCGGCGCCATCGTCTGCCAGGTCCCGCTGCTCGACATGAAGCGCTACCACCTGCTGCTGGCCGGCGCGTCGTGGATGGCGGAGTACGGCGACCCGGACAAGCCGGAGGAGTGGGAGTACATCGGCAAGTACTCGCCGTACCAGAACGCGCGCGCCGACGCCGACTACCCGCCCATCCTGCTCACCACCTCCACCCGCGACGACCGCGTCCATCCCGGGCACGCGCGCAAGATGGCGGCGCTGCTGGAGGAGCAGGGCCACACGTTCTGGTACCACGAGAACATCGAGGGCGGGCACGGCGGCGCCGCGGACAACAAGCAGATGGCGTTCCAGGCCGCGCTCATCTACGAGTTCTTCACCCAAATGCTCATGGAGAAGGGCGAATAGGACTCACGCGGTGGCGTGCTCGAGCTCGGCGAGCCCTGTCTCCAGGTGCCGGAGAATCCGCTGGAGGTGGGGCACGCTGCGGCGGCAGCCGACCACGCCGAAATCGAGGTTGCCCGCGTTGGACGTCACGGTGATGTTGAGCGCCTGGCCGTCCAGCACGATCGACATCGGGTAGTTGCCGTCCAGCCGCGCGCCGTTCCAGTACATCGGTTCGCGCGGCCCCGGCACGTTCGAGATGACGATGTTGAACGGCGGGCGCGTCACCGAGACGAAGCCGGGAACGGTGGACAGGCCGAGCGGCGCGATCATCAACGCCGACACCGCGAGTGCCTGCGTCTTGGGCATCTGCGCGAACAACCGCTTGCCTTCGCTCATGGACTCGCTGATCGTCCGCAGGCGCTCGACCGGGTCGGGCAGATGAGTGCCCAGGTTGCACAGGATGGTGCCGACGCTGTTGCCGCTCTCCTCGTCCCCGTCGTCGTGCCGCAGCGACACCGGGACCATCGCGATGAGCGACCGATCCGGCAGCGCGTCGTGCTCGAGCAGATAGCAGCGCAGCGCCGCCGAGCACATCGCGAGCACCACGTCGTTGACCGTGACGTCGGCCGCCGCCTTCACCGCCCTGATCCGCGCCAGCGGCCAGGACTGCGCGGCGCAGCGCCGCGCTCCCCCGATCCGCACGTTGAACATCGAGTCCGGCGCGTCGAACGGGAGGGCGAGCCGGTGTTCGGCGAGCGCCTGCTTGGCCAGCGCCAGGGTCGACGGTGCGATGCCGCCGATACCGCGCAGCGCGCTCACCGCGCGCCCGGCCAGCGACGGACCACCGCCGCGTCGGCCCGCGCCGGAGGAACTCCACGGCACCTGGACGTCGGTCGCGTTCGGGTCGGTGCTCAGCGTGCGCTGGAGCAACAGCTGCGCCGAGACACCGTCGATCAGCGCGTGGTGCACCTTGGTGTAGACCGCGAGCCGACCGTCGTCGAGACCCTCGATCAAACGCTGCTCCCACAGCGGGCGGTGCCGGTCGAGCAGACTGCTGTGCAGCCGGGAAGTCAGGTCGAGCAGTTCCCGCACCCGGCCCGGCGAGGGGAGCGCGGAGCGGCGCAGGTGATAGTCCAGGTCGACCTCGTCGTCGTAGGACCAGGTGAGGCTGGAGATGCCGCCGAGCACGGTGCCCGGACGTTTGCGGAACAGGCGCTTGCGCACCGGCATCGCGAGCATCTGTTCGTGGATGGTCCTGGCGAAATCGGGACCCGCGTCGTCCGGCGGCTGGAACAGCTGGAGCGAACCGACGTGCATCGGATGCTCCCGCGACTCGTTCACCAGGAAGATCGCGTCGGGTGGAGATATCAACTCGACCATGTGCCCGTCCCTTGCCGAACCCGAGTCGAAGAAATGTACCGCTTTCGTCCGCCGCCCTCGGCCGGATTCGGTCGCACCGCTGCGTGTTCGCGGTCATCGCGCGGCAAACGTCTACGCCGTAGATGTGATCTACATCGTAGATGGGAACGGTCGGCGTCTACCATGACCCGCATGCCCGCCATGTCCTCACCGGCTGTCCCGGTGCGTCGGTCCCCGGCGTGCATCGTCTCGCGGCAGGTTTCGCGGCGGCTGGTCGCCGGATGACGCCGCGCAAGCGCACACCGCCCACCCGCACCGCGCTGAACCGCGACTACATCGCGGCGGTCGCGCTGACGGTCATCGATGAGACCGGGCTCGACGGGTTCTCCATGCGCAAACTCGGCATCGCGCTCGGCGCCGACCCGATGGCGGCGTACCGGCATTTCACGGATCAGCAGGATCTGTTCGACGGGATCGCGGCGGCCATGTTCGCCGAGCTGGAGATGGAAACCCTACCGTGGCAGGAGGATTGGCGCGACCTGCTGCGCGCGTACGCCCGCAGGCTGCGTTCGACATCGCGCAGGCATCCGAACGCGGTGCCAGTCTTCGCCACCCGGCCGGTGCGCAGCCCCGCGGCTGCCGAGATCGGCAACTGGATGATCGAGCGGTTGCAGGGCACGGGATTCGAGCCCGACCACGCGCGGCAGCTGACCCGCTGCCTACACGACTACGTGATCGGGCACATTCTGAGCCAGGCCGTGGCAGCGGCGCGCGACGGCGATACGACACGGCGCGGACCGAAGTCCGATGCGCGCGAAGACGTCACACTCGCCGAAGGCGGCGAGTACTTCGAGATCGGCGTCGAGGCCATGCTGGACGGCTTCGCGGACCGGTTGGCGCGCAGCCGCTGAGGCGATCAGCGGTCGCGCAGCCACTTCTCGATGCGGTCGACGGTCGAATTCGGATCCGGGATCCAGCCGTTGTGCCCCAACCGTTCCGGCTGATGCCAGGTGGTCAGCTCGGCCGCGGGCATCTTGCCGAGCAGATGTTCGGCCGAGCCGCGCGGGGTGAGCTCGTCGCCCGCGATGGTGATCGACAGGACCGGCAGCTTCAGCCGGGCGATGCGCTCCTCGTAGTCGATATCGGCGCCGACCGGCACGAACCTGCCGGTGCGCGCCAGCCGCGCCCAGTCGGAGATGAGCACCTTCGACTGCGGTCCGAAGCCGCCGACGGTGATCCGGTCGCCGGGCCAGAAACCCGCGAGGCTCGCGGTCAACGAGGCGGCGGCGGTGCCGAACAGCATGCCGGGACTGAACAATCCGCGATAGCCGCGGTAGTACGGCGTGCCCGAGGCGACGAGGATCAGCCCGCCGAGCCTGCCGCGGACCCGCGCCGCGTACATGGCGGCGAGCTGACCGCCCATGCTGTGCCCGAGCAGGTACGGCGTGCTCGCCGGAAACCGGTCGCGCACCACTTGCAACATGGCGGGGAAGTCCACCGAGACCAGCTCGTGGTAGCCGTAGGTGCTGGTCGGGCTCGGCCGCGGGCGGCTGTCGCCGTTGCCGCGCAATTCGCCGATGGCGGCGTCGAATCCGCGCGCGGCGAATTGCTGGGCGACCAGTTCGTAGTACGCGCCCGGCACGCCGAGCCCGGGCACGATCACCACGACGGGGCGCGGCGCGTCGGGCGTCACCGGATGCCGGTGCTGACCCTCGGCCGGAATCAACCGCACCGGAATGGTGCTGCCGTCCGGCACCTGGATCGGAACTGTCTCCATGCTGCGCACGCTACCGCGCGGCGTCACGTACCGCCGCGTCGGCAGCCGACCACCCGGTCTGCTAGGCAGGGCCTATGCGCCGACCGCGCCCATGATCACCCGGCTCAGCACGCGGATCACGTCGTCCAGCGGCGGGCGCGGATCCGAGCCGCTCCACGAATCCACCACGTAGTTGACCGCGCCGATGATCGCCAGCACCCGCATTTCGTAGTCACCCGGCGGGATTTCGCCGTGCATGGCCGCGTCCTCCGCGGCGCTCGCCAGTAGCGAGCCCCACACGCGGCGTAGCTCCAGGCGGAATTTCTCCACCTTCGGCCCGGCGCCCACCACCTCGACGAGCGCGACGCGTGCCTTGCGCGGATCGGCGCCGATGGACTCGACGTAGGCGCGCACCGCGGCGTCGATGAGCTCCAGCGCGGACGCGTCGGTCTTCTTGTCGAGCGCGACGGTCACCGCTTCGCGCGACTCCTTGTCGATTTGCTCGTAGAGCTCGAGTAGGAGTGACTCGCGCCCGGTGAACTCCTCGTAGAACTGTCGTGAGGAGAGCCCGGCGTCTTTACAGATGGCGCCCACCGAACTATTGGCGTATCCGTCGCGCGCAAAGACCGTCAGGCCCGATTCCAGAAAACGCGCACGCCGCTGGCGTTGCCGGTCCTCTACGGGTTGCCCGGCATACATTCGTCCCGTATTCGCATCCTGTGACATTGGGGCAGACAATACCGAAGGGCCCGATCCCCTCGTCATGGATCGGGCCCTTCGTCTCAACCTTCGACCGACCGCGCGTTAGCCGAAAGTTGGCAGCCTGGTAGCTAGATCAAACATTCCTCCGATCCGACCATCGCAACTCCATTGTCACTGGCTGTTTGCCGACACGGACGATACCGAGCAATCCGCCGCGCCGGAAGGCTTTTGGAGGAATTTCGTAGAACTTTTTTCGAACGGACCGGTCCCAATCTTCACCCGGCGACGCCGCTGGTCGACAGCAGTTCCGGCAGTGCGGCCACGGAGTCGATCACGTGGTCCGGCGCGAGGTCCGAGGCGGCGAGCACGCCGGGCCGGAACTTTCCGGTGCGGACGAGCACACCCGTCATGCCGACCGCTTGCGCGGCCAGCACATCCGAATGCAGGTCGTCGCCGACCATCGCGATCTCGGCGGGCTCCAGACCCATGAGCTGCGCGCAGGTGCGAAACCCCGTCGGTGCGGGTTTGCCGATCACTTCGATCTCCGCGTTGCCCGCCGCCGAGAGACCAGGGAGATACGCGCCCGCGTCGATACGCAGGCCGTCGTCGGTGGCCCAGGTGAGGCCGCCCTGCATCGCGACGACCGGCACGCCGTCCAGCATCAGCTCGACCACCCTGCTGAGCGCGCGGTGCGTGAATTCCGTTCCCGCGCCGCCGATCACGACAACGTCGGGATCTTTCTCGACCAGTTCCAGTCCGGCGAGATCCGCTTCGATGTCGCCGTGATTCAACACCCAGACGCGGGCATCCGAATAGCGGCGCCGCAGGAATTCGGCGGTCAGCCTGGCCGCCGTGACGATTTCCGCCGTATCGATCTCGAATCCGGCCGACTTCAACCGACTGCCGATCTCGGCGCACGTACGCGATGTGGTGTTGGTGAGAAATGCTCGGCGCAAACCCTTTTCGCGCAATTCGCGCACGGCGTCGCGCGCTCCCTCGATAGCGCGCCAGGAGGTAACCAGCACGCCGTCGATGTCGTAGAGCACGCCCTCGATCTCGCCGCGTGACATGAATTCAGCCTACGACTGGAGTGGGTGGTATACCCGCGGAACGGGCGGACGGGTGCTGACGGCGGGACGACCGACACTTGAACTCGAGTCAGCGGATCGGGGCGGGGTCTGGGGCGGGTTCGATTGCGGCGGAGCGGGACAGGGCGAGGGTGGCGGTGATCATCGCGGCCAGGGCGAGGGCCAGCAGGACGACCTGGGGGCCGTCGACGTCGAAGTACTCGTTCAGCAGCAGGATGCCGAGGGCCGCGGCGACGACGGGTTCGGTCACCGTTGCGGCGGGCAGCGAAGCTTGCAGTGCCCCTGCCTGATAGGAGTCCTGCTGGAGGACCACCGCGGCGCCACCCACCACGACGAGGGCGTAGGTCTCCGCGGACCCGAACACCGAGGCGGGCCCTTCGCCGAGCAACGCGACCAGACCTTTGGTCAGCACCGCCGCGACGCCGAACAGCGCGCCCGCCGCGATGCCGAGCAACAGCGCCCGCCGCCCGCCCGGACGTCGTCGCGCACCGAGCAGGCAAGCCGCGAGAAGCGGTAGCCCGATCGCGGCCGTGAGCGCCCAATGCCAGCCTGCCGCATGCTGTTTCCCTTGCCGTGGATCGCCGACGACCAGTAGCACCACGATGGAGACGCTGAGCATCAAAGCCCACAACCATTCCGAGCGCCGAATCACGCGCCCGGCGAGCGTCGCCGCCAGCGGCAACGCGAACAGCAGCGAACTCACCAGAAGCGACTGCACCAGAAGCACCGATCCGCGACCGAGCGCCATCGCCTGGAAAACGTAACCGCCCGCGCCGACCGCCGTCCCGAGCCACCACAGCGGCCGACGCACCAGGCTGCCGATCGCGCCGAGACGCCCGAGATCCCCGTCCGGCACCCGCGCCGCCTCCCGCTGCCGCGACACCGCGCTGAACGCGATGCACAGCGCGGCGACCAGCGCGAATCCGATCGCATGCAGGTGCGCCATCACCGCAGACTACCGACGTCGGGCGCGGCGCCGGGCCGTTCGCACGTCGCTCTTTGCTGCACCGCGGACGGAAGCGAGCGTCGACGAGCAGCACCCCACGGCCCGCCGACACCGGTAGGTCGGCATCGTCACGACGACTACTTCGGCGCGGGCGCGTCCTCGGGGCGGGCCGCGTCGAAGGCGTCGGCACAGCGGGTCAGCAAATCGATGAGGGTGTCGCGTTCGGCGGCGGTGAACGCGGCGGCCACCGAACGCTCGACCCGGATCGCGCGGGCATCGGCGTCCTTCATCACCGACTCGCCCAGCTCGGTGAGGCGGGTCTCCAGGACGTTCTTGTGCCATGCGTGCGGGGTTCGCTCGATGAGACCGCGCTCCTGCAGGTTGCCGAGCACGGTGTTCATGGTCGGCGGGGTGACGCCGCAGAGTCGCGCCAAGGCCGCCGCCGAGATGCCTGGGTTCTCGGCGAGGAACAGCAGCGCGGAGTACTGGGCGACGGTGACCCCGGCGGGCTTCAGTGCGGCGTTCTTCGCCGTGGCCAGGGCCTGCTCCGCGCGCTTGACATAGGAGCCGATGCGTTCGGAGGCGGGCATAGGGGTCATGCCTGGCATGGTATCCGCTCGTCACATCGTTCGAGTCTTGACGAATATTAGAACTCTAATCTACGTTCGTTGACGTTCTTTGATATGGATACATTCGAAAGGTTCTGGCATGTCCCGCACGCGCACCCTTCCGATCGCCCTCCTCGCGCTCGCCGCGCTGACGGCCTGCGGTTCGCCCGACGAAGCACCGCGGGTGACCACCGCCTACGAATTGCCAGGCGAGCGCGCCTATCCCGAGGGCATCGCACTGGACGCCCGCACCGGCGACACCTACGTCGGCTCCTACAGCACCGGCGCGATCTACCGCGCCACAGCCGACGCCGAGCGGGCGGAGGTGTTCCTGCCCGAGGGCGCCGACGGGCGAAAAACCGCGAACGGATTGAAGGTCGACGGGTCGGGCCGCCTGTGGGTGACCGACTCGACCGCGGGAGTCGCCGTGTACGACACCGGCTCTCGCGCACTGATCGCCCGCTTCGACGTGCCCGGCGCCGAACCGCGCTTCGTCAACGACGTCGTCCTCACGCCGGACGGCACCGCCTACCTCACCGACAGCGTGCGCGCCGTGGTCTACCGGGTGACTCCCGAGCAGGTGCGCGCGGTCGCCGCGCAGGGCGGACGCGGCGAGCTGACACCACGATTCGAGCTCGGCGGCGTCATCGAACCGCGCGAACCAGGGGGTTTCAGCCTCAACGGCCTGGTCGCGGACCCGTCCGGGCGGTACCTGCTGGTGGTCGACATGGTCGGCGGCGACCTCTATCGCGTCGACCTCACCGCCGACGCGCCGATCCGGAAAGTCGAATTGCACGGCGGCGATATGACCAACGGCGACGGCCTCGAGCTGCGCGGCGACACGCTGTGGGCGGTCCACAACACCACCAACACGATCTCGCGCTGGACGCTGACCGAGGACGGTGCGTCCGCGCGGCTCGACGAACGCCTCACCGACGAGACATTGAGCATTCCAACCACTTTGGTGCGCGACGGCGAGCGCACGCTGGTGGTCGCCTCGCAGTTCGACAAGGGCGGGCCGATGGGTCCCGGCACGCCGAGCGCCTTCCGCGTCGTCTCGGTCGCCGGCATCTGAACGAGTTGCCTTGTCCGGGCGCTCGACTGGCTCGGACGGCGCAGGCGCGAAGCCGAAGCGGCGATTTCGCTTATGGTGAGGCGCATGCTGAAGGCACTGCTCTACGGTCTCGGCACCGCGGTACCGCTGCTGATCGGCGCGGCCATCGGGCTGCGCTGGTCGCTGCCGAGGCCGCTGCTCGCGTCGCTGATGGCGTTCGGCGCGGGCACCATGATCGCGGCGGTGTCCTCGGAACTGTTCGAACCAGCCTTTCACCAGGCGGGCGCGGTGATCGCCGGGGCGGCGCTGTTCGCGGGCGCCGGGATCTACGTGGTCGCCAACCATCTGATCGAGACGAAATTGGGCGCGGCGGCCATCGGTTGGGCGCTGATGCTCGGCACCATCCTGGACGGCGTGCCGGAGAACACCGCGCTCGGCGTCTCGCTGACCTCGGGCGGCGGGCTGGTGCTGCTGGTCGCGGTGGCCGTAGGCAACGTGCCAGAAGCCATCGGCGGCGCGGCGCTCATGCGCAGCCAGCACGGATTCGAACAGGCTCGCGCGTTCGGGCTGTGGGCGGCGACCGGCGCGGTTCTCGTGCTGGTCACGGTGCTGGGAAACAGTCTCTCGGACAATCTCTCCGACACCCATATCAGCACCGTGCAGGCTTTCGCGGGCGGTGCGACCATCGCGGTTTTGGCCGATTCGCTCATGCCGGAGGCCTATCGGGAGGGCGGCTGGTGGGTCGGAATGGCCACGGCGGCAGGTTTTCTGGTCGCCTTCGTGCTGGCGGGGTGAATACGCGATGACACCGGCGCGCAGATTCACCAGGGGTTGCGGTAGCGATATTCGGTCCGGTGGAATACGCTTCGCGCGGATGAAAACCGCCTCATGGAGGGACTATTGACCACTCCGAGCATGCCGGAGGACGGTGAAGGCGGAACCGGCGTCCGGCGCGCCATACCGTTGTCGCAGCTGATACACCTGATGGCCGAGTACGAAAAGCTCGGCACACACCGCCAAACATTTCTCCCCGCACCGGTGAGCGACACCTTCGTGCGCGGGTGCGGGATCGTCGCGGGCGGACTCGCGGCCGTCGGTGTGATCTGTGCTGCGGTCGGATCCTTCGCGGGTGGGGTCGCGGTCGGCGTCGTCGCACTGCTGCCCGCCACGCTGGCCTCGGTGCGCGGCCGGCAGAACCAGCAGAACCGCTCGGCGCGGCTCGATCTGTTCGACCACGGCATGACCGTGTACCGATCCGGTGAGCAGATCGCCGGATTCCGCTGGGACACCGCCGAAGTGCGCCAGCAGGTCATCCCGTTCCAGAACACCTCGCGCGTCGAGTATTCGCTGGAGATGAGCGGACCCAACGGCGCGCACGCGGCTTTCGACGACACCGAGTTCGCCGACGCGCGCGAATGGGGCAGGGCGATCCAGTCCGCCGTCACCGGCACCCAACTGCCGCGCGCGGTCCTCAAAATCGACAACGGCGAAACCGTCCACTTCGGCGATATCGGCCTCGATTTGGTCGCCCTCAGCTTCCGCAATCAGGTCTATCCCTGGGACCGCATCCAGCTCATCGACGCCCGCAGCGGACTGGTCCGCATCAAAGTCGACGGCACCTGGATCTCCCTCACCCCCGTCGCCGCCATCCCCAACTTCTACATCTTCAACGAACTAGCCGAACGCCTCCGCCTCCCCGCCACCACCTGAAAGGACGGCCGGCTTCGGGAGGCCGCCACCGAGATCGACTACGAGGAACTGCATCACCTCGTCGACCGACTGACTCCCGCGCAAGCGCGGCATCTACGGTTGCTCGTGTCGGAAGATCCTGCTCTACCCGCGGTTTCCGCCTCGGACGACGAGACCGATGCCGCGAAGACATCCGAAGCGCTGAGGTCGCTGACCGGAATCTGGGCATCCGGGCGAACCGACAGCGCCGAGTCCCACGACGACTACATCCGCGAGCGCCTTCGGCGGCGACGGTCCGAATGGCAGTGACCACAACGGTGCTCGACACCGGTCCACTCGTCGCGATGATGGATCGGAGCGACAACCGACATACGGAATGCGCTGCGTTTTCGCCGGTCTCAGGGGAACCGAACGCGGAAGGCCGGTCCACCCGAGGGTGGACCGGCCTTCGTGACTAGCGGGAACTCGCTGATCCGGGGATCAGAAGTCCATGCCGCCCATGCCACCGGTCGGGTCGCCGGCGGGAGCGGCGGCCTTCTCCGGCTTGTCGGCGACAACGGCCTCGGTGGTCAGGAACAGGGCCGCGATGGAGGCCGCGTTCTGCAGGGCCGAGCGGGTGACCTTGACCGGGTCGGCGACGCCGGCGGCCAGCAGGTCCTCGTACTCGCCGGAGTCGGCGTTCAGGCCGGAACCCGCGGGCAGGTTCGAGACCTTCTCGGCGACCACGCCGGGCTCGAGGCCGGCGTTGAAGGCGATCTGCTTCAGCGGAGCCGACAGCGCGACGCGCACGATGTTCGCGCCGGTGGCCTCGTCACCGGTGAGGTTCAGCGCGTCCAGCGCCGGAGCCGACTGCAGCAGGGCCACGCCACCACCGGCGACGATGCCCTCTTCGACGGCAGCCTTCGCGTTGCGGACGGCGTCCTCGATGCGGTGCTTGCGCTCCTTGAGCTCCACCTCGGTGGCCGCGCCCGCCTTGATCACCGCGACACCGCCGGCCAGCTTGGCCAGACGCTCCTGCAGCTTCTCACGGTCGTAGTCCGAGTCGGAGTTCTCGATCTCGGTGCGGATCTGCGCCACGCGGCCCTGGATGGCCTCCGCGTCGCCCGCGCCCTCGACGATGGTGGTCTCGTCCTTGGTGACGACGACCTTGCGCGCCTGGCCGAGCAGCTCGACACCGGCGGTCTCCAGCGAGAGGCCGACCTCTTCGCTGATGACCTCGCCACCGGTCAGGATCGCGATGTCGGCGAGCTGGGCCTTGCGGCGGTCACCGAAGCCCGGGGCCTTGACGGCGACGGACTTGAAGGTGCCGCGGATCTTGTTGACCACCAGGGTCGACAGGGCCTCGCCCTCGACGTCCTCGGCGATGATCAGCAGCGGCTTGCCGGCCTGGATGACCTTCTCCAGCAGCGGCAGCAGGTCCTTGACGGTCGAGACCTTCGAGCCGACCAGCAGGATGTACGGGTCCTCGAGGACCGCTTCCTGACGCTCCGGGTCGGTCACGAAGTAACCGGAGATGTAGCCCTTGTCGAAGCGCATACCCTCGGTCAGCTCCAGCTGGAGGCCGAAGGTGTTGCTCTCCTCGACGGTGATGACGCCTTCCTTGCCGACCTTGTCCATAGCCTCGGCGATCAGCTCACCGATGGACGCGTCGCCCGCCGAGATACCGGCGGTGGCAGCGATCTGCTCCTTGGTCTCGACCTCCTTGGCGGTGTCGAGCAGCTTGGCGGTAACGGCCTCGACGGCCTTCTCGATGCCGCGCTTCAGACCCAGCGGGTTCGCGCCGGCCGCGACGTTGCGCAGGCCCTCGCGCACCAGCGCCTGAGCCAGGACGGTGGCGGTGGTGGTGCCGTCGCCCGCGACGTCGTCGGTCTTCTTGGCGACTTCCTTGACCAGCTCGGCGCCGATCTTCTCGTACGGGTCCTCCAGCTCGATCTCCTTGGCGATGGAAACACCATCGTTGGTGATCGTGGGGGCGCCCCACTTCTTCTCGAGGACGACGTTGCGACCCTTGGGGCCCAGCGTCACCTTGACCGCGTCGGCGAGGCTGTTCAGACCACGCTCGAGGCCGCGGCGAGCCTCTTCGTCGTACGCAATTGTCTTGGCCATGGCGTTGTTGAGATCCTCCATGTGTATGGCTGACACACAGGACGACCGCTGGTTGGATCGCCCCAGTTACGCTGGCCAGGTTCGGTGCCCGCGACGGACGACCGGGGGTGTCGATGAAACCCGGTCTCACCGTCCCGACCCTGGCACTCACAGGTCGAGAGTGCCAAAGCCATTTCTAGCACTCGAGGGTGTCGAGTGCAAGGTCCGAGCCTTCCCGGTGCGCTCCGCGGTCCGCGTCTCAGTGCCGGTCGTCGATGCGCAGGAACAGCGCGACAAGCGCGTCGGTGCGACGATCCTCCGGTGTTCTGGGTTCCTCGTTGTCCACGGTGACGAGCTCGGCGTCGTGCAGCAGCAGTTCGGCCTCGATGCGCATGACGGCCCGAATGAACGGTGGCGCCACTTCGGGCGGAAGATCACCGTTCACGATGTATTCGCCGTCGGGTCCGGATTCCGTCGACACATAGGACAGAGCGCGCAACAAGTCGGCGCGGCGTTCGCCCGCGACTAGGTCGGAATCCGTATCAGTCGATTCATCCGCCATCGCTATAGCTTAGCGGTCGGCGGTGACACACCCCGGTAGCGCAAGCGACCAGCACATCGCAACCCGGCCTCGTCACCGGCAATCGGCGGCTGGGGGCGGAGTCTGCGGGGATTTCCGTCCGCGCCGACCCCCTAAAGTGACCGGGTGAGTGTTGGACCCGGCCGGGATGCGATCGATGGCGCCCTGGCACAGCTGTACGGCGAGCTACAACCGGTGCACTGGACGGTCGGGCACCCCTGGTCACTGGGCGGGCCGGACCCGCTGGAGGGGGTCAGCGCGTACCCGCGCACCGATCCGGTCCCGCATTGGCACTACGTCGGGTACGGCATGAGCGAGCTCGGCACGAAGGAATGGGACGATCCGGACGTCTCCGGGTGGGGGTTCGAGTTCACCTTCCGGCTGGCGGGCGATCCCGCCGAGGCGCAGGCGCCGATCTGGCCCGCGCACTTCTTGCAGAACCTCGCCAGGTACGTCTTCCAATCGGGCAAGTGGTTCGAGCCCGGCCACACCATCAAGGCCAACGGTCCCCTCGCCGCGGACCGGCCGGATTCGGCGATCCAAGCCGTCGGCTTCGTCGCCGATCCGGAGCTCGGCACCATCGCGACCCCCAACGGCCGGGTCGCCTTCCTTCAGATCGTGGGTCTGACGATGACCGAGTACCAGGCCGCGCTGGGCGGGAAGCTGCTCGCGCTGCTGGACGGTCTCGCACCGCGGTTACCGCTGTTCGTCACCGACATCGACCGGCAATCGCTGATCGCCGCCCCCAAACCGCAGGCGCAGTGGCCGCGGTGGGGCGGCGGGTTGCGCGGGCGGGCGTAGGTCCCGCGGACGGGTGGCCCGCTCCCGTGCGGCGCTGTCGCGCATGGGCGGGTATAGGTCCCGGGCACGGCGGGCCGCCACGCGGACGACGCGGCGGCGGCGCGCATGTGCGGCGGACGCGTACCGAAATGCTCTCAGCGACAGAATCATCCGATCCGCACACGGACCGGGCTTCGGCACGACCGTGCGGAGCGCCACGACGACGAGGGCGGCGAGCACGATTCGGACGCCGGGACGCCCCGGCTTCACGGCTTCTGCGCGGCGATCACCGAAAGCAGTTCCACCAGGTGCGCTTCGGTTTTCGCCTTGTCCATGCCGAGGTCGGTCAGCAGGCCGGCGCCGTTCTCCTGTTCGAGGATGGCGAGCAGGATGTGCTCGGTGCCGATGTAGTTGTGCCCCAGGCGAAGTGCCTCGCGGAAGGTCAGCTCGAGCGCCTTCTTGGCCTCGGAATCGAAGGGCACCAGACCGGTGGGCGCCTCGTCGCCGGATTCGGCGGGCGGCAGCGCGGCGGTCGCGGCGGCGCGCACCTCCTCCAGGTCGAGTTTCGCGGTCAGCATCTCTTTGGCGGCAAGGCCTTCCGGCTCGCTCAGCAGCCCGAGCACCAGATGGGGAAGGCCGATGAGCTTGTTGCCCGCGGTGAGCGCGGCCTGCTGGGAGGCCATCACCGCCGCGCGGGCGCGGGGGGTGAACTTGGCGAATCCCGCGTTCGGATCCATCGCGGCGGCGTCGGCCGGATCACCGGGCCCCTTCGCGACGAACCGCTTCTGCGCGGCTTGCTTGGTGACGCCCATGCTGGCGCCGATGTCGGTCCAGGACGCGCCGGAGCGACGGGCCTGGTCCACGAAGTGGCCGATCAGATGATCGGCCACTTCGCCGAGGTGACCGGCGGCGATGACCGCGTCGGAGAGCTGCTCGAGCACGTTGTCCGGCCGAGCCTTCTTTATGGCGGAGATGAGGTCGTCGAGACGAATCGAAGAAGTCATGCGTCAACCATAGGTTGACGACACTTCCGCGTCAACCATTGGTTGACGATCTTGATCGCGGCCTCTACCGCTACTCACCCCGCCTCGCCGTCTGGTCGGCCAGCACGCGATCCCATACCGCGCCGCCGCAAATCCGGCCCAGCGGCCTCTACCGCAACCCAGCGGCGGCCGCCGCACCGCGCACGATGAGTTCCTTCACCCCTGCCCCGAGGCGACCGCGCAGCACGGTCCGAGCCGGGGTGTCGTCGGCGTGCACGAACTGGACGACCGCGTCCCGCCGCCCCAGGCTGATGCACTGCAAGACGTATCGGAACCGCAGGTCACGCGGGTCCCGCCCGCGCATCCGCGCCGCGACAACGTCGGCCGCGTACTTGCCCGTCGGCAGCGCCGTCGCGCAGGCCATCCGCAACGACCGCCCGCCGGGACCGGCGACCACCGCGCTGTCGCCCGCGGCGTAGATGTCCGGATGCGAGAGCGAGCGCAGCGACTCGTCCGTCAGCACCCGGCCCGCACCGTCCACCTCGAGACCGGCGCGGCTGGCGAGATCGGGCACGCCGAACCCGGTGGTCCAGATCGTGGTGTCGGCGGCGACGAATTCACCGTTCACCAGCCGGACCCCGTCCGCGGTCACCTCGACCACCTTCGCGTCCGTGCGAATCTCGACACCCAAGCGCTCCAACACCTTCCGGATGTGCGCGACCGCCGTCGCCGAGAGCCAAGCGCCGGGCTCGTCGGGACTGAGCAGCAGCACGCGCGAATCCGGCTGGGACTCGGCGAGTTCCGCGGCCAGCTCGATGCCGGTGGCGCCCGCGCCGACGACGGCGACGGTTCCCTTCGCGGTCCATGCCGAATCCTCCGGCGTGGCAACGGTCTTGGCGAACTCCGCCGCGCCGGGGACGCCGACGGGATCGGCGAGACTGCCCAACGCGTAGATCAGGATGTCGTAGTCGACGGCGGCACCGCGATCCAGCTCGATCCGCTTGCCGACCGTGTCGATGCCCGTAGCCCGCGCCCGGACGAATCGAATGCCCTTGCGCTCCAGGAGTTCCGCCAAGTCCCAGCGACGTACCCGCTGCCCGGCGACCTGCTGATGCAACCGCACCCGCTCCACGAACTCGGCGCGCGCGTCGACAACGGTGACCCGCGCGTCACCGGCGGCCGCGGCCAGCCGCTTGGCCGCGGCAAGACCCGCGTACCCGGCTCCCAGAACGACGATGTGCTGATTCCCGGTCATGATGGTGGCTCCTCTCGTAGGCCGACACCACTCAGACCGGATAGGCCCCCGTTTCCTGACAGTCCGCGGCATGAGCCGCGTCACACCGGAGAACGGCTACGCCCGAACGGCGGCGAGGTAGGCCAGCTTGTCCGGATTGACGACGAGGTACAACTCGCCGACGAGTTCGCCGTCGAGCTCGAAACCGACCATCAGCATGGGATTTCCGGCGACCCGCACGACCACCGCCAGTGCGCCGTTGACCTCTTCGATCCCGATCTCCATGCCGGGGACCGCCCAGCGGAACAGACCGGCGAGGTAGCGCGCGACCCGGTCGGCGCCGTGCACCGGCCGCCGCGCGGCGTTGATCCGGCCGCCGCCGTCCGCCGTGGCGGTGACGTCGGCGGCGAGCATCCGCCCTAGCTCATCGATCTCGCCGGAACGCGCCGCGTCCAGGAAACGCTGGATCAGCGCTCGCGCGTGGGCGGGTTCGATCGCGAATCGGGTCCGGCCGTCGCGGACGCGCTGACCGGCCCTGCGGTAGGTCTGCTGGGAAGCCGACTCGGTGAGGTCGAGCATGTCGGCGATCTCGCGGTGCGCGTACCCGAACGCCTCGCGCAGCACGAAGACCGCGCGCTCCACGGGATTCAGCCGTTCCAGCGCGGTGAGCAGCGCCAGCGAGACCAACTCGCGTTCCTCGACGGTCTCCAGCGGACCCAGTTCGCCGTCCGCGGTGGGCACGGGCTCGGGCAGCCACGGGCCGACGTAGGTCTCGCGCCGCGCCCGCGCCGAAACCAGCCAGGTGCGGCAGAGATTCACGACGGCGGTGGTGAGCCAGGCCTCCGCGGAGCGGATGGTGGCCCGGTCGGTGCCGTCCCAGCGCAGGAAGGTCTCCTGCACCGCGTCCTCGGCCTCGGTCGCCGAGCCGAGCATGCGGTAGGCGAGCGCGAACAACCGCGGGCGATGCGCCTGGAATTCGCGCAGTCCGTCGGGTTCCACGCCTCACCTTCCTCCGCGCTCGCCGCTCGCGTCGCCGTCAGTCTTCGGTCAGCGCGCGGTGCCTGTGTCAGCGCAGAACGTCGTCGGCCTGTTCCCGGCGTCCGCCGGGCCTGCGCAGCCGAAGCCGCGCGGTCGAACCGCGGAAACCGGAGGGGATCGCCGGACGACGCCGTTGCGCCCGGCGCTGCGCCCGGCGTTCGGCGGGCTTGTGCTGCCAGGTCTCCGGCCGCGCGGCCACCCAGCGCTGCGAGTGCCAGGCGAACGGAATGTGGCCCAGGTACAGCGCGACGAGGATCAGCAGCAGCACGATCGGGTAGGTCACCAGCAGCGCCGCCGCCACCGCGACGAGCACGAGCAGCCCGGCCGCCGCCTGCGGCGCCACCGACACCGACTTCATCGCCAGCGTCGGAATCGTGCTGACGCACAACGCCGCCGCGAACACCGTCCAGGCCGCGACCTCGTAGAAGCCGACCCACCAGCCGTCACCGAACTGCACGTACAGCCCGATCGGCACGAGCGCGATCAGCGCGCCCGCCGGAGCGGGCACGCCGACGAAATACTCACGCGACCAATCGGGCCTGGTGTCGTCGTCCATCAGCGTGTTGAACCTGGCGAGGCGCAGCACGATACTCACCGCGAACAGCAGCGCGACGATCCAGCCCGCGCTGTTCTGGTCGAGCAGCGCGATGTACAGCACGAGCGCGGGCGCGACGCCGAAAGAGATCGCGTCGGACAGCGAATCGAGCTCCGCGCCCATCTTGGTGGTGGCGTCGAGCATCCTGGCCAAGCGGCCGTCGAGGGTGTCGAGCACCGCTGCGGCGCCGACCATGGCCAGCGCGATATCGAGCTCGCCGTCCAGCGCGAACTTCACCGCGGACAGACCCGAGGCCAGCGCCAGGATGGTCACGATGCTCGGAAGCAGCCGGACGCTGCGGCGCCTGCGCCGTTGGGTGGGCACAGCCGCTTCCATCATGACAACACGGCCAGAACGGTCTCGCCGCCGATGGTGCGCTGCCCCGGCTGCACCAGCAGCTCGGTGCCCGCGGGGAAGTAGGTGTCGACCCGGGAGCCGAAGCGAATCAAACCGTAGGTGTCACCGATGGTGAGCACGTCGCCGACCTGCGCGTCGCACACGATGCGCCGGGCAAGCAGACCGGCGATCTGGACCACGACGAGTTGCTTGCCCGCCGGGGTCTCGAGCAGCATGCTGTTGCGCTCGTTGACCGAGCTGGCTTCGGGCAGATCGGCCGAGCGGAACTGACCCGCCTGGTGGTGCACTGCGCGGACGGTGCCGGAGACCGGCGTGCGCTGCACGTGCACGTCCAGCACGGAGAGGAAGATGCTCACCCGGGGCAGCGGCTGATCGCCGAGCCCGAGCTCCGCGGGCGGCGCCGCCGTGTCGACCAAGGCGATCTCGCCGTCGGCGGGGGCGACCACAGCGCCCGCCCGGTTCGGCGGGACACGCTTGGGGTGCCGGAAGAAGGTGGCGCAGGCCGCCGCGGCGACCAGACCCGTCCGGCGCACCCATTTGCGCTTGCCGCCCACCACCGCGACCGCGAGCGGCGCGGCGACGAAGGGCAGACCCGCGGGATGCAGCGGGGGAATGGCGGCCCTGACCAAGTCGACGACGTGGCCGACTCCGGTGGTTTCGGGCGTGCCGGGCGGGGTGGGACGGCGTGCCACAGGCTCCTCTTTCGTGCTGGATGCATTCGGTTGCGCCCTTCAACGATAGGTCGGGCGCAAGCGATCACACCTTACGGGAGGAGCCTGTGACTCGTCCGGTCAGCGCAAGGCCCGGCGGCCGGTGACCAGGCCGACGAGGAACAGCAGAATCACCGCGCCCCCGAGGCAGGTGAAGAAGCTGAACCACAGCCCGCCACCCTCGACGTCGACGCCGAGCAACTTGAGCAGGAAACCGCCGAGCAAACCGCCGATGATGCCGACGACGATGTTCAGCAGGATGCCCTGTTGAGCGTCTGTTTTCATGATCTTGCTTGCGATCCAGCCGGCAAGACCACCGATGATGATCCAGCCGATAATCCCGAGACCGAGCATGGTGACCTCGCATCACTAGTTGGGATGCACGCCGAGCAGTAGAAGGACGTGCTTTCGACGATATACCCGGCGAGTGTGAGAATACGCACTCGCGCGCCAACCCTCGGGTAATATGAGGGAGCCTCATGTCTAAGTTCGTAGCCATGGCACATCGATGAGGAGTTCGAGGCTCCGCCGGATCCCCGGCTGCAGCGCCGCAGGTATTAGGAGACGCATCATGTCTGCTCGAATCGCCCAGACCACCGGGGCTGAGCACACCGCGATCCTCGGGCTCGGCGTCTATCGCCCGGCCCGTGTGGTCACCAACGACGAAGTTGCGGGACCGATCAACTCCAGTGACGAGTGGATCCAGACCCGGTCGGGCATCAAGACCCGACGTTTCGCCTCCGAGGACGAAACGATCCAGAGCATGAGCGTGGCCGCCGCGCAGAACGCGCTGGCAGCGTCGGGCGTGGATTACGACGAGGTCGATTGCGTCATCGTCGCCACGTCGACACATCTGCTGCTGACACCCGCGGCCGCCCCGCGCATCGCCACCGAGCTGGGCATGAACGGCGTGGCCGCGTTCGACGTCTCCGCGGGCTGCGCGGGGTTCTGTCACGCGCTGGCGCTGGCGTCGGACCTCGTGCGGTGCGGCACGTCGAAGAACGTGCTGGTGATCGGCGTGGAGAAACTGACCAACACGATCAACATGAGCGACCGTTCCACGGCGTTCCTGTTCGCCGACGGCGCGGGCGCCGTGGTGGTCGGCCCCTCCGAGGAGCCGGGCATCGGCCCGACCGTGTGGGGCTCGGACGGCACCCAGCACCACGCGATCCGCCAGGACAAGGACTGGATGGAGTACTTCGCCGAGATCGACGAGAAGGGCCTCGACGCGGTCCGGCCCTACCTGACCATGGAGGGCACCGCCGTCTTCCGGTGGGCCGCCCACTCGCTGGAGAAGGTGTGCCGCGACGCGATCGACCGCGCCGGACTCACCACCGACGACATGCAGGCGATGATCCCGCACCAGGCCAACGGACGGATCATCGAGATCATGGCGCGCGTGCTCAAGCTGCCGGAGAATTGCGCGCTCGCGCACGACATCGAGGAGACCGGCAACACCTCGGCCGCGTCCATCCCGCTCGCGATGGAGGCGCTGCTGCGCAACGGCGAGTCGAAGCCGGGTGACACCGCGCTGCTCATCGCCTTCGGCGCGGGGCTTTCCTACGCGGCGCAGGTCGTCACGCTGCCGAACTGGAAGTAAGGCGTACCTCCGCCCTCGCTCCGGCCATGCGCGGACCGAGGGCGGGCTACCGTCCTGCAGCGTGTTTGTGCGCACCTCCGCGGCGGACTACGTCCGGCTGCGCCTGATGACTAGCGTCAACGCCCTCGTCCCGCTCGGGGCGAGGGCGTTCGTGTGCCGCCCGCCGATCGAGCGAAGATCAGGCGCCCGCCTCGGCCGTGGCCTTGATCTTGGCGAGCGTCGCGTTCATGCCCCGAACCAGGTTGGCCTCGAACGCCTGCTCGCCGCCGAGCATGGTGTCGATGGCCTTGCGCACCGCCCAGGCGACGCCGTTGGACACGTCGCGCCGCTCCACCAGCCGGGTGCCGGTCGCGGTCGGCTCCAGGGTGTAGCTCCAGACCGTGTAGTTCTCGTTCATCCGGAAGGCGAAGGCCTGATTCGGCTCGAACCGCACGATGCGGGACGTCGTCGGCCAGCGCTTCCAGCCGTCCTTGTTCCAGTTCACCGTCCAGGTGCCCGCCTTGGGTGTGCCGAGCGGAATCATCCGGACCGTCATCGGGCTGAACTCGGGCATGCGCTTCAGGTCCGAGACGATCTGCCAGACCCGCTCCGGCGGTGCGGCGATGTCGACGGACGCTTCGAGGTGGTTGGGCAACGCTGCCTCCGGTGTTGCGCGGTCCGGACAAACCGGACACATGTGTACGACGAGTAACAGACATCCTAAACGGGCGCCGTTGGAAGACAACTGTGTCACATTTTGGCTTTTTGGTTACCTCCCGTCGTAATGGGCCGCGCACAATGGCGGATAGACGAAGCACAAGCACAGCCACCAACTTTCCCGTCCAGCGTGAGGTGATCGGCCGTGAATCTTCGCTCGCTTCTTCATCGTCGGCAGCCGGACCAAGTCCCACTGCTTCCCTCGCTAGAATCCGACGACGGGCCCGCGGCGCCCGGTTCCATACCGCGCCGAGCCGCGAAGGCGCTCGCCCAAGAGGAACGGCTGGAGCGGCTGCTCACGCCGAGCGAACTCGAGATGGTGCTCCAACACCGGGTGTGACCCACACCTCGGGGGTGATCAGGGGGACGGGAAACTTCGGCGACACACCCGACGCCGAGGCGAGATACTTCTGGGGTGACTTCACCCGCTGCTACGAAACCGGCAATCCTGAGCGTCGACGACGATCCGGGCGTCTCCCGGGCGGTCGTCCGCGATCTGCGCCGTCGCTACGGCGCCGACTACCGGATTCTGCGCGCGGAATCCGGCCCGCAGGCGCTCGAAGCCCTGCGTGAGATGAAATTGCGCGGCCAGTCGGTCGCCGTGCTGATCGCCGACTACCGGATGCCCGGCATGGACGGCATCGAATTCCTGGAGCAGGCCATGGACCTGCACCCGTACGCGCGCCGCGTCCTGCTGACCGCCTACGCCGACACCAACGCCGCGATCGACGCGATCAACGTCGTCGACCTGGACCACTACCTGCTCAAGCCGTGGGATCCGCCGGAGGAGAAGCTCTACCCGGTCCTGGACGGCCTGCTCGACGCCTGGCGCAGCAGCGAACACCGGCCGGTGACCGAGACCAAGGTGGTCGGCAACCGCTGGTCGCCGCGCTGTTCGCAGTTGCGCGAGTTCCTCGCCCGCAACCAACTGCCCTATCGCTGGTACCTGGCCGACGAGCCGGAGGGCGCCCGGCTGCTGGAGGCCGCGGGCGCCGACCCGAACCGATGTCCGGTGGTGATCACCGCCGCCGGTGACGCGCTGGTCCAGCCGACCGACAGCGCGCTGGCCGAGAGCGTCGGGCTCAACGTCACCCCCACCGGCGATTTCTACGATCTGATCGTGGTCGGCGGCGGTCCCGCCGGGCTCGGCGCCGCGGTCTACGGCGCGTCCGAGGGCCTGCGCACGGTGCTCGTCGAACGCACCGCCACCGGCGGACAGGCCGGGCAGAGTTCGCGCATCGAGAACTACCTCGGGTTCCCCGACGGGGTGTCCGGCGCGCAGCTGGCCGACCGGGCGCGGCGGCAGGCCGCCAAGTTCGGCGCCGAGGTGATCACCACGCGCGAGGTGGTGGGGCTCGAGGTCAACGGTTCCGCCCGCACTGTGCGTTTCGCCGACGGCGGCACCCTGTGCGGCCACACCGTGATCATCGCGACTGGCGTCGACTATCGGCGCCACCCCGCGCCCGGCGTCGACGAATTCACCGGTCGCGGCGTGTATTACGGCTCGGCGATGACCGAGGCGTCCGAATGCGCCGACCACGAGGTCTACATCGTCGGCGGGGCCAACTCGGCCGGACAGGCGGCGGTCTTCTTGTCCCGCAACGCCCGCACGGTGCACTTGGTGGTGCGCGGGGACTCGCTGGAGAAGTCGATGTCGCACTACCTGATCCAGCAGATCGCACAGATCCCGAATATCAAGGTGCACACCAACACCGAGGTGACCGCCGCGGACGGCAACGATCACCTGGAGTGGATCGTGTTGCGCGACAACGTCACAGGCACGGAGGAGAAGGCCGAGGCCGAGCGTCTCTTCCTCTTCATCGGCGCGGCGCCGCAGACCGACTGGCTCGATGGCGTTGTCAAGCGCGACGATTCCGGATACGTGCTGGCCGGTCCCGATCTGATGGTCGACGGCGCGCGTCCGTCGGGCTGGGAATTGCCCCGCCCGCCACACCATTTGGAAACCAGCGTGCCGGGCGTGTTCGTCGCGGGCGACGTGCACGCCGAGTCGGCCAAGCGGGTCGCCTCGGCGGTCGGCGAGGGCGCGATGGCGGTCATGCTCGTGCACCGGTACCTGGCGTGATCTCAGGAGGACAGTTGTGACCATCGAAAACGCGGCGCGCCGTTCGCATCTCGTCTGCGATCCCGCCGAGCTGCGCACCCTGTTCCTGTTCGAGAAGCTCGATGACGACCAGCTGGCCTGGCTGTGCGCGGACGGGCGCATCGAGTACATCGAGCCGGGACTCGTCTACCGCGAGGGAGACCCGGCCACCTGCTTCTACGTCCTGATGGACGGCGAAGTGCGGCTGACCAAGCTGTCCAGCGGCACCGAGATCGAGCTGAACCGCACCGATCACAAGGGCGTCTACGCGGGCGCGTGGAGCGCGTACCTGGGCGACAAGGCCGATCCGAACTACACCGGGTCGATGTACGTCACCCGCAAGTCCCGGTTCTACGTGCTGGACGCGGGCACCTTCGCGCGGATGATGCACGAGTGGTTCCCGATGGCGGTGCACCTGTTGGAGGGCGCGTTCTTCGGCAACCGCAACACCGCCCAGCGCGTCGCCGAACGGGAACGCCTGCTCGCGCTCGGTTCGCTCTCGGCGGGTCTGACCCACGAGCTGAACAACCCGGCCGCCGCTGCCGTGCGCGCCACCTCGGGCCTGCGCGAGCGGGTCGCGGGTATGCGGCACAAGCTGGCCATGATGGCCGACGGGCGGTTCCAGCCGGAGGTGCTCGTCACCCTGGTGCGGTTGCAGGAGGAGGCCGCTGCCCAGGTGGCCAAGGCGCCCGAGCTGACTCCGATGGAAGCCGCCGACCGGGAGGACATGCTCGGTGAATGGCTCGAGGAGCACGAGATCGGCGACGGCTGGGCGCTGGCGCCGAACTTCGTGCAGGCCGGATTCGACGTGGACTGGCTGGAACGGATCTGGGGCACCTTGGAGGGCTGCCCGAACAAAGTGTTCGAAGGTGCGATCCGCTGGCTCAACTACACCATCGAGACCGAGCTGCTGATGAACGAGATCGCCGATTCGACCACCAGGATCTCCACGCTCGTCGGCGCCGCCAAGCAGTACTCGCAGATGGACCGGGCCCCGTTCCAGGTTGTCGACCTGCACGAGCTGCTCGACAGCACCCTGGTCATGTTGAACAGGAAGCTCGGGGACGGCGTGAAAGTGGTCAAGGAGTACGACCGCAGCCTGCCGCCGCTGCCCTGCTACGCCGCCGAACTGAACCAGGTGTGGACGAACCTGATCGACAACGCGGTCTACGCCATGCGCGGCGAGGGCACCCTCACCATCCGAACTGGCAAGGAGAACGACTGCGCGGTCGTCGAGATCGGCGACACCGGCCCCGGCATGCCCGAGGATGTCCGACGCCGCGTCTTCGAACCGTTCTTCACCACCAAACCGGTCGGCGAAGGCACCGGCCTCGGCCTCGACATCTCCTTCCGCATCGTCGTCAACAAGCACAACGGCGACATCCGAGTCGAATCCGAACCCGGCAACACCCGCTTCACGGTCCGCCTCCCGCTGCACCGGCCGGAGCACAATGAAGACGCGCTGGAAGCCCCATGACCGAACGCACCGCCACAGGAGGGAATCCATGACGGAAGCCATCGAAGGCATCAATCCGGTTGTCCCGCCCAGCGGGCCGGGCTGCCTCGAGTGCGAAGAGAATCAGGGTTGGTGGGTTCATCTGCGCCGCTGTGCCGAGTGCGGTCACATCGGGTGCTGCGACACCTCACCGGCCCAGCACGCGAGCAAGCACGCCAAGGACACCGGTCACCCCTTCATCCAGAGCTTCGAGCCAGGTGAGGACTGGTTCTGGGATTTCCGCAGCGAGGAGATGTACGGCGGCGGACCCGAGCTGGCTCCCCCGCACAGCCATCCCGCGGACCAGGGGGTACCCGGCCCGCGCGGGCGGGTTCCCGAGGACTGGCAGGCGCACATTCACTGAGCCCGCGTGCGCCTGGGCTTGCCGACAACCCGATCCTTCCCGGTACGCTGCTGCCGACGCCGGAGGCTCCGGCGCTCTGTGGCACCCGGGAAAGCACCAAATGAAGCGAATTTCCGTCATCGTCCTGGCCGCGGGAGCGGTGGCTCTGGCGGCGACCGGCTGCGGCGGGTCGGACGAGTCCTCCGATGCGAGCGGCCTACGCAAGGGCAGCACGGGCACCAGTGCCAGCGCGACGCAGGCTCCGACCACGACCGTTTCGGCGCCAACGACCCCCGACAGCGCTCCGGCGACCACGGAGTCCGCCGACACCTCCGGCCTCGGCCCGGCCTCGCGCACCACGTGCGGTGAGTTCAAGGAACTCGACGGCGAAGCCGAGAAGCGGGTGATCGAGCAGATCCTCGCCGAGAACCCGGAAAGCTCGTTCGCGGGCAGCCCGAACGTCGCGCTCGGCACCGCCAAGCTGGTCTGCTTGTCGCCGAGCAACGCGGACAAGCCGGTGGCCGTCGCCGCTCGCATCATCTAGCCGCCGCTAGCCGCCGCGACAGGGTCCCGTCGGCCGCGACGAGGGCGCGGCTACGCCCGGTCCCTGTCCACCGGCACGCCAACGCGGGCAGAATGGCACAGTGGCAGAACTGGCGCTCACCGCTCGACTGAATACGTCCGCCGCCGATGCGAGACGCGGGGTGGTCCGCCTGCATCCGGAGGCGTTGACGGCGCTCGGCCTGCGCGAGTGGGACGGAGTCGCGCTGGCGGGATCGCGCCGCACCGCCGCGGTGGTCGGCATCGCGCCCGCGGGCACTCCGGCGGGCGTCGCGCTGCTGGACGACGTGACGCTGTCGAACGCGGGACTGCGCGAGAACGCCACCGTGGTGGTCTCCCCCGCCTCGGTGTACGGCGCCAAGCAGATCTCGGTCAGCGGCTCGGTGCACGCCTGCCGCAGCATTCCGGCCGCCACGCTGCGGCAGGCGCTGCTCGGCAAGGTCGTCACGGTGGGCGACGCGGTCTCGCTGCTGCCGCGCGATCTGGGACCGGACATCCCCTCGTCGGCGGCGAGCCAGGCGTTGTCGCGCACCTTCGGCATCGCGTGGACGACCGAACTGCTGACCGTCACCGCCACCGATCCGGTGCGCGGGCCGGTGAGCGTGCAGCCCAACACGGCCGTCGCCTGGGGCGCTGGGGCGGTCGCGGCGCTGGACGCCGCCGAACGCGCGGCGGCCGCGGGCCATACCTCCCGCGCGGTGATCGAGGCCGCCGCGGGCACCAACGGTGCGACCGCGGTGCGCGCCGCGCCGCCGCGCGTTCCCGCGGAGGAACTCGTCGGCGTGCACGCCCAGGCCTCGAAGCTGACCGAATGGCTCAGCCTCGCGCTCGACGAACCCGAACTGCTCAGAACCCTCGGCGCCACACCCCATCTCGGGGTGCTGATCACCGGACCCGCCGGTGTCGGCAAGGCCACGCTGGCCAGGTCGGTGACCGCCCCGCGGCGCATCGTCGAATTGGACGGACCTTCGGTCGGCGCGCAGGAGGGCGGCGCCCGGCTGCGCGAGGTGGCCGAGGCGGTCGCCGATGTCGCGTCCGGGCGCGGCGGCATCCTGCTCGTCACCGACATCGACGCGCTGCTGCCCGCCGACCCCGAGCCGGTCGCGACGCTGATCCTGGACCAGTTTCGGGCGGCCATGGCCGAGACCAGCGTGGCGTTCATCGCGACCACCGCGCATCCGGCCGGTGTGGACGCCCGGCTGCGCGCGCCGGACCTGTGCGATCGGGAGCTCGCACTGCCGCTGCCGACGTCGGCGATGCGCAAGGCGCTGCTGGAGCAGCTGTTGCGCAAGGTGCCGACCGACGATCTGAAGCTCGACGTGATCGCCGCGCGCACACCGGGTTTCGTGGTGTCGGATCTCGCGGCGCTGTGCCGGGAGGCGGCGCTGCGCGCGGCGTCGCGGGTCAGCAAGGAGCAGGCCGATCCACGCCTGACCCAGCAGGACCTGGTCGGCGCGCTGGAGGTGATCCGTCCGCTGTCGCGTTCCGGCATGGAGGAATTGGCGATCGGCAGCCTCGGCCTGGACGACGTCGGCGACATGATCGAGACGAAGCAGGCGCTCACCGAATCGGTGCTCTGGCCGCTGCGCCATCCGGATTCCTTCGCCAGGCTCGGCATCGATCCGCCGCGCGGCGTGCTGCTCTACGGCCCGCCGGGCTGCGGCAAGACGTACCTGGTGCGGGCACTGGCCGGTTCGGGCCAGCTCAGCGTGCACGCGGTCAAGGGCGCGGAACTGCTGGACAAGTGGGTCGGCGCGTCCGAACGGGCGGTGCGCGAATTATTCCAGCGGGCAAGGGATTCCGCGCCGTCGCTGATCTTCCTCGACGAAGTCGACGCGCTCGCGCCGCGACGCGGGCAGAGCACCGACTCCGGTGTCGCCGACCGCGTGGTCGCCGCGCTGCTCACCGAGCTCGACGGCGTGGAGCCGCTGCGCGACGTGGTGGTGCTCGGCGCGACGAACCGGCCCGAGCTGATCGATCCCGCGCTGCTGCGACCGGGCCGATTGGAGCGGCTGGTGTTCGTGCCTCCGCCGGACGCCGCGGCGCGGCTGGAGATCCTGCGGACCGCGGGTCGTTCGGTGCCGCTGGCCGCCGACGTCGACCTGACCGCGCTGGCCGCCGACCTGGACGGCTACTCCGCCGCCGACTGCGCCGCGCTGCTGCGCGAGGCCGCGCTCGCGGCGATGCGCCGCGACGTGGCGGCCGCCGACGTCACCGCCGCCGATCTCGCCGCCGCCCGCGCGGTGGTGCGTCCGTCGCTGGATCCGGATCAGGTCGAAGCGCTGCGCAAGTACGCGGAAAACCGCAGCTGACGGACACGGCGCTGGGCCGGTAATCACGGGCTGGGCGCCGTCGCGCGGGTATGTTGCCCTGGTGCGGCGATGGATCGGCGACGGAGTCGACGTGGTCACGGCCCTCCTCGGGGCCGCGGTCGCGGGAGTCGCGCTGTTCCTGCCGATCACCTTCGCCTGGACCGCGCAGAGCACCCCGTACCGGATCGCCAGCCTGATCAACAGCGTGCCGCGCGGCGCGACGATCGGCATGGTCGTCGCGGTCACGGTCGCGGTGCTGATCACCACCTTCGCCCGGCCGCTGGTCGGCTGGATCGTCGCGTTCGTCGGCGCGCTCGGCATGTACGTAAACCACTTCGCGGGCCGCGACGTCGCCTCCGCGGATCTGCTCACCACGCAGAACTATATCGACGCGGTCTGCGGCGGAATCCTGTTGGGCGCGTTGGGCGTCGTCGCGCTGCGCCGCCGCACCTCGGCGATCGGCTACGTGCTCGGCGCGACGAGCATCTTCGTCTTCGGCGATCTCGCCGACCTGCTCGACCTGCCCGAGCAGGACCCGTGGGTAGTACTGGAAACGCCGCCGTTCTCGATGATCGGCATCGCGGTGGTGCTGCTGTTCGTCGCCATCGCCCGCAATCGCGACCGGGCCGAACCGGAGAGCGACTCGACGGTGCCCATCGATCTGCCGATCACGCCGATACTCGCGGCGATCGTGCTCGGCCTGATCGTCCTGGCGGCGAGCGAATGGCTGGCCGGCCAATACAACAATGTCTCCGCGCCCGGCGACAACCGGCTGGAGATCGCGATCGCCGTCGCGGCCATCATCAGCGCCGCGCTGATCGCGGCCATGCTGCTGCCCGGACGCGATGGGATCGGCGTGCTGCTCGCGGTGAGCTTGGTCGCGACCGCCGACTCGCTCGGCTACGCGCCCCGGCCCTGGTGGAGCCTCTTGGTGGTGCTCGCGCTCACCGCGCTCGGCTTGTTCGCCGGTCTGCGCGCGCCGTCGCCGTTCCTGGCGCTGCTGGCGCTGATGGGCGTCGCGGTGTTCGCGTGGGTGGACGCGCACGGCGACGGCACGGTCTACTACTCCGTCGCGACGGTGCTGCTCGCGCTGACCGCCGGCTTCTGCGGCGGCGCCGCCCGACCGCACTACGGCCCGAGCGCCGTACTCGCCCTCGCCGCGCTCGCCCTGCCGAGCGTCGTCACCGCGCTGCCGGTGGAGAACGAAACGTGGCCGCCGCGGGACAACATGGCGCACGCCACCACGCCCGGCAAGGTGGCGCTGATGATCGTGGCCGGGTGCACGTTCGCCCTGCTCCTGCTTTACCGCCTGCGGCCGCGCGCCTACCGCAAACCGGCGCCGCCCGCGCACCGGGACGAGGTAGCGGATATATAGCCGAGCCGCCGCGACATGGCTGACGCCATAGCGGCCACTTCCGCAGAAAACCCTGGCTCCACGTAGGCTGGAACCGCACCACCGCCCGCCACGACCTGACGGAGTGCAGTTTGCTCGTAATCCTGCTCGCGCACGCGCTCGCCGCGCTGGCAGCGCCGTGGTGCGTACGGGTGTTGGGGCGCAACGCTTTCGCGGTGCTCGCGCTCGCGCCGCTCGGCGGTTTCGGCTGGGTGGTCGCGAATTGGGATAGCGCGCAGCAGGTTCGGCTGACCTGGGCGCCCGCGATCGCGATGAACATCGAGCTGCGCTTCGATTCGCTCGCGGCCGTCATGGCCGCGCTCGTGCTCGGCATCGGCACGCTGATCCTGCTCTACTGCACCCGCTACTTCACGGACGACGAACCGCGACTCGGCGTCTTCGCCGCCCAGTTCGTCGGCTTCGCGGGCGCGATGTTCGGACTGGTCACCAGCGACAATATGCTGCTGCTCTACGTCTTCTGGGAGACGACGACGGTTTTGTCGTTCCTGCTCGTCGGCCACAACGCCGAACGGGCGACCAGCAGACGCGCGGCGCTGCAAGCACTGCTGGTCACCGGCGCGGGCGGGCTGGCGATGCTGGTCGGCATCGTGATCCTCGGACAGACCTGCGGCACCTACCTGCTGTCGGAACTGCTGGCCATGGACCGCCTTCCGGACGGGATCGCGGTATCGGTGGCGGTGGCGCTCGTGCTCGTCGGCGCGCTGAGCAAGTCCGCGATCGTTCCGCTGCACTTCTGGCTCCCCGGCGCGATGGCCGCGCCCACCCCGGTCAGCGCGTACCTGCACGCCGCGGCCATGGTGAAGGCGGGCGTGTACCTGGTGGCGCGGCTCGCGCCGGTGTTCGCGAGCAGTCCGCCGTGGCATCCGATGGTGCTCGTCCTCGGCGCGGTGACCATGCTGCTCGCGGGCATTCGCGCGCTGCGGGTGACCGATCTGAAACTGCTGCTCGCCTTCGGCACGGTGAGCCAGCTGGGTTTCCTGATCGTGCTGCTCGGCATCGGCACGCCGGACGCGGCGCTGGCCGGGACGACGCTGATCGTGGCGCACGCGCTGTTCAAGGCTTGCCTGTTCATGGTGGTCGGGATCGTGGACCACGGCGCGGGGACCCGCGATCTGCGCGAGTTGTCCGGGCTCGGTCGGCGGGCTCCGGTGCTGTGCGGGGTCGCCGTGCTCGCGGCGCTGAGCATGGCGGGCATTCCACTGCTGCTCGGGTTCGTCGGCAAAGAGAGCGCGCTCGGCGCGATCCTGGACGCGGACACGTTGACGGTTCCGGCGCGCATCGCCTTGTGCGCGGCGATCGTGCTCGGCTCCATGCTGACCGTCGGTTACAGCGCCCGTTTCGTCTGGGGCGCGTTCGGGGACAGGGAACTCGACAAGCAACCGTCGTGGCACGCGCCGGGGCCGCTGTTCCTCGCGCCGCCCATGGCACTCGCCGTCGCCAGCCTCGCCGCGGGTATCGGCGCGCAGTGGCTGGACGAGCTGCTGCGCGGGTATCCGGAAACGCTTCCGGGCGAGCTGGTTTCGCATCTGGCGCTGTGGCACGGGTTCACCGTGCCGCTCGCGCTGTCGGTGCTGATCATCGCCGCGGGCTCGGCACTCTTCTTGGTGCGCAACCGATTCGGCGAGACGGCGCACCCGCGCCTCGGCAACGCCGACCGCGCCTACGACGCCACCCTGCGCGGGATGGATCGGCTCTCGCTGCGGATGACCGGATCGGTGCAGCGCGGTTCGCTTCCGCTGACGCAGGCCGCCATTCTCGGCACCCTGACCATCCTGCCCGCGGTCCTGCTCGCGCTGGGCACCAAGACGGGAGTGGAACTGCGCCTGTGGGATTCGCCGTTGCAACTCGCCATCGCCGGGATCATGGCGGCTATGGCGTTCGCGGCGACCATCCTGCGCAACCGGCTCGCCAGCGTGCTGGTCGTCGGCGTCACCGGCTACGGCTGCGGCGTGATCTTCGCGCTGCACGGCGCGCCGGACCTCGCCCTCACCCAGTTCCTCGTCGAGACGGTGACGCTGGTGGTCTTCGTGCTCGTCCTGCGCGCCTTCCCCGCCGAGATCGAGGAGAGCAGGACCACCGCGTTCGAGACGCGCCGCGCCGCCTTGGCCGTCGCGGTCGGGGCGAGCGTCACGGTGCTGGCCGCCTTCGCCACGGCGGCGCGCGGCGCGGAACCCATCTGGCACCGGATCCCCGAGGCCGCCTACCGGCTCGGCGGCGGCAAGAACGCGGTCAACGTGCTGCTCGTCGACATCAGGGCGTGGGACACCCTCGGCGAGGTCTCGGTGCTCATCGTCGCCGCCACCGGCGTCGCCTCGATGGTGTTCCGCACCAGGCGTTTCGGCGCCGCGCCACGCGCCGCCGACTCGCCGCACTACAACCCGGACCTCGTCAGCTGGCTGCCCGCCGGACGGCTGGTCGACCGCCGGGAACGCTCGATGGTCTTGCAGATCACCGCGCGCCTGCTCTTCCCGACGATCATGGTGCTCTCGATCTATTTCTTCTTCGCGGGCCACAACGCTCCCGGCGGCGGTTTCGCGGGCGGCCTCACCGCGGGCCTCGCGCTGACGCTGCGGTATCTCGCGGGCGGCCGCTACGAACTCGGCGAGGCGCTGCCGGTGGAAGCGGGCCACGTCCTCGGCGCCGGACTGACGCTGGCGGCGGGCACCGCGGCCGGCTCGCTGCTGCTCGGCGCGCCGCCGCTGTCCTCGGCGATCATCGAGGTGACGCTGCCGCTGTTCGGCCACGTCAAGCTGGTGACGTCGCTGCTGTTCGACCTCGGCGTCTATCTGATCGTGGTCGGCCTGGTCCTCGACGTGCTGCGCAGCCTCGGCGCCCGCCTGGACAGCGAACTCGGCGACTCCCCGAGCGACGAGCCCTCCCCGGCGCCGCGAGGGAGTCGGTCATGAGGGAACGCGGTGAGCGAATCATGTGCCAGCCCGCCGATGGCATGCCGGAGCCGAGCGCCAGCGAGGTGGAGGCATGAGCGAACGAAGTGAGCGAATCATGTGCCAGCCCGCCGACGGCATGCCGGAACCGAGCGCCAGCGAGGTGGAGGCATGACATCGAACCTGACCCTGCTCGTCCTCATCGGCGTCCTCACCGCCTGCGGCGTCTACCTGATCCTGGAGCGCGCCGTCTCCAAGATGCTGCTCGGCATGATCCTGTTCGGCAACGCGGTGAACCTGCTGATCCTGACCGTCGGCGGTCCGGACGGCGACCCGCCCGTCGGCGGCGCCGAGGCGGGCGCGCACGAGGGCATGGCGGACCCGCTCGCCCAGGCGATGATGCTCACCGCGATCGTCATCACGATGGGCTTGGCGGCGTTCGTGCTCTCCCTCGCCTACCGCTCCTACATGCTCACCACCACCGACGACGTGCAGAACGACCCCGGTGACGCGGAAGTGGCGGCGCGGCGCGACCGAGAGGATCCGGAAGATTGAGCCTCTCGCCGCACCTTCTGCCCGCGCTCGCGCCGCTGCCGGTGCTCGTTCCGCTGCTCGGCGCCGCCGCGACGCTGATCTTCGGCCGCAGACCCCGCATTCAACGCGCGGTCACGTTGGTCGTGCTGACCGCGGTCGTCGTCATCACCGGAATGCTGCTCTATCTGGCCGACCGAGACGGCACCGCCGCGGTGCAGGTCGGCGGGTGGGACACCCCGATCGGCATCACGCTGGTAGTGGACCGGCTGGCCGCGGGGATGCTGCTCATCTCGGCCATCGTGCTGCTCGCCGTCTCGGTCTACGGCGCGGGCCAGAATATCCGCGACGGCGACGAGCGCCAGCCGACCTCCATCTACCGCCCCACGTATCTCGTTCTGACAGCCGGTGTTTCGGCGGCCTTCCTGGCCGGTGACCTGTTCAACCTGTTCGTCGGCTTCGAGATGCTGCTCGCCGCGTCGTTCGTGCTGCTCACCGTGGGCGCGACCGCCGAACGCATCCGCGCGGGGGTGGCGTACGTGATGGTGTCGATGCTGTCGTCGCTGATCTTCCTGACCGGCATCGGCTTGGTCTACGCGACCACCGGGACACTGAACCTGGCGCAGATCGCCGTACGCCTCGGCGCGGCCCCCGAAGGCGTACGCACGGCGGTCTACGCGGTGCTGCTGGTCGCTTTCGGCATCAAGGCGGCGGTGTTCCCGCTGTACAACTGGCTGCCCGACTCCTACCCGACCGCACCGGCGCCGGTGACCGCAGTCTTCGCCGGTTTGCTGACGAAAGTCGGTGTGTACGCGATCATTCGGACGCACACACTGCTGTTCCCCGACGGCGCTTTCGACAACATCCTGCTGATCTGCGGCCTGCTCACCATGATGATCGGCATCCTCGGCGCGATCGCCCAGCACGACATCCGACGGCTGCTGTCGTTCACGCTGGTCAGCCACATCGGGTACATGATCTTCGGCGTCGGGCTCGCCACGGCGGCCGGTCTGGCGGGCGCGGTGTTCTATGTGGCGCACCACATTCTGGTGCAGACCACCCTGTTCCTGGTGGTCGGCCTGATCGAGCGGCAGGCCGGTTCCACCTCGCTGCGCAGGCTCGGCGGGCTGGCCGCGGCGAGTCCTGTGCTCGGCGTGCTATTCCTGGTGCCCGCGCTGAATCTCGGTGGTATACCGCCGTTCTCGGGTTTCATCGGCAAGGTCGCGCTGCTCCAGGCGGGCGCGGCCGACGGCGGCGTGCTGGCCTGGGTGCTGGTCGGTGGCGCGGTGCTGACCAGTCTGCTGACGCTCTACGTCGTCGCGCGGGTCTGGGCCAAGGCGTTCTGGCGGCCGCGCTCCGAAGCTCCGGAGGGACACCTCGCGGCCGCGAAACCGCCGACCCTGATCGAGGATTCGACCGACGTGCTCTACGACGAGCGCACCGATCCCGGCCGCATCCCGCCGCTCATGCTGCTCTCGACGGTGGCGCTCGCCGCGGTCGGTCTCGGCCTCACCGTGCTGGCCGGACCGATCCTCGGCATCGCCGACCGCGCCGCGGCCGACCTGAACGATCCCGCGGTGTACGTCGGCGCGGTACTCGGCGAACCGGAGGCGTTTCGATGAGCGAACGAGATGAGCGAATCGTGACCCCGCGCGTGCCCGAGCCCAGTGCGGCACAGGCATGAGGATCGGCGACGAGATCCCCGGCGGGACAAGCGGATCCGGCTCGCGGCGGATCGGCAAGGACAGCGTGGTCCGCGTCGGCGTGCTGCTCTGGCTCGCCGCCGTCTACATGGCGCTGTGGGGCGATCTGAGCGTCGCCAACCTGCTGGCGGGGCTGGTGGTCGGCGCGCTGATCATGGTGGCGCTGCCGCTGCCCCGAATCCCGGTGAGCGGGCGGCTCAACCTGGTCGCGCTCATCGAGGTGATCTGGGTGAGCGCCTACTACGCGCTCGAATCCAGCTTGCAGATCGCGTGGTTCGCGCTGCGGCCCGCGCCGCCGCCGGTCTCCGGTGTGCTGCGGGTCAACCTGAGCACCAAGTCGGATCTGGTGCTGGTGCTCACCACCGCCCTGCTCAACCTGATCCCCGGCACGATGGTGCTCGAGATCGACCGCAACCGCTGCCTGGTCTACGTGCATGTGCTCGACGTCGGCAGCGAGGCCGCGGTGGCGCGGTTCTACCAGCAGACCCGCCGCCTGGAACGGCTGCTGATCTCCGCACTCGAGCGGCCCGTACCGAAATCCGTCCGGAGGTGAACGCATGACCGTCGTCGCCGTGCTCGCGGGCTTCCTGCTCGCGGCCGCCGCCGTCATCACCAGCTACCGCATCCTCGCGGGGCCGAGCACGCTCGACCGGGTCGTCGGCATCGACTCGCTGATGGCCATCGCCATGGCGGGACTCGCCGTGTGGGCCGCTTACGACCGGGACGCCACGGTGCTGCCCGCCATCGTCGCTCTGGCGCTGGTCGGGTTCCTCGGTTCGGCCGCCGTCTCCCGTTTCCGCGTCAGGGACGACCGATGACGGGCTGGCAGTGGGCATCGGCCGCGCTGATCCTCAGCGGCGCGGCGCTGGCGTGCACCGCCGCGATCGCCATCGTCCGCTTCCCCGACACCCTGACCCGCATGCACGCCGCCACCAAACCGCAGGTGGTCGGGCTGCTGCTGGTGCTCGGCGGCGCGGCGATCGAGCTGCGCGGCCAGGGCAATGTCTGGCTGCTCGCGCTGGTCGGGCTGTTCACGCTGGTCACCGCGCCGGTGATCGCGCACCTGATCGGCCGCACCGCCTACCGCGAACAGCGGCACCGCGACGGGCTGCTGCGCGTCAACGAGCTCGGCGACGAGATCGACTGAGCGGTCCACCGGCGCCGGACTCGGCAGCGCTCGATGGGTTCAGCGGTCGGCGGGCTCGGTCTCCCGCACCTCGACCACCGGCTCCCGCTGCCCCGCGAACCAGGTCGCGTGGAAGGCGGCCGCCATGCCCGCCAACAGCGCGAGCACGATGGTTCCGGCCGGGACGGCGTACTCCGCCATCGACACCGCCAGGTAGCGGTAGGAGAGCAGCAGGACCGCCAGCACCGCGACGCCGCCCGCGACCAGGCGGATACGGAACCATCCCCAGCCGCGTTCCGGCTCGCGCAGCGCGGACTCGACGGTCAGGCACAGCACCGCGCCCGCCACCAGGTCGACGCCATAGTGGTAGCCGAAGCCGAGCGTCGCGGCCAGCGTGGCCAGCAGCCAGAAGGTGCCGCCCCAGCGCAGCCAGGCGGGTGCGCGGGAGCCGTCGATATCGCGGCGGGTGTGCAGGAAGACCGACAGCGCCCACGCGGTGTGCATGGACGGCATGCAGTTGCGCGGAGTCGCCGTGTCGAAGGGCAGCGGCTCGGGACTGCGGTCGATCGGCGGGAGGACGCCCGGCCAGTAGTTGCCGATCTGGAGTCCGTTGCCGTCGGCGCCATAGGCGAACATCGGACCGACCACCGGGAAGAGGACATAGACGATCGGTCCGACCAACCCGAGCACCAGGAAGGTCCGCACCAGGTAGTGGCTCGGCCACCGCCCGGAATCGACCACCCGGCGCAACTGCCACACCGCGACCACGATGGCGGCCACCGGCAGCTCGATGTAGACCCAGTGCAGCACGGCGTAGACCACCGGGCCGAGCGTGTCGATCACCCGGCCCATCACCCACGAAGGGTCGCCGAGCGCGTGATCGGCGAGCATCACGTACTCGTCGAGCACCTCGGGACTGCTCAGCACCGTGATGTGCAACCAGACGTCGCCCACCTTGGTCGCCAGGATCAGCAGCGCGCCGAGCGCGGCGGCGTGCAACGCGTTGCGCCGTTCGTCGCCGGTCCAGCGCAGCCAGGCGATGAGGGCGAGCGCGGTGAGCACAAGCACCGGACCGTTGCCGACCGTGGGCGGATCACCGGCGAGCAGCCGCGCCCCCGCGCACACCAGGTCGATGGCCACCGCCGCACCGAGCGCGACGAGCCTGCGCCGCATGGGGATACCGACCAGCGCGAGGACCAGCCCGGCCCACGGCACCGACATCGATTTCGGGGTGCCGACATAGTCGCGCAACAAGCTTTCCAACGGACCTTCGAAATCCTGCTGGAACGCGACGATCTGGAGCACGATCAGCAATGCGGGCACCGCCGCGACGGCCGCGGTCACCCAGACCCGGGACGGCGGTATCTTCAACCGCCGCACCGCACTTCCTACGCTGGAACCCGGGTCTTCGACAAGCACGACGACCATAGTAAACGGGGGATGAACGCCGTCCCCCTGGCCAGCTGAACGCCAGACGACCGCCCGTGAGCCCGGCGCGCTACTTGTAAAGCTCCTGGACCAGCGCGTCCACCACCGCGATCAGGTCGCCCTGGGTCGCCGCCGCCACCTTGCGCTGGCGCTGATACGACGCTCCACGCTGGGGAATTTCGGCGACAAAGGACAATTCGTCCGAGCAGCCGAGCCGCTTGGCCGTCGGCTCCAGCCGGTTCAGCACGTCCATCAGGTCGTCGGTGACCAGTCGTTCGCTGTTGTCGGCGTCTGTGATGACGATCGCATCCAGGCCGTAACGCGCGGCCCGCCACTTGTTCTCCTGGACATGCCACGGCGGCAACGTCCCGAGATCCTCGCCCTCGTCGATCCGCCGGTCCAGATCCACGATCAGACAGTGGATGAACGCCGCGAGCGCGGCCAACTCGGCCCTGGTGGAGATGCCGTCGCAGATGCGCACCTCGATGGTGCCCCACTTGGGGGCCGGCCTGATGTCCCAGTGCATGCCGCCGAGCTGCTCGATGACGCCGGTCTGCATCTGGTCGTGCACGAAACGCTCGAACTGGCTCCAGTTGTCGAACTGGAACGGCAGGCCCGCGGTGGGCAGCTGCTGGAACATCAGGGTGCGGTTGCTCGCGTACCCGGTGTCGGAACCGGCCCACATCGGCGAGGAGGCCGAGAGCGCGAGCAGGTGCGGGTAGGTGAACAACAGCGCGTTCAGGATCGGAAAGACCTTCTCCCGGTGCGAGACTCCCACGTGCACGTGCACGCCCCAGATCATCATCTGGCGGCCCCACCACTGGGTGCGCTCGATCAACTCGTCATAGTGCGGCGAACGGGTCAGCTGCTGGGCCGACCATTGCGCGAAGGGGTGGGTGCCCGCGCAGAACAGGTCGACGCCGAGCGGGTCGGCGGCGCGGCGCACGGTGTCCATCGTGCCGCTCAGATCGTCCACCGCCGCGCCGACGGTGTCGTGCACGCCGGTGACGATCTCGACGGTGTTGCGCAGCAACTCCTTGGTGACCTGCGGAGTGCCGTCCCAGGCCCGCAGGTCACCGACGGCATCGAAGACCGCGGCCGCGGTGTTGGAGAGATCGCGCGTCACCTTGTCGACGAGCGCGACCTCCCATTCGATGCCGATGGTCGGCCGGGGCGAACCTGGAAATGGAACGTTCTCGATTGCCCCGCCCATATCGGCACCTTGTCTACTGGACTACACCGCAGGCGAAGCGGCCGCCCGCGTCGCCGGTCGCCAGTGTGTTGTCGTCCGGGCCTGCCACGCCGTCGGCACGGACGTAACGGTTGGGAATGTTGCCGAAGTTGTCGGCATCGGCGTGGATGATCAGCGCGCGATTCTTCAGGTCGTCGAGGGTCACCGTGTCGGTGGTGGTGACCAGCTTGCCCTGGCCGTCCGAGCGGACCTGCAGCGAGGTGAGGTCGCCGCTGGCCGGGTGGGCGTTGGCGTTGCCTACCTGGAGGTGGCCGCCCGCCGAGAGGAAGTCACCGGCCGCGCCGCCGGTGGGCGCCACGGAGTTGGGCTCGCACTTGCCGACCTGGTGGAAGTGCAGACCGTGGAATCCGGGCTTCAGGCCGTGCGCCTCGACGGTGATCACGAGGTGCTCGCCGTCCTTGGCGATGTTCGCGGTGGCGACCGAGCTGCCCGACGCGTCCTTCAGCTCGACCTTGGTGCCCGGATCGGTGGCCGGGCTGCCGTGCTCGGTACCGGTCCCGTGCTCCTGAGCCGGGGCGGAGGCACCGGTCCACACCGGCGGGGTGGTTCCCTTGACGTCACTCGACTCCTGGCTGTTCGTGCAGGCAGCGAGGCCGAAGACCGCGACCGCAAGCACCGGGGTCACAGTCCGCCAGGACGGGCGACGAGTTGTGGACGGGGCCATCGGGGGAACTCCTTTACGAGTACCGAGTTTACGAGTAAAGCTGGGTGGACACTGTCGTTACCGGACAAGATGATGCCACGAGCGCCGTGTCGCGCCGCCAAGGGGCCGTGCGCGCCGGGCTCGGTTTTCAGTTACCCGTCAAGATGACGACCACACCCGGACCGTTGTCCCCGATTCCCGCCGACTTGGGCTCGGCGGTCGCGCCGATCTCCGCGGCGATCGCCAGCGCCGCCTCCCGCTCGCCGGGCGTATTCCCGTAATACACTGTCGTTTTCGCGATGGTGCCGCCCGCGTAGTTGCCCGGCGCGACGTTCGTCCAGCCGCTCGCCGTCAATTCCTCGGCGGTACGGGCCGCCAGACCGGCGACCAGACTGTTGTTCAGAACACGGACCGGAACGGCCCGGTTCACGCCCGCCGCGGGCGCACCGGCCGCGGGCGTCGGCGCGGCGGCGGTCGTGGTCGGCGCCACCGTCGTCGCGACCGGGGTCGTCGCCACCGGGGTGGTCGCGGCCGTCGTCACGGGCGCGGCCGAGGTGACCTGCTGGGCCGCGGTCGACGACTCCTCGGCGTTCGTGGCGTCGGAATCAGAACTCGACAGCGACATCGCACCGAGACCCGCGAACACGATGGCCAGTGCGATCAAAACCATCGCCAGCGCGCGCAACGGCGGCCCGCCGGAGGTGGGATTGGTTTGACTCACGCTGTCGACCCTAGTCGCACATCGGTCCGGGGTGCCCGCATCACGATCCGAAGACGTGTCATACCTGGAAACCGAGACGCCGTGCGGCTCTGGCCTTCTGCCTGCTCGCGCGAAGCCTGCGCAGCCGTTTCACCAGCATCGGGTCGACGGCGAGGGCCTCCTGCCGGTCCACCACGGCGTTGAGCACCTGGTAGTACCGGGTCGGCGACATGCCGAACAGTTCGCGGATGGCCTCTTCCTTGGCGCCCGCGTACTTCCACCACTGCCGTTCGAAGGCCAGAATTTCGTGTTCGCGGCGGCTGAGGCCGCTGCCTTCGTCCGCCCCGGCCTGGGCCGATGCGCCCGCCGTCGTCTCTTCGCTCGCGGAAGGGTCGTCTTGGATCGCGGAAAGATTCCGTGCCGCTGCGCCGTCCATCTCGCTCCCTCGCCGAGTTGCCACCAGACGAAAATGGTGCTTGTACGTCGCGGATCATTCAACCACGGGGTCACAGGGATGATCCGCCTTCGGTCCGGCGTGTTGATTACGCGCGGGTACGGGCGTCTCACCTGCGCCGGACGGCGGCCACTCGCCTCCGCTGAGCGGCCGGTAGGCTTGCTTTCCATGGCAATCCTCCCCATCGTGATCGTCGGTGACCCCGTGCTGCACAACCCGACCAAGCCGGTCACCGATTCGCCGGAGGAACTGGCCCCGCTGATCGCGGACATGTACGAGACCCTGGACGCCGCCAACGGCGTCGGGTTGGCCGCCAACCAGGTGGGCGTGCCGCTACGACTGTTCGTCTACGACTGCCCGGACTTCGGTCCCGACGGCACGGCCGTCCGGCGCCGCGGCGCGGTGATCAACCCCGTGCTGGAGACCTCCGCGCTACCGGAGACGATGCCGGACCCCGACGACGACGAAGAGGGCTGCCTCTCGGTGCCCGGAGAGCAGTTCCCCACCGGCCGGGCCGACTGGGCGCGGGTCACCGGCACCGACGAGCAGGGCGAGCCGGTCTCGATCGAGGGCAACGGCTTCTTCGCCCGCATGCTGCAGCACGAGGTCGGCCACCTCGACGGATTCCTCTATGTCGACGTGCTGATCGGCCGCAACGCGCGCGCGGCGAAGAAGGCGATCAAGCGAAACGGTTGGGGCGCACCGGGTCTGAGCTGGGTGCCGGGCACCGTTCCGGACCCCTTCGGGCATGACGACTGAGCCGGCGCCCGCGCCGATTCCGCTCGGCCGCCGGGTGGTGATGCGCTATCAACTGCCCGCCGGATATCCACAACCGCTGACCGACGTGATCGGCGAACTGGTTTCGCTGGACCCGCCGACGGTGCGCGACGCCGACGGACAGATGGTCTCGGTGACACCCGATCGGGTGGTCGCGCTGAAAGCCATCGGGCCGAGGCCGATTCGCACCAGAGAGATCAGGGCACTGGAAGCGGCCGCGGCGGACGCGTGGCCGGGCGCCGAAAACGACTGGCTCGACGGGTGGCTGTTGCGCGCCGGACACGGCTACACCAATCGCGCCAATTCCGCTGTGCCGCTGGGCGAACCGGGACGACCGGCCGAACTTTCCACCGATACCCTGCACCGCATCGGCGCGTGGTACACCGCGCACGGCCTGCCGCTGCAACTGCTGCTGCCCGACCGGCTCGCACCGGCGCCGCCCGGCTGGCGCACCTGGAACGAAACCCTGGTGCTCGGTATCGACATCGACAATTTCGTTCTGCCGCAAGGTCCCCCGATGGTCCGGATCGCGCCGCGGCCCGACGAGGCGTGGCTGCGACTGCACCGCTATCGCGGCGAAGACCCTGCGGCACAGCCTGTTCCGGTGCCCGAGGTGCTCACCGCGGTGCGCGACGGCGAACTCGGTTTCGCCTCGCTCGGGCTGCCGAGCCCCATCGCCATCGGACGCGGCGCGACCACCACCGCGCCGGACGGACGCCGCTGGATCGGGCTCACCTGCGTCGCCGTGGCCGCCGAGCACCGCAGGCACGGCCTGGCCACCCTGGTGTGCGCGGAGCTGATCCGCTGGGGGCACGAGCGCGGCGCGACACACGCCTACGTCCAGGTCGAGGCCGACAACGCGGCGGCGCTCGAGCTCTACCGCGGCCTCGGTTTCCTGGACCACCACGGCTATCGCTACGCCGCTCCGCACGGCGGACAATAGATCGAAGACCGCAGAAGGAAGGCATTTCGTGCGTCTGGCGACTTGGAACGTCAACTCCATCCGCTCCCGGCTCGACCGGGTGGCGGCCTGGCTGGACCGCCAGGACATCGACGTGCTCGCCATGCAGGAAACCAAGTGTCGCGACGACCAGTTCCCGTTCGAGCGCTTCGAGGAACTCGGCTACGAGGTGGCCCACCTCGGCATCAACCAGTGGAACGGTGTCGCGATCGCGTCCAGGGTCGGCCTGGAAGACGTCGAACTCGGCTTTCCCAATCAGCCCGGTTTCGACAAGGACGCGGGCGAATCCCTCATCAGCACACCGGTCGTCGAGTCGCGCGCGCTCGGCGCGACCTGCGGCGGCGTGCGGGTCTGGAGCCTGTACGTGCCCAACGGGCGCGCCCTCGCCGACCCGCACTACGCGTACAAACTCGAGTGGCTGGAGACGCTGCGCGCCACCGCCGCGAACTGGCTGACCGAGGACCCGCAGGCCAAGATCGCGCTGGTCGGCGACTGGAACATCGCGCCGACCGACGACGACGTGTGGTCGCCCGAGTTCTTCACGGGCAAGACGCACACCTCCCAGCCCGAACGCGACGCCTTCACCGCCATCGTCGACACCGGCTTCGCCGACGTGATGCGGCCGTTCGCGCCGGGGCCGGGTGTGTACACGTACTGGGACTACACGCAGCTGCGGTTCCCACGGAAAGAGGGCATGCGCATCGATTTCGTCCTCGCCTCGCCCGCGCTGGCCGCCGCGACGACGGACGCGGGTGTCGATCGCGAGGAGCGAAAAGGTAAAGGCGCCAGCGACCACGCGCCGGTTGTGGCCGAGTTCGACATTCCCGTCGAGTCGCGCTGACCGCACCGTCCCGGCTCCCAGCGAGATCGGCGGCCGCGTGCCGACGCACAGGCGGCCGCCCCGGCGGACGGTGGTTGGCGCGTTGACCGGCCGCTACGGGTTCATTTCGTAGCCGCCCGCGTGTGCGCGGGCCTCGGCCAGCACCTTGTCGAAGCGGGTGGCGTCGGCCGCGGGGCGACGCACCAGATCCAGCGCCCTGGTCTGCTGTGCCTTGGTCGCGGTCGGCTTGCTGTGCAGGGCGAGGGCGTTCTTGGCGAACTCCCGCACGAAGACGTCGAAGAGCTGGTCGAGCACGGCGGCGGCGGTGCCCTCGATCGTGGCCTGTTCCAGGATGAGCTGCGCGTACGGGATCGCGGTGAACAGCTCGCCGATGGCGAACAGGAAGTCCACGTCACGCTGTTGGTCGGCGGTGGGCGGGGCCGCGGCGAGCAACGTCTGGAAGGCGAGGGCCTGCTCCAGGAAGATCGCGACGTTCGGCACGTGCGCGTACTTCTCGAACACCGGACGCCAGTCGGTGAACCGGATGCGTCCGAGTCCCGCGCTCGGACCCTGCCGGAACAGGAATTCGTCGTCGGCGCCGTCGCGGCGGGTCGGCACCTCCGGATACCGCGCGGCGGCCAGCTCCGCTCGGAGCTTGGGCACCGCCGCGCCCGCCCGCGGGGCGAGCTTGCGGCTGGACCAGCTCAACGCCGAGGACACCGCCCGCACCGCACCCTTGGGCGCGGCGTCCGGCAGCACGCGCAGCGCGGCGAGCCCGGCGTCGGACGGGTGGAACATGTAGTTGGCCATGAACTTCAGCGACAGCGCCATGTTCACGTGCACGGTGCCTTCCAGCCGCGGCAGCCCGAACAGGCCGAGCATCGCCATCGGGAAGTACATGTCGTTCTCGAAGCCGCGGGCGGCGATCACGTCGGCGAGGTCTTCGATGACGCGCTGACCCTGCCGTGTCACGGTCATCTTCTCGATCGCGTTGAACAGCAGGTAGCGCCGGTCTTCGGGGGACGCCGACCGCAGGTAATCGATGGCGCGCTCGCTGTAGAGCTTCATGCCGATCAGCCGCGCGTAGGAGTCGGTCAGCAGCGAGCGCACCTGCGGGAACTCGGTCACCCTGTGTCCGAACAGGATTCGATTCTCCGCGTGCGTGATCGATTCGTAGAAGGCGTGTTCGCAAGCGCCGACGGCGCCGAAGCCGAGGTTGAACTTGCCCACGTTGACGGTGTTCATCGCGGCGTGGAACGCGGCCTCACCGCGGTGCAGGATGTCCTCCTCGGCGACCGGGTACTTCTCCAGATCGAAAGCGGCCACGTACATCTGACTGTCCACCACGTTGCGACGCAGCTTGTAGTTCTTGTGCTTGCTGTCGGCGACGAAGAACAGATACCCCTCGTAATCGTCCTGCGCCGGTTTGGCATTCAGCGCTTTGGCGCTGTCGATGATCGGCTTGTCGGCGCGGCGGCCGAACACCGAGACCATCCCGGCGAGGTTGCCGTTGCCGATGTAGTGCTTGCCGCCGGTCGCGGTGAAACCGCCGCCGCGCTTGGGTTCCACCACCATGTCGGTGGAGTACACGTCGGCGCCGTGCTCCTTCTCCGACAGCCCGAACGCGAAGATCTCACCGGAGTCGAGCAGCGCCGCCGCGCGCTGCTTGGCGGCCTTGTTGTCGCTCTGCCAGATCGGCCCGAGGCCGAGGATGGTGACCTGCCAGACGTACCAGTAGGACATGCCGTAGAAGCCGAGCACCTTGCTCATCATCGCGATGCGGCCGGTGTCCCAGCGCTTGTTCGGATCGCCGTTGGCCTCGGCCGCGGGGGTCAGGAAGGTCGCGAAGACCCGCTCGCGCTTGACGAAGTCGAGGAACTCGGAGTACCAGACGCGCTCCCGGTCGTCCCGCTTCAGCGCCGCCTTGCCGCGCGTCTCGAACCAGTCGACCGTGGCGCGCAGCAACCGCCGCGTCTCGGCATCGAACTCGGCGAACTCGCAGGTCTTCGGGTTGAACAGGGTTTCCGGCATCGGTGACTCCTCGGCCGTCGGTTCGACGCCCGGCATCCGGCCGGGCCGCTTCATTCGCGAATGTAGCATTATTGTTCACAAGTGTAGGAACCCCGGCAAGACCCGCCCCGACACCTGCGCCCGGCACGCGCTCCTCAGGAAACCCGGAGTGCCGCCCCTCGCCACCGCTCCGACAGGTGCCCATGTGTGGAGACAGCGCACAAGCAGCCCCCGCAGTCCCGCCGCAGGCACTCACACAGAGGACCACCCCATGAGCAGGCACCCCCGCACCCAGCAGGTGCACTTGTGCGGAGACAGCGCACAAGCAACCCCCGCAGTCCCGTCGCAGGCACTCCCACAGAGAACCACCCCACAAGCAGGGACACCTGCCCACGATATGTTGGTGGCCATGGGTACCGAGCAAGTCGTGCGACCGCGTCAGCGGGCGCGGCACCTCGGACCGGAACGCCGCCGCCCGCAGGTGCTCGACACCGCGCTGGCCATCGCCGTCGAACACGGCGTCGCGGCCGTCACCATCGCCGCCGTGGCCGAGCGGATGAACGTCACCCGGCCGGTCGTCTACGCCTGCTTCGCCGATCGCGTCGAACTCATCCAGGAACTGATCCGCCGCGAGGAGAACCACCTCGTCGAGGGTCTGCTCCAGGCGACGCCGCCCCGCGCGGTCGACGCGGGCGAGACGGTCTTCGTGGAGGGCTTCCAGACGCTGCTGGAGATCGCTGCCGCGCGGCCCGACTCGTGGCGGCTGCTGTACGGCAATCCCGATCCCGCCGTCGCGGATTCGTTCGGACGCGGTCGCAAGTTGGCGGTCGAGCGATGCACCGAGCTGCTGCGGCCGACGCTGCGCGCGTGGGGGACCGAGGATGCCGAGCGGAAGCTGCCGATTCTGGTGGAGCAGTGGGTGTCGGCGGGTGAGGGGGCGGTGCGGTCGCTGCTCGCCGACGAGGGGGAATGGACGCCGCAGACACTCGGCGCTTTCGTGGGCGCGGCGGTCTATCGAGCGTTGCGGCAGGCGTAAGGCGCTGTCGGCCGGGTCCTGCTGAGCCGCCCAGATCGCCGCGGGGAACGTTGGCGGCGCGGAGGTTCGTCGCCGCGGCCGTCCACAGCCTGCATCCAGTTGCGGCAAAGGCACGCCATGCCGACATTTCTCCGGCAGTCACACGCGACTACCGATGAAATGCCGCCCGACAGCGCGTGCATGGTCGGTTTTGCCGTCGCGAGCGCGCGTTTTCCCGGTCGCCGAAGTCATCCGATCATTACGATGGAGACCGACCGATCCGACCACGATCTGGCGGGAGGTGCGAGCATGGCGTTCTATCGGCAGGTCGGCGCGGTGCCGCCGAAACGGCACACCCAGCACCGCGACGACCTCGGGCGGCTCTACTACGAGGAGCTGATGGGCGAGGAAGGCTTCTCCGGCGATTCCTCGTTGCTCTATCACCGCGGTCTGCCGCCCGCGATCGTCGACGCCACGGTCTGGGAACTACCGGACCAGACGACGACGCCGAACCATCCACTGCGCCACCGGCATCTGCGCCTGCACGATCTCTTCCCCGGCGACACCGCGGCCGAGACCGATCCGGTGACCGGCAGGCGGCTGCTGCTCGGGAATGCCGACGTGCGCATCTCCTATGTCGCGGCCAAAGGCGCTTCTCCGTTGTACCGCAACGCGATCGGCGACGAGCTGGTCTACGTGGAGGCGGGCGAGGCGACCGTCGAGACCGTGTTCGGCAGGCTCGCCGCCCGCCAGGGCGACCAGGTCCTCATTCCGCGCGCCACCACTCACCGCTGGTTGCCCGCCGGGCCGGGTCCGTTGCGCGCGTATGTGATCGAGGCGTCCAGTCACATCACTCCGCCGAAGCGGTACCTGTCGAAATTCGGTCAGCTGCTGGAGAATTCGCCGTACTGCGAACGTGATCTGCACGGGCCGGGCGAACCGATCCTCGAATCCGGTACCGATGTCGAGGTTCTGGTGAAGCATCGCGCGGGCGGGCGGGTGGTCGGCACGCGGATGGTCTACGCGACGCATCCGTTCGACGTGGTGGGTTGGGACGGATGCCTGTACCCGATCACGTTCAACATCGCCGATTTCGAGCCGATCACCGGGCGCGTGCACCAGCCACCACCCGTCCACCAGGCGTTCGAGGGGATCAACTTCGTGATCTGCAACTTCGTGCCGCGCAAGGTCGACTACCACCCGCTGTCCATCCCGGTGCCGTACTACCACTCCAATGTCGACTCCGACGAGATCATGTTCTACTGCGGCGGAAACTACGAGGCGCGTAAGGGTTCCGGCATCGGGCAGGGTTCGGTGTCGGTGCATCCCGGCGGGTACGCGCACGGACCGCAGCCCGGTGCGTACGAGCGCAGCATCGGCATCGAGTTCTTCGACGAACTCGCCGTCATGGTCGACACCTTCCGCCCGCTCGAACTCGGCGAGGGCGCGCTGGCCTGCGAGGATCCGGCCTACGCGTGGACGTGGTCGGGTCGGGGCCCGCGGTGAGGACGCGGCTCGAGGTTCCCGAGGATTCGCTGTTCGGCGCGGACAATCTGCCGTACGGGGTGTTCGCGCCGCGCGGGGGTGCGCATCGGGTCGGGGTGCGCTTCGGCGAGTTCGTCGTCGATCTGGCTGTCGCCCTCGAGGACTCGGTATTCGCGGCTGCCGACCTCAATGCTTTTCTCGCGCAAGGGCCTACGCGTTGGCGTGCGGTTCGTGAGCGGGTGCGCGAATTGATCTCTGCGGAAATCCCCGCCGACGCAGTGCATCCCCTGGCTGACGTGACGCTGGCGCTGCCGATTCGCATCGGCGACTATGTGGACTTCTACGCGAGCATCGACCACGCCACCAATCTCGGACGATTGTTCCGTCCGGATGCCGAACCGCTGCTGCCGAATTGGCGTCATCTTCCGGTGGGCTACCACGGCAGAGCCGGGACCGTCGTCGTCTCGGGCACAGAAGTGGTGCGGCCGCGAGGTCAGCGCCGAACAGACTCGGGTGTGCCGGATTTCGGTCCTTCCCGGCGGTTGGATATCGAGGCCGAACTCGGCTTCGTCGTCGGTGTCGGCTCTTCGCTCGGCACGCCGATCGATATCGCCGATGTCGAGGATCACCTGTTCGGTGTGGCGCTGGTCAACGACTGGTCCGCGCGGGACATCCAGGCGTGGGAGTATCAGCCACTCGGGCCGTTCCTCGGTAAGTCGTTCGCCACGTCGTTGTCGGCATGGGTGACGCCGCTGGCCGCGCTCGATTCGGCGCGCATTCCGCTGCCGGAGCAGTCACCGCCGCCGCTGCCCTATTTGACGGTGGACGAGCCATGGGGGCTGGATATCGAGCTGACCGTGAGCTGGAACGGGGAGGTCGTCTCGCATCCGCCATATGGGCGGATGTACTGGTCGCCCGCGCAGATGTTGGCGCATCTGACCGCGAATGGTGCGGCCGCTCGGAGTGCGGATTTGTTTGCGTCGGGGACCATTTCGGGGCCTGAGCCGGGGCAGCGGGGGTCGTTCATCGAATTGTCTTGGGGCGGTGCGGAGCCGGTTGTGGTTGGCGGGGAGGGGCGGACGTTCTTGGAGGATGGGGATGAGGTCGTGATTACCGCGTCTGCGCCGGGGGTTGGTGGGGGGCGTGTGGGTCTGGGGGAGGTGCGGGGGCGGGTTCTGCCTGCCGGGTCGCGGGGGTGACTTGGGTTTCGAGGTGCGGCGACTTTCGAGTGCGCGGAGATAGCGCTACCTGCGCGATGGAGATGTCGCTCACTTTTCAGCGCATACGTGGCCAGCATCACCCTCTCGGCCGATTCTGTTCGGACGACCGGCCGGTTTACCGTTCGGGGGATCACCTCCATCGGGACGGGAGCCCGCGTCAATGCTGACCACCCTCGCACGGTTCGCCGCCGCGCGTCCTCGCGTTGTTCTCGGTATCGCGCTTCTGCTCATGGTGCTGTGCGGTCTGTTCGGGGCGACGGCGCAGGCGCACATGAAGTCCGGCGGGTTCGTCACCGAAGACCTCGAGTCGGTTCGGGCCGCCGAGTTCATCGCCGACCACTTCACCGGTGGGGATCCGAACTATGTGCTGCTCATCCAAGCCGAGGACGGGGTGGACAGCGCTGCGGCGAAGGCGGCGGCGCAACGGGTCACCGATCAGCTGCGCACGTATCCCGAGGTCAGCGGCATTCAGTCGTACTGGTCGGCGCGGCCTGACCTCGCGCAGGCGCTGCGCGGCAAGGACGGTCGCAGCGGGATCGTCGTGGGCAGTATCGAGGGCGACGACGGTGAGCTCAGCGAGCGCGCCGCCAAGATCAGCGAGACGGTGCAGACCAGTGGCGATGGCGTCACCGTCCGTGCGGGCGGGCTGGCCGCCGTTTTCGCGGACATGAACGCCCAGATCAGCGAGGACCTGATCGTCGCGGAGGCCATCGCGGTGCCGCTGACCGGGCTCTTGCTGATCCTGGTGTTCGGCAGCGTGGTCGCCGCCGCGCTGCCGATCGCGATCGGCCTGTTCGCCATCGCGGCCGCGCTGGGCATCCTGCGGGCGCTGACGGTGGTCACCGACGTCTCGATGTACGCGCTGAACATGACCACCGCGCTCGGTCTCGCGATGGCCATCGACTACAGCCTGTTCATCGTCAGCCGCTACCGGGAGGAACTGGCCAACGGTCTGGATTCTCGTGCGGCCGTGGTGCGCTCGATCCAGACCGCCGGACGTACCGTGGTGTATTCGGCGTTGGTGGTAGCGCTCTCGCTGGCGGCGCTCGCCGTGTTCCCGCAGTACTTCTTCAAGTCGTTCGCGTACGCGGGTATCGCGGTGGTCGCCGCGGCGGCGGGCGCGGCGGTGATCGTTCTGCCAGCGATTCTGGTGCTGGTCGGCGATCGGGTGAACGCGCTGGATCTGCGGGTTCCGTTGCGCCGCATGTTCCGTCGACCCGAACCTACCGAGCCGCAACCGGAGCGGAGCCTCTGGTACCGCTGGGTTGTCGGCGTGATGAAGCGTGCCGCGCCGGTCGCGGTGGTCACGACGATCGCGCTGCTCTTGCTCGGGTCGCCCTTCCTGTCCGCGCATTTCGGTTATCCCGACGATCGCGCGCTGACGCAGTCCGCGCCGAGCCGTCAGGTGGGCGACGCGCTGCGCAGCGACTTCTCCGCCGACCTCGGCGCGAGTGCCTACGCGGTGTTGCCCGACTTCCGCGGCGGCCAAGGCGAAATCGGCGCGTACGCGGCGGCGCTGTCGAAGGTGGCCGACGTTCCCGCGGTGCTGTCCAGCGACGGCGTCTACGTCAACGGTCTGCGCGCTGCCGCCGCTTCACCGGAGATGTCCGGCCCGGCGGGCACATTCCTGTCGATCGGTACGCGGCTCGATCCGTATTCGACGGCGGGCAAGGATCAGCTCGCCGAGATCAGGGCGGTCCCCGCGCCCGGCGACGTGCTGTTCGGCGGAGCCGCCGCGCTGAACCAGGACTCGGTCTCGGCGATCGCCGACCGGCTGCCGCTCGCCGCCGCGCTCATCGCCGTCACCACGTTGATTCTGCTGTTCTTGTTCACCGGCAGTCTGCTGCTTCCGGTCAAAGCGCTTCTGTTGAACATTCTTTCGCTCGCCGCGACCTTCGGTGCGATGGTGTGGATCTTCCAGGACGGGCACCTGTCCGGGCTGCTCGGCTTCACGCCGACCGGCAAGCTCGACCTGGCGATGCCGATCCTCATGTTCAGCCTCGCGTTCGGCGCCTCGATGGACTACGAGGTGTTCCTGCTCTCCCGGATCAGGGAGGAGTGGCTGGCGGGCGAGAAGACCGCGGCGGGCAACACCCACGCCGTCGCCATGGGTGTCGCCAGAACCGGCCGAATCTTCACCGCCGCCGCCCTGTTGATGAGCATCGTCTTCCTCGCGTTGGCCAGCTCCGGCGTCGCCGCCATGAAGCTGTTCGGCATCGGTTGCGCACTCGCGGTGCTCAGCGACGCCACGGTGATCCGCGCCTTGCTGGCGCCCGCGCTGATGCGGGTGATGGGCACCGCCAACTGGTGGGCGCCCAAACCCCTTGCGGCGCTGCATCGCCGCTTCGGCCTGGCGGAGGAGACGAACGACCCGTCGCCGCGAGTCGAGGCGGAGAGCGCAGGCACCGGCGACGCCGCACCGCGGACCCGCGCCGACAGGGTCGCGGATCTTGTCAGCGAATAGCGCTGCGCCTGAACGCACTACGCTGCGGTAGCCGGACGAACGGCGACGCATACGCGCGAATGGCACTGCCATTGTGAGCAGCGCACCGCACAACCAGCACCGACGCTCGGAGTCGGCCGAAGATACGGACGGTCCGGCGCTGCGGGTCGAGGTGGAGAGCGCAGGCACCGGCGACGCTGCGTCGACGACGCCGCTCTGACGCGGATCCGTCTGCACCACAGCCCTTTACGACAGCATCTCCCGCCCGGCGTAAACCACGCCGACGAACTCGACCAAATCGTCGATCAGCGTCTGCACATCATCACGCGCGCCACCGTCGTCGTGATGGTGCAGCCAGTCGGCGATCAGCTCGAACATCCCGCCGATGGTCGCGAGCGCCAACGCCAGCCGCCTGCGTCGAGCGCGTTCGTCCGGCGCGGCATCCGATGACCACTGGCTGTCCAGAAACGCCGCGGCCCAGCGCCGGTTGCCGCGGCGCTGCTTCTCCACCATCGGCGAAATACCGCCCGCCTCACCGAAAGTCACCTTCGCCAGGCGCGGGTCGTCGGCGATGGCGTGCACGAACGCACCGACGACCGCAGCCGCGCGCTCTCCCCAGTCCCGTCCCGCGACTTCCGCCGCCACCTCGGCGACGCGTTGCTGGATCTGCGCCGTGATCTGCTCGAGCAGCGCGATGTAGCACGCCTCCTTGCTGTCGAAGTGGTCGTAGAACCCCTTCGTCCCGACGTAGGCGCGCTGGCAGATCTGTTCGATCGACGTCCCCGAAAAGCTCTGTTCGGCAAACAGTTCGGTGGCGGCGTCCAGCAGTTGACTGCGTCGCTGCGCGCTGCGCTGCTCGGCGTCGAGGCCGCGTATCCGGCGCCGAGCCGGAGTCGGGGCGGGCCGCGCGGCGGATTTGCTGCGGGTCATGTCACGACGATAGCGGTACTTGTTTCAAAAAGACTTCTTGTTGGTAACTCGAACTCGTGCTGTAATCGCTGCACCGATGAGGAAGGGACCTGAGGTGTCAGTGATCAAAGGCGATCCGGCCGGAAGAAGCCCAGTGTTCGTGCGCGCCGTCGCGGTCGCGATGATCGTCGCGGCGACCGTGCTGACGAGCGCGGTGGCGGCGAGACCGGCGTCGGCAATGCCACTACCGCAACATGATTCGTTCTACGAGCCGCCCGCCGACTTCGCGAGCGCCGAGCCGGGGACGATCCTGCGCTCGCGCGAGGTGCGGCTCGCGGTGCTCACGGTGCTGCCGCTGAACGTTCGGTCCTGGCAGTTGCTGTACCGCACGACCGACCTGTTCGACGAGCCCGCGGTCGCGGTCACGACGGTGATACTGCCCGCGGGCGCCGACCCCGGCCGCTCCCGCCCGCTGGTCTCCCTCCAGTTCTATTACGACAGCGCCAGCCCGTCCTGCGCACCGTCGTACGTGCTCCGGCAGGGTGCGGGGCTGCCCGGCGTCGAGGGCATCCATTCCAACAGCGAGCTCATCGCGCTCGCCGCGCTGATCAGCCAGGGTTGGGCGGTGTCGATCCCGGACTACGAGGGGCCGCATGGCCATCTCGCGGTCGCCAAGGAACCGGGTTACATGACCCTGGACGGGATCAGGGCCGCGCAACGTTTCGAGCCGATGGGCCTGAACACGAATACCCCTGTCGCTCTGTGGGGTTACTCGGGCGGCGGCATGGCCACCGGCTGGGCGGCCGAGATGCAGCCGAGCTACGCGCCGGAGCTGAACGTCGAGGGCGCCGCGATGGGTGCGCCGGTCTCGGATGTCGAATCGTTGTTGCACGTCAACGGTTCCATGTTCGCCAGCCTGATCGGGATCGGCATCGCCTCGCTGTCCAACGCGTATCCGACCTTCGAGGAGGTGACCTACCGGCACCTCACGCCGGAGGGCCGCGCGCTGATGGACCGCACCAACACGCAGTGTCTCCCGCGCAACGCACTCTCCCAGATGTTCGTGGATTACCAACGGCTGCTGACGATTCCGATCGCCGAATACCTCGCCCTTCCCGAGATTCGGGAGGTGTTCGACGCGACGGTTCTCGGCGGCAACACGCCGACCATGCCTATCCACCTGTACCAAGGCGTGTTCGATGAAGCGGTGCCCGTGTGGACCAACGACGCTCTCGCGCAACGATATTGCGCGGGAGGCGCTTCGGTCGTCTACAAGCGTGACCACCTGAGCGAGCACCTGACGCTGCCCTCCCTCGGCATGGCCGACACCTTCAACTGGCTGAAGGGCAGGCTGGCGCCGAACGCGCCGGATCAGGTCGGCTGCCGGACCGAGAACGTCGTCTCGATGCTCGCCGACGTCGACGCGCTGCTGAGCCAGATCGAGATCAACCTCAACGCCACCTTCGGCGCGCTCGGGTTCCCGATCGGGCCCCGCGAACGCTGACCGGCGGTCGGGGCCGCACATTTCCCGGCCGCGATGCGATGAATTCGGCGGCGTTGGGAAGTCTGCACACGCGAGGACCTACCCCACGTCAGGAGATGGCCATGCAGAAGATCGTCACGAACCTCTGGTACGACACCCAGGCCGAGGAGGCCGCGGAGTTCTACTGTTCGCTCTTCCAGGACTCCAAGATCACCGACATCCAGTACTACAACGAGGCGGGGCCGCGCGAGGCCGGGCTCGTCATGGTCGTCGACTTCGAACTGAACGGTCAGAAGTTCACCGCGATCAACGGCGGCGGCGAGTACCACTACACGCACGCCATGTCGCTGCTGGTCAACTGTGAGAGCCAGGAGGAGGTCGACCGCCTGTGGCTGGCGCTGCTGGCCGACGGCGGTCAGGAGATCGAGTGCGGTTGGCTCAACGACAAGTACGGCATCCCGTGGCAGATCTGGCCGGTGCAGGCCAACGAGCTGCTCAAAGGGGATCCCGCCGCCGTCACCCGCGCGACCAAGGCCATGCTCGGCATGAAGAAGATCGACGTGCAGGCCATGCGGGACGCGTACGAGGCGGTCTGAGCCGAGCTTGTTCGGCGGCCAGGCCCGAGCGGAGGGCCTGGCCAGCCGGATCGACCATCTTCCGAGTCGAATCTCACTCGGCCAGATCTACCGAGGTGAGGCGCTGGCCTGCGCCCGCACGCGCGGGTTCGGGTCATCGCCGGGCGTGTCCATGCGGCGGGCGGGTATGGTCGGGCGGGAAATTTCACATCGCCAACGGGGGCTCGCACCAGCGGGCTGAGAGGACGGCTAGCCCTACGGGGCGATCAGGGCCGTCGACCGTATGAACCTGACCGGGTAATGCCGGCGTAGGGAGGAGAAGCATGGCCACCGCCAACGGCGCCGCCGTCGACACCGTGACCACCGGGCCCATCGAGGGCAGCGTCAAGCACTACCAGGAAGTCGACGACCTGCGCATTCCGGTACGTCGTGTCAATCTGACCACCGGGGGGCATTTCGACGTCTACGACACCTCGGGCCCGTACACCGACGACAACGCGACCATCGACCTCGAAGCCGGGCTGCCCAAGCTGCGCGACACCTGGACCAAGCCGCAGGTGGACGGCCCGCCGACCCAGCTGGCCTGGGCGCGGCAGGGCATCATCACGCCGGAGATGCGGTTCATCGCGGCGCGCGAAGGCGTCGAGCCCGAGCTGGTGCGCGACGAGGTCGCGGCCGGGCGCGCGGTGATCCCGGCCAACCACAAGCACCCGGAGCTGGAGCCGACGATCATCGGCAAGAAGTTCCTGGTGAAGATCAACGCCAATATCGGCAACTCGGCGGTGTCCTCCTCGATCGCGGAGGAGGTGGAGAAGATGGTGTGGGCCACCCGCTGGGGCGCGGACACCATCATGGATCTGTCCACCGGCAAGAACATCCACGAGACCCGCGAGTGGATCATGCGCAACTCCCCCGTCCCGGTCGGCACCGTGCCGATCTACCAGGCGCTGGAGAAGGTGAACGGCGATCCGACCCAGCTGACCTGGGAGATCTACCGCGACACGGTCATCGAACAGTGCGAGCAGGGCGTGGACTACATGACCGTGCACGCGGGCGTCCTGCTGCGCTACATCCCGCTGACGGCCAAGCGGGTCACCGGCATCGTCTCGCGCGGCGGGTCCATCATGGCCGCGTGGTGTCTGGCGCACCACCAGGAATCCTTCCTGTACACCCACTTCGAGGAGCTCTGCGAGATCCTGGCGAAGTACGACGTCACCTTCTCCCTCGGCGACGGCCTGCGCCCCGGCTCCATCGCGGACGCCAACGACGAGGCTCAGTTCGCCGAACTGCGTACCCTCGGCGAGCTGACGAAGATCGCGAAATCCCATGGCGTGCAGGTGATGATCGAGGGCCCCGGCCACGTGCCGATGCACAAGATCGTGGAGAACGTGCGGCTCGAGGAAGAACTGTGCGAGGAGGCGCCGTTCTACACCCTCGGCCCGCTGGCCACCGACATCGCGCCCGCCTACGACCACATCACCTCGGCCATCGGCGCCGCGATCATCGCGCAGGCGGGCACGGCCATGCTCTGCTACGTCACGCCGAAGGAGCACCTCGGTCTGCCCAACCGCGACGACGTCAAGGTCGGCGTGATCACCTACAAGATCGCCGCCCACGCCGCCGACCTGGCCAAGGGCCACCCGCACGCCCAGCAGCGCGACGACGAATTGTCCAAGGCGCGTTTCGAATTCCGCTGGCGCGACCAGTTCGCGCTCTCGCTCGACCCCGACACGGCGCGCGAGTACCACGACGAGACGCTGCCCGCGGAACCGGCGAAGACCGCGCACTTCTGTTCGATGTGCGGGCCGAAGTTCTGCTCGATGCGGATCTCCGCCGATGTGCGGGAGTACGCGGAGAAGAACAACTTGACGGATGTGGAGGCCATCGAGGCGGGGATGGCGGAGAAGTCCGCGGAGTTCGCCGGGGCGGGGAAGCAGGTCTACCTGCCGGTGGTTTCGTAGGGTTGCTGCGCGTCGGGTCGGCATCTGGAGACCTCCGCGGCGCACCCGGCCCACTCACAGCGGGCGGCCATCCTTTCTTTGGAGAGGGTGGCCGCTTCGTTTTTCGACTTCTCGTAAAGCCGCTGGCCGCGCCCGAATCTAACGAACAGCGCTCTCGATAAGCCACCGAGCCGCCCTGTCGGTCCGCGCGACATCCCCGGTGATCACGCGATCCTGAAGTATCCCCCGCAATCCCGAAACAAGCACCGTCGCAACAACTTCCGCATCCTCCACGCCGAACCCACGCAACCCGTCCGCGAGCGCCGCGACGAAAGTGCCGATGGCGTCGGCGGCATACCCGGCGTACGGCCCGTCGGACGCACAAGCCGCGCCGAGCACTTGCAACATCACCTTCACACTGGTCGCCCCCGACCCAATGGCGTTGGCGCACCAAAAATCCCACAGCCGAGCGCGGAGGGCGGCGGCGTCGGCGATGTCGGCGAAGAGCGCCCTGATGTCCGGGCGCTGGGTGGCGAGAGCTTGGACCAGCAGCTCTTCCTTGGTGTCGAAGTAGTAGATGAGCATGCGCGAGCTGGTGCCGAGTTCCGCGGCGAGGGGACGCAGGGAGAGTTCGGCGAGGCCGTGCGTGGCGATGTAGCCGACGACGCCGTCGAGGAGTTCGGCGCGTTTGGCGTGGTCGAGTGGGCGGGCCATGGGTTGACTGTACCGACTGCTACAGGTATTCATGAAGACCGTGACTGTAACACTCGCTTCAGAAACTACGGACTCCGTCGTCGTCACCGCCTACGCGGCCACCACTTCACTCGCCGACGACATGGAAACCACCTGGTCGAGGCTGCTGCGAGGAAGGACGGGCATCGGCGTACTCGACGACGACTTCGTCGCCGAATACGACCTGCCGGTCCGCATCGGCGGCAAGTTGAAGGAGCATCCCGCCGCGCAGCTCACCCGGGTCGAACAGCGCAGGCACTCCTACGTCGAGCAGCTGGCGCTGGTCCTCGGCAGGCGGGTGTGGCAGTCGGCGGGCGCGCCGGAGGTCGAGGGCGAGCGGCTGGCGGTGGCCATCGGCACCGGACTCGGCGGCGGCGACGCGCTGATCGACGCGGTCGATGCCATGCGCGCGGGCGGTTATCGGAAGGTGTCGCCGATGTCGGTGCCGATGGTGATGCCGAACGGGCCCGCCGCGACGGTCGGGCTCGAGATCGGCGCCAAGGCAGGGGTTTTCGCGCCGGTCTCGGCGTGCTCCTCGGGTTCCGAGGCGATCGCGCACGCCTGGCGGCTGATCCGCTCCGGAGAGGCCGACGTGGTGGTGACGGGAGGCGTCGAGGGCAACATCCACGCGGTGCCGATCGCCAGCTTCGCCATGATGCGCGCGATGAGCACCCGCAACGAGGAACCCGAACGCGCCTCGCGCCCCTTCGACCGGGACCGGGACGGCTTCGTCTTCGGCGAGGCGGGCGCGCTCATGGTGCTCGAATCCGAGCGGCACGCCAGGGCGCGCGGCGCCGAGATCCACGCTCGCGTGCTCGGCGCGGGCATCACCTCCGACGCCTTCCACATCGTCGCCTCCGACCCGGAGGGCATCGGCGCGGCCCGCGCCATGCGCAAGGCCATCGAGACCGCGGGCCTCGGGGTTTCGGACATCGCCCACGTCAACGCGCACGCCACCTCGACCCCGATCGGCGACGCCTCCGAGGCGAACGCCATCGCGGCCGTCACGCCGCACGCCTCGGTCTACGCCCCGAAATCCGCGCTCGGCCATTCCATCGGCGCGGTCGGCGCGCTCGAGTCCATCCTCACGGTCCTCGCCCTGCGCGACCAGATCATCCCGCCCACCCTCAACCTCGACAACCAGGCCCCTGACATCGACCTCGACATCGTCGCTGGCGCACCCCGCCGCCAACGAATCGACTACGCCGTCAACAACTCCTTCGGATTCGGCGGACACAACGTGGCCCTCACCTTCGGACGTGCGTGAGTCACCCGCCCGGCGATCACACCGGACGCGCGCCATCGCTGCGGCATGGGCGCATCTAGCCGCCGACTCCGGACACCGGCACGACCGCATCGAGCCGCCGTATCGGGACACCGGGCATCCCGCCGCCGCCCGACACTTCCGGTCGTCGGGTTGCCTCACGCACCTGCCACGAGCGTCGACCGGCCCGGTCCACCGCTACCCCGCGTGGCAGAATCGTTAACCGGACGAACTATTCGACAACCGGCAGTGCGGCCGGTCCGAGGGACGGACGATGACGTGAGTGATGCCTTCTACCTCCCGGATCCGGACGACCCGAAACTGTTCATCTCCACCGAACTCACGCGTGGGCCGTGGTCGCCGGACGCGCAGCACGCGGGGCCTCCCTCGGCGTTGCTCGGGCACGTCATCGAGCGGTGTGAGCCGCGGGAAGGGTTTCAAGTCGGGCGGGTCGCGGTGGAGATCCTCGGACCTGTGCCGTTGCAGCCGCTGATCGCGGAGGCGCGGGTGACTCGGCCGGGACGCAGCGTCGAGTTGGTGGAGGCGACGCTCTCGACCGAGCGCGGTCCGGTCATGAAGGCCAATGCCTGGCGGTTCAAGCTTGCCGAGCCCGAACTTCCGCTGCCCGAGGAATTCCATCCGGTGGGCGCGCGGCCCGGTCCGGACCACGCGCCCGCACCAACGCCGTTCCCGGCAGCACAGGAGATCGGCTTCCACACCGCGATCGAATACCGTTTCGTCACAGGCGCTTTCGGCGAACCGGGCCCGGCGATCTGCTGGATTCGACTGAAGTATCCGATCGTCGCGGGCACCACGCCGAGCCCGCTGGAACGCACCCTGGCCGCCGCCGACTCAGGCAACGGCGTGAGCGCGGTCCTCGACTGGAACCGCTACCTGTTCATCAACACCGACCTCACCGTCACCCTGCACCGCCAGCCGGTGGGCGAATGGGTCTGTCTCGACGCGGTCACCTACCCCCAACCGCACGGCATCGGCCTCGCCGAATCGGCCCTCTTCGACGAGAAAGGCCCCCTCGGCCGCAGCACGCAGACTCTCTATCTCGGCGTGCGCTGAACTACGGCCGGGTGGAGATCTGCTGGATCGCCCAGCCGTTGCCGTCGGGGTTCGAGAAGAAGAGGAAGCCGACGTCGTCGAGGGGCGTCCAGTTCATGCCTGTCCCCTTCACCTCGCACGGATGGTTCGTTCCTACCAGTCCACATCCGGACTTCGCGCCCCATTCGCGCGCCTCGTCGCCGGGCAGGTTCACCGGGAGCGGGCCGCGTCAACCCGCGGTTGCCAGCGCCAGGCGAATTCACCAGGCTGCGGTGGTGGCCCAGGTAGCTCACCGTCGGCGGCGAGGCCCGCGATGAGAAGGGCGAGGGTGCGGCGGCGGAGCTGGGCGGTGCGTGCCTGGTCCGGCATGGTGATGGCCGCGCATGCCTCCAGGATCAGCCCGAGATCCAGCGGATTCACCTCCGCTCGCAGCCGTCCGGAAGCGTGGGCGCGGCGGATGAGTTCTTCGTTGACCTCGTCCGCGTGCACCACGTCGGGCAGCATCGCCTCGTCGGGGGTGAAGGTGCCCGCCAGGTGGACGGTGAGCGAGTGGACGTCGGCGTCGACCACGCGCTCCAAGAAGCCGACCAGCCCACGCCAGCCGTCCGAATCCTCCAGTGCCGCATCCGCTTCCGCGTTGTAGCGGCGCAATCCCTCGTGACAGAGGGTGCGCAGCAGCACCTCCTTGCTCGGGTAGCGGCGGTAGAGCGCGCTGATGCCGACGCCCGCGCGTTCGGCGACGGCGGCGATCGGCGCGTTGGCATCGGCGAGGAACACGGCCCGCGCCGCTTCCAAAATCAGACCGTCGTTGCGGGCGGCCTGCGCCTTGCGACCGGGCAGACCCTTGCGAGCTGGGACTTCGGATGTCTTCGGCATGAGTTCAGCCTAGCACTTGAAACGGAATAATCCGTTCTGCTACGGTTTAAACAGAACGAAGCATTCCGTTTCAGAACAAGGAGCCCCCGATGCCCGCAATCACCCCCTTCCGCATCGACATCCCGCAGGCCGAGCTCGACGACCTCCAGTCGCGGCTGGCCCGTGCCCGGTGGGCCGATCAGATCCCCGGCTCCGGCGAGACCTACGGCGTGAGCGTCGACCGCGTCCGCCACTTGGTCGACTACTGGCGCACCGGATTCGATTGGCGCGCAATCGAATCGAAGATCAACGCCCATCCACAGTTCACCACCGAGATCGACGGCCAGACCGTGCACTTCTTGCACGTGAAGTCCAAGCGGGACAACGCCTTTCCGCTGATCCTCAGTCACGGCTGGCCCGGCACCTTCGTCGAATTCCTCGACATCGTCGCCCCGCTCACCGCTGCCGGGTTCGACCTGGTGATCCCGTCGGTGCCCGGCTACGGATTCTCGGGTCCGACAAAGGAATCCGGTTGGGACAACACCCGCATCGCCAAGGCGTGGGCGGAACTGATGAGCAGGCTCGGCTACAACCGCTACGGCGCGGTCGGCAACGACGGCGGCGCGCAGATCTCCGCCGAGATCGGCCGGATGGATCCGGAACATGTTGTCGGCGTGCACGTCTCGCAGGTGTACTCGTTCCCGTCCGGCGATCCGGCCGAGCTGACCGACCTCACCGAGGAGGAGCAGCAGGCGCTCGCGACGCTGGAGTGGTTCGCGCAGAACAAGATGAGCTTCAACATCCTCCAGGCGCAGCAGCCGCAGACGCTGGCGCACGCGATCACCGATTCGCCGACCGGATTGGTCGGCTGGAACGCGCAGCTGCTCGGCCCGGAGCTGGACGACGAATTCGTGCTGACGAACATCGCGATCCACTGGTTCACCGGCACCGCGGGCTCGGCGATCCGGCAGTACTTCGAGAACGCCAAGGCGCCGCAGCCCACCGAGGCGACCACCGTGCCGATGGCGCTCTGCGGATCGACCGGCGATTTCCACGGCATCCGCCGGTTCGCCGACCGCGACCACAAGGCCATCGCGTCCTGGAAGACCCACGACGTGCACTCCCACTACCTGCACCACTCGGCGCCCGAGCTGATCGCGGGCGAGATCACCGAGTTCTTCGCGACGTATCGGTAGGTGCCACCGAGGTTCGCCGCCGGGTCGGGGCACATCGGTCCCGACCCGGCGGTGCGGTCGGCGGGCCGACCCGCGGCGCACATCCGACTCCGGGTGTGCGCCGCGGTGCGTGGACGTTCGCTTATGTCATCGAGAGTCACGGCCATGGTTCGTCTCGCTTCGCGTTGATGTACTGGATTCACCAACGGCACACCAGCTTTCACCGCAAGGAGAACACCATGAAAATCGCAGTCTTCGGAGCCACCGGCAGCGTCGGCCGACTGGTCGTCGAGCAGGCGCTCGAGCAGGGCCACGAGGTCACCGCGTTCACCCGCAACGCCGCGGGAGTCACCCAGCGGCACGAGCGGCTGCGCGTGGTGGAGGGCGACGTCTTCGACACGCACCAGGCCGAGAAGGCGGTCACCGGCCAGGACGCGGTGGTGATCGCGCTCGGCGACGGGCGCAAGGGTCTCGTTCGCTTCGGCGGAACCAAGGCGGTCGTGGAGGCGATGCAGCGCACCGGCGTGAAGCGGTTGATCTGCCAGAGCACGCTGGGCATCGGCGACAGCCGCGACAATCTCAACTTCCTGTGGAAGCACCTGCTGTTCGGCATGTTGCTGCGCCGCGCCTACAACGACCACGTCAAGCAGGAGGAGTACGTGCGAGCGAGCGGCCTGGAGTGGACCATCGTGCGGCCGAGCGCGTTCACCGACGGGCCGCGGACCGGCAGTTACCGGCGGGCGTTCCCCGGATCCGAGCGCGGGCTCACGTTGAAGATCGCGCGGGCGGACATCGCCGAGTTCCTGCTGGAGCAGCTCACCGACTCGACCTATCTGTACCAGGCGCCGGGGATCTCGCACTGAACAGGCGCTGGCTTTGCGGGTGGTCGGCTGCCGCTACAGGTGGCAGACAGAAAACAGCCGCCAGCCGGTCAACCTCCAACCACCATATGACTACCGTCGATAGAGAAATGGATTCCACGGTAGTCATATGGTGGCTTCTGACCGGACGCCCCCAGTCAACCGACGCACCGCTCACACATGCTCGTGCAACTCACCCCAAGCCGGAAACGGATCATCGAACGCACCCCAAACCTCAGCCCCAGCCGCATATTCCGCATCGGTCAGCAGCGCACCATCCAGCAACGCCCGAACCCGATCCCCATCCAACTTCACCCCGATGAAAACGATCTCCTGCCCCGCGGGAACTTCCATCGACGACCACCAAGCAGCAGGCTCGAAGCTCAGATTCGGCCCCGCCTGCGACCACACGGCCGCCAGTCCCGCCCGGCTGGCGATCCAACAGAATCCCTTGCTGCGCAATACCCCTCGCAACTGTTCCAATGCCCCAGCCAACCGCGCCGGGTGAAACGGGCGCGAAGCGGTATAGGTGATACTCCGAATGCCGTACTCCTCGGTCTCCGGAACATGCCCGCCCGCAAGTTCTTCCGCCCACCCCTCAGCTTCCGCGGCAACCAGCGGGTTGTAGCGACCGGTACCGAGCACCTCACCGAGTTCCACCACTCCATGCGACGTGCGCAGCACTCGCGCACGCGGATTGAGCCGCCGCAGTGTGGCTTCCACAGTTCCCGCGGTATTCGCGCTCACCAGATCGGTCTTGTTGATCAACAGCACGTCGGCGAATTCCACCTGGTCGACAAGCAGATCGGCGATGGTGCGCTCGTCGCCCTCCCCCGCCTCCAGCTTTCGTTCCGCCAGCGCTTGGCCGCGCACCACCTCGGCGAGGAAGGTCGAGGCGTCCACCACCGTCACCATGGTGTCCAGCCGGGCGATGTCGCCGAGCCTGAAACCGTCCTCGAACTCCCAGTCGAAGGTCGCCGCGACCGGCATCGGCTCGGAGATGCCGGTCGATTCGATGACCAGCTGGTCGAAGCGCCCCTCGCGAGCCAGCCTGCCGACCGCCTCGATGAGGTCCTCGCGCAGCGTGCAGCAGATGCAGCCGTTGGTGAGTTCGACCAGTTTCTCCTCGGTGCGGTCCAGGTGTCCCTGGCCCGCGACCAGTGCGGCGTCGATGTTCACCTCGCTCATGTCGTTGACGATGACCGCGACCCGGCGGCCCTCGCGGTTGGCCAGGATGTGGTTGAGCAGCGTGGTCTTGCCCGCCCCGAGGAAGCCGGACAGCACGGTGACGGGCAGCGGATCGGTGCGCGATGAAGTGGTCACGGCCTAATGGTAATGGTTTTCATTTCTGGGACGGCATGCGGCCGGCAACCGCGAGATCCGCGCACCTCCGCCACCGCCCCAGCCATGGGCGAGGTTCTCGACGGACCCGCGTCCGACCGCGCCGGTTATGGTCGCCCTGTGAAACTGCTGCCCCTCCCCGCCGACGGACAGACCCCGGTCCGCGTCCTCACCATCGCAGGCACCGACTCCGGCGGCGGCGCCGGAATCCAGGCCGACTCGCGCACCATGGCGATGTGCGGTGTGCACGCGTGCGTCGCGGTCGCGGCGGTGACGGTGCAGAACTCGGTGGGCGTGAGCGGCTTCCACGAGATTCCGCCGCAGATCGTCGCCGATCAGGTGCGTTCGGTGGTCGGCGACATCGGCGTCGGCGCGGCGAAGACCGGCATGCTCGCCTCGACGGCCATCATCGAGGCGGTCGCGGGGGTCTGCCGCGAAGTCGGCATCGGGCGTGACGGCGAGATTCCGCTGGTCGTCGACCCCGTCGCGGCTTCCATGCACGGCGACGCGCTGCTGCACGCCGAGGCGCTGGACGCGGTGCGCCACACCCTGATTCCGCTGGCGACGATCGTGACGCCCAATCTCGACGAGGTCAGGCTGATCACCGGGATCACGGTCACCGACCAGGCCGAGGCGCGACGCGCCGCCGAGGCCCTGCACGCGCTCGGCCCGCGCTGGGCGATCGTGAAGGGCGGACATATGCGCTCTTCCGACCTGAGCACGGACCTCCTCTTCGACGGCGAGAACTTCCACGAATTCCCCGCGCCGCGCATCACCACCGGCAACGACCACGGCGGCGGCGACACCCTCGCCGCGGCCATCGCGTGCGCCCTCGCGCACGGCTACCCGGTGCCCGAGGCGGTCGAGTTCGCCAAGGAATGGACACGCCGCTGCCTGGCCGCCTCCTACGATCTCGGCGCCGGCCACGGCCCGGTCTCCCCCCTGTGGCGGCTGCACTCCTCCTGAGATATTCCGCGAAGAACAGGCTGTCTCGCCTACCGATCCGGGCACCGAAACTTGTCGGTGGGCGGGTCCATACTGGGTATGTCGCGAACACGGTCGGCCTCAACGGCGCGGCTCGGCTGAGAACAACGGCGTTCGCAGTGGACGCGACAAGGCGTATCTCCGCACTAGCTCCGGCCATGCGCGGTCCGACGGACGGACTCCGTCCGGCAGCGCAAGTTATGCGTGTCCCGCATAGGCTCCGGCCATGCGCAGCCTGAGGACGGACACGTCCAGCAGCGCATGTTGTGCGGACTTCCGCCTTCGCTCCGGCCATGCGCGGCATGACGACGTCCGGCAGCGCTGGCCTTACGCCCCCGTGCCGCCCTCGGGCGGCACCGCCGGGGCGAGACGCATGGTTGCGCCCTAAGACGCTGAGTCGTGTCGGTCGAAAGGCGCTGAGTCGGCCGAAAGGCGCTGAGTCGGTCCAAAGGCGCTAGGTGGCCGAAGGCGCTCGGATTGCCGAAAGGCTCAGATCTTCGAAAAGGCTCAGATCTTCGAAAAGGCGCAGTGCAGAGGTAGATCGGCATTGATGACGATGCCGTTGAGGCGAGCATTGGCCTCGGCGAGCGCCGAGACTATCTCGGCGATATAGGCGACGAACTTCTCGATCGGCATCGCGTTGGCTTGGAGCCGGTTCGCGCCGAGCCACCAGTCGGTGGCCGAGGCGACCGCGCCGAATATCGAATAGTTGACGAGCTCGATGCTGGCCACGTCGATCGACTCGTCCTCGACAAGCCCGGCGAACATCTCGGCGGCCCGCCGCGCCGACTGTCGCGCCGATTGCAGCGCCCGCTCGGACTCGTCGGCCTGCTGGGTGAAGTGACTGTGCAGCATGAAACGGAAGACGTTCGGGTGCTCGGTGACCACCAGCGCGTATTCCGCGGCCCCCCGCCGAACCAGTTCACGCGCCGAGTCGTTGCTCAGATCGATGCTGGAGATGATGCGTTCCCACAGCATGTCGCGCACCCGGTCGACGATCGCGTTGTAGAGGTCGGTCTTGTCCTCGAAGTGCCGGTACAGCTTCGGCTTCGCGGCGCCCGCCTCCTTGGCGATATCGCCCATGCTGACTTCCGGACCGAACTTGTCCAGCGCGCGGAACGCGGCGTCGACGAACTCGTCGCGCACCTTCACCCGGTGCGCGCGCCACCGCTCGGTCCGGGCGTCGACCCGTTTGGGCCGCGCCTGGTCGACTTCCCGGCGGCTGTGCATCACGAATCCGACCGTACCAATTCTTCACTCCACCTCGGTCAACTCGGTCGGCACCGGAAACGGAGGCGTGCTCTTTCCCGTTATCCGGAACCGCCGCCATGGATCGGGGTCGCCGACGTACCCGTCGCGGGCGCCGTGCTCGGTGCGGATGACGACCCTGGTGCGCGGCTCGTCACCGAGCGCGGCCGCGAGATCGTCGTTCGGACGAATCCGGCCGAACCACCGGTAGATGCCGTCGATCGGTTCCCGGTAACCGCGCAACTCGACCTGCACCGGAATCTCGCGGCCGTGCACGACGAGGGTTGCCGCGCCTAGATAGTCGGACCGCGCATGCGGACTGTCGCTGTTCATCTCGACTCCTCGGAACCCCACCTCACCTGGGCCGTTGACATCGAGTGAGACGTGGGACACACTCGTAAATGTACACGGAACCGGCGGTATTGGGTACTAGAAGTTCCGCATTCACGGTCCTCCTCTTTCCCGGTACCGCGTCTCCGACGCAGCGGTCCCAGCGCAGCACTCGAGCACAGCTGGCGACCCCGCACAGAGAGCTGGTGCGGACAATGACGTCCAGCCACAACCATGGCTTTCGGCCTGCCACCACGCCGTCCGGCGCCCAAGTGCGCCGCCGTCGCCACATCGGCGATCGGCAGAGCATCGCCCGACGGCTGCTTTTCGCGGGCGTCGCCGAAGCGGCCTACGACCCCGATCTCGACATCGACTGGGACGCGACGCCCGATCCGGCGCTGAATTGGCTTCCACCCGAACGTGTTTCGCTGTACGGCAGCGGGCTGTGGGAGCGGCTGAGCCCCGAGCAGCGACGCGAACTCGGCAAGCACGAGCTGGTCAGCATGCTCAGCGTCGGCATCTACGCGCAATCCATGCTGTCCATGTTGATGTTCCGCGACGTCATCGAAAGCCGCGATCCCGTCGACGATCAGACCAGGTTCACCCTCGCGGCGATTCACGACGAGAGCCGCAACTCCACGATGTACAGCAGGCTGATCAACGCCACCGGCCTGCCGCCCTATCGCCTGCCCCCGCCGCTGCGCGCGCTGACCAAGCTGACGCTGTGGGTCCCCGACGGTCCCACCGCGCTCGGCTTCCGTCTGCTCGTCGAGGAGATGGCGGCGCAGCTGTTGCGCGACCTGACCACCGATCAGCACATCCAGCCGCACCTACGCCAGCTCGCGCTGCTGCACGCCGCGTCCAGCGCGCGACACGTCGAGGCGACGCGCGCGGAATTGTTGCGCGCCATCGACTCTCGCGGACCGATTCGCGCCGCGTTGCACCGCTGGGCATTGAGCGCCGTGACCGCCGTCGCCTACGCGGCGCTCGTGCATCCGGCCGTGTACCGCGCCGTCGGAATTCACCCGCTCGTGGGCGCGGCGGCCGCGCTGACCACCGGCGCCTACCGGAGCAACGCACGCGCCGCGACCGCGACCGTGCGCGACTTCCTCCGCGAAACGCACCACCCGGGCGTTCGCTCGACCAGGAACAGGAGAGCGGTGCGATGACCACCGAGACCCCCGGACCCATCGTCACCACCGCGGGCGCATCGACGGTGCGCCGCAAGACGGTCGGCGATCGACAGAAGACCGCCCGGCGGCTGCTGCGCTCCTCCGCCGAACGCGCCTACGACGGCGAGCTCGACATCGATTGGGACGCACCGATCGAGCCCGGCAAGCACTGGATACCCGAACACCGGCAGTCGCTGTACGGCACCGCGCTGTGGGAACGGCTCACCCCCGAGCAGCGCACCGAACTCGGCCTGCACGAGCTGGTGAGCGTGCTCAGCTTCGGCATCCTCGCCGAGGCCGGACTGAGCACGATGCTGTTGCGCACGGTGCTGGAGAGCGAGCGGCTGGTGGACGACCACACCCGCTACGCGCTGGCCGAAATCGGCGAGGAGACACGGCATTCCACCATGTTCAGCCGCCTGGTGAACCTCACCGGCCTGCGGCCGTACCTGCTGCCGAAGACCGGGCGCAAGCTCGGCCGCCTCGTCGCGTTCATCCCGCTCGGTCCCTCGTCCTACGCGGGCACCCTGCTGATCGAGGAGATCCTGGACCGGTTGCAGCGCGAGGCGATGAACGATCCGGACCTGCAACCCCATGTGCGCCAACTGATGAAGATCCACGTACTGGAGGAAGCGCGCCACATCACCTACGCCCGTGAGGAATTGGTGCGCGCCATCGAGGAGCGCGGCAAGGTGTCCAACGCCTTCCACCGGCTGGTTTTCGCGGTGATGGTGCTGGGCGTGTACCCCGTGTTGATCAATCCGCGCGTGTACCGGTCGGTTGGCATCGATCCGCTCCGTGGCTTCGTCGCCGCCTTCACCTCGCCGAATTTCCGGGTGAACGCGACCTTCGCCGGCGAACCGCTGCTGCGTTTCGCGCACGAGGTGGGCATGCTCGACGGCGCCGTGACACGGCGGCTGTACCGCGTCTCGCGGAGCGTGCCGCAGGACATCCTCGACGAACTCGAGCGCCGCGCGGCGGCGTGATCCGATCGGAGGTGACGCGATGGCAGCGCGATCCTCGACCCCGGTGCACACCGGGGTGCTGATCATCGGCAGCGGGTTCTCCGGCCTCGGCATGGGGATCGCGCTGGACAAGGCGGGGCTCGGCGACTACCTGATCGTGGAGAAGGCCGACGAGATCGGCGGCACCTGGCGCGACAACACCTATCCGGGTTGTGCCTGCGACGTGCCGACACACCTGTACTCGTATTCCTTCGAGCCACGGTCGAATTGGCGCCGGTTGTTCTCCGATCAGCCCGAGATCTTCGGCTACCTGAAGGAAGTCGTCGCCAAGTACGGGCTGCGTGCGCGAATCCGGTTCGGCCAGCACATGGTCCGCGGCCACTGGAACGAGGACGAACGGCGCTGGCACGCCTTCAGCGCCGACGGCCGCGAGTACGTCGCGCGGTTCATCGTCTCGGCCATCGGCGCGCTGCACATTCCGAGCATTCCGGAACTCCCCGGCCGAACCGAATTCACGGGCGCCGCTTTTCATTCCGCGCAGTGGGACCACGATGTCGATCTGCGCGGCAAGCGGGTGGCGGTGATCGGGACCGGCGCGAGCGCGATCCAGTTCGTGCCGGAGATCATCGACGAAGTCGGTGCTCTGACGGTCTTCCAGCGCACTGCGGCGTGGGTGCTGCCGCGCGCCGACGTGGTCTTCTCCGAGCGTTTCCGCACCGCGCTGCGGCGGGTGCCCGGACTGCGCTTCGCGCTGCGCAACGGCATCTACTGGGGCGCGGAGGTCGCCGCCTACGCGATGACGCGCAGACCCGACCTGCTGAAGACGGTGGAATGGGTCGGTCGACGGCACATCGCGCGCCAGATCGACGATCCCGCGCTGCGCGCCGCGGTGACGCCGGACTATCGGGCCGGCTGCAAACGGCTGCTCGGCTCGGACACCTACTATCCGGCGCTCGCCGACCCGAAGACGACCGTGGTCACCGACCGCATCGACCATCTCACCGCCGCGGGCATCGTCACCGCCGACGGCGTCGAGCACCCGGCCGACGTGATCGTCTACGGCACCGGCTTCCACGTCATCGACTCGTTCACCAACTTGTCGATCACCGGCCGCGACGGCGTCGATCTCGGCGCGCGATGGACCGTCGAAGGCGTGCAGGCGCACCGCGGCATCACCGTCGCCGACATGCCCAACGCCTTCTTCCTGCTCGGTCCGAACACCGGTCTCGGCCACAACTCGATCATCTTCATGATCGAGTCGCAGATCCACTACGTGCTCGACGCGATCCGGCAGGTGCGGGCGCGCGGGGCGGTGGCGCTGGCGCCACGGCGGGCGGCGCAGGACCGCTACAACGCCGGACTCCAGCGCAAGCTGGCCCGTTCGGTGTGGAACACCGGCGGCTGCCGCAGCTGGTACCTGGACGAGCACGGCAACAACCGCACGCTGTGGTCCGGTTTCACCTGGGAGTACTGGTTGCGGACGAGGCGGTTGCGTCCGGACGAATACGAGTTCATCGGGCCACCGCCGAGCGCGCCGGTGCGATCGACCGTCGTGCTGGAAAACCTTCCGTCCCAAACCTTTCCGACCACGCTCACAGGCAACTGACAGGGGGCTCCCGTGCGCCACTTCGACAACAAGGTCGCCGTCGTCACGGGCGCGGGCTCCGGCATCGGCCGGGCGCTCGCGCTGGAGCTGGCGCGCAACGGCAGTCGCCTCGCACTGTCCGACATCGACACCGGCGCGGTCGCCGATACCGCAGGTCGCTGCGAAAAGCTCGGCGCCACCGCCATTCCGTACCAGCTGGACGTGGCGCAGCGAGCCGCCGTCTACGCGCACGCCGAGGACGTGCGCGCGGAGTTCGGCGGCGTCGACCTGGTGATCAACAACGCCGGTGTCGCGCTGAGCGCCGACGTCCTCGACATGGACTGGGACGATTTCGACTGGCTGATGAACATCGACTTCTGGGGCGTCGCGCACGGCACCAAGGCCTTTTTGCCCGACCTGATCGCCTCCGGCGACGGGCACGTGGTCAATGTGTCCTCGGTCTTCGGCTTGATGGGCATTCCGTCGCAAAGCGCCTACAACGCCGCGAAATTCGCTGTTCGCGGCTTCACCGAGGCGCTGCGGCAGGAGATGCGCATCGCCGGGCACCCGGTCGGGGTCACCTGCGTGCATCCCGGCGGCGTCTCGACCGATATCGCCGTCAACGCCCGCGGCATTCCGAACGGGATCGATCGGGAGACGGTGCGCCGCGGCTTCGAGCTGATCACCATGACCAGCCCGGAAGCCGCGGCCAAGATCATCCTGCGCGGCGTGCGCAAGAACAAGGCGCGGGTGCTGATCGGGCCGGACGCGCGCGGCTTCGACCTGGTGCCGCGGCTGCTCGGGCCGCACTACGCGGATCTCGGCGTACCGCTGTACCGGCTGGGCAAGCGGGCCGCGAGCCGTTTCGGCATCGAACTGTAGGAGGGGCGATGGCGCAGTCCAATTCGCACGTGCACACCCTGGAAGTGGTGGAGGTGATCAAGGAGACAGACGCGGCGATCTCGCTGGTCTTCGAGGTCCCCGACGCGCTGGTCCCCCGATTCCGTTACCACCCTGGGCAATTCCTGACGCTGGAGGTGCCGAGCGAGCGCACCGGATCGGTCGCGCGCTGCTATTCGCTGTCCAGCTCACCGCATCTGGACGACGACGCCATCGTGACGGTGAAGCGTACGCCCGGCGGCTACGCGTCGAACTGGCTGTGCGACAACGCTTCCGTCGGCATGCGGTTGCGCGTGCTCGCGCCGTCCGGGGTGTTCGTGCCGAAGTCGCTGGACGCCGATCTGCTCCTGCTCGCCGCGGGCAGCGGCATCACACCGATCATGTCCATCGCGAAATCGGCGCTGATCGCGGGTTCCGGCACGGTGCTGCTGGTCTACGCCAACGACGACGCGGGCGCGGTGATCTTCGGCGCGGAACTCGAGGAGATGGCGGTCGAGTTCCCGGATCGGTTCACCGTGGTGCACTGGCTGGTGGACGAGCGCGGCCTGCCGACGGTGTCCGGGCTGCGCGAGCTGTTCACGCCCTACCCGCGCTACGACGCATTCCTCTGCGGCCCAGCGCCTTTCATGGCGACGGGCACCGCGGCGCTGCGGGCGATCGGCATGCCCGAGTCGCACATCCACCACGAGAAGTTCCAGTCGCTGACCGGCGACCCGTTCGCGGACATCGAACTCTCTGGCGCGGACGCCGAATCGGGCGCGGCCACCGCCACGGTGACCCTCGACGGACGCACGCTGGAGCTGTCATGGCCGCGCTCTCGCACGCTGCTCGACGTGCTGCTCGCCAACGGCTACGACGCGTCGTTCTCCTGCCGGGCGGGCGAGTGCAGCGCGTGCGCCTGCACGGTCCGCGCGGGCGAGGTGCGGATGCTGCGCAACGAGACGCTCGTCGACGCCGACCTCGCCCTCGGTCTGACGCTCGCCTGCCAAGCCCTTCCCGTCTCCGACCACGTCCGCATCGACTTCGATCAGTGACAGGAGCGGGTGTGCCTGCTCATGGTGTGGTTCTCTGAGCGAATGCCTGCCAACGGGAATCACACGGCCTGCGGTATGCCTTCTCCGCACATGTGCGCCCGCCAGGGACGGGTTTGCCTGCTCATGGTGTGGTTCTCTGCGCGAATACCTGCCAACGGGAATCACACGGCCTGCGGTACGCCTTCTCCGCACAAGTGCGCCCGCCAGGGACCGTTGCCGGATTGGCAAGGAAACTGGCGTGGGGTCGAGGACTGAGCGCACCATGCCCTGTGCGGGTTTTCCGCTCGACAAGCACCGGGCATACGCAGGTCAGGAAGGGTGTTCGATGACCGAAACCACCGCTCAGGAGTACTGGGAAGACTTCTACCGCGAGCGCGAGCGGGTCTGGACCGGCAAACCGAACGCGTTGCTTGTCCGCGAAGCCGCCGACCTCGCGCCGGGCACCGCGCTCGATCTCGGCTGCGGTGAGGGCGGGGACGCCCTCTGGCTGGCCGAGCGCGGCTGGCGGGTGCATGCCGTCGACGTCTCGGCCATCGCGTTGGCGCGCGGCGCCGAGCACGCCGCGGCCGCGGGCGTCGCCGATCGCATCACCTGGGCGCGGCACGATCTCGCGCACTCCTTCCCCGAGGGCTCCTACGATCTCGTTTCGGCGCAATTCCTGCACTCGCCGGTCGCCGGGGACGGCGAACGCGACAAGATCCTGCGGCACGCCGCCGATGCCGTCGCCCCGGGCGGCACGCTGCTGATCGTGGCGCACGCGGGTTGGCCGACCTGGATGGTCGAGCCGCCGTTCTTCGAATTCCCCACCATCCCAGGCACTCTCGCCGCCCTCGCGCTCTCGCCCGAGGATTGGCGGGTCGAAACCGAGGACGTCGTCGAGCGCGAAAGGGTCGGGCCCGAGGGGCAGGAAGGCCGTAGGGAGGACACGGTGCTGCGTATCCGCCGCCTGCGTTAGGCGTACCTCAGCCTTCGCTCCGGTCATGCGCGGTCTGAGGACGGACTGAGTCCGGCAGCATCGTCCGGGCGTACCGGCGCTTGCTCCACCGCCGAGCGGACACGGTCCAAGGAACCTCACAGCCCGGTCCGACGGAGCTCCACCGCCGACCGCGGAGCCGTTGCCGAAACAAGGACGCGCACCGACTCTTTCGTAAGCCGGTGCGCGTCTGTTCAGCGCTCAGTTCGCGGTGGGGTAGTTCGCGTCGACCCACTCCGCGAAGGTCGGGCCCGCCAGCGTGGCATGCGAGCCGGGCAGCAGGGCGCCGTTCTCGAACTGGTCCCGGTCCAGGTTGGCCGGGTCGCTGACCTCCTGCACCTGGATCGCGTCGCCACGCCGTGCGGCGAGCACCGCGGCCGCGCCCGCCATGGTCTCCGGCCGGGGCCCGGCGATCTCCGGGAACGGTCCGCCGGTGATCTGCGGCGCCGGGTTCACCGCCATCTCGACGAGCTTCTCAGCAACGGTGCGGGCGGCCACCAGCTGGGTCCGCATGTTCGGCAGGAAGGCGACCTCGCCCTGGGTTCCCCACTGCGTCATCACCTCGACCAGCTCGTGGAACTGCGCGGCCCGCAGAATCTGCACCGGCAGCGGACCCTTAGCGAGCTCCTGCTCGTGCACCAATTTGGCGGCGTTGTAGCCCGCGACGCTGTCGTCGATGCCGATGATGGACACCACGACCAGCCGCTCTACCCCCGCCTTGCTGCCCGCCTCGTGCAGGTTGCGCGCGGCAGCGGTGAAGAACTCGGTGGCGATGTCCTTGTCCGCGGAGGGCGTGCTCGAGGCATCGATCACCACATCCACCCCGGCCAGCGCCTCGACCAGGCCCGAGCCGGTCTCGATGTCCACGCCGTTGGCGCGGGAGAAGGCCACCACCTCGTGGCCCTGCTCGTTCAGCACGTCGACCACGTGGCGGCCGAGGCGTCCGGTGGCTCCGGCGACGGCGATCTTCTTGCTGGCGTTCATGTCCTGCTCCTTCTGCTGCGCTGCGGTGTTCCGCGTTCACAGAGGGGACGAAGCAGGTCGGGCGAGTGTGACATCGGGACGAACGCGCAGGTCGACGGCAGTCCTCGGGTGAATCCAGCGCCGCGCCACGCGGAGCCGCACGGCACGACCGCACGGCACGCGCTTCGACGGCCGCGATCCGTGCCGGAGAGATTCAGCGCGGCGCGGTGAGCGCCGAATGCAGTGTCGCCGACCACTGCTGGACGATCTCCTTGCGCCGGGCCGAGTCGTCGGTGAGGACGTCGGCGAGGCCGAGACCGCGGGCCAGGTCGAGCGTGGCCTGCACCAAGTGGTGCGCGACGGGATCGGAGTCGTCGACGCCGAGCGCCTCGACGGCCCTGCGGTGCGCGACGCGGCCGAACTTCGCCTCCAACGGCACGATACGTTCGCGCAGCACCGGGTCGGCGGCCGCGTGCGTCCACACCTGCAACGCCGCCTTGAACAGCGGCGAGGTGTAGGACTCGACGAGGCCCGCCACGACGGCCTGGGTCCGGCCCGCGCCCTCGGCCACTCCGGCGATCGTCACCGCCTCCGCCTTGGCCTGGTCCATGCGGGTGTCGAACATGTACTCCAGCGCGCCCGTGATCAGGTCTTCCCTGGTCGGGAAGTGGTGCTGAGCCGCACCGCGCGACACCCCCGCCCGTTCGGCGACCACCGCGACCGTCGCGGCGGCCCAGCCCATCTCGGCCAGGCAGTCGATGGTCGCCTCGAGCAGGCGCTGCCTCGTCGCTCGGCTGCGGTCCTGCTTGGGTTCGTGGGGTGTCGCCATGGCGCTATTCTGCCCAGCTCGGTGCGCGCCGCTGTAGGAAGGCCAGCATGCCCTCGTGCACCTCCGGCGTGCCGAAGAAACTCGCCGAACGCCGCGCCAGTTCTTCGGCCGAGGCGTCGAACCCGGCGAGGATGTCCGCGTTGACCAGACGCTTCGCCTCGGCCAGACCTTGCGGCGACCCCTTGCGCAGCTCGCCGATCAACCGCGCGACCTCGGCGGCCGGGTCCTCGGCCGTGACCGTGACCAGCCCGATCTCGGTGGCTACGTCGGCGCCGAACTTCTCGCCGGTCAGGTAGTAGCGGCTCGCGGCGCGCGGGCTCAGCCGCGGCAGCAGGGTGAGCGAGATCATGAACGGCGCCAACCCGATTCGCACTTCCGTGAGCGCGAAAGAGCTGCCCGGTCCCGCCACCACCAGGTCGCAGGCCGCGACGATGCCCATGCCGCCCGCGCGCACGTTGCCGTCGATCTGCGCGATCACCGGCTTGGGCACCTCCACCAGCTTGCGCAGCACGCCGATCATCACGCGGGTGCGCTGGTCGGCGGCCACCGCGGGGTCGGCGTCGCTGGCCTCGCTGAGATCCGCGCCGGCGCAGAAGGTGTTGCCGGTGTGCGTGAGCACGATGCCGCGCACCGCGGGGTCGGCGGCCGCGTCGTCCAGGCCGCGCAACAGCTCGGTGACGAGCCGCGAGGACAGCGCGTTGCGGTTGTGCGGTGAGTCGAAGGTGAGGACCGCGAAGCCGTCGCGGATCTCGTAGCGAACGAGCGGCGCGGTGGAAGTGTCGGTCATCGGGTCTCCTCTGGTTCGTCGATCCGGTGATTCCGCCCCGGCGCTGTCGATGGCCGGGGCGAAATCGGCTGCGTCAGTACGACTTCGGCAGACCCAGCGAGAACTGGGCGACGAAGTTGAGCACCATCTCGCGGCTGACCGGCGCGATCCGGCCGATGCGAGACGCGGCGAGCATGGCCGCCAGACCGTAGTCCGCGGTGAGGCCCGCGCCGCCGTGCGTCTGGATCGCCTGGTCGAGCGCCTTGATGCTGGCCTCGGCCGCCGCGTACTTGGCCATGTTCGCGGCCTCGGCCGCGCCCATCTCCTCGCCCGCGTCGTAGAGGGTCGCGGCCTTCTGCATCATCAGCTTGGCCATTTCCAGCTCGATCTTCACCTGGGCCAGCGGATGCGAAATGCCCTGGTGCGCACCAATCGGCGTCTTCCACACCGTGCGCTCCTTGGCGTATTCCACGGCGCGATCGATGGCATAGCGGCCGAGGCCGACGGCCATCGCGGCGCCCATGATCCGCTCCGGATTGAGGCCCGCGAACAGCTGCATCAGCGCGGCGTCCTCCTTGCCGACCAGGGCGTCGGAGGGCAGGCGGACGTCGTCGAGGAACAGGCTGTACTGGTGGTCCGGCTCGATGATGTCCATCTCCTGCGGCACCTTGGTGAAGCCGGGCGCGTCGGTGGGCACGATGAACAGGGCGGGCTTGAGCTTGCCGGTCTTGTGGTCCTCGGTGCGCGAGACGATCAGCACCGCCTCGGCCTGGTCCACGCCGGAGATGAAGATCTTGCGGCCGTTGAGGATCCAGTCGTCACCGTCGCGGCGGGCGGTGGTGGTGATCTGGTGCGAGTTCGACCCGGCGTCGGGCTCGGTGATGCCGAAGACCATCTTGCCGGTGCCGTCGGCGAGCTTGGGCAGCCAGTGCTGCTTCTGTTCGTCGGTGCCGTACTTGGTGATGATGGTGCCGCAGATCGCCGGGGACACCACCATCAGCAGCAGCCCCGCGCCCTGCGCGGACAGCTCCTCCATCACCAGCGCAAGCTCGTACATGCCCGCGCCACCGCCGCCGTACTCCTCCGGCAGGTTCACGCCGAGGAAGCCGAGTTTGCCCGCCTCGTCCCACAATTCGGTGAGCGGCTCGTTCTTGCGCGCCCTGGGCAGCACGTAGTCGCGGTAGGTGTACTTGGCGGCGAGCGCGGCCACCGCGGCCCGCAGCTGCTTGCGCTCGTCGGATTCGATGAAGGACATCATTGCTCCTGGTTCTCGTTGACCGCGTCGTCGGGATCCACGACGGCAAGGACGGCGCCGATGTCGACCTGCTGGCCGACGGTGACATTGAGCGCGCTCAGCACACCCGCGGTGGGCGCGGCGATGGTGTGCTCCATCTTCATCGCCTCCAGCCACAGGATCGGCTGACCGGCGTCCACCCGGCTGCCGAGCTCGGCGCCGAGCCGGATCACGCTGCCCGGCATGGGCGCGAGCAGCGAACCGGTGGCCACCTGGTCGGCCGGATCGCTGAAGCGCGGCAGTCTGCGCGCGCTCACCGGGCCGAGCGGGGAGTCGACGCAGACCAGGTCGCCGTAGCGCGCGACGGTGAACACCCGCCGCACCGGACCGCGTTCGCCCGGCACGTTCAGCACCACTCGCTCGGGGCTCAGCTCCACCAGCTCGACGCCCTCGTGGCCGTCCACCACCACACCGTCGCGGGTGAACCGGTAGCCGACCTCGTGCACGCCACTGGTGCGGCTCTCGTAGGACTTGCGCTGCGACTGCGAGGGCAGGTTACGCCAGCCGCTCGGCAGCCCGCCGCCGACCCGCGCCGCCGCGCGGTTGGCAGCGGCATCCGCGAGGGCTGCGGCGACGAGGGACAGCGCCTCGTCGGACTCCCACGCCAAAGGTTCGGCGAGCGAATCCAATCCGTGCGTCTCGAAGAACGCGGTGTCGGTGTCGCCCGCCAGGAAAGCGGGGTGGCGCAGCACCCGCACCAGCAGGTCGCGGTTCGTCACCAGACCGTGGATGCGGGCCCGCTGCAATGCCGAGGCGAGCAGACGCGCTGCCTCCGTGCGGGTCTCGGCGTAGGAGATGACCTTGGACAGCATCGGGTCGTAGTGCACGCCGACGACCGAACCGTCGACGACACCCGTGTCCAGGCGCACGCCCGGCCGGTCGAGCAGATCGAATTCCGCGATGACCGAGGGAATCTCGAGTCGGCGTACGGTGCCGCTCTGCGGCTGCCAGTCGTGTGCGGGATCCTCGGCGTAGAGCCGGACCTCGATGGAGTGTCCGCGCATGGCGGGCGGTTCGGCGGGCAGCGCCGCGCCGGAGGCCACTTCCAGTTGCAGGCGAACGAGATCCAGCCCCGTCGTGCATTCGGTGACCGGATGCTCCACCTGGAGACGGGTATTCATCTCCAGGAAGAAGAAATCGCCCTGCTCGTCAGCGAGGAATTCGACGGTGCCCGCGCCCGTGTAACCGATGGCGCCCGCGGCGATCCGGGCTGCTTCGAACAGCCGATCCCGCATGCTCACTGCCTCCGGGCCTGACGCACGCATGGCGTCGACGCGCTCGACCAGCGGCGAGGGCGCCTCCTCGACGACCTTCTGGTGACGCCGCTGGATGGAGCACTCGCGCTCGCCGACCGACCAGATCGTGCCGTGCGTATCGGCCATGACCTGGACCTCGATGTGCCTGCCCGTCTCGAGGTACCGCTCGCAGAACACCGTCGGGTCGCCGAACGCCGACTCGGCCTCGCGCCGGGCCGCCGCGATCTGCGGTTCCAGGTCGGCGAGTTCGCGTACCACCCGCATGCCGCGCCCGCCGCCACCGGCGGATGCCTTGATCAGCACCGGCAGGTGCGCCTCGGTGACCTCGGCCGGGTCCAGCTCGGCGAGCACCGGCACGCCCGCGGCGTCCATCATCTTCTTGGACGCGACCTTCGAGCCCATCTGTTCGATGGCCTCGATCGGCGGTCCGATCCAGACCAGCCCGGCCGCCTGCACGGCGCGCGCGAATTCGGCGTTCTCCGAAAGGAATCCGTAGCCGGGGTGGATGGCGTCGGCGCCTGCCGACAGCGCGGCCTCGACGATCAACTCGCCGCGCAGATAGGTCTCGCCGGGTGTATTGCCGGGTAGGCGGACCGCGGCGTCGGCCTCGCCGACGTGCGGTGCCGCGGCGTCCGCATCGGAGTACACCGCGACGGTGCCCAAGCCCATCCGCCGACAGGTGGCGAAGACGCGTCGGGCGATCTCGCCGCGATTGGCGACGAGTACAGTCGAGATTTCGTTCACGGCTGCCTCACATCCGGAAGACGCCGAAGCCCTCGGCGCCCTTGATCGGGGCATTGTGGATGGCCGAGAGCGCCATGCCCAATACCGTGCGGGTGTCGCGGGGGTCGATGACGCCGTCGTCGTAGAGCCTGCCCGACATGAACATCGGCAGCGACTCGGCCTCGATCTGCGCCTCGATCATGGCGCGCATGCTCGCGTCGGCCTCCTCGTTGAACGGCATGCCCTTGGCCTCTGCGGCGGCCCGGCCGACGATGGAAATGACACCGGCCAGCTGCGCACCGCCCATGACCGCGGATTTCGCACTGGGCCAGGCGAAGACGAAGCGCGGATCGTAGGCGCGACCGCACATGCCGTAGTGGCCCGCGCCGTAGGAGGCGCCCATCAGCAGCGAGATGTGCGGCACCTTCGAGTTGGAGACCGCGTTGATCATCATCGCGCCGTGCTTGATGATGCCCTTCTGCTCGAACTCCTTGCCGACCATGTAGCCGGTGGTGTTGTGCAGGAACAACAGTGGCGTAGCCGACTGGTTGGCCAGCTGGATGAACTGCGCCGCCTTCTGCGCCTCCTCGGAGAACAGCACACCGCGCGCGTTGGCGAGGATGCCGACCGGATAACCGTGCAGCTCGGCCCAACCGGTGACCAGGCTGCTGCCGTACAGCGGCTTGAACTCGTCGAAATCGGAGCCGTCCACGACGCGCGCGATCACCTCGCGCGGATCGAACGGAATCTTCAGATCGGAAGGAACGATGCCGAGGAGCTCCTCCTGATCGAACAGCGGCTCGATCACCTCCGCGCGCGGCGCCGGACCCTGCTTCTTCCAGTTCAGACGCTTGACGATGGAGCGGCCGATGCGGATCGCGTCCTGCTCGTCGGCGGCCAGATAGTCGGCCAGACCCGAAGTCCGAGCGTGCATTTCGGCGCCGCCCAGGGATTCGTCGTCGGACTCCTCACCGGTGGCCATCTTCACCAACGGCGGACCGCCGAGGAAGACCTTGGAGCGCTCCTTGATCATCACCGTGTAGTCGGACATGCCGGGGATGTAGGCGCCGCCCGCGGTGGAGTTGCCGAACACCAGAGCGATGGTCGGGATGCCCATCGCGGAAAGCTTCGTCAGGTCGCGGAACATCCGGCCGCCCGGGACGAAAACCTCCTTCTGCGTGGGCAAGTCGGCGCCGCCGGACTCCACGAGTCCGATCACCGGCAGCCGGTTCTCCATGGCGATGTCGTTCATGCGCAGGTTCTTGCGCAGCGTCCACGGGTTGGAAGTACCGCCGCGCACCGTGGGATCCGGTGCGACGATCATGCATTCGACGCCCTCGACGATGCCGATGCCCGCGATGACGCTGCCACCCACGTGGAAGTCGCTGCCCCACGCGGCGAGCGGGCACAGCTCGAGGAACGGCGAGTCCTCGTCGATGAGCAGCTCGATGCGTTCGCGCGCGGTCAGCTTGCCGCGCTTGCGGTGCCGCGCCATCTTGTCCGGGCCGCCGCCCGCGACGTTCTTGGCGAATTCGGCGCCGATCTCGGCGAGCTTGGTGTTCATCGCCTCGGCGGCGGCGGTGTACTCCGCCGAGCCGCTGTCGAGGGTGCTGCGCAGGCGGGTCATGACTGGTACCCCAATCGTTTGGCGGCGAGTGCGGTCAGGATCTCGGTGGTGCCACCGCCGATGCCGAGGATGCGGATGTCACGGTACTGGCGCTCGACCTCGGACTCGCTCATGTAGCCGAGGCCGCCGAAGAGCTGAACGGCCTGGTTGGCGACCCACTCGCCCGCCTCGACGGCGGTGTTCTTGGCGAAGCACACCTCGGCGATCAGGTCCGTCTCGCCATTGGCGCTGCGCTGCACCACATCTCGGGTGTAGACGCGGGCGACGTCGACGCGCCGCGCCATCTCGGTCACCGTGTTCTGCACGGCCTGCCTGCTGATCAGCGGGCGGCCGAAGGTTTCGCGGTTGCGCACCCATTCGAGGGTCAGGTCCAGGCAACGCTGCGCCTGCGAATACGCCTGCACCGCGAGGCCGACCCGCTCGCTGACGAACGCGCCCGCGATCTGATAGAAGCCGGAGTTCTCCGGGCCCACCAGGTTCTCCACCGGCACCCGCACGTCCACGTAGGACAGTTCCGCGGTGTCGGAGGCGCGCCAGCCCATCTTGTCCAGCTTGCGGCTGACGGTGAAGCCGGGCGTGCCCTTCTCCACCACCAGCAGCGAGATGCCTCCCGAGCCCGGGCCGCCGGTGCGCACCGCGGTGACCACGAAGTCGGCGCGACAGCCGGAGGTGATGTAGGTCTTCGCGCCGTTGACGATGTAGTGGTCGCCGTCGCGGCGAGCGGTGGTGGTGAGGTGGCCGACGTCGGAGCCGCCGCCCGGCTCGGTGATGGCCAGCGAGCCGATCTTCTCACCAGCCAGGGTCGGGCGGGCGAAGCGCTCGATCAGGTCCTCGTTGCCGGAGGCGATGATGTGCGGCACCGAGATGCCGCAGGTGAACAGCGAGGCGAACAGGCCGCCGGAGGCGCCCGCCTGGTGCATCTCCTCGCAGACGATCATGGCGTCGACGCCGTCACCGCCGGAGCCGCCCGCCGACTCGGGGAACTGGATGCCGAGCAGGCCGAGCGCGCCCGCCTTCTTGTGCAGTTCGCGCGGGATCTCGCCGTCGCGCTCCCACTGGTCGAGGTACGGCAGAATCTCGCGCTCGACGAAACCGCGCACGGTGGCGCGCAATTCGCGCCGTTCCGGCGTATTCCACGGACTGACTACGGCACTGGTCATGAGAGCAGCTCCACGGGGATATCGAGGTGACGGGAGCGCAGCCATTCGCCGAGCCCCTTGGCCTGCGGATCGAAACGGGCCTGGTAGGCCACGCCCTTGCCGAGCAGGCCGGAGACGATGAAGTTCACGGCGCGCAGGTTCGGCAGCACGTGCCTGGTGACGGTGAGCGGCGCGGCCTCCGGCAGCAGTTCTTTGATCCGCTCGACGGTGAGCGTGTGGACCAGCCAGCGCCACTGCTCGTCGGTGCGCACCCAGACGCCGATGTTCGCGTCACCACCCTTGTCGCCACTGCGGGCCAGCGCGACGGCGCCGAGCGGGGCGCGGCGAGTCTCGTTGGCGGGCAACGGCTCGGGAAGCTCGGGTTCCGGAACTCCGTCCAGCGCCACGGTTTCCGCTGCGGGGGCGACTTCGATGCGAGAGCCGTCCGGCAGCACCGCCGTATGCGGTACCTCGGTGGCGTCCACGAAACCGGCCGTGTACACGCCGTACGGCGAGCCGTTTCCCGGCACGGCGGTGAAGCTGCATCCCGGGTAGCTGGCCAGGGCGAGTTCCACCGCGACGCTGGAGAAGGCGCGGCCGACCTTGTTCGGGTCCTGGTCGCGGACCACGCAGCGCAGCAGCGCGCTGGCCTGCTCCTCGGTGTCGGCGTCCGGCCGGTCCAGCCGGGCGAGGGTCCATTCCAGCTCGGCCGGGCGCACCGGCAGCCAGGACTCCAGTTGCCGTTGCGCCAGTGCGGCTTTCGCCTCGATGTCGAGGCCGGTGAGCACGAATTCCATCTCGTTGCGGAAACCGCCGAGGGTGTTCAGCGAGACCTTGAGTTGCGGCGGCGGCGCCTCGCCCGCGACACCGCTGATGAGCACGCGGTCGGGGGCTTCCTGGGTGAGCCGGATGGTGTCGAGCCGTGTCGTGACGTCCGGGCCCGCGTAGCGCGCGCCCTGGATCTCGTACATCAGCTGCGCCTCGACCGTGTCGACCGTGACCGCACCGCCGGTGCCCTCGTGCTTGGTGATCACGCTGCTGCCGTCGCGGCGGATCTCGGCGATTGGAAAGCCCGGCCTGCCGAGATCGGCTAGTTCGGTGAAGAAGGCGTAGTTGCCGCCGGTCGCCTGGGTGCTGCACTCGATGACGTGGCCCGCGACGACCGCGCCCGCGAGCGCGTCGTAATCCGCTCGGCCCCACCCGAAGTGCGCGGCCGCCGGGCCGACGATCACCGAGGCGTCGGTGACCCGGCCGGTGACGACGATGTCGGCGCCCGCGTTCAGGCATTCGACGATGCCCCACGCGCCGAGATAGGCGTTCGCCGTGAGCGGGCTGCCGAGGCCGAGTTCGCTTGCGCGCGAGAGCAGATCGTCGCCCTCGACGTGCGCGATCTTCGCGTCGAGCCCGAGATCGGCGGCCACCTTGCGCAACTTCTCGGCCAGCCCGGCCGGGTTCAGACCGCCCGCGTTGGCGACGATCTGCACATTGCGCTCCAGCGCCAGCCCGAGGCACTCCTCGATCTGCTTGACGAAGGTCTTGGCGTAGCCGAGACTCGGGTCCTTCATCCGGTCCCTGCCCAGGATCAACATGGTGAGCTCGGCGAGGTAGTCGCCGGTGAGCACATCGAGTTGCCCGCCTTCGAGCATCTCGCGCATGGCGCTGAGCCGATCACCATAGAACCCGGAACAGTTGCCGATGCGGATGACATCCGGATCGGCGGCCAACTTACTCATCAGCCGGAGGCCTCCTTGCGGTGGAGTTCGCGTTCCGGTGTTCAGCATCACATCCGCCCGCGAAAAAATCAAGCGCGCGTGCTTGTTAATAGTTGAAGCAGGTCAGGCCCCTCCACAGGGGCAGCCCAGTGGACCCAGCAGAATGGCCTCATGTCCACCGACCTAACCGTTGTCCTGCTGCTCGCCCTGTCCGGGTTCTTGATCGGCGGCGCGTACTCCACGTGGAAGACCTCCCGCCCGCTCTCCATCTCCCTCGCGGTCTGCGCCGTCCTCGCCGCAGGCGGCGCCATAGCCTGGGGCTTCGCGTAGCGACTGCGATGAGTCGAACCCCTTCTTCGCGGTGCGCAGTGCGGCCTCGTCGAAGGCGCGGATGCGGGCGGTCTCGCGGGCGGCGCGCCAGACGAAACCCCATTCGACCGGCGGTGCGTCGGCGATGGGCAGATAGACGACATCGGGGCGCAGGTAGAACTTGGTGACCTGGGCGCCGCAGACGAAGGCGCCGGCGCCTGCTCCGATCATGGTGAGGACTTCCTGGAAGGTGTGCGCGGTGCGGCCGTGTGGGATCGGTCTACCGTTCGGGGTCTCCCGCGGGATGCGGTCGTCCAGAACCGACTGCGGCAGGCTGCTCGGCATCCGCAGCAGGGTGAACTCGGCCAGGTCTTCCAGTGAGATCGACTCCCGCCCGGCCATCGGGTGCTTCGCGGGGATGGCGAGCATGCGCCGATCGCTGATCAGCGTGGGCCCGGTGACCAGATCCGGTTCGTCGATAGGGCGGCTGATCAGCACCATGTCGTAGGCATCGCTGCGCCAGCCGTCCAGACCGTCGGTGATCTGCACCTCCCGGATGCGCACCTCCGCGCCCGGATGTTCGACCCGGAAGTTCTCCGTGGTGCGCAGAATCAACTGTCCGGCAGCGGCCCCCACGAAGCCCACCGTGAGGACGCCCTCGATGCCGCGGCCGGCATCGGTCGCGCGGCGCACCGCCTGCTGGATCTGTTCGTGACCGCGTCGCAGGTCGTCGCGCAACTGCCGACCGATGGGCGTGAGCGCGACGCGGCGGCTAGTGCGCTCGAACAAAGGCGCGCCGATGCGGCGTTCCATCCGCTGGATGGTCTGACTGATGCGGCCGGTGGACACCCGCAACCGTTCGGCGGCCCGGCTGAAGTGCAGTTCCTCGGCCACCGCCAAGAACGCCTCGATTTCGTTCCGTTCCAACACTTTTGCTCGCTCTCGATTGTTTAGTCGATGTGAACGACCGTTGCCGACCGTGTCGTTGTTACGGAGGCCGCGCGATCCGATGCTCGGAAGTGGCGATTGCTCGTGCCATTGCGAAAGGAAAAGTCATGAGCGGCAACACCAAACACACACTGGTTCTCGGCGGCACCGGGAAGACCGGCGGCCGGATCGTCGAACGCCTGCGGGCGCGCGGGGTGCAGGTGCGGGTCGGATCCCGATCGGCGCAGCCGCCGTTCGACTGGGACAATCCAGCCACCTGGGCTCCGGCGCTCCTGGACGTCGAGGCCGTCTACATCACCTTCCAGCCCGATCTCGCGGTCCCCGGCGCACCCGACACGGTGCGCGCCTTCGGGGAGATGGCCGCGACGGCCGGAGTGCGGCGGGTGGTCTTGCTGTCCGGCCGCGGCGAGGAGGAGGCGCAGGCGGCGGAAGAGTTGCTCGCACAGGTGCATCCGGGATTGACCGTCATCCGCTCCAGCTTCTTCGCGCAGAACTTCGACGAAGGCCACTTCGCGGAGGAGATCAAGGCCGGTCAGCTGGTACTGCCCGTCGGTGAGGTGGTGGAACCGTTCATCGATATCGATGACATCGCCGACCTCGCGGTCGCCGCCCTCACCGAGGACGGGCACGCCGGTCAGATCTACGAAGTGACCGGCCCGCGGCTGCTCACCTTCGCCGAGGCGGTCGCCGAAATCGCCGCCGCCGCAGGGCGTCCGATCGAGTTCGTGCAGGTCGCGCCGGAGGACTACGCGGACGCGGCGCGCAGCCAGGGCCTGCCGGACGAACTGGTCGACTTCCTCATCTACCTGTTCACCACGGTGCTGGACGGCCGCAACGCCCACGTGACGGACGGCATCGAGCGCGGGCTGGGTCGCAAGCCGGGCGATTTCGCCGATTACGTGCGCAAGACCGCCGCCACCGGCGTCTGGAATGCGTAATAGCAAGTGCGACAATAGGTTCCTCCGCGCCGACCGCCCGGTGCTCGGCGACCGGGTTCGAACCGCCGGTCCAAGTCGGCTCACCAGACCGCTGGCGGTCGGCCGTCGATGAACCGTAATCGGGAGCCGGCGAACCGGCTGCGGGTCGCCTGAAATTCGGATACCACAACGCCCCGTCCGTCCGCCGATACGTGCGGTTCGGCCGGGGCGTTGTCGCACCCGACGCACTAATCGTCCGTACGACAGGTCGGCCGTGACCGGGCGCAGGAGAACCGACACGGCCTCGACCTGGGGTTCCGGTTTCGCCAGCCAGGGGCCTGACTCAGTTCCTCGACAACCGGAAGATGCGCAGGTCTTCCGGTACGCCACTGAGCGGGGCCGCGAAGAAACTGCGTCGGTAGGGCTTGACGGTCAAGCCCAGTTCCGCGAGTGTTTCCGGCTCCAGTGACCGGAGGGTGGCCTCGGAGATCATGGTGTTGCCGTTGCCGCCCGCCTCCATGACGCGCGCGGCGATGGTGACGTCGACGCCGAGCCAGTCGCCGCCGATCTCCCGCGGTGAACCGGTGTGCAGGCCCATTCGCATCCGCGGGCGATAGCCGCGCAAATCGATGTCGGCCAGGTTGCGCCTGGCCTGTATCGCGGCGCGCACGGCGCGGTCGGCCGAAGGAAACACGGCCATGAGCCCGTCGCCCATGCGCTTCACCACCCGGCCGCCGCGTTCGGCGATCGGCGGTTCGATGGCTTTGGCGACCTCACGCAGCAGTTCGAGGGTCGCCTCGTCGCCCGCCGTCAGCGACCAACTGGAGAAGGCGACCAGGTCGGTGAACATGACAGTTATTTCTTCGCTACCCTTGCCGCGGCCGACCCGCTCCAGCATGGCCTGCCAGACCTGGAGCGCGCCGAAGCCGATCTCGCGCGCCGCGCTCGGGGTGTCGCCCACCAGCTTGTCGGCGGCCCTGGCGACCGCGCGGGCGCCGCCCGGCCCGCTGACCGACAGCGGATCGCCGAAGGACGGGTCACCCGGAAGTTGTTCGCGCGCTTTGCGCAGCACCCCGATGAGGTCCGGCCGCTGGTTGGCCGCGTTCATCAGCGCGGAGATCTGCGCCTTGCGAAGAGGCGCCGAACGCCGGGCGCCGCCCGCCTCCTCGGCGGGCACCAGCGGAATCACGACCTCGGGTTCGACACCGCCGTTGTCCTCCGGCCGCGACCCAGGCTCGGCACCGCCGGAAGGTGTATCGCTCACGCCCCGAGCGTATCTCAGCCACACGGCCCGCTGCTGCCTACTCGCGATCGCCACCCGACACCTCCCGCCGCCTCCCGATCGGACGGAGCGACCATCCCGACCGGTTTGCAGACCGATAGCGAGATGGTTGCCGAATCCGAATTAATGCTACTGCTGGTATCAGCATTTCGGCAGTGACGGCGGGCACAGGGAGAGCAGGCAGGACGAGCCCGTCGTATTGCTCACCGAACGACCGGGGCCGGTACGCACAAGCGCCACCGGCCCGGCGCCGAAGGGGGATTTCTCCGGGCGCCGGGCCGGTGGCCCGCACAGTCCGCCGGGCAGTGGCGGGCAGTGCTACCGGGTACGCGGACCTCCCGACAAGGTCGCGTCCCCCGAGCCCGAGCGGCGAGGGAGGGCAGCTCGGGCAGTCTTCGGTTTTCTCAGGCGTCGCGCTTGTTCACCACGACCAGGGCCGCGCCGAACACGATGGCGACGAAGGCCGCGAAGTAGAGCAGCGCGGGCCAGGCGCCCCAGTGCCACGGCAAGCCGGTGTCCCCGAGACCGAGGAAACGGTTCGCGTTCTGGAAGGGCAGGAACACCTGGATGTTGCGGCCGTACTTGCCGAACGCGCCGATGATCGGCTCGATCAGCACCGGCCAGACGATCAGCAGCGACAGCGCGCCCGCCGACTGGCGGATCAGGGCGCCGACGCCCACCGAGAGGAAGACGACCAGCGCGGCGAAGATCGGGACCGCGTAGAAGACCTTCAGGTCGCCGTCGGTCAGGCTGAGCTTGCTGCCGACATCGCTGTCGGTCAGCGCCTTCAGAATGAGGAAGCTGAGGAAGGTCAGGATCGCGGAGAGCACCGCGGCGCCGACCGCGATCATGCTCGCCTTGGTGACCAGCACCGTGGAACGGTGGGGCGCGGCGAGGAAGGTGGCCTTGATGGTGCCGAAGCGGTATTCGCTCGTCACCGCCAACGCGGCCAGGATCATGATCAGGATGTAGCCGAAGCCCGGAATGAACGAGACGCCGGTGATGCCGAGGCCCGCCATCACATTCTCCGCGTACGGCGGTTCCGGCGCGATCGTCGGGTCGTCCTGGTAGGCATTCATCGACACGTTCAGCAGCAGGCTGAACAGCGCCGTGATACCCAGGGCGAAGACCACCGTCAGGGCGGCGCACCACCAGGGCGACCTGGTCGAGGTGAGTTTGATTCGTTCCGCTGCCAACACGCCCATCAGAGCGCACCTCCCATCGCTGTGTAGGACGCGGCGTCCGCGGGTCCCTTCGTGGTTACGCCAGCTGCCGCCTCCGGGCCCGTCGCTCCCGCCGGATCGAAACCTTCGCCGTGGTACTGCACCGAACCACCCGTCATCCGCATGAACGCCTCCTCCAGCGAGGCCCGCTGCGGCGAGAGCTCGAACAGCGTGATGTCGTTCGCGCCCGCCAGCTTGCCGACCGCGTCGCTCGGGACGCCCGCCACCAGCAGCGCGGGTCCGTCCGCGCCCGCCCCGTCCTCACGGACGGTCATCCCGTTGGACGTGAGCAGGCTGCGCAGCTGGTCCAGCTGCGGGCTGCGCACCCGGACCGACTGCTCGGAGGCGCGCTCGATGAACTCGCGCGTGGTGGTGTCGGCGATCAGCTGACCGCGCCCGATCACCACCAGGTGCTCGGCGGTCTGCGCCATCTCGGAGAGCAGATGGCTGGAGACCAGCACGGTGCGCCCCTCGGCCGCCAACCGCTGCATGAACCGGCGGATCCACAGGATGCCCTCCGGGTCGAGGCCGTTCACCGGCTCGTCGAACAGCAGCACCTCGGGATCGCCGAGCAGGGCGCCCGCCAAGCCGAGCCGCTGCGACATGCCGAGCGAGAAACCGCCCGCGTTCTTGCCCGCGACCTCGGAGAGTCCGACCAGCCGCAGCACCTCGTCCACCCGGGACTTGGCGATGCCGTTGGACGCCGCGAGCCATTGCAGGTGCGAGCGCGCCGAACGGTTGGGATGCACCCACTTGGCGTCGAGCAGCGCGCCGACGGTTCGTAGCGGATGATCCAGGTCGTGGTACGGCTTGCCCTTGATGAGCGCGGTACCCGCGGTCGGCTTGTCGAGGCCCAGGATCATCCGCATCGTCGTGGACTTGCCTGCGCCGTTCGGTCCCAGGAAGCCCGTCACCTGTCCGGGTCGCACGGTGAAGGACAGATCCTGAACCGCGGCGGTCTGGCCGTAATGTTTGGTCAGGCCCCTCAGTTCGATCATGCCGTCCAGCATTCCGCAAAACCGCGGCTCGCGCGTCACTACAAAGACGTCAATCGCGTCATCCTTGCGGATGAGTCGCCCCTGAGTGCGTGGGTTCAGAGCTCCGGGGAGGACGCCTGAGCCCAGAAACGCTTGGGGATGCGGCCCGCCTGTCTGGCCAGGTAGCCCGCGCGCACGGCGTCGGCCATCGCGGCGGCCATCAGCTCGGGGTGCTTCGCCCGGGTGACGGCGGTGGCGAGCAGCACCGCGGAGCAGCCGAGCTCCATGGCGAGGGCGGCGTCGCTCGCGGTGCCGATGCCCGCGTCCAGGATCACCGGCACGCCCGCGGCGGCCACGATCATCTCGATGTTGTGCGGGTTGCCGATGCCGAGACCCGTGCCGATCGGAGCGCCGAGCGGCATGACGGCGGCGCAGCCCGCGTCCTCCAGGCGCCGCGCCAGCACCGGGTCGTCGGAGGTGTAGGGCAGCACGACGAACCCCGCGTCCACCAATTGCTCGGCGGCGCTGAGCAATTCGATCGGATCGGGCAGCAGGGTCCGCTCGTCGGCGATGACCTCGAGCTTCACCCAGTTGGTGTCGAGCGCCTCGGCGGCCAGCTGCGCGGTGAGCACGGCCTCGGCGGCGGTGCGACAGCCCGCGGTGTTCGGCAGCGGCATGATGTCCAGGCGTTTCAGCAGGTCGAGCACGCCGGTCCCGCCCGCGGCGTCCACCCGGCGCATGGCGACGGTGGTCAGCTCGGTGCCGGAGGCGACCAGCGCCTCCTCGAGCACGGCGAGGCTTTCGGCGCCGCCGGTACCCATGATGAGCCGGGAACCGAACTCGCGGTCGGCGATGCGTAGCGGCGCGTTACCCACCTTGAACCGCCGTCAGGACCTCGATGCTCCAGCCGCGGCCGACGGGCTCGTCCCAGCGCGACTTCGGGAACACCGCGCCGTCCACCGCCAGCGCCACGCCCTGACAGGGCAGCTCGAGGCGGGCCAAAAGCTCACGGACGGTGAGTGGTTCGGCGAATTCGTGATCCTGCCCGTTCACGGTGACGCCGATGGGGACGGATGTCGCGGTCATCGAACTCCTCCTGCGGTGGATAGGGACGACGCTCTCGGCGTCGTCGAAAAGCGTTGCGGGTCGGCGGCTTCCGCTTCGGGCAGCACCGCGCCGGACAACAGGCTCAGTACCGCGTCGACGGTCAGCGGCACGGTGAGCATGCCGTTGCGGCCGTGCCCGGTGGCGGCGATCACCCGGTCGGTGAGCCTGCCGATCAGCGGCAGGTTGTCGGGGCTGCCGGGCCGGGAACCCGCGGCCGCCTCGGCCAGTTCGTATTCGCCGATGCCGGGCAGCACGGCCTCGGCGTCGGCGATCAGGTCGCGGACGCCCGCCACGGTCACGGCCGTGTCGAAACCCGCCTCGTATTGCGTTGCGCCGACGACGATTCCGTCCCGGCGCGGGACCAGATACACCGGCCTGCCGTGCACCCTGGCCCGGATCACCCGCCGCGGCGCGGGCGCGGCGCCCGGCCGATGGCGCAGGCGCAGGATCTCCCCCTTGACAGGTCGCACCGGAAGGTCCGGCCACAGCCGCGCCGAGGCGGCGCCTGCGGCGAGCACGATCTGGTCGAAGGCGAGCGCGTCGAGATCGGTGACCTCCTCGGCGCGCAGTTCGACGCCCGCGGCGGCCACGGCGTGCCGCAGGCCGTCGAGCAGGCGCCGGTTGTCGATGGCGGGTTCGGCCGCCGCCAGCAAACCCGCGCGCACGGTGCGCGCGAGCGCCGGTTCCAGTTCGCGGACGCCCGCGCGGTCCAGCACGCGCAGCTCGTGACCGTGTCCGCCGACCCAGTCGGCGACGGTGCGCAGATCGGCGGCATCGGCGCCGTCCAGCGCGACGGTCAGGGTCTCGTCGGCGACGAAGACCTCCGCGCCGGAGACGGATTCCAGCCGCGCCGCGAACTCCGGCCAGCGGGCGAGCGCGGCCGCGCCGAATTCCAGAACGCGATCCTCACCGGGCCAGCCCTCGGACAGCGGCGCCAGCATTCCCCCGGCTACCCACGAGGCGCCCGATCCGACGGCGGGATCGAACAGCGTGACCTGCCATCCCGCCTCGGCGGCCCGCCACGCCACCGCCAGCCCGATGGCGCCGCCACCGACGACGGCGAGAGTCCGCATTCTGTCCACCTACCTCATCCGCGCGGGGGTACTCGGGCGCCATGTCAGCGCGCCGCGGCCGCCGCGCCCGACCCGCCTCCTGTTCGCATCCCCACGGTAGCGCGGCTACCGTCGAAGACGTGCAACCCTCCCTCCCGAACCGAACGCTGCCGCCACGGGAGCGCCTGGCCACCGCGCGGCTCTATCTGTGCACCGACGCCCGGCGCGAGAAGGGCGATCTGGCCAGGTTCGCCGAAGCCGCGCTCGCGGGCGGGGTTGACATCATCCAGCTCAGAGACAAGGGATCACCGGGCGAGGCCAAGTTCGGGCCGATGGAGGCCAAGGCGGAACTCGGCGCGCTCGCGGAGCTGAAGGCCGCCACCCGCAGGCACGGCGCGCTGCTCGCGGTGAACGACCGCGCCGATATCGCGCTGGCCGCGAACGCCGACGTGCTGCACCTCGGCCAGGGCGACCTCCCGCCCTGGTACGCGCGCCGCATCCTCGGACCGGACGTGGTGATCGGCCGCTCGACGCACAACAGGGCACAGGCCGGTCTGGCCGCCATCGATGAGCACATCGACTACTTCTGCACCGGTCCGGTGTGGTCGACGCCGACCAAGCCCGGCCGCCAGGCCGCGGGCATCGAGCTGATCCGCTCCACCGCCGACGCGCACCCGACCAGGCCGTGGTTCGCCATCGGCGGCATCGATCAGCAGCGGCTGCCCGAGTTGCTCGCGGCGGGCGCGGACCGGATCGTGGTGGTGCGGGCGATCACCGAGGCCCGCGATCCCGAGGCCGCGGCCCGCGAACTGAAGTCCGCGCTGCTCGCCAACAGCAGGACGTAGTCAGCCCAGGATCTGTCCTCTGGTCAGCGAGAGCACGGCGACGGGGGACGGTAGTTCTCCGGCTTCGGGTTCGTTCTCGGTGATCCGCGCGACGCCGCCCGGCCCTTCGGGATCCGAGTGCAGCCAGATGAAGCCCTGGTCGGCGAGGTCGACGGTGCGCGGAAGGGCCGCGGCGAGGGCACGCGAGTCGTCGAGCTCGGCGAGGCTGGCGCGGGCCGGGACCGCACGCAAGGCGGGCCAGGCCACGGCGAAACCGGGATGCAGCGGCCGCGCGTCGACCTCGTCCTCCGGCACCCAGGCCAGTTCGACGCTCTCCCGGTTGGCGCTGGTCGGCAAGGTCATCACCGCGTCGGCGATCACCGTGGTGTAGGTCCAGCCGCTGAGCGCGGACGCCGTGATGCGTTCGGCGCGCACCCGGACGTCGACGGGATGGATGCCCGCCTCCTCCCAGGCTTCGCGCACCGCCGCGTGCACCGGGGTCTCGTGGCTGTCGCGGGCGCCGCCGGGCAGCGCCCAGGTGCCGCCCTGGTGACTCCACAGGGCGCGGTGCTGGAGCAGCACCGCCGAGCCACCCGCCGCGAGCGGCGCGCGCAGCAACAATCCGGCAGCGCCGAACCGCCCCCAATGCTTCAGGCCGTCCGGGCCTCGCGACCACCCGTCGCCGTCACCGCGCATCGCTAACCATCCTCATCCAGCCGTTGACGTGTCCGCACCGCAGAGCGGACAGCAGGGGGTGTTCGACACGCCACGGCACCGGTAGGACCACAATAAACTGCGACGCAGGGGCACAGGTGGGACGCGGACCCGGAGGTGGACGATGGCTCGGACCGAGCAGCTGGCGGCCGGGCGGCCGCCGTCGGCCGCCGCCGAGCCCGCGCGCCTGCCGTTCGGCGCCGTGTCCGCCGCGACGGTCCGCGAGCACCTCGATCCCGCCAACCTGCGGTCCTTCGCGAATTCTTCGCCCGGCCGTCTGATCGCCATCGGATTGCTGCTCATCGGCCTGTGCCTGACCGCGGGGGCGGTGACCGCGTCGATGGTGAGCGATCGCCAAGAAGCGCTACGCATTCTGCTCGACGACACCGAGCCCGACGCGCACTCCGCGCACCGCCTCTACACGTCGCTGTCCATCGCCGACGCGGCCGCGAGCACCGCGTTCATCTCGGGCGGCGTCGAGCCGGAAGCGGTGCGCGACAGATACTCCCAGGCGGTCGGCGAGGCGGCGGCCGAGCTGGTCGCCCAGTCCGGACACACCGTCGGCCACCCCGATCCTGGCGCGGATGTGCGGCTGCGCACCGGCATCGCGACCGAGCTACCGGTGTACGCCGGGCTGATCGAGGCCGCACGCACCAACAACCGCAGCGGGTATCCCGTCGGAGCGGCCTATTTGAGCGAAGCGTCGAACCAGATGCAGACCACCCTGCTTCCGATGGCCGAGGAGCTGCAAGACCACCGCGCCGAGGCCGTGAACGCGGCGCAGCGGGCCCACGTCCGTCCGCCGTGGATGGCCATCGGCTTGCTGATCCTCGTGCTCGCCGTGCTGGTCTGGGCGCAGACCCAGCTGGCGCGACGGTGGCGGCGCACCTTCAACGCCGGTCTGCTGCTCGCCTCCGCCGCGATGCTGGCTCTGTTGGCGTGGACGGTGATCGCCGGATCGGTCTCGGCCACTTCGATGATCAGCGGACGCGACGACGGCGCCGTGCCCGCTTCCCGGCTGATCGAAGGCCGCATCCTCGCCCAGCAGGCGCGCGCCGCGGAGACGCTGAAACTGGTGCGGCGCGATGCGACCGGCTACTACGACCGCACCTTCGACGCCGGCATCGCCCGCCTCGACGAGCTGCTCGGCGGCTACCCGCATGCGGCGCCCGCCACCGAGAGCGTCGCGAGTGCCCGTGCCGCGCTGGACCGTTGGCGCGCGTCGCACCACCGGATGAACGAAGCGCTCGCGCGTGGCGACTTCATCGGCGCGGCCGCGGTGGCCACCGGACCCGGCGCGGCCCAGTCGACTGCGCACGTCGAAGCGCTGGACCGCTCGCTCGGGGACGGCATCACCGATACGCGAAACACCTTGCGCGACGACATCTCCCAGGCCGTCCGGGTACTCGACTATCTCGCGACCGGCGCCATGGCGCTCGGCATCGTCGCCGCCGCCTACGTCGGCGTCGGTCTCTGGCCTCGATTGCGAGAATATCGATGAACACCGCACCGATGAGCACGGCGCGCGGCCTGTTGGCCGCAGCGGTCGCCGCCACCGCCTTCCTCGGTGGCTGCGCGGCCGGGCCCGACCCGGTCGACCACGCCACGATCGGCACTTACACCGAACCGCCGCTGCCCGCGCAAGCCAGCCCGCTGAACACCGACGCGCCGCTGCCGAGCGCCACCGAACCGGAGTGCGGCGACCCGACCGCCAGCCTGCGCCCCACCGGCTCCGGCCGCGCCGCCAGCGGGCCGAACATCGACGCCATCCGCGCCCGCGGCAGGTTGCTCGTCGGTCTGGACACCGGAAGCAATCTGTTCAGCTTCCGCGATCCGGTCAGCGGCACCATCGTCGGCTTCGACGCCGACATCGCCCGCGAGATCGCGCGCGATCTGCTCGGCAGTCCGGATCTGATCGAATTCCGCAGCCTCGCCTCGGCCGACCGCGAGAAGGTGCTCCAGGAACGCACGGTGGACGTGGTGGTCAAGACGATGACCATCACCTGCGAGCGCCGCGAAAAGGTCGCGTTCTCGACCGTCTATCTGCGGGCCGACCAGCGGGTGCTGGTCATGAAGAACTCCGGCATCACCGGCGTCGCCGATCTCGCGGGCAAGCGGGTGTGCGTGGTGAGCGGCACCACCTCGCTGGACCGGCTCCGGCGCGAACAGCCCGCCGCCACCATCCTGACCGTGCCTACCTGGGCCGATTGCCTCGTCGTCCTGCAACAGCGGCAAGTCGACGCGGTGAGCACCGACGACGCGATCCTGGCCGGCTTGGCAGCGCAGGATCCGTACACCGAGTTGGTCGGCGACAGCATCAGCGCCGAGCCGTACGGCATCGGAATCCACAAGGACGCCGACGATTTGGTGCGGTTCGTGAACGGCACGCTGGAGCGGCTGCGCACCGACGGCACCTGGACCAGGATCTACCAGCAGTGGCTGGCGGTCCTCGGTCCGACGCCCGCTCCGCCCGATGCCGCGTACCAGGACTGAGGCGATGACAACGCGATACCACCCCTTCCCGCGACCGGAGGACGACCGGCCCGCTGGTGGTTCCGTGCCGTCCGGGTCGGAGTCACGGGAGTCCGAGGCGCCGCCGACCATTCGCTGGTCCGATCCGGTTGCTCACCATGGTGAGGCCGGGCCGGTCTGCGGCGCAGCGGATTCCGGCGAAGATTCCGGTACGACCAGTGCGTCCTCGAACTCCGAAGACGAGCACGCCCGGCCGGCCAGGCCCGGCGACGGTGGTATGCCGACCGAGGCGAGCGCGCCGGAAATCGCAGCGCCGCAATCGAACCGATCGGACGAGCCACCCGGCACCGTGGCGGTCGCGCCCGAGCCACCAGGCACCATGGCGGTCGCCCTGGAACCGCCCGGCACGACGGCCGCCCCGGCCCTCGACGAGACCCGGCGCTCCGAGCCGGATTCCGGTGGTGCATCGCGCACTTCGGGTCGTAGCGTGCGTACCGCACGTTCTCGGCCTTCGATGCGCAGGCTCGGCGGCGGCTTGGTGCCGATACCGGCGGTGCCGCCCGCGGATCCGATGTCGGCCGTGCTCACCGATCCGGTGGTGTCCGAGGGCAGGCGCTTCTGTTGGCGCTGTGGCAATCCCGTGGGCCGAGCCACCGCCGTGCGTCCGGCGACGACGGTCGGCACCTGCGAGACTTGCGAGGCGCCTTACGATTTCCGTCCGTCGCTGCACCCTGGCGACATGGTGTCCGGCCAGTACGAGATCCAGGGTTGCCTGGCGCACGGCGGACTCGGCTGGATCTACCTCGCTATCGACCGCAATGTCAGCGACCGGTGGGTGGTGCTCAAGGGCCTGCTGCACGCGGGCGACGCGGAGGCGCAGGCCGTGGCGGTGGCCGAGCGCCAATTCCTCGCCGAGGTCGCCCATCCCAGCATCGTCAAGATCCACAACTTCGTCGAGCATCCCGGTTCGGACGGCTCGCCCATCGGCTACATCGTGATGGAGTACGTCGGCGGGCAGTCACTGCGCGCGGTCCTGGACACCTTCGAACGGCCCGCGCGGATGCCGGTCGCCGAGGCGATCGCGTACGTGCTGGAGATCCTGCCCGCGCTGGACTACCTGCATTCGATCGGCCTGACCTACAACGACCTCAAGCCGGACAACATCATGATCACCGAGGACCAGGTCAAACTGATCGACCTCGGCGCGGTCTCCACCATCGAGGCGTACGGAAACCTTTACGGCACCAGGGGTTTCCAGGCGCCCGAGATCGCCAAGACCGGTCCGACGGTGGCCTCCGACATCTTCACGGTCGGCCGCACGCTGGCGGTGCTCACCCTGAACATGCCCATGGAGCGCGGCCGCTACCAGGACGGAATCCCGGATCCCGCCGAGCATCCCGTGCTGCGACGCTACGAGTTCTTCCACCGGCTGCTGCTCAGCGCCACCGATCCCGACCCGGCGCGCCGGTTCGGCTCGGCCCGCGCGATGGCCGCGCAGCTGGCGGGCGTGCTGCGGGAGATCCTCGCGCTGGACACCGGCACCGAGCATCCACAGTTGTCCACAGTGTTCAGTCCACAGCGCACCAGCTTCGGCACCGACGAACTGATCAGGCAGACCGACGCCTACGCCGACGGCATAGGCCGCAGCAGCCTGCTGCAAGCCTCGGAAATCGCCGCCGCGCTGCCGATTCCGCTGATGGACCCCGCCGACCCCTCCGCTCCCCTGCTCGCCGCCGCGGTACACCCGGAGCCACGCCAAGCGCTGGACGCCCTCGAGGAGGCGCGGGATCGGGCGGCCGCCGACCCCGAGAACGCCCCGGAGACTTGGGATCTGGAGCTTTCGCTCGCCGAGGCGCGGGTGCGGCTGGACATGGGCGAGTCGGCGGCGGCGCTGTACCTGCTGTCCCGCATCCGGACCTACGACTGGCGCATCGACTGGTACACCGGGCTCGCGGAGCTGCGGGAGCAGAACTACGAGCGCGCCTTCGCGGCATTCGAGGCCGTGCTGCACGTGCTGCCCGGCGAGATCGCGCCCAAGCTCGCCCTCGCCGCCACCGCCGAACTCGTTTTGCAGCACTGGGATTCGCCGGATCCCGAGCAGTGGCGCGCCTACGCGGAGAAGTTCTACGGCACCGTCTGGCGCACCGACCGCGCGGTGGTGAGCGCGGCGTTCGGGCTGGCCAGGCAGCTGGCCGCCGCGGGCCAGGTCGAAGCCGCGGTGGACGCGCTGGACGAGGTGGCCACATCCGCGCGCTGCTACACCGTGGCGCGGATGACCGCGGTGCTGTTGCTGCTCACCGCATCTCCGGTCGCCGAGCTCGACGAGTCGACACTGCACTTGACGGCCTCGCGGGTGCAGGCACTGCCCCCCGGTGAGAGTCGCACACCGCAGATGCGAGTGCTCGTCCTCGGCGCCGCGCTGGCCTGGCTGCAAGCAGGCAACACCCCGAAACACCCGAACGCCAAGCTCTTGGGCGCCACGTTCACCGAACGCGACCTCCGCGACGGCACCGAATCCGGCCTCCGCGCCCTCGCCCGCCACGCCCCCGGCCGCAAACACCGCTACGCCCTCGTCGACCTCGCCAACTCCATCCGCGCCAAAACCTGGTTCTGAGTCCCGCGTGGAGCTACTCCACCACGGTCCGGACGGTTCCGATGATCAGCGCGACCGCACCCGCGAATCCGGCGATCATGAACCAGTACTCCGTCGGAATGTAGAACAGCGTGGCGCGCCGCGGGCGCATCAGGATGCCGGTGCGGGGGTCTTCCTTCGGCTGGTCGAACACGCGCTCCATCAGCAGGTTCAGCAGCCAGAATGTCGGCGAGAGCAACAGCGCGTTGATCCCCCAGAGGATTATGTTCACCGGCTCGCTGGGATGCTGCTCGCCGAGAATCCGATGCTCGAGCGCCAGCGCCGGGAAGACCACCGCGGGGATGGCCAGAAACAGCACGATGCCCCAGCGGCTCCAGATGACCATTCGTTCCCCCACAAGCTACGGCTCAGCGCCGACAACGATCTTCGACACGGCCGTCCGCGATGCCGGTGTCAACGAGTCGCCAAACTATCGGCCAGCGCCCGGGTTACGCAACTGTTGAGTCGTCGGATCAGCGCGGTTCGGAAGAACCCGGCCGCCGCGGCGGAACGGCGGCCGGGGCGGATCCGGGCGCGGGAGCAGTCGGCGTCCGGGAAGCCCGCGGGCCGCGCCGTTCCGGGGGCAGCCGGAGCGGCTGGAGGGAGGCGAGGGCATCGCTCCCGACGGCCCGCGGGTCGGCCCGGATACCTGGCGACCCCGATCCGCCTTCCATGCTGGCGCGCCGACCCTGAGGATTCCGTGAGGTTTTCTAGTCCTCGACGAGCTGGCTCGCGGCGCGGGCGATGGCCAGTTCCTCGTTGGTCGGCACCACCAAGACGGCGACGGGTGCGTCCGGTGGCGAGATGAGGCGGGCGGTGCGGTCGGCGGCGTTGTTGCGCGCCGGGTCGACCTCGATGCCGAACCCGGACAGACCGGCCAGGGCGTCGGCGCGGACCTGGGCGCTGTTCTCGCCGACACCGGCGGTGAAGGTGATGGCGTCGACGCCGCCGAGCTCGATCAAATACGCGCCGAGGTAGCGGCGCAGCCGGTGGATGTAGACGTCGTAGGCCAGCCGGGCCGCGGCGTCGCCCGCGTCGATCAGCCGTCGCAGCTCGCGGAAATCGTTGACGCCGGAGAGGCCCTTGATACCGGAATTGCGGTTGAGCAGCTCCTCGATCCGGTCGACGTCGAAGTTCGCCGAGCGCACCAGGTGGCCGATGATGCCCGGGTCGATGTCACCGCCCCGCGTGCCCATCACCAGTCCCTCCAGCGGAGTCAGCCCCATGCTGGTGTCGATCGGACGCCCGCCGCGGATCGCCGACGCGGACGCGCCGTTGCCGAGGTGGAAGACGATCTGGCGCAAGGTATTCGGATCCCGATCGAGCACCTCCGCGACCCGTCCTGACACGTATTCGTGCGAGGTGCCGTGGAAGCCGTATCTGCGAATACCATGCGCGGCGGCAATTTTCGCGTCGATGGCGTAGGTCCGCGCCGCCTCCGGCAGGCCGTGGAAGAACGCGGTGTCGAAGACCGCGACCTGCGGCACGCCGGGCAACAGCTCCCTGGTGCTCTCGATGCCGGTGACATTGGCCGGATTGTGCAGGGGGGCAAGGGCGGACAGCTTCGAGATCTCCTCGACCACGTCGTCGGTGATCAGCGTCGGCTCGTAGAACACCTCGCCGCCGTGCACCACCCGGTGCCCGACCGCGCGCACACCCGCACCGGTCAGGTCGTGGCCGGTCTCGGCGAAAATGTCGAAGACCAGCTGCAATCCGGCCTTGTGGTCGGCGATCGGCTCGGTACGTTCCACGGTGCGGTCGCCCGCGCGATGCTCGACGGCGCCCTCGCGCTCCCCGATCCGCTCCACCAGACCGGAGGCCGCCACCGCACCCGTCTCCGGGTCCAGCAGCTGGTACTTGATCGACGAGGAACCGGAGTTGATCACCAGCACAAGGTCGTCGTTGCTCATCATGCCTCCTGCGTCTGTTCGAGACCTCGCCCGCGAGCGACGTCCCTACCCGCGGCAACCAGGGTCACCGCGCGTTTGTTCCGTTCCGGCGGGTGCCCGGTGTCACTGCCCCTGCGCCTGGATGGCGGTGATCGCCACCGTGTTGACGATGTCGGCGACCAGCGCGCCGCGCGAGAGGTCGTTGACCGGCTTGCGCAGGCCTTGCAGAACCGGGCCGATCGCGATGGCGCCCGCGCTGCGCTGCACCGCCTTATAAGTGTTGTTGCCCGTGTTGAGATCGGGAAACACGAAGACCGTCGCGTGCCCGGCCACTTCGGAGTCGGGAAGCTTCGCATCGGCGACCGTCGGCTCGATCGCCGCGTCGTATTGAATCGGGCCCTCCACCAAGAGTTCCGGCGCGCGCTCGCGGACCAGTTTCGTCGCGACGCGTACCTTGTCCACGTCGGCTCCGCTGCCGGATTCGCCGGTGGAGTAGGACAGCATGGCGATCTTCGGGTCGATGCCGAAGCGCGCGGCGGTCTGCGCGGAGGAGATCGCGATATCGGCCAGCTGCTCCGAGCTCGGGTCCGGGACGACGGCGCAGTCGCCGTAGGCGAGCACCCGGTCGGCCAGGCACATCAGGAACACGCTGGAGACGGTGGAGACGCCCGGCACCGTCTTGATGATCTCGAAGGAGGGCCGGATGGTGTGCGCGGTGGTGTGCGCCGCGCCGGAGACCATGCCGTCGGCGATGCCCTTGTAGACCATCATGGTGCCGAAATAGGAGATGTCGGCGATGGTCTCGCGGGCGCGCTCCAGCGTCATGCCCTTGTGCTTGCGCAATTCGGTGTATTCGGCGGCGAATTCGTCGAGGTAGCCGGAGGTGCGCGGATCGAGCACCTCGGCCTCGGAGATGTCGACGCCGAGTTCGGCGGCCCTGGCGCGGATGGCGGACTCGTCACCGAGGATGACCAGGTCGGCGATCTTGCGCTGCAGCACTCGACCCGCCGCGCGCAGGATCCGGTCGTCGTCGCCCTCGGGCAGCACGATCCGCTTGCGATCGGCCCTGGCCTGCTCGATCAGCTGGTACTCGAACATCTGCGGTGTCACCACCGAGGTACGCGGAACGCTGATGCGCCGCAACAATTCCGGCGCGTCCACGTGCTGTTCCATCAGGGCGAGCGCGGTGTTCACCTTGCGCGGGTTGCCCGCCGACATCCGGCCCCTCGTGCGGTACGCGGCGCTGGCCGTGTCGTAGGTGCCCAGGCTCGTGGTGAGGATCGGCAGCTTCTGCTTCAGGCCCGCCATCAGTCGCGCGACCGCGGGATGGGGCAGCATGCCGCCGTTCATGATGAGGCCGGACAGCGACGGAAAGCCTTCGGCCTCATGGGCGTTCACCACGCTGAGCAGCACGTCGGAGCGGTCGCCCGGCGCGATCACCACCACGCCGTCGACCAGACGCTCCAGGATGTGCTCGGCCGTCATGCCGCCGACCATCACCTTCAGCGCCTCGCGCTGCAGCAGCTCCGGGTCGCCGCTGTACATTTCGCCGCCGACCGCCTCGCACAGCTCGGCCATCGTCGGCGCGATCAGCAACGGGACTTCCGGCAGCGACCAGGACGGCACATCGAAACCGTCGAGCAAGGAACAGATCTCGCTCAACTCGTCCGGATCGCAGCGATTCGCGACGATCGCCATCAGCGCCGCGTGCTCCTGCTGCAATTCGCTCGCGCACAGCTCGACGAGCTGCTTGATCTCGTCCGGTCTGCGATCGGCGCCGCGCACCACGAGCAGCACCGGCGCGCCGAGATTCACCGCGATCCTGGCGTTGAAGCGCAGCTCGCTGGGGCTCGCCACGTCGGTGTAGTCGCTGCCGATCACCACCACCGCGTCGCAGGCCTTGGCCACGTCGTGGAAGCGCATCACGATCTCGCTGATCGCGGCGTCCGGATCGGCGTGCACCTGTTCGTAGGTGACGCCGACGGCCTGGGCGTAGTCGATGTCCGCGGTGCTGTGCTCGAGCAGCAGCTCCAGGATGTAGTCGGGCTCGCTGGTCGAGCGGGTGATCGGCCGGAACACTCCGACCCGCGCGGTGGTGGCGCACAGCATCTGCAGCACGCCGAGCGCGACCGTCGATTTTCCGGTGTCGCCCTCCGGCGAGGCGATGTAGACGGTGGACGGAGCGGATTCGACCATGAGCCCGAGCTTAGTGAGCCGACACGCCGGTGCCCGGCCAACCGATGGCAAATATTCGGGAAATCACTTTCGATCGCCGAGGCGATGAGCCGGGCTCGTCGGGCGACGCGGGCGCTCCGCCGAACCCGGTCGCGCCGGTATATTCCGGCCCATGACGACGCAGTTCCCGGACCGGCAGTGGGGTTCGCGCACCAATCTTCTGTCCCGCGTGGCGAACAAGTTCGCCGCGACCAAGCCGGGGTCATGGGTTATTCGCAAGATCACGCCGCTGGATCGCCGGGTGCTGGAACGTACCGACGCCAAGTACACGATCCTGGGACCGATCGGCGCGCCGGTCATCCTGCTGACCACCAAGGGCCGCAAATCGGGTCAGCCGCGCACCCAGCCGCTGCTGTACGTGCACGACGGCGACACGCTGTACGTCATCGGCAGCAACTTCGGCCAGGCGCACCACCCGGCCTGGACGGCCAATCTGCTCGCCGACCCGAACGCAACGGTCGCCATCGCGGGCGAGCGCATCCCCGTCACCGCGACGCCGGTCGAGGGCGCGGCCAAGGAGCCGATCTTCCAGCGGTTCGTCGAGGTGACCGGCGCGTACGCCGCCTACCGCGATCGCACCACCCGCGATCTACGTATCTTCGCGCTGACCCGCGCCTGATTCGACCGGACGACGTTCGGCCCGTGCGGGCCAGTGGGTCGGCCAGCGGGAGTAGTCCAGATGCGAGACGCCGAGTCGGGGCTCGGGTTCACGCGAGAGCCAGGGCGAACCAGGTGCAGGCGGCGAGCAGGACGACGGTGATCACCCATACGGCGCGGGTGGTGTAGGTGTGTCGCATACCGGACCTTCCAGGTCAGACGAAGGCGAATCGTTCGGTGTGGACGCGGTCCGCCGGTACGTCCAGGTCGGCGAGAGCGTCCTCCACGGCGGTGACCATCGGTGTCGGTCCGCAGACGAAGAACTGCTGCCGTCGATGCCGGTCGGGCAGGTGCCGCCGGAGCAGCTCGCGATCGACGAACCCGCTTTCGCCGTCCCAACCAGGCGGCGGGTCCTGTGGGACCAGCACCACGGTGAGGTCCAGACGCTGCGCCAACACCGTGATCTCGTCGTCGAAGGTTTGCTCGGCCGCCGTCCGTACCGCGTAGATCAGGAGGAACGGGCGCCGGTCGCCGCGGTCGGCCATCGTGCGCAGGATCGAGATCATGGGCGTGATACCGACGCCGCCCGCGATCAGGATGAACCCCGGCCCTTCATGGCGGTCGGGAGTGAACACTCCGTGGGGGCCGTCGAGGAAGGCGCGAGTACCAGGGGCGATATCGCCGATGGTCGAAGTGAAATCGCCGAGCGCCTTGATGGTGATCGCGACGCGGCCGTGGTCTTCGGCGCTGGAGGAGAACGAGAACGGGTGGGCGGTGACCGCGAATGGTGACCGATCGACGATCAGCCACCCGAATTGCCCCGGTGCGAACCGAAATCCGCTGTGCCCGACCGGGCATAGGGTCAGGGTTCGGGCGTCGCCGCGTTCAGGGGTGAGCTGTTCGACGCGCCACGGCCGCCGCAGCCGCCGGATCGGGGCGACGACCCGCACCCACACCAGCAGCCCGACCAGCGCGACTGTCATCACTGTCCACAACCACACCTTCCAGACCGCATCGAGGTAGTAGCCGACCAGCAGCATGTGCGCCAACGCCAAACCCACCACGGCCACCGCCAGCACGCCGTGCGCCAACTGCCACACCTCGTAGCGGATGCGCAGTCGCCGCCGCCACACCGAAGTAGCCACCACGATCAGCAGCAGTACCGTGGAAGCGACCGCGCAGCGGGCGCGCCAGGGCGCCTCGGCGAGGTTCAGCAGCGCCACGATGTCGATACCACCGACTTGCAGCAGGATCGGGTGGGCCAGGATGAACGCCAGCGCCACGTAGGAGATCTGGCGGTGGAACTGAACCAGCGCGTCCTCACCGAAGGGCGCCGCGACCGCCCGGAACCGAGCGACCAGCGCGAATTGCGCACCAAGCATCGACATACCGACGAATCCCAGCGCCACCGAGAATTCCACCCAGAAACCCCGGCCGCCCTCGACCGGTCCGATCACGGCGAACACCAGCGGCACCACCGCCACCGCCACGTAGAGCGCGATCCACCCGATTCCCCGAACCACCACAGACACCACTACCTCCCGGTCGATGGGATGTACGGCTGTGCCCGGCCGGCACGCGTCCCACGCTATCCGCGACTTCGCCGCCGATCCGGTTCGTGGTCACGCGTGTCCGCGAGGACGGGGCAACGGATCCGTCGCCCCGTCCTCGGCGACCGCCGTGGTTGGGGCACGTAAGGGAGGTGGTGCTGCGCCTATCCGAGCTTGCGGAGGCGGGGGGCCAGGTCGCGCTGGAAGAGGTCGAGGAAGCGGCGCTGGTCGTGGCCGGGGGCGTGGAAGACCAGGTGGTTGAGGCCCGCGTCGAGGTAGGGCTGGATCTGGGCGACGGCCTCGTCGGGGTCGCTGGCGACGATCCAGCGCTTGGCGATCTGCTCGATGGGCAGCGCGTCCGCGGCGGCTTCCATCTCGATCGGGTCGGTGATGCTGTGCTTCTGCTCGGCGGTCAGCGAGAGCGGCGCCCAGAAGCGCGTATTCTCCAGCGCCAGTTCGGGATCGGTGTCGTAGGAGATCTTGATCTCGATCATCCTGTCGATGTCCTCGACGGTGCGGCCGACCTTGGCGGCGCCCTCGGCGACGGCGGGCATCAGCTTCTCGGTGTAGAGGTCCATGCCCTTGCCCGAGGTGCAGATGAAGCCGTCGCCCGCGCGGCCCGCGTAGCGCGCGACCAGCGGGCCGCCCGCGGCGATGTAGATCGGGATGCCGCCTTCGGGGACGTCGTAGATGGAGGCGCCGACGGTCCGGTAGTGCTCGCCGTCGTAATCGACGCGATCACCGGTCCACAGCGCGCGCATCAGATCCACCGACTCGCGCAGCCGGGCGAAACGCTCCTTGAATTCCGGCCATTCGCCGGTGTAGCCGGTGGCGATCTCGTTGAGCGCCTCGCCGGTGCCGACGCCGAGCATGACGCGGCCCGGGTACAGGCAGCCCATCGTCGCGAAGGCCTGCGCGATCACCGCGGGGTTGTACCGGAAGGTCGGGGTGAGCACCGAGGTGCCGAGCTGGATGCGCTTGGTGCGCTCGCCGACTGCGGCCATCCAGGCCAACGAGAACGGCGCGTGGCCGCCCTTGTGCCGCCACGGCTGGAAGTGGTCGCTCACCGACGCGCTGTCCAAGCCGTGTTCCTCCGCGAGCACCGCGATCTCCACCAGCTCGCGCGGCCCGAACTGCTCCGCGGACGCCTTGTACCCGAGCTTCAGATCACCCATGTGCGCCACTCCTGTCGCTTCGCTGTGCCGGTGCGGCCTTCCGCACCCCGTTCTCGCACGGCCTGCTTCGACCATAGTCACGGTGTCGCACGAGTGTGTGACCGGCCGCATCTGCGCCGAGTCCGATGCCTCGCGCGCCGGGATAGCCGACAATTGTCTGGTGAACGCTGACAACGAGCCGATCCTGTCCTATCTGACCGACATGGACGGGGTGTTGGTGAGCGAGGAGCATCTGGTGCCCGGCGCCGACGAGTTCCTCGCCGAACTACGTGCCAACGAGACGCCGTTCCTCGTACTCACCAACAACTCGATCCGCACACCCCGCGATCTACAGGCGCGGCTGCGCAAGAGCGGGCTCGACATCCCCGAGGAGGCCATCTGGACCTCCGCCCTCGCCACCGCGACCTTCCTCGACGATCAGCGCCCCAACGGAACCGCTTACGTGGTAGGCGAATCCGGGCTCACCACCGCGCTGCACGAGATCGGGTACGTGCTGACCGACAGCGACCCCGACTACGTAGTGCTCGGCGAGACCCGCACCTACTCCTTCGAGGCCATCACCACCGCCATCCGGCTCGTCGAACGTGGCGCCCGCTTCATCGCCACCAACCCGGACGCCACCGGACCGTCCCGCGAGGGCGTGCTGCCCGCCACCGGCTCGGTGGCCGCGTTGATCACCCGCGCGACCGGCCGCGAGCCGTACTACGTCGGCAAGCCGAACCCGCTCATGATGCGTTCGGCGTTGCGCCGCATCGGCGCGCACTCGCAGTCCACGGTGATGATCGGCGACCGCATGGACACCGATGTGATCTCCGGATTGGAGGCGGGCATGCGCACCATCCTGGTGACCAGCGGCATCTCGACGCGGGCGTCGGTAGAGCAGTATCCGTACCGGCCGACGAGCGTCATCGATTCGGTCGCGGACTTGGTCGGTCGCACCGACAAGCCGTTCGACTGACGCGAATTTCGGCGTGCGCTGATCCGCACTCGGCGATCGCGTCGAGCGTCGCGGACGGCCGGGCCTGCGCCTCGGGATGCGGGCAAGTTCCTCCGCACCGAGCTCGGCCGCGAAAGATCGCGCCGGAAATCCGGTGACCGCAAGCCCTCGGGTTCGGTGATCACGTCGGCCGCGGGCCGCCGGGTCAGCGTTTCGACGGTGTGCGAGTTCCGCGCCTAGCTCGGCGGCGAGCCATCCCGCCCGGTTTCCGGTGACGGCTGACCCTCGCGCTCGGTGATCCCGTCGACCGCGGCGGACAGCCGGGTCAGCGCCGCCACGATGCGGGCGAATTCGTCGGCGCCCAGCTCGGTGGCGAGGCGGTCGGCGAACACCGCGTGCCGCGGGTTGATGCGACGGACCGCCGCGTGGCCCTCCTCGGTGACGGCGACCAGCTTGGCGCGGCGGTGCGCGGGGTTCGGGCGGTATTCGGCGAGTCCCTTGTCCACCAACAGGTCCGCGATGCGCTGCACGCTCTGGCGGGTGATGCCCATGGCGCGCGCGATGCCCGCCACCGGCAGCGGCTCGCGCAGTACCGCGCCGAGCACCTGCCACCACGCCGCCGTCAGGCCAGCGGGTTTGGCCAGTTCCTCGGCGATGGCGAGGAACTGGCCGTTGAGCCGGAACGAGGTGATCGCGGCGGTGCTGAACAGCTCCTGCTCCGGTGTTTGCGTCATGCCCCCGATGCTGCCTTGTCGTAGGCGTCGAGTTCCGCGTAGGCCGCCGCATCGTTGTGCGCGAAAAGCCGGTACCAGGCGTCGAGGATGTGCGGTTCGTAGACGCCGAGCAAGCCGAGCACCTCGCGGGCGAACTCGAACGGCGCGTTCGCCGAGGCCGTGACGACATTGCCGTCGGTCACCGCGGGCTGCTCCACGTAGCGGTCGGCGCCCGCGTAGCCGCTGTAGGCGAGGAACTCGGCGACGTTACTGGTGTGCGCCTTGTCGTCGAGCAGACCTTCCTTGGCCAGGCCGAAGGTCGAGCCGCAGATGGCCGCGACCGGGACGCCCGCGTCGAGAAACGCACGCGCTTTCTGGGTGAACGGGGTGAGTTCGCCGGTCATCCAGGTGTCCGCGCCCGGCAGGATCAGCATCGCGCTCTCGGCGGGGGACAGCTCGTCCAGTGTGAGATCGGGCGTGACGCGCATGCCGCCCTTGGTGGTGATCGGTTCGCGGGTGAGTCCGACTGTCCTGACCTGGAAAGTGCCGGGCGCGACCTGCCACGCCGGGTTGTTGATGTGCGCGGTGGCGGCCCCGACCTCCCAGTCGGCCAGCGTGTCGTAGATCGCGGTGTGCACTGTCTTCGTTGGCATGACAGTATCCTGTCATATTTGACAGCATGCTGTCAATAGGCCGTGCACGCCGAGCTTGTCGCGCACGCCGAACTCAGTGCCCCCGTTCGATCTTGGCCAGGTGCGCGATATTCGCCCGGTCGGCCGCGTCCGCGCTCGGCTCGCCCGCGAACCAGGCGTCCAGGATCTCGGTGAGCTCGGCCGCCGACGTCGAACGCAGGCTCAGCGCAAGCACATTCGCGTCGTTCCATTTGCGTGCGCCCGCGGCGGTCGCGGCGTCACCACACAGCGCGGCCCGGATCCCGGCCACCTTGTTGGCCGCGATGGACGCGCCGGTTCCGGTCCAGCAGCAGACGATCGCCTGGTCGGCGCGCCCCTCGGCGACATCGCGCGCCGCGGCCTCGCTGGCCCATGCCCAGTCGTCCCGCTCGGTCTCCGACAGCGCGCCGTGCGTCAGCACGCCGTCGAATCCGCGCTTGCTCAGCTCCTCGACCAGTTCTTTTGCCACACCGACGTACTCGTCCGCCGCCACCGAGATCCGCATGACTCCACGATAGGGCGCTGCGCGGTTCCTGCCCGTGAACTGCCGTTCGGCTCGACGCAACACGGTGTCAGAGGCCATGTCAGCACGGTGACGGTCCGGTGTCAGCAGGGCGGGCGATTGTTGCTTTCGTGATCAGTTCCCGCTCGGCGAGCACGACGCACGCCGATACGGACAACGAATTAAAAGGAGCGAACACCATGTTCACCACCGTCACCCTCACCGACCAGGACAAGAGCACCCTGCGGACCGCCGCGTACGGCGCCGTCTCGCTGATGGCCGCCGCCGACGCCGCGGGCAAGCCCCACAAGGCCGCCACCAACGGCTCCATCGCTCTGTTCTCCGCGACCGGCTCGGTCGGGCACGTGCTCGCCGCGAAGTCGAAGGACATCGACCTGAACTTCAAGTCCGTCGCCGAGCTCGCCGATCGGGTGCTGCCTGCCCTGACCGCGGCGGTGAACCTGCTCGCGAAGCAGGATCCGGCCGAGGCCGAGAACTTCCGCAGCACCGTCCTCGTCGCCGTCCAGGCCACCCAGTCCCACCAGGGCGCGCCCAGCCCGACCGCGGCCGAGATGATCCGCAAGATCACCGCGGCCCTCGGCTGACTGGCGCGCCGTGGCTCGCCCCTCGTGTGTCGCCGACACGGCAGCCGCAGGCACTGGTGCTGGCAGTCGGCGCAGGAAACGCGCTCGTCATCGCCGGAGTCGGCACCGCCGCAACCACGGCGCTCACCGCTCCAATCCTGCTCCGCCGCAACGAACCCAGGCCACACGAGGAGCCCCGAACCGCAGTTCGCGAGCGCGCCACGGCATGACGACCAGAGCCACCGAACCGCGACCGGATGGAGCCACGTCATCCACATGGAAGCTCTGCACCGGAGCGGTTTTCGCTGATGCGCCGCCTCTGAAGATGGCGAAGAATGATCGAACGGCCATCTGGTGCGGCGCCCAGGCGGGGCGCCGCGGACCAGATGGCCGCTGGATCGATCGCCGCCAACCCGACGGGCGATCGATCCGGGAACGCGCGATCGGCGATCGGTGGGTGGACCACCGATCGCCGGTCGTGCTCATGGGTTCGTCATCGAGAAAGCGAGTTGCGCAGATCGGAGATGGTGGCGCGGCGCTCGTGGGCGATCCAGGCGAAGATCGCGGCGAGCACCAGCGGGAAGATCGCCATCGAGGGCTTGTCGGCGACGAAAGCCTGTGTCCCGGCGGCGAGCACGGTGAGCACGGACAGACCCGCGGCGGCAAGGGCGCTGAGTCGCGGCACCATCAGGCCGATACCGCCCGCGACCTCGACGATTCCGATGAAGACGAGCAGCCCGAGGGGGATGGTCAGATTCTCGGGGGCGTTGTCCGCCAAGGTGTTCGGGATCACGAGCTTCGGTCCGCCCGAGGCGATGATGAAGAACAGGCCGAGCAGGATCTGCAGGGTCCACAGGACGCGGTTACGGATCTTGCCGGGGCGGTTGGTGACGTCGGTGGCGAAGGTGGCGGTGGGGTTGGCGATGGTCATTTCTGGTCCTTCTGGTCGGTCGCGCCGGGTTGGTAGCGCGTTCTACCGATTAGGACGGAGCATCGCCGGAGGAATCATCGCTGCCCGCGAAAGTTTTTTCTCAGCCCCACCAGGCAGCGCTGAACCGCACGGGTGCGCGAAACGAAGGGTCACCGGTGTTCGCAGATCAGCAGGTGGAACTCGATGCGGCCGTTGCGGATGCGGCGATCCTCCCGCACAACCAATCCGGCGGCCGCGAGCCGCTCGGTGATCTCCGCGATCGGACGCAGCCGGAAGCGGTTCGCGGTGAACGGCATTCGCGCCATGTCGGCGGGGTCGCCGATGCCGAGAACCATCCTGCCCGATGGGCGCAGCACGCGCGCCAACTCGGCGAACGCCGGGGCGAGGTCGTCGATGAAGTAGACGGTATTGGTGCTGATCACCGCATCCAGAGAGGCTGCGGGCAGGGGTATTTCGTGCATCGCGGCGGTGTGCAGCACGAGTCGGCCGTCGGCGATCTCGGACCGGAACCGCTTGGCCGCCTCGTCGAGCATGGTCGGCGCGATCTCCATGCCGTGCACGACGCCCGTCGCGCCGACCGACGCCAATAGCTGGTCGAGCCCGATCCCGCCGCCGAACCCGATATCGGCCACCGTCGCGCCCGGAGCCGCTTCCGCGGCAGCTACCGCCGCGGTCACGGTGGCGTAGTTACCGCGGTTGAGAATCCGGCCGACCACCCGTCCGGCTATCCCGTGCGGTCGTCCCAACTGCGAGGCGACTGAATCCCACAAACGATCTGCAATCCGCATGCCGACCATCATCGCCCCCGTCGACGCGCCACGGGCTGCCGCAGCCGAGATCGCGTCAGGAGCCTTTCAGCAGCGAGCGGATACGCAGGCCGAATCCGGATTCTCGCAGGCCGAATCCGTGACGTGCTCGCAGGTGCTCGCCTGGTCGCGGCGGCGGACCAGCACGGCGATCGCGCCCAGCGCGACCAGGTACGCGATCACGTACATGTTCATCAGCACCGGCGCGATCGGCCACGACGGCGGCAGCAGGAAAACGCCCACGCTGACCCAGGTTTCGCTCCAGTGGTAGGCCCAGCCGCCGATCGAGAGGTAGAGGAGGGCGGCGGCGTACCACCAGCGCGGGTTGGCCTGCGCCCGATGCACCAGGTAGACGAGCAACGGAACGAACCACACCCAGTGGTGCCCCCACGAGAACGGCGAGACGACGCAGGAGGTCAGGCCCGCGAGCGTGACCGAGAGGAGCCGTTCACCGTGCTGGTGCAGCGCGGTCGCGAGAACCAGCCCGGCGGCAAACACGGGCAGTGCGAGCAGCAACCACAACCACAGCGGCGCGGGACCGTGCAGCAGGTGGGCGATGACCCCGCGCAGGGATTGGTTGGCGGGATGGCTGTCCGGCGCGATGCGCTCGGACTGGAAGAACGTCGAAGTCCAGTACTCACGAGAATCGGCGGGTAGCACGAGCCAGGTCAGGACGATGGAGCCGAGGAAGGTCAGCGCCGCCGTGGCCGCCGAACGCCATTGCCGCAACGCGAGCAACTGGACGACGAAGTACAGCGGCACCAGTTTGATGCCCGCGGCGATGCCGACACCCGCGCCCCGAAGCTTGGCGTGCTCGTCACGCGAGAAGACCCAGAGCACGAGCAGCATCAGCATGAGGTTGATCTGCCCGTAGAACAGCGTGGTGCGGACCGGTTCGACGAAGGCGCAGGTGAGCGCGATCAGGGCGCTCGCCGCCGCCAGTCGCGCGGTCCACCGGTAGCCGAGCAGCCGCCAGCTCATCATGACGCAGCCGAACAGGACACCGAGGTTCAGCGTCAGCCAGGTGGGGCTCAGGAATCGCCAAGGTATGAGGTTCGTCGGCAGGAAGGCGATCGCCGAGAACGGCGTGTAGGTGTAGAGCAGCCCGCGGTGGCTGGGTTCGGAGTAGAGCGGCCGGTCGTGCAGGATGCGCCAGGCGCCGTCCCGGTAGACGTGCACATCGAGCCCGCCGACCAGAATGCCCGCCTTGTCCAGCCACGGATCGACGGTGGTGAAGAGCAGCGTCACCGCGGTGACCGCGCAGGCGAGCAGGAGGAGAAGAGTCGCGTTGCTCCGCGGAAGCTCCAGGGGCCGCGTGCTCGGGGGACGTGCTGTTCGCCGCGACGGGAAGAACCGACCGAGTCGCAGCCACTCGTTGCCAAACCTCATCGACCTCGACCATATCGGCTCGTCGGCTCGACGGTGTCGGCGGATGCGGACGCCCTTGCGCCGCAGCGCAATTCGACGCGCGGCTTACCCCGGAGCTAACGACTCACTCGATCACACGGAACGGAATGGTATCCGCCGGTGCGGCTTTCGGCAGTTCGTCGCGGCGCAGGGGCAGCGTCGGCTGCTCGGTGCGGTGCAGCGGCAGCGTGGGAGCGGGATCCTCCTCCGCGCGCTCCCTGGCGGGAAGCCGGTAGAAGGAGCGGGCGTTGTCCTCCAGGACCGCGTACATGTCGACGCCGACCACATCGCAGATCAAATCGACGTCGGAGTCACGGAACGGGCGTCCGGCCCGGGTGCCGGGCAGATCGGTGCCGAACATCAGCGCCTGCGGGTTCACGGCGTGGATGCGGCGCAGGGTGTCGGCGACGTTCATCGCCACCCGCCCGAAGCCGGTCGCCTTCACCCGGGCGCCACGATCGACGAGGTCGAGCAGGAACGGCAGCCCCTCTTCCGACATCCCGAGGTGGTCGACCGACAGGGCGGGCAGCTTGGAGATCACCGGCTGCAAGGAGGCCAGCATCTGGCCGTCCATGTAGAGCTCGACGTGCCAGCCCGCCAGCTCGTGGGCGCGCAGGGCCTGCAACGTCATCTGGGTGATGTCGGCGGCGGCGCGCTTGAGGTTGAAGCGCAGCGCGCGCACGCCGACGCGGTCGAGTTCGAGGATCTCCTCGTCCGAGGCGTCCAAGTCGAGCCGAGTGACACCGACCCACCCTTCGCCGAGTTCGGCTAGCGCCGCCTTCAGGTAGGCCTGATCGGTCCCCTGGAACGACGCGCTGACCACGGCGCCACCACCGATATCGAAGCGGGACATACGCTTTCGATAGTCGGCGATGGTGTACGGGTCGGGCAGGTAGCCCTCGTTCTCGATCAGCGGAAACCGCGGATCGATGATGTGGACATGGGCATCGAACACTTGTACAGAATGCCAGGGACAGGTGTGCCTTTGCATCTTGTGGTTCTCCGAAGGGGTACCTGCCAACGGAAAAAGACAGGGCATGCTCGTGTGCCCGCTACGCACAAGAGCACCTGCTAGGGAGTGCGGGGTGGCGGGGGCAGGTAGACCTGGTCACTGCATCCTTCTCCGCACGTAGTACCTGCCGACGGAAGACAGGGCCTGCTCGTGCGCCGTCTCCACACAGGCTCACCTACCCCTGTCGGTAGGTGCTCCTGTGCGGTGATGGCGCTCGATCAGACCCTGTTGTCCCGTTGCAGGTGCTGGTGCGGAGAACCACACCATGCGAAGGTTCACCCGCCCATGCTGGCGCGGAGCATGTCCTCGCGCTCCACCACCTTGACGCGCTCGCGGCCCTCGGGCTCGCCGAGCGCGCGCTCGTGCGCGTCGAGGCGGTACCAGCCCGCCCAGGTGGTGAACGGGATGCCCTTGCCCTCGAGGAACTCGGTCACGGCCTGCGGGTCCGGGTTCTCGGCCGGGGCGAAGCCGGGGGCGTCGTCGAGCAGGCAGGCGATGGTCTCGTTGGCGTCGCCCTTGGTGTGGCCGATCAGGCCGACCGGGCCGCGCTTGATCCAGCCGGTCACGTAGGTGGCGGGCATGTAGCGCGCCGGGCCATCGGCGTTCTCGTCGGCGATGACGCGACCCGCCTCGTTGGGCACGGTGCCCGCCTGGTCGTCGAACGGCAGCTGGTTGATGTTCTGCGACAGGTAACCGACGGCGCGGTAGATCGCCTGCACGTCCCAGTCCTTGAACACCCCGGTGCCCTTGACGTTGCCGGTGCCGTCGAGCTGGGTGCGCTCGGTGCGCAGACCGACGACCTTGCCGTTCTCGTCGCCGAGCACCTCGGCCGGGGACTCGAAGAAGTGCAGGAACAACTTGTGCGGGCGGTTGCCCTGGTCGCGGATGGCCCA
>NZ_JCANSX010000002.1:0-45732 GCF_059570515.1 Nocardia sp. CNS-044
AGCCTCGATCCACCGACGGGTCTCGGGGATGGTCCGCGCGCCCGCGGCGCGCGGACCATCGGGTCTCGGGCGTGAGGTAGCCGCTGGTCTGCCCAGCTTTTCCACTGTTTTTCCTGGTTGTAGGGATGGCTTGCGTGCGATCAGCAGGTCGAGAGTGTAGTGGTGGTGGCGTGCCACAACTGCTGCCAGGCAGCGACCCAGGGCCAGTGAGTGGGTAGGTGCAGCACAGGTTTTCGCTGCGGGCGAGCGAAACGAGCGGGAACGGCGATGATCTTGCGTCGCAGCGTGGTGCCGCGGGCTCTGCCCAGACTCGGGTCGGCGAGCGTGCCGGCGGCGCGCAGCAGATTGTGTGCGATCGCCGCGCACAACACCCAGGCGGAATTCGCGCCGAAACGACCCGACGGCATGTGAGCGAGCGGGCCGTCGATCAAATCCGCGAACACGGTCTCGATGACGGCGTGGCGGCGGTGGGTGATATCGGCGTCGACGGTGGGTTCGGCGGAGTCGGTGAAGAACGGGTGATATCGCCAGACCGGGAACAGTTCGTCCTGGCGGGCGGCGTCGCGGACGCGGCGCACGATCAGCCGGGCGGTGACCGCGTCGGGTTTGGAAGCGAAAGCGGTATAACCGATTTCGGCGACCTCGGCGTCGGAGATCCACTCCCCGGTGTCGGGATCGCGGACCGCGCCCGGATATTTCACCGGAGTCCACGCATCCTCGCCGATCGCCGCGATCGCTCGCTGCACGGCACGGTTCTTCGTGAGTACCAGCGAGAACCGAACACCGGCGCGTCGGCACGCACCGACCACCGCGCGGGTGCCGTAGGCCGAATCGCCACGGACCAGGATCTCGCCGGTGACTCCGGCCGCCCGCGCGGTGGCGACGGCCTGGGCGACCATCCGGCCGGCGCCCTTGCCCGAGCCGGTTCTTCCGGCACGTAACCGCATCCCGGCGATCACCGGCGCCGCGAGATCGGTACTGATCGTGGTAGCCAGCGGCGAAAGTCCTTTCCGGAGAATGCGTTTGCCTGCGATCTTGGTGTGACCGTAGGAGGCACCCTGCTTGGCATACCCGTACACCGGGCGCAGCAGCGAGTCGATATCGACGAATGCCCGCACCCCGGCACCCGGCAGCAACTCCACCCGATCACACAACCGGGCCAGATGCGTTCGCAGCACCGCCTCGAGCTGGCGAGCGTGCCCGAAGGTGAACTCCCGCAACAAAGTTCCGATCGTCGACGGCGCATACACCCGATCGAACACAGTGGCCATGCCGCCGCTGCGCAGCACGCCGACATCGTCGATGCTGTCCGCCCCAGAACACATCCCCGCGATCAGCGTGGCCAGCTTCGGCGCCGGATTCGCCGACCCGGACTCGATCCGCGGTGCGGTGATCATCACGTTCTCCGCCAGCGCCTCTACCAGCCCGGTTCGCTCCGCCAGCCGCATCACCGGCACCAGCCCGGCCAACGCCACGAGATTGTCATCGTCGAACACCGCAGACTCCGCGGCGAACCTATGAGAAACTTGCACTCGAAGTGCCCTTCTGAACTGCACGATTGTTGCCTAGACAACAGCAATCATCCCAGCTCGAAGGGCACTTTCTCATTCAAACAACACCGACGGGCGCAAGCCCGTCGGTGGATCGAGGCTAAGAGCGTGTCTCACGTGGCTGGTTTCGCGAGCTTCTTGTAGCAGGTCAGTGTCGCGGCGAGGGTGAGGAAGGCGAGGAAGTGTGTGGCCTTGCGGTCGTAGCGGATGTTGAGGCGGTGGTAGCCGGTCAGCCAGGAAATCGTGCGCTCGATCACCCACCGGTGACGGCCGAGGCGCTGGGAGGATTCGACGCCTTTGCGGGCGATGCGGACGCCGATTCCGCGGTTTCGCACCCATTGCCGCAGTTCGGCGGTGTCGTATGCCTTGTCGGAGTGCAGCTTGCCGGGTTTGCGTCGGCGCGGACCGCGCCGCGATCGGATGGCAGGAGTCGCTTTGACCAGCGGGCGCAGCGCTTCGACGTCGTTGGTGTTGGCGGCCGAGATGCCCACCGACAGCGGGATTCCCGCGCGGTCGGACAGGACGTGGATCTTCGAGCCGGGCTTGCCGCGATCGACCGGGCTCGGACCGGTTAAAGGTCCCCCTTTTTCGCCCGGACACTCGCCGCGTCGATCACCGCACGCGACCAGTCGATCAAGCCTGCGCCACCCAGCTCATCCAGGACAGCGTTGTGCAGACGCCGCCACAGCCCGGCTTCGGTCCACACGCTGAACCGGCGATGCGCCGTCGGCACGGTGACCCCGAACGAGGGCGGCAGCATCCGCCACGCACAGCCGCTGGTCAGCACGAACACCACCGCGGTGAACACCGCGCGCTCATCAACCGGGGCCGTGCCACCACCCTGCGGACGCGCAGTGAACTCCGGAAGCAACGGCTCCACCAGGGTCCACAACTCGTCCGGGACGAGACGCTTCGACAACTCATCGATCACGTGTCGAACATCATGCAGCACAGCCCATTCCAGCACAACGTGAACGAATCACAACCACGTAAGACACGGTCTAAGACCGTGCCTCATGTCGCAGTGATCGCCTGCTCGAAACCGCGGGCCATCGTCATTCCCATGTCGGATGTGCCGTGCCGGGGCGCAAAACCTGGCACCGGACGGATCAACATCGCGGAGTACCACCGCTATCGGCCGATGACCAGCAGTTTCTTATGTCGCAGCATGTTGGCGTATCGGTCGATTCGCCCTCCGGACACAGACAGTACGCCAACCTGCGGTTGCGGGTTGGCGTACGCCGTGACTTCCTCGGTTTCGTGGTTGTAGTTCAGTTTGAGTCCGAGTTCCCGATATACCTCCAGTTTGTCGCCGGGGTCGGCGGCGCGCAGGATCGCCAACAGTCCGCCCAGGGCGTCGACCAGTTGACGGATTTCATCGCGGCTCATGCGTTGGGGTGGGCGGGTGTTATGTGTGGTTGCGGTGAGTTGAGCGAGCAGGGCCGCTCGCTCGCGGTAGATATCGCTGCTCCACGCGGCAACCATCGCGGGGTCTGCCCCGGCTTCCAGGGCGGCGCGGTGTTTGGCGAGTTTGCGGTCGCATTCGGTGATCGATTGTTGCAGCAGGTTCGGCGTCGCCATCGCGTCGGGTTGGGCGGCTTCGAGTTGGGTGAGTGTGTGTTCGACTCGTTCGGGTTCGAATATCTCCGCGAGCCAGGTGTCGACGGGGTCGGTGAGTATGTCTTCCTTCAGGAAGATGTTGAGGGGGTGTTCGAGGTGGTTGTCGAGGGCGTATTCGCGGGATAGCGGCATCGATAGACGGCTGCGCCGTGAAACCAGTTGCCTTGCATCTTCCGTCCGCACGTGTCGTGGGTGATGGGGCCCTTGTATGCGTAGGGGTGGGTGCGACGTACTGCCGCGTCGTGCTAGTCCTCGTCGGGAAGTTCGGGTACCGCCGATCTCGGTTGTGACAGTACGGTTTCTACCGCAACGGCGACGAAACCGCCGCCGATGGCGACTATTCGGTTGGTCGATCGGCTCCAGTAAAGGGCCGAGTAACTGGATTTGTCGCCGAACATTTCTGGGGGGAGGGGGATGTGGGTACGGTCGTTCGGGAAGTAGAGGGCGCCGACGTTGCCTTCGTCGTTGCTGCCGAATTTGAGGAGGAGGCTGTCGTCCGGTCCCGGGCGGACGTCCATGACGTTGGCCCAGGCTTCGGCGTGCCGGATTGGTGTGCCGCCTCGATGGATCTCGTGCAGGTCGCGGCCGGACTGGTAGAAAAATCCGTCGGTGCCCGCGGGCGCCGAGGTGAAGCCGACGAAGGAGCGTTGTGCGGCCATCTCGAAGGTGCGCACGCAGCCGGTGCCTGCGGGGTCGAGTTCGTAGCCGTTGCCGTCCCAGATCAGGACGGTGCTACCGTCAGCCAGTCGCGCGGCCCCGGTGACCGGGCGGGCGGCGTCGCCGAGTGAACTCTTCACCACGGTGCCCGGTGTGATGCCCGGAATCTGTTCCCAGGCACCGGATTCCGTGAGCCACAGCGGGCCGGGCAGCGGGTCGCCGAGTTGCATGCCGCCGAATCTCAGCAGGTGACTCTTCACCTCGTGCAACACGACGGGGCGCGTGCCGAGGAAGTAGCACTCGTGGGAGTAGAGGTCGGCCCCGTCCGGTCCCTTGGCCGGTAGCACCCGCGGTGCATCCGTGTCACCGTCCACCAGGATCGGCGCGAACACGCGCGGGCGTGCCTTGGTGTCGACGGTGGAGTACGCCAGCCATCCGCCCTCGGAGGCCCGTGCGGCCGCGACCCAGAATTCGTTGCGCTGCAACGCCAATCGCGGCGGCCACGACTCGAGGTCCCACAGTTCCACCTGTGGTGACTTGCCGTCGCTGTGCGACATCAGGAAGCCGTCGACAATGTCGTCGAGCACACTCGCGATGCGCGATGCCGGTGCTGTCTCCACCGCTGCGACAGCCGTGCCGTCGTTGCCGAGGTACTGCGCCCACATCAGTTCCGGATCGCCGGGGAACTCACCCGCCGCGGGCACCGCGAGATCCGTTGCCTCCCAGTATCCGAGCTTGCGATCCACCGCCGCGCGCAGCGTCGCCACGATCCCTCGGTAGTTCCGCTGGGCACCCTTGGGCAACGGCGCGAGCTGCTCCTGCACCCAGGCCAGCACCTCGGCGACATATTCGGCGGGCACATAGAGCCCCGTCGTATAGTTCCCGCCGAACCAGCCCGAGGAGAACCATCCCCGTACCTGCGGATGCGCCGCGACCACATCGGCGAACAGCGCGTCCGGCGCGTACTCGACTTTCGGCTCGAACACCGCGTCCGGAAACACCCGTCCCGCTTCGAATGCCAGGCTCAGCGCCAGCCCCCGCTCGTAGCGGTACGGCAGCATCGAGGCGCTGAACATGACCGCTGCCACCGACACGGCCTCCGCCGCCGCGTGCCCATCCGTCCCGAGCAGCAGCTCGCGTACCTGCCGCCACACGTCCGCCGCTTTCGGATGCACTCGATCCAATGCGGTCGGCTCGGTCGAACTCCCGAGCAAGCGGGGCACGAACTGCTCCCTGATCGCGTCCTCGTCCACCAGGTGCAACGTGCAGTCGTATCCCATACGCCCTCCATCTCGTCCGCCGCGCCCCCACATGCAACCACGGCGGTACCCGAGCACCCAGAATTGGTGGCAGTAGCGGGCTCAAAGCGGACTGTTGACACAGTTCACCATGACCGTCGTGGGGACGACATTGAACGAGAAGATCACCGAGCCTCTGGGCTTCGAGAAGGGCTAGGCCCCGACCGAACGGGAATGGGCAATGCGGGTAACGGCAGCCCTTCGAAGACGGTGTTGACCGAGGCGACCGGGCAGGTGCAGATCGAGGTGCCCAGGGGGCGTTCGCGGACGAGTCGTGCCGGGTCAGCCGCCGATCGAGCGGATCCGCAGTTGCCATCAGGCCGCTGACCGCCCAGCTTCTGCTTTGCTGGCCAGCCTGAGTCGGGTGGTCAATCCCGCGAGAAGGGTCTCCGCGTCACCGTGTATCGGGGGCGCAGCCGCGACCACTTCTCCTCCCATTCGTCGAGCTGTGAGGTCGAGAACATTTCATCGAAGTGCGAAGGCATAACGTAGACGCGATTTCGGTGCGCTGGCCGACGCCAGTCGAAGTACCGGAAGCTGAGCCGGCCGCCGCTGAGGACGTGGTGCAGAACCAGTGCGTTGTGGACCTCATCCTTCTTGTGACGACGAATCCCTGGGTCGGGCGGTTGGCCCCAGAACGAATCGCTAGGGCGTCGTGCCTACCCGTGTCGTGCTACGTCCTCGCACAGGATGCTCGGCCAGCGTGCGAGATCGGCCGGTGTGTGCGCCACCTCCAGTGTGGCCGTCGGCAGCAGGTCCACCAGCGCCTCGGCGGTCGACACCGGATGGGCGGGGTCGTCGATCCAGGCCAACACCGTGGTCGGCACCTCGATCGCGGCGATTGCCTCGGGGGCGGGCAGGTCGCTCATCGCTGCCCCGCGGAACAGTGAGGGCAGTAGGTGCTCGGCGACATCCGGCACGGTTTCCGGCGTTCCGACGGTGGCCGGCGGGCGAGGAACGGTGAGATCGGCACCGAGGAAGGCGTCGAGTCCCTGTTCCTCGATCAAGCGAGCATTCTTCCGGTAGATCTCGGCCTTCGCGGCGCGGGTGCGCCAGGCGGTCGCGGGCACCAGCAGGGTGAGACCGGCGAATCGGGCAGGATCGCGGACAGCGGCATGCAGCAGTGTCCCGGTGCCCATCGAAGGACCGACACCGTGCACCTGTTCACCCGGGAACCAGTGGTCGAGCAGTTTCAGCAGGTCATCGGCCAGGACCGGCCACCGATAGTCCTCGGGGACGGTACGGCCCGTCGAGTGGCCGTGGCCGCGCGCGTCGTACCGCAGCAGTCGGGTTCCGCTGAGTCCGCGGCCGAGATCGAGGTCCATCAGACGGTCGCGGTGGCGGCTGGAGGTGAGGCCGTGGAGTTGGACGACGGGGTGGCCGCCCTCGTCGCTCAGTTCCACGGCGAGGTCGGCGCCGGGAACACGGAAGGTCGGCACGGCGGCTCCAGGGTGCTGGTGAGACGGCGATCGCTCGGGAAGGAGCCTAGGATACCGTCATGCGGCTGACCAACGTCGCGCACTTGCGCCTGCCGTTCGGCCGCCTGCTGGGCTTCGACGTCATTGCGGGTCGGGTGGGCCGGTCACTTCCCGTGTCCTTCGACCAGCGGCGCCACGTCGGCGCCGGCGACCGAGCGGGATCCTGGATGGCGTTGTCCTTCAGGCTCTCCGCGCCGGTACCGCCCGACGAGCTCGCGACCTGCTGGCTGGCGGTGATCGAGCGGCACGGCACGCTGCGGTCGGTCTTCGTGCCGGGCGAGGACGGCGAGCCTCGGTTGCACGAGGTCGATATCCGCCCCGGCGGCTGGGTCGAGCATGTGATCGCTCCGGGGCAGGCGGTCAACGATGCGCTCCGCGCCGTGCTCGACCGTGCTTGTTCACCATACGGTCGTCCGTCGTACCGGCTCTGCGTGCTCGAGACCGCGGTAGGGCCGACCGTGGTGGTCGCCGCCGACCATGCGCATGTCGACATGTGGTCGATGCTGGTGATCGCGCGCGACCTGCTCACCGCGCTGGCCGCGGTGCAGAAGGGTCGTGCACCGTCGTTGCCGCCAGCACCCGCCTTCGCGGAGCACACCCGCGCACTGCGGGACCTCCCGCCGGCACCCGACGAGGTGCACCGCCGCTGGGCGGAGGTGCTGGCGGGCAGCGGCGATGTGATGCCACGGTTCCCGCTGCCGCTGGGTGAGGCGACGTTGCAGGAGGAGCGCGTGGAGGTGCGCGATGTCCTCGACGTCGACGACAGCGCCGCGTTCTCGGCGCAGGCCCGCGACGACGGCGTCTCGACCTTGGCGCTGGTGGTGGGGGCGATGACCGAGGTGACTCACGAGTTGGCCGGCACCGCACTGCGGGCCGTGTTTCCGGTGCACAGTCGGTACGACACCACCTGGCACGACTCGGTGGGGTGGTTCATCACCAACTCGGTGCTCGAGTCGGCCGACCCCGATCCCCGTGCCAGCGCGGAGGCGGTGAAGGAGGCCGTCCGGATGGGGTCCTGGCCACTGGAGGAAATCCTGCGTCCGTGGGGCGGGATGCCCGAGGCGCCGGGGATGTTCGCGATTTCGTGGCTGGACCTGCGTCGGCTGCCGGTGCGAATCGACGCGACCGGATTGGAGGCGCAGTACGTCGGCGCGACGATTCGGACCGACGGCGTGATGCTCTGGTTCATCCTCGACGAGGCGGGTCTGCACCTGCGCTGCCGGTATCCGGACACTCCCGAAGCCCGGCGGCACGTCGGCGCCTGGCTGGACACGCTGATCGCCCGACTGCAGTCACGGGCACGGGCTTCGGTCGGTGGTCGGCTCCGACTCGGCGACCGGATCTATCGTGTGCAGCGGGCGGGGCGTGCCGACGTGCCAGCGTTGGTCGCGCTGCTCTCCGACGACGAGATCGGCCGTACCCGCGAAGGTTTCGAAATTGCCCGCTACGAGGAGGCATACGACGCCGTCACCAGGGACCCGTCGCACTATCTGGCCGTGGTCCGGGACGAGGGCGACCGGATCGTCGGCACCATGCAGCTCACCATCATCCCGGGGCTGTCCCGCGGCGGCGCCACCCGCCTCCAGATCGAGGGAGTCCGGGTCGCTGCCTCGGAACGCTCTCACGGCATCGGAACCGCGATGCTCGAGTGGGCACACGACCACGGCAGGCACCGAGGTGCGACGCTCGCGCAGGTCACCACAGACCGTGTCCGCGAGCGGGCTCACGCCTTTTATGCGCGGCTCGGGTACGACAACAGTCACGTCGGGCTGAAGCGGGCGCTCTGACCGATAGTAGGTGGCTTCCATCTCGGCGGGTGGCATGTCGCCGCAGTGCTGGTATAGCCAGCGGTGGTCGAACCGGTCGACCCATTCCGCGGTGGCCAGCTCGACCTGGTCGACAATGCGCCACGGCGCCCGACGCTTGATCAGTTCGGTCTCGAACAGGCCGTTGATCGTCTCGGCGAGGGCGTTGTCGTAGGACGAGGCGACCGCCCCGACGAGGGGTGGATCCCGGCTTCGGCAAGGCGTTCGGTGAAGGCGATGGACATGTATTGCGACCCGTTATCATGATGGTGGGCAACATCTTTCACGTCCCAGCCTGTCTCCTGTGGGTCCAGATCGCATGCTCGATAACGTCGAGCATCAGCGAGGTGGTCATCGACGTGGCGGTGTAGCGGGACAGAGCCGCTGAGCGCGTCAAGGTTCGGGTCGGTCGGTATCGGGTCGATCGTCCTCCGCGTGGCCGGTGCTGCGTGGACAGGGTGGTGGTTCCGCCGCACCGGGTGCGGTGGTTCGCGCGGCCGCGGCGGTACGAAGGCCGACGTATCCGGCTGCGCCGTGGCGCGCCGACCACCCGGAGCAGGCCGCGCCGCTCATTTCTCGAAGTAACGATGCGTATTGCGGACCAGGATCGCGTCGATGTCGTCGTCGGTGAGCCCCTTCGCCAGCAGCGCGGGGATGACGTCCTCGCTGATGGGGCGATTCCACTTGGGCGCCATCTGGGTTTTCGCGTCATGCGGGACGAGTGTCATCGGGAGGCTTTCTCCGGCGCGGCGGTGAACACGCTGACATCGAGCGCGCGCTTGAGAATCTTGCCGGTGGCGCCCTTGGGCAGCTGGTCGACGAAGGCGAAGCGGTGCGGGACCTTGTAGGCGGACAGGCGTTCCTTCGCCCAGGTTCGCAGCTCCTCCGGATCGAGTCGCGTTCCCGCCGCGGCGGCGACGACAGCACCGACCTCCTCGCCGTAGTGGTCGTCCGGGATGCCGATGACCGCGACTTCCACGATCTCGGGGTGCTCGTAGAGCACCTCCTCGACCTCACGCGGATAGACGTTGTATCCGCCGCGAATGATCAGGTCCTTGGCACGGTCGACGATATAGACGTAACCGTCGGCGTCGACGCGCCCCAGGTCGCCGGTCTTCAACCACCCACCGGACAGTTCGGCGGCGGTGGCATCGGGGCGGTTCCAATACCCCTTCATGACACTGGGCCCGCGCAGGAAGAGCTCACCGACGGTGTCCGCGGGCAGCACGTTGCCTTCCGGATCGCGCACTTCGATCGAGGTCCCCGGCAGCGCGGTTCCCACCGATCCGACCCGCTGCTCACGATCGAGCGCGTTGTAGGTCGCGGCGCCACTGGATTCGGTGAGTCCGTAGCCCTCCAGAATGGCGCAGCCGAACCGATTCGAGAAGGCGCGGATGACCTCGGCGGGCAGCGACGCCCCACCGGAGGCGGCCAGGCGCAGGCTGGCGAAGTCGTCCGGTCCGTAGTCACCGTCGGTGTGCAGCATGGCGTTCCACATCGTCGGCACGCCGGACACCACGGTGAGTCGGTGGTCTCTGATCATCTCGATCATCGCCTGCGGATGGAAGGGTGACACCATCGAGAACGAGCATCCCGCGTGCAGCGCCGTGATCAGGCACACCGCTTGGCCGTAGACGTGGAACAGAGGCAACCCGGTGCCGAACCGTTCGTCCGGTGTGAGTCGCAGCTGGTCGATGAAGATTCGCGCGGTCTCGATCAGGTTGGAGACTGTGAGCTCGACGCCCTTCGGCTTGCCCGTGGTGCCCGAGGTGTACAGCAGGATCGCGGTGTCGTCGGGGTCGCGCCGGACCGGTTCGGCGACCACCCGCGTCGGCTCGGTGAACGCGCCGGGTTCGAGCACGAGCAAGGGAATGTCGCGCTCGGCCGCCGCCTGCCGTGCCGCGGCCTGCGCTCCGTGCCAGGCGATGGCGAGCCGGGCGCCGGAATCGTCCAGCACATAGCCGATTTCGGGCGCGGTGGCCATGGTGTTCACCGGAATGGCGACGGCCCCGACGAGGTGGGCCCCGAGGTAGGCGACGACGAACTCCGGGACGGTCGGCGCAACGAGCAGCATGCGGTCGCCGGCTGCCACGCCGGAATCGGTGAGAAGGCCACCGAAGGCGGCGCTGCGATGGGCGAGGTCGAGATAGGTGATGCGCTGGTCCCCGATGCGCAGCGCGATGGCGTCGGGGCGCTCGGAGGCGTGCTGCCAGAAACGGTCGGCGACATTGGTCATGGCACATCCAGACAGGTAGAGACCGGCTATGGAAAGGGGTGTGACGGGGGTCACGTCCGAAGCCACCCTAACTGAATTTGGCGTCAACTTCAATCACGGAAGCGAGGGGAACGCGGGCGATGGTGCCGGAAACGCGCGGGCAAATCTCTATTGGACTTGACGCCGAATTCAATCAGATTCCAGCCAGCCGATATGTTGGCCGTCGCACACCGCACCCTCCGGCGGCGCAGGCAGGCTACGCCGAGCTGGGGGTGGCGATTCGAACAACGCCTACCAGCACATACTCAACGCCCCGAATCAGGTACTCGCACGGGGTGTACTGATCGCGATCGTGGTCATGGCCACTCATCGGATCGGCGACGAAGTTCGAGATCGCCTGTCCGGGCCGGGCTCGGCCCCGGCGGCCGAACAGTCCAGGCGCAGATCCGAATAGCGCTGGTACGGGCCTACTTCGCGCGCATTCCGCAGGTGCGTCCCACGCTGCCGGGGCGGTGCTAACGTGAACACGTCAACCATCCCTTCGACCGACAGTGAGTGGCCAGCGTTGGTGTCCGAGCCCGTTGCGAGTGAGACCGAGCCTCGGAAAGGCGTACCGCGCACCAAGCGCGGCGAGCGCACGCGCACCGCGTTGATCGCCGCGGCGCGCGAGGTATTCGAGCGCGACGGGTATCTCGACGCCAAGATCTCCGACATCTCCAAGGCCGCCGGGACGGCATCGGGGTCGTTCTACACCTACTTCGACAGCAAGGAAGAGATCTTCGCCGCTGTGGTCGAACAGGTGCAGGAAGAGATGCTGCACCCGCACGTCCGCGAGCGCACGGGCGTCACCGACCCGCGCGACCTCATCGAGGCGGCCAACCGGGAGTATCTCCGCTCGTACAAGCGCAATGCGCGCCTGATGGCGGTGTTCGAGGAAGTCGCCCTGATCAACGAGGACTTCCGCAGGCTGCGCATCGAACGCGGCAAGGCCTTCGCGCAGCGCAACGCGAAGATGATCAGCGAGCTACAGGAATCCGGCCGGGCCAGCGCGGACCTCGACCCGATGATCACCGCGCACGCCTTGTCGGTGATGGTCAGCCGGATGGCCTACATGGCCTTCGTCCAGAATCAGCGCATCCCGTTCGAGAAGCTCGTCACCACTCTCACGCAGCTGTGGGTCAACGCGCTGCGGCTCGACGCGGACTGATCCGCGCTCTGCGAACTCCGCTTTGCCGGGTGATGCCCGGGCCGTGTGCCAGCTCCTTTCTGTCGTCGGCCACCCTTGCCCAAACTTGAATTTGACGTAGGATTCAAGTTTATTGGATGCTCGGCCCGGCGTGGCCGACGGGTGATCGCGCGCGCCAGGGGAATCCCGGAAGGAGATGTTCGTGAAGGTCGCTGGAAGAACGGCAATTGTCACCGGTGGCGGCGGCGGGATCGGCGGCGCGATCGCGCGGCTGTTGGTGCGCGAGGGTGCGCGGGTCGTGGTCGCCGATCTGGACGCCGGCGCGGCCGAGTCCCTCGTTCGGTCCATCACGCAAGACGCCCCCGGCGCCGCGGTGGCGGTCGGGGCGGATGTGTCCGACCCGGCGCAGATCAGCGGGTTGATCGCCCGCGCGGAGGACGAGTTCGGGCCGGTCGACCTGTACTTCGCGAACGCGGGCGTCGTCGGACCGGTCGGACTGGGCGACGACGCGGGCTGGGACACCGCGATCGATGTGAACGTCAACGCGCACGTGCGGGCCGCCCAGCTGCTGGTCCCCGGCTGGCTCGAACGCGGTGAAGGGTATTTCGTGAGCACCGCCTCGGCGGCGGGCCTGCTGACCCAGATCGGCTCGGCCGCGTACGCGGTGACCAAGCACGCGGCCGTCGGGTTCGCCGAGTGGCTATCGGTCACCTACGGCGACAACGGAATTCGGGTCAGCTGCTTGTGCCCGATGGGTGTCGAGACGAAGCTGCTGCGCGCGGGCGCCGAGTCCGGAGACGCGCTCGGCGCGGCGGCGACCAGGGCGGTCACCACCGCGGGTGCGGTGCTGAGCCCGGACGAGGTCGCGACGGTGGTGCTGGAGGCCGTCGACGCCGAGCGCTTCCTGATCCTGCCGCACCCCGAGGTGCTCGAGATGTACCGCGGCAAAGGGGCGGATTACGACAGGTGGCTGGGCGGCATGCGCCGCTACCAGGCCGCCCTCTTGCAGACGGCGGAGTGATGACCAGAACGACCTTGGACGACGTCGCGGCGGAGGGCATCCCCTCGCTCGCCGATACCTCGGTCCTGCGCGACCCGCCGAGCACGGCGCGCGGTGCGCGAACGCGCGCGGCGCTGGTCGCCGCGGCTCGCACGGTGTTCGAACGCGACGGTTATCTCGAGGCCCGGCTGTCCGACATCGCCGCGGAAGCGAAGTGCTCGACCGGGTCCTTCTACACCTATTTCGCGGGCAAGGAGGAGATCCTGCAAGCGGTGCTCGACCTCGCCCAGGACGAGATGCTGCACCCCGGCCTGCCCCGGCTGGAGCCGGACGAGGCCTCACCCGCCGCGGTCATCGAGGCGAGCAACCGGGCCTACTTCGAGACGTACAAACGCAACGCGAAGCTGATGGCCATCCTCGATCAGGTGGCGGCCATCGATCCGAAGTTCCGTGCGGTTCGCCGGCGGCGCAGCCGCGCCTTCTGGGAGCGCAACGCCCGCTCGATCGCGCAGCTGCAGGAGCGCGGGCTGGCCGATCCTGAGCTCGATCCGCACCAGGCGGCGCGAGCGCTGTCGGGCATGGTGGGCCGGATGGCGTACTACGCGTTCGTCCTGGGGGAGGAGGCGAGCATCGACGAGCTGGTACGCACCGCTACCCGGTTGTGGGTGAACGCGGCGCGCATCGGAGCCGCGGCCGGCTGAGCGCGGATCAGGCGCCGCGCCAGACAGGCGGGCGCTTGTCGGCGAACGCGCGCGCTCCTTCGAGCGCGTCCGCCGAGGTGTTGACGGTGCGGACGATATCCAGCTGGGCTCGGAACGCGTCCGCGTCGGTGTATCGAATGGCTTGGGAGAGAACTTGTTTCGTCCCGCGAATGGCGAGCGGTCCGTTCTCGGCGATGCGGGCGGCCAGCGCCTCGGCCGTCCGGATGGCCTGTCCGGGTTCGGTGATCGCGTTGACGAGGCCGAACTGGTGCGCGCGGACCGCGCCGAGGGTGTCACCGGTCAGGGCGATCTCCATCGCCAGCTGATAGGGGAGCGTCTTCGGCAGCCTCAGGACGCCGCCGCCTGCCGCGATCAGGCCTCGTTTCACCTCGGGAAGACCGAACTTGGCGTCGGTGGCCGCGACGATGAGGTCGCACGCGAGCGCGAGCTCGAAGCCGCCCGCCAGTGCCCAGCCCTCCACGGCGGCGATGAGCGGTTTCGCCGGCGGTCGCTCGGTGAGGCCGCCGAATCCGCGTCCCGGCAAGACCGGATGCTCGCCGTCGGCGAAGGCTTTCAGGTCCATCCCGGCGCTGAACGTGCCGCCTGCGCCGGTAAGAATGCCGACCGCGACGTCGGGCCGGGCTTCGAATTCGTCGATCGCGTCCGCCAGTGCCTGGGCGACCGCGCGGTTCACCGCGTTGCGCGCTTCGGGGCGGTTGATCGTGATGGTGGCAATGCCGTCGGCGAATTCGGTCAGTACGACGCTCACCGCTGACTCCTCTCGGGGGTCTTTCGTGGCTGCCGCGGCGCGGCTCGGCCGGGTGAGGCCCACCGCCCGCGTGGTCGGCCGTGTCGCGGTGACGCTAGCGAAATCTGAATTCGAGTTCAACATCGGGTCCGTTTTCGCGATATGACCTGGTCTTTCACCCCTTTCGTGAGGCAAGTCACAGGAGTTTTCCGGGGTGATCGGTATTGACGGGGCGGCAGCCGTCCCGCAAGGTGGCGGTGGAAAGTAAGCGCTTAGTAAGTTCCGCAGAAAGGTTGGGCCATGCCCGAAGCCGTCATCGTTTCCATCGCCCGGTCGCCGATCGGGCGGGCCGCCAAGGGCTCGCTGAAGGACATCAGGCCCGACGACCTGGCCGCTCAGATCGTGCGGGCGGCGCTGGCGAAGGTCCCCGAGCTGGATCCGTCCGCGATCGACGACCTGATGCTCGGCTGCGGCCAGCCCGCGGGCGAGTCCGGCTTCAACCTGGGCCGGATCGTCGCGGTGCTCGCCGGCCTCGACGGGGTGCCTGGCACCACGGTCAACCGCTACTGCTCGTCGAGCCTGCAGACGACCCGCATGGCGCTGCACGCGATTCGCGCGGGCGAGGGCGACGTGTTCGTCTCGGCCGGTGTCGAGACCGTCAGCCGCTACGGTAAGGGAAGCGCGGACGGCCTGCCCGGCACCCAGAACCCGCTGTTCGACGACGCTGTCGAGCGAACCGCGAAACTCGCTGCGGGAGGCCAGGAGTGGGCCGATCCCCGGCTCGACGGCCTGCTGCCGGACGTCTACATCGCGATGGGCCAGACCGCCGAGAACGTGGCGCAGTCCGAGGGCGTCACCCGCGAGGAGCAGGACGCCTTCGGCGTGCGCAGCCAGAATCTGGCCGAGATCGCCCTCGTCAAGGGCTTCTGGCAGCGCGACATCACGCCGATCACCCTGCCGGATGGCACCGTCGTTTCCGCCGACGACGGCCCGCGCGCCGGAGTCACGCTCGACAAGGTCGCCGCGCTGCAACCGGTGTTCCGGCCCGACGGGACGGTCACCGCGGGCAATTGCTGCCCGCTCAACGACGGCGCCGCGGCCATCGTCATCATGTCGGACACGAAGGCCGCCGAACTCGGGCTGACGCCGCTGGCGCGGATCGTCTCGACCGGCGTCAGCGCGCTGTCGCCGGAGATCATGGGACTCGGCCCGGTCGCGGCGTCCGAACAGGCGCTGGCCCGCGCCGGGATGACGATCGGCGACGTCGACCTGGTCGAGATCAACGAAGCCTTTGCGGCACAGGTCATTCCGTCCGCCAGAAGGCTCGGCGTCGACCTCGACAAGCTCAACATCAACGGCGGCGCGATCGCGGTGGGCCATCCCTTCGGGATGACCGGCGCGCGAATCACCAGCACGCTGATCAACTCGCTGCAATTCCACGACAAGCAGATCGGCCTGGAAACGATGTGCGTCGGCGGTGGCCAGGGCATGGCCATGGTGCTCGAACGACTGTCGTGACCGCGGACAACACTGGAAAGGACCGACCCTTGAACAGGTTCGAAGGAAAGACCGCCATCGTCACCGGCGCCAGCCGTGGCATCGGCCTCGGCATCGCCCAGCGTCTGGTCGACGAGGGCGCGAAGGTCGTCATCACCGCCCGCAACGAGAAGGCGCTCGACGAGGCCGTCGAGGCGCTGGGCGGTCCGGAGCGGGCGCTGGCCGTCGCCGGTCGCTCCGACGACGTCGCCCACCAGGCCGAAACCGTCGAGCGGGCGATCGAGGCCTTCGGCAGCGCGGATCTGCTCGTCAACAACACCGGAATCAACCCGGTCTTCGGTCCGATGGTGGAGCTGCCGCTCGAGGCCGCCCGCAAGATCGTCGAGGTCAACTGCTTGGCCGCTCTCTCGTGGGTGCAGCAGGCGTACCAGGCGTGGATGAAGGAGCACGGCGGCGCGATCGTGAACGTCTCCTCGGTCGCCGGATTGAAGCCGGCGCCCGGCATCGGCTTCTACGGCTCCAGCAAGGCGATGCTGACCCACATCACCCAGGAACTCGCCGTCGAACTCGGCCCGAACCTGCGCGTCAACGCGGTCGCGCCGGCCGTCGTGAAGACGAAGTTCGCCACCGCCCTGTACGAGGGCCGCGAGGACGAGGTCGCCGCGGCCTATCCGCTCAAGCGGCTCGGTGTGCCCGAGGACATCGGCAGCGTGGTCGCCTTCCTGCTCTCCGAGGACGCCGCCTGGCTCACCGGTCAACTACTCGTCGTCGACGGCGGCATCACCCTCACCGGCGGTGTCTGACGTGACGACGATGCAGGCGTGGCGCGTTCACGAACTCGGCGAGCCGGGCGCGGTGCTGCGGCTCGACACGGTGGAGCGACCCGATCCCGGTCCGAGCCAGGTGCTCGTCCGCGTCACCGGCGCCGCGGCGAACTTCCCCGACGTGCTGATGTGTCGCGGCCTCTACCAGGTTCGTCCGCCACTGCCGTTCACGCCGGGTGTCGAGGTGTGCGGTGAAGTGGTCGCCGTGGGATCCGACGTCTCGGGGATCGAGGTCGGCGATCGTGTGATCGGCGGAACCGCGCTGCCGCACGGCGGCTTCGCGGAATTCGCTCTGATGGACGCCGCGCAGACCTTTCCCGCGCCGCCCGCGCTGGACGACGCCGAAGCGGCCGCGCTGTACATCGGATACCAGACCGGATGGTTCGGGCTGCATCGCCGCGCCGACCTGAAAGCGGGGGAGACCCTGCTCGTGCACGCGGCGGCCGGTGGCGTCGGCAGCGCCGCCATCCAGCTCGGAAAGGCCGCGGGCGCCAGGGTGATCGGCGTCGTCGGCGGTCCGGAGAAGGCGGCATACGCCGCGAAGCTCGGCGCGGACGTGGTGATCGATCGCCGGACGCAGGATTTCGTCGAGGTCGTCAAAGAGGTGACGAACAACCGGGGCGCCGACGTCGTCTACGACCCGGTCGGCGGCGACGTCTACGCGCGGTCGACGAAGTGCATCGCCTTCGAAGGCCGGATCCTGGTGGTCGGCTTCGCCGGTGGCGAAATCCAAACGGCCGCACTGAATCACGCGCTGGTCAAGAACTATTCCGTCGTCGGCCTGCACTGGGGCCTGTACAACGCCTACGAACCGGCGGCGGTCGCCGAATGCCATCGGACGCTGACCCGGCTCGCCGCGGAGGGCGCGATCAGGCCGCTGGTCAGCGAACGGCTGGCGCTGGACGGCATCGCCGAGGGCGTACAGCGCCTCGCCGACGGCGAGACCGTGGGCCGCGTCGTCTACGCGCCCTGATCGAACACGCATCACAGAGGAGAACATCATGAGCAACCAGACTCCGCGGACCGCCGTCGTCACCGGCGCGGCGCGCGGTATCGGCGCGGCCGTCGCGCGACGGCTCGCCGCGGACGGCATGGCCGTCGCGGTCCTCGATCTGGACGAGGCCGCGGCCAAGCCCGTGGCCGACGAGATCGTGGCCGCGGGTGGCCGCGCGCTCGCCGTCGGCGCGGACGTGGCCGACGAAGCCGCGGTGACGGCGGCCGTCGATCGCGTCGTCGCCGAACTCGGCGCCCCGACGGTGCTCGTCAACAACGCGGGCATCCTCCGCGACAACCTGCTGTTCAAGATGACCGTCGACGATTGGGACGCCGTCATGGGCGTGCACCTGCGCGGCGCGTTCCTGTGCAGCCGCGCGGTGCAGCGCCACATGATCGAGCAGGGGTGGGGCCGGATCGTCAGCCTCTCCAGCACGTCGGCGCTCGGCAACCGCGGCCAAGCCAACTACGCCGCTGCCAAGGCCGGTCTCCAGGGCTTCACCAAGACTCTCGCACTCGAACTCGGCAAGTTCGGTGTCACCGCCAACGCTGTTGCGCCAGGATTCATCGAGACGGACATGACCGCGGCCACGGCCGAACGCATGGGCGTGTCCTTCGAGGATTTCAAGAAGGTGGTTATCGCGCAGATCCCGGTCGCTCGCGCTGGAACCCCCGACGACATCGCCCATACCGTGTCGTTCCTGGCCAGCGAGGGCGCGGGATTCGTGTCCGGCCAGGTCGTGTACGTGGCCGGCGGACCTCGGTGCTAGGACGGAAGGACAGCGACCGATGAAGGTATTCCAGGGCTTGGCCGACATGGAGAAGGCCATCGGAACTCACCTCGGATACAGCGACTGGCACACGGTGACCCAGGAGCAGATCGACCGCTTCGCCGATGCGACGGGCGATCATCAGTGGATCCACGTGGACCCGGTGAAAGCGGCGGCGGGACCGTTCGGTACGACCGTCGCCCACGGGTTCCTCACGCTGTCGCTGATTCCGATGCTGGCTCAGCAGATCTACACCGTCGAGGGACTGTCGATGGGCGTCAACTACGGCGCCAACAAGGTCAGGTTTCCCGCGCCCGTTCCCGTGGGGTCGCGGCTGCGCGCGGGCGCCGAGCTGATCTCGCTCGTGCCGGGGACACTGGGATACCAGGCCGTCACCCGCGTCACCGTCGAGATCGATGGGGCCGCCAAGCCCGCGTGCGTCGCCGAGACCGTAGCGGTGCTGGTGCCTTGATGACCGACCACAACGGCGCGGATCTGCCCGGCCTCGATGTCGATCGCCTGACGGCCTGGCTGGCCGAGGTGGAGCCGGGTCTGCTCACCGGGCCGCTCACGGGTCGCCTGATCGCCGGTGGCAGATCCAATCTGACCTACGAGATCAGTGACGGCAAATCCGCGTGGATCGTGCGGCGGCCGCCGCTCGGTCACGTGCTGGCGACCGCGCACGACATGTCCAGGGAATACCGGGTCATGACCGCGCTGGCCGACACCGACGTTCCCGTTCCCGCCACTTACGCGCTCTGCGAGGATCCCGATGTCCTCGGCGCGCCGTTCTATTTGATGGAGCGGGTGATCGGCACGCCCTACCGCTTGGCGGCCGAGCTCACGACGATCGGCGCGGACCGGACGCGAACCATTTCGACCGGAATGGTCGACGCACTGGCCGATCTGCACACCGTCGATCCGGCCGAAGTCGGGCTCGCGGATTTCGGACGCCCGAGCGGCTTCCTCGCACGGCAGGTACACCGCTGGAAGAAGCAATTGGACGCCTCCTACTCCCGGGACCTGCCCGACGCGGACGAGCTGTACGGCAAGCTCGCGGCCGAGCAGCCCCCGCAGTCTCCGGACGGCATAGTCCACGGCGACTACCGGCTCGACAACGTCCTGGTGGACTCCGAGGACCGGGTTGTCGCCGTAATCGATTGGGAGATGGCGACTTTGGGTGATCCGCTCACCGATGTGGCGCTCCTGCTGCTGTACCAGCGCCTCGGCGAGCTCGGTGTCCCCGGCGTCAGCGACGTGGCGTTCGCGCCCGGCTTCCTCACCGAGGCCGAAGTGCTCGACCGGTACGCCGAACGCAGCGGCCGCGACCTCGCGCACTTCGGCTTCTATCTCGGGCTGGCCGCCTTCAAACTGGCGGCGATCCTCGAAGGGATCCACTACCGCCATCTGCACGGGCAAACCGTCGGATCCGGCTTCGAGATCGTCGGATCCGGCGTCGAAACGCTGCTGCGCACCGGAATCGAAGCCCTCGAGGGGAACAACCGATGACCGACATTGTTCTAGACGACCTGCGTCAGCGCGTGCACGCGGTCCTCGCCGACAACGATCCGTCGACCACGGACGCGGTGACCTTCCATCGCGCCCGGTTCGACGCCGGACTGGCCTGGGTGTACTTCCCGGTCGGGCTGGGCGGACTCGGCCTCGACCGGGAAATGCAGCCCTTTGTGGACGGTCTGTTCGAGCAAGCGGGCGCCCCGGGCAACAACGCCGAACTCAACGGCATCGGCCTCGGCATGGCGGCTCCGACGATCCTCGCCTACGGCACACCGGAGCAGCAGCGGCGCTTCCTGCGTCCGCTGTGGGCGGGCGAAGAGATCTGGTGTCAGCTGTTCAGCGAGCCGGGCGCCGGTTCCGATCTGGCGGCGGTCGGTACAAGGGCGGTCCGGGACGGTGCGGACTGGATCGTCAACGGGCAGAAGGTGTGGACGTCGGTCGCGCACAAGGCGCAGCTGGCGATCCTGCTCGCTCGCACCGATCCGAGCCGCCCCAAGCATTCCGGCTTGACCTACTTCATCTGCGACATGACCGATCCGGGGGTCGAGGTGCGGCCGCTGCGTCAGATCACCGGTGAAGCGGAGTTCAACGAGGTTTTCCTCACCGACGTGCGGATCCCCGACACCCAGCGGCTCGGCAAGGAGGGCGAGGGCTGGCGCGTCGCCACCACGACCCTCAACAACGAACGGGTCTCCATCGGTGGGCGCGCCATGCCACGGGAAAGCGGTGTACTCGGCGTCGTCGCGCGCAGCTGGCGGGACAACCCCGGCAAGCACACCCCCGAACTGCACGACCGCCTGCTGCGACTCTGGGTCGAGGCCGAAGCAGCGCGCTTGGCCGCGACAAAGCTGCGCCAGCGAGTCGCCGGAGGACAGCCGGGCCCGGAAAGCTCCGCCCTCAAGCTCTCCTTCGCCCGATCCAACCAACAGCTGTCCGGTTTCGAATTGGAACTGCTCGGCGAGGACGGTCTCCGCTACGACGACTGGACTATGGTGCGGCCGGACCGGGTCGATTTCACCGGGCGCAGCGCCGGTTACCGGTTCCTTCGGGCCAAAGGCAATTCGATCGAAGGCGGAACCTCGGAGATCCTGCGCAACATCGTCGCCGAGCGGGTCTTGGGTCTGCCGGTCGAACCGCGCGCGGACAAGGACATCGCCTGGAAGGACCTCAGCCGATGAGCGACGACATCCTGCTGCTCGACACCGACACCGAGGCTTCGCTGCGGGACGCGGTGCGCGACCTGCTCGCCACCCACTGCGATCCGGCCGCGGTGGGCAGGGCCTACGAAGGCGACCGCGCGTTGACGCCCGGCCTGTGGAAGTCGCTCTCTCGCGATCTCGGACTCGCCGGGCTACTCGTCCCCGAGGACCGCGGCGGCGTGGGCGGTTCCGCCCGTGACGCGGCGGTCGTTCTCGAAGAGCTCGGCCGGTTCGTCGCGCCCGTCCCGTTCCTCACCAACAGCGTGATCGCCGCGACCATCCTGGTCGCCGGTGATTCCGACCTGATCGGGCAGCTGGCGGAGGGCGAGCGCACGGTGGCGCTGCTCGCGCCTTTCACCGCCGCCTCGGCGACGGATGTGCCCACTTTCGCCAAGGACCCGGACGGACGGTTGACCGGACGCGTCACGAGCGTCGCGGGCGTGCTCGACGCCGATGTGCTGCTGGCCGCGGTGCAGACCGGCGCGGGCACCGAGATTCACGCGATTCCGATGACAGCGGCGGCGGTCGCGCCGGTCGTCTCGCTCGACATGACGCGCCAGCTCGCCGACGTCACTCTCGAGTCCGTACCAGGGCGGGTCGTCGTCGACGCCGAGTCCGGAATCGCCGCGCTGCGGACCGGTCTGGACGCGGGCGCGGCGCTGCTGGCGTCGGAACAGGTCGGCGTCGCGTCCTGGTGCCTGGAAACCACGGTGGACTACCTCCAGGTGCGTCGGCAGTTCGGGCGCGTGGTCGGCGGATTCCAGGCGCTCAAGCACCGGCTCGCCGACCTCTACGTCGACATCGAGACCGCAAGCGCCGCGGCACGTTACGCCGCGGGCGCCCTCGCGGCCGGTGACCCCGACGCTGCTGTCGCTACCGCCGTCGCGGCCGCTTACTGCGCGGATATCGCGGTCCTGGCCGCCGAGGAAGCCGTCCAGCTGCACGGCGGTATCGGCATGACGTGGGAGTATCCGGCGCACCTCTACCTCAAGCGGGCGAAAGCCGACCAGATCGGGCTGGGCAGCCCAGGCCGTCACCGGTCGGTGCTCGCCGAACTCATCGATCTACGACTGGGAGAGGACTGAATCCATGAAATCGACCCAGATCCGACTCGCCGCCCGGCCCGAAGGCGAGCCCAAAGACAGCGACTTCGACTTCGTCACCGTCGATCTACCGGAACTCGACACCGGTCAGGTGCTGCTGCGTGTGCTGTACCTGTCGCTGGATCCGTACATGCGGGGCAGGATGAGCTCGGCCAAGTCCTACGCCGCTCCCGTGGAATTGGGCGACGTGATGGTCGGCGCCACCGTCTGCGAGGTGATCGACTCCCGGGCGGATTCGCTCGCGCCGGGGGACGTGGTGCTGTCGTACTCGGGCTGGCAGTCCCATGCCGTCGCCTCCGCCCGCCACGTACGGAGGCTCGATCCGGAGTCCGCGCCGATCTCGACCGCGCTCGGCGTTCTCGGCATGCCCGGGTTCACCGCGTACGGCGGCCTGCTCGAAATCGGTCGCCCGCAGCCCGGCGAGACCGTCGTCGTCGCGGCGGCCACCGGGCCGGTCGGTTCGGCGGTCGGGCAGATCGCCCGGATCAAGGGCGCGCGTGCCGTCGGCATCGCGGGCGGACCCGACAAGTGCGGCGCTCTGCTCGACGAATTCGGATTCGACGCGGCGGTCGATCACCGTGCGCCGGACTTCGCGGAGCGGCTCGCCGAGGCCGTGCCGGATGGTATCGACGTCTATTTCGAGAACGTCGGCGGGAAGGTGGCCGAGGCCGTCACGCCGCTGCTCAATCGCTTCGCGCGGATACCGGTGTGCGGCCTGGTAGCGCAATACAACGCCACCGAATTGCCCGAGGGCCCCGACCGATTGCCCGGATTCATGCGGCAGATCTTGACCCTGAGCCTGACGGTGCGCGGCTTCATCCAGGACGAGTTCATCCCCACTCGGCAGGCGGATTTCCTCCGCGACATGTCGGGCTGGATCCGCGGCGGCTCGGTCCGCTACCGGGAAGACGTCGTGGCCGGGCTGGAGAACGCCCCCGAGGCGTTCCGCGCCATGCTGGCGGGCCGCAATTTCGGCAAGGCGCTCATCCGGGTCGGTGATTGAGCCGCAGCCGGCGAACTATCCATCGAACGGTGCCGTGACATGACATGTCACGGCACCGTTCGTGTCTGTACCCGGAATCCGCACGCCCTAAAGTTGAATCCGATGTCAAATTCAAGTACGGTGCGAAGGAAGCCAACAGTCAGAACGAGGAGTTGCCATGTTCGAGTTCTCGGAGCGAGCGCGCCGATACCAGGAGGACTTGCTCGCCTTCATGGACGAGCACGTCTATCCCGCGGAGTCGATCTACCACGCGCAAATGACGGAATCCGGTGATCCGCATTTCCATCCGCCGATTCTCGAGGAACTCAAGACCGAAGCGCGCAAGCGCGGTCTGTGGAATCTGTTCCACCCGCACCCGGAGTGGGGGCCCGGTCTGACCAACCTGGAATACGCGCCGCTCGCCGAGATCATGGGCCGCAGCGCGCATCTGGCGCCGGAGGCGACCAACTGCAACGCGCCGGACACCGGGAACATGGAAGTGCTGACGCTGTTCGGCACTCCCGAGCACAAGGAGACGTGGCTGCGGCCGCTGCTGGACGGCGAGATCGCCTCGGCGTTCGCGATGACCGAGCCCGCGGTCGCCAGCTCCGATGCCACCAACATCGAGCTGCGCATGCAGGCCGACGGCGACGAGTACGTGCTCAACGGCCGGAAGTGGTGGACCTCCAACGCCTTGCACAAGAACTGCAAGGTCCTCATCGTGATGGGCAAGACGGATCCGGACGGGCCCGTGCACCGCCAGCAGAGCATGATGGTCGTCCCGATCGACACCCCCGGCGTGACCGTCCTGCGCAACCTACCCGTCTTCGGATATCAAGACCGCGAAGGCCACGCGGAAGTGGTGTTCGAGAACGTCCGGGTGCCGCGCACCGCGCTTCTGGCCGGCGAGGGCGACGGGTTCATGATCAGCCAGGCCCGGCTCGGGCCCGGACGCATCCACCACTGCATGCGCGCGATCGGCATGGCCGAACGGGCGCTGGACCTGATGATCGATCGGGCACAATCGCGCACGACCTTCGGTGCGCCAGTGGCCGACCGCGCCAACATCCAGGACTGGATCGCCGAGTCCCGCATCGAGATCGAGATGGCGCGCCTGCTGACGCTCAAGGCGGCCTATCTGATGGACACCGTCGGCAACCGCAACGCGCGCGTCGAGATCGCCGCGATCAAGGTGGCCGCGCCCGAGGTCGCGCTGAAGGTGGTCGACCGGGCGATCCAGGTCCACGGCGGTGGCGGCGTCTCCGAAGACTTCCCCCTCGCGAGCATGTACGCGCACTTGCGGACGCTGCGCCTGGCGGACGGGCCGGACGAGGTGCACAAGCGCACCATCGCCCAGATGGAGCTGCGCCGCCGCGACCCCTCGTGGGGCAAGCGGAAGTAGCCGCACGAAAGTACCGAAACAACCCACTCCAAGAGGAGGAAACGATGGCCGAACCCTGCGTGGTGGTGGCGACCATGTTCGCGAAGCCTGGCCAGGAAGAGCTGGTGGAGAAGACGTTGCGGGCGGCAGCGCCCGCCGTGCACGCCGAGCCTGGCTGTCTGCTGTACGCACTGCACCGACGGATCGGCGAACCAGGTCGATTCGTGATGATCGAGAAGTGGGCGTCGAAGGAAGCGCTGCGCACCCACGGCCAGAGCGCCGCGCTGCGTGAGGTCGGTGCGGCATTGGGTGACGCGCTCACCGGCCCGGCCGAGGTGCTGGTCTTCGACGCGTTGCCTGCGGGCGATCCCGAATTGGGAGCGCTCTGAGATCAGAACTCGCCTGTCGGGCGGGTCGCTCGACAGGCGATGGAGGTCGTGCCGCGCGGTGACTCGCGGCGTCCAGAAGATCGACGTGGCCGTCGCGCCAGGGCCCACGTGGCTCGGCACGCTCGGAATGCACGGCATGACGGCCTATTTCGGCCTGCTCGAGGTCGGGGAGCTGCGCTAGCACTCTGAATCCGGCGCATCCGGAGCCCCGCGCGACACCGCGCGGGGCCTCGTCCGCACGGTCACCAGAGCTTTCACCTGTCCGGCGGATCGTCCAGTTCAGGTCGTGGCCGGACAATGCGCCGCGAAAGCCGACGGGATCGAATGCTTGTGCTGCGGTGAGCACTCCGGCGGCGGTGTCGACTGCGGCCAACCGCGTGGCTGCCTCGGCGGCGATGACCGCAGTGCTCCCGTAGGTGTCTCGCCCCTGAATCGTGCCGCGGGTGTGGCGGCCGTGGCGGTCGACGTCGTCGATCGAGTAGGTGGACTGCTGCCCGGCTCGATCGGCGGGACCTTCGGGAAGGCTTTCGATCAGCTCACGGCCGGCCCAGAGCGGCCCAGAGCCGCCGAGCGGTGTCCGCCGCGTCGCGGTGCAGCACGGCGGTGAGCCCCGCGCGCTCGGCCGCGACGACGTTCTGCGGCAGGTCGTCCACCATGACGGCCGCTCCGGGCTCGACGTCCAAACGGGCGCAGGCGATGTCGTACGCGCGCCGGGACGGCTTGCGCACGCCGACCTCGCCGGAGATGGTGACGGCGTCGAACATCGCGGCTAGATCGAAACCGGCATAGCAGTCGTCGCCGAGCGAGTTCGACAGCAGCCCCACGCGGAATCCGGCGTCCCTGACTTCGGCCACCAGCTCGATCATGGCGTCGTCGGCGCGCAGGCCGGACTGAATGCGGTGCACGAGCCCGGTTCCGTCCACCTCGATGCCGTGTGCGCGCAGCCGCGCGGCGAAGCCTTGTTCGAACTCGCGCTCGCGCATGCGTCCCTCTTCGTGCTCGACCAGCAGCGCTTTTGCCTCCGCGTCGTCGCTGAACAGGCGCAGCGGCAAGCGGGGATCGCAGCCGAGCGACTCGCCGAATGACTGGAACGCGTCGAAGACGCTGGACGTCAGCACACCCCCGAAGTCGAACAGCACGGCGGTCGCCCGGACGTGCTGCTCGGTGGGTGCGGTTGTCGGACTGGTCATGGGGGATTCCCTTTCGCTCCGTGTCGCCGGGCGCGGCCGGACGAGGCGTCACGTGCAGCTGTCGGCGGCACGGCCGAGCGCTGAATGCACGTATCCGGCAGGTCGAGTACTGCTGCTCGCAGCCGAGCGTAGTTGAATTCGAGTTCGGATTCAATCCTGATCGCGGCCCGTGAGCGGGCGTTTTGCTCGGCGGTACAACCCTGCGGACCATACCGGTCCGCCGGTTTCGAGCGGGCGGATGCGAGACTGGGCCGGTGACCGGATCAGAAGACCGCTCGCGCGCCGACGAGACGCGAGCACGGCTGTTGGAGGCCGCTGTCGCCGCGTTTGCCGAGCGTGGCTTCCACGGCTCGACGACCCGCGACATCACATCGATCGCCGGCCTCAGCACCGCGGCGATCTACGTACACCACCGTTCCAAGGAGGAGCTGCTCTATCAGGTCTCACTGGCGGGCCATCGGGACACCCTGGCCACGATCCAGGCCGCGATCGCCTCGGCGCACGACCCAGTAGACCAGCTGATCGCAGTGATGCGCGACTTCTCGATCCACCATGCCCGCGCGCACACCGTGGCCAGGGTCATCAATTACGAGCTCACCGCGCTCAGCCCGGAACACCAGCAGGAGATCAGAGCGGTCCGGCGCGTCATCGACAGCGAGGTGCGTGGCCTCATCGAGCGCGGCGTCACGGCGGGCGTCTTCGACAACCCGAATCCGCGTATGGCGGCGATCGCGCTGCTCTCGCTCGGCATCGACCTCGCGCGGTGGTACCGGGACGACGGCCGGTGGTCGCCAGAGGAGATCGGCGACTACTACGTCGACCTCGGCCTGCGCATCGTCGGCGCGCGGAAGCGGGACGGCTGACCTTTCGGCGTGGCACTGTTTTTACAGCTCCGCACTCTTGAACTTGACATCGGATTCGGGTAACTATCGAAGGCGAGTTTCCAGCACGATCAGATATCGGAGCAGTCTCTTGACTACGGTCTCCCCGCACAGTGCTCGCCTGACCTTCCGCGCCCTCGAGCCGATCCACGGCATGATCTACTTCACCCCGCACGGTCCCGGCGCGTATCGCGACCTGGGCATCACGGATCTTCGGATGATGTACTTCGCCTCCAGGTCCGCTGCCTTCGGCCCGGTGGCGGCCGATGTCACCGTCGCCGCGTTCTTCAACTTCAATCCGGTCGCGGTGCATGCCGTCCTCCCCGCCGCGTGGGAAATCGCCTCTCCCGCAGCTATTCTGCGCGCCCGGTTTGCTGCCGCCGATCGGTCGCTCCGGCAGGTATGGGGCGATGACGTCACCGGCGCCGAGGTGCGCGAGGCCGCCGATCTCGCCCGGCGCGCCGCCGAACGCGCCTGCGAGCGGCCCCAGGGACGTCCGCTGTTCGCGGCCCACGCGGCGCTGCCTTGGCCCGACGAGCCGCACCTGGTGCTCTGGCACGCGCAGACATTGCTGCGGGAGTACCGAGGTGATGCCCATGTGGCCCTGCTCGCCACGGAGGGGCTCGACGGCATCGAGGCGTTGATCACGCACAGCGCGACCGGGGAGATCGCGGCGGAAGTGCTGCGGGCGAGCCGATCCTGGAGCGAGCAGGACTGGGCTTCCGGCGTGGACCGGCTCCGTGCCAGGGGCTGGGTGACGGACGAGGATCTGGCGCTGACCGAGCACGGCGCCGCGCGGCGCAAGTGGATCGAGGATCGGACCGACGAACTGGCGGTCCATCCGTACGAGGCGATCGGCGAAGACGGGTGCGCACGCCTGCGCGCGCTGGTCTCGTCGCTGGCGATCCGGGTCATCGAAGGCGGCCTGGGATTTCCGCCGGTGCTGTCGGAGCGCTACCGGCAGGCCATCCAGACCGGATCTCGGTGAGGCGGGTGAACATGGCGGCGGTGCGACCGGAGATCGCCCAGGTACTCGCGGTTCCCGCCGCGTTCACCAAGCAGATCCCGCCGGATTTCGAAGACAGCAACGGGCACATGAATGTGGCGCACTACTTCCGGCTGCACGGCGAAGCGATGTGGCGGCAGCACCGTGCGCTCGGCTACGGCGAGTCGGGCAGGTTCGGGATGTTCGCGATGGAGCAGCACGTCGCCTACTACCGGGAAGTGCTGGTGGGTCACGAGGTTTCGGTGCACGTCTGCGATCTGGGACGCACCGACAAGGTGATGCGCGGCATCTCGTACCTGGTCAATCGCACCCTCGGTGAGGTCGCGAGCTCGTTCGAGTTTCTGACGATGAACGTCGATCGGGTGTCTCGGCGCCCGGCGGAGTTCGAGGCCATCGTCGCCGCGGCCTTGGACGAATCGATTACGCGAGCTCGGTCGCTGGGATTCGGACCCGAGTACGGCGTGCTGGAATTGCGTCCGAGGACGTCCCGCGTGCGGAACTGAGCGGCTTCCTGGCGGCGGCGTAGCGATTTCGCGACGCCGCCACCCGAGCGGACCGGCCCGCCGAAAGCTGTTGCCGTTCCGGTCGATTCGATTCAGCCGAGGCTGCGGGCGAAGTCGATCAGGGCGGCGTTCACTTCGGCCGCCCGTTCCTGTTGGATCCAGTGCCCCGCACCGTCGAGGATGATCGACCCGCGCAGGTCGGACAGCACCGCGGTCATTTTGGCGGTCGGGGTGAATCGGATGACCGGATCCTCCGATCCGGCGATGAACAGGGCGGGCTTGTCGATCTCGGCGTCGGCCAAGTCTGCCGTGAGCTCCCAGTTCCGGTCCAGGTTGCGGTAGTAGTTGAGCCCGCCGGTGAAGCCGGTGGCGGTGAAAGCCTCGATGTAATAGCCCAATTCGGCTTCGCTCGTCCAGTCCGGGACCGCGGGCTCGGCGCCGATGAGATCGCGAGCGCTGATGACGTCGTCCTGAAGCAGCGTGCGCCGGACGTCCGCCGCCAGCGCGGCGTCGGCTACGCCCGGCTCCTGGAACCAGCACATGTAGAAGTCGTCGCCGAGCCGGGACCGCAGGATCGCCATCGGCGGCGCCGAGGAGCGCGGCGTGACCGGAACGCTCAGGCCCGCCACCGCCCGCACCCGGCTCGGATGCCGAAGAGCGAATTGCCATACCACCGACGCGCCCCAGTCATGGCCGACGAAGATCGCGTCATCGAGACCCGACTCGTCGAGAAGGCCGGCCAGATCGGCGCACAGGGCGGTGATGTCGTAGTCCTCGATCCGGTCCGGGCGAGAGCTGCCGCCGTACCCGCGCATATCGGGGGTCAGCGTACGGAAACCCGCCTCGGCGAACGCGAAGACCTGGTGGCGCCAAGAGAATCCGAGCTCGGGGAAACCATGGCAGAAGACCACCGCGGGGCCTGCGCCGTGGTCGACGACGCGCAGCTCGATCCCATTCGTCGCAACTCGGCGACTGCCGAGCCGTAGCCATCGGTCCAGCAGATCGTCTGTTTCCATCCCGTGGCCCACCTCGTGTTCGGATGCCGTTTCGATCACCGACCGTATTCAATTCTGACGTCGGATTCAACTATTTGCGTCGCCGATCAGGACATCTGATCCCACAGCGGCTGGACTTGGAACCAGCCCGCGCGGTGGGTGCCGACCTGTTCCCGGTGATCAGCGCGGTCTCCCGATCGATCAGTTCGGAGCGTCCCACGGCCATCGCCAGGAGCTGAACCACCACACAGCGGCGAAGCCAGCAGGTCGATGACCTGCTGACTTCGCCAGCGGGTGGAGCTGAGGGGGACTCGAACCCCTGACCCCACTCAGGAGTTCTCGGATAGGCCGACGTCGCCCCTCATTCGTCGACGTCGATCCAATCGAGGGTGCGGGAGACGGCCTTCTTCCAGCGCGCGTAGCCGCGCTCGCGCTGCTCTTCCGACCAGGTGGGAGTCCAGCGCTTGGCCTCGTTCCAGTTCTGTTCGAGCTCGTCGGTGTCGTTCCAGAAGCCGACGGCGAGCCCCGCCGCGTAAGCGGCGCCCAGCGCGGTGGTCTCGGCGACTACCGGCCGAGACACCGGCACACCGAGGAAGTCGGCCTGCAACTGCATGCACAGCTCGTTGGCGGTGACGCCGCCGTCCACACGCAGCACGTCGAGCTTCACCCCGGAGTCGGCCTGCATGGCCTCGACGACGTCGCGGGACTGGTAGCAGATCGATTCCAGCGTCGCCCGCGCCAGGTGAGCGTTGGTGCTGTAGCGCGACAGGCCGACGATGGCTCCGCGCGCGTCCGAACGCCAGTAGGGCGCGAACAGTCCCGAGAACGCCGGGACGAAGTACACCCCGCCGTTGTCCTCGGCCTGCCGGGCCAGCGATTCGCTCTGCGCCGCACCGGAGATGATGCCCAGCTGATCGCGCAGCCACTGCACTGCCGAGCCGGTCACCGCGATCGAACCCTCCAACGCGTACACCGGCTTGTCCGAGCCGAGCTGGTAGGCGACCGTGGTGAGCAGTCCGTGCTGCGACCGCACGATCTCGGTTCCGGTGTTCAGCAGCAGGAAGTTGCCGGTGCCGTAGGTGTTCTTGGCTTCGCCAGGACGGAAGCAGACCTGCCCCACCGTGGCCGCCTGCTGGTCGCCGAGCACACCCGACAGCGGCACCGCACCGCCGAACGGACCGTCGGCGCGGGTGGTCCCGAACAGCTCCGGGTTGGACGAGGGCGCGATGGCGGGCAGCATCGCGCGCGGGATGCCGAAGATCGACAGCAGCTCGTCGTCCCAGTCCAGCGTCTCCAAGCTCATCAGCATGGTGCGGCTGGCATTGGTCGGATCGGTGACGTGTACCCCGCCGTCCACGCCGCCGGTGAGCTGCCACAGCAACCAGGTGTCGGTGGTGCCGAAGAGCGCGTCGCCACGCCCGGCGTCCTCGGCCACACCCGGGACGTTGTCCAGGATCCAGCGCAGCTTCCCGCCGGAGAAGTAGGTGGCCGGCGGCAGGCCCGACTTGCGCCGGATGGTGTCACCGTGCCCGGCCTTCTCGAGGTCGGAGGCGATGCGATCGGTGCGGGTGTCCTGCCACACTATGGCGTTGCAGTACGGCCGCCCGGTCTTGCGGTTCCACACCACCGTGGTCTCGCGCTGATTGGTGACGCCGACCGCGGCCAGATCGCTCGCCACCAGATCGGCCTTGGTGAGGGTGCTCTGGATGACCGCGCGGGTGCGCTCCCAGATCTCGGTCGGGTTGTGCTCCACCCACCCCGGGCGCGGCAGGATCTGCTCGTGCTCGAGCTGGTGGCGGGCAACCTCGTTGCCGCTGTGGTCGAACACCATGAAGCGGGTGCTCGTGGTGCCTTGGTCGATGGCGCCGACGAACTTGGTCATCGCGGTCCTTTCGAGAAACTGCTGTCGGAAATGGATTCAGAACAGGAACTGCGCAGCGAGACCGGCGAGCGCGCCGCCGACCAGCGGGCCGAGCACCGGCACCCAGGCATAACCCCAGTCGGAGTTCTTGCGGGTCGGTTCGGCGCTGACGTCGGGCGACTCGACCGACGAGCGGGCGCCGACACCCACCGGAACCCGGGCCGCATCGGCCGGCACGGGCTGGCTGACCGGCAGGAGTGCGTGCGCGATGCGCGGACCGAGGTCGCGAGCCGGGTTGATGGCGTATCCGGTCGGGCCGCCGAGCGATGCGCCGATGCCGACGACGAGGAACGCCGCCGCGACCGGGCCGAGTCCACTGGGGGTGTGTCCCAACGCGAGGATCACCAAGACCAGGGTGAACGTGCCGATCACCTCGGTGGCGAAGTTCCAGCGGAAGGCGCGGATCGCGGGGCCGGTGGCGAACACCGCGAGCTTCTTCTCCTCGTCGGTCTCCTCGTCGAAGTGGCGCTTGTAGGCCAGGTAGGCAACGGTCGCGCCGAGGAACGCGCCGGCCAGCTGACCGCTCAGATAGGCGAGCGTCGTGGCGCCCGAGATGGCGATACCGGAGGCGTACTCGTCGGCACCGCTGAACAGGATGCCGATGGTGACCGCAGGATTGAGGTGGCCGCCGGTCTTGTAGGCGACATAAACGCCGGCCAGCACCGCGAACCCCCATCCAAAGTTGATCAGTAGCCAGCCGCCGTCCTGTCCTTTGGACTTGGCCAGCAATACGTTCGCGACCACACCGACCCCGAGCAGCAGCAGCACTCCCGTACCGAGTGCTTCGCTGAGGAAGATTGAGCCGAAGTTCATCGTTGAGCCTCCGTTTCGCCCCGCAGGTCGCGGGCGCGACCGTGCGTGAACGGAAATTACGGCGGGATTACCGAGTCGGACATAGCTCGTATTCGACAATGCCGAATGGCTCGGCTGGTTGCCAGACCTCGGCGCCACTACCGTCCGACTCGCTAGGAGGATGTATGGCGCAGCTCACACTGGGTTTCAATGATGTGACCCAGGTATTACCGAAGATTCGACATTGTCGAATCGTCACTTGCCGGAGAGGTTTCCCGACATGCCAGGTCCGATCCAATCAATCGAGCGAGCAGCGGCCGTGCTGCGGTTGCTGGCCCGTGGATCCGGTCGTCTCGGCATCGGCGACATCGCGGGTGCGCTCGATCTCGCCAAGCCGACCGCGCACGGCATTCTGCGCACGTTGCAGGGCGTCGGTTTCGTCGAGCAGGACTCGGCAACCGGCAAATACCAGCTCGGCGCCGCGCTGCTGCATCTGGGCACCAGCTATCTCGACGCTAACGAGCTGCGCTCCCGGGCGATCAACTGGGCCGACGCCCTCGCGGCGCGCACCGGAGAGTCGGTGCGGATCGGCGCCCCGATCGGCGGCGCGGTGGTGGTGGTCCACCATGTGTTCCGGCCGGACTACACCGAGCAGGCGCTCGAGCTCGGCGAACTCTTGCCCCCGCACGCCACTGCTCTGGGCAAGGTCCTGCTGGCCTACGACACCGACCTGGCCGCCACGGTACGCGGACGCGAACTGGCTCCGCTCACACACCGCACTCTCGTCGACCGAGCCGCGCTGGCCAGGGCGCTGGCCGTGGTGCGGCAGGCCGGATGGGCAGGCGACACCGAGGAATTCCGGTCGGGCGAGGCGGGTATCGCCGCGCCGATCCGGGCGCCCGGCGGTCTCGTGGTCGGCGCCATCGGCATCACCGGCCGGGTGGATCGACTGTGCGACGCACAGTTGCGGCACCGGCCGGCGCTGGTCGGTTACGTCCTCGACGCCGCACGGGCGGTCTCGAGGGATCTCGGTGCGCCGCACTGAGTTCCGGCAGGCCGGTGACTGGCGGACTTCGACTGAAGGCGGCCGCCGATGACGCAACGTTACGTGCTGTCCATCGATCAGGGCACTACCTCGACCCGCTGCATCCTGTTCGACCAGCGCGCCCGCTTGGTCGGCGTCGCGCAGCGCCCGCATCAGCAGCACTATCCGCGCCCGGGCTGGGCCGAGCAGGACGCGCTGGAGATCTGGCGCAACGTCGAGCGGATCGTGCCGCAGGCGATGCGGGATTCCGGCGTTGCCGCCAACCAGATCGTCGCGCTCGGCATCGCCAATCAGCGTGAGACCACCGTGGTGTGGGACCGCCGCACCGGGATGCCGATCGGGCGCGCCATCGTCTGGCAGGACGTGCGGACCGAGGAGTTGGTCAGCGAGCTGCGCGAACGGCCGGGTGCGGACCGGATCCGCGAGCTGTGCGGCCTGCCGCTGGCCACCTACTTCGCGGCGCCGCGGCTGCGGTGGATGCTGGACGCCGTCCCGGGTCTGCGCGAGCGCGCCGAGCGCGGCGAGGTGCTGTTCGGCACCATGGAGACCTGGCTGATCTGGAATCTCACCGGCGGGGTCGACGGCGGGCTGCACCTCACCGATGTCACCAACGCCAGCCGCACCTTGCTGATGAACCTCAGCACCCTCACCTGGGACGACGAACTGCTGGCGTTCTTCGGCATTCCCGCGGCGATGCTGCCGCACATCCAGCGCTCCACCGCGTCCTACGGCGTGACCCGCCGGGTGGTGCCTGGCATTCCGATCGCCGCTGCGCTGGGCGACCAGCACGCCGCGCTGTTCGGCCAAACCTGTTTCGCGCGTGGGGAAACAAAGTGCACTTATGGCACCGGCGGGTTCCTCATGATGAACACCGGACGCGATCTGGTGCGGTCCGAGCACGGCCTGCTCACCACGATCGGCTACCAGATCGGCCCCGAGCCGGTATACGCGTTGGAGGGACCGATCGCGGTCACCGGCTCGCTCGTGCAGTGGGTGCGGGACAACATCGGCCTGGTCACCAGCGCGCCGGAGATCGAAACGCTCGCGCGCACCGTCGAAGACAACGGCGGCTGCTATGTGGTGCCCGCGTTCTCCGGGCTGTATGCGCCGCATTGGCGCAGCGACGCCCGCGGCCTGATTGCCGGACTGACCTCCTACATCACCAAAGGGCACATCGCCCGCGCCGTGCTGGAGGCAACCGCGTGGCAGACCCGCGACGTGGTCGAGGCGATGAACGCCGACTCCGGCCTGCAGGCCGCCACCCTGCGCGTGGACGGCGGCATGACGTCGAACAACCTGCTCATGCAGATCGTGGCCGACGTACTCGACGTACCCGTCATGCGTCCGTTGGTCGCCGAGACCGTCTCGCTGGGTGCGGCGTATGCCGCCGGCCTCGCTGTCGGTTACTGGCCGGATCTGGAGGGGCTGCGCAACAATTGGCGCCTTGCCGCCCAATGGCTTCCGCGAATGGACCCCGCGCATCGCGAGGACGAGTACGAGAAGTGGAGGCGCGCGGTGGAACTGACCTTCGGCTGGGTGCGATCGAAACCGCGCGCTCGGTAGCAGCGTGTCGTCCGCGGGCGATGTGGCCGCGCGCGGCATGGCAGGAACGGCAGCTCGTACACCGTCCGATCGAAACGGCCGCCTGTGCGGTCGGCGCGGGCGGTCGTCGATCGGCGCGAGATCGGTCGTTGCGATTCGGCGGATATTCGTGCTCCGCCGGCCTGCCAGGTCAGGTCCGCTTCATGCTGCCGACACTCAGCGAGCCACTCGGGGCGGACCGCAGCTTCTTCTCCGTCGCGCGGACGTAGCCGACGGGATCCTTGTCGACAGGCTGGACACCCGAGTAGTTTCGCGCCTCGTAGGCGGCGAAGGCGACGGCCAGTTGATGGCGGCGCGGCAGCCCGGTCAGGCGACGGAAGTCGGTGAGACCCTCGCGTTCCTCCTCGGCCATGTGATCGCTGTTGGCCAGGTTGGCCGCCGCGACAGCCGCGTACCAGCCATCGGTGCCGACCTGATGACGCGCCACTTCGGCGATCGCGTCCCTGATCTCGTTGTGATCGTGGATGGCGTCGAGTGTCTCGTCCTCCACTCCGCCTGCGCGCCGGGCGGCGATACCCGCCTGCAGCAGCGCGGGGTAGAAGATTTCCTCCTCCGCCTGCGCGTGCAGCTCGAGGAAGGCCGCCAGTCTGCCCCAGATCGCGGAGAGCGCGCCGGTCTCCGTGCGATCGATCTGCTCCAGGATCGCGAACAGGCGCCGCTGCTCATGGTGGTCGTCGAGGATCAGCTCGGTAATGTCCACAATTCCTCCCTGATGTCGAATTCAGGTCAGCACTGGACGCCGGGGCAGACCGCCCCTCGAGGCAGCTGGCATGTCCCTCAGCGGCTCGACAATAACTCATCAGCCCCCTGACGACTCGGGGGCCGGTGCACGACGCCCCACAAGTGTCGCCCGCGTCCGATTGCACTGGCCGGGACATCGGAAATTCCGGCGACGTAAGCAATTACGCGAGAACACTCCGCTGATGGCCCCAGTTCATCACGGCGAGTTCGTAATTGATGATAGGTGTCCGTGACAGTCTCCCATCTGCCGCGGATATGACCGCCGCTGGAGCGGGGCGTGCACCGGCATCGACCAGGTAGTGACGCCACTGGGGTTGACGAGATTATGTAGACCGGTCTAGTCTGCGGATATGGCAGTCTCGGGTAGTTCCACGCGGGCACGGATGGTTGAGGCCGCTTGGTCGCTGATCGAGGCAAAGGGCTACTACGGCGCCGGGCTCAACGAGGTGCTCGCGGTAGCCGATGCGCCTCGTGGCTCGCTCTATCATCACTTCCCCGGAGGCAAGGATGAACTGATCGGTGAGGCACTCGGAGTTGCCGGCAGGGAGGTCGATCGGATCGTAGGGGAGTTGGTTCCGAAAGCGCCGACCACCGGTGATCTCGTCCAAGCCTTGCTGGAACGGCTGGCCGACCGGATGGTGGCAGCCGATTACGCCAAAGGTTGCCCGGTGGCGACTGTGGCCCTGGAGGTTTCCGCGAGCAACGACAGCCTCCAGTCGATCTGTGGCGGCATCTACTCGAGCTGGCGGCGAGCGCTAGCCGATGCGCTCCGCGCCGAGGGCCATGACGTGGCCGAGTCGGACGAACTCGCGACGACGGCGCTCGCCCTGATCGAAGGTGCATTGGTGCTGTCGCGGGCCGACCGCAGCCGGGTCCCGATCGAGCAGGTCGGCCGCCGTATCGCCAAGCTGTTCGCCATCGACTGACAAGCGCGCTCCTGACTCGGGCGCCTGCTGCCTAGAATATGTAGACCAGTCTAGAGAGATTGATATGAACGAGACCTTGACCAGTGCCCCGGACGCCGTGGTATTCGGCGCGACGGGCTTTATCGGTAGGTGGACGATGCTGCATCTGCTGGATGAGGGCCGTGCAGTCGCGGCCATCATTCGTGAACCGGATAAGGCACACGCGAGTACTACGGGCCGGCCAATGCCCAGCAGGGCGGACGAGTTGCGAGCGTGGCTACGCGCTCGTGGTGTCGCGGCTGATCGGCTCACGGTGGTGTCCGGTGATTTCACGAACAGTGCACACCTGGGGTTGAGTCCAGCGGACCGCCAACGGCTCACAGGCGTCCGGGATGTCTTCAATACCGCCGGCATCTACCGGTTCGGGCTGCAACGGGCGCAGGCCACGGCCGTCAATGTCGATGGTGCACTCAATGTGCTGTACTGGGCCGCGACTCTCCCCGGCCTGCGCCGGTTGATTCACGTATCGGGTTATCGGGTCGGGTTGGACCCGCAACCCCGGTATCCGCTCCCCGAGGACGAATTGGCGGAGCTCTACCGGGTCAGAGGAGCTTACGAAGGCTCCAAGACGGAGGCGGACGCCGCCATGCGGGTCGTCGCGGCGCAACTCGGTGTCCCACTGACCGTGGTGAATCCCAGCAGCGTGATCGGCCACTCGATCACCGGCGAGGTCGGTCAATACATTGGTTTGGCCGATTTGGTTCGCGATCTGTGGATGGGGCAGCTGCCCGCGCTGCCGGGAACCGCCCGTACGTTTGTGCCAGTGGTTGCGGTGGATTATTTCGCGAAATTGATGACCGCGATTCCCGAATTCGATCCGGAGCCCGGCGGGCTGCACTGGGTGCTCGATGAGAACACTCCCGATTTGCCCGACACTGTCCGACTGCTTGCCGACCACCTGGGCGTTGGTGCGCCGAAGACCCTTTTGCCGCTGGCGATTGTCCGTCGCCTGCCCGCCGCGCTGACCGGAGCCGATTCCGAGACCTTGAGCTTTCTGACCGAAGATCGTTACGACACGGCTTCAGCCGAGAAGGTCGCCGAGGGCGCGGGGCTCAGCCTGCCCCCAGTCGAGACCACGTTGCGTCGCTGGGCCGATCGGCTGGTATCGGATGGTTTCGGAACGACGCCCGCGGTGCTTCCCGGCGGCTTCTATGAAGTCGGCGGATCCCGGACGTTCGTCGCCGGAGACCGAACTTCGCCCGATTGCGTTCTCCTGCATGGACTCCCACTAGACGGTGAGTCGTGGCGGGGTGTACTCGGCGAGTTGGACGATGCGTCGGCCCTTGTCGCCGACTTGCCTGGACTCGGCCGTTCGGCCCCGCCGTCGGCAGCCCCGCTGGATTGGCTCACCGACCTACTGACACCAGTTGTAACCCGTCCCGTCATCGTCGCCCACTCGGCGGCGACCGCGCCCGCCCTGCGCTACGCCGCCGCTCATCCGGATCGCGTCACGGCCGTGTTCCTCATCTCTCCCTATTTCCTTCAGTCCGAGCCCAATTGGTTGCTACGCACACCGACGGTGGCAACACCTCTCCTGAAGAGAATGTCGGCCGATCGTCTCGCCGGCACACTGCTCGGCGCGCCCGGCGGCGATTCTTCGGACCAGGTTCGTCGGTCCCTGGAAAGTGCTGCCACGCAATTGCAGCGACCCGGGGTCGCCCGCCGCACCGCCCGCTGGCTCCGGGCCGCGAATCGCCGTGCCGAACGCGCCTCGCTCCAATCTTTGCTCGCCGGAACCGAACCGTTTCCTGTACCCGTCCATATCGTTGCCGGGGAACTGGATCCACTGGTCGGCGATACCGGCCCAGCCACTGTCGCGACAATCGTCGGCGCCGGACACTATCCGCAACTTACCCATCCGTCCGAAGTTGTCGCGATGATGCGCAGCATCGAGAGCATTCGATGAGCCCGATTTCCGGATCGGCAGCCCGACCGAAGGAGCCCGATGACGAACTGCTGGCACGCACGACGGTAACGGTCGTTGTGGAGGAACACTGGCAGCAGGTCTACCGACAGTTGCACGCGAATCCCGAACTGTCGGGGGCCGAGTTCGCCACTGCGGAGCTGGTGGCCGAGGAGCTGCGATCGCTGCCTGGTTGGGAGGTGACTCGAGGTGTGGGAGGCACCGGAGTCGTGGGTGTGCTCAGGGGCGCGCCTGGACCCGTGATCTGGTTGCGCGCCGATATGGATGCTTTACCGATCCAGGAAGAGACCGGCCTCGATTACGCTTCGGTCGTACCAGGGGTCATGCACGCGTGCGGGCATGATTTTCATGTCGCCGCGCTCCTGGGCGCGTGTGCCGCGCTGGGGTCGGTCGGCGGGCTGTCCGGCACGGTTGTGGCCATCTTCCAACCTGCCGAGGAAACCGGTTCAGGTGCCAGGGACATGCTCGACGACGGTCTGTTGGAGAAGGTGCCGCACCCCCGCATCTGTCTTGGGCAGCACGTGAGTCCGTTGCCCGCCGGTTTGGTGTCGACCAGAGGTGGGCCGTTGATGGCGGCCTCTGATTCGGTGCGGATTTCACTGACCGGCGTCGGCGGGCACGCATCGATGCCGCACGCAGCCGTCGACCCGCTCGCGATGGCGGCCTCGCTGGTGCTGCGGTTGCAGGCACTGACGGCCCGGCAAACCTCGCTGTCGGCTGCTCCGGTCCTCACGGCTGCGGCGCTGCATGCGGGAACCCGCGCCAACGTCATCGCCGACAAGGCCGAATTGCTGCTGAGCTTGCGAACATTCACTCCCGGCTCACGCCAGGACATGCTCGAGGCGATCGAGCGGATCGCGATAGCAGAGGCGGAAGCCGCTGGCGCGCAGCATGAACCGGTGGTCGAGGTTTTCGATAGCTTCCCGTTGACTGTCAACACCCCCGCGCACACCGAGCGGGTCATGGCCGAGCTCGCCGCCGGCGGACTTGCGGTGTTCCCGCTGCCGAATCCGATCACCGGTAGCGAGGACTTCGGATTGCTCGGCACGGCGGCGGGTTGTCCCTCTGTATTCTGGCACATCGGTGGCGCTGATCCTTCTGGGTTCTCCTCGGCGGACCAGGAACTGTTGCGCAGTGAGGGCAGGCTGCCATCTCGGATGCCTACTAACCATTCGTCGCGTTTCGCCCCAGCGCCCGGGCAGGCATTGGCTCCGGCGGTCGCGGCGCTCGTGGTTGCGGCGCGCGCGGAACTCGCTGGCGCACAATGCTGCGGCGTGCGCGGCGAGCAGCATCGCTGTGTGTTTCGCCGCGGTGGAGGTTGTCAGGTGTGAGGGTGCCTATCGCGGTCACCGGCTCGCTCGTGCAGCGGGCGCGGGACAACATCGGCCTGGTCACCAGCGCGCCCGCCAATGGCTTCCGCGAATGGACCCCGCGCATCGCGAGGACGAGTACGAGAAGTGGAGGGGCGCGGTAAAACTGACCTTCGGTTGGGTGCGATCGAAACCGCGTGCTCGGTAGAAACGTGTCGTCCGCAGGCACGCACCGCGGCGCGGTGCTCGGCCGGACGCGTACCAGCCTGGGCTGCAGGAGGGGATCACTACGAGCCGAGCTGCTCGCGGACGAATGCCGCCGCCTGGTCACGGTAGTCGTTGACGAAGTACGCGAAATGCCCAGGACTCAGAGCATTTCCGAACCCGGCGGCCGGGTCGCCGCCCTGGCAGACGCGGTCGGCGGCGGCGCAGTAGGAGCGCACGCGGTCGGTGAATTCTCCGAGGGCGCCGACGGGCAGCGCGGCGGTGCCCGACAGGGCGGGATCGTAGTTGCCGCGGTTGAAGGGGTCGGCGCCGTTGAACAGCGGACTGCCGAACAGGGCGATCGCGTCGATCTGCGCGGCGGCCTGGTCGGTCAACGCGGTTCGCGTGCGAAGGGTGTTGCCGATGACGCGCGTGCCCTGTGAGTAGCCGAGGAGGACGAGCTGCTGATTCGGGCATTCGGCTGCGGCCTTGTTCACGAGTGCCGTCAGGTTCTCGACGCCGCGCACTGCGCTGTCGGGAGCCATCGAGGCGGGATACTCGAGTTCGGTCACTGTGGTGCTGCGGCCGGATTCCTGGGCGATCCGCCGGGCCAGCGGGGTCAGCAGCAGACTGCCGATCTGCGGTTCGAGCGTGCCACGGACGGTGACTACGCTGACCTCCGCGCAGCCGGTGGAACTGGGGGAGGGCTCAGCGGACGCGATCGGGAGGACCGGCAGCGCCAGCGCCGCGGCGACGGTCGTGGTAGCGCACAGCAGGATTCGAGATCGTTCACGCATGCGCCCACTGTATTGCGGCCCGCGGCCGCGGCGCCAGATGCCGCACACCAGTTCAGCGAACGGACGGCCATTGTCGTTGTCTTGCTTGTCCTCCGGCGTGCGAGGCGCGTCAAGGAAGCCGCCGACGACTGCTACATGTCGTGCTCCCAGCTGCCGCGCGTGTCGACGCCCGCAGCATCCCCCAGCGCCTCCAGCTCCGCGATCTCCTCGTCGGCGAGCTCGATGCCGCAAGCTCGGACCAACCCGTCGATGTAACCCGCCTTCGTGACCCCGATGATCGGGGTGGTCCCCTTGGCAATGGCCCAGGCGGTGGCGACGTCAGCGGCGGACGCGCCTCGGTCCTCGCCGATCGCTCCCATCCTGGCCGTCAGCGCCTGCAGCTGGGGCAGGATGCCGTTGTACACGGCCGCCCGGCTGCTGCCGTCCGGCAACGGATGAGCCGGGCTGTACCTGCCGGTCAGCGCCCCTTGCTCGAGAACCATGTAGGAAAAGAACCGCACGTCGTGCTCGCGGCAGTGCTCGAGGATGCCCGCGCGCTCAGAGCTTCGGTACAGGAGACTGTAGTGGTTTTGGACCGCTTCCACACGGAAGCCGGACTCACCGAGGATCTGATCGGCAAGAGCGATCTCCTTCATGTTGTGGTTCGAGACGCCAACATGTTTGACCCTGCCGCTCTGCAGCAGCGGTATCAGAACCGGCGTCCAACGGGCCACGTCGGCAGGGTTGTGAATCCAGTACAGATCCACATAGTCAGTGTCCATTCGGTCGAGGCTCTGCTCCAGCATGTCGGCGACCGGATCGTCGCCGTCACCCGCGACCTGCGGGGTGAACTTCGTCGACAGCTGGTACTCGCTGCGGGCGTAGCCTTTCAGCGCCTGAGCGAGGACCGTCTCCGAGTGGCCCATGCCGTACACCACCGCGGTGTCCCACAAGGTGAACCCGTTCGAAAGCGCCTTCTCGACGACCTCTCGCAGGCCGGACTCGGTCAGCCGACTGCCGAAATAGCCGTCGCCCACCTCGCCGCTGTCTCCCCAGGCCCACGTGCCCAGCGCCACCGCCGGCGCTGTCAGCGTCCTACTCGTCATCTCGCCTGCCTCCAGTCTCATTTCTCATCACCCCTGGGATCGTGTCGGGACGTTCGATCCCCAGGAGACCGCGATGGCCGCCACCGGAGAAGGTCGCGTTTATAGGGGGTGTGATCTCGACCCCCCTCGCGCCGTAACCAGCGGCTACCGTGAACGACATGGACCAGCAGCCCGGGAACCGCGGCGAAATCCGGCATTTCCTCGCCAGCCGGCGCGCCAAAATCACCCCGGCGCAGGCCGGACTGCCGACCAACGCTCGTCGCCGGGTCGCCGGGCTGCGGCGCGAGGAGGTCGCCGTCCTCGCCGGCGTGAGCACGGAGTGGTACACGCGGCTGGAGAAGGGCCATATCGGCGGCGTGTCCGAAGACGTCCTCGGCGCGGTTGCTCGCGCCCTGCGAATGGACGACGACGAACGCACTTACCTGTTCGACCTGGCCCGGTCATCGCGGCCCGCGAATCGCACGCCGTCGCGTCGCAGGGATGTCGAGGTCCCGCCCCAGGTCCAGTGGCTGCTCGACTCCATGACGATGTCCTCGGCGTTCGTACGCAACGGCCGCACGGACGTCGTCGCCAGCAACCCTCTGGCCCGAGCCCTGCACGCGCCGATGTTCGCCAGCGCCACTATCGACCAGCGCGGTCGCCCCAACATCGCCCGCTACGTCTTCCTCGACCCCGGCGCACGTGCCTTCTTCGTCGACTGGGACGCCGCCGGCAATGCCACCGCCGCCCTGCTGCGCGCCGAGGCCGGGCGCGAGCCCCGCGACCGGGCACTGCGCGAACTCGTCGGCGAGCTGTCCACCCTCAGCCCCGAGTTCCGCCACCTCTGGGCCGCGCACGACGTCCTGATCCGCCACGACGGCATCAAACGACTCCAGCACCCCGACGTCGGCCACCTGGAACTGACCTTTCAGGACCTCGACCTACCCCTGCCCGGCCGAGCCGTGCACAACCTGATCACATACACCGCCGAGCCCGGCACCGCATCCGAAGACCGGCTCGAACTCCTCGCCAGTTGGGCAGCTACGCAATCCCGGGCGGCAGAGCCGACCCGCCACTCTCCTCAGCCCGGGTCGCTCTGATCCGTCGCGGTTCGCCCGGCCTTGTCCTCGGCGTCCTCGCCACCCCACATCTACGATCACCGCGGCCTGGACCGCGCCGCCGCATCGGATCCGGTGCCCGTCGCGACGGTCTGCAGACCGGCCCTGGCCGCGGCGTAGTTGGCTCGGCCGCGATCGCCCGACAGTCCGGCCCGACGACCACGACATCGAGGTGCCGGGGGATCACGGCCATCGGTCCTACCACTGGTTCTCGTCGTGTGCTGGTGGAGTACATCTCCGAGTACAGGGCCCCGGGCGAGCGGGTTGGCGGCCAACGTGTCGAGGCGGTTGTTCACGACGGACGCCGGCAGCCCCGGCATGCCTTCGACGAGTCGCGCCACGCTGGGCCGAACCGTCGGCCGGACCGCCCGGTGCCGGGTCTCCGGTGTCGGTGCTGCCGCGCGGGCGAGGTCGTACAGATGTATGCGCTCGGTTCCGTCGAGCCGCAGCGCCTGGGCCAGCGCGTCCAACACGGTGTCGGAGACACCTTTGGGTTGCCGCGCTCCAGACGCGTGTAGTACTCGATGCTCACCCCAGCGAGTGGTGCCTGCTCTGCACTCCTACTGGCAGCACGTTGGCGGCAGCGAGTTCGTGGCCGATCGACGGCGTGCAGCCGCAAACCCCTTGCCCCGCACCTGAACTCGACAACAAACCACTCAGCTCACGGACAGTGTCGCTCATAGCGCAGTGAACGGCCCTGTCCGAGCTGCTACCGTCCGCCTCACATGTTGAGAGGCGGCTGGATTCGATCCCGGTAGGCCGTCGGTGAACAAACCACGGCAGGTGACTGCTACAAGCGGCGGAAGTATTCACTTGCGAAGTCGGTCAGCCGCTGTGCCGCGGCGGAGAAATAGGTGTCCGCGCGCCACACGAGGGTCAGGACGCGGTAGCAGTCCGGTACGTCCAGGCGCACCCAGGAGCCCGGAAGATAAGCGCTGGTGCTCAGTGAATACGCAGGCACCAGACCGACGCCGAGGCCCGCGCTGATCAAGTAGCCGGTAGCTCCGGGCTCATCGCTCTCGCAGACGTACACGGGTTGTAGTCCGGCCGCCGCGAACATCTGATCGGTCAGCTCGCGTGGCCAGTAGCCGGGGCGGGTGGTGACGAACGGTTCGCCCGCGAGTTCTTCGGGTCGCACGCATTCCCGTCCGGCGAGCCGATGTCCCGGCGGTACCCCGAGCAGTGCTTCCTCCCGCAACAGTTCTCGCGTCCGCAAGTTCGGTCCCGACAGCGGCTGGGAAGCGATACAGAGGTCGACCTCGCCCGTGTGCAATTGTCTCGCCATGGTCGCGGCATCGGACTGGTGGAGTCGGATATCGACACCCGGGTGCTCGGCGCGGAACTCGGTGACCATCCCGGTCACCGTGAGCAGGGTTTCCGCGGCGATTGCGATGCTGCCGTGGTCGAAGCCGGCGGCATCGCCGAGTTCGCGGCGGGCGTCGTCGAGTTCGCGCAGCGCCCGGTCGACGCGGCGGAGAAACGCGGCGCCGAATCGGTTGAGTCGCAGCCCTCGCCCCGCCCGATCGAACAGCGGCACGCCGAGATCGTCCTCCAGGCGGGCAATCGCGCGGCTGAGCGAGGGCTGCGCGATGCGAAGCTCGGCGGCGACCTGACTGAGGTGCTCGCGGCGGGCCACCGCCTGGAAGTAGCGGAGCTGCAACAGATCCATTTCATAGCCTGAGTGTTATGAATTCTTGTGAATTCTGGTCTTGGACAGCATAGAACGCAATCGGTGAAGCTGTGGACATGCCCGACCCGCCCGGAACGGGCAGCACAGTCGAGACGTGGGCGGATGGTCCGCCCACTCGAATTCGAGGAGTCTTCATGCACAGCAACATTCGCACCAAGGCCGCGTTCATGACGTTCGTCGCCGCGCCGCTCATCGCCGTCGCGGTCGGCGGCTGCGGCGCGAACACGAGCGAGACCGAAGCCCGGGCCGATGATCAGGTCGAGGTCCTCGAACTCGGGGTCGAGAACGATCAGTACGCCAGTCTCGATCTCGGCCAGCCGGGGGTGAGCGTGGGCGACATGGACGTGTACTCCGGCAACGCGATACAGGACGGACGCGCAGTCGGACGCGGGGGCGGCTCGTGCCAGACCCTTCATGTCGATGGCGAGAACATCACCATGCAGTGCTCGATCACCATGGAACTCACGCAAGGCTCGGTAACCATGCAGTCCCTCTGGGTGAGAGGCGCGAGCCCGCTCGACATGGCCATCACCGGCGGGACAGGCGTGTACCGCGAAGCGCGGGGCACGGTCCGCTTCTGGGACATCGGCACCCCGAACGAACGGGCACGTGCCGAGATCATCCGTTGATTCGTGGACGGTTACGCGACGTCGCGGCCCTCCCACCGCTTCACCGCAACATGCTGTTATGGGCAATGTGGCAGCGGCAACGGGGCGGGCAGCATTCGACCGAAATGAGGAGTGCTTAGAGCTCCTAACAGGTTCGGCCGGGTGGCGTTGACTCATGTTGCAGTGCAGTATGTTTCGTCGTGGCGGCACCGTGGGTCGTGGATGACGAGTTGTGGGCAGTGATCGAACCGCTACTGCCGGTCCGGGCGCCGGGTACGCCGGGGCCGGCGCGGATGGACGACCGGCTGGTGTTGCAGGGGATCTTGTTCGTGCTGTTCACCGGGATCGGGTGGGAAGACCTGCCCCAGGAGCTGGGCTTCGGGTCCGGCATGACCTGCTGGCGGCGGGTGCGGGACTGGCAAGCGGCCGGGGTGTTCGAGGCGATACACCAGGCGATGCTCGCCC
>NZ_JCANSX010000003.1:0-2427 GCF_059570515.1 Nocardia sp. CNS-044
GTGTCTGTGTGTTGTTTCAGATACCGCACAGTGGACGCGTAGCTTCTTTGTTGGTAAGTCCTCGGCCGATTAGTACCAGTCACCTCCACACGTTACCGTGCTTCCAGTTCTGGCCTATCAACCCCATGGTCTGTGGGGGGCCTTACCCCCTCGAGGGGGTGAGAAACCTCATCTTGGAACAGGCTTCCCGCTTAGATGCTTTCAGCGGTTATCCCTTCCGAACGTAGCTAACCAGCGGTGCCCTTGGCAGGACAACTGGCACACCAGAGGTTCGTCCGTCCCGGTCCTCTCGTACTAGGGACAGCCTTCCTCAAGTTTCTGACGCGCGCGGCGGATAGAGACCGAACTGTCTCACGACGTTCTAAACCCAGCTCGCGTGCCGCTTTAATGGGCGAACAGCCCAACCCTTGGGACCTACTCCAGCCCCAGGATGCGACGAGCCGACATCGAGGTGCCAAACCATCCCGTCGATATGGACTCTTGGGGAAGATCAGCCTGTTATCCCCGGGGTACCTTTTATCCGTTGAGCGACACCGCTTCCACTTGCCGGTGCCGGATCACTAGTCCCGACTTTCGTCCCTGCTCGACATGTCTGTCTCACAGTCAAGCTCCCTTGTGCACTTGCACTCGACACCTGATTGCCAACCAGGCTGAGGGAACCTTTGGGCGCCTCCGTTACATTTTAGGAGGCAACCGCCCCAGTTAAACTACCCACCAGGCACTGTCCCTGAACCAGATCATGGTCCGAGGTTAGAGGTCCAATACGATCAGAGTGGTATTTCAACGACGACTCCACACACACTGGCGTGCATGTCTCACAGTCTCCCACCTATCCTACACAAACCGTACCGAACACCAATACCAAGCTATAGTGAAGGTCCCGGGGTCTTTTCGTCCTGCCGCGCGTAACGAGCATCTTTACTCGTAATGCAATTTCGCCGAGTCTGTGGTTGAGACAGCAGAGAAGTCGTTACGCCATTCGTGCAGGTCGGAACTTACCCGACAAGGAATTTCGCTACCTTAGGATGGTTATAGTTACCACCGCCGTTTACCGGGGCTTAAATTCTCAGCTTCGCGGAACAAGTCCGCTAACCGGTCCTCTTAACCTTCCGGCACCGGGCAGGCGTCAGTCCGTATACATCGTCTTACGACTTCGCACGGACCTGTGTTTTTAGTAAACAGTCGCTTCTCTCTGGTCTCTGCGACCACCACCAGCTCAGACCGCAAGGGCCGTCACCAGCGTTGGTCCCCCTTCTCCCGAAGTTACGGGGGCATTTTGCCGAGTTCCTTAACCACAGTTCTCTCGATCGCCTCAGTATTCTCTACCTGACCACCTGTGTCGGTTTGGGGTACGGGCCGTGTACCAACTCACTAGAGGCTTTTCTCGGCAGCATAGGATCACTGAATTCGCCTCAATCGGCTACGCATCACCTCTCAGGCACATGTTGTGCGGATTTGCCTACACAACGCCCTACAGGCTTACACCAGTACAACCACTGACTGGCCCAGCTACCTTCCTGCGTCACCCCATCGCTTGACTACTACAGCCAGGGTCCCATGCAGCCCCCTCCAGCCACCCGAAGGTGGTCTATTGGGTTTTGGATGGTTAGCACAACTGCCTCGCCATTGGGCGCGGATACACGGGTACGGGAATATCAACCCGTTGTCCATCGACTACGCCTGTCGGCCTCGCCTTAGGTCCCGACTCACCCTGGGCGGATTAACCTGGCCCAGGAACCCTTGGTCATTCGGCGGACGAGTTTCTCACTCGTCTTTCGCTACTCATGCCTGCATTCTCACTCGCGTGCCCTCCACGACTGGATCACTCCGCCGCTTCCCTGGACACACGACGCTCCCCTACCCATCCAAGCCACTGGATACGCTCCCGTAAGAACGCATCGGTGTCATGCTTGAATGCCGCGGCTTCGGCGGTGTACTTGAGCCCCGCTACATTGTCGGCGCAGGATCACTTGACCAGTGAGCTATTACGCACTCTTTCAAGGGTGGCTGCTTCTAAGCCAACCTCCTGGTTGTCTTCGCGACCCCACATCCTTTTCCACTTAGTACACGCTTAGGGGCCTTAGCCGGCGATCTGGGCTGTTTCCCTCTCGACTACGAAGCTTATCCCCCGCAGTCTCACTGCCACGCTCTCACACACCGGCATTCGGAGTTTGGCTGACTTCGGTAAGCTTGTGGGCCCCCTAGGCCATCCAGTAGCTCTACCTCCGGCGTGAAACACGTGACGCTGCACCTAAATGCATTTCGGGGAGAACCAGCTATCACGGAGTTTGATTGGCCTTTCACCCCTACCCACAGCTCATCCCCTCAGTTTTCAACCTAAGTGGGTTCGGGCCTCCACGACGTCTTACCGTCGCTTCACCCTGGCCATGGGTAGATCACTCCGCTTCGGGTCTAGAACATGCGACT
>NZ_JCANSX010000005.1:0-407150 GCF_059570515.1 Nocardia sp. CNS-044
AGGTCGATGCTCACATCGGCATCGGACTTCATCAACGCGTCGGCGGCGTAGATCCCGGCCGGTCCTGCGCCCACGATCGCGATGCGGAGCGGGCGGGTCGCTGCACTCTGTTCGGTCATCTCTTACGCGCACCCTTATGGTCGAAACGTTCAATGGCGTCCGTCTTAGCTTAGGCTAAGTTGACGAACCGCTTGTCGGCACCCGGCGCCACGAACTCTGGTGATGCTGGCTCGTGGCTCCACGGTCCCCAGATCGCTACGACGGTGAACTGCCATTTGGCTATGGCAGCAGGTCTCAATCTCGCGATTCTATCCGTGCTACCGGTTGTCGGCCCCGCCGGTGCGATGAACTGGATGTATGCCCGCCTTCGCGGGCTCGGCGCCGCACGGACCCGCTTCCCACCATAGCGGGGCGGAACGGGCCGGTGCTTCGCGCGCGGGGGCCGGACGTCGGATACCCCCGCCGACCAGGGATGATCGATCCATGACCGAGCAGAAGTCCCCCGACGAAGGCGAACCGATCGAGGTCGATCAGACCGACAAGCGCTCCATCGCGCCGTTCCTTGCCGCGGCCGTACTGGCCGTCATCGTGCTGGTGGCCATCGGGCTAGGCGGCGCGCTCTCGCCCGCTGAGAAAAATGTCACAGAAGCCGAGAAGATCGCGGGCGCCGTCGGCAACTTCGTCGAGGGCGCGAACAACACCGACATGGTGCCGCCACCTGGTACCGGCTGCCCCGATTTCGACCCCGCCAAGTCGCCGTTGGCCGGGCAGGAAGGCACCGGTAAGACAATCGAACTCATAGCCGTCACCGATCAGACCCTCAACGGCGACCGGGCCAAGGCCACCGTGACCACCAAGGTCGACGGCACGGAGTACACGGCGACCTGGAACCTCACCCGCACGGACGACAAATGGCTCGTCTGCAATGTTTGACACGGTGACCTCGGTGCAGGCAATCTCAGTCCCTAGGTCATGAGAACCAGCGCCAAGCCCCGGCTCAGCTGGTCGGCAACCCTCCTCCGCGGTGGGGTGCTCCGGGTGACGACCTGGCCGCGCACCGAACCAGGTGCGGCAAGTGCGGATTCACAGGAGGTTCGAGATGAGTTACGCCGGTGACATCACCCCGCAGCAGGCGTGGGAGGTGTTGCGCGACAACCCCGCCGCTGTCCTGGTGGACGTGCGCACCGAAGCGGAATGGCGCTTCGTCGGAGTGCCCGACACCAGTTCGATCGAGCGGCCCACCGTGCTGATCGAGTGGGTGGACGGCACCGGCGCGCCCAACCCGGAGTTCACCGACCAGCTGAGCAAGGCGCTCGAGGGTCGCGACCCGGAGGCGCCCGTCGTCTTCCTGTGTCGCTCCGGCCAGCGCTCCGCGCACGCGGCGACCGTGGCGACCCGGCTGGGCATCGGGCCCTCCTACAACGTGATCGAGGGCTTCGAGGGCTCGCTCGACGCGTCCGGACATCGCGGCGCCACCGGCTGGCGCGCCACCGGCCTGCCGTGGAGGCAGTCGTGATCACCGGCGGCGCGTTCGACAAGCCGCTGCCCGAGGGCGTCGGCCCGGCCACCCTCGGCGTGCGCGGCGGCCTGCGCCGCTCCGGTTTCGAGGAGACCGCCGAGGCGCTGTATCTGACTTCCGGTTTCGTCTACGAGAGCGCGGAGGCGGCCGAGGCGGCGTTCACCGGCGAGGTGGAGCACTTCGTCTACTCCCGCTACGGCAACCCGACGGTCGCCATGTTCGAGGAGCGGATCCGGCTGATCGACGGCGCCGAGGCGGCGTTCGCGACCGCGAGCGGCATGTCGGCGGTGTTCACGGCGCTCGGTGCGCTGCTGAAGGCCGGCGATCGGCTGGTGGCCGCGCGCAGCCTGTTCGGCTCCTGCTTCGTGGTGTGCAACGAGATCCTGCCGCGCTGGGGCGTGGAGACGGTGTTCGTCGACGGTGAAGACCTCGACCAGTGGGAGCAGGCGCTCTCGGTGCCGACCACGGCGGTGTTCTTCGAGACCCCGGCCAACCCGATGCAGACGCTCGTCGACGTGCGCCGAGTGACCGAGCTCGCGCACGCCGCTGGCGCGAAAGTGGTGCTGGACAACGTCTTCGCGACTCCGCTGTTGCAGAAGGGCTTCGAACTCGGCGCCGACGTCATCGTCTACTCCGGCACCAAGCACATCGACGGCCAGGGCCGCGTCCTCGGCGGCGCCATCCTCGGCTCCCAGGAGTACATCGACGGTCCGGTGAAGACGCTCATGCGCCACACCGGCCCCGCGCTGAGCCCGTTCAACGCGTGGACCCTGCTCAAGGGGCTGGAGACGATGCCGCTTCGGGTGCGCCACAGCACCGAGTCGGCGCTGCGGATCGCGCGCTTCCTGGAGACCAACAAGTCGGTCAGCTGGGTGAAATACCCGTTCCTGGAATCGCATCCGCAGTACGACCTGGCCCGCAGCCAAATGTCCGGCGGCGGCACGGTGGTCACCTTCGAGCTGAACGCACCGGCCGACGAAGCCAAGAAGCGCGCCTTCGAGGTGCTGAACAGGTTGCGGATCGTCGACATCTCCAACAACCTCGGCGACTCCAAGACCCTGATCACGCACCCGGCCACCACGACCCACCGCGCCATGGGCCCGGAGGGTCGCGCCACCATCGGCCTCTCCGACGGGGTCGTCCGCATCTCCGTCGGACTCGAGGACGTGGAAGATCTGCTCGCCGACCTCGATCACGCCCTGAGCTGAACCCGGTCCCCCCGCACGGCGACGACAACGACGTGCGGGGTGCGAGAAGGCTTACGGCACGAACACTTCCGACGTCGCCGGGATCGAGGGCCGGTCGGTTCGCACGGTGAGCTGAACCCGTCCGGGACCGGTGTCCGCGACGACGATGGTCGGGCTGGAACGCTGCCAAGCGGGGACGAAGCGGCTGACGCTGCCCCGCTGGCCGGTGTCCAAGTTGTGCCAGTCGACCACCGCGGTGACGTCGCAGGCGAGCAACTGCGGACCCCACGTCCCGATCGGAGAGAATCCAGGGGTGATGCGCACGCTGACCGCGTGCGTCGCACCGGGAGCCTCGGAGTATTCGTTGAGCGGGCCGTCGAAGGAGGTGCCGCCGACCGAGAAGATGCCGACGCACACACCGTTGCCGAGTGTGAAGACCGGGGCGAGGTTGAAGTTGTTCTGCACGCACGAGCGAGGCCCGACGTTCGACCACCCGAGCTGACAGGGGCCGGGGTCGGCTTGGGCGGGCGCTGCGGCGACGGCCAAGCCCGCGCCGAGGAGGGCGGTGGCAGCCAGGTAGTGCATCGTGCGCTTCATGCGCGTACTCCGTTCAATCGTTGGACGGTGTTCTACGAGCTCTGTTGCGATACCGACGGTCTCGATCATGCCGGGGTGCATCGGCGACCGACCGACGGCCTCCACCGAGTCAGTCGGGCGAGCGACCAACTCCGTTACCCGACACCTCACCTTCGAGCCCACACCTCGCTGGCACAAACCTTCTGCACGTTTCACATAGCCACCGCCTATGTGAGACGTGCACGGGCTCTGTGGCGGCATCAGATTCGCTCCGCCGGTGTCCAGGTGCCGAGGCGGTGGGCGGGGGTGGTGATCGTTGCGGCGCGGGTGAGGCGGGTCAGCCAAGACGCGGGGTTGTCGAGGTCGTTCCAGGTCCAGCGGACGACGATCCAGCCGAGGGCGCGTAGCTCGTCCTCGCGGGCCTTCTCGGCGATGACTACTTCCTCGGGCGTGCGCGAGCCGCGCAGGGCCGCACCGTATTTGACGAGGCCGTCGAATTCGCCGATGGCGCCGAGTTCGGGAAACAAGAAGTCGACGCGGCCGATGAATCGCCCGGTCGGGGATTCGAGGATGGCTTGCGGCTCCGGACTGGGCAGTCCTGCGGCATGCATGGCAACGCGGCTCCGTGACTCGCCCGCGCTCTCCGAGCGCCCGTCCAAGAAGTCGACGACCCGACGCGCGGCGGGTGCTCCCGGACGGCCGGTTGCTCGCGCGAGTTGGTCGGACAACTCTGCGCGAGTGGTCTTTCCGAGCCGTAGTGCGCTGTCGCCGATGACTACCGCTTGCTCGAATGGAACAGTGCGGGCCAAGTCGACAACGGTTCTGGCCACGCTGGTCACGCGGAGTTCGCCGATCCGCACCACTTCGTCCGGATCGGTGCGCGTCGAATGCACCGTGACCCGAGGGGTGACGCGACCGCCGGTGGAACGATCGCGCGTCAGGTGGACTCGGGCCAACGGGACCTTCCAGTGCGTCAATCCGTGCGCGACCGAAGCCGACACGTGGCTCACCACCGCCTCGCGACTCGCGCCCTCCGCGACGGCCCGGGTCAGCACCAAGTGGCGCTCTTCGAGGCGCAGCCCCTCGGTCTGCTCGGCACGGATGTACGCACCGCGGTGCACCCGCCGCCACATCGGTCCGTGCAGCTCCCGATCGGTGAACCCTTCGGTCACCGCACGACATCGGGATATCGGGAGGGGCGCGTCCATGGTTCGATCATCACCCTCGGCACACCCGCCCACCCCCTGATCCAGCCGCCCCTGTGGACAAGTCCCGCCTTGGGGAAAACCGTGCTGCCACACACCCCGCATACGCCTCACACAGGCGGTGGCTGTGTGAGGCGTAGACGGGGTGTGTGGGAGTTAGGCGAGGAAGGCGCCGGTGAGCCAGGTGGCGGTGGCGAGGAGGGCTCCGAGGAGTTCGATCAGCATGGAGAGGCCGACGCCTTTGAGGGCGTGTTTGGTTGCTTGCCAGGCGGGTTGGTTGTGGCCGAGGCGTTGGAGTTCGGAGAGATAGACGCCGAGTACGAAGCCGACGAACAGGCCGACGACCGGGATGACGAAGAAGCCGACGATGCCGAGCACCGCGCCGAGGAACAGCGCGCGGTTGGAGACGCCCGCGTCCTTCATCTTCCGGCCGGGCCAGGTGTACTTGATGATCCCGGAGAGCACCAGGAAGACCGTGCTGATCGCGAAAACGGTCCACGCCGTCGCGCCGCCGGTCATGATCGCCCAGGCCAGAATCGCGCCGAAGACCAGGATCACCCCGGGCAGAATCGGAACGATGATGCCGAGCAGGCCCACCAGGATCAGCAGGCCGATGACGACCTCGCCCCCGACACTCATGCCGCGGTCCCCCGCTCCGGTGTGCGCGCGGTGCGCTGACACATGATTCGCTCGCTCACTGCTGATTCCTCCCGTTTCAGCGCATCGGCACGCTGCTTGGATTCTCGCCTACCCCGCACTGCGGTGCACGACGGAGGGTTCCGGTCGGCGGCGTTATTGTCATACTGTCAATACATCCGCGGGCGCTGCCCGGGGGACCGCACCGCCCGGCGGTGCGCAGGGATCAACGACGAACCGAGGTAGGGCGTGACCACACCATCCACCGCCACCAAGCAGGGCCCGCTCGCGGGCATCAAAGTTGTCGAGCTGGCCGGAATCGGCCCGGGTCCGCATGCCGCACTGTTGCTGGCCGACCTCGGCGCCGACGTGGTGCGGGTGCAGCGGCCGAACATGCTGCCCGGGTTCATGGAGCGTCCGCAGTGGCGTGGGCGGACCATCGTCGAGGCGAACCTGAAGGATCCGGCCGACATCGAGAAGGTGCTCGGGCTGATCGAGAAGGCCGACGTGCTGATCGAAGGCTTCCGTCCCGGCGTCACCGAGCGCATGGGTCTCGGCCCCGACGAGGCGTTGGCGCGCAATCCGCGGCTGGTCTACGGCCGGATGACCGGCTGGGGTCAGGACGGCCCGCTGGCCGACCGCGCGGGCCACGACATCAACTACATCTCGCTGACCGGCGTGCTGAACGCGATCGGCCGCAAGGGCGAGCGCCCGGTACCGCCGCTGAACATGGTCGGCGACTTCGGCGGCGGCTCGATGTTCCTCGTGTTCGGCATCCTCGCCGCGCTGGTGGAACGCCAGAACTCGGGCAAGGGCCAGGTGATCGACGCCGCGATGATCGATGGCGCGCTTGCTCTTTCGCACATGATCTGGGGCATGCGCGGTGTCGGCCTGTGGTCCGACGAGCGCGGCACCAACCTGCTCGACACCGGCATGGCCTTCTACGACACCTACGAGACCTCCGACGGCAAGTACATGGCGGTCGGCGCGATCGAGCCGCAGTTCTACGCCGAGCTGCTGAAGGGCCTGGAGATCGATCCCGAAGGCCTGCCGATGCAGATCGACCCGAACGGTCAGGACCAGCTGAAGAAGCTGTTCGCGGAGAAGTTCAAGACCAAGACCCGCGACGAGTGGGCGGCGATCTTCGAGGGCACCGACGCGTGCACCACCCCGGTGCTCACGCTGACCGAGGCCACCGAGAACGCGCACATCGCGGCGCGCAACGGACTCGTCGACATCGACGGCGTGGTGCAGCACGCGCCCGCCCCGCGCTTCTCACGCACCCCGGCGGCCGTTCCGACACCGCCGCCGACCGAGGCGACGCCGATCGAATCCGTTTGGGCGGATTGATATTTCGTTGGTGAACGCCCCGTGGTCGATCGGCCACGGGGCGTTCGCTTTTCGCGCCGGTTCGCCGCCGAGACTCAGTAGCAGGTGAGCGGATTCAGCGGATCGGCCGCGCGCGGGGTCAGCCCTTCGTAGGCGGAGGCAACGGCTTTCACCGCCAACCGAAGCTCCGCCTCCTGGTGGGTGAACGGCAGCCGCAGGAACCGCTCGAAAGCGCCCTGGACACCGAAACGCGGTCCGGCGGCGAGCAATACGCCGTGGTTGGGCGCGGTGGCGGCGAGCGCGGTGGAGACCGGAGCCGGCAGCTGCGCCCAGACCGACATCCCGCCGACGCCCGCGCTGACCCGCCAGTCCGGCAGCTCCTCGGCCAGCGCGTCGAGCAAAGCCGCGCGCTGGCTACGCAATTGGTCGCGACGGCGGTCGAGGATGGCGTCGGCGTTCTCAAGCAGGTGCACCGTGGCGAGCTGGTCCATCACCGGGGTGCCGAGGTCGACGGTGGAGCGGATACCGAGCAGCTTGGTGATCAGCGTCTGGTTGGTGCGAATCCAGCCGACGCGCAGACCACCCCAGAACGACTTGGATGCCGAACCGATGGTGACGATCTCGGAATTCTTGGCGAACGCGGCGACCGGGGGCGGCAGGGTGTCCACATCCAGGCCGAGGTCGACCATCGACTCGTCGACGACGACCGTCATACGGGTCTCGCGGGCGATGGCGGCCAGTTCCGCGCGCCCCTCGGCGTCGAGCAGCATGCCGGTCGGGTTGTTGAAGTCCGGCACCAGGTAGGCCAAGGTGGCGGCGGTTTGCCTTGCGGCGCTGCGGATTCCGTCGAGATCCCAGCCCGAGTGCGGGCTCTCCGGCAGCAGCGGAACCGGGACGGGACGCGCACCGACATCGCGGATGGCCTCGATGGCGTTGGGGTAGGTCGGGTGGTCGATCAGCACCCGCGCGGCCGGCGCCGTGAGCACGTTGAGCAGCAGGCGCAGGCCGTGCTGGGCGCCGAGGGTGATGAGGATTTGGTCCGGCTCGGTGGGCAGCCCACGCTCGGTGTACCGGCGGGCCACCGCCTCGCGTAGCGCGAGCACGCCAACGGGGTCCATGCCGTGGGTCCCGAGGTAGGCCGGAATCCCTTGCAGTGCGGCGGAATACGCGTCCTGCATCTCGCGCGGCGCGGCCATCGCGGCGTAGGTCATGTCGATGGTGGTCAGCTCGGGCTGCGCCATCAGCGCCAGGATGCTGCGCGCCGGTTTGGTGCCGTCGTGCGGCACGGCAGGGGGCAGGGCCACGGTGCTGCGCGAGCCCTGGCGGCTGATCAGGTAGCCGTGTTCGCGCAGCAGCGCGTAGGTGGACGTGATGGTGGTCCGGCTGACGCCGAGGGTGGTGGCGAGATCGCGTTCGCTCGGCAGTGCGACGCCGAGCGGCGCGCGCCCGTCGTGGATGAGCAGCCGGATTCCTTCGGCCAGCGCCAGGTACGCCGGGCGGGCCGCGCGCCGGGCGGGGTCATCGTCACCGGCGCTGCGCCAGTTGCCCAAGTCGCGGGCCAGGCTGGCCGCGCCGATCACTCGTGTCGCCATACAGTCCAGTATTAAGGGATTGGATATTTATTGGCAAGGCCAGTTGGCGGAACGTGTCCAGTATGACCGCTCTGCTCACCTTCCTCGTCGTCACCGCGTTCTGCTACGCGATCTACCACTACTCGCCGAAACGGACCAAGAACCTGTTCGCGCTCGAGCGGTTCCGTCCGCTCGAATCGATCACCAACTCCGGTGTCGCGCACTACGAAGAGCTGCGGCAATACTCGGATCTGGCGGCCATCCACAGCCGTGCCGACGAGCCTCGGCCGAACGATTCACCGGCCCTGGCCGCCGTCGACGGCCGTGCAGGAAGGCCGAAGCCGGAGGTTTCGCCGACAGCGGCGCCGCAGGTTTCCGGCGTCCGGCGAGCCTCTGACCTTTGCCGAAGCGGCTTTCAGGCCAGTTCTCGGAAACTGGCCTGATCGACGGCTGCCCGCGGATGTGTCGGTGCCGGGGTGCACACTGACGGTATGAGTGAGTCCGCTCGCCAGGCCGCCGCGGCACTGTTCGACACCGCGATCGGCGTCTGCGCGATCGCGTGGAGCGACGACGCCGTGTTCCGCTTCCAACTGCCCGAGGCGGACCAGGCGGCCACTCGCGCCCGCATCACCCGGTGGCGAGCGGGCAGCGAGGTGCCGGAGGGCGAGCCGACCGCCGTGATCGCCGAGGCCATCGCGGGCATCCGCGCGCACCTCGCGGGCGAGCTGGACGATCTGCGCTGGATTCCGCTGGACACCAGCACGATTCCGGAGTTCCACCGCGCGGTCTACGCGGTGACCCGCGCCATCGATCCCGGCCATACCCTCAGCTACGGCCAGGTCGCTGACCGCGTCGGCGCGCCCGGCGGCGCCCAAGCGGTAGGACAAGCCTTGGGGCGCAACCCGATTCCCCTCATCATCCCGTGCCACCGCGTGCTCGCCGCGGACAACGCGCTGCACGGATTCTCCGCGCCGGGCGGGATCTCCACCAAGGAGCGCCTGCTGGAGATCGAGCGCACGCCGGGGTTCGGGGAGCCGACGCTGTTCTGAGGTTCCGCGAGCCGGCCGATTGACGGGTTGCGGCGTCCTACGCACTGGCGGCGGATAGCGTTGCGGGTTGCGATGGGTTCGGTGCGCCATCCCACGGCTGAGCGAAAAGGAGCGCAGACATGGAAACAGTCACTTCGGCGGACGGGACGACGATCGCGTTCGATCGCATCGGCGACGGCACGGCCGGGACGGTGATCCTGATCGGCGGCGCGTTCGGGTATCGGAAATTCCCGAAGATGGTGCAGCTCTCGGAGGCGTTGGCCGAGCACGGCTTGACCGTCATCAATTACGACCGGCGAGGTCGCGGCGACAGCGGGGACTCGCCCGGCGTCTACGACGTGACCAACGAGATCGAGGACATCGCGGCGCTGATGCAGGCCGCGGGCGGGTCGGCGGCGCTGTTCGGGTGGTCTTCGGGTGCGGTGCTCGCGCTGCTCGCGGCGGGGTCGGGGCGGGTGCCCGGTGTGACGAAAGTCGTGGCGTTCGAGCCGCCGTTCGTGGTCGATCGATCCGGGCACGTTCCGCCCGCGGACCTGGACGTCCGGCTGCACGAACTGATCGCCGCCGACAAACGCGACAAGACGGTGCGGTTGTACATGTCCAAGGCCATGGGCGTTCCGTGGACGATGGTGACGGCCATGCGCATCACGCCGTTCTGGAAGAACCTGAAGGCGACGGCGAATTCGACCGCGCACGACTGGGCGGTGATGCGCCCGTACATGCGCGGTGAGAAGCTGCGCGCGGCCGACTGGTCGGACGTCACGGTCCCGACGTTGGTCGTCGCGGGCGCCGACAGTGCCGCGCTGCTGAAGAACGGCGCCAAGGCCATCGCGGCGGTGCTGCCCCGCGCCGAGCACCGCGAACTGGCCAAACTCAGCCACGATCCGAAGATCGACATCCTCGCCCCGGCGGCGGGTGAATTCCTCACCGGGACGCAGCGATGAATCCGCGGGCGGGGGTGCCGTCTACAGCCGTGACGGCCCGACGCGGCCGAGGCAAACCCGGTGGTCGCCGAAACTCGACCACGCGCCAAGCGCCTCCGGGTGGGCTGTCGAAAGCACAGCTCACGGTACCGAGCACCGAACGCGCGGGACCGCCCGCTCGGTCCACCCGTCTCGGACCCGAGCATTCTGCGGCCTTGCTCGCACCGCGTCGGTGCCGACGACGACTTTGGCGCCCTCCGCGAAGCGAGCACCGAGGACTTCACTGCTCCGGCGGATGCTGCCGGTAGAACTCGCATGCCTCGCCGGTGAGGTACCCGTCCATACAGGCGAAATACGTCTGAATGCAGCTGTTGGTCGTGCACCCCAGTTCGAGCAGCCGCTCGTGGATGCGCCGATTGCGCTCCTGCTGAGGATTCAGAGCGGGCGCGGTACTCACCACCGCACTGGACGGCACGGGTTCACCCGTCTCGGCGCAACCGGGCACCACCGCGAGCGCAACCGCCGCCCCCACCGCCACTACCCACCGCGCCATCCTCGACAGCCCTCCTCGCTCGCTCAGTGCTGACCGTACCCCCCTGACCCCACCGCACTCGATGCAGTAGTGGTCACGCCCAACTGGGCGGAGGTGCGGCGGCACAGCCAAGTTCCGGTCAGCGCCGCGCGGAATCTCAGGCGGACGACTCACCACGCATCAACGCCCCGAGCGACTCGCGGTCGGTGACGTCCATCTTGATGCACGCCCGGTAGAGGTGGCCCTCGACGGTGCGGACCGAGACGGTGAGGCGGTCGGCGATCTGGCGGTTCGACAGGCCCGCGGCGACGAGGTTCGCGATCTCGCGTTCGCGGGCGGTGAGGGGTAGGGGTTGGGCTGCCTTGCGCAGGGCGGGGGTGGCGGCGCCGCCGCAGGCCGCGGCGAGACGGTTGGCGGCGGAGGCGGATTCGAGGAGGCGGCGACGGTCGCCCGCTCGTTCGTGCGCGGACGCGGCTTGGGCGGCGGCGTCGGCGGCCGAGAGCACCGCGCCGAGGGCCTCGAATTCGCTTGCGGCGTCGTCGAGTCCGGGCCCGTCGTGGGCGGCGAGCGCCACCGCGTGTTTGGCTTGGATCTGCACCAGCCTGCCGTCCACCCGAGCCGCGAGGTCCGCGAGCCGACCGGCCACCGAGTGGTCGCCGAAGCGGGCCGCGGTGTGCAGCGCCATCGCCTCGATCGCGTGCTGGTGCGAGCGGGCGGCCGAGTCGGCGGCGCCGATCGCCAGCTGTACCGCCGGAGTGACGGTGCCCTCGGCGCCCGCGACACAAGCCTTGGCGATCTCCAGCTGCGGCTCGTAGACCGCACTGTGCCGACCGCCGCGCCGCGCCGCCTCGGCCACCGACTCGGCGGCGTCGTGCGCGCGCCCCAATGCCGAATAGGCTTCCGCCAGGCGGATTCTCGCGGGGAACAACCACGCCGCCGCGCCTTCGGTGGTCAGCGCGGCGAGCGCCTGCTCCAAATGTTCTATGCCGTCGATGAAACGCCCCTGCGCCACGTCGACGGTGCCCTGCAGGATCTTCGACATGCCCCACGCCAGATACTGCCCCGGCGCAGTGTAGCCGAAATACGGTGTGGCGCAACGCCTCGCCGCTTCGAACTCACCGCTGTAGATGAGCGCGAGCACCTCGGCGTGGGTGGACATGAATCGGTTGAGCCCGTCGATCTCGCGCTCCACCTCGTGCCCGCGCGCGGCGTACTGCCTGGCCGCTTCGGCCTTGCCCATCAGCGCCAGCGCCAGCCCGCCGCCGAACGAAGCCCACCAGACCGCCCACGGCGGAGCGCCTTTCGCGGTCATCACCGCCTCCGCCTCGGTGAACGCGTCCTCGATGCGGTTCTCGTTCACCGCGCACGCCGAGGCGAGTCCGCCCAACGTGGCGATGATCTTCGGATGATGCACCCTGGCCCGAATATCGGCGAGCACCTCGTCGGCGCGATCGGCATCGCCCATGGCCCATAACAAGTTCGACACTCGGGTGCTGCCCCACCGGGCCAGCTGCACCTCGTTGAGCTGATCGGCGTCGAAGCTGGCGAGCGTGCGCTCGGCCTCGATCCGGTGCCCCTGCCACAGCAGCGCCCTGGCCAGCAGATCGGCCGACTCGACCCCGCCGCGCCGCTCCACCGCGGCCCTGGCGAACCGCTCGCCGAGCGGCAGATTGGCCAAGCCGATGGCGTCGGCGGCTGCTGCCTCGAATAGCTCGAGATCGGCGGATTTGTCGCTGTCCAAGGCCAATTCGGCCAACCGGATGCGGTCGGCGGCGGAGTTGATGCGCCGCTCCTTGAGCGAGGAGTACAGCCTGCCGCGCAGCCGCCGCGCCGACGCGATGCCCAACCTGCGCCGGATGACCTCGCCGAACAGCGGATGGTTGTAGCGCACGATGAGCTGGTGCGAGTTCTCCACGACCCGGATCACACCGCGGGTTTCGGCGGCCTCCACCGCGTCCTCACCGGCGAGCTCGGCGAGCACGTCGAGATCGATCGGCTCGCAGAAGGTGAGCAGTTCCAGCACCCGCAGCACCTGCTCGGGCAACTGCTCGACCCGATCCTCCAGCAGCGCAGCCAATTCCGAGGTCACCGCGGCGCGTCCGCGCAGCTGCCAGACGCCGTTCACCTGGCGCAGGGTGCCCGCCTCCAGCGCTCCTTCCACCAAGTGCCGCAGGAACAGGGCGTTCCCGCCGGAGGACTCCCACATCAGATTGGCGGTGAAACCTTCGAGCTGACCGCCGAGCATCGACTCGACCAGGTCCACGCTCTGCGGCTGGGTGAACGGGTTCAGGTCGACGCGCAGCAGGTGCCCGTCCTTCCACAACGAGGTCACCGCGTCGGGCACCTGAACCCCGCTGCGCACGGTGGCGACGATGTGGGCCGCCTTGTCGATGGCCAACTGCAACAGCAAGGTTGCGGACAGTTGGTCCAGAAGATGGGCGTCGTCGACGCCGATGATGGTGTGCCCGTCGGCGAGCAGCGCCTCACGCGCGGCGGACATGAACGTCACCGGGTCGTGTGCCGTGTAGACACCGACCATGTGCGCGAACACGCCCAGCGGAATACTGCGGGCCGACTCCGTGCCCGCTACCCACCGAATATTTCCGCCGACCGCCGCGGTCGCCTGTCTCGCCAGCGTCGTCTTGCCCACTCCGGCATCGCCGGTCAGGACGGCACCCACGTACGTCGAGCCGGTGAGTGCGGACCGAATCGCCTCGAACTCGGTCTCGCGCTCGATCATCGGCCAGTTCCGAGCCATAGCTCTAACTGTAGTTCTTCACAGTTCATGATCGAAGGGAACCGCGAAGGCAGGCGTGCTCCGCGCGTCGCGGAGTCGGAAAACGCTGTGGTTCAGCCGAGGACGTCGTGCCTGACGATCGTTTGGTCTCGACCCGGACCGACGCCGATGCAGGAGATTCGCGCGCCGGAGAGCTCCTCGAGCCGCCGCACGTACGCCTGCGCGTTGGCGGGCAGATCCTCGAAGGTTCGCGCCCCCGAGATGTCCTCCCACCAACCGGGCATTTCCTCGTAAATCGGCTTGGCGTGGTGGAACTCGGTTTGGGTGGTGGGCATCTGGTCCACGCGCTTACCATCGATTTCGTACGCGACGCAGATCGGTACCCGGTCCAAGCTGGACAGTACATCCAGCTTGGTGAGGAAGTAGTCGGTGATGCCGTTGACGCGAGTCGCGTACCGGGCGATCACTGCGTCGAACCAGCCGCAGCGCCGCGCGCGGCCGGTGGTGACGCCGACCTCACCGCCCTGCTTGGCGAGGAATTCGCCGTACTGGTCGAACAGTTCGGTCGGGAACGGGCCCGAACCGACGCGGGTCGTGTAGCACTTGAGGATGCCGAGCACCGTGTTGATCTTGTTCGGTCCGATGCCGGAACCGACGGCCGCGCCGCCCGAAGTCGGGTTGGACGACGTGACATACGGGTAGGTGCCGTGATCGACGTCGAGCAGGGTGCCCTGAGAACCCTCGAGTAGCACGGTTTCTCCGCGCTCGAGGGCCTCGTTGAGCTGCAAACGGGTATCGGCGATGCGGTGTTTGAAGCTCTCCGCCATGGAGAGCACCTCGTTCACCACCTGCTGCGGATCGAGCGCGCGGCGGTTGTAGATCTTCACCAGCACCTGGTTCTTGAACTCCAGGGCGGCCTCGACCTTCTGGGTGAGGATCTTCTCGTCGAGCACGTCCGCGACTCGCACGCCGACACGCGCCACCTTGTCCTGGTAGCAGGGTCCGATGCCGCGGCCGGTGGTGCCGATCTTCTTGTTGCCGAGGAAGCGCTCGGTGACCTTATCGATGGCCACGTGGTACGGCATGATCAGATGCGCGTCGGCCGAGAGCAGCAGGCCCGAGGTGTCGACGCCGCGGTCCTCCAGTCCGGCCAGTTCGGCGAGCAGCACACCGGGATCCACCACGACACCGTTGCCGATGACGTTGCGCACACCGGGGGTCAGGATGCCGGAGGGGATGAGGTGCAGCGCGAACTTGTCGCCGTTCGGCAGCACCACGGTATGGCCCGCGTTGTTGCCGCCTTGGTATCGGACCACCCATTGCAGTCTGCCGCCGAGCAGGTCGGTCGCTTTGCCCTTACCCTCGTCGCCCCACTGGGCGCCGATGAGGACGATTGCCGGCATGGTGGTGTCTCCTACGGTTCGACGCGCAACACACCCGTGTTGCAGCTACCTGCCGTACTGAGGCGGTGGCCGGAAGCACAGTTTACCGAATGGCCTAGGGCACCCCGGGGAAGGCACCCCGCGCCGGTCACAATGCCGACTCGGCCCGGGCGCTACGGGTTGAACACGGCTATGGTTGCTGCGGGCGGACCGGGGCAGCGTGCCCGCTCGACAGGTGCGAGGGAGCCGGTGGGGCGAGCCGGCAGGATTCGAGGAGGGTGTACGGCAGTTTGAGTACCCATGTTCTCCGCTGCGATGGCGCGCCGGTCCCGATCGCCCTCGCCGCACTGCCGACAACCGTGACGGCCGCAATCCCCGACACCGCGGTGATCGACGAACTCCTTCCCGTGCTCGCCGCCGACAGCCTGCCGCGCTTGATCGTGCTCGGCGAGGACGCCGCGCTTGCCGCGGTGCTGACCCATCTGATGCGGACCGAGCGGCTGCACGTCGAGATCGGATACGTGCCGATCGACAAGACCTACGGCTCGCGCGCCTACCAGACCGGCACCGGCAACGCCGCGGCCAAGCGCGCGATCGAGGGCAAGGCGCGCGAGACTCCGCTGATCCGCGACGACACCGGAAAAGTGCTGGTCGGACGGGCGACCATCACCGGACCCGAGGGCGGCAAGCTGGAGGGCGAGGCCTACGTGGACGACACCCAGCTGTTCTCCGGCAAGGTCACCGCGATGCACATCTCCCCCACCCTGCACATGCCAGGCGTCCGGGCGACCGTGCGCAAGGGCCTGCGCAAGCGCCGGTGGGTCGAGGGCCGGGCCGCGCAACTGGGGACCCCGGGCGCGGTGGTGACCCGCGACGGCATTCTCACCGAGCGCACTGTGCCGCGCTCGACCTTCTACCGGCACAACGAAACCTGGCTACTGGTGCGATGAATTACTCCCTCCCGCAACGCCGAACGGGTCTCGGCGCGGTTCGGCCGAGTCCGGTCTTCCTGCTCGTCGTCGCGATCACCCTCGCGGGCGGCGTGCTGGCCTGGGCCTCCGACTACGGTTCGACGCGGGCCAAGGTCGGCGTCTTCGTGCTCGTGGTCGCCGGCTGGATCGTGACGCTGTGCCTGCACGAGTTCGCGCACGCGTACATGGCTTGGCGCGCAGGCGATCACGAAGTGGAGCTGCGCGGGTATCTCACGCTGAATCCGCTGAAGTACTCGCACCCGCTGCTGTCGATCGTGTTGCCCGTGGTGTTCATCGCGCTCGGCGGATTCGGTCTGCCCGGCGGTGCGGTGTACGTGCACACGCACAGCGTCAGCCCGCGGATGCAGCGGCTGATCAGCGGCGCGGGTCCGGCGGTCAACGCGGCGTTCGCGGTGCTGCTGCTCGTCGTCGTGGAGGTGTTCGGCAGCCAGACCTCGCATCCCGCGTTCTGGTACGGGCTGGCGTTCCTCGCCTTCCTCCAGGTGACCGCGGCGGTGTTGAACATGCTGCCGATCCCCGGGCTCGACGGGTACGGAATCCTCGAACCCTCGCTGAGCTACCAGACCCGGCGCTCGCTGGACCAGCTCAAGCCGCTCGGCATGCTGCTGCTGTTCGCGCTGATCCTGACGCCCGCGATCAACGAACCGTTCTTCGACGCCATCTACGCCATCTGCGAGGTGTTCGGCGTGGAGTCGTCGTGGATCGCGAGAGGCGCTGGGCTGGTGCGTTTCTGGCTCTGAGAACGATGGCCGCCCGGCCTTCGCCGAGACCGGGCGACCTGCTCCGCGCGACGCCGATACCGTCCCTACCCGCCCCGGCCACCACACCATCTCGGCCGGTGAGACGCGTCGTCGTGCGAAGTGTCCGACCGTGACACCCCTCGTCGTCGCGGTCATGAAACGAGGTTATGGAGCGCGGTGCGCGAGATCGCGAGTAGTGGACTACCCGAAGATCATCCCGTCGGCGTCGCGACGGCGCAGGAAGGCTTCGCGGACCGCGTCGTTGGCCGAAATCCGCTGAGTAGCTCGGTCAATCCTTCGGGCGCACATAGGGATTCGGCACGGTCGGCGGCAACAGCGCGATCGCCGAGATGCGCTTCATACCGCAGACCTGCATCAGGTCGACCACGATCGAACGGACCTGCGCGAACACCACGTGCGCCGAAAGCCCCGCGCCCGCAACCAGTTCCGGACGCGCTTCCTTCGCGACCGTGCGCAACACCCTGGCGGCCTCCGCCTGATCGGGCTGTTCACCCGGATCGGCGAGCATCATCTTGCGCACCACCTCGACGGCCTGGGCGAGCCGCTCCACCTCGTCGACGAGCCGCGGGTCCAGAATCTCGTCGTCGCGCACCAGAGTGAGCGAACGGCGCAGCAGCACCCTGGTATTGCGGACCGCGTTGTCGAGCGGGTCTGCGGTGGCGCGGATGCGTTCGAGGCGTGCGCGCGAGTTCCAGTACAGCGGCGAGATGCGGCTGATCTCGCGACCGCCCTCCAAAGTGGAGCGGAGCGAATCGATCTGCGACTGCGTCGCGCGGGCGGCCGACAGCGCCTCGCGGATTTTCTCCTGATCCTGTTCGAGCAGGCCGTCGGCGCACCGGGACAGCGATTTGCCCATCACCGCAAGGATTTCCGCGCCGTGCTCGCGAGCGCGGCGCACCGGATGCAGCGGGATCGCGGCCACGATCACCACGCCGACCAAGCCGCCGACCAGCGCGTCGATCATGCGATCGAAGCTGCCGCCCGCCGAAGGGGGCATCAAGGTGGCGACCAGCACGGCCGAACCGGCCGCCTGCATGGTGATGATGGAACCGCCGTCGAGGAACACCGCCAGCGCCATGGCCACCCCGACCACGAGCGCGATCTGCCAGACACCGGTGCCCGCGTTCGAGATGAACAAGTCGCCGATGCCGATGCCGACCGCGACGCCGACGACCAGCTCGATGGCGCGCTTCATCCGGGCGCCGAACGAGATGCCGATCGAGACGACCGCGGCCGTCGGCGCGAAGAACGGCTGCGGATGGCCGATGACGTTGTGCGCGACGAACCAGGCCAGCGCCGCGCCGAGCGCGCACTGCACGATCGGCAACGCCGACAACCGCAGCCGAGCCCACGCACCGCGCAGACGTTCCGCGCCGCCCGCCTTGGCGACGCCGAAACGCGATTGGGGGTCGATCAACTACGACTCAGTCGAGGCCGAGCTCCGCCGCGGCGCGCGGGTCGCAGTCCTCGAGCAGGTCGAGGCAGCGCGCGTACTCCTCGGTCTCGCCGATCGCCTTGGCGGCCCTGGCCAGCGCGCCGACGCTGCGCAGGAAGCCGCGGTTGGGTTCGTGGCTCCACGGCACCGGGCCGAAGCCCTTCCAGCCGTTGCGGCGCAGCAGGTCGAGGCCGCGGTGGTAGCCGGTGCGGGCGAAGGCGTAGGCGGCGACGATGTCGTGGTTCACGACTTCGTCGGCCGTCGCCGCGCCGCCCCGCTCCAGCGCGGCCTCGGCGAGATGCGCCCAGGCGATCGACGCCGCCGGGTGCGCGGCCGCGACCTGCACCGGATCGGCGTTGTCGAGCAGCGCGTCTTCCGCCTCGGGGATTTCGGGTAGCAGTACCGGTTGCGGGCCGAGCAGATCACCGAACGAGGTCATGCGGTTCATTGTGCACGCCGGTGGGGGTGGGGCGCCCGCGGGCCGCCCGCAGTGCGTCGGTTATTGACGGCCCTTGGTCGGCCGCGCCTATTAGGCTTGCGTCGACTTCACAGATCCGCAGGAGCGAGGGGTAGTAGGTGTCCGACCCGAACGACGAGAAGAACCCGGCACGCGACGCCGGTTCCGCCGATCAGGCGGAGGCGCGGGACCCGCGCGACCAGCGTCCCGTCGTGCCGGAAGACCCCCGGAGCACCACCCCTGCTCAGCCCACGCCTGCCACGCCGAGGGGCGCGGAATCGACCTCGGACGCCTCCGATTCGGCGGGCGAGTCCGCGCGGGACACGGCGGCTGCGAACCAGTCGCGGATCATCACCGGGGGCGGTTTCGGCGCGGCCTGGGATCAGGACGAGACCCCCGCCCCACAGCCGAGCCGTGCGAGCGGACAGGCGTCCGGGGCAGCGAACGCCGGTCGGCCCGGACCGGCGGACGCCGCGACGACCGAGCTTCCGCAGAGCGCGGACACCGCGAGTGCGGGTGCTCGGACGCCCGCGCAGGCGCGGTCCGACGCGGACACGCGAACCGCTGTGAGCAGCCGATCCGACGCCAGCCCGCAGTCCGATTCGAAGGCCCAGCCCGGTGGAGGAACGCAGGCCGCCGCGGCTGCAGGTGCCCCCGCGGGTGCGGCCGACCGACCGGGCACGCAAGGCGCACAGCCTGGCGCGAAGACCCCCGGTGGCGGAACACAGGCCACCGCGGGCGCAGGAACCCCCGCGAGCGCGGCCGACCGACCGAGCACGCCGCCGCAAGGCGCGCAGCGTGGCGCGAACACCTCCGGTGGACAAGCACCGGCCGCTGCGAGTGCGGATGTCGCCGCGCGTGCGGCAGCCGACCGACCGAGCACGTCACCGCAAGGCGCACAGCCTGGCGCGAAGACCCCCGGTGGACAAGCACCGGGCGCTGCGAGTGCAGGTGGCGCCGCGCGTGCGGCAGCCGACCGACCGACCACCCCACCGCAAGGCGCACAGCCCGGCGCGAACACCCCCGGTGGCGGAACACAGGCCACCGCAGGCGCAGTAACCCCCGCGGGCGCGGCCGACCGACCGAGCACGCTGCCCCAAGGCGCGCAGCCCGACGCGAACGCACAGCCCGGCGGAGCAGCGCAGGGCACGAACACCCAATCCGGCGGAGGAGTGCAGGCCGGTTCGGGTGCCGACCGACCGAGCACGCCGCAAGGCGCGCCCCACGACCGCACTGGCACCGGCGGCGAACGGTCTGGCTTGCTCGACGCGGCGACCACCGAGATTCCGCGCCGTGACTCGACCTCGTCCGAGCCGGGTCGATCGACCGGCGCGGGCGCGCCGACGGCTGCCGCGCAAGGCGGTGGCGCTCGGCAGGAAGCGGTTGCCGGTCGAGGCGCGGCTGCCGAGCAAGGTGGGGCGCAGCAGAGAGCTGCTGCTGGACAGGGTGCGTCGACACGAAGTGCTCCCGCTCAGCAGACGGCAGCGGCCGGACAGAGCGCGGCGGCGCAAGGCGTTTCCAGTCAGCAGCCGGCAGCCGGTCAGGGTGCGTCCGCACAAGGCGCCTCCGATCAGCAGACCGCAGCGGCCGGACAGAGCGCGCCCACGCAAGGCGCTTCCGCTCAGCAGACGACGGCAGCCGGACAGGGCGCGGCGACACAAGGCGCTTCCGCTCAACAGACGAGGACTGCCGGACAAGGAACGCCCACGCAAGGCACTTCCACCGAGCGAGGAGCGTCGACCAATCAGGGAGCGCCCACGCAAGGCACTTCCGCTCAGCAGACGACGGCAGCCGGACAGGGCGCGGCGACACAAGGCGCTTCCGCTCAACAGACGAGGACTGCCGGACAAGGAACGCCCACGCAAGGCACTTCCACCGAGCGAGGAGCGTCGACCAGTCAGGGAGCGTCCGCACAAGGCGCTTCCGCTCAGCAGACGACGGCGGCCGGGCAGAGTGCGCCTGCTCAGGGTGCTCCCGCGCAACCGGCCGCGGCCGATGCCAAGACCACGGAGATTCCGCGGGATCGGGCGGCGCAGGCCGCTGCGGACCAGCAGCAGGGCGGGCAGCCGTCGAGTGCCGACTACGAGACCATGGTCATGCGGCGGGTCGATCTCGTTGGGCAGGACGACGAGGACGAGCCGGAGTCGGGTGGGGCGGATGCCCAGACCGTGGTGATGCGGCGGGAGCCGCAGAGCGAGCAGGGCGAGCTGGCCGATGTCGCCGGGGCCGATGCCGCGACCATGGCGATGCCGATCGTTCCGCACGCGGGCGACGACGACGCGAAGACGATGGCACTGCCGATTCAGCGGCCCGCGGGCACCGATCGGGTGCAGGGGCAGCGGCCGCCGCTGTCGAAGCCGCCGACCACTCCTCGTCCCGCGCCGGGACCGAAACAGGCTGGTCAGCAGAGTCCTTCGGGTCCGCCGCCGACCGGGCCCGCCGCAGTCGACGAGGTCGAGGACACTCGGCCGTCGCCGCCGCGACCGACCGCTCAGCCGCGTCAGGCCGCATCCGCGCCGTCGCCCGCCGATATGAATGCGACCCGCCCCGCGCAGTCGCTGACCGACGGTCCGGGCCAGCGCCCGCCGCAGCAGGGCCAGCAGCAAGCTCAGCCACAGCAAGGCCAGCCGAAGCAGGGCCAGCAGCAAGCCCAAGCCCACCCGCAGGCAACCAAGGCTCCCGGCCAGCCACAAGCACAGCCGCACCCCTCGGCCCATCCGCACACCCAGCCTCGAGACAAGGGCGGCCCGGCACAACCGCAGACCAACGCCCCGGCCCACCCGCAGGGTCAACCACAGCCGCTGGGCAAGGCCCCGGCCCACCCGCAGGCGCCCGGCCAGCCACAAGCACAGGCTCCGGGTCACCCGCAGGCCCAACCCCTGGCGAAGGGCTCAGCCTTCCCGCAGGCACAACCCCAGCCGCAGGGCCCTGCCCAGCCCAAGGCCCCGGCCCAGCCGCAGGGACAGCCTCCGGCCAAGGGCGCAGCGCAACCGCAGACCAACGCCCCGGCCCAGCCGCGCCCGATGGCCCAGCCCCAGCGCGTCCCCCCGGCCCCGCCGACCTCGGCTCCGTCCACCGACGCCACCCCCGCACCCCGCTCCAAGCGCTTGCTGCTCGCGGCGGGCGCGGCAGTCGCGGTGCTGGTACTCGTCGTCGTCGGCATCTTCGCGCTCACGGGCAGCGAAACCGAGGAGGACAAGGTCCGCGACGCCATCGGCGACTACACGAGCGCGCTGCGCGACGGCGATCTCGCGTCGCTGCGCGGCAGCACCTGCGGCCCGCTGCACGACTTCTACAAGAACATTCCCGACGACCAGTTCGCCGGCGTGCACCAACTCTCCCAGGAGCGCAAGAACATCCCGGTGGTCGACAGCGTCGACGCGATCAGGATCACCGACAACACGGCCATCGCTCAGGCGACCGTCTACACCGAGGCGGACCCGAGCAAGCGTTCGGCGCGCACCTTCGATTTGGAGCGAACCGACACGGGTTGGAAGGTCTGTGATCCGCCCGCGGGCACCCCGTAACGTCAAGCCGGGTAAGCGGGTGCCAGTGCTCACACTTACCTGGTCAACGGACCGGCGCGGCCAGTAGCATGGCCCGGATCATGGGCAGGGAGCAGACGATGGTGGAGCCGCGGGCCGAGGAATCGGCGGCACTGGCGGGACGACGATTCCAGGTTCGCGACCACTACGAGGTCGGCCGGGAGAAGGTGCGTGAGTTCGCGCGCGCGGTGCAGAACTATCACGACGCGCACCACGCGGAACCGGACGCGCGCAAGATCGGCTACGACAGCATCGTCGCCCCGCCCACCTTCGCCTCCGTGGTCGGCACCGCGGGCACCAGGGCCCTGCTCGACGAGGTGCTCACCGACTACGACCTGACCCAGATCTTGCAGACCGACCAGACCTTCGAGATCCACCGGCCGATTCTGGCCGGTGACACCATTCGCACCGAGATCCTGATCGAGTCGGTCCGGCAGTTCGGCGACAACGACTTCATCACCGTGAAGTTCGAACTGGTGAACCAGGACGACGAGACCACTCAGATCGGCTCGACCACGATCGTGGCCCGCCGCGGCGCCGAGGTGGACCCGAACCTGGTCGAGGCGGTCGACAAGATCTTCATGCACTCGCGTCCGCCGCACCGGACGGGCGAGCCTTCCGACAGCAGCGTGCTCATCCCGATCGAGGCCGACCCGAACGAGCACCCACCCGTCGCCCAGCCGCGGACCGTGCACACCGTCCAGGACTTCGATCAGCTGTCCGTCGGCGACCAGCTGCCCGCCGGGACCGCCACGCTGACCCGCGGCGACCTGGCCAACTACGCGGGCGTCGCGGGCGATCCCAACCCGATCCACTTCAGCGAGCGCGCCGCCGAGCTGGTCGGTCTGCCGACCGTCGTAGCGCACGGCATGCTGACCATGGGCTTGGCCGCCGAGTACCTGACCTCCTGGCTCGGCGATCCCACGGCCTTCGAGAAGTTCAGCGTCCGCTTCTCCGGTTACGTTCCCGTGCGACCCGACGCGGTGAGCACGATCGAGTTCAGCGGCAAGATCAAGTCGCTCGATCCCGAGCGGCGCGCGGGCACCATCGTGCTCACCGGCACCTCGGACGGCCGCAAGCTGTTCGGCCGTTCGGTCGCCGAGGTCCGCTTCTCCTGAGCTCTCACTCCTCGATGGCGGCGTGCATCAGGTAGACGTTGTAGTCGCTCCAGGTCGTGATGTTGAAGTAGAGGTCCGAACCGGTCGACCACGGGTGCAGGAATCCGCCGTACAGCTCGGGATAGTCGAGCACGGTGACCGTCGGCGTTCCCGCGGACCACACGCCCTGCGGTGAATCCGCTTCGCGGAGAACGATGGCCGCGCGCGAGGTGTCGAGGTAACTCATCTGCCAGACGTCGCGAGACGCGTCGTAGCGGACGGAGAGTTCACCGGCGGGCGCGTCGACGATCGGTGTCGCACCGCCCGATCCGCCGACCGGCGTCCACTGCCCGTCCCGCCAGTACTGGTAGGCGGTGGTGTTGAGGATCTGGTCCTTCGCGACCCTGGCCAAGCCGACGGCGCCGAGCCGGGTGTTGGGCGTACCGAACACGTACACGTGGTCGCCGTGCGGAACCATGGCGCTCACTTGGAAATTCGCGAGCCCGAAGATGTTGTCCCAGCGGGCGTGCGGGTCCTTGGTCCAGGTCTGGCCGTGATCGTCGGAGTAGGCGATGCCGCCGTAGTTGGTGTAGAAGGTGCCGGGCAGGCTGTGCCAGGTGCGAATCGACATGTAGCTCAGGTATTGCCGGTCGCCGAGCGCGAAACCGGAAGTCGGGATGGTGGTGATCTCGATGTTGTCGAGCTTGCGGCTGGACAGCACCTCGGCGGCGTGGCAGCGGCCGTCGGTGACCATTCGGTCGTAGACCATGCCGTCGGAGAGCTCGCGATCGGTGCTGAAGGCGAGCACATTGCTGCGCCAATCGCCGCCCATGCCGCCGGGCGGATGGAAACCGCGCCCGACCGTGTCGCCGAACGCGACAGCGATCTCGCCCGGCGCGCTCTCCCACATGATGCCGAGATCGGTGCCGTCGACCTGCCAGCGCTTGTCGGTGCGGTTCACCGAGTTGGCGCCCGTCTGCTTGGCCACCTCGCGCACCTCGGCGATGCGCGGCGCCGGACGCGCGGGCGACTGTGCCGCGTTTTCGACAGGCGGGTCGACCCGCGGCGGTGGCGGCGGGACCGGACCCGGATCCGGGCCGGGACCAGGGACCCCGAAGTGGAAGGGCTGGGGGTTCAACAGAATTTCGGGAATGCCGAGCTGCCCGGCCAAGCTGGGCGGAGGCGGCGGACCGTCGGTGAGATCGGGGCACGGGTTGACACAGGGGTCTTCGGGCAGCGCCATGTCGGTGCGCACCGGCGCGGGATCGGACTGGCGCGGCGGCACAACGGTGATCACCGGATAGGGGATCGGCACCTCGAGCGTCTCGGGAACGAGCGGCTCGTGCACCGGCCGAGGGTCGCTCACACACGGCCCACTGCCCGGCACACCTGCCGCGATACCCGGCTCGGGCGTCGCCAGCGCGAGCGACCGATCGCCGTACATCAACGCGCCCGCGCCGAACACCACGGCGCCGACCGCGGCCACCAGCCGCCTGGCCATACACACCCCTCGACGTTTCACGCTCCACAAGATCGGATCGACCCTACCGGCCGACCCCCACAGACCGAGCGGTGTTTTCCGAAACCTCCCGCATGGACAGGAGTGTCGGCCGCCCGTGGACAGGGGCCCGTCCGGGCTGATCTCTGACGGACCGCGCCTGCGCACCGCGCGTCGGCACCGTTCCGCCACGGTGGCGCGCGGCGGTTGACGGACTCCATCCGGCGGCGCACGTTGGGTAGGTGAGGAATTCAGTGATACGCCGATGCGCCGCCGCGACTTTCGGCGCCGTGACCCTACTGGGGATGGCCGCGCCCGCCATCGCCGAATCGACGCCGTTCTCGGTGGTCTCCGGTCCGAGGGACGCCGATCCAGGGCCGACGTACCGCCCGGGACCGAAGGGCGACAACGTCCCGCCCCCGGAGGACGACGACGAGCGCCCGCGCCGGTACTACGCCAACTGCGATCAGGTGCGCGCCGAGGGCGCGTGGCCGCTGTACCGCGGCGAGCCCGGGTACGCGTCGTACCTGGACTTCGACGGCGACGGCATCGCCTGCAACTGACGCGTTCAGCTTCGGCCGCGCGCAGTTTTCGACGCGACGCACGCAGGTTCCGACGGAACACGTCCGCGACGGAACACGTCCACAAGCGCCCGTCGAGGCGCCTACTGCAACGCCTGGAACGTCAGGATGGTCGCGCCGATGCGGATGACGTCGCCGTCGGCGAGCAACGCGCCGCTCTCGATCGCCTCCTCGTTGATGTACACGCCGTTGGCCGAATGCAGGTCCTTGATCAGCAGCCCGGCCCGGCTCGGCATGATGTGCGCGTGGTAGCGGCTGGCCTTCGGATCGTCGAGCACCAGATCGTTGTCGGTCATCCGGCCGATCCGCATGCCGCCCAACGCGATCGGCTGCACCCGCCCGTCCGGCATGCGCAACTGACCGCTGCGCACCGAGCGCGGCAGTTCGGTGACCGTCTCGGTCATCGCGGCGGCCATGCGTTCGGTGCGCTTGAACTCCATGGTGTTCAACGGTTCCTGGCGCAGCACCCGCTGCTCCAGCTCGACGAGCGCGGGGCCGGGATCGATGCCGAGTTCGTCGGCAAGCACGGTGCGCACCCTGCGGCACGCGTCCAGCGCATCGGCCTGACGTCCGGAGAGATAGAGCGCGGTGATCAGCTGACCCCACAGAGGTTCCCGCAGCGGATGCTCGTTGGTGATCGAGACCAGCTCGCTGATCACCGAAGACGCACGCCCGCAGACGATCTCGGCGTCGATGCGGGCGGACACGGCGAGCAGCCGTTCCTCGTCCATCGCGGTGGCGAAGCCGTCGGCGAACTGCAGACCCGCCAGGTCGGACAGTGCCCGGCCGCTCCACTCGCGCAGCGCGTTACCGAACAACTGCGCGGCCGCCGCGTGATCGCCGACGCCCGCGGCCTTGGCGGCCGCATCCCTGGTCGCCTCGAAACGGCCTATGTCGCAGGCTTCTTCGGAGATCTCCAGGCGGTAACCCGAGGACTCGGTGCGCAACACCTGCGCCGGGTCGACACCCGAATTCCGCAGCGCCTTGCGGATATTCGAGACGAACACCTGCAGACTCGCCGCGTAGGAATCCGGCGGATCCTCGTTCCACACCATGTCGGCCAGTGCGGCCGAGGCGACCGCGCGCCGCCGATTGACGGTCAACGCGGCAAGCAACGCTCGCGGCTTGGGCCCGCCGACCGCCACCGGCTCACCACCGACGAGCAGCCGGACGGGCCCGAGCACACGCACATCAAGACTCATGAGCTCGGGCCCCCGAAGAGAAAAGGGGTCAGGCGCTGATCGACCGCCCCGCAGACTTCAGATCATTGCACGCCTCGAGCACGCGCGCCGCCATCGAGGTCTCGGCCTTCTTCAGGTAGCTGCGCGGATCGTAGGTCTTCTTGTTGCCGACCTCGCCGTCGATCTTCAGCACGCCGTCGTAGTTCGAGAACATGTGCGCGGCGACCGGGCGGGTGAACGCGTACTGGGTGTCGGTGTCGACGTTCATCTTCACCACGCCGAAACGCAGCGAGTCCTCGATCTCCGACTTCAGCGAGCCCGAGCCGCCGTGGAAGACGAAGTCGAACGGCTGCGCGTCCGAGCCGAGGCCGAGCTTGGCGGCCGCGACGCGCTGGCCCTCGGCGAGCACCTCGGGCTTGAGCACCACGTTGCCCGGCTTGTACACGCCGTGCACGTTGCCGAACGTGGCCGCGAGCAGGTACTTGCCGTTCTCACCAGCGCCGAGGGCGTCGATGGTCTTCTCGAAGTCCTCCGGCGAGGTGTAGAGCTTCTCGTTGATCTCGGCCTCGACGCCGTCCTCTTCACCGCCGACGACGCCGATCTCGACCTCGAGGATGATGTTGGCCGCGGCGGTCGCCTTGAGCAGCTCCTTGGCGATCTCCAGGTTCTCGTCGATCGGGATCGCGGAGCCGTCCCACATGTGCGACTGGAACAGCGGGAGGCCGCCGCCGTTGACCCGCTCCTGGGAGATGGCGATCAGCGGACGGACGAAGCTGTCCAGCTTGTCCTTGGGGCAGTGGTCGGTGTGCAGCGCGATCGTCACGTCGTACTTCGCGGCGACCACGTGCGCGAACTCGGCCAGCGCGACCGCGCCGGTGACCATGTCCTTGACACCGAGACCCGAGCCGAACTCCGAACCACCGGTGGAGAACTGGATGATGCCATCGCTGCCCGCGTCCGCGAAGCCCTTGATGGCCGCGTTGATGGTCTCCGACGACGTGCAGTTGATGGCCGGGAAGGCAAAGGAGTTCGCTTTGGCCCGACCGAGCATCTCGGCGTAGACCTCCGGAGTCGCGATAGGCACTGTGAAGACCTCCGTGTAGTGCGGCAAAGGACAATTCTGTCAGGCCATACCCTAAGGCAGGGGCGTTTCTCCGCCATCCGCTGGTCGGCAGGCAATGCGTAGCGGCGGTATCCGCGCACTCCCGGCCACTTCGGGGCGAGCCTTACGAGCCCGTTCGCGGCCGTCTCGCCTCCTACTACCCAGCGCGCAACGCTCACGCACTCCCAGCCACCCCCAGGCGAGCCCGACGAGCCCGTTCGCGGCCGTCTCGCCTCCTACTACCCAGCGCGCAACGCTCACGCACTCCCAGCCACCCCCAGGCGAGCCCGACGAGCCCGTTCGCGGCCGTCTCGCATCCGAGCGGCCGAAGCGCATGCGACGCAGTCGCGAGTCTCGGCCGCTCGGATGCGAGACATAAGAGGCCGCGAACACGCGCGCGCCAGCGCGCCAAAAACACAGCATCGGCGGTAATTTCTCGCTCGACGGTGGTTTCTCAGCCTTACCCGGTACTGTGGGCCGGGTAATTGCGCTGGCAGCTTCCGACGCGGTGGCAAGCAATGTATGGCCAGCCGCACCCCGGGACAGGAGGCCGCGTGATTCTGCAGGCAGCGACCGAATCGGTGTCGACAAACCTCGCACTGACCCAGTTGCTGGACCCGATGTACCTGCTCCAGGAGACGTGGCTGAAGAACGCGGTGCTGCCCGCGATCCTCGTGATCGTCTTCATCGAGACCGGTCTGCTGTTCCCGCTTCTTCCCGGCGACTCGCTGCTGTTCACCGGCGGTCTGCTGGCGGCGCAGGACAATCCGCCGGTGTCCATCTGGGTGCTGGTCCCCGCCGTCACGTTCATCGCGTTCGCCGGTGACCAGTGTGGTTACTGGATCGGCCGCGCCATCGGCCCGGCGATCTTCCGCAAGGAAGACACCCGATTCTTCAAGAAGTCCTACGTGACGGAGACGCACGAGTTCTTCGAGAAGCACGGCCCGAAGACCATCATCCTGGCCAGGTTCGTGCCGATCGTGCGCACCTTCATGCCGGTGCTGGCGGGCGTGTCCAAGATGGACTACCGCAAGTACGTCGCGTTCGACATCGTCGGCGCCATCCTGTGGGGCGGCGGCGTGACGATCCTCGGCTACTTCCTCGGCGGCGTCGGCTTCATCCGCGACCACGTCGAGGCGATCTTCCTGCTCATCGTGTTCGTCTCGATCCTGCCCGGGATCATGGCGGTGGCGAAGAAGCTGTTGAACCGCGGCGCTGAGCAGCCCGAGGTCCTCGAGCCCGAGCTGACCGCGTCGACGAACGAGACCACCCGCTGAGGCCAGTGTCCAGCGCGTCGCCCCTCGCGATGGGCAGTTTCGATCCGCTGATCTCGGCGGGCCCCGCGCTCGTCTGGACGGTGGTGCTCACTTTCGTCTTCCTGGAATGCGCCCTGATCGTCGGGCTCTTCCTGCCCGGTGACTCGATGCTGATCACGGCGGGCATCGTGATGGCCTCGCATGCCACCGGCGAAGCGCAGGTGTGGGCGCTCTCGGTGGGCGCCATGATCGCCGCGATCACCGGCAATCAGGTCGGGTACGTCATCGGGCAACGCACCGGCCATCGCCTGGTGGCGCGCAAGGACGGCCGATACATCAACACCCGCAATCTGCAGCGGGTCTCCGAGTTGCTCCAGCGGCACGGGTTCCTCGCGGTGCTGGTGGCCAGGTGGATCCCGTGGGTGCGGACGCTGTGCCCGATGGTCGCGGGCGCCGCGCAGATGGATCACCGCAAGTACACGATCGCCAGCACCATCGGCGCCATCATCTGGGCGCCGGTACTGCTGCTCATCGGCTTCTACGCGGGCAACTTCCTGGAGCGCGTGCCGTGGCTGATGCCCGGCGTGATCTGCACGCTGGTGCTCGGCCTCATCGTCGGCACCATCCTCGGCATCCGGCACTACCGGATGGAGATGGCGAAGCCCGCGGAGGAGTTCGACGTGGATGTGGACGCGCCGACCGTGGTGCTGCCGCGGGTCGAGTACTGATCGAGTGCCGGGCGCGGGGTCGCGACCGCGAGCAGTACTCAGAGTCCGGCCGCGCTCACCTGGTAGGCCGCCTCCATCAGCATCCATCCGGACAGCTGCACCGACAGGTCCCGCTCGGGCACCTTCGACGAAGTCACCGAGCCGCCCGAGGTGAAATAACCCGCCCCGCCCGTGCCGCCGGGCAGCTGAGCCGGCCTGCTCCAATCGGCCCCGAACAGCGGCTCGCCCTCGACCTCTAGACGGTTCGCCCAGGCCGCCGTGGCCGACGCCCGGACGAGCGCGGCCGCGGTCCGCCGATCCGCGACCTGCTGGCGGTCCTCCCCGGGCAGCATCACCGCGACGTACGCGAGGTAGCGGGCGAGGATGCCGTTGAACAGTCCGCCGTCGCCGCCACCGCCGCCCTTGATGACGCCACCCGCGGTCATGTGGTCCTCCACCGCGGCCAGCAGCCGGTGCACCCGGTCCAGGTGGCGTTCCTCGCCTGTGTGCATCGCCAGCTCGGTCTCGACAGCGAGCACGACGCCCTGGCAGTAGGTGAACGTCGGGCGTTCGATCACGCCGGACGGGAGATGGATGCCGTCGAGAATCAGGCCGGTGCCGGGATCACGCAGGGTCGCGTCCAGCCAGTCCGCCATGTCCTGCGCGCGCGTGTGCCGACCGAGGCGGCTGAGCGCGATGGCCGCGGGACCGTTGGCGGGCGCGTTGTAGTAGTCCGAACGGACGCGCCACGGGATACCGCCGCCTACCTCCGGACTCCACGCTTCGTACAGCTTCTTCTCCAGCGCGACCAGCGCGCCGCGCGCCTCGGTGATGCCCTGGGTCCGCTCCGCCCGCTCCAACGCGATGGCGAGCCAGGCCATGTCGTCGTAGTAGTTGTTGGTCCAACCGGTGATGTTGCGGATGCGATGCGAGCGCACGAGTTCGCCGATTCGCCTGCGCCGCACCGGTATCGGCGACCGGTTCGCCGCGTCCACCGCGCAGTCGATCAAATGCGCCTGCCACCAATAGTGCCAGGACACGAACGCGCGCTCACGCTTGGTGGCCGGCCAGCCGACGACGCCGAGTTCCGTTCCGGGACAAGCCCATAGGGCCCGCAGGTGCCGAGAGACGATCGCGGACTCCGCCATATCCGCCCGTTCCGACCAGAGCGCGGGCGTCGGTGCAGCATCCTGCCCAGTCCGTGGGCTCCGCGAGGTCATACCTCAATGGTGCCAGTTGGAAGCCGATTCTCGCCGCCGAATTGTTACCCGGCCGACGCCGAATCGTGCACGGTAGAACCGTTCACCACGCGGTCGCGAGATCGGCGTGCTCGCGAATCCAGGCGTGCATGGCGATGCCCGCGGCCACACCCGCGTTGATGCTGCGAGTGGAACCGAACTGGGCGATCGAGACCGTCATCGCCGCCGCGTCTTTCGCGTGCGCGGTGACGCCGGGTCCTTCCTGGCCGAACAGCAGCAGGCAGTCGCGCGGCAGCCGCGCGGTCTCCAGCGGCACCGAGCCGGGGACGTTGTCCACCGCGACCACGGTGAGGCCCGCGCGCTCGGCGAAGGCGAGCAGCTCGGCGATGTCGGTGTGGTGCTCGATGTGCTGGTAGCGGTCGGTGACCATCGCGCCGCGGCGATTCCACCGCCGCCTGCCGACGATGTGCACCGCGGCCGCGGCGAACGCGTTGGCGGTGCGCACCACCGTGCCGATGTTCGCGTCGTGTCCGAAGTTCTCGATCGCGACGTGGAAGGGGTGCCTGCGTGCGTCGATGTCGGCGACGATCGCGTCGCGCGACCAGTAGCGATAGGCGTCGACCACATTGCGGCGGTCGCCGTGCGCGAGGAGCTCGGGGTCGAGTCGCGGGTCGTCGGGCGGCGGGGCGTCGTGCTCGGCCAGCCACGGACCGACCCCATGCGGGTGCTCGCCCCACTCGGTGGGTCCTGGCAGGTGCTCCCCCGGGGATGGGCGCGCGGTGTCCGACGACGAGTGACTCACGCGGACGATGCTATGCGCAGCCGATCCAAGATCACTTTCACCCGGTCACGGCCACCTTCCGGCCGAACCGGTAGCCGACCGAAGGTCACCTTCGATAGGTCACACCCGGTCGCGGTCACCTTCGGTCGGTGGGTCCGTGGTCAATAGGACGACGACGAGTTCGCGGCGAAGATCGAGATGATGATGACGGCGATGATGCCCACCACGTAGACGAGCATGATGATGGTGCCGACGATGCCGCAGACGTAGCCCGCCTTGACGTTGCCGCGCCCGCCGATCGCGCCGCCCGACGCGTCGATCTCGTCGAGCGCCCGCTTGCCCATCACCCAGGCGAACGGCGCGCACAGCTGGCACAGCACCAAGCCGAGAATCCCGAGGACCAGGATGGTGGTGGATTGCGGGTGATCCGGCGGCGGACCGTACGGGTTACCGTAGGGCTGCTGCGGATAACCGTACGGCGGTGGATAACTCATGCGGGTGATGCTAGTTCCAAACCCCGCCGGGCGAGCTCCGATGGTGTAGCTGGCCACACCCTCGATTCGGCGGGCAGCTCCATCGAGAACGCCACGGTCGGCGAGAAACATGGAGTTCATGACCGAGACGCAAGCCGAACCCACCCTCGTGCTCGACAAGCCGACCGCGCCGCCGCCAACCGGTCGCTCGGTGTTGTCGGCTGTCCTGCGCGCGCCGATCCAGGCCAGGACCTGGAAGGAGTTCGCCTACCTGATCACCGCGTTCGTGCTCGGGTGTCTCGCCGTCTGCTACCTGTTCTTCGGCTTCGGCGGCGGGCTGTACGTCTCGATCTTCCTGATCGGCATCCCGTTGCTCGCGCTCGTGCTGCTCGGCGGCCGCGTCTGGGGACGGATCTACCGCGCGCTGTGCCGCGCCCTGCTCGGCACCCCGGTCGAGGCGCCGCCCGCGTTCACACCGCAGCGCGGGCTGTTCGGGTTCCTGAAGAGCGCGTTCACCGACCGGGCCAGTTGGCGGGCGGCGCTGTTCCTGCTCGCGCAGTTCGTGCTCGGCGTAGGGGTCGGCTATGTGACGCTGGTCACCGTGGCGATAGTGGTGTTCACCGCGATCTCGCCGATTCCGTGGGCGCTGTTCGAACCGGTGAACATCGACGAGAACGGGGTCGAGCGCCATTCGCTGATGCAGTTCGGTTCGTTCTACGTCGACACCTGGCCGCGCGTCCTCCTGGTCTCCGCGCTGGGCATCGTCTGCTGCTTCGCGCTGCCCTGGTTGGTGCGCGGCGTCTGCCACCTGCACCGGCTGCTCACCGTCTGGCTGCTCGCGGCCACCGTGCGGGATCGTCAGCTGGTCGAGCTGCGGGCCAGCAGGCGCGCGGCCGTCGAGGACGCGGCCGCCACCTTGCGCCGCGTCGAACGCGACCTGCACGACGGCACCCAGGCTCGGCTCGTCACCATCGCCATGGCTCTCGGCCGGGCCGAGGAACGCATCGCGGCGGGCGGCGACGCCACCGACCTGATCGCCGACGCGCACGCCAGCTCCAAGGAAGCGCTCACCGAACTGCGGGAGCTGGTCCGCGGCATCCATCCGCCCGCGCTCGAACTCGGCCTCGCGCCCGCGCTGGAGACGCTCACCGCACGCAGCGCGGTGCCGGTGGAGCTGCGGGTGCACCTGCCGCAGCGGCCGAGCCCGGCCATCGAGGCCATCGCCTACTTCTCCGTCGCCGAGCTGCTCACCAACGTGGTGAAGCACGCGCACGCCGACCGGGCCTGGGTCTCGGTGCTGCCGGACAGCATCCGCACCATCGCGGTCACCGTGCGGGACAACGGAATCGGCGGCGTGCTGCCACCCGCCGAAGGCGCGCGGGCGGCGGGCAGCGGGCTCGCGGGTCTCGCGGCCCGGGCGCGCGCGGTGGACGGCACCCTCTCCGTGCACAGCCCGACCGGCGGGCCGACCGTGGTGACCATCCTGCTGCCCAAGGGAGATCCGCAGTGAGCACGCCGTTGCGCATCGTCATCGCCGAGGACAGCGCCATCCTGCGCGACGGACTGGCCGGGCTGCTCGTCGAGCGCGGCCACGAGGTGGTCGCGATGGTCGGCGAGGCGAGCACACTGAGTGATGTTGTCGGCGAACACAATCCAGATGTCGCGGTGGTGGACGTGCGGATGCCGCCCACCTTCACCGACGAGGGACTGCTCGCCGCCATCGAACTGCGCAGGAAGTATCCGATGACGGGGGTGCTCGTGTTCTCGCAGTGGATCGAAACTCGTTATGCCACCGAGCTTCTCGCAGGCGGCGCGAGTGGCGTCGGCTATCTGCTCAAGGACCGGGTCGCCGACGTGCGCGATTTCGTCGACGCGCTGTATCGGGTCGCCACCGGCGGCACGGCGCTCGATCCCGAAGTGGTGAGTCAGCTGATGGGCGCGTCCCGCCAACAGGATTCGCTGGCCCGGCTCACTCCGCGCGAGCGTGAAGTGCTCGAGCTGATGGCACAGGGCTTGTCCAACAACGCGATCGCCGACGCGCTCACCGTCACCGAGCGGGCGGTGGAGAAGCACATCGGCAACATCTTCGCGAAACTCGATCTGCCGCCGTCGGATACGCATCATCGGCGGGTGCTTGCGGTGCTGCGGTTGAAGGGTTGAGGTCGCGGCTTATCTCGCGATCGTGCAGGCCTCGGCGATTTCTTTGGTGTCCCAGTAGAACGGGCGGATCTCCGCGATCCGGCCGTCTTCCACTCGGAGCGTCTGCAAGATCGGGAACCGCAGCTCGCGTCCGGTCGCGCGGGCCCGTGCCCGCACCTCGGTGTGCACGACGGCCGTTTCTCCCGTCGCCAGGAACTGCTGCTCGACCAGCTCGAACGTTTCCCACACCGCCGCCATCGTCGCGAAGAATCGCTCCAGTCCCGCGTGGCCCCGCCAGATGCCGCCGTACGGCATGCCCTCGGCCTGATAGAGCACCACGTCGTCGGCGAAGAACGGGGCCAGGGTGGTGAACGAGGCGCGGCCGGGGCCACCCGCGGCGAAGTAGGCCGCCTCCGCGGCATACATTCCGGTGAGGACGTCTGTGGTCGTTGTCGCTGTGGTCGTTGCGCTGGGCATAGGGACAGCGTGGCGCGCGGGGTGGGTGGGCGCTGGCGGAGATCGGACGGGGCGTTGGGCTCACGGCTCACGGCTCACGGCTCACGGCTCACGATCCAATCCGTTATGCGCAACGTACCGAATCGTTGGGCGGTGGCCGCCTATGCTTGAAATGCGAGGTCAGTCGGGGTGTAGGTCGACCGACCCAGCCGGACGAAGTCACCGCGCGCCGCCGGAGCGAAGGCGGAGGCACGCGCCGAACGGAGTCCGTCCACAGCCGCGCAGGGCCGGATCGGAGGTGGCGGTACGCATGGACCACGCACGGATTCTGCGGACGATACTCGGCGTCACCGCCGCGTACCTGGTGGTGCTGTGCTTCTGGCTGGGTTGGCTCGTGCACCGCACGCCGCCCGGTACGGTCCCGTTCCAGGTCGTCGCCCTGGTCGGCCTCTTCGGCTCGTGCGTCGGCATCGGCATGCTGCTCGCCGCCCGCCCCTCCCGCGCCGACCGCCGCCTCTGGCGCCACGGTCTCGAAGGGTGGGCCACCATCGAAGGCGTGCACCCCCTCGAACGCACCGATCACTACAGCGAGCTCACCGAACTCGATCTCGAACTGACCGTCCCGGGTTCCGAGACTTACCACGGCTCCGTCGTTTTCGACGTCATGCCCGCCGACAAACCGAAAATCGCCCTCGGCGAGACGATTTCGATTCGCGTCGATCCGACGAACCGGGACCGCATCATCCTGGTGCTGTAGCGCGTGCCAACGCCCACGATCAGCCCTCTCCCCCAGTGGATTCCATGATCAGCGCTGGAGCCCCCAGAACTTTTCGGCAGCTCCGCGTCCACCCGATCGAGATCGTTGCCGGACAGCTCCGGCGGACGACGAACCACCCGTTCCGCGCCCCTTCCACGAGATGGCCGATCCGGCGCCGCACGGGTCGACGACCTCGGCTACCACCGGAGTCGCTTCCGCAGCTAATCGACGCAGGGCGAAGCGATTCGGTTCCCTCGAATTTCGGAACGCGGCGCGGTCTACGAGTGGTTCGAGGGGGTGTGGGCGTGGGGGTCGGCGAGGAGGTATTGGGCCGCGGCGTAGGTCGCGAGGATGACGCCCTCGGTGGTGCGGCGGGAGCGGGGGGTGCGGGCGAAGAGGCGGCGTAGGACGATGAGGCCGTCGGAGAGGGTGAAGAGGAGGGCGCCGAGGCCGAGGCGGCTGCGTGGGTCGGCGTCCGGGATGTTCAGGCCCGCAATGTTTTTCGCGCCGGGGGCGAGGCCGGGGTCCGAGGCGAGGACGGCGGCGGTGCCGAGGGTGACGCCGTAGGCGGTGAGCGGGGTCGCGACGGTGGGCGCCTTGGTGCGCAGCAGACCGGCGGCGCCGAGCCAGGCGGCCACCCGGGGCAGGGCGACCGCGGCGGCGGGACGGGCCCCGCGCCGCCACCACAACGTCGAGTAACCGGCCTGCATGACCGCGAAGGAGGACGCGCCCGCGATGAGGCGGCGGTCGTCGTCGGGATCGATGAGGAGGATGTCGCCGACGGTCGCGGCGCCGAGCGAGCCGAGCAGGATGGTGCGCTCGGTGGGCTCGATGTCGACGCCGCTGGTCGCCACGTCGGCGGCGAGCAACGGCATCATCAGCGGCTTGGCGACCCACTGGAGCCGGTCGCGTCCGGTGAGCGCGCCGTAGACGGTCACGGCCGCCGCGACGAGGAACCCGGCGCGGAACGGGCGCGCCGAGCCCGGGAACGATCCGGCTCCGTTGGCACTCACGTCAGAAGCTCGCCTCGGTCGGGGCGGGCGGCAATGTCACGACCTGGCCCGCGTAGCTGAGACCCGCGCCGAAGCCGAGCAGCAGCGCGAGCTGGCCGCCCTTGGCCTTGCCGGTGACCAGCATTTCCTCCATGGCCAGCGGGATGGAGGCGGCGGAGGTGTTGCCGGTGTTCTCGATGTCGTTGGCCATCGGGATCTCGTCGGCGAGGCCGAGGTTCTTCTTCATCAGGTCGTTGATGCGGGCGTTCGCCTGGTGCGGGATGAACACCTCGATGTCCTCCTTGGCCACGCCGGAGGCCTCCAGCGCGTCGGACAGCGCGCGCGGCAGGGTGACGGCGGCCCAGCGGAACACCCGCGGACCTTCCATGCGCAGCGACATCCGGCCGACGGGCTCGACCGCGGGGTCGGTGCCCTGCAAGGCCTGGGCCTTGTTCATGAACTCCAGGAAGTCGACGTCCTGGGCGATCGCCTCGGCGTTCTCGCCGTCGCTGCCCCACACCGTCGGGGAGATGCCGTTCTCCTCGCTCGGGCCGACCACGACCGCGCCCGCGCCGTCACCGAAGATCATGGCGGTGCCGCGGTCGGTCGGGTCCAGTCCGACGGTCATCGTCTCCGCGCCGATCACCAGCACGTAGTCGGCCGACCCCGCGCGGATCAGGTCGGCGGCGACGCCGAGGCCGTAGCCGAAGCCGCCGCAACCGGAGGTCAGGTCGAAGGCCGGGATGCCGTTGATGCCGAGGTCGGAGGCGACGGTGGGTGCGCCGTGCGGGGTGAGCTTCAGCCAGCTGGACGTGCACAGGATGAGCGCGCCGATCTTGGACCGGTCGATGCCGGTGTTGACCAGCGCGCGTTCGCCCGCGGCCGCCGCGATCGACCGCAGCGTCTCGTCACCGCTGATCCAGCGCCGGTTGCGAATGCCCGTGCGCTCGTAGATCCACTGGTCGGTCGAATCGAGAACCTCGCACACCTCGTCATTGCTGACGATGCGCTGCGGTCGGTAAGCACCGATTCCGAGCATCGCAACATTTTCGCGACTCTTGTTTACTGCAATGCTCACCACAGGTAACTCACACGTCCTCTAGCTGTCGGACAAACCAAACCGTCGTCCAGGCTAACCCAGGGCAAGATCCTTCAGCCCGAGGATGGAGCGATACTCCAGCCCCTCGGCGGCAATCACCTGGTCGGCGCCCGTCTCCCGGTCCACGACAGTAGCGACGCCGACCACGGTCGCGCCCGCCTCGCGCAACGCGCGCACCGCGGTGAGCGGGGAGTTTCCCGTGGTCGTGGTGTCCTCGACGACCAGCACGCGCTTGCCGACGATGTCGGGTCCCTCGATCTGGCGCTGCATGCCGTGGCTCTTGGCGGCCTTGCGCACGACGAACGCGTCGATGGGGCGGCCGGGCGCGTGCAGCACCGCGAGCGCGACCGGGTCGGCTCCCATGGTGAGGCCGCCGACGGAATCGAAATCCCAGTCCGCGACGAGTTCGCGTAGCAGTTTGCCGATCAGCGGTCCGGCGCGATGGTGCAGCGTCGCCCGCCGCAGGTCGACGTAGTAGTCGGCCTCCTTGCCGGAGGACAGCGTCACCTTGCCGTGCACGACGGCGAGCTCGCGGACCAGCGCGGCCAGCTTCTCCCGGTCGGTCGCGGCTTCGCGGTCGGCGCCGAGCACGGAATCAGTGGTTGTCGCCTCGTCGATCATGTCTAAGTCCTTCCGCGTGAATTGAACAGGCCCCGATTCATTCGGACCTGCAGGGTTCGCGGGATGAGTCCGGCCACCGTGGTGATCGCTTTGTACTGCGCTCCGGGCACGCTGATCACCCGGTCCTTGTCCAGATCACTCAGCGAACCGGCGACGACCTGCTCGACGGAAAGCCACAACGGTTTCGGCAGCGAGGACATCTCGATACCGGCTCGCTCATGGAATTCGGTGTGGACGAATCCGGGGCACAACGCCTGGATCCGAACACCGGTTCCGGCGAGACCGCCCGCCAACCCTTCCGTGAAGGATACGACGTAGGACTTGGAGGCCGAGTAGGTCGATCCCCGACCCGGCACCAGACCCGCGACGCTGGCCACGTTGACGATCGAACCTTTCGCCGCGGCGATCATCGACGGCAGCGCCGCGTGGGTGAGCTGGAGCACGGAGGTGACGTTGACGTCCAGCTGCGCCTGCAACTGCTCGTAGGGCAGCGTCCAGAACTCACCGGAGTGCGCGAAACCCGCGTTGTTCACCAGGAATTCGATGCCCTCGGCGGCCCGGGCGGCGACCTTCTCCCGATCGGCGGCCTGCGCCAGATCGGCGACGAGCACCTCGGAGCGGGTGTCGTATTTGCGCTCGAGTTCGGCCGCGAGTTCCCGTAGCCGCTCCGCGTCCCTGGCGACGAGCACCATGTCGTAGCCGAGCGAGGCGAGCCGCAGCGCGAAGCCGTGGCCGATGCCGGAGGTCGGTCCGGTGATCAGTGCCACCGGGCGGGTCGCGCCGGGCAGGCGCGCGGGAACGGAACTGTCGGTCATCGCGGTGTCGATCCAATCGAGCTGGTCACTGCGGCACGGGGCCCTGATACGGACGGAATCCGGGGTGGAACGGACCGCCGGGGCGGTCTTGCGCGTCGGCGCGGGAGGCGGGCGGCTCCTCCTCCCAGTCGTCGGCGTCGCCGCGGCGCGATTCCGGACGCCAGTCGTCTTCGGCCTCGTCGTCGGACCAGCGGTCCTCGCGCGTCCTGGCCCTGGCGTCGGGGACGACGGCCAGCGAGGGGCGGCGCGACTGCTCGCCCGCGGCCTCCCGCTCGTCCGGTTCGTTGTCCTCGTCGTAGCGGGGGTCGTCGTCGCGGTCGTCGTAGTCGAAGTCGCGGTCGTCGTCACTCGCGCCGGGCGGCAGCACGCGGGAGGCGCCGCGCACCGGCTCCGAACGCGCCTCCTCGGCGCGGTCGCGGGTGCGCGGCTGCGGACGGCCCGGGTCGTGCTCGGCCTTGTTCGCGCCGCGCGGGTCGCTCACCGGAGGCAGCACGTGCAGCAGACCGGACAGGCGCAGCACCGCGTCGATGGCGGACTCCCAATCCTTCGCCGCCGTACCGACATTCAGCATGCCGAGGGTCCAGTTGCCCTCACTCCAGAGCATCTGCACGGTGTCGGGCAGCGTCTCGATGAACGCGACCATCCGCTGATCCACCGCGTGCCTGGCGATCTCCGGATTCGTCGCGAAGACGACCCGGTCGCCGATGGCGCCGAGCAGCTCCAGATCCGCGTCCTTCGGCGGGGACGCCGTCTTGAGCCGCATGTCGACATCGATGTCCGAACCGATCTGGCGGCGCACCGCGACCAGCGTCGCGGCGTCCTCCAGGTCGAACAGAACGAACTTCTCGCCCTTGCGGATACCGGAGACCACGTCGACCGCCGACAGATAGCCGAGTTTGGCCAGCGCGCCGCGCCGCCACGTCGACGGGAGTGCCGGTTCCACCGACACGTAGGTGTACCCCTGGGCCTTGGCCCAGACCTGGCGCGTGTGACCGGTCCGCTGTCGCTGGACCCGATCGAAATACAGCAGCACGATCGCACCAACCAGCGCGATCGCCGCCAACCCGAACCACATAGCCGTCATCGCGGTCTACCCTAATAGGCCCGGACGGTGGAGGGCCGCCTTTGGTGCCGCGACGGGCCGCCGGTCTCGAGCTCTTGCCTCGACACCGCGGCAGGCCGCGCTCATCTTCCGCCGCCGGGCAGCGCGGTGCTGATGATGATCCTGGCGCGAATCGACCCGTCCTGCCCCTTGTCGCCCTGCACCACGACCATGTCGCCGACGGGCAGGTCGGCGGGCTTGGCGCCGGAGAGCGAGATCACCTGGGTGAGTTCGTCGGTCGAGACTTTCACCGTGTTGCCGGAGACGGTGTCGATGGTGAGCTGGCCGCCGTTGTTGGCGCTGATGGTGCCCATGGTCGCGCCCAATTCGTCGATTCCGGGCAGACCCGGAAGACCGCTCGGTGACGGGTCGCGCGGAGACGGGTTCTCCGTCGGGAACGCGCGACCGGTCGGGAACTGGGCGGTCGTCGTGCCGCCCGCCGTCGTGGTCGACGAGTCACGGCCGCCGAGCACCAGCCCGGCGACCACGCCGGCCACCGCGACGAGCGCGACGACTCCGAGTGCGAGCGCGATCCACAGACCTGTATTGCGTTTGGGCGGCGGCTGATCCATCGGTGGACCGCCCGGCGGCACACCGGCGGGCGGGACGCCCATGGGCTGGTCCGGCGCGCCCTGCCACTGCGTGCCGTAGGGGTTTTCGTAAGCGCCCCACTGGTGCTCCATCGGCGGGAGCTGCTTGGTGGCGTTCGCGGGCGGCGGACCCCACTCGAACTGCTCGGTCGACGGATACCTCGTGGTGTCCCCGGACGGGTCGTAGCCGGACGCACCCGGCGAACCGAGGTGCTCGGTCGGCGCATCCTCCGGCCGCTGCCCCCAGGGATCCTTCGGGTTCGTCATGCCATCCAGAGTATGCCCGCCGACCGTCGCGTCCAGGTGACCGAGCCGATTCGGCGAGCCACCCCGAACACGCGGACGCCCCGGCCGCACAGGGCCGGGGCGTCCGGTCGCACTCACCTGCCGACGATCAGACCGTCGCCGTTGCCGCTGACGCCGACCTTCACGGTGTCGCCGTCGGTGACCTCCCCTGCGAGCAGTTCCTTGGCGAGGGTGTCGCCGATGGACTGCTGGATCAGCCTGCGCAGTGGGCGGGCGCCGTAGACCGGGTCGTAGCCGCGGACCGCGAGCCAGAACCTGGCCGAATCGCTGACGTCCAGCTTCAGCCTGCGCTGCGACAGCCGCTTCTGCAGCTGGTCGAGCTGGATGTCGACGATCTGCTCCAGCTGCTCCTCGTCGAGCGAGTGGAACATGACCACGTCGTCGAGCCGGTTGAGGAACTCGGGCTTGAACGCCGAGCGCACCGCGTTCATGACGAAGTCCTTGTCACCGCCCGCACCCAGGTTCGAGGTGAGGATGAGGATGGTGTTGCGGAAGTCGACCGTGCGGCCCTGGCCGTCGGTGAGCCGTCCCTCGTCGAGCACGGCGAGCAGGATGTCGAACACATCCGGATGCGCCTTCTCGATCTCGTCGAACAGCACCACGGTGTAGGGCCTGCGCCGCACCGCCTCGGTGAGCTGGCCGCCCTGGTCGTAGCCGACGTATCCGGGCGGAGCGCCGACCAGACGGGCCACCGAGTGCTTCTCGCTGTACTCGCTCATGTCGATCCGCACCATGGCGCGTTCGTCGTCGAAGAGGAAGTCCGCCAACGCCTTTGCCAGCTCGGTCTTGCCGACGCCGGTGGGGCCGACGAACATGAACGAGCCGGTCGGCCGGTTCGGGTCGGCGACGCCGGCGCGCGCCCTGCGCACCGCGTCGGAGACCGCCTGCACGGCCTCCTTCTGGCCGACGACGCGACGCCCGAGCTCTTCCTCCATGCGGAGCAGTTTCTGGGTCTCGCCCTCCATCAGCCTGCCCACCGGGATGCCGGTCCACGCGGACACCACCTCGGCGATGTCGTCGGGGCCGACCTCCTCCTTGAGCATCACCTCGCCGTCGGGCGCGGCGCCGTTGACCTTCTCGGCCTTCGCCAGCTCCTTCTCCAGCGTCGGGATCCGGCCGTAGCGCAGCTCGGCCGCCTTGCCGAGATCGCCGTCGCGCTCGGCGCGCTCCGATTCGCCGCGCAGGCTCTCCAGCTGTTCCTTGAGCGAACGGACCTGATCGATGGCGTTCTTCTCGTTCTGCCACCGGGTGGTCAGCTGGTTGAGCTTCTCCCGGTCGTCGGCCAGTTCCTGGCGCAGCTTCTCCAGGCGCTGCTTGGAGGCCTCGTCGGTCTCCTTGGTCAGCGCCACCTCTTCGATCTCCAGGCGGCGCACCGCGCGCTCGACCTCATCGATCTCCACCGGGCGCGAGTCGATCTCCATGCGCAGCCGGGAGGCCGACTCGTCGACCAGGTCGATCGCCTTGTCCGGCAGGAACCGCGAGGTGATGTAGCGGTCGGAGAGAGTGGCCGCGGCCACCAGCGCGGAGTCGGTGATGCGCACGCCGTGGTGCACCTCGTAGCGCTCCTTGATACCGCGCAGGATGCCGACGGTGTCCTCCACCGAAGGTTCGCCGACCAGCACCTGCTGGAAGCGGCGCTCCAGCGCGGCGTCCTTCTCGATGTGCTTGCGGTACTCCTCCAGCGTGGTCGCGCCGACCAGCCGCAGTTCGCCGCGGGCCAGCATCGGCTTGATCATGTTGCCCGCGTCCATGGCCGATTCGCCGGTCGCGCCCGCGCCGACGATGGTGTGCAGCTCGTCGATGAAGGTGATGATCTGTCCCGCGCTGTTCTTGATCTCCTCGAGCACGGCCTTGAGCCGCTCCTCGAATTCGCCGCGGTACTTCGCGCCCGCCACCATCGCGCCGAGATCCAGTGACACGACGGACTTTCCGCGCAGCGACTCCGGGACGTCACCCGCCACGATGCGCTGGGCGAGCCCTTCGACGATGGCGGTCTTGCCGACGCCGGGCTCACCGATCAGCACCGGGTTGTTCTTGGTGCGGCGGCTCAGCACCTGCACGACGCGCCGGATCTCGGTGTCGCGCCCGATGACCGGGTCGAGCTTGCCGGAGCGCGCGGCCGCGGTGAGGTCGGTGGAGTACTTCTCCAGCGCCTGGTAGCTGCCCTCGGGGTCGGGATTGGTGACCCGGGCGCTGCCGCGCACGGTGGTGAACGCCTCGCGCAGCGCGTCGGCCGTCGCGCCGTGCTTGGTGAGCAGCATGGTGACGTCCGAATCGCCCTGGGCGAGGCCGACGACGACGTGCTCGGTGGAGACGTACTCGTCACCGAGTTCGGTGGCCAGCCGCTGGGCGGCGGTGATGGCGCCGAGCGCCTCGCGCCCGAGGTTCGGCGTCGTGGTAGCGCCGGTCGCCCTCGGCAGCCGGTCGACGATGTCCTGTGCCTCGCGCCGAACCGTCGCGGGGTCGACGCCGACGGCCTTCAGCAGTGGGGCGGCGATGCCATCGGTCTGATCGAGCAACGCCACCAGCAAGTGGGCCGGACGAATCTCCGGGTTGCCCGCGGCCGACGCTGCCTGGAGCGCCGCGGTCAGCGCCGCCTGGGTCTTGGTGGTGGGATTGAACGAGTCCACAAGTCACCTTCCTCGAGTCGATTCCGCAGCATCGAGTGCCCTCCCCACGTGCGATCACACGCGCGGGGCTCGTGCTGTTCAATCGGTCCAACGCACGAGAGGTTGAGTCTGTTCCGCTCAAGTTTGAAATTTTTCCGGCCCGCCACCCGGCCGATGGCGCGGCTCAACGCTACGCCGCGCCATCGTCGAATGCGATGAATCACGGCGTCCGTGGTGTAGGGATGCATACGAGCACCAAAAGCGGTTAGTTGATGCATCACCCTTCAGCCGAACCGAGGAGCGGAACCGATGCGCGCGATCGTGGTACGGAAGTTCGGAGAACCCGTCGAGCTGGCCGAGATGCCGGTACCCGAGCCGGGCGCGCAAGCGGTCAAGGTGCAACTCGACGCCGCGGGCGTCAACCCCTTCGACCTGAAGATGGCCAAGGGCATCCTGGAAGGCCGGATGCCGCACGACTTTCCGGCGATCCTCGGCGTGGACGGCGCGGGCAGCATCGCCGCGGTCGGCCCCGAGGTCACGAAATTCGCGATCGGCGATCGGGTGGTCGGCAAGTTCCTCGTCCCGCCCGCCGGGCACGGCAGCTTCGCCGAATACTCGGTGCTCCCCGAGGACGCGACGTTGGTGCCCATCCCGGAATCGGTCACCACGATGGCCGCCGCGGCGCTGCCGACCGCGGGCGTCACGGCACAGGACCTGGTCGACGCGGCCCAGATCCGGCCCGGCCAGAAGGTGTTGATCGTCGGCGCCACCGGCGGCGTCGGGTCGTTTCTCGTGCAGCTGGCCAATATCGCGGGAGCGCACGTCATCGCGACGGCGCGCGGCGACGCGGCCGACCAGATGGCCAGGCTGGGCGCGGCGGAGACGGTGGACTACACCCGCGCGTCCGTCGCCGATTCGGTGCGTTTCACCGACTCCGACGGCATCGACGTGCTGTTCGATCTGGTCAGCCCGCCCGAGGCGCTCGCCCCGCTGACCGAACTCGTGCGCGCGGGCGGCGCGGTCTACACCACCGTCTTCTCGGCCGACGAGGCCGCGCTGCGTGATCGCGGCCTGCGCGGCGGGAACTTCGAGTCCAAGGGGCGGGCGCCGGAACTGAACCGTCTGCTGGCGCGCGTCGCGGCGGGCGACGTGGTGGTGCCCATCGACGCGACCGTCCCGCTGGAGGAAGCGCCCGCCGTGCTCGGCGCCGCGGGCGCGCGCGGCAAGACCGTGCTGGCTATCTGAGCCGCGAGATGAGCGCTCGCCCTGTCGAATTCGGGCTCTTCCTGATCCCCGGCGCCGACGACTACCGCCAGCTCACCGAGCTGGCGGCCTACGCCGAATCCGCCGAGCTCGACCTCATCGGCATCCAAGACCACCCCTACCAGCGCCGTTTTCTGGACACCTGGACCCTGATCACCGCGCTCGCCGTGCGCACCGAACGGATCACCTTCTTCCCCGATGTCGCGAACCTGCCGCTGCGCAACCCCGCAGTGCTCGCCAAATCCGTTGCCTCACTGGACATCATGACCGGCGGGCGGATCCAGCTCGGGCTCGGAGCCGGCGCGTTCTGGGACGCCATCGCGGCCATGGGCGGCGAGCGGCTGAGCAAGGGCGAGGCGGTGCGGGCGCTGGCCGAGGCGATCCACGTCATCCGGGCGATGTGGAGCGACGAGCGCGCGGTCCGGGTACCCGGCGCGTTCCATCGGCTCGCGGGCGCGCATCCCGGCCCGCGTCCGCGGCACGATCCCGGCATCTGGCTCGGCGCGATGGGACCGCGCATGCTGACGCTGGTCGGTACGCTCGCCGACGGCTGGCTGCCCTCGGCCGCGTGGGCGCCGCCGGAGTTCCTCACCGAGGCGGGCAAGCGGATCGACGACGCGGCGGCGGGCGCGGGCCGGGACCCATACGCGATCCGCCGGATCTACAACGTCTCGGGCACCATCACCGACAACGGCGTCGATCACGGCTTTCTCGAGGGACCGGTGAGCCGGTGGGTGGACGATCTGACCGCGCTGCACGCCGAGCAGCGCGTCGACGGCTTCGTCTTCTGGCCGACCGAGGGCGACCCGGCGGAACAGATCCGGCGCTACGCGGAGCAGGTCGCCCCCGCCGTTCGCGCTGCGGTTGCCGGGGCGTGAGCGTACCCCTCCAGCGAACCGCACCATACAAGGTTCCCCGACCCCCGGTACTCTGGTCGTTGGCCCAACCATGGGGCCGAGCGCAGCGAGGCAGCAGCGGGCGCGTGAGCGCCGCGAGAGCCGGCCGGGCATACATCCCGAGCTGCCGACTTAGCCGAGGGATAACTCGGAGCGGTCGAGAGCATGCTGCGCATACCCACACGACCACGGACTTTTCGGGGATACTTGTACCCCGAAGGACTCCCGGTTACGGGCACGTCCCTGCGCAGCAGTCGAATATCGGATGCGCAGCTACAAGCGGGAAGGAAGGGAATCTCGTCGTGGATGCGCGTTCTGCAGCGCTGGTCCGCGCCAACTTCCGTTCGGTGAGCGAGTCACCGGGCGGACCCGAGCGGTTGATCAGTGCGTTCTATGGTCATCTGTTCGCCGAGAACCCGCGTTTGCGCGAGCTGTTCCCGCCCGCGATGGACATGCAACCGAAGCGGCTGGCCACGGCCATCCAGTTCGTGCTCGACCACCTAGAGGATTGGGACCGCGCGCAGAAGTTTCTCGAGCAGCTGGCGCGCGACCATCGGAAATACGGCGTCGAGGCCGCACACTACGACCAAGCGGGCCGTGCGTTGCTCGCCGCGTTCCGGGTGTACAACGGCGCGATGTGGAACCGTCAGCTCGAAGAGGGCTGGCGCGACATCACCATCTTGATCTCGGCGTCGATGGCCATCGGCGCCAACTCCGACAAATCCCAGCCGTACTGGGAGGCGACGGTGGTCGGCCACCGCAGGGTGCTCGAAGACCTGGCCATCGTGCGTTTGCAATCCGACTCACCCGTGCCCTACCAAGCCGGACAGTACGTGCCCGTCGCCGTGCCGCAGCGACCCAAGATGTGGCGCTACTTCTCACCGGCGATCCCGTCGAATCCCTACGGCGAGATCGAATTCCACGTGCGCAAGATCCGCGGCGGCTGGGTGAGCCCGGCCATCGTCAACGAGACGCAGGTGGGCGATCGCTGGCTGATCGGCGGCCCGCTCGGCGGCCTGCACGTCGACCGCGACGCCGGGCGCGACGTGCTGCTCATCGGCGCGGGCACCGGCATCGCCCCGCTGCGCGCCCAGCTCATCGAGATGAGCCAGCGCGGCATCAACCCGCGCGTGCACTTCTTCATCGGCGGCCGCTACCCGTGCGATCTCTACGACGTGGAGAACATGTGGCAGCTCTCGCAGAGCAATCCGTGGCTCACCATCGTCCCGGTGTGCGAGCAGAAGACCAACCCGTGGTGGTACCCGCACCCCGCCGCCGACGCGCCCTACGGCATGCACCGCAGGCTGGTCGGCAATCTGGGCGCGGTGGTAGCCAGCTTCGGCGCCTGGGCCGACCGCCAGATCCAGATCGCGGGCTCGGCGCGGATGATCGCCGAGACCCGCAGGGCGCTCATCGCGGTCGGCACGCCGGAACACGTCATCAGCTGCGATCCCGTCTGATCCAACGCGGCCCGCGCCGCACAACTACAGAGGAGTTCCTATGACGGAGCCGGGCACGCTCGGCAACGGAGTCGCGCAAGCGGAGTGGACCTCGACCGTCGTCGGCCACCACCGCTTACGCCACGACGTGGCGGTGATCCGCCTGATCGGCGAGTTCGTGCCGTTCGTCGCGGGCCAATCCGTCGAGGTCCGGGCGCCGCAACAGCCCGGCGTGCGCCGCAGGCTCTCCCCCGCGCTACCGCCCTCGTTGGACGGCAAGCTGGAGTTCCACGTGCGCACCGTGCCGGGCGGCTGGCTCAGCGGCTCGCTGGTCGCCGACACCCAACCGGGCGACGAATGGCGGATCGCCGCGCCGCAGGGCACCTTCACCGTCGACCCGGAGGGTGACGAGGTGGTGATGATCGCGGGCGGCACCGGCCTCGCGCCGATGCGTTCGCAGATCCTGGAACTGGCGCGGGTGCCCGAGCCGCCGCGCACCTACCTGTTCGTCGGCGGCAGCTCACCGCGCGACCTGTACGCCGCCGACATGCTCTACCTGCTCGCCGAGGAGCTGGACTGGCTCACCGTCGTCCCGGTGGTGGAGAGCCTGGAGGACCCGAACTGGGCAGACGAGTGGTACGAGCAGACGCGCGTGGACATCGGCTTCCCCGCGGACGAACTGCTCGAGGGCACGCTCGCCGACGTGATCGGCTCGCACGGCGCCTTCGATCGCCACCAGGTGCTCGTGTGTGGTTCCCCCGCGATGACGCGGGCCACGCTGGATCGGCTCGTGGAGACCGGCACGCCGGCCGAACGCATTCAGTACGAAGGACTTTGACGGCCATCGTTCCGGCGAAGGCCGGGATCCAGTCGCAGACCCGCGGATAGTCGTCACCCGCTTGGATCCCGACCTTCGCCGGAACGACGACTCAGAACAGCGGATCGTGGCGGATGTTCTTGGTCTGGGTGCCCGCCGCCATCAAGCGGAACTTGGTGGTCTGCACCATCGAGGGCGAGCCGACGATCTGCACGTCGCGATCGGCCCACGGCCCGTAGCTGGCGACGACCTTGCCGATCTGGCCGGTCATGCGCGGCTCCAGGCCCGGCCACATTCGCTCGACCTCCCCGGCTTCGTAATACCACCAAGGGTTTTCGTCGCTCTCGCTGACCGGCGTGACGGTCAGCCAGCGGTTGGCCATGGCCAGCTTGCTCAACGTCTCCAAATCGTAGAGATCGCACGGGTGATGGCCGCCGACGAACAGGTGCACCTTCGGATTGGTTCGCCGCAGCGCCATTTGCATGAGCTGGGCGCGCAGCGGCGCGATACCGGTGCCGCAGCCCACCATGAGCATCTTGCGTTTGGTGTTGCGCGGCACGCCGAGGCCGCCGAGCGGCGAGCCGATCAGCCACTGGTCCCCGACCTGCGTCTGGCCGACGATGGCCGGGCTGACCCAGCCGCCGAGCACGCCGCGCACGTGGAACTCGATCTCGCCGTTGGCATTCGCGGGCACGGCGGGCGAGAGGTACCGCCACATCCGCGGCCGCGACGGGATCTGCACGCTCATGTATTGACCCGCGGCGTACTGCATCGGCTGATCGAGCTGTAATCGCACGATGGCGAGATTGCGTAGGACGAGCCGGTTCTCCAGCACCCGGCCGGACCAGACCGCGGGCGTCATCTCCTTCTCGGCGGCGCCCATCATCGTCTCGCTGATGACCGTCAGGCCCTCGTCCCAGGCCCTCTCGACCTCGTCGGTCCACATCTCGGTACCCGCGAAGCGCCGCATCGCGGTCTTCAGCGAAGTGGCCACCGCGGCGTAATGTTCGGCCTGCACACCGTATTTGCGGTGATCGCGGCCGAGTTGAGCGAGGAACGGCAACAGCTTGTTCGGTTCCTCGAGCCGATCGAGCGCGTAGCCGATGGCCTTGACGAGACGGTCACGCTGCGAATCCATCGCGGCGGGGAAGAAATCGCGGACCTGCGGATAGTCCGAGAACAGGGTCGCGTAGAACGACCTGGCCAGTCTTTCCGGCCCCCCTTCCTCCGCAGCAACCGCCTTGAACGTCGTTCTGATCAAAGCGACAGTCCGCGAATCCATTTGTCTCACAACCCCATTTCGCACTAGAACATAATGCGCGCCGGCGAGTGAGGTGCTGCGGGACACTCGACAGCAGCCGATGCCAAGGAGTGTAGGCGAGGTTAGCCAGCAACGGAATGCCACCTTCGAACATCACGCGTGTAATTCCACCGAAACAAGAATCGAAAGAGCAAAACTCCCAAATAACAGACCGAAAGACCGTAATAGAGCGTTGGATTCGGTCGCACCTTCACCGAATTCGCGTGCCCCGGTTTGCAAGACTCGTCCAGTTGACCTGGGGCGAGCGACCTTTGGGCAACCGCCCGCACGCTACCGGGACCCGCACCGGAGCAATTTCCGCGCATTCGCGGCATCGAGAACAAGCGGACCAGACGGTTCGATACACCGTACGAATACGACCACGAAAAGGCCTGTGGCCCAGCAAACTCGAGTACTCCTCCAGCAAACTTCCACTGCATTTCACCGGAGCGTCTCTCGGGATTTCCCGCGCGTCCAACTACTGATCAAATGACCAGAAATAGCGAAGGGCCCCGCTCCGACCCGAGAGGTCGGCAGCGGGGCCCGAGAACCCTTCGCCTCAGCGCTGATTACGTGGCTTCCACACCACCAGCGCCGTACTGCGTTGCGGCGGAGTGAGATCCGGACGGTAGCCCGCCCGCAGCCGCTCCAATTCCGCACGCGTCTCGGCGAGTTGCTCGCGTAATTCCTCGACCTGATTGGTCAGTTCGATGATGCGTTTGATGCCCGCCAGGTTCACGCCCTCGTCTTGGGACAGCCGCTGCACTTCGCGCAGCAGCTCGACGTCCCGCGCCGAATAACGTCGCCCGCCACCCGAAGTACGTTGCGGCGTCACGAGTCCCAGGCGGTCATAGGTGCGCAGGGTCTGCGCGTGCATGCCCGCCAGCTGGGCCGCCACCGAGATCATGAAGAACTCGGTTCGCGACGCACCGGACGCCTTCTTCGGATCAGTGGACATCACGCACCTGCCCATCCCGCACGAGGATCGAATCCGCTGGACTTCTCCGCCTCCCGGTAGCGCTCCAGCGCGTCGGTGGCATCGCTGTCCAGTTTCTGCGGCACCGCGACCTTGACGGTGACCAGCAGGTCACCCGCGCCGCCGCCGCGCTTGGGAACGCCGCGGCCACGCACCCGCAGGATCCGGCCGTCGGCGGTGCCCGGCGGCACCTTCACGCCGACGCGCCCTTCCAACGTGGGCACGGAAACCGTTGTGCCGAGCACCAACTCAGCGTAACTGACCGGCAGCACCAGGGTGAGGTCGTCGCCGTTGCGGCCGAAGACCTTGTCCTGGCTGACGTGCACGCTGACGTACAGGTCGCCCGAGGGCGCACCGCGCAGTCCCGCCTCGCCCTGCCCCGCCAACCGGATCCGCTGGCCGTCGCTGACGCCCGGCGGAATCCGCACCGTGATGGTGCGGGTGCGGTTCTGGATCCCGTTGCCGTGGCAGTCGGGGCACGGGTCGTCGATGATCGAGCCGGAACCCCGGCACTCGTCGCACGGCTCGCTGAATCCGAACGCGCCCTGGTTGCGGCTGATCACACCGGCGCCGTTGCAGTTGGGGCAGACCCGGGGACTGGTCCCCGGTTTCGCACCGCTGCCGTGACACGTGGTGCACGGCGACGGACTTGTCATCCGCAGCGGAACGGTGACGCCCTGCGCGGCCTCGCGGAAGCCCAGGGTCGTCTCGGTCTCCACGTCGGCGCCGCGCCGCGGCCTGCTCGTGGAGCGGGTGCCGCCCCGATTGAACAGGCCGCCGAGCAGGTCACCGAGCCCGCCGTCACCTGTGGTGGCGCCGCCGAAGATATCGCCGATATTGAAGTCCTGCGAGAAGCCGCCCCCGCCACCGGGTGTGAACCCGCCACGCGGATAACCGCCGCCCGCGAAGAGTTTTCGCGTGTCGTCGTACTCCTTGCGCTTGGCCGGATCCGACAGCACGGCATGCGCCTCGCTGACGGCCTTGAAGCGCTCCTCGGCCTTGGTGTCACCCGGATTGGCGTCCGGATGCAGGTCGCGGGCGAGCTTGCGGTACGCCTTCTTGATCTCGTCCTGCGAAGCGCTGGAGGAGATACCCAGCTCCTTGTAGAAGTCCTTTTCGATCCACTCCCGTTGGCTCACCGAGTATCTCCTCCTTTCGCAGTGTTGGATGTGCCGCGCTCCCGGGCCCCTACGTGGCCACGCTTCGCTACCGCCTCCGGGTCCGTCGCTCGCGCAGCAGTGTTAGTCGTCAGCATTGGCATCTGCATCCGATGCCTCGTTCTCAGCCAAATCGGCCACGCCATCGGTTACCCCGACGAGCGCGTGCCGAAGCACCCGATCGCCGAACCGATAGCCCTTGCGCATTACGACACCGAGCACCGGATCCGCGCCGGAACCCTCGTGCTGCACGGCCTCGTGCAGGGTCGGATCGAAGGGCTCGCCCTCCGTGCCGAACTCCTCGAGGCCTTGCTTGCGCAGCGCGTCGACCAGTTTGTCCGCCACCGACTTCAGCGGTCCGGACTCGAGGTCGCCGTGGGCCCTCGCGCGATCCAGATCGTCGAGCACGCCGAGCAGTTCGGTGACCACGGCCGCCTTGGCGCCGTCGATGGCGGCCTTGCGGTCGCGCTCGACGCGGCGCCGGTAGTTGGCGTATTCCGCGGTCAGCCGCTGTAGGTCGGCGGTGCGCTCGGCCAGCTCGACACCGATCGTGTCGGCCAGCGTCTCGGCTGCCTCGGCAGTCCCGACGCCATTGCCTTCCGCACCGTTCGCGCCCTCGGGGCCGGGCCCGGTCGCGTTGTCCGCGACCGGTTCCCGGACCTCACCGGTGGCCGGATCGACCTTGCGCTTGTCGACGAAGGTGATCGGCTCCTGTGCCGAATCGCCCTGGTTGTCCTCGGTCACTTCTTCTCCGTGTCGACCGGCTCGTCAACGACCTCGGCATCGACGACCTGGTCGTCGTTCGCGGAGCTGGACGCGCCGTTGCCGGACGCGGCCTGCTCGGCGGCGGAGGCCTCGTAGATGGCCTGGCCGAGCGCCTGCGACTCGGTGGCGAGCTTCTCCACCGCGGACTTCACGGCCGCGATGTCGGTGCCCTTCAGCGCCTCGTTGGCCTCGGCGATGGCCGCCTCGACCTTGGACTTCACGTCCGCGGGCACCTTGTCCTCGTTCTCCTTGATGAACTTCTCGGTCTGGTGCACCAGCGACTCGGCCTGGTTGCGGGTCTCCGCCTCCTCGCGACGCGCCTTGTCCTCGGCCGCGTGCGCCTCGGCGTCCTTCACCATCCGGTCGATCTCCTCCTTGGACAGGCCGGAGCCGTCCTGGATCTTGATCGTGTTCTCCTTGCCGGTGCCCTTGTCCTTCGCGGTGACGTGCACGATGCCGTTGGCGTCGATGTCGAAGGTGACCTCGATCTGCGGCACGCCGCGCGGGGCCGGCGGGATGCCGGTCAGCTCGAAGGAGCCGAGCAGCTTGTTGTGCGAAGCGATCTCGCGCTCTCCCTGGAACACCTGGATCTGCACCGACGGCTGGTTGTCGTCGGCCGTGGTGAAGGTCTCCGAGCGCTTGGTCGGAATGGTGGTGTTGCGCTCGATGAGCTTGGTCATCACGCCGCCCTTGGTCTCGATGCCCAGCGACAGCGGGGTCACATCGAGCAGCAGGACGTCCTTGACCTCACCCTTGAGCACGCCGGCCTGCAGGGCGGCGCCCACGGCGACGACCTCGTCCGGGTTCACGCCCTTGTTGGGCTCCTTGCCGCCGGTCAGCTCGCGGACCAGGTCGGAGACGGCGGGCATACGGGTCGAGCCGCCGACGAGGACCACGTGGTCGATGTCGGCGACGTTGATGCCGGCGTCCTTGATCACGGACTGGAACGGCGCACGAGTGCGGTCCAGCAGGTCCGAGGTGATCTTCTGGAACTCGGCGCGGGTCAGCTGCTCGTCGAGGAACAGCGGGTTCTTGTCCGCGTCGACGGTGATGTAGGGCAGGTTGATCGAGGTCGACTGCGACGAGGACAGCTCGATCTTGGCCTTCTCGGCAGCCTCGCGCAGACGCTGCATGGCCATCTTGTCCTTGGTCAGGTCGATGCCCGAGGTGCCCTTGAACTTGTCGACCAGCCAGCCGACGACCCGCTCGTCCCAGTCGTCGCCACCGAGGTGGTTGTCACCGGAGGTGGCGCGGACCTCGACGACGCCCTCGCCGATTTCCAGCAGCGAGACGTCGAAGGTGCCGCCACCGAGGTCGAAGACCAGGATGGTCTGTTCCTTGTCGCCCTTGTCCAGGCCGTACGCGAGCGCGGCAGCGGTGGGCTCGTTGACGATACGCAGCACGTTCAGACCGGCGATCTGACCGGCTTCCTTGGTCGCCTGGCGCTGCGAGTCCTCGAAGTAGGCGGGCACGGTGATGACCGCGTCGGTGATCTCCTCACCGAGGTAGGCCTCCGCGTCGCGCTTGAGCTTCATCAGCACGCGCGCGCTGATCTCCTGCGCGGTGTACTTCTTGTCATCGATGCCGACGGACCAGTCCGTGCCGATGTGGCGCTTGACGGAGCGGATGGTGCGGTCGACGTTGGTCACGGCCTGGTTCTTCGCAGGCTGACCGACCAGCACCTCGCCGTTCTTCGCGAACGCGACGATCGACGGGGTGGTGCGCGATCCTTCCGAGTTGGCGACGACGACCGGCTCGCCGCCTTCGAGAACGGCGACTACCGAGTTCGTGGTCCCGAGGTCGATTCCGACCGCACGAGCCATGTTGGTTCCTCCTGATTGACGTACTTACTTGTCGGTGCCGGGCGAGTCTGGCCCGCCCTACGGCGTGTGCGTCGCACCGCCGCGAGACCTCGCCCCTAGCACCTCACGGAGCACGGTCCCAGCAACGCTGAGCGTGGTCGGCTCAATCTTGCACCCGATCCGCGCCGGGCGTCAACTCAAACTTGAGTCCGACACACTCAACGTCGTCGACAAGCTCAACCTCCGACCTGCGCGACCTATTCCCAGAAATTAAAATTGACCTACGGGTACAAAACCGACTACGCTCGATCGCGTGGGCAGGCCGAAACAGTTCGATCCGGAGGCCGCGGTGGCACGGGCGACCGAGGTGTTCTGGCGCAAGGGCTATGCCGACACGACCCCGCAGGACCTCGTGGACGCGCTCGGCATCGGAAAAGGCAGCCTCTACAACACTTTCGGCAGTAAGCACGCGCTGTTCGAGCGGGCGCTCGGGCACTACCGGGACAATCAGGCCGCGGCCATCACGGGACTGCTCGAGCAATCCGGGTCGGTGAAAGAGCGGCTACGCGGCGCCTTGCGACTGGTCGCGGAGACCAATCTCGCCGATCCGGACCGTCGCGGCTGCTTCGCGGTGAACACCGCGGCGGCGCTCGGCGGCGCGGACGCGGCGGCCACCGCGCTGGTCCGGCGGATGTTCGACCGCACGGAGGCGGCGTTCCAGGCCGCCATCGAGGAAGGGCAGCGCGCCGGGGAGATCGACCGCGGCCGGGATTCGCGGGCGATCGCCAGCATGCTGCTCAGCACGTTGATCGGGATGCAGGTGCTGTCCAAGACGGCCGACGGGCCGGACCGTTCGATGCGCACGATCGACGCGGTGATCGACTCGCTCTGAATTCTCTGCTTTCGAGCGGCTTTCGCACACCCCAGTTTTGTACCTCTAGTTAAAGAATGGAAGGCACCATGGATCTCCAGCTCAACGGCAAGACCGCGGTCGTCACCGGGGCGAGTCGCGGCATCGGGCTCGCGACGGTGCGCCGGCTGACCGGCGAGGGCGTGCGCGTCGTCGGCGCGGCGCGCAAACCCACCGCCGAACTCGAGGCGACGGGTGCGGTGGCCGTGGCGGTCGACCTCGCCGCGCCCGAGAGTGCGGACGAACTGGTGGAGCGTGCGACGGCCGAACTCGGCGGCATCGATCTGCTCGTCAACAATGTCGGCGGCGGCGACGCGGTGGACATCGGCGGATTCGCCAGTATCGATGACGCGCACTGGCGAGAAGTGTTCGATCTCAACCTCTTTGCCGCCGTTAGAGTCACCAGGGCGGCGCTGCCGTTCCTGACCGACGGCGGCGGCGCGATCGTGAACGTGTCATCGATCGGCGCACGCCGCCCGGCCGGACCGCCGCTGGCTTACAACGTCGCCAAGGCCGCGCTCACCGCGTTCGGCAAGGGGTTGTCCGAAGAGCTTGGCCCACAAGGTGTTCGGGTGGCGACCGTTTCCCCGGGTCCGGTGCGGACCGATATCTGGGAGGCGCCGGACGGTTTCGGCGGAAAGCTGGCCGCCGCTGTCGCGGTGGAGCAAGCCGAGTTCCTCGGTCACGTGCCCGCGCGGATGGGGATGGTGACGGGGCGGATCACCGAGCCGGACGAGGTCGCGGCGCTGATCACGTTCCTGCTTTCGGATGTGGCGGGGAGTATCACGGGGTCGGATCACTTGATCGACGGGGGGATCGTCAAGTCGGTCTGAAAGACGTGCTTGCATACCCATGAGAACCGCCGATGCCTCGGTGGCGTGATTGTCGATTGCGCTGTGTAACAAGCATTTCCGCCGAGGCGATGCAGGCAGGTCAGCGCAACGCTCGGGGATGAGGACGGATGCAGGTCGGAATCGCGATCGCCATGATGGCTTTGGTCGGCACACTCGCGTACAAGAAGGGGTTGCAACCGTTGGCCTGGTTGCTCGCGGCCGGTCCGATCGGCTTCATCGTTTTGTTCTTCCTGCCGTCGGCCAAGGAGGAAGGGTTGGACAAAGCGACCCGGGCGTCGCGGACCGAGCTGGGGAATACGGTGGGGATGGTCCTCTCGGGGCTCGTGGTGCTGGCGTCGCTCGTCTTCTTGGCGCTCGCGTAGGCGTCATCCGCGAGTGTCGGGCGAGCCGGCGCGGTTCGGCACACCGGTGCCTCTCGGCGAAAACGCGAAGCACCGCCAGCGCGGGTAGCCAGACGTCACGTCGATCGGCACGCGGCGGGTAGGAGTTCGCGGGGTCAGAAGTGCGCGCTCAACGCGGCGGTCAGGTTTCGGGCGGCTCCGCGCACCACGTCGACCCGTTTTCCGTCCAGGAAGAGGTAGTAGCTCGGCGGCTCGACCGGGTCGTCGAGTTCCTGCCCCACGGCGTCCCGGACGGTGTCCAGGTCGAGCGCGAAGAACGAGACGTCCGCATGCTCCTCGGCGAGGCGGTCGAGTTCTTTCTTGATGTCCTGGCACTCCGGGTCCCGCTCGACCTGGCAGTAGACGACGACCTTGGCGTTGTTGGCGAGGGCCTGGCGGAAGTCCTCGGCGGACAGCAGGGTGTGGATCACGGCGGGCTCCGATCGGCGCGGGGGTGGGAATGGCCAGAAGCAGGTATGCCCGGCCGCTGGGGAAATTCACCTGGCGGGGCATTTCCCATCTGCTTCCGATCGGATCTACCGCTCCGTCAACGGAAGTTCGGTGCGCCTCGCGCTCGAGTGGTCGCCACCAACTCGGGTCGCGGAGCACACTCGCGGTCTCGGTGTCCGCTTGTTGACATGGAGCGCACTCCAACTCATAGCGTCTTACGCCAGAAGGTTTTTCGAGCACAGGAGGTAGCACCATGATCGACGGTCGCATCCGGCATCTCGGCGGACTCGCGGTCTCCGCGCAGGGCCTGGGATGCATGGGGATGAGTCACGGATACGGCGCCGCGGACGACGCGCAATCGATCGCGACACTGCACCGCGCACTCGATCTCGGGGTGACCCTCCTCGACACCGCCGACTTCTACGGCTCCGGCCACAACGAGGAGCTGATCGGCCGGGCCATCGCCGGACGCCGCGACGAGGTGGTGCTCGCCACGAAGTTCGGCTTCGCCAACCGCCTCGGCGAACCCACCGCGATCCGCGGCGACGCCGCCTACGTGCGGCAGGCGTGCGACGCGTCGCTGCGCAGGCTCGGCGTCGACCATATCGACCTCTACTACCAGCACCGCGTCGACCCGCGGGTGCCGATCGAGGAGACCGTCGGCGCCATGGCCGAGCTCGTGCGGGCCGGAAAGGTCCGTCACCTCGGGCTTTCCGAGGCAAGCGCGCAAACCGTCCGGCGGGCGCACGCGGTGCATCCGATCGCCGCGTTGCAGAGCGAGTGGTCGCTGTGGACCCGCGACCTGGAAGCCGAAATTCTCCCGGTCTGCCGCGAGCTCGGCGTCGGCATCGTCCCGTTCTCCCCGCTCGGCCGCGGCTTCCTGACCGGCCGATACAACTCGGTCGACGAATTGGCGGAGACCGACGTGCGCCGCAGCCAGCCCCGTTTCGCCGACGGCAACCTGGAACAGAACCTGGCGATCGTCGCGAAACTGAACGAACTCGCCGCCGCCAAGGGCGTCACCGCGGGCCAACTCGCCCTGGCCTGGGTGCAGCACCGCGGCGACGACGTCGTCCCCATCCCCGGCACCCGACGCCAGCGCTATCTCGAGGAAAACCTCGCCGCGCTCTCCCTCACCCTCACCCCCGAAGACCTCACCGCCATCGAATCCGCCGCCCCGCCCTCCCAGATCGCCGGCACCCGCTACGACCCGACCAGCCTCACCTTCGTCAACGGCTGAGAGTCGCGGGCTCGTCGCTGGAATTCGATCGGCCGCGGGGGTAGGCCGGGCGGTGGTAGGTTCGGCGCGGGGTGGTCCGAGAGGAGTTCGGTTTGCGAGCCGCTGTCGTGACGAATACGAAATTCCAGGTCGAGGAGTTGCCGACGCCGCGGCCGGGGCGCGGGCAGGTGTTGCTCAATGTGGTTCGGTGTGGGATCTGCGGATCTGATCTGCATGCTCGGACGCATGCCGACGAGATGGCCGATTTGGCGAGCGCGACCGGGTACGACGGGTTCATGCGATCCGAGCAGAGTGTGGTGCTCGGGCACGAATTCAGCGGGGAGATAGTCGAATACGGTCCGGACTGCCGGAAGCGGTGGAAGCCGGGGACGAAAGTCGTTGCCTTGCCGATCATCCGGCACGACGGACAGCCGCATCTCACCGGACTGACGACGGCCGCGCCCGGCGGCTACGCCGAGCAGGTGGTGGTGCAGGAGTCGATGACCATGCCGGTGCCGAACGGACTTTCGGCGGAGCTGGCCGCGCTCACCGAACCGATGGCGGTGGCCTGGCACGCCGTTCGCAAGGGGCGGGTCGGCAAGGGTCGGACCGCTTTCGTGATCGGCTGCGGGCCGATCGGTCTCGCGGTGATCAGCATGCTGAAAGCGGCGGGCGTTCGCACGGTGATCGCGAGCGACTTCTCGCCGCGCCGCCGCGAACTCGCCGCCGCGTGCGGTGCGGATGTCGTGGTGGATCCGGCGTCCGAATCCCCTTGGGAGGCAGCGCCAAAGAAGGGGATCGGGAGCGTCACGGATCTGCTGGGACTCGGATTCGACACCATGCAGCGCCTGCGCCGGGTCCCGAATCTGCCGTGGTGGTACGTCTTTCGGCTCGCGCACACGTTCGAAGGCGGACCCGCCGGACCGGTGATCTTCGAATGCGTCGGCGTTCCTGGCATCATCGACCAAATTCTCACCGCCGCTCCGCCGCTGTCCCGGGTCGTGGTGGTCGGCGTGTGCATGGAGACCGACCGCTTCCACCCGGCGATGGCGATCAACAAGGAGATCGAGCTGCGCTTCGTGCTCGGCTACGACCCGGGCGAGTTCCGCGACACACTGCACATGATCGCCGACGGCAAGGTCGACCCCGCGCCGCTCATCACCGGAACGGTCGGGTTGGAGGGCATCGACAACGCCTTCACCGCGCTCGGCAATCCGGAACGGCACGCCAAGATTCTGATCGACCCGACCAGTTCGGCGCTCACGCCGTGAAGAGCAACCGCCTTTTCTCTACCGATGGCCGTCGGTCGCAGGGGTCATGGCGGCGCGGTGGGCGGCAGGTGTGCTGCGGTTGCCACAGAGGGTGTGCACTCCTCGCATAGGCGGTGGCTGTGTGAGGCGTGTGCGGGGCGTGTGGGAGTTGCCTGATGTGGCGCTGGTGCGCACGCGGCAGCGGGCGGGTCAGGTTGGGAGGTCGTCTGCGACCTTGTCGTCCAGGGTCACTCGGACCAGTGCCGCGGCCAAGTCGGCGGTGCGGTCGCGCGGGGCCAAGTCGGCGAGTTTCTCCGGGGCGGCGGGGAGGCCGACTCGGCGGGCGCCGCTTAAGGCGCGGTCGTCGAAATGAGGGCGGGCCCAAGGCCAGGTGTCTTGGACTTCGCGCAGGAAGATGTCGCTGCCGGTCGGGCCGATGCCGTCGAATTCTTGGAGCAGGTCGGCGGCCCGATGGGCGTCACCGTCCGCCGCGGAGGCCAGTTCGCGCAGGTCACCGTGGTACTGGTCGAGGACCCGGTGGGCGTTCGCGCCGAGCCGGGTCGCGGTGCTCTCGTCGTAGCGCTTGTAGTGGGCGCGGCCGAGGGCGTCGACGAGGTCTTGCCAGTCGGCGTCGGCGACCTTCTGCGGCGTGCGGTAACCGCTGTCGATCAGTTCCTTGGCGGCGGAAACGGCGATGTCGGCGGAGATTCTGGTGCTCAGCAGTTCGGCGAGCATCAGTAATTGGAACAGCGGCGCTGGTTTGTCCGCGAGCTTGATGCCCGCCTCGGCGGCGTATCCGGTGCCCGCGCGGTCCAGCAGGGTCTGCACGACTTCGCGATCGCTCATCACGGCCTCCTTACAGGCGCCGTCCGCCCACAGACCACGCACGGCCGAAGGCGAGGCGGAAGTACTCCTGCCGGACGCGTACCCCGAGTCGGCGCGTTGATGCCAGGGAATCGAACCGCGGCAGTGCGCGGGCAATGTGTCCACCAACGCTGCTCACCATGTGGCCGAGTTCGCTGAGCGGCAGCACCGCAGCCATTCCAGCCACGTCTGGGTGTGCACCGCGCGGGAAGCGATCGATCCGGAGTTGTCGACCACGGCGGGCCGGTCGTGCCGGGCGCACGATCGAGGTGCCGTCGCCACCGCGCGGAAGCCGATCAGCGGCGGCCCATGCGCATCTCCGGCGCCGGGGGCAGCATGCTCAACGTGCCCTCGGCGCTGCGGGCGGCGGTGAGGCAGGCGAGGGTGGTGAGCTGGTCGGCCATGGGGTGGCGGGCGCGTTCGCGCCATTTGCGGACCGCGGCGACGGCCTGCGCCCGCTGCGCCTCCGGGCCCGCATTCGGCGGGAGGCCGAGGCGCAGGTGGGGTGCGATGCCCGAGCCGCCGATCAAACGGTGCAGTTCGGCGAGATCCGCTGGGGGCAGTGTCAATTCGTCGGTGCGCAAGCGCCCGAGCAGGCGCAGTTCGGCGAAACCGTGCACGTCGGCGAGCAGGGTGCGGACTCGGGGCATCAGTTGATCGGCGGAGGTGCCCGGATAGGCGGTCAGCACCCTGGCCAGTGCCGTCAGTGCCGAATGCGCCTTGAGTTGGTCGGCCCGCTGGCCGAACTGGACGTCGAGGACCGAGCGCAGCTCGTCGACGCCGCTGCGGCTGGTCAATTCCGCGGCGAGCGTGGCGGAATCGCGGACGCCGAGCCGAATCAAAGTGACGGCCATGCGAATACCGAACATGCCGAAACGCTCGGCCAGCTGGGCGCGCAGTTCCGGCGCGACGGGCAGCGGAATGTCGGGGCGCGCGAAGCGATCCGCCGACAACATCGCCGCGGTCAGATCGTCTACCGGGACGCTCGCCAAGGCCTGGAACGCGGTGAACTCCTGTTGCCGCAGCGTCTCCGCGGCGAAGGCGAGCAGGCCCGCGACGGGAATCACGGCCTGGCACAACCCGGTTCGCTCCAGCTCGGTGGCGAACCGGGACGCGACGTCGCGAGCCGAATGCAGTGCGTCGATGCGTCCAGCGCCGATCTCATCCGCCCGTGAGACGACACCGACCACACCGAGAGGACCGGTCAATCCCGAAGCGCCTTGCCGCGCAGCGGTTCCCGAACCGATGCGCTCCAGGAAGCGAACGTCGGTGGCGTCCAACCTGCGCAGCAGATAGACGACCGCGTCGGCGCCGGGGACGGAAAGGGTGGCCTCGGCCTCCTCGTCGTCGGGGGTCAGCAGGCGGGCGGTGCGCCGCGACACCTCGCGCGAGAGCGAGGAGGTGCCCGGTGTGTCGATGATGGTGGTGTGCGCCAGCGCGGCGGCGGGCCATTCGACCTCGAGGTGGTCGACCTCGCGCGGGCCCGGCGCGTTCCAGTTCAGCCGTTCCAGGTCGAAGGTCAGGCCGTGCGCACCACCGCCGCGGCGCACCACCACGTTCGCGGTGGCGCCGTCGGGGGCGTACGCGGTGACGCTCGGGGTCGGGCCGCTGCGATACCAGGTGACCACCCTGGTGCACTCGGTCGCGTCGGTCGGCGCGATGTCCTGGCCGACCAGCGAGTTCAACAGCGTCGACTTGCCCGCCTTCAGCGAACCCGCCAGCGCGACCCGCAGCGGCTGATCCAACCTGCGCGCGCAGTCCGCGAGCAGAGCCCTGGGGCGCGGTTCGCGCGCGAACGCCTGCCTGGCCGCGTCCACCAGCCGATGCGCCTCGACGACGATGCCGGGCGCGACTCTCGTGGTCACCGGCGCCCCATGGCGCGAACGCCGATTCGGGCCTCGACGGATGCGCACCGGAAGGACGCGGCGCCCCTGGTCGAGCGCGAGTGGGGTGTCGTGATCACCCCGATACCGTACCGAGGGCTCCCCGGACGGGCGCGGCGGCGATGGGCTGTTGCATCGCGTCGGCGTAGCGGCGCAGTTCCGCGACGAAGCGCAGCTGCCGTTCCAGCACGGTGCAGCGCTCGGTGCGGCGCGCGGTCTCCATCGTGGCCGCCTCCTGCGCGGCGCGCAGCGAGTCCTCGAGGGAGCGGAGGCTGCGCTCGGCGACACCGCTGTAGTGGTCGCGCAGGGCGCGGTGGATGCGGTGCAGGCGGTCCTTGGATTCCTTGCCCGCTTGGAAGGCGACGTCGTCGACGAAGCGGCGCACCGCGTTCTTCGCCTCGACCCGGCGGCGCGCGAGGCGGGCCTGCTTGTCGTCGCGAAAAGCCTTGCCGCCCACGATGACACCCGCGCCGATGGAGATCGGATTGAGCATGGCCAGTCCGGCGAAGGTGCTGGCGAGACCGACCATCAGCACACCGCCGTAGGAACCGCGCATGCCGACGAGCAGCTTGCTGGCGAAGCCGATGTCCGGTTCCAGATCGCCGAGGGTGCCGGAGATCGGGTTGTCCTCGGCGTTCAATCCGCTCTTCACGTCGGGCAGGTCGACGGCGCCGAAGTGGATGAAGTGTTCGGCGACCTGTTCGGCCAGCTGGACCGCGCGTTTGTGGGTCCACAGCAGGTTGTCGGCGAGGGCACTGTCGACGGTGCCGGTGAGCCATTCGGTGATGGCGTCCCAGTGCCTGCCCGGGTCGTGCTCGTCGATCCACTCCTCGCCGGTTCGGGTGAGGTGTCGCAAGCGATCTCGCAGGTCGTGGTCGACATCGCTTGCCAGATCGGTGATTCCGTCGGAGAGCGTCTGCTGCCAGGCGGCGGTGCGCCGATGCAGGTCTTCCGCAGCGGCTTTCGCGGACTGGAGTTCCTTGATCGCGGCCGCGCCCTGGTTCGGATCGCGCAGCGCGACGAGTTCACTGCCCAGCGCGAGCGCCAGATGCTCTGCGGCGGACTGGATGTCGCGCGCGACGGCGGCGCGGGTCTCGGCCTGGTCGCGTGCGACCACCTGCTCGCGCAGGAATTGATACAGCACACCGAAACCCGATTCCTGGCCGAGCTGCGCGTCCTGTAAACGCATGGCGTGCTCGCGCAGCAGCGCGGACACCGGGATGATCGGCACCTCCAACCCGGCGCGGTACAGGTGGCCGAGATTCGCCTCGTGGACCTGGCGCCAGTGCGGGTACAGATCGGTCTTGGTGAGCAGCAGCGCGACCGTCGGGCACAGCTCGCGGACCTGGCGCAGGAAGGCGAGCTCGGGTTCGGTGATCTCGGTGGAGGCGTCGGACAGCACGAACACCGCGTCGGCGGCCGGAACCATGCCGAGAACCGTTGTGGCGCTGGCGTTTCCGTGCCCTCCGACGCCCGGGGTGTCGACGAGGACGATGCCGTCGGCGAGCAGCGGATTCGGCAGCTGGATCTCCAGGCGCATCATCCGCCTGCCGTCGGCGAGCGGGCTGCGGGAGTCGATCGTCGGAATCTGTTCGATCGGGACCGGCACCCGGCTCTCGCTGCCGCCGCGCGGTTCGGTGAGCAGGAACTGAGCCTGCGCGTATTCACCGTGCGAGAGTGTGGCGGGGACGACCGTGGTCGCGTCGTCGCCCACCGGGCAGATGTCGAAGTTCAGCAGGGCGTTCACGAAACGGCTCTTGCCCTGGCCGAGTTGGCCCGCGATCACGATGCGACGCCGCGGGTCGCGGACCCGGTCGGCCGCCGTTTCCAGGCGGCCGACGAGGTCGGTGCGACCCGCGGCGCGCGCCGCGGCGATGGTCTCACCCAGTACCGACAGCAGCGGCACTCCGGGCGCGGAAGCGGGTACGGGTGTTCCCATCGCGTTGTCGTCCTCTCTCAGTGCAGGAACGCGTCACCCGACAGGTCCGTCGACCCGCCGAGCTCGGCGCTCGACTCGCCCTCGGCGAACAGCGAGGTCTCGCCGGTAGTGCCGAGGCCGCCGTCGAAGCCGGAGCCGAACGCGCTCGAAACGTCCAGCGACGACCAGGTGTTCGCGGTGGTCTCCGCCGTGGATCCGATGCTGCCACCCAGGTCCGAACCGCCGCCGAGCGCACCCTGCGCGCCGAGCGAACCCGTGGCGTCCGCGCCGCCTTCGAACGCGCCGGACGCTCCGGAGGAGAGGTTGCCGCCGAGGCCGGAGTCCAGACCGGCGCCCGCGTTGCCCAGGCCGGTCTCGAGGCCACTGTTGAGGCCCGCACCCGCGTTGCCCGCGGCGCCGAGGCCGGTTTCCAGACCACCGGACAGACCGGCACCCGCGTTTCCGGCGGCACCGAGACCGGCTTCGAGCCCGCTGTTCAGGCCAGCGCCCGCGTTGCCCGCGGCGCCGAGGCCGGTTTCCAGGCCGCCGGACAGACCGGCACCGGCGTTGCCTGCCGCACCCAAACCAGCTTCGAGACCGCTGTTGAGGCCCGCACCGGCATTCCCGGCAGCGCCCAGACCAGCTTCGAGGCCGCTGCTCAGGCCAGCGCCCGCGTTCCCCGCGGCACCCAGTCCGGCCGAGAGACCCGACTCGAGCCCGGCGCCCGCCTGACCCGCCGCGCCGATCGCACCCTCGAGTCCAGCCGTGAGACCGGCGCCCGCCTGCGTGGCCGCGCCGACACCCGCCGAGAGGCCCGCCTCGAGCCCGGACACCGCCTGGCCGCCCGCTTCGAGCGCGCCGCCGAGGCCGCCCGCCAGGTCGGCGCCGGCCGCCGCGCCGGACTCGATACCGCCGGAAAAGCCTGTCTCCAGACCGGATCCGAATTCGCCGCCCGCCTCGACGGCGGCTTCGGCGCCGCCGGACAGGTCGCCGCCGAACCCGGACACACCGCCGACCAAGCCCTGCAAACCGCCGCCCAGTTCCGCGCCGCCCTGCGCGCCGCTGGCGAGCACACCGCCGAGTTCGCTGTTCAGCCCGCCGCCGATCTCGTGCTCCGCGCCGAGCACCGTGCCCAGCCCGGCCGACATGCTCGTCTCCAGGCCGGTGACCGCCTGACCACCCGCGTTCGCCCCGCCGGACACACCGGACCCGACGCCCGCTCCGGCTTCCACCGCCCCCTGCAACCCGCTCTCCAGCCCGGCGCCCAGGCCCGAACCGGCCTCGACAGCCCCGCCGATGCCGCCGGCGAAGTCGCCGCCGAACTCCGCCGCGGTCCCGAGCCCGGCCGCCACTCCGGCCCCGGCCTCGGCGCCCGCGCTCAGCGCGCCTTCGACGCCACCGGCCAGTTCGCCGCCCGCCTCGAGCGCGCCGTTCGCCGCGCCTTCCAGCCCACCGGCCAGACCGGCGCCCGCATCGACCGCGCCACCGAGACCGGCCGCGAGATCAGCGCCGAACCCGCCACCGAGACCGGTCTCCAAACCAGTCCCCGCGTCGAGCGCGCCGCCCAGCCCGGTTTCCAGACCGGCCGCGGCTTCCGCACCGGCACCCAGCGCACCCTCGAAGCCGCCGCCCAGACCGGCGGCCAGGTCGCCCCCGAAATCCGCACCAGCGTCGACCGCGCCACCCAGCCCGGTCTCGAGACCACCGGCCAGTCCGGCGCCAGCTTCCGCGCCCGCACCGAACGCGCCTTCCAGACCCGCACCCGCACCCGCGGCAAGATCACCGCCGAAGTCCGCACCGGCATCGATCGCGCTGCCGAACCCGGACTCCAGTCCCCCACCGAGCCCGGTGCCCGCACCGACAGCGCCTTCGAGGCCCGCGGCAAGATCACCGCCGAAGTCCGCGCCCGCGTCGACCGCGCCACCGAACCCGGTCTCGAGGCCACCCGCGAGACCAGCGCCCGCCTCGGCACCCGCTCCGAGCGCACCCTCTACGCCCGCAGCAAGATTCGTCCCCGCGTCCAGCGCACCATCGAAACCGGCCGACAGATCACCACCGAACTCGGTCCCCGCGTCGACCGCACCGCCGAGACCAGCTTCGAGCCCGCCGCCGAAATCAGCGCCCGCCTCGGCACCGGCGTCGATCACGCCACCGAGACCAGCGGAAAGGTCACCACCGAGCCCGGCACCCGCGTCGATCGCGCCATCCAGACCACCGGCCAGCTGACCACCGAAGTCCGCACCCGCGTCGATCGCGCCGCCCAGTCCCGCACCCAGATCGGCACCCGCCTGAGCACCCGCGCCGAGCGCACCATCGACACCGGCGGAAAGATCGCCACCCAGTTCGGCGCCCGTACCGACACCCGCGTCCAACGCGCCTTCCAGACCACCGGCCAGCTCGCCGCCGAACTCGGCACCCGCATCCAGCGCACCGCCCAGACCAGCACCCAAACCGGCACCAGCCTCAGCACCCGCGTCGATCGCGCCACCGACACCAGCGGACAAATCACCGCCGAACTCGGCGCCCGCATCCAGCGCACCGCCTACGCCCGCGCCCAGATCGGCACCGGCCTGAGCGCCAGCGCCGAGAGCGCCACCGAGACCAGCCGACAGGTCACCGCCGAGTTCGGTGCCCGCACCGAGGCCCGCATCCAGCGCACCCTCCAGACCACCGGCAAGCTGGCCGCCGAAGTCGGCACCCGCATCGAGCGCACCGCCCAAGCCGGCACCGGCGTCGATCGCGCCGCCGACACCAGCGGACAGGTCACCGCCGAACTCGCCGCCAGCATCGAGCGCGCCACCCAGGCCCGCACCGAGGTCGGCACCCGCCTGCGCACCCGCGCCGAGAGCACCACCGAGACCGGCCGACAGATCACCGCCGAGATCGGCGCCCGCACCTACGGCACCCTCGAGTCCCGCGCCCAGACCAGCGCCCGCGCCAATGCCCGCATCCACAGCGCCACTCAGACCACCAGCCAGATCGCCACCGAACTCGGCACCCGCGTCCAGCGCACCACCGAGGCCCGCACCCAATCCGGCACCGGCTTCTGCCCCCGCGTCGATCGCGCCGCCGACACCAGCGGACAGGTCACTGCCGAACTCGCCGCCAGCATCGAGCGCGCCACCCAAGCCCGCACCGAGGTCGGCACCCGCCTGAGCTCCCGCGCCGAGAGCACCACCGAGACCGGCCGACAGATCACCGCCGAGATCGGCGCCCGCATCCAGCGCGCCACCCAGGCCCGCGCCCAGGTCGACACCCGCCTGCGCACCGGCACCAAGAGCGCCACCGAGTCCCGCCGACAGATCACCGCCGATTCCGGCACCGGCACCGAGGCCCGCGTCCAGCGCACCGCCCAGGCCAGCGCCCAGATCGGCACCCGCATCGATCGCGCCGTCGACACCAGCGGACAGGTCGCTGCCGAACTCGCCGCCAGCTCCGAGTGCGCCGTCGAGGCTCGCGCCCAGGCCAGCGCCCACGTTTCCGACTGCGCCGAGCGCCCCTTCGAGCCCGCCCGCGAGCTCGCCGCCTGCGCCTAGAGCGCCGCCGAGGCCCGCAGACAGGTCCGCGCCCGCCTCCGCGACGGATCCGATCGTGCCTTCCAGCGCGCCGCCGAGACCCGCGCCCGCACCCACCGCGCCTTCCAGACCAGCGCCGACGGAACCTTCGAGACCCGCGCCCAGGTCAGCGCCAGCGCCGAGGCCCACATCGAGCGCACCACCCAAACCAGCACCCGCTCCGGCGGCGATATCACCGACACCGTCCAACACGCCACCGACAGCACCACCCAGACCAGCGCCCACACCCACGCCCGCCCCGAGAGCCCCCTCGAGCACGCCACCGAGACCGGCGCCCGCTCCGGCAGCGATATCACCGACGCCATCCAGCACGCCACCGACAGCACCACCCAGACCAGCGCCCACACCCGCACCCGCCCCGAGAACCCCGCCGAGGCCCGCGCCGAGCGCGCCGCCCAGGTCGAGCCCCGCGCCGAGATCGCCGTTCAGGCCGAGGTCGATGTCGGTGTTCAGATCCGCGCCGAGGTCGATGTCGGTGTTCACACCGGCGCCCAGGTCGATGTCGGTGTTCAAATCCGCGCCGAGGTCGATGTCGGTGTTCACACCGGCGCCCAGGTCGACGCCCGCGCCGACCGCCGCGTTCGCACCCGCCGACGCGGCCGCACCGACGCCGACGGCGGCACCGGCCGACGTGCCCGCCGCGACGATCGCCGACAGCTGCGAGCCGCCGGCCACCAAAGCCGACTCGGCCACCATCGGGGCCACCGCGGCGATGTCCTCCGGCGTGACCGCGGACAGTCCCGCGGCGGCCAGCGCGCCTTCCGGGTTGGCGCAGTAACCCACCGCGGCCTCGCGGTCGCGCAGCAGGCCGAGGATGAACTCGAGAATCACATTGGGGGTCATCGAGGATCGTCTCCTGGGATCGGCGGACCACGCGATCCGCACTCGTTGGAATGCATTTCACGCTAGGCACGCCTCGCGTTACGGGGGAACGGGGCGGACCCCCACCAATCACGAGAGCGACGCATTAGGGGCGCGTCCGCCATTAGGGGCATTTCCCCGCACTTTCCCCTACCTCGGTAACGGCGGCCCCCCAGCAACCGACAGATCTGGCAGGCCGGATCACACGGCTATATCGCACAATCGAACAACACAGCAGCGACTACCGGATCCCACGGTTTCCCCATACGAGGTTCACCAATGACACAGCGTCTGGCGCTCGGCATCAAGGTCGGGGCGTCGAATTCGGTCGCCGTGGCGACGACGGGTGAGATCGGCGACACCCAGGCAGGCCCCGCGGCGGGCGGCGCCGTCGTGAGCCACCCGAGTGTGTTGCGTCTGAGCCAGGACGCCCCGCCTACCTTCGGGTCCGGCGCGGGGCGCACCGGAAGACACTCCAGTGACGCGGTGCTGGAAGGGTTTCTGGCTCGGGTCGGCGATCCGGTCGACATCCTGGCCGAAAACGGTTCCGCGCACGCGGCGGAGGACTTGGTCGCCACGGCCGTCACCTGTCTCATCGACGAAATCGCCGATGCCACAGGGGAACAGCCCGGCGCCGTCGTCGCCTGCCATCCGGCGTGGTGGTCGCGGCACACGATCGACGTGCAGCGCGCCGCGTTGGACGCCGCGGGCCTGCACGAAGTGACGCTCGTCCCCGAGCCGACGGCGGCGGTGCAGTGGCTCGAGGCCGCGCACGGTCCGCTCGGCGAGGGCGCGCTGGTGGTTTACGACCTCGGCGCGACCGGATCGACCGTCTCGGTGGTGCGCACGGGTAGTCAGACGGCCCTGCTCGCGTCGCTCCGCTCGACCGACGTCGCCGGTTCCGAATTCGATCTGCTGACCATGCGTTACGTGCTGGCTAACGCATTGCGTGGAAATGATTTCGATCCGTTCGACCCGGTTGTGGAACGCGAATTGTCGGTATTACGAGAGCGCTGCAAAAATGCGAAAGAAGAGCTTTCCATAAATACCGCCACGGTCGTCCCCGTCCGCCTCGACCCGACTTCTCCCGCGGGCGACCAGATCCGCTTGGTCCGCAGCGAGCTGGAAGAACTGATCCGCGGTCCGCTGCTCACCTCCATCGATCTGATCCGCGACACCGTGCACCGCGCCGGACTCGACATCGGCGACATCAGCCGGGTGCTGCTGACCGGCGGCGGAGGTGCGATTCCGTTGGTCGGCGAGCTGATCTCGAGCGAGTTCGGTCTCCCGCTGGTCGCCGCGCCCGAGCCCGCCAACACCAGTGCACGCGGGGCTGCCGCGCTGGCCGCGGACCTGCTGGACAGCGCGATCGACACCGCGCCGGTCGCGGCGCTCGCCCAGACCCCCGCCGCGCCGAAGACCAAGGAGCTGCCCGCCCTCGAGCGGTCCAGCCGTCCCGGCGGCAAGGAGAACGCGCTGCCGGTTTCCCGTATTCGCAGGCTCACCGGCCGCCAGCGCGCCGCGATCGTCGCGGGTGCGGCCCTGGTCATCGGACTGCTCGCCACCGGAACTGTCGCGATCGGCACCGGCGCGCAGTCCCCGGCGAACTCGCCCACCGCCGAACAGTCCACGTCGCCGGGACCCGCCGAAGTCGCGGCCCCCGGCGGCACGGGCGCACCTGTAACGGACACTCCCGTCACCGATTCCGGCAACGGCACACCACAGCAGCCGAAACCCGTTTCCGCACAGCCTGGTTCGACGGCGAACTCGGTTCCCGGCTCCAGCACCGTGGCGGTGGTGAACAGTCAGCCCGCGCCCGGGCAACCCGCGCCGGGACAGCCCGCTGCCGGAGAACAGACAGCGCCGCAACCCACTCCCGGCCCCAATCCCCCTGCGCCGCAACCGCAGCCGCAGCCACAACAGCCGCAGCCCCAACAACCCCAGGTCCCGGACCTGCCCACCGAAGTGCTGACCGAACCGCTCGGTGAGGTCGTGGACGGAGTGGGCGGCGCGGTCGGCACGGTGCTGCGCGCGCCGGGCGAGATCCTCGGGGGGAACGGTGGCTGACACGGCGTTCGACACCCTGCCGAGCGCCCGCGACATCCTGCGTGAACTCGACAGCGCCGAGCAGGAACCGGCGGTCTACCTGATCCGCGGCCGCTCGGGCACCGGCAAGTCCACCTTGCTCTCCGTCATCCGGACGCGCCTGCGCGGACGCGGTATTCCCTTGCAGGACAACGTCGCCGCACCCGGTCCGACGGCGGCGACGAACGGCGCGCACCACCGCCACGTGGACAGCGTCGACCCGGACGCGCCCCGCCCCGCGCTCGTCATCGACAACGCGCACACCTTGGGCGCGACGGAACTGCGAACGCTCTGCGCCGCGGTCGAATCCGGCAACTACACGGCGGTGATCGCGGTGCAGCCGCGCCCGCACGACCCGCAGCTGCGCACCCTCGCCGAGGCGGTGGCCCGGCGCGGGCGCATCGTCGACCTGAGACCACTCGGCGTCGCCGACATCCTGCCCTTCGCAAGGGAATTGGGCATGATGGTGCCGCGGCCCGTCGCTCAGCACATCCATCAGCAGACCGGCGGCATCCGCGGCGGCGTCGTCGCGGCGCTCACCGCGGCCTGCTCGGCGCGCTTGGACGCCGGGATTCGCGTCGTGGACGAGGCGGTGGCCGACTGGTCGCGCTCGCAGCTGGACAACCTGGAACCGGACCTGCTGGAGACATTGGTCGTCGCGACCACCGGGACCGGCCTGGATTCCAGCGAACTCACCGAGGTGCTCGGCGTCGAATCCACTGCCGCTCAGTCCCTCATCGACCGCGCCCGCGCCACCGCCCTGGTGACCGACGCCGATCTCTTGCTGGCCCCCGCGGTCGCTCCGCTGCGCACCATGCTCGGCGACCGCAGGTTCGTCGCAGTACAGCGCAGGCTGCTCACCGCACGCCTGGACGCGGGCCTGCTGCGCGACCACACCGCGCTGCTGCTCGCCGAATCCGGCGTCCGCGACCCTCGGCTCGCCGAATTCCTCTGCACCGCAGCCGAAACCGCCGGACGCGAGGCCGTCCGTTACTACGCCGCCGCCGCCTCCGCAGGCGCCGATGCGAATCAGATCGCGCTGCGCTGGGCCGAGGCCGCCGCCCGCACCGGCGACGGTGAGACCGCCATGCGGCTGGCCGAACCCGTGCTGGCCAGGGCGGGCGTCGACGGCCCCGAACTCGCCGACGCCGTGCGGATCTGCGCGGGCGTCCTGACTCGCCGCGGTCTGATCGGCCGCGCCGCCCAGCTCTACGGCTGGCTCGGCCCGAACCGAGTGGGGCCGGACTGGGCGGTGGGCGCCACCGTGCTGTATCTGGCGGGCAACGTGCACGCCGCGGGCGAGTTGTCCGGCACGGCGGGCAACTGGCCGCCCACCCAGGCGGGCGCGCACGCCCAACTCATCGCGACCGCGCTCTCGAACACCCTCGTCGACCACGGAAGCGCGACGCCCACCGCGGTTTCCGCGCTCATCCAGGCCGCGCACGCCGACTCCGGCGTCGACCGTTTCCTGCCGTGCACGGCCGTCTCCATCGCGACTCTGCTGTGCCTGAGCACGGGTGAGCCGCGCCGCGCCGGTGACGCGCTGCGCCGGGCCGCCACCAGCGGGCTGCGCTGCCATCAACTTCAAGTGCTCACCGCGTGGGCGGCCATGCTCGGCGGTGACGAACAGGCCGCGGCGAACACCGTCGCCGCCTTCGACTGGGACCAGCTCGACGTCCGCGACCGGCTGCTCGCGCACGGCGTCGCGGTCGGCCTGGCCCGTCGCGGCGGCGACCACGCCGCGCTGACCCGCGCGTGGCAAGCCGCCTACCCGCTTTTCGACGACGTCGACGCCGACCTGCTCACCGTTCTGCCGATCGGGGAGCTGTGGCTCGCGGGCATCCGGCTGCGCGACGAACGCCGCATTGCGCCGCTCGTCGACGCGACACTCGCCCTGCTCGGCCGCCTCGATCAGCCGCCCGCCTGGGCCAATGCTTTCCACTGGTACGGCGTGCAGGCCGCCATCGCGCACGAGAGCCCCGCGGAACTGCTGCCGCACGCGCGACTGCTCAAAGCCGCCGCGGAGGCCGGTGACCGGCACGCGGCCGTGCTGGTGGACGCGGGCCGCACCTGGGTGCTCGTGCTGCGCGGACAGGTCGAAGTGAAACCGGTCGAGGTGGCCGTCAACGGGCTGCGCGAAATCGGCCTGACCTGGGACGCGGCCCGGCTGGCCAGCGAGGCCGCGCTGTCGGCCGCCGAGTCCTCGACCGCGACGGCGCTGCTCAAGCTGGCCCGTATGGTGCGCGCCGAGTCCAAGCCGCAGGAGCAGCCGGTCCCGCCGACCGCCGCGCCGCGCGCCTCGAACGCGCCGGATGCCCCGGCGGACGGCGCAGCGATTCTGAGCGAGCGGGAACGCGAAGTCGCCGAACTGGTGCTGCTCGGACTGACCTACCGCGAGATCGGCGCGCGGCTGTACATCTCCGCGAAGACGGTGGAGCATCACGTCGCCCGGATCCGACGTCGGATCGGTGCGCGATCTCGCTCGGAGTTATTGTCAATGCTCCGCGCCATGGGACACGGCTCGTTGCTCGTGTGATCGCCTCTGGGCGGGCCGATCGACGTCGAAACGAGGAATGTGATGGCCACAGGGGTGGGCCTGCGGATCGCCGATGCGGACTGCACCGCCGCGATCGTCACCGACTCCGGCGACCTGCACTACGTCGTCCGGGAGTCGGTGCTGCACATGTCCGACGACGGCGACACCGTGCTCGGCGGCGACGCGCCGTCGGACCACTCGCACTCCATCACCGATTTCGTCGGCGCGGTGGGCAATCCCGCTGGTATCTCCGTCGACGACGGTGAGGCGTATCGCGCCGAAGACCTGGTCGCCACCGCCCTGTTCTGCCTGATCAACCTGACCACCGAGCACCTCAGCGGCGCGGCCGAGTTCTATGCCACCCACCCCGGCGCCTGGCCTGCCCAACAGGTGCAGTCGCTGCGCGAGGCGCTGGACTACCTGGGCCTGAAGTCGGTGGTGTTGGTCAGCGAAGCCGATCTGCCCGCGGTCGACACCGCCGAACCCGGCAAGTCGTTCGCCTACGACGCGGCACGGGCCGCACTGGCCTCGGTACTCGCCACTCCCGCGGGCGCGACGCCGCCGGATCCGAGCGCCGCCGAGAACTCGACCGTGGTGACCGACGTGATCCCCGCGGTGCCCGCGCCCGAGCCCACCATGCAGGCCTATTCGGCGGCGCTGCCCGCGGCGCCGCTGCCGACCGAGCTGCTCACCGAGGCGACGCCGCTCGAAAAACCAGCCCCGCCAGCCGAATCCGGCGATCGTCGCCGCGTCACGGTGCTGATCGCGGTCGCCGCGTTCATCGGCCTGACGCTCGGCGGCCTCGGTGTCGCCGTGCTCTTCCGCGGCGACGAATCGCCCGCCGTTCCGCAGGTGCGCGACGCCCAGTCCGGCACCTCGAGCACCGTCGTCCCGCCCCCGCCACCGCCCGCGCCGATCGCCCCGCCGGTCGCCGAGCCGCCGGTGGTCGTCACCGAGACCACCGAGCCGGAGCCGACCACCGAGCCCGCGCCGCCGCCCCCGACGACCACCGAGTCGACCACCACGCCGAGCGCCACCGCGCCGCCGACCACCACCGTGCCGCGCCGGACCACCACGCGCCCCACCAACCCGTGGTACCCGTACGACTCCGACAACCCGTACGAATGGTGGACTCCGCAGTGGCAGCCGCCCGGAAACAATCGGCCCCGTTGATTCGAGGTCGTTTAATAGCGAACGGAAGCGGTTTGTGGCCTAGAGTGAAGCGCTGACCGGTCCGTCCGACGTTTCCCGGGCGAATCGTGTCGCTGGACGAGGACTGTGCGCCAACGGGTTCGCCGCCGACGGCCCACGGATTTAGCTGGCACTTCTGTGCCGACGAAGGGACTTCATGCGCAAGTTGGTGGCGCGTCGCGCCGCGGTCAAAGCAGCCTCTCTCGGAGCCGCGGCGACCGTTCTCCTGGCCCCCTTGTCCGGCACGGCGACGGCGGAACCCGCACCGCCACAGCTCAGCGCGGATACCCTGCCCGCCGAGCTGGTCGAGGCGATCGCGCGCGATCTGAAGATGACGCCCACCGAGTATCTCGACCGCGCGGCCCGCGCCCAGCAGCTCAGGGATTACGCCCGCGACTTCCGCTCCGAGCGCCCCGAGTCCTACGCGGGCGCGTGGATGAGCGCCGACGGCAAGCCCGTCGTCGCGGTGACCTCGCCGGATGCCGCCAGCATCGCCGCGGCCGACGGCTACCAGACCCGGCTCGCCCCGGTCTCGGCGGACAGCCTGGAAAGCTCGCTGATGCAGCTCAACCAGTGGATCACCTCGTTGCCGCGCGAGCTGTCCGAGGCGATCAACTCGGTCGCCATCGACTTCCTGAACAGCCAGCTGGTGCTCAGCGTCGCGAACACTCCCGCGGGTCACGTGCTGAACCTGCCGACCCTGATCGCCAACATCAAGGTCATCCTCTCTCCGGGCAGCGGCGGCCCGGCCGAGCGCAGGCCGATGGGCGGCGACACCTACATCAGCGCGCCCAGCTCCCTGCACGACTCGTCGCTGCGCAACGTCGACGTCTGCTCCTTCGGCTTCAACAGCGTCGACGACGCGGGCAACGCGCTCAACATCAGCGCGGGCCACTGCGACCCGAACCTTGGCAAGCCGAACCAGGAGGCGGGCGTCTACCTGCCCAACCTGAAGGACCTCCCGAACAGCCCCGAGCTGGGCACCTTCGTGCAGGCGACGCTGGGCGGGCAGAACGCGCTGGACTACTCGGTGATCAAGCTGAACGAGCGCGCCGTCCGTGCGGGCATGGACCAGCCCTCGGTGCGTGGCGCCAACGGCACCACCCTGTCGATCACCGGCACCGCCGACCCGATCACCGGCGCTCCGGTGTGCAAGTCGGGTCAGTCGTCCACGTTCACTTGCGGTTTCGTGGTCGCGGACCGGGTCGAGACGCAGCTCTACACCGCCGACGGCGAGAGCAAGACGATCCGCGGCTTCGCCAGCTCCGCCTGCACCCTCGGTGGCGACAGCGGCGGCGCGATCGTCTCCGGCACCCTCGCGCTCGGCATCACCAGCGGTTCGAACGCCGCCGACGCACCGGACTGCAACGAGGCGAACCTGGCGCTCGCTCCGTACGGCGGCACCGCCTCGCTGGGCATTCCCATCCGCGCGATCCTCGCCGACATCGACTCGACGGCGGGCGGCGGGCTCGGCAGCGGCATCCAGGTGCGGACTCGGCCGAACGCCGGATAGCCGATAAGTCCGATTCGGGCAAAAATGGGGTCCCGGTCGGGTGGGAATACCGGCCCGGACCCCATATAGTCTGGTCATGCTCCTGCCACGTATAGGTCAGTTCCGATCCGCTGCGCGACAGACCAGGTTCCGGAAATCAGTGATCGCCGCCTCGGCGGCGATCTTGCTGTTCGGGCCGACGGCGGCAGTGGCGAACGCGGAACCCGCCCCGGGCCTGCCCGCGGACCTCATCGCCGCGGTCACCCGTGATCTGAAGATCTCCCCCGAGGAATACCTGCGCCGTGCCGATCTCGGCCAGCAGGTCGCGGCCTTCGCCACGTCGGCGCAGCGCCAGTACCCGGAGGTCTTCGGTGGCGCTTGGCTCGACGACGCGGGCAAGGCCGTCGTCGCGATCGCGCAGGGGCCGGGCGCGGAGGAAGCGCGCAACGCGGCCGCGTCGGCCGGGTTCGAGGTCCGCAACGTCGCCAAGAGCGAGGCCGCGCTGCGTGGCGAGAAGAGCGCGTTCGAGCGTTGGCTGGAGGGCCAGCCCGAGGCGGTCGCCGCCTTGGTGCGCGGCGTCGTGATCGACACGGTCAACAACAGCATCGCGGTGCGGGTGGACCAGGCGGGTCTGCCGATGCCCAGCTTCGTCGACCCGGCGCGGGTCATCGTGATCGCGCCGCCGGTGGCGGCCGAGCAGCTGCCGCAGGGCACTGCCATCGCCGAGGGCGACAACCAGGCCGCGCTGGCGGGCGGCGACGGCTACGCGTCGGTGGGCGGCGGGAGCCAGCTGCGCTGCTCGTTCGGTTTCAACGGCACCGACCGGGCGGGCAACGTCGTGAACATCTCGGCGGGCCACTGCAACCCCGACCTCGACAACGCCTCGGCCGTGCACGAGCTGCTGCCACGGGAGACGCGCGGCGCCCAGCTCGGCGTGTTCCAGAAGTCGGTGCTGGGCAACCAGGACTACTCGATCATCCGGATCAACGACGCCTTCGTCGGCCGTTTCAGCAACAACAGCGTGCGGGTGCCCGGCGCCGCGCCGATCGCGGTCGACGGTGTGGCCACCCCGGTGGTCGGCGCCCCGGTCTGCAAGTCGGGTTCGCGCACCGGATTCAGCTGCGGCATCGTCAACGCCGTCGACCAGACCGTGCAGGTCGGCGATCGTGAACTGACGCAGAGCTTCTCGGCCAACATCTGCGCCCTGCCCGGCGACAGCGGCGGCCCGATCGTCACGGGACGTCTCGCGCTCGGCATCTCCAGCGCGTCGTCGGTGGCCGACTACCCGATCTGCGAGATCCCCAACTTGATCGGCGCGCTCACCGGCAACACGCCGCAGCTGTTCGCGCAGCCGGTCAGCGTGGTCCTCTCGGACAACCCGGGGCTGCGCATCCGCACCAACTGACCTTCGGGGTCCACGGAAGGCCGTCGACGTTCGCGTCGGCGGCCTTCGTCGTTGGCGGTGTCGTTCGACCGCGCACGGCCGCAGCGAAGGCGAAGGTACGCCTTTTTACTGTTTCCAGCACCGGTTTTCGCTGCCCTTTCCGATGACCGGGCGGCAGGTGTTCCGGCATTCTGGACCAATGTGTTTGGTGTTGATCGGCTGGCGCGCACACCCGGACTACCGGTTGATCGTGGCCGCCAACCGGGACGAGTTCTACCTCAGGCCTACCGAATCCATGCGGTGGTGGCCGGAGGTGCCCGGACTGCTCGCGGGCCGGGACACGGGCGCGGTCGGCAGGGCCGAGGGCGATCCGCCCGGCACCTGGCTCGGCACGACCGTGGCGGGCGCACACAATCGCTTCGCCGCGGTGACCAACGTCCGAAATCCGAATGACGCACGGATCGGCGCTCGTTCACGCGGCGCGCTGCTGATGGATTTCCTGCGCGGCGGCGACGACCGGCATCCCTGCGGCGAATTCCCCAGCCCGGAAAAGTACGTTCGCGAGGTCGCCGCGGCGCCCGACGACTACAACGGCTACAACCTCGTCGTCTCGGATCTCGCTGCGCTGTGGTGGCATTCGAACCGCAGCGCGAATCCTCCGCAACCGCTCGCTCCCGGCTTCCACGGGCTGTCCAACGGCACTTTTGTCACATCGGCGGAGGCGGTGCCCGGCGCCGAACTGGAGGCGCCGCAGCGAATCTGGCCCAAGGTGCGGGACGGCCTGACCGAGCTGCGCAAGGTGGTGGAATCCGATCCCGGTGCGGTGGACCGGTATTTCGACGTCCTCTCCGATCGCACGGAGGCCCCCGACGACGAGTTGCCGCACACGGGCGTCCCGCGGGAGATGGAGCGGGGGTTGTCGGCACGGTTCATCGCCAACGAGGTGCACGGCACCAGGGCCAGCACGGTGCTGCTGGTGCGCGAGAACGGCACGTTCGAGATGGCGGAGCGGTCCTACGGTGAGAGGGGGGTTCGGTTGGGGGCGGTCACTTTCCACGGCTCGCTGGAGTTGCCCGGCTGAGCCACTGAACCGCTGCCGCTCGCGGCGCTGAGCCCTGGGGCGTTGGTGCGTTTTGGCAGACCTACCCGCGCAAACGAAAACCGGCCCGCTCCCCGAAGGGAACGGGCCGGTCGGCTGTTCGGAGCCGGGTCAGTTCGCGGACTGACCGGCCTTCGGCTTGTCGGCCCACTTGGTGGTGCCTTCCGGAGCCTGCAGGGTGTTGATCAGGTCCATACCCGCGAGGGCCAGAGCCGGACCGCCGAGCGCGATGGTGCCCAGGATGCCTCCGATACCGGCGAAGGCGGCGATAGTCGGAATCGCCGCGATGCAACCGACAATCGTGAGGCACTCGATGAGGCCGACCGCCGTGCCGATCAGACCACCGGCAACCACACCGATCGCGGTGCCGAGGAAGCCGCCGACCGCCGTCGCGATGCCGAACTGGCTGGCGAACTCGTTCTGCGCACGCTGGTTTTCCATCGGAGAGGCAACCGGCTTGACGGCCAAGCTCACCGCGTCGACCTTCGTGGCCGCCTTCTTGTCGGCGGGGATCGCGTTCTGGTCCGGAGTCAGCTCGAGGACCTTGCCGTCGTTCTTGACCTCCGGCTTCACCGGCACCGCGATGTCGGCGACCTTGAAGGCGAGCGGCAGCTCGAGCACGGTGTTGCCCGCATCGTCCTTGACCAGGTAGAGGTCATTTTCCTGGACGTCCTCGGACGACTTGGCGAGCTCGAAGGTCCCCCCCTTGAGCGTCGTCACCACCGTCTTGTCCACAAGCTTGACCGAGTAGTCGATGCCCTCGGCCGGTGCGGGTGCGGCAGGTTCGGCGTGAGCAGTACCCATACCGATGGTCATCGCGCCGACGACCAGCGCGGCAGCCGCGGTGGTTCTGCGGAGATTCAATTCAGTTTCCAATCCATCAGGTGTCGTTGTCCGCGCGCCGCGCTTACACACGCGAGAGCGCTCATTCAACCCGAAAGGCGGTCGGCCCCTTCGGATTCTCCCCGAGCGGTGTGACGAAGGCGTAGCAAACAGAACGCACGTGAGCGTAATCGAACGAACGCCCAGAAGCGAGATCGATAACAAAACACGCCGAGTAAGCCTGTCCTTACCGAATAGGACGACTTGCTCGGCGTTTACGGTGGTGACCGGCCGGTCTCACAACGAACCACCAAGAGTTCATGTGAGATTGATCACAGGTAAATTTCAGGTCAAGCCCCAGTAAGCAGGGTTACGCCTCAAATACCGATCGTACGATAGACACCAGAAGTTACCGGTGGGTAACTTACTGGCGGTTACGATACGAGCGAACCGGTGCTGCAGGCCTGCCGCACCAGAACGCTCGTGTTGCCTCAAAGAAAGGTCGCGACATGAATGCCCTGACAGTGACGCTGGGCACGATTGGGGCGACGCTCAGTCTGCTGTGCTGGGCGTCGTTCTTCGGCGGCGTCAGGAACATCGCTCGCACCATCATGGTCGGACAGGGCGCGCCGGATCGGTGGCGACCGTTCTTCCCGCGCTTCAAGCAGATGCTGATCGAGTTCCTCGCGCATACGCGGATGAACAAGTTCCGCACCGTCGGCTGGGCGCACTGGCTCGTCATGATCGGCTTCATGGGCGGCGCCATGCTGTGGTTCGAGGCGTACGGTCAGACCTTCGACCCCGAGTTCCACTGGCCGATCATCGGCGACACGGCGATCTACCACCTGTGGGACGAGATCCTCGGCATCGGCACCGTGGTCGGCATCGGCACGCTGATCATCATCCGGCAGCTGAACCACCCGCGCCTGCCCGAGCGCCTGTCCCGCTTCAGCGGCTCGAAGTTCGCACCGGCCTACGTCATCGAGGCGATCGTCCTGCTCGAGGGCCTCGGCATGATCTTCGTGAAGGCCGGCAAGATCGCGACCTATCACCACTCCAACGCCGCGACCGACTTCTTCACCATGCAGGTCGCCAAGCTGCTGCCCGCGAGCCCGACCCTTGTGTCGATCTTCGCGTTCATCAAGCTGATGTCGGGTATGGCCTTCCTCTACCTGGTCGGTCGCAACATCACCTGGGGCGTGGCCTGGCACCGCTTCTCGGCCTTCCCGAACATCTACTTCAAGCGCGAGGACGACGGCGGCGTCGCCCTCGGCGCGGCCAAGCCGATGATCTCCAACGGCAAGGTCCTCGACATGGAGAACGTCGACCCCGACACCGACACCCTCGGCGCGGGCCGGATCGAGGACTTCTCCTGGAAGGGCATTCTCGACTTCACCACCTGCACCGAGTGCGGTCGCTGCCAGTCGCAGTGCCCCGCGTGGAACACCGGTAAGCCGCTGTCGCCGAAGCTGCTGATCATGTCGCTGCGCGACCACACCTACGCCAAGGCGCCGTACCTGCTGGCCGGCGGCCGCAAGGACATGGGCGGCGACGAGGTCGGCCTGGTCGACGCCGAAAGCAAGCCGAACGAGGCCGCGCTGGCCAAGATCTCGGAAGCGGCCAAGGCCGAGGCCGAGCGTCCGCTGGTCGGCGGCGAGGACGTCAACGGCATCATCGACCCCGAGGTGCTGTGGAGCTGCACCACCTGTGGCGCGTGCGTCGAGCAGTGCCCGGTGGACATCGAGCACGTCGACCACATCATCGACATGCGCCGCTACCAGGTGCTCATCGAGTCGGAGTTCCCCTCCGAGCTGGCGGGTCTGTTCAAGAACCTGGAGAACAAGGGCAACCCCTGGGGCCAGAACGCCAAGGACCGCCTGAACTGGATCAACGAGGTCGACTTCCAGATCCCGGTCTTCGGCCAGGACGCGGACAGCTTCGACGGCTACGAGTACCTGTTCTGGGTGGGTTGCGCTGGCGCCTACGAGGACCGCGCCAAGAAGACCACCAAGGCCGTCGCCGAGCTGCTCGCCACCGCGGGCGTGAAGTTCATGGTGCTCGGCCAGGAGGAGACCTGCACCGGTGACTCGGCCCGTCGCGCGGGCAACGAGTTCCTGTTCCAGCAGCTGGCGGCGCAGAACATCGAGCTGCTGAACTCGGTGTTCGAGGGCGTCGAGGACCGCAAGAAGAAGATCGTCGTCACCTGTGCGCACTGCTTCAACGCGCTCAACAACGAGTACCCGCAGGTCGGCGGCACCTACGAGGTCGTGCACCACACCCAGCTGCTGAACCGCCTGGTGCGGCAGAAGAAGCTGATCCCGGTCGCCTCGGTGACGCAGAACGTGACCTACCACGACCCCTGCTACCTGGGCCGGCACAACAAGGTCTACAACGCGCCGCGTGAGCTGATGGAAGCCTCCGGCTCGACCCTGGTCGAAATGCCGCGGCACGGCGAGCGCTCCATGTGCTGTGGCGCCGGTGGCGCGCGCATGTGGATGGAGGAGCAGCTCGGCAAGCGCATCAACGTCGACCGGGTGGACGAGGGTCTGTCGACCCTCGCGGCGTCGAACGGCTCCGGGCCGGGCAAGATCGCGACCGGATGCCCCTTCTGCCGCGTGATGCTGAACGACGGTGTCACCGCGCGTCAGGAGAAGGGCGAAGGCGAAGGCGTCGAGGTCGTCGACGTGGCCCAGCTGATGCTGGACGCCATCGAGCGCGTCGAGCCCGCCGCGCTGACCGCGAACCTGACCGTCATCCAGGAGCCCAAGGCCGAGCCGGAGCCCGAGCCAGAACCGGAGCCCGTCGCCGTGGCGACCGAGACCCCGGCGCCCGCCAAGGCGGCGCCGACCGGTGGCGGCCTGGCCATGAAGGGCCCCGCGAAGGCGCCCGGTGGTCTGGGCATGAAGGGTGCCGCCAAGGCGCCGGGTGCGAAGGCCGAAGCGGCTCCGGCCGCGGAAGCAGCCGCGCCCGCCAAGGGTCTGGCCATGAAGGGTCCGGCCAAGGCTCCCGGCAAGGGCCTAGGTATGAAGGGCGCCGCCAAGGCTCCCGGTGCGAAGGCCGAAGCGGCTCCGGCCGCGGACGCTCCGGCCGCCGAGGCTTCGACCGCTCCCGCCGCGCCCGTCAAGGGCCTGGCCATGAAGGGTCCGGCCAAGGCTCCCGGCAAGGGCCTTGGCATGAAGGGCGCCGCCAAGGCTCCCGGTGCGAAGGCGGCTCCGGCTGCGGAGGCCGCTGAAGCTCCCGCCACGGAAGCGCCCGCGGCCCCGCCCGTCAAGGGTCTGGGCATGAAGGGTGCGGCCAAGGCGCCCGGTGGCAAGGGTCTGGCGATGAAGGGTGCCGCGAAGGCGCCCGGCGCGAAGGCCGCGGCCCCCGCCGCGCCCGCGGAGCCCGCTGCGGAAACCCCTGCCGCGGCACCGGCTTCGGCTTCGGCTCCCACCGAGACCAAGCCGACCGTCCCGGCCAAGGGCCTCGCCATGAAGTCCGGCTTCAAGCGCCCCGGGCCCAAGGCCCCCGGCGCCGCCGCGACCCCGGCCCCCGCCGAACCGGCTGCTGCCGAACCGGCCCCGGCCGCGGAAGCCCCGGCCGAAACCCCGCAGCCCGCACCGGAACAGCCCACCAACGGCACCTCCGGCAACGGCGCCGCCGTCGCACCGCCGACCGCCAAGCCAGGCGGCCTCGGCTTCAAGTCGGGCGCGAAGGCCCCGGGCCGCAAGAACTGACACGGTCCCCAACTGAACACAGCGCTCGGCCCGGGTTCGATCGGAACCCGGGCCGAGCGCTGTTCGCGGCAAGTCGCTGTACGAACGATTCGAAACGAGTTACGATTCTTTCGAAAGGAGGCTACGTCGATGACGTCCGAAGCCCTGATGCAGCACACCTATCTGCCCGAGCCGACCGAGGAACTCGCCCCCGTCGTGAGCTTCCTCGCGGCCCACGAGTCGCGCCGCGGTGATCGCATACGACCTCGCTACCTGTTGGTCGGCGCCGACGAGCACGATCAGGTCGAGGTTCCGGAGTCCGTGCATCGCGTCCTTGTCCAGGTCGTCGCGGCACTGCGCGAGGGCAAGGCCGTCACCGTCGCTCCGCAGAGCATGACGCTGACCACCCAGCAAGCCGCCGACCTACTCGGTGTCAGCAGGCCGACGGTCGTCCGTCTGATCGATGCGAACGAGATCCCTTCGGAGCGAACCGGCTCCCGGCGACGCGTCCTGCTGACCGACGTCCTCGCCTACCGTGACGAGCGGAGGAAGAGGCAGTACGAAGCGCTCGCCGAGAGCTCGGTCGAACTCGATGACGAGGACGATATGGAGGCTGTGCGCGCCGAGCTACGCGAGATCCGCAAGGAGGTCGCGCGAAGACGACACGGCTGACAGATGCGTCCCGCGTCTACTCCGTCTCTTTGGGATGTCCGGGTAGGCAGCGCTCGAGCAGCACGCGGCCCGCGGTTCGGCTGCCCTTGGGTGCGTGTTCGACGAAGTACCAGAGTCGTCCGCCGTCGCTGAATTTGTATTGGTAGCGCTCGTAGGTTTGGCCCTGGTAGCTGCCGTAGCGCAGCTCGCCCTTCAGCGGGTACAACCTTGCCGACCGGACCTCGGGCTCGCAGGTCAGCAGGTCCCAGGCGTCGACCATCGCGTTGCGCGCCGCGGCGAGGCAGTCGGTCCAGCCTTTCTGCGCCTCGCTGGTGATGAAGACGATTTCGTATTCGGTTCGTTTCAGCGGCCTTGTGACGTCCCGTCGCTTGCTCACTCGTCGCCCTCGGGGTTCGGTACCGGGACCGGTTCGTCGAGGTAGTCGAGGTCGGAGGCGTCGACGCGGATGCGGGAGTCCGCGTAGGCGGCGGCGGTGTCGCGCCATGCGGCGAGCGTCGCGGTGAGGCCGGAGAGGTGGCCGACCGAGAGGCCGCCGCGGGCGTTGTTCAGGAAATCCGCGACGAACTCCGGCCGCTGGCCCTCGGGCAGCAACTCGATCCACGGGAACGCGATGGTGAGCCGGTCTACGAGCCGCTCGAGCAGCTCGTCGTCCAGCGCCAAGGCGAGCAGTTGGGTCAGCGCGCCGAGGGTCTCCTGGGTCGCGGCGGCTTCGGCCGCATCCGACAGCCGCACGGGCGGCGCGGAACGACGAACGAGGGTCACCTCCCCGTTCACCTCCATCGCCTCGATGACCCGATTCGGGTCACGTAGGAACTCCGACCATGTAGCTGACGCACCCATGTGACCAGTATGTCAGAACTAGTTCTGATGTCACCCGGATTGCGCTGACGGCCTTGTCAGCCGCGCGTAGCGGGCGCGGTGGTGGTCGGTGGTGCCGAATTCGCGTTCCAGGGCGGTGAGGCGTTTGAAATAGTGGCCGATGGCGAGTTCTTCGGTCATGCCCATGGCGCCGTGCAGTTGGACGGCGTTCTGGCCGATGAAGCGGGCGGCGCGGCCGATGGTGACCTTGGCGGCGGAGAGAGCGCGGGCGCGGTCGGCGGGGGCGGCGGAGAGGGCGTGGGTGGCTAGGTGGGCCGCGGCGATGGCCTGCTCCAGTTCCATGTACATGTCGACCATGCGGTGTTGCAGGGCCTGGAAACTGCCGATCGGCACGCCGAATTGCTGGCGCTGCTTGGCGTATTCGACGGTGTCGCCCAGCACTTTGCGCAGGCTACCGACGGCTTCGGCGCAGATCGCGGCGATCGCGACGTCCACCGTCGGTTCGATCGCGTCCCACGCCGCGCCTTCGGCGCCGAGCAGCGTGTCGGCGGGGAGCCGGAATCCGGTGAAGACGAGGTCGGATCCGACACGATCGTCGATGGTGCGGTAGGAGTGCACCTCGACTCCGGCGGGCGGATGCGCCGCGTCGAATTCGGTGAGGAACAGCGAGATTCCGGCTCGATCGCGCCGCTCACCCGCGGTGCGCGCGGTGACGAGCAGATGGGTAGCGAGCGGTGCGCTGGTCACCACGCATTTGGCTCCGTCGAGCACCCACGAGTCGCCGTCTCGGCGCGCGACGGTGCTGACGTCGTGCAGCGTCGGGCCGGAAGTCGGTTCCAGCGACGCGAACGCGGTGCGCACATCGCCCGCGACGATCCCGCGCAGCACTTCGTCCGCCCGCGCGCCTCCGGATCGCTCCAACAGACCGGCGCCGACCACAACGGTGTCGACGAACGGCTCGACGACCAGCGCGCGACCCAATTCCTCGGCGATGACCATCAATTCGGCAGGGCCGCCGCCCATTCCGTCGACCCGCTCGGGCAGCGTCGCGCCGAGAATCCCGAGCTCCTCGGCGAATCCGCGCCAGACGGCGGGCTGCCAGCCCTGCGCGGATTTGGCGGCGGCCCTGCTCTTCTCCAGGTCGTAGCGGACGCCGAGGAATCCGGCGACCGCGTCACGCAGCAGCTGCTGCTCCTCGGTGAGTGTGAAGTCCATCAGAGCCCCAATGCTGCTTTGGCGAGGATGTTTCGCTGAATCTCGTTGCTACCGGCGTAGATCGATCCGGCGCGGTCGTTGAAGTAGCGCAGCGGCGCGACCGCCTGCCAGTCCGCGCCGCTGTGGTAACCGTCTGCGGGCGGCGCGAATTCGGCGATCGGGCCGCCCGGTGCGGTGGCATGCGGCTGGTAAACGCGACCGACGGGGCCCGCGCCGTCCAGCGCGAGTTCGGTCAGCTGCTGACTCAGCTCGGTCGCCAGGATTTTCAGCATCGACGAGGCGGGACCGGGGTCCTTGCCCTGCCCCATCGCCGAAATGGTCCGATACTCCAGCACTTCCAGCACATCGGTGCGAATCCTGACGTCCGCCAAGCGCAGAGCGAAGCCGGGATCGTCGATGAGCGGATTCCCGTCCGGGCCCGGCTGCCGCGCCGCCGCCTCGGCCAGCTCCTGACCCATGACCTGCAGCATCGGCGCCGCCGCGCCGCCGCGCTCGTGCACGAGCAGGTATTTCGCCACCGTCCAGCCGTCGTCGACGCGGCCGAGCACATTGCTCTTGGGCACCCGGACGTTGTCGAAGAACACCTGGTTCTGCACCTGCTCGCCGGAAGTCATCACCAGCGGCCGGATCTCGATGCCCGGGGTGTTCATGTCGATGAGCAGGAAGGTGATGCCCTGCTGCTTCTTGCCCGTGCGCGAGGTGCGCACCAGGCAGAAGATCCAGTTGGCCTCGGTGGCGTGGGTGGTCCAGATCTTGCTTCCGGTGCAGACGAAATCGTCGCCGTCGTCGATCGCCGCCATGCTCAGCGAGGCCAGGTCCGAGCCCGCTTCCGGCTCCGAATAGCCCTGGCAGAAGAAGATCTCGCCGGTCAGGATGCGCGGCAGGTAGAAGGCCTTCTGCTCCGGGGTGCCGAAGGCGATGATGGCGGGCGCGACCATCCTGATGCCCATCGGCGACAGTGTCGGCGCGCCGGCGAGCGTCGATTCCCGGCTGAAGATGTAGTGCTGGGTCAGGCTCCAGCCGCACCCGCCGTGCTCCACCGGCCAGTGCGGCGCCGCCCATCCGCGCTCGTGCAGGATCCGCTGCCACTCCATGCTGGCCTCGTGGTCCGGATAGACGCTCGTCGCCAGCCGCCCGGCCCGCCGCAACTCCGGCGTCAGCTTCGCGTCGAGAAAACCCCGCACCTCGTCCCGAAAGGCCAGATCGGCCGCTGACCAGTCGTAATCCATCTGTCCTCCCGGCGGGGTATGCCACGGTGCACCACTATTGGCCAACGGCCAACATGTCCCCAATGTAGGACGCCCGCCGCCGGGAAATCAAACTGAAGCACCTTGCCCTCAGTTTAGACACGTAGGTCCGGTCCCTGGCCGCGGCAGAAAGATCGTCTTCGTGAATTTCCAGACGATGTCGGGCGTCGGCGCAGAACCTACGGGGTCTCTTCCGGTGGTTCGAGGCGGAACCCTCCGCCCGGCAGAGCGCTTTCAGCCGCAGGTTCTCGTCTCGCCGTACTTCACGACGGACAGCACCGCATCCCCTTCGCCAATCAACACACCCGGCGCCGGATTCTGGCCGATGACGATCCAATTCCGGTCCATGATCTGCATCCGGCCCGCGCCGGTGGCGTCCGTCGACCGCGAGTAGAAGACGCCCGCAGCCTGAATAGCGTCCTGCGCCGCCTGCAGATTCATGCAGACGACGTTGGGCATCGGCACTTGCACCGCGGGCGCGGCCACGGCAGTGGTCCTCTGCGTGCTGGTCGGTCGAACCGCCTCGGACGTGGGCACGGCCGCGACCGGCACCCGCGCGGCGGATGTCGGCACGGCGGCGACGGGAGCAGCAGCGGGCTCGACCGACTTCTCTCGCTCGCCGCCGCCGAGCGCGGTTCCGATCAATCCCACGAACAGAATCGCCCCGAAAACCGCTGCGACCCAGACCCACCCCGGTACTCCTTTCTTGGGCGGCCCGTACGGCCCGCTACCCTGAGGACCAAAGTTCCCGTGCGGTTGCTGCGTCGGGTAAGCCATAGATTTATCCCCTGCTCGTAGTCGGTCGCGCGACCTCTGGTGGCCCGAAGGCGGCTCCCCCCGACAGGAGTCGTCGTGCGTGCAGACATATTGCACCCCGGGCGGCAAGCGCACGTGGGTTTTGCAGGAACTACTACCTACAAATTTGCCCGCAGTCTGCTCGGAGCAGAATCAGCAGTTCTCGAAGAAAGCCTTTGTGTACCCGGCGGATTGGTAGACATAGTCGTACGCCCACCGGAGCGCCGAAAGATCCGGTTCCGGATCGATGAAGAGAAGCTCACCGTCCCAACACTTTTCGAGAATGAACCGGGCGCGGGAGATGTGCGGGGTGAAGGTGACGACGATGACGCGGCGCCATCCTTCGGCGCGCGCGCGGCGAGCGAGCTCGCGTCCCTCACCGCGGGTGGTGCGCGGGGACGGATCGAAGCAGATGACGTCGAAGCGGTAGCCGCCGTGACAGATGCGGTTCATCCGCGCGCTGTACTCGTAGGGGTCGGAGAACAGCACCCGTGGCGCGTAACCCGCCGCGGCCAGGCGCAGGCCGAGCTGCTCGCGGCCGTCGTGCGCGCCGCCGAGCACCAGGATCGCGTCGGCCGGCGCGGGCGGATCGGTGCGCGGCCGGACATAGACCGGCCAGAGCGCGACGACAGCGACGACGAGCACCGCGACGAGACCGATCACGGCACGGGTCACCGAACGTCGTCGCACGCCTTCGATCGTATCGGCACCGCATCACCGCAGGTCACCGCCGCCGAGCGGAGGCTGTTGCCACCTGTACACCTGCTGTTGCCGTGACCCTTGCCTCACTGACGTGGCGCGGCCACCGTGGGGGCTTACCAATCAATCATGCGATGCACAGTCTTCGGAACCGGGTACCTGGGGGCCACGCACGCCGCCTGCATGGCCGAACTCGGGCACGACGTGATCGGGGTGGACGTCGATCCGGGCAAGGTGGCGAAGCTGTCCGACGGCGTGGTGCCGTTCTACGAACCCGGCCTCGAGGAGGTGCTGCGCCGGAATCTCGACGCGGGCAGACTCAGGTTCACCACGTCCTATCCGGAGGCGGCCGCGCACGCCGACGTGCACTTCCTCGGCGTCGGCACGCCGCAGAAGAAGGGCGAGTACGCCGCCGACCTGAAATACGTGCACGCCGTGGTCGATACGCTCGCCCCGCTGCTGGAGCGGCCCTCGGTGCTGATCGGCAAGTCGACCGTTCCGGTGGGCACGGCCGCCGCGCTCGGCGCGCGCGCCCGGGAGCTGGCGAGCACCGACGTCGAAGTGGCGTGGAATCCGGAGTTCCTGCGTGAGGGTTTCGCGGTGCAGGACACGCTGCGCCCCGACCGCCTAGTGCTCGGCGTCGACCGCGCCAGGGACAACGCCGCCTGGGTCGAGGACCTGGTGCGCGAGATCTACGCCGATCTCATCGCGGCCGAGGTCCCCTTCCTGCTGACCGATTCGGCCACCGCGGAATTGGTGAAGGTCTCCGCGAATGCCTTTCTGGCGACGAAGATCTCGTTCATCAATGCTGTCTCGGAAGTCTGCGAGGCGACCGGCGCCGACGTCACCGTGCTCGCCGACGCGCTCGGCTACGACGCGCGCATCGGTCGCCGATTTCTCAACGCGGGCTTGGGTTTCGGTGGCGGCTGTCTGCCCAAGGACATTCGAGCCTTCATGGCGCGCTCCGGCGAACTCGGCGCGGACCACGCGGTCGCCTTCCTGCGCGAGGTCGACAACATCAACATGCGCCGTCGCACCAAAGTGGTGGACATGGCCGCGAAGGCTTGCGGCGGTTCGCTGCTCGGCGCGAACGTCGCGGTGCTCGGCGCGGCCTTCAAACCGGAATCCGACGACGTGCGCGACTCCCCCGCGCTGAACGTCGCGGGCATGATCCAACTGCACGGCGCGGTGGTGACGGTGTACGACCCTAAGGCACTGGAGAATTCGCGCCGGGTCTTCCCCACCCTGAACTACGCGACCTCGGTGGCCGAGGCGTGCGACCGCGCCGACGTGGTGCTCGTGCTCACCGAGTGGGACGAGTTCACGGCGCTGCGTCCGCGAGATCTGGATCGGGTGGTGCGCGGCAGGTCGATCATCGACGGTCGCAACTGTCTCAATCGTGCCACCTGGAGAGAGGCGGGATGGGTGTACGCCGGACTCGGCACACCGTAGAGTTGCCTGGCGAGGCCGCGCCGGATTTCCCGATCCTGCCTGCCTCGTGTGCGACTGAGCGCCGCCGGTAGGGTCCCGGGAGCGGGTCGCGTCCTTGGCGACGCGGGCTCGCTTTGTCGTGAAGCGTGAAACGAGATGGGCAGCTGATGAGTTCGGTACTGGGGGTTTCGGTGGGGGCCGGCGCTGTCCGTATGGCGCGACCGCACGCCGGTAATCCCCCCGGGCACGTCACTCCCGACGCCTTCGACCTGCAGACCATCCCGGTGACCCAGCACCACGCGGAAGAACTCGCCGCGGAGGCGGTCGGCGTCACGCTGGCGACCCACCAGATCGGCGCGACCGCGTTCGCCTATCGCAGCGAACAGCAGGCCAGGGCGGTCCGCGCCGCCATGGCGCGCCAGCAGATCACCAACTACGAGCTGGTGCCCGAGGTCTTCGCCGCGCTCGAATTCGCCCAGGCCACCGGCGATATCCGCGGCATCTCGTCGTTGGTGGTCTACGACCTCGGTAGCACCGGACTCTCGGTGAGCGTGGTCGACACCCAGACCAGGGAGGTCAGGCACAGCGAGCGCACCAGCGACATCAGCGGCGACTACCTGGATTCGCTGATCCGCGAACAGCAGATCGCCTCGGGCCGCATCGCGCACCCGCAGGACCCGGCGGGCCTCGCCGCGCTGGACGCGCTGTGCCGGGAGGCCAAGGAACAGCTGTCCAGCAATACCGCGGTCGCGCTGCCCAGCGAGCAGGGACTGGTGCTGCTCGCGCAGGAGAACTTCGAATCGCTGATCATGCTGGCCATCGAGTCGTCGGCGCGGATGGCGCGGGATGTGATCGTGCGTTCCGATCGTCCGGTGCACGGTGTGCTCGCGATCGGCGGTTGCGCCAGGATTCCGCTGATCGGCAAGGTGCTCGAGCGTTGGATGGGCGTGCCGGTCATCGTGCCGGAGAGCCCGGAGACGGTGGTCGCGCGCGGTGCGGCGCTGCTCGCGAGACCGGTCCGGCCCGCGGCCCCGGTCGGTGCGCCGAGTCCCGCCCCGAGCCAGGCGCCCACGGGCGGCTACCACGACGAGGATCTCTCACCGGCCTGGCTGTCCGCGCCGCCCAAGCGCCGCCCGAAGCGCCCGAAGGGTAGACCGCAGCCGGACGACGTCGACGATATCGACGGTCTCGCCGAGGACTGGCTCGCCGCCAACCCGCGCCGCCACGAGAAGCGCGAATTGAACGGCGCCGTGCTGACCGTCAGCGCGTTGGCCGTCGTCGCCGCGATCGGACTGGGCCTGGGCTACGGACCCCAAGTGCTGGAACGGGATTCGCGGAGCAGCGAGGGCTCGACGTCGGTCTCGCCGAGCGGCGTGCCGCGCACCACCACCCTCGATCCACAGATCGCGGTCGCACCGGCCACCACGACGGAGACCGAGGAATCGGTCGCCGCCCCGCCCCCGCGCCGTCAGACGACCACGACCCCGCCGCCCACCCAGGGTCCGAACACCTTCGTCGTCCCCGGCCTCCCGCCGATCGTGGTGCCGACCATCCCGCCCGAGGTCTTCCCCTTCCCGCCCCCACCGCCCCCGCCGGGCTGAACAGCGCCAGCCCTCACCCCCGCGAGTGCCGCCCGTGCCGAGGCGCGGGCGCGGTCACCTTCTTGTGCCCGAACGGCCGCGCGAGCAGCGCCGCGATACCGGTGGTCAGCGGCACCGAAAGGGCCAGCGCGATACCACCGACCGAGGATCGCGCGATCTCGATGGCGACCGCGTCGCCGGCGAGCACGTCGCGGATCGAGCGGCCCGCGACGCTGAACAGCAACAGCAGCGGCAGCGCACCACCGGCGTAGGCGAGCACGAGGGTGTAGACGGTGCTGGCGATGTGGTCTCGGCCGACCCGCATGGCGGCGGCGAAAACCTCCCGACGCGAAGCGGATTCGTCCAGGGCGGCCAACTCGAAGGCGGCCGAGGCCTGGGTGATGGTGACGTCGTTGAGCACACCGAGCGAGCCGATGATGAAGCCCGCGAGCAGCAGGCCCGTGATGCTGACGTGCTCGATATAGGTGGCGACGTTGGTGTTCTGCTCCTCGGACAGACCGGTGAGATGGGTCATCTCGATCACAAGCCAGGACAGCCCCGCGGCGAGCAGCATCGCCGAGAGCGTGCCGAGCAGCGCGGAACTGGTGCGCAGGTTGACGCCGTGCGCGAGATACAGCACGGCGTAGAGAATCAGCGACCCGGCCGTCAACGCGACCGGAATCGCGGGCTTGCCGTCCAACAGCGCGGGCAGCAGGAACATGACCAGCACCGCGAAAGCGAACCCCAGACCGATCAGCGCGCGCACACCGCGCCAGCGCGCCACCACGATGATCACCACCACGAACGCGAGCGCGATCAGCGTCAGCGGCAGCCCGCGCGAGTAGTCCTCGAAGGAGTACAGCGGGGTGCCGTTCGGATCGGTCTGCCGGACCAACCGGATCTCGTCACCGGCGCGCAGATCGGGTTGCCCTGGGCCCGGCGCGATTTCGAGCAGCGTCTTGTTGCCCTCGTGCGGACCGGAGTCGATGGTGATAAGGCTGCGCTGGCAGGTGTAGGCGTTGGTGCGCGGCGGCTCGGGCTTGTCGGCGAACACCTTGCCGATGGACGGGCTGCCGCACGGCCCGACGTCCTGCGCGATGACCGTGCCCGCCTCGGTCACCACCGCGCCGCCGCCCGCGTTCTGCATCGGCAGCGGAATCTCGACGTGCTGACGGCTCGGCCACAGCCAGATCGTGGCGATGACAGTGATCACGCCGATGACGGCGAGCAGCCCGACCACGACGCGCGCGGCGGTGTCGCCGATCGCGATCGGGCCGGAGTGATCGTGGTGGTGGTGATGATGGTGGTCGCTCACCGGGTTCCTACCTGTCCGTCGTGGCCCCGGACACTCGTGCCGGACGGCAAGAGCTTGCTTCCCCGAGGCAGCTGCGCGTGCCGAGCTTAAAGGATGTCATTTTCAAGATCAGGTTGCCTGCCCAGCACCACCGGGACACAACCAGAACATCGACACGCGATAACTGATCTCGCGAGATCCGGGTAACTCACCGGGTACGGGCCAACTCGACCACCCACCTACCGCCAGCCGCCAACGCAAACCACCACGCACCTGAGTCTGGCCTTATACGCGGAGAGGCGGAATTGCGGGACGGGGCGGCGGAGAGCAGGGGGATGTCTCCGCCGCCCGCAGGCCGGCGGCCCAGGGGGGTAGGCGGCCGAACCCGAGGCCAGGTTGCCCAGGGGGGGTAGGCAACCCGACCGGGCACTCGAAGTGCCAAGAGCCACTGTACACAAAAGTTGCTCTTTTGCGCTAGCGGGTCTTCAAAACTCGCTTCTATCCATACATTCGGTATGTTTCCGGCCCAGAAGCGGGGCGATTCGGCCCTAAAGGCCCGCGACGCAGATCACTGTCGATAGCTCGCCAAGAAGTTGCCGAATCGCTCGATCGCGACCGCGAGGTCGCGCGCCCACGGCAGCGTGACAATCCGCAGATGATCGTGGTTCGGCCAATTGAAGCCGGTGCCCTGCACCATCAAGATCTTCTCCTGGAGCAACAGATCCAGGACCAGCTTCGAATCGTCGTGGATGTCGTACACATTCGGATCCAGCCGCGGGAACGCGTAGAGCGCGCCCTTCGGCTTGACGCACGACACACCCGGGATCATGTTCAACCGCTCCCACGCGACGTCGCGCTGTTCGAGCAGCCGCCCGCCGGGCAGAATCAGGTCCTCGATGCTCTGGTGCCCGCCGAGCGCGACTTGAATCGCGTGCTGCGCGGGCACATTCGGGCACAAACGGGAGGAGGCGAGCAGGTCGATGCCCTCCAGGAAGCCCGCGGCGTGATCCTTCGGACCGGTGATGGCCAGCCAACCCGAGCGGTATCCGGCGACCCGGTAGGCCTTGGACAGGCCGTTGAAGGTCAGGCACAGCAGGTCGGGCGCGAGGCTGGCCAGCGAGATGTGCTTGGCGTCGTCGTAGAGGATCTTGTCGTAGATCTCGTCGGCGAGCAGCAGCAGCTGGTGCTTGCGCGCCAGGTCGACCAGCTGCTGGAGCACCTCGGCCGAGTAGACCGCGCCGGTCGGGTTGTTCGGATTGATCACCAGCAGCGCCTTGGTCTTGTCGGTGATCTTCGACTCGATGTCGGCGACGTCGGGCTGCCAGCCGTTGGACTCGTCGCACAGGTAGTGCACCGGGGTGCCGCCCGCCAGGCTCGTCATCGCCGTCCACAGCGGGTAGTCCGGCGCCGGGATCAGCACCTCGTCGCCGTTGTTCAGCAGCGCCTGCATGGTGATGGTGATCAGTTCGGAGACGCCGTTGCCCAGGTAGACGCCGTCCACGTCCAGTTCGGGGAAGCCGGGCACCAGCTCGTAGCGGGTCACGATGGCGCGCCGAGCCGACAGGATGCCCTTGGATTCCGAGTAACCCTGGGCGTAGGGCAGCGCGGCGATGATGTCGCGCATGATCACATCGGGCGCCTCGAAACCGAACGGCGCCGGATTGCCGATGTTCAGCTTGAGAATGCGGTGGCCCTCCGCCTCCAGCCGTGCCGCGTGCGCGTGTACCGGTCCACGGATTTCGTAGACGACGTTCTGCAGCTTCGTGGACTGCTCGAGAACGCGCGGCGGATGGTGGGGGAGATGACTCGGGCTCACCTTCCCATGGTGCCATCCCCTCGCAAGGGCATTCGACAGTGCGTCAAGGTGCGGAATTACCGGGCGGGATGCCCTTGGCCGCGGTCGAGCCGCAGAACTCCTCGATGCGTTCGTCCAGGAAACGGGCCTCGACGGCGTCGCGGAACGCGGGCTGGGCGATCCGTCTTCGCACTCCGGTCAGCCGCTCCTCGAGCTGGGCGATGCGCTTGTCCTCGGCCAGTCCGAGCACCGGGTGCAGGGCCTCGGCGGCGCCGTCCAGGCTGCCGTTGATCAGATGCGCGGCCGCGCAGTCCACCCGGGCGAGCGCCTCGGCGCCATAGGAGCGCTTCTCCGACGGACCGTTCGAGTAGAGGTCGATGGCGCGCTCGGTCGCGGTGAGCGCGGGCTCGGCCTGGCCGAGATGGATATAGGTGGCGCCCGCGTAGTACTGGGCCTTGGCGTCGGGGAAACCGAAGACGCCGCCGACCCCGTCGTGCAGGTCGTCGCTGGCGGCCTGCTCGCGCGCCTCGTCGGCGGCGCGGATGCAGCGGTCGGTGTCGGCGGCGCTGCCGATCTTGGACCAGATCCTGGCCTCGATGTTGAGCAGCCGGACCTTGGCGGTCGCCGAATCGGCGAAGTCCTGCCCGCTCTGCGCGAGCAGCACGGCCCGGCGCGGACGCTCCGACCAGTACTCGATGAGCGCGTGCATGCCGCGCGTCCAGGCGCGCAGCCCGTTGTGCCCGCATAGCTCGGCGTAAGCCCATGCCGCCCTGGCCTGCTCGCCCGCCGCGTCGTAGTAGCCGAGGTCGGTGCTCGCGTTCGCGAGCAGGCCGGACAGCGTGCCCGCGAGCAGATACAGGTGGCTGGTGTCGGCCGGGCGCTGATGACCCTCGAGCAGTCGATACACCCGGCGCCGGACCCGAAGCATCTCCACCATCATCGGAACCGGCGGGATGTGCACGTATTCGTTCGCGATGCGCGTGACATCGGCGTCGAGCTGTTCCAACGTGGACGCACCCACATTGGTGCTCTCGGCCCGGCCTGCGTGTTCGCTGGCCTCGTGGGCAGCCGCCATGATCAGATCCCTCTCCGAAATAGCTGCTAACGCATCACCTCTCATCGCACCGGCGTCTATGAGAGCAAGAAGGTCCGCGTCGCTCGAATAACTCGCACGCGCCCCCGCTGCGGAACGCACGTCGAATCCGGCGGCAGATCCATCGACCGGCGATTCGCCGGTCAGCGCCGCAAACCGTGCCCGCACAACCTCGTCGGACCTGGCAAGGGATGTATCGAGCGCGGCTTGGTTGACGGGACGCGGATGGACTCGGTCGCCCCCCGCCTCCCACTTGGACACCAGGCGTTCGTGGACACCGAGATGCGCCGCGAATTCCCGGATACTCATCCGCTTGGCATCGCGAAGGGCGCGGGTCTCTCTACCTGACCAGTGCCGGACCACGATGTCATCCCTTCCGCACGAACTTTCATCCAGGGTACGAGGGCCGAGTGGCGACTGCCACACATAATTCCTAGTTGCTATGGGCGCTGCGGGTTTTGGCGGCTCAGGTCGGCGAGGTCCTTCCGGTCAAGGGCAGCGGATTGGCAGTAGAAGGCGGGCATGGGGGCGATGCCGAGTCGCGGTCGATGGCCCGACCCTGGTAGCAGGAGGCAAGGAGTTGGCCGTGAACGTGGACAAACTCAGGACAGTCGAGGATTGGGTGGCCTTCTACCGGCACGAGTACGGGCTACCGGTGACCGAGCGTGGCGGTTTCGTGATGCTGCCCATCAGCGGCCGAGTCTGCGTCGTTCATCTGCCGACCGTCCGGGCCGAAAAGGTCAGGGCGGCACTGGAACAGCAGGGGACGAGGGGTCCCATGCTGGCCAGGCAGATCCGTTGGAGCTTCCTTGCCGAGCCGGACAGCCGTCCCGGCGCGCAGGTGCTGGAGGTGCTGAACCGTCTGGATATCGGGATACCTGCCATCGGCAGTGCGGTGATGTTGCCGACGGGGCTCGGACGCTTCACCCGGGAAGGGTGCTTCTGGGTGAACCCGCCGAGCCGCGGCGACACGCTTCCGCCGCTGTCCGCCGTCGTCACGACGGCGCTGGCGGTGGGAGCGGGCGGCGGGGACTGAATGCGTCGTCGGTCCTCGCCGCCGATCGGCGGCCGAATCCGCCCCCTTTGTTGGCAGTCGGCGGGGCGGATTCGGTCGTGGGTCGCGGGGTGCGCGGCCTACCGCGATTCCGCGGCGTCGACCACCTCGGTCGGCAGCGGGAAGTTCAGGTAGGAGCGCGAAGGAGTCGGCCCGCGCTGGCCTTGGTACTTGGAACCGGCCACCGCGCTGCCGTACGGGTGCTCCGCGGGGCTGGTCAAACGGAGCAGGCACAGCTGGCCGATCTTCATGCCCGGCCACAGGGTGATCGGCAGGTTCGCGACGTTCGACAGTTCCAGCGTGATGTGGCCGCTGAAACCGGGATCGATGAAGCCCGCCGTCGAATGCGTGAGCAGGCCCAAACGGCCGAGACTCGACTTGCCCTCCAGCCGCCCGGCCAGGTCGTTCGGCAGCGTGCACACCTCCAGCGTGGAGCCGAGCACGAACTCGCCGGGGTGCAGCACGAACGGTTCGCCCGGACCGGGCTCGACCAGGCTGGTCAGCTCGTCTTGGCGCTGCGCGGGATCGATGTGGGTGTAGCGGGTGTTGTCGAAGACGCGGAACATCCGGTCCAGGCGAACGTCGATACTCGACGGCTGGATCAGGCTCTCCAGCAACGGTTCGACCCCGAGACGCCCAGCGGCGATCTCCGCACGGAGGTCACGATCGGAAAGCAGCACGGCACGAGCGTAGCGTTCGGCGAATCGGGTCCTTCGACGGCACGGGTGCGGGCGAAGCGGCCGCCGTTCTTCAGTTAATTCTCAGCGCGAGCGGGCAACCTAGGAACAGTGAACTCGAATCTCCGCAGAACGGTGCCGACGCTCATCGCGCTCGGTGTGCTGCTCGCGGCTTTCATCACCGTGCTCACCCGCAATGTGCTCGACAGCAGCGGGCTCGCGACGATGGACCCGGAGATCTCCGGCTGGGCCGTCGACAATCGCAACGGGGTGCTCACGCCCACCGCGCAGATGGTCAGCAACTGCGGTGACACCTTGTCCATGACGATCCTGACCGTGATCGTCTGCGTGGCGCTGCTGCGCGAGCGCGACCGGTTGCGCGCCGTACTCATCGCCGTGACCGGGCTCGGGGCCGCGCTCATCGTCGCGATCGCCAAGCGACTCGTCGGCCGGGAACGCCCGCCGGTCGCCGATCGCCTCGCGGTGGAGAACAGCCTGTCCTATCCGTCCGGCCACAGCACGGGCACGTTCGTCGTGGTCGGGATCGTGGCCATCGTGCTCATCCCCAAGCTGGCGCACGCGGCGGCCAGAGTCGGTGCGGCGCTGGTCGCGGTCCTGTTCATCGCCGCCGTCGGCGCTTCCCGCGTCTACCTGGGCGTGCACTGGCCCACCGACGTGCTGGCGGGTTGGACCATCGGGGCGCTGTGGATCCTGCTCTGCCTGGCCGTGTTCCGCTACCTGACGCTGCGTTCGGGGGCCGCCGCTACAGTCGATCCGTGCCACGAACAAAGCGGATCTCCGACAGCATCGTCGTCGCGATCGACCCGGTGACGGCTTACGACCGGGTCAGCGACGTCACCCAGATCCACCGCTGGAGCCCGGAGAACACCGGCGCGGTCGTCGCCGAGCCAGGCGCGCCCGCGCGCGTCGGCATGCGCTTCGTCGGTACCAACGTCCGCCGCGGCGTGCGCTGGTCCACCGGCTGCGAGGTCACCGCCGCCGACCGCGGCAGCCGCTTCGCGTTCAAGGTCCGCCGCTACGGCCTGCGCAAACCGGTCCTGCGGGTCGCCATCGCCAGCTGGGAATACCGCTTCGAGGCCGTGCCCGAGGGAACCATGATCACCGAAACCTGGACCGACGACCGCCGCGGCTGGCCCGACCTGCCGACCCTCTGGTTCGACAAGCTCGCCACCGGCAAGCCGGGGTTCGCCGAGTTCCAGCGCGGGAACATCCGGCGCACGTTGCAGCGGTTGAAGGCGGACTTGGAAAGCGCGTCCTGATCCCCGCCTCGCTCGCCACCATCCGCACGCGTGACCTGCCACAGGCTTCGCAGCGAGTAGAACCGTGTGAACCGCACCAGCCCCCGCCGCCGTCCTCATCCGCCCGGACGGCTACCCGCTTGGGCCACCGACGATCTGGCGGCCGACGGCCTGACGGAAGTCCTCCGGAACTGGACCGATCCCGCGGCGGCTCTCGCCCACTGAACCACCGGCACGATCGACTTGCTGGCTCGGCGGATGCGATGGAGCGCGAGATTTGGGGAAGACCGACCGCCCTGAATCCGACCGAACGGCACGGGCGACACCGATCAGCTCGCGGGCGTCGGCTGTCTCGCTGCCGCAGCATCAGCGCAGGTCAGGGCCTTCTAGCTCGACTTTTCCCACCGCAACGCCGCTTCTGCTACAGTCTCGGGTGGTACCTCGGTACCGCGCCGATGTAGTTCAATGGTAGAACTTCTGCTTCCCAAGCAGACAGCGCGGGTTCGATTCCCGTCATCGGCTCAGCTATTCGAAACCCGCTGCCCCGCAGCGGGTTTCGTCGTTTCCGGGGCTACTCCGTCTGGGCCCAGGCGGCGATGGGCATGGTGAGGTAGATGCCGAAGTCGGCGAGTGGGGTGTGGTCGGTGATCGCGCGGTGGAGGGCGTCGACGCGGGATTGGCGGGTGGCGGCGCGGGAGTCGAAGTACTTGGAGCGGATCTCGATGACCGCGTCGAGGCCGCTGCGGTCGTAGGGGCCGAGGGGGCGGAAGCGGAGTTCGACGTCGCCGGGTTGAAGGTCGCCGTCGTAGGGCTCCTCGGGGCACTCCACAGCGACCGAGACCAGGTGCGGGAGGTGCTCGGCGAGTGCGTGCAGGGTCGACTCGGGGACGTGGGGGGCGTAGGTCACCTCGACTAGGGGCACCGGCCCAGGGTAGGGCCGGGGGTGATCAGCTCGCCACGTCGGTGATCGCGCTCGGCTCGGCGTGCAGGCGGCGGAAGCGACTGCCGTGGAAGACGAGGGGGTCGACGTCGTGGCGGGTGGCCAGGCGGTGGATACGCAGGATGACGACGAGGTGGTCGCCCGCGGGAACCTGCGCCTCGGGGACGCCCTCGATCCACGCGGACGCGCCGCGGATGAAGACGGCATCGCCGGTGCCGCGGTGTAATTCGCTGGCGCGGAAGCGGTCGCCGTCGCGGGCGCCGAGCGCGCGTGCGGCGTCGGTTTGATCCGTGCCGAGCAGGCTCAGGCCGAGATGGGACGCGGCGGACAGGCGCGGCCAGGTCGAGGAACTGTTCTGCACGCAGAAGGAGACCAGCGGCGGATCGAGGGAGACGGGCACGAAGGTGCTGATGGCGAGGCCGTGCGGTGTGCCGTCGACCTCGGCGCAGACCGCGACCACACCGCTCGGGAAGTTCGCGAACGCGCGACGCAAACCCGTTCCGTCGGCGGGAGTTTCGAAGAGGTCATGCATGTTCCACCGCCTTGCTCGTGTGCACGTCCGGAGCCGCGTCCGAAGGGGACCGGCCCGGAACAGCAGCGCCCGCTGCGTCCGCGCCCGCAACGCTCGCGCCCGCTGAGTCCGCACCCGAAGAACTCGTCCCTGAACCACCCCCACCGGAACGGTCCGTGCCCGGTTCCGCCGCACCGGGACGGCCCAACGCTCGAACAACCGGCCCCCAGCGCTCGGCGTAGGCACCGATCACGCCGTCCTCGGCGAAGGTCCGATCGGCGAGGTAGAGACCGGGCAACGCGGCGGTCGCGCCGAGTTCGACCAGCACCGGCTTGAGCAGCAGGTCCGGCGCGAGGGCGTGCGCCGGTCCCGCACCGAGCATCACCGGGACGGCCAGCGCTCCCGCCAATCCCGTTCCGCCGTCGAACTGTTCGAGGAACAGCTTGAGCAGTCCGGTGTAGGTGGCCTTGAAGGTGGGGCTCGCGAACACCACCAGCTCGGATTCGGCCACGGTCCGCACGGCATCGGCCACGGCCGGATCACCCCAGCTGAGCAGGGCCGGGCCGTAGGAAGCCAGGTCGAACACGGTGGGTTCGGCATCGGGGCGCAGGCCGCGCGCCACCAGGGTTGCCGCGGCCAGGGTGCGGGATGCTGGTTTCGGGTTGCCGACGACGACGGTCACTGTCACCGCTGTGTCCTTTCTTTCGTGATTTCCCTGTCAGATGACGCCGTGCAGGGGTGACGCGGTCTCGTGCGGCAGGGCACGGCCGATGTGCTGGAATTTCCAGCGGCTGTTCGATATCGCTGGTGACCAGGCCGCCGCTGACATTGGGCACCCGCTAGGCGAATTCGATCTGCTCCGCGATCCGCTCCGTCGTCATGGCCGCTCCGTGGTGTCCGGTAGTTCGTGGGGTAGCCGGGCGCGGCTGCTGGTGCACCCGGCTGTTCCCAGTGCATCACCGGGGCGGGGGTGAGACGAGGGTTTGAATCTGTGCGATCGCATGGGCTGACGTGGTTTGGAGACGGACCGTGTCGGACCGCGCCGTTAGAGTCGCCACGTGGCTGGTTCGCGGTATTCCTTCACGGCGCGGGTATGGGAGCACTCCGGCGCGGGCTCCTGGCATTTCGTGTCGCTGCCCGAGGAGATCGCCGACGAGATCGAGGAGCGCTACGGGCACCGGTCCGGGGGTTTCGGTGCGGTCCGCGTGCATGTCAGGATCGGCGCGAGCGCGTGGTCGACCTCGTTGTTCCCGGACAAGAAGCGCGGGACGTACGTGCTGCCGGTGAAGAAGCCGGTCCGGATCGCCGAGGATCTCGTCGAAGGTTCACACGCCGAGATCGACCTGACGATCGCTGTCTGACCGCCCTCGGTGACACGGGATCCTCGTCGACGGGCGACAGTTCACGGCGAGCCCAGCGGTCGAGCTGCACCGGGCGCGAACTGGCTCGCCAGCAAGCCGATTCCGCTCATCTGTCGTCGCGCGTGGGGTGGCACGGCGCGAACTCCGCGCCCTTGCGCATCCCTTTCGGACGGCTCGCCGCGGCGCGGGATCCCGTCAGAAAATGCACTCCTGCACCATCCGCTGGGTGGCCGTACCGACCCGCGTCCGGTCTTCCGCACTGAGCCCGAGCAGCACCGGGTCTACCGGACCGCTCAGATCCGCACCGAGAATCCTGCGCAACCCGTCCTGAGAGATCTTCTCCTCCACATAGATTCGCGCGACGCACTCGGATTGCTTCGGCGGAAGCCCCTTGCCCGCCAGCGCCGACGCGATATCGGCTTGGCCCAAGTCCCCGGCGGGCAGCGCGACGGTGGAGGTCGCCGCGGAGGTGACAGACACGATACTTTCGGTCGACGTGGCGGCAGTGGTGGACGCCGTGCTCGCCTCGTCCCCACAACCCGCTAGCAGCGGTAGCACGACACACGCCACCGCGATTACCGTTCTTCTCACCCGAATGCCCTCGCTCTCAACGGTTCCCGCACCGGGACCGTACCCCCGCCGAGCCATCCGCGTCACAAGTCCATCGCGGCGCGCAACGCGGTGTCCAACCGTTCCAGCACCTCGGCGTCCATGTCATCGATGCGCTCGGCGAGCCAGCCGCGGTAGATGCGGCCGATGTTGCCCGCGTGGACCCAGCCGCGTCCAGGCACTTGGACCGCGAGGATGTCCTGCGGATCCTGGTCGAGCAGTTCGGCGGCGATCAGCCACTGCCGGGGAGATTCGTTGATGCCGTCGCTGCTGATGAGCACGACGGTACGGCGCCGAGGCGAACCGTGCGGGTGATAGCTCCACAGTTCACCCCTGCGCACGCATCGCCTCCTCGGCGGCGGCCAGCTCCGCCTCGTCGGCCGCGGCTTCCGCCGCCGCGTCGGTCACCGGACCGACGCCCGTGCGCACCGCTTCCCGCCGCGCGGCTTTGGAGATCCACGCCGACGGCGACATGCCCGCCCTGGCCGCCGCTTGTTCCGCGAACGACCAGGCCGCCTCGTCCAGCGAGAGGGTGACCTTACGCGTTGCCATACCATTTATCGTACCCGCGAACGACCACTCTGCCAGCGGGAACGCGGATGCCCTGATACTGTTGGCACATCGCCAACAGATAACCGAGGACGAGCATGACTGCGTGGAATCATCACCGGGTCGGCACGGGCGAACCGCTGGTCTTGGTGCACGGCGTCGGCAGCCGCTGGCAGATCTGGGAGCCGATCATCGAAACGCTTGCCGCGTCCTTCGACGTGATCGCCGTCGATCTGCCCGGCTTCGGGCACTCGGATCCGTTGCCGCACACATCCGTCGACGAACTCACCGACGCGCTGGCCGACTGGCTCACCGAGCAGGGCATCGAGCGCCCGCACCTCGGCGGCAACTCGATGGGCGGACTGATCGCCCTGAAACTGGGCGCGCGCGGGCTGGCCCGCTCGGTCACGGCCTACTCCCCGGCGGGGTTCTGGGACACGGCGGGCCGGGTGTGGTGCCAGCAGTCGCTGGGCAAGTCGGTGCTGCTCGCGCGTACCTTGCGTCCAGTGCTGCCGAAGATCCTGGGCAACGCAGCGGGCCGCACCGTCTTCCTTTCCCTGATCTTCGGCAAGCCGTGGGCGGTGGACGCGCAGGTCGCGATCGACACGGCCGAAGGGGCGGTCCGCTCGACCGGTTTCGCCGAAGCGCTGGACTCCTTCACCGACGTCCGACTGCCCGAAATCGGCGCGCTCGCAAACATTCCCGTCACCATCGCCTGGGGCAACCGCGACATCCTCCTCACCTACGCCACCCAGCACCGCAGGGCGCGGGCGGAGTTTCCCAACGCCAGGCACGTCACGCTGCCCGGCAGCGGGCACTCGCCGTATTTCGACGACCCCGAGGGGTGCGCTCGGCTGTTGCTCGATCAGTTGGACAAGTAGCGCGCACGCTCGCTGCCGTCGCGATCAGCTAGTGCCGCCTGGGAACAGAGCAGGCGAGCGACCGGTGGCGCCACTCAGACCGACCGAACCTCCAGCAGCGTGTCCGCCGGAGCCGTCCCCAACAACACCCGCACCGCATTCCCCCACCGCTGCTGAAGAATTCGGTTCCGCTCCACATTTCCCGTCAACAGCGCACGCATCGCCAGCCCGGTCATGATCTCGATAGTGAACTCGGTGATCGTCGGCACCCGGGGATCGTCGGGGAACTCGGCGCGGAAGATGTCGCGGATGCTGGTGTGCATCAGCTCGAAGAGGCGCTGTTCCAACGGCAGGAAGGCGGCGCGCAGTTCCGCGTCGGTGCGGGCGCCGACCCAAATCTCCAGTGCGGCAAGGAATGACGCGCCGCTGAACATGCGCATGGTGAGTTCGACAGCGGTCGCCAGCCGATCGACGCCCTCAGGAATCGCCGCGAATTCGGTTGTCAGCTGCTCCAAACGGCGCGCGGCCAGATGTTCGACGGCGCCCGCGAGCAGGTCCGGCTTGGTCGGGAAGTGGTGCTGCAACGTACCGCGCGGAACGCCCGCGCGGTTCTGCACTTCGAGCGTCGTGGTGCCCGCGTATCCGACCTCGACCAAGCTCTCGATCGCCGCGTCCAGGAGCCGGGTGCGCATCCGCGCGCGGCGCTGCGCCTGCGTCTCCCGGACGCGTTCGGTCATCGGGTCAGCGCCCCTGCCACTTCGGTTCGCGCTTCTGCGCGAACGCCAGCGCACCCTCGGCGGCGTCCTTGGAGAACAGCGCGGGCAACGCGATCTCGCCCTGCTTGGCGAACCCCTCGGCCACCGTCCAGTCCGGCGACTCGTCGATGATGCGCTTGCTCGCCGCGACGGAAAGCGGTGCGGCCGCGACGATTTCGGCGGCGAGCTCCAGCGCGCTCGCCAGCGCGGCGCCCGGCTCGGTGACCCGGTTGACCAGCCCGAGCTGGTACAGCCGCTCGGCTCCGATGCGGCCGCCGGTCAGCGCGAGCTCGGCCGCGATGGGGCGCGGCAGACGCTGAGTCAGCCGCAGGACACCGCCGCCCGCGGCGACCAGACCGCGCTTCACCTCGGGGATTCCGAACTGCGCGTCCCGGGCCGCGACGATCAGATCGCCCGCGAGCGCCAGCTCGAAGCCACCCGCCAGCGCGAAACCCTCGACGGCCGAGATCATCGGCTTGGCGGGCGGTTTCGCCGCGATGCCGAGCGGGCCGCGGCGCTGCGTCATCGGCATCTCGCCCTTCGACGCCGCGACGAGATCCATTCCCGCGCTGAAGGTTCCGCCCGCACCGGTCAGCACGAGCACGCGCGCGTCGGAGTCGGCCTCGAAGTCGTCGACGGCCGCCTCGATGGCCTGCGCGGTGGCCAGATCGATCGCGTTGCGTGCCTCGGGCCGGTTGACGGTCAACAGCGTGATCGCGTCGCGGCGTTCGACGAGTACCTGGTCGGTCATCGGAGGGTCCTCTCGGTGCGCAGGGTGAGCTGGTCGGCGGCGATGATCTGGGCGCTGGCGCCGATCGGGTCGCCGTCGGTGAACGCCGCGATGGTCTCGGCGTCGGAAACCCGAACAAGTATGCGTGCGCCAGCCGGATTCAGCGCGCTGATCACCACTGCCTCGGGTTCGTCGGCGTGCTCCGGCGCGGGGCCCTTGCGGTAGGCGACGGTGTAGGCCTCGACGGTCACCGGGCCGGTGTAACCGGGCGCGGTGGCGCGGCGTTCGACGGGCACCGTGGCCTCGGCCGCGCGAAACAGGTTGGCGGGCGGGCGCGTCGAGTAGACGCCGATGCCGTGCTTGGTGATGTACCAACCGAGCGCGGTCGCCAGACCGTACGAGCCGGGATCCTCGCGCAGCCGCGCGGCGAGGGTGGCGATGGAGTGCGTGGCGTAGTTGTTGCCCGGGCCGCCCGCGAAAGTCAGGCCGCCGGTGACCGAGAGTAGCCGCGCCGGATCGTCGATCGGCAGACCGAGCGCCTCCGCGGCGACCTGCACCGCGACGGGGAAGCAGGAGTACAGGTCGACATGCGCGACATCGTCGATGCCGATGCCGGCCGCGCCGAGCGCGGACCGGCCCGCCGCCGCGATCGCGGGCGAGACGCTCATGTCCGCGCGTTCGGAGACGAACCACTCGTCCGTCGCGGTCGCGCCGCCGTGCGGGAAGACCCACTGATCGCGCGGCACTCCGGCCGCGTCCGCGGCCGCCGCGCTGCACAGGATCAGTCCCGCGCCGAGATCCACGGACAAGTTCGCGACCAGCAGTTTCGGGTAAGGAGTCGACACCATCCGGTTGCCGGACGACGGCGTCACCAGATCGGCGGACGACTGCGCGGCGGGCAGCCACGCGTAGGGGTTGTCCGCGGCCACCGCCGACAACCGCGACCACAGTCCGCCGATCCGCTCGCGGTGCGCGTCCTCGCTCAGTCCGAGCCTGCCGCGCAGCGCGGTCTCCATCAGCGCGTAGAAGTAGACCGGACCCCACAGTCCGGCCGCGGTCTCCATCTCGGAGTTGGGCGCCTTGTCCGAGCCGATCACCTCGCTCGGCGCGACATCCTCCGATTGCTCGGGCCAACCGGGCGCGGCGCCCGCGCGAGTGGCCGCGTTCCAAGAGGCCACGGACTCGGCGCCGGTGATCAGGGCAATCTCGGACTGTCCGTCGGCGATGGCCTGCGCGACCGTGTTCAGCAGCCGCTGCGGTGCGTCACCGCCGAATCGCACGGACTGCATCGTGCGCTTCGGCGCGGCGCCCAATTCGGCCGCGACCAGCGCACCCAGATCCGGGTACGGCTTGCTGACCGGGGCGACCGCCGCGACCAGATCGGCGGCGCGCAGCAGCCGATCCCCGGCGCCGCTGTCCGCGCCCGCGCGGCGCAGCGATTCGGTGGCGAGCTCGACCGGACCGGGCAGTCCCGGCTCCCCCGCCCTGTGCACGACCTGCCCGACGCCGACGAGCACCGGCGTCCGCGGATCCATTCCGGCTGGCAGCATTCTTCCTCCGCTCGACTCCAGTTACCGTCAACATTGACGGTAACTTGATTCGATTGAAGCAGACCCCTCCGACCAGGGCAATAGCCCGTGGACAAGAACTGACTCGAGAGTAAGATCCGGGCATGGGATCCCACATCGCGCTACGGTTCGACGGCGACCGCGCCTACGTGAACTTGAACCGGCCGGACAAGCACAACGGCCTGACCATCGAGATGCTCGAGGACTTGGTCGACGCCGCCCGTACGGTCGCGAAGCGCGAGAGCGTCCGCGCCGTGATCCTGTCCGGCAACGGCCCCAGCTTCAGCAGCGGACTGGACGTCGCCAAGGCGACCAAGGACCCGCTCGCGGCCGCGCTGAACTTCGTGCCCCTGCCTTGGCGCGGCACCAACACTTTTCAAGAGGCCTGTTGGGCATGGCGGCGGCTGGAAATTCCGGTCATCGCCGCGGTGCACGGTCGCTGTTTCGGCGGCGGATTGCAGATCGCGCTGGCCGCCGACGTCCGCTTCGCCACACCCGACGCCGAGTTCTCGGTGATGGAGGCCAAACACGGCCTGGTCCCCGACATGACCGGCGCGGCGACCCTTTCGAGGCTGATCGGCATCGACAAAGCGCTGCTGCTGACCATGACCGCCGACGTGGTCGACGCCGCCTACGCCGAGCGCATCGGCCTGGTCACCGAGGTGACCGCGGACCCGCTGGAGGCCGCCGAGAAGCTGGCCGAACGCATCGCGGCCCGCTCGCCGCACGCGGTGGCCGGCGCCAAGCGGCTGTTCGAGCGGTCCTGGCATGCGTCGGCCCGGCGCACTTTCGGCATCGAGCGCGCGACGCAGCTGCCGTTGCTGCTCCGATCGGCCATGAAGCGCGATGGAAGATCGCACAACGAAAGCAACGATTCGTAGGGACAAGATCGCAAGCCACCAATTTCCCCGGTTCGACTGCTAGCATTTCCGTCGATTTGCCAGCCATTCGAAATGTGCTTCGGGACACATCGGGGGGTGGTGTGTCGAGGCCGATTCGGCGAGACCCGGAGGGCCCACGACTTTGAACAAGACCGCAAGAATCCTGCTTTCGACGCTAGCGGGTAGCACGGCCTTGCTTCTCACGGCAACTACCCCCGCCACGGCAAACCCGAACGCGATCAACCCGATTCCGGTGCTCAACGGCACCACCGGGCTGCCGAATCTGGCCGGTCGCAGTCGAGCGGTTTTCCAGGTGACCGGCATGGCGAGTCCCAACAACACCCAGACCTACAACGTGCTCGGCACCGATCTGGGCATCATGTGGGACAACGGCCACGGCGAGATGCTGACCGCGTTCGGCGACACCGCCGGACTCGGCTTCCCCAACTTGCTGGCGGGCAGCATGTGGGCGTGGCGCAGCAACATCCTGGTGCGCAGCAATACCAAGGACCCCTCCAACGGCATCTATTTCGACAGCGCGGTGCGCGACGTCCTCGGTCAGGCGCGCGATCTCATTCCGAGCCCGAAAATTCCGTTCATCGAAATCAGCCGCATTCCCACGGCGGGCATCTCGGTCGACGGCGTGCAGTACATGAGCATGATGTCAGTGAAGACCTGGGACAACGTCGGCGAGTGGACCACCAATTACTCGGGCCTCGCCGCCTCCGCCGACAACGGAGAGACCTGGGCGGATCTCGGGCACACCCGCCGCCCGAACGAGGGCGGTAATGCCAACTTCCAGATGAACGCCTTCCTGAAGAGCGGCGGATACGTCTACGAGTACGGCACCCCGTCCGGGCGCGACAACGCGGCGTACGTGGCGCGAGTGCGCGAGCACGACATCCAGAACCTGGGCGAGTACGAGTACTGGGACGGCGAAGGCTGGCGCAAGGACGACGTCAACGCGGCCGCGCCGATCATGGGGGGCGTCGGTGAACTGTCGGTCATGTGGAACGACTATCTGGGCCAATACATCTCGCTGACCACCGACCCATTCAACTCGGTCGTGATGCGGCGGGCCTCCTCGCCCGCGGGGCCGTGGAGCGAGCCGGAGGTTTTGATCGACACCAGGGAGCTGCCGTCGGCTTACGCGCCGTCGATCTTCCCGTATCAGACCGGGCGCGATCTGTACTTCATGACGACGGTGCACAGTCAGTACAACGTGGTGTTGATGCGTACCACGTTGTAATCGCGCTGGGCGGTGCGCATTCGATCGCTGCGTGGGACGCGCTGATCGCGGTGCGATGCGGGCTTTCGATCGTGCCGTGATGCGAGTGTTCCCTTGCGCCACGAGGTGCGCATTCGATCGTCCCGCGGTGCAAACTTTTCGCGCGCGATGCGCTCGAGCGGGGCGTCCGCTGTCCGCGGGCGCCCCAACTCCTTTCCCGGAGCGCTTGACCTCAACAATGCTTGATGTATGAGGCTGGGGGCAGAGACGCGAGAACTCCGGGAGGAACAGTGACTTCTGCATCCAGCATCGCCCCCGCCGAACTGGCGGCCTGGCTGCGCATCGCCGCGCGTCCCGTGGCGGACACCGAGCCGGGCTTCGTCGGGCCGGACCTCGACGAACTCGTCGAGACCCTCGGCTCGGCGACGATCGTCGGGCTCGGCGAGTCGACCAGGTTCTCCCGGCAGACCTACGGCGTGCGGGAGCGGCTCTTCCGCTCGCTCGTCGACCGGCACGGGTTCCGCGGGTTGGCGATCCAGGACAGCGCGCGTTCCGGTGAGCGCCTCGACAAGTACGTCCGCACCGGGGCGGGCGATCCGGACACCGCGCTGGCCGGGGCGTGGCGGCCGCTGCGGACGGTCGAGATGGTCGAAACGCTGGCCTGGATCAGGCTGTTCAATCAGCAGCACCCGGACGACCCGATCCGCGTCTTCGGCGTCGAACCGCCGCGCGCCGAACCTTCCGACTACGACGCGGTGCTGGACTACCTGCGCCGGATCGCACCGGATCGGCTGGCGCCCGCCGAATCCCACCTGAACCCGATCCGCACCTCGCACCAGATCGACGAGCACGTCCAGCGCCACCAAGGCATTCATCCCGGACGCCCGTTCGCCGAACATGCCCGCGACGCGCTCGCCCTGCTCGACGGACTGCCCGACACCGACGAGCACCGCACGGCCCATGCGCACGCGCGACTGATCGTCGAGTTCCATGAGCACAGCGTCGCCGGGCAAGGCGGCTTCGCCCGCGACGAGCGGCCGTCGGCCGAGCGCGTCATCGCATGGCAACGCGAGACCGGCGCGAAGATCGCGTACTGGGACGGGATCGCCCACGTCAGCGCGCAGTCGCTCGGCGTCGGCTCGGCCGCGGGCGAGTTCCGCGGGACGGGCGCCCACCTGCGCGATCACTTCGGCACGGACTACGTCGCCATCGCCATCGGATTCCACCACGGCGATCTCGGCATGGCTCAGGCGCCGCGGCCACGGCCGGAGCTGGTGGACGCGCTGCTCGGCGAAGTCGACCTCGCCGCGTTCTCCGTCGATTTGCGCACGGCCGCAACGGAATCGGTGGACGCGTGGCGCCACGCCCCGGCCGAGCTGCGCACGATCAGCGGAATCTACGACCCGGCGAAGGACGCTGAGGCGCACATCGCCGTGCCGTCGCTGGCGGGCGCGTTCGACGTGCTCGTGCACATTCGCGAAACGTCGCCGGTGCAGTGGCTGCCCACCTTCTCCGGGTGAGTGGTGCCGACAGTTCGCCCGCGCGGAACGGTTCCTAGACTCGCGGGTATGGATGCGGCCGATTGGGACGCGCGGTACGCGCAGAGTGAATTGGTCTGGGGCGCACCACCGAACAGCACCGTGGTGGAGCACGTCTACGGGCTGGATCGGCGCGTGCCGCCGCGACCCGAGACCGTCGACGGCGAGACCCTGCCGAGGGCGCTCGACCTGGCGTGCGGCGAAGGGCGCAACGCGGTCTGGCTCGCCACCCACGGCTGGGAGGTGCACGCGGTCGATTATTCGCAGGTCGGCATCGACAAAGGGCGGACCGTGGCCACGCGGTTGTCCCGGTCGGTGCGCGGCCGCATCACCTGGCAGTGCGCCGACGTCACCGATCTCGACGCCGCCGGGGTCACCGGTCCGTACGAGCTGGTGCTGATGGTCTTCCTGCACCTGCCCGCCGAGCAGCGCCGCGCGGTCCTGCGCCGTGCGGCCGAGCTGCTCACCCCGGCGGGCACGCTGCTCGTCCTCGGCCACGACACGCTCAACCTGACGGAGGGCTTCGGCGGACCGCCGGACCCGTCGATCCTCTTCACGCCCGACGACATCGTCGCCGATCTCGCCTCGTCCTCCGATCTGGAGATCCACACCGCGGAACGGGTGCTGCGACCGACCGAGCACCGGGACGCCATCGATGCGCTGGTCATCGCGACCAAGCCCGCCCCGGAGCCCGTCGAGCCAGAGACGCCTTCCTGATCGGTCGGATCGTCGCGACTGGATCAACCTTGCCTACGAGCTGCCGGAACCCGGCCGGTTAGCCTTGCGCACCTACTCCGACCAGCGGCGCAACCAGGGCTGGGCGGTCGCCGCGATGGTGTCGAACCCCGCGCGGAACGAATGCGGCTGCCCCGCGATCACCCGCACCTCGGCGGCGTCGGCGGAATCGGGCACGCCGAACGGATCGTTGGCCCCATTGATCACGACGACCTCGATGCCGCCCGGCGCGAGCAGCTCCTCGCGCCGCGATTTCTCCGGCTTCCCCGGCGGATGCAGTGGAAACGACAGCGCGAGCACGCCGCGAGCACGTGCCGCGACCGCCGTGCGACAGGCGACCCTGGCTCCGTTGCTGCGTCCGCCTTGGATCACGGGAACCCCGCGCACCTTCTTGCGCAGCGCGGCCACGATCTCCAACCAGGCCTCGTCCTGCTTGACCGCGGAACCGGGTGCGCGCCGCCCGGCGACGCGGTAGGGCTGCACCACTCTGGCCACCGCGCCGCCCAGCTCGAGCGCCGAATCGCGCACCGCCAGAAGGTCTTTCGTTCCCACCCCGCCGCCGGAACCGTGGGTGAGCAGCAGCAGGAAGGCAGGCTTGCGCGGCCGGTCGAGCTCGATCTCCGCGGGACCCGCGCTCGTCTCGATCTGCACACCTCACCGTAGCCGCCACCGAGCGGAGAGCACAGATGCCGCGCTCAGGGGCTGTTTATCGCGTCACATTGCGCCCCGCCGTCTTTGCCAGCCCCTTACCGGCCGGTAATATGGCGCATAAGTTACCCGCGAGTAGCATGCGGAAAACCGGACACTACCCCGGTGGCGACAACGGGCGGGAACGGCAACCAAACCGACCGCACCAACTCAACGGAGAGTGAGTACAGACCATGGGTCACTACAAGAGCAACGTCCGCGACCTTGAGTTCAACCTCTTCGAGGTCCTCGGACTGGGCACCCTCCTCGACGCGGGCGCCTACGGCGACCTGGACAGCGACACCGTCAAGGAGATGCTCAACGAGGTGCGTCGCCTGGCCGAGGGCCCGCTGGCCGAGTCCTTCGTCGAGGGCGACCGCAACCCGCCGGTCTTCGATCCCGAGACTCACACCGTCACCCTGCCGGAAGCCTTCAAGAAGTCCTACCGCGCCCTCGAAGAGGGTGAGTGGATGAAGGTCGGCGTCCGCGAGGAGCTCGGCGGCCTCGGCGCTCCCTCCAGCGTGGTCTGGGCACTGAGCGAGATGATCCTCGGCGCCAACCCGCCCGCTCAGATGTACGGCGCGGGCGCCGGCTTCGCGCAGGTGTTCTACAACAACGGCACCGACGAGCAGAAGAAGTGGGCCCAGATCATCGCCGAGCGCAACTGGGGCGCCACCATGGTGCTGACCGAGCCGGACGCCGGTTCGGACGTCGGCGCCGGCCGCACCAAGGCGATCAAGCAGGAAGACGGCACCTGGCACATCGAGGGCGTCAAGCGCTTCATCACCTCGGGTGACTCCGACGACCTGTTCGAGAACATCATGCACCTGGTGCTGGCTCGCCCCGAGGGCGCTGGCCCGGGCACCAAGGGTCTGTCGCTGTTCTACGTGCCGAAGTACCACTTCGACTTCGAGACCCAGACCCTGGGCGACCGCAACGGTGTGTTCGTCACCAACGTCGAGCACAAGATGGGCATCAAGGTCTCGGCCACCTGTGAGGTCACCTTCGGCGGCCACGGCGTGCCCGCCAAGGGCTGGCTGGTCGGCGAGGTGCACAACGGCATCGCGCAGATGTTCGACGTCATCGAGAACGCTCGCATGATGGTCGGCACCAAGGCCATCGCGACCCTGTCGACCGGTTACCTGAACGCCCTGTCCTTCGCCAAGGAGCGCGTGCAGGGTGCGGACCTCACCCAGATGGCCGACAAGACCGCGCCGCGCGTCACCATCACCCACCACCCGGACGTGCGTCGTTCGCTGGCCCTGCAGAAGGCTTACGCCGAGGGCCTGCGCGCCATCTACCTCTACACCGCCGCGCACCAGAACGCCGACGTGGCGAACCTGGTCTCCGGCGCCGACGAGGACGTGGCGTTCCGGGTCAACGACCTGCTGCTGCCGATCGTCAAGGGTGTCGGTTCCGAGCGGGCCTACCAGTACCTGACCGAGTCGCTGCAGACCTTCGGTGGTTCCGGCTTCCTCCAGGACTACCCGATCGAGCAGTACATCCGCGACGCCAAGATCGACTCGCTGTACGAGGGCACCACCGCCATCCAGGCGCAGGACTTCTTCTTCCGGAAGATCGCCCGCGACCGCGGTGTGGCGCTGGCCCACGTGGCGGGTCAGGTCCAGAAGTTCATCGAGTCGGAGGCGGGCAACGGCCGCCTGAAGGGCGAGCGCAAGCTGCTGGCCACCGCGCTCGAGGACGTTCAGGCCATGGCCGCCACCCTGACCGGCCACCTGATGGGCGCTCAGGAGCAGCCGGCCGAGCTGTACAAGGTCGGCCTGGGTTCGGTGCGCTTCCTGCTCGCCGTCGGTGACCTGCTCATCGGCTGGCAGCTGCTGCGCCAGGCCGAGGTCGCCATCGCGGCCCTCGACGCCGGTGCCACTGGCTCGGACGTGGCGTTCTACAACGGCAAGATCGGTGTGGCGCAGTTCTTCGCCCGCAACGTCCTGCCCGAGCTGACCGCCACCCGCGCGATCCTGTCCAACCTGGACAACGACATCATGGAGCTCGACGAAGCCGCCTTCTGAGGCTCGTAGCTCGAAATACCCGCAGAGCGGTCCGGATTCGTCCGGGCCGCTCTTCGGCGTTTCGGGGCTGCGGCGTGTCCCGCCCCACAGCTTCACTCTTGCCCCGAATGCGCGGCGGGCAGGCAGAATGTTCGGGGCAGACGCGCGCCACAGAAGGGATCCGTCCGGGATGAAACGATCGCTGTCCGCATTCGCCAGAGCCGGGGCCGTCGCCGCGGCGTGCACGGTCGTGCTGGCAGGCCCCGCCGCCGCCGATCCGAACAACGTCAACCCGATCCCGGTGCTCAACGGCTGGCGCGGACTACCGCAGCTGCCCGGGCCGACCAAGGCCGTCTTCCAGATGACCGGCATGGACAGCCCGAACCGGACGCAGAACGTCAACGTGCTCGGCACCGACCTCGGCATCATGTGGGACGACGGCAGCGGCCGGATGATCACCGCCTTCGGCGACAGCGCCGGGCTCGGCATACCGAACCTGCTCGCGGGCAGCATGTGGGCGTGGACCTCGAACGTGCTGTTCCGCAGCACGACCAAGGATCCGTCCGGTGGCATCTTCTACGACGGCGTCGTGCCTAATCCGTTGCCGAGCCCCAAGATTCCCGGCATCGAGATCAGTCTCATTCCAACCGCGGGCATTTCGGTGGGCGGCGTCCAGTACATGAGCCTGATGTCGGTGCGGGAGTGGGGCGATCACGGCAAGTGGCACACCAACTTCGCCACCCTCGCCGTCTCCGGTGACGGCGGCCAGACCTGGGCGCCGCTCACCAACACCCGCCGCGCGAACGTGGACGGGCACGAGCGCTTCCAGCAGAACGCCTTCCTGAAGCACGACGGCTACGTCTACCGCTACGGCACCGCAGCGGGCCGCAACAACCCCGGGTTCGTCTCGCGGACAAGGGAAGCCGACATCGCCAACATCGACTCCTACGAGTACTGGGACGGCGGCGCCTGGAAGCCGAACGACGCCAAGGCCTCCGCGCCGATCGTGGACGGCGTCGCCGAGCTCTCGGTGATGTGGAACGAGCACCTCGGCCAGTTCGTCATGCTGACCACCGATCCGACGAATTCCGTTGTGATGCGCACGGCTTCGGCGCCGGAGGGGCCGTGGAGCGCGCCGCGGGTGCTGGTCGAGGCGGCGTCGCTGCCGACCGCGTACGCGCCGATGATCTTCCCGTATCAGACCGGGTCGGATCTGTACTTCCTGCTGACGGTGCACACGCAGTACAACGTCGTGTTGATGAAGACGCCGCTGTAGGGGTGTGGAAATGCAAGAGCGGCCCGGGATTTCCGGGCCGCTCTTGCATGTTTGGGGTGCGATCGCTGTTGGTGCTGTGCGATGCGATTGGACGGACGCGAGTCGGCCCACCATGCGCGACACGGTCTGCTCGGCACGCAAGTTGTTGCACGCGATGGGTACTTGCCGATTGCCGCGATCAGGGCCGCGGCCTCGCGCCGCCCGGGTCGGAGGCGATCAGCCCGCCGAACCGATGGCGATCCGCCCGCCGAGCCGGTGCGGATCAGTCGGCCGAACCGATGGCGATCCGCCCGCCGAACCGGTGCCGATCCGCCCGCCGAACCGGTGCCGATCCGCCCGCCGAACCGGTGCCGATCAGCCCGCCGAACCGGTGCCGATCAGTCGGCCGAGGCCGTTGAGCAGGTTGGAGGAACCGGCGCCCCAGCCGTCCAGCCAGGGGTTGGGGTAGCCGTCCGCGACCGGCAGCGGCTTCACGCCGCCGGAGCCGGTGCTCAGCAGCCGGGACAGGCCGGTGGCGAAGTTCGACGAACCCGCGGCGGAACCGGTCGGAGCCTCGGTCGAGGTCGGCAGCGGCTTCACGCCGCCCGAGCCGGTGCTCAGCAGGTTGGACAGGCCGGTGGCGAAGTTGGACGAACCGGCGGCCGAGCCGGTCGGGGTTTCCGCCGACGCCACGCCGGAACCACCAAAGACGATACCGGCGGCGACCACAGCGATGCCGAGCACACGAATCTTGCTCATCGAATTCTTCTCTTCCCTCGAAAGCTCTCGTCGGCAACACGCTGCGGCCGACGCGGGCCTATGTCTATCACGGCAGATTTGCGTGTCGCGACGTGATGATGAACGCAGCGCAAATGATCAGTTACGAGTAGTTCACCCGCGCGGGGACTTCCGAGTGAAGTGCGGCGGTGTGCGGTTCTACCAGCATTTCTGTGCTGACCTGCGGCGATGCCGCCCCCTGCGCGATGGCGGGATGCGTGCCGGATGTCACCGGTCCTGGCAAACGTTCGTTCCGAACGGAATCATGGGTACGGCGACATCCGATCCAGGTGATTCGATAGGTGGTAATCCGAGGTTTCGCGAGTACGGTTTCCGGCGAACTCGCACGGTTGGCTCGAAATGAAAAATTGCCCCGCCTCGGAGGAGGCGGGGCAATTCTTGTTGGTGGTTGCGGTGGCGAGGTTTCCGCGTCGATTGACGATCGGCTTCACTGTGCCGGGTCGGCGCCGGGTCTACCGCGTCGCGTTGGCGCCGGGGCTACCGCGGCGCATTGGCGCCGGGGCTACCGCGTCGGATCGATGCCGAGGTGACCGCGGCGTCGGTGCCAGGATCCGCGTCGCGTTGGCGCCGGGGCTGCCGCGTCGGATCGGTGCCGAGGTGACCGCGGCGTCGGTGCCAGGATCCGCGTCGCGTTGGCGTCGGGTTGAGGCGTCGCGCGTCGGCGGCAGGCCTACTACGCGGCTCGTCGCCGGGATTACTCCGTCGCGTCGCCACCACCGGCGGAACCGGTGGCCAGGAGCTCGAGCAGCGGGGCCAACGACTCGGCCGAACCGGTCCCGGTTTCATTCCCGGTCGGCTTCGTCTCCCCCGCCGAACCCGTCGCCAGCAGCTCGGCCAGCGTGGTCAGCGACTCGGCCGAGCCCGTGTCGTCCGCGGTGGCGAGGCCGGAACCGGCCAGCACGATGCCGGCAGCGGCGGCGAAAGCGAACCCGAACGAACGAATGATCTTCATCTTGAAACAGTCCCCTTGGAAGAAGTTTCCCCGTCGGCGACCTCCTGGCGGCCGACGAGATTGTTCTATCACAGGGGTCCGAGTGTTAACGATGAACACGTCACAATTCGATGAGATGCGAGTAACTCGAATTTTGCGAGATGCCCGAGATGAAAGATTCACAATTCGCCGACTCGCGACTGGAGTCAGTGGCAGAACAGCGGGCAAACGAAGTGGAAAGGCACTTTCAGAAGTCGCTCTACCAGGCGATAGGACGAGCATTTCGGCATCTGAACCGAGATTTGCGGTACGCACTCGATAATCCGAACCGGGCACTGACGCCCGACGTTCACCGCATCGCAAGACCGCAGTATTGCGGGCTCACCACAACCCGCATAGGCCCGGTGAGATCTATCACACAACATTGATCTGTAACGTTCCACCTGGGAAAACGCGCGAAGAATACGCGCGTAATCGCAAATCGCGTCTCATGCAATCTGCAAGCTTCGGCCTGAAGCTCGCGATTGGAAATAACTGGTAAGACCGTCTCCGAGGCGCGTACCCGACCCGGAACGCGAAAAGCCCCGCCTCCCACGGGGAGACGGGGCACGTCGTCGCGCGACGCCTACTGGGTGCCGGTCCCCGACGAACCCGAGGACAGCGCCTTCACCAAGTCCATAATCACCCTTCGATCGGGTACATACCCAAGACCATCCCCTGGCCGCACGATGGACGCGAATTGCTGTCCGCGACCGGAGTGTCCGTGAGCGGCTCCAGTAGATTCGGATCATGGGGAGTCCGACCGGCCCGGCGCGTCGGTTACACGAGTTTCGCCGTCCCTTCGCGATTGTGATCGGCATCGTTGTCGCGGTAATGATCGCGAGCTTGCTGCCGAGGTGGTGGTGCGGTCGTGACGCCGACGAGTGGTACCGCGGGGACCCGGCACGAGTGCGTGGCCTCGCCGAGGAATTGGTGGCCTTCGAAGCCGATGACGATCATCGGCGTGCCACCGGCTCGGAAGAGGGTCTCGCCGAAATGTGGGGGCTGCTCGCGCATCAGATGACGGCACTGGGACTGGCGCAGATATGTCTGGAGCACCCCGAATTGCGGGAACGCTACGCCCCCATAGTGACTCGCGCGGCAGCCAAAAGTCTGTTACCCGAGATGCGCACCGAGTTCACCTCGGCCTGGCACGGCGCGGACGGTTTGGCGGAGCTCGACAGCCCGAACGGCCATGCCTACCTCTCCTATCCAGCCCTCGCGCTCGGGATGGCGCGCCTCGTCGATCCTGCGTTCCCGTCCGACCTCGCGAACCGCCACGACGCGCTGATCGCCTCCTTCGAGCGGCGCCTGCTCGCCTCGCCGACCGGCCTGCTCGACACCTTCCCCGGCGAGGCTTACCCCACCGACGTGGCAGCCGTCGCCGCCGCGATCGCGGTACACGGCCGCGCGACCGGCATCGACCACAAGGCGGTCCTCGCGCACTGGGCGCAGCAGGTACGCGCGGTACAAATCGATCGGGGCACCGGGCTGGTGCTGCAACGCATGGGCGTCGACGGAAAGCCACACGACGCCCCACGCGCTTCCGGAACCGGACTCGCGGCCTACTTCGCCGGCTTCGCGGACCGGGCACTCGCCGAGGAGTTGGCGACCGTCTTGTTCCGCCAGGAACGAAGTGTCCTCGGCTTCAGCGCGATCCACGAATACGGCGACGGCCATCACGGCGCCGGGGATATGGACAGCGGCCCCCTGATACTCGGAATATCCATCTCCGCAACCGGTTTCGCGCTCGCCCCGGCCCGCGCCTTCGGTCACCACGACATGTTCACTCGCCTGTTCCGCACCACCGACCTCTTCGGCCTGCCACTGCGAAGCGGGCCCCGCTTGCGTTTCGCGACCGGCGGGGTGATCGGCAACGCCCTACTGCTCGCCTTCCTCACGTCCGGGCCGGAGCTCGCGCCATGAGACTGCCCGACACCTCCCATCTGCGCGCCGGGTGGAAACTGGTCCGCATACCGATGATCCTGGTCTTGCTATATCTCGCCCTGCGTCTGGTTTTGTCGGCGTTGTCGGCACGACACGGGTTCGGTTCGCCCGACGGCTTGGGCCTTGCCTTCCTCACCGTCAGCGCCGTGGTGGTCACACTGCGCATAGTGCTGCTGGTCGTCGTGCCCGCTGTCCTCGCCTACCGCATTGTGGTGTGGGCAGTTATGCGCATGCTGCGCCGAGGCGTTTCACCGACCCCGCCCGGCGGCGTGACTGAATCGAACGCGCCCGCCCGAGTTTCATGCGAAGACGCCGGTAGAGATAGCTGTTCCGCATAGTCCGACCATCTTGCCTTGCTCACGCGCTATGCCGATGATCGAACAACCTCCGTAGGAAGCTCATTTCGGATATGCAGACCGATCTCGACACGATCGCGAAAACGGTCGGCGTGGCAGCGCGATTCGTCTGGACTTGGACTGACGCGGACTTGGAACCGATGATTGCGACGTGACCGACACGGAATCGGTCCGCACCATTTATTTATGACCAGTTCGCTGACACCAGTGCTGCGATCGAGGCGGTGTTGGGCCAGCCGACACTGCGAAAGGCAGGATCGGATGGAGAGATTCGGTGGGATATACCGAGGGTCGCGATCCGCCTGCGTCCAATGGACAACAGCATCTACCTCCGCCTTGCCAACCCGAGCACCAGGCATGGCTCGACGCGCCGGATGATGAAACTCTGTGGTGACGACAATTGTTGATCGACGACAAGTTCGATGTCAGCGCGCTCGACTGAGTACGTAAAGGGGCCTATGGTTCACCGGCCCCGAGGGGGTGCCGCCGAACCCGACTCCAGCGATCACGCTCGGATTCGAGAAGCATCGACACGGAGGGGTCGGCAGCACCTCACTCGCACTTGACGACTGGAATGGGGTCGTACTTCACCGTGCGGGTCGCACGCGAGACCTCGCGCCCGGTCTTGCGATCCGTGATCACCCGCGTATCGGTGATGGTGAATCCTGGGGCGCCTTCGGACGCGATGCAGTCCTTGCCCTTCGGCAGGGTGATGGTGGTGGGCTCGGTGGGCTTGGTCTTGTCGCCGGTGATGGATTCGACGTCGACCGTCTTGGTGCCCCAGAGGCGGACGGTGATGTCCGTGCCGGTGGCGAAAGTTTCGATGTAGACGCCGCTTTGGGTGTTGTTGCGGAATTTGAGGTCGATGGCGCCGTCGAAGACGGTGGCTTCGCGTGCGGCCGGGTAGCGGGAGATGTAGTAGCTGTGTTCGGTGTGGCCCGCGTCTTCGAGTCCGGCGAAGTAGGCGGCGTTGTAGAGGGTGGTGGCGAACTGGCTGATGCCGCCGCCGACTGCGGTGCTGGGGCGGCCGTGGTCGATGATGCCGGATTCGACGTAGCCCTCCGCGGTGCCGCGCGGGCCGGTGAATTCGTTGAGCGAGAACGTTTCTCCGGGACGGACGACGGCGCCGTTGACCTTGTTCGCCACGGTGCGGATGTTGACGCCGGACGGTCCGCTGAAACCGCTGGTGGTGAAGGCGCCCATCTGTTCGACGATGCCGAGACCCTGCGCGGCCTCGGTGGTCAGTTTGGGCTCGATCTTCTCGTAAACGGCGGGCGCGCTGCGCTGTTGGGATGCGGCGAGCAGCGTGGGCAGCTGTTCGAGGGTCTTCGGCCAGTTGATCTTGTCGCCGACCACCGCGGGCACGACGCGCGGGGCTCCGCCGGTCACGGCGAAGGTCGCGTCCTTGGCCTCCACTTCGGATTTCGCGAGTTGCGGCGCGAGGATGGCGGTCGCGGCGTTCAGGTCGTAGTTCGCGGCGAGACCGCCGTGTCCGTCGGGAGCGAAACTCAGAACGGTCGCGATCTGTTCGGGGGTGAGGGTGGCGTCGCCGTCCTTGCCGGTGAACACCACGTCGCCGCGCACGGCGGGTTCGGCGATCTCGTGCAGCGCACTCTGGACGGCCTCGGGCCGGACGGTGAGCGGTGCTGGGACGACGGGCAATTCGAGGGTGCCGCCCTCGATCCAGTTGTCGATCAACGCGTTTCGCGCGGCAGGCGTGTCGAGCACGCGGCCCGGCACGGGCGGGACGGCGACCGGCTTGCCGTTCTGGAACTGAATAGTGCCCTCGACGGTGGGGCGATCGTGCACGCGCAGCGCGGTGAGCTGACGGTCCAGCGCGGCGTCGTCGACGGTGCTCGCGACCGAGACGTCGCGGGTGCCGAAGAAGGAGACCAGGCGGGCGAAGGGGTTGATCGGCTGGCCGCCGATGCGGTCCCAGGTGCCCGGCCAGTCGACCGCCAAGCCCGCGGCGGAGGGGGTGAGCTCGGCTCGCACGTCGCCGATCTGCAGGGGCAGTTCCTGACCGGCCCGCCCGTCGAGAGTGGTGCGGAGTTTGGCGTCGGCTTCGTCGACGTCCATCCCCCCGATATCGATCCCGGCGACGACCACTCCGCGCGGCACGTCCCCGGAGGAGAGCACGGCGTCGACGGCGTAGCCGAGGCCACCGACGGCGATCACGGCTCCCGCGGCGATTCCGGCGCGACGGATGGCGGGGGTCCGCCACCACGACTTGGAATCCGCGGGCTCCGGTCTCGGCCTGGGTCTGCGCGCGTTCTCCCAGCGCTGCCGATTCTCGGTGTCGGCCGGGGGGACGATTGCGGTCGCGTTCTCGGCGTCGGTCGGATGCCCGCCGTAGGGCGCGTGCTCGGGCCTACCGATGACAGCAGTCGCGTGCTCGTTCGGTGTCTCGTGCCCGCCGTAAGGCGCGTGCTCGGGCCTACCGATGACAGCAGTCGCGTGATCGTTGGGTATCCCGTGCACGCCATAGGCCGCGCGCTCCGCATCGTCCCTGCGGATAAATGCGGTCGCGTGCTCATTCGGCGTCCCGTGCCCGCCATGAGTTGCGAGTTCAGCGTCTGACGTGTGCCCGCCATAGGGCGCATGCTCCGCGTCGGCCCTACCGACGACCGCGGTCGCGCGCTCGTTGGCCACCCCTGCCGCGCGCTCCACGTCGTCCCTGCGGATGAAGGCGGTCGCGTGCTCGTTGGGCGCCCCGTGCCCGCCATAAGGCGCATGCTCAGGCCTGCCGATGACAGCGGTCGCGTGCTCGTTGGGGGTCCCGTGCGCGCCATAGGCCGCGCGCTCCGCGTCGTCTCTGCGGATAAATGCGGTCGCGTGCTCATTCGGTGCCCCGTGCCCGCCATGAGTTGCGAGTTCAGCATCTGACGTGTGCCCGCCATAGGGCGCATGCTCCGCGTCGGCCCTACCGACGACCGCGGTCGCGTGCTCATTGGGCGCCCCGTGCCCGCCACGAGCCGCGAGTTCAGCGTCTGTCGTGTGCCCGCCATAGGGCGCATGCTCCGCGTCGGCCCTACCGACGACCGCGGTCGCGTGCTCGTTGGCCGCGCCCTGCCCGCCCGCCGCGCGCTGCACGTCGTCCCTGCGGATGAAGGCGGTCGCGTGCTCGGCGTTCGCGGCGTCTTCGCCATGCGGCGCGCGCCCGGCGTGGGCCGCATGCTCGCCATGGGGCGGCTGTGCGGCGTTGGTCTGCCAAGCCGCGTTGCTCGCCGGTCCAGCGTTGGCCGACCACGCCGCACCGCCCACCGGTCCAGCGTTGGCCAACGACGCCGCATTACCCGCCTGCCTAGCGTCAGCCGACCACGCCGGATCGCCCGCCTGCCCAGCGTCAGCCGACCACGCCGGATCGCCCGCCTGCCCAGCGTCAGCCGACCACGCCGGATCGCCCGCCTGCCCAGCGTCAGCCGACCACGCCGCACCGCCCGCCGGTCCGGCGCTGGCCGACCACGCGGCATTGCCCACGGGTGTGGCATTACCCGCGGGCGCGGCATCGGCGCCCAACGCGCCACCGCTCGCCTGCGCGGGGTTGTTCTCCTCCCAAGCGCCTGCCCACACGGCATTGCCCGCCTGCTCGGCATTCATCGACTGAGCCGTACTGCCCGGCCCGGCATCATTCGCCCAGGCGCCCCCTTGGGCCTGACTCGCGCTCGTCGCCGGGGGCGGACCGCTCTCCTCCCAAGCGCCGCCCCACGTACCACTGCTCGCCCGCGGCGGGTTGTTGTTCACCGCTTCACCATCGCGCCCGGCATGCATCGCCTGTGCGGGATAACCATCCCTCTCGGCCTGCTGCGGGGGTACCTGGAGCGGTGCGGTGGGCACGGAATCCGCAACCCACCGCTGCGGCTGCCCGGGCTGGGTGACCGGAAGTTGTGTGGTCTTCGCCTCATCTAGCGGTTCGCGGTTCGATTCGAGGAGATGACGGAGTCCGACCTCGCCGTCTTGGTTTCGGCCGCGGCCGCGGTGTCCGGTGCTCGACTCGCTGGTCACGAACCGTCCTCCCCGATAGAGGTGCTTTTCTGGGCCGCGCACTGTGCGGGCCGCTCTCCACGATAGTTGTCCGCGCCGAGTGCCCTGGTTCAGCTCGGACGCGCAGCAAACCTCGTGCAATGAACCGCCCCGAACACGGAAGAGCCCCGCGCAGTTGCCGGGTCGGGGGTCTGGCAACTGCGCGGAGCCGATCTGTTTATCGGAGCAGCGCACCCCGCGTTACACACTTCCCGTGGACAATCGAGAACGTCCCGCCAGACAGCTCGCAGACACGAGGGAGACGACGGTATGCAGCTGGGAATGATCGGCCTCGGGCGGATGGGCGCGAACATCGTCCGTCGCGTCGTCGGAGACGGGCACACCGCGGTCGGCTACGAACGCAAACTCCGCAACATCGAGGAGCTGCGCGCCGATCTGGGCGAAAATTTCCGAGGCAGCACCGACCTGCCGGAATTCGTGGAGATGTTGGAGAAACCCCGGGTGGTGTGGGTGATGATCCCGGCGGGCGCGACGGGCGCGGTGATCGACCAGGTCGCCGAGCTGCTCGAACCCGGCGACATCGTCATCGACGGCGGCAACAGCCGCTACCACGAGGACATCAAGAGGGCCGAGAAACTCACTCCCAAGGGCATCCACTACCTGGACATCGGCACCTCCGGCGGCGTCTTCGGCCTGACCCGTGGCTTCTGCCTGATGATCGGCGGCGAGGCCGAGCAGGTGAAGTACCTGGATCCGCTGCTGAAATCCATCGCACCCGGTCTCGACGCCGCACCACGCACCCCCGGCCGCACCGGGGACCCGACCACCGCCGAGCTGGGCTACTTGCACTGCGGTCCGGCCGGGGCGGGCCACTTCGTGAAGATGGTGCACAACGGCATCGAGTACGGCGCGATGGCCGCCTACGCCGAGGGCCTCAACATCCTGCACAAAGCCGATTACGGCGCCGCGCACAAAGGCGAGTTCTCGGCGGAGGAGACGCCGCTGGAACACCCCGAGTACTACCAGTACGACATCGATGTGCCGGAAGTCACAGAGGTGTGGCGGCGGGGGTCGGTGGTCGCTTCGTGGTTGCTGGATCTGACCGCGGGCGCGCTGCACGCGGACCCGAACCTCGACGAGTTCAGCGGTCGAGTCTCGGACTCCGGCGAAGGACGGTGGACCGTGGATGCCGCGATCGACGTCGGCGTGCCCGCGCCAGTGCTCTCGGCCGCCCTGTTCGCCCGCTTCTCCTCGCGCGGCGAGTCGCTGTACGCCGACAAACTACTTTCGGCCATGCGCCAAGCCTTCGGCGGGCACTACGAGCTGCCGCCGAAGTAGTTCGTTACCGCTGCCACAAACCGCTCGCACGCCTCACACATGCGGTGCCTATGCAAGGCGTGCAACCGCTGTGTGGGAGCGTCTCCGAAGCGGCACCTGGGAGGGCCCGGGTGCCGCTTCGGTGTTTGCGTCAGCGCTCGAGGATGGCGACGACGCCCTGGCCGCCCGCGGCGCAGATGGAGATGAGGGCGCGGCCGGAGCCCTTTTCGGCGAGCATCTTCGCGGTGGAGGCGACGATGCGGCCACCGGTCGCGGCGAACGGGTGGCCCGCGGCGAGCGAGGAGCCGTTGACGTTGAGCTTGCTGCGGTCGATCGAGCCGAGCGCGCCGTCGAGGCCGAGGCGCTCCTTGCAGTACTGGTCGGACTCCCACGCCTGCAGGGTCGCGAGCACCACGGAGGCGAAGGCCTCGTGGATTTCGTAGTAGTCGAAGTCCTGCAGGGTCAGGCCGTTGCGGGCCAGCATGCGCGGCACCGCGTAGGTGGGCGCCATGAGCAGGCCGTCGGGGCCGTGGATGTAGTCGACCGCGGCGACCTCGGAGTCGACCAGGTGGGCGAGCACCGGCAGGTTGCGCTCGGCGGCCCACTCGTCGCTGGAGAGCAGCACCGCGGACGCGCCGTCGGTGAGCGGGGTGGAGTTGCCCGCGGTCATGGTGGCGTCGCCCAGCTTGTTGCCGAAGACCGGCTTCAGGGTGGCGAGCTTCTCGATCGAGGAGTTCGGACGCAGGTTGTCGTCGCGGGTCAGGCCGAGGAACGGGGTGACCAGGTCGTCGAAGAAGCCGCGGTCGTAGGCGGCGGCCATGTTCTTGTGCGACAGGTAGGCCAGTTCGTCCTGGGCCTCGCGCGCGATGCCGAATTCCTTGGCGGTGATGGCGGCGTGCTCGCCCATGGACAGGCCGGTGCGCGGCTCGGCGTTGCGCGGGATCTCGATGCCGAGCATGCCCGGGCGCAGCTGGCCGACCAGCTTGAGGCGGTCCTTGTTGGTCTTGGCGCGGTTGGCGTCGAGCATCCACTCGCGCATGCCTTCGCTGACGCCGATCGGCGCGTCGGAGGTGGTGTCGGTGCCGCCGCCGACGCCCGCGTCGATGCGACCCGCCGCGATCGCGTCACCGACGGTGACGATCGCCTGCAGGCCGGTGCCACATGCGAGCTGCAGGTCGTGCGCCGGGGTGTAGGGCGAAAGCTTGCTACCCAGAACGCTTTCGCGGATCATGCCGTGCTCGCCGACCCGCTTGAGGACCGCGCCGCCGACGACCATGCCGAGCCGCTCGCCCTGCAGGTTGAACCGGCTCACCAGACCGTCCAGCGCGGCGGTGAACATGTCCTGGTTGGACGCGTGGGCGTAGGCCTTGTCGGAGCGAGCGAACGGAATCCGGTTGCCGCCCACGATCGCGACCGGACGCGTGGTCTTCGCGGTCTTGGCCGTGCTCTTGGTTGAACGGGCTTTGTTTGTCACTCGAGTCTCCAAGGTCTCGTGGGATGGTCCGGCGCCCGGGAGCGGTGTTTCGCGCAGATCGGTGCCCCGTGCGTTGGTTTACTTTAAACTTACTCTGGAGTAAGTTTGTTGTCGACACCGTACCCCGCAAATGTGCGCTGACACGCCCACCGCGCGGTGCCTGCCACGCAGTCCAGGCCCACGCGGAAACGTGCGGAACACCAGGGGCGAACCAGACATCCGCGAAATTCGAGACAGAAAAGGTAGGAACAGTGGCAGCCAAGAGCAAGGGTGCACCCAACCTCTACGGATCGTTCGTCCACTCCGCCCCCGGCCAGTTCCTGGCGAGCAAGCTCGGTCTGCCGCAGCCGGCGAACCTGCGCCGCTACGCCAAGGGCGAGCCGCCGCTGGCGGGTCCCGTGCTCGTCGGCGGTAAGGGTCGCGTCGCCGAGCCCGTGCGCGCACTGCTTTCCGACTACACGTTCGCCGATGGGGCCGATCAGGGCGCCAAGTACGGCGCGCTCGTCTTCGACGCGACCGGCATCGGCTCGATCGAGGACCTGTCCCAGCTGTTCGAGTTCTTCCAGCCCGCGATGCGCAGCATCACCCCGTCGGGCCGCGTCGTGGTCATCGGCACCACGCCGGAACTGGCGGGCACCGTCGACGAGCAGATCGCCCAGCGCGCGCTCGAGGGCTTCACCCGCTCGGTCGCCAAGGAGCTGCTGCGCGGCGCCACCGCCCAGCTGGTGTACCTGCACCCCGAGGCTTCGGCCGCCGCGACCGGCCTGGAGTCCACGCTGCGCTTCCTGCTCTCGGCGAAGTCGGCGTTCGTCGACGGCCAGGTGATCCGGGTCGGCAAGGACGACGCCACCGCCCCGGCCAGCTGGGACCGCCCGCTCGAAGGCAAGGTCGCCGTGGTCACCGGCGCCGCGCGCGGCATCGGCGCGACCATCGCCGAGGTGTTCGCCCGTGACGGCGCGAAGGTGATCGTCGCCGACATCCCCGCGGCGGGCGAGGCGCTCTCGGAGACCGCGAACAAGGTCGGCGGCACCGCGCTCGCGCTGGACGTCACCGCGCCCGACGCCGCGGACAAGCTCGCCGAGTTCGCCACCGAGCGCTTCGGCGGCATCGACATCATCGTGCACAACGCGGGCATCACCCGCGACAAGCTGCTCGCCAACATGGACGAGGGCCGTTGGAACTCGGTCATCAACGTGAATCTGGCTGCCCCGCACCGCATCACCGAGGGCCTGGTGGCCAAGGGCGTGCTGAAGGAGGGCGGCCGCGTGATCGACGTGTCCTCCATCGCGGGCATCGCGGGCAACCGCGGCCAGACCAACTACGGCGCCTCCAAGGCGGGCGTCATCGGCATGGTGAACGCCGAGGCTCCGAAGCTGGCGGAGAAGGGCATCACCATCAACGCGGTGGCGCCCGGCTTCATCGAGACCGCGATGACCGCCGCCATCCCGCTCGGCACCCGCGAAGCCGGTCGCCTGATGAGCTCGCTGCTGCAGGGCGGTCAGACCGTCGACGTGGCCGAGACCATCGCGTTCTTCGCGAGCCCCGCTTCGAACGCGGTGAACGGCAACGTGGTTCGGGTCTGCGGCCAGAGCCTGATCGGAGCATGATGACCGAGACCATCTCGCTCACCGAAACGCCCAAGAACAGCAGCCTTTTCGTGAAGGCGGCGCTGGGGGCCGTTCCGGTTCCGCTGCTTTCGGCGCGCAAGTCCACGCTGCCGGACCGGGTCATCCGGCTCGACGGCGTGAAGGTGGATCCGGATCACCTGGCCGCCTACTGCCGGGCCACCGGCCTGCGCTTCGGCGACGCGCTGCCGCTGACCTACCCGTTCATCCTGAGCTTCCCGCTGGCCATGCAGCTGGTGGTGGCGCGCGACTTCCCGTTCGTCGCGGTGGGCGCGGTGCACGCGCAGAACTTGATCGAGCGGACGCGCGAGATCTCGGTGAGCGAGCCGCTGGACTTCCGCACGCACATCGAGAACCTGCGGGAGCACCCGAAGGGTCTGCTGGTGGATGCGATTACCGAGGTCAGCGTGGGTCGCGAGCAGGTGTGGCGGCAGGTCACCACCTTCCTGCACCAGCAGCGCACCTCGCTGTCGGGTCAGCCCAAGGGTGAGCCGAAGCCGGAAGAGGTACCGCCGCCGCCGCTGCGCGCGCTGCGGGTGGATCAAAAGATGATCACCCGGTACGCCAACGCGTCCGGTGACCACAACCCGATCCACACTTCGGCTCTGGGCGCCAAGGCTTTCGGCTTCCCGAAGGCGATCGCGCACGGGATGTGGTCGGCGGCCAACGTCCTCGGCAACATCGAGGGCCGCATTCCCGAGAAGGCGACCTACACGGTGAAGTTCGGCAAGCCGATCCTGTTGCCCGCGACGGTGAACGTGTACGCGGATCAGGTCGAGGGCGGCTGGGATCTGGCGCTGCTGCACCCGAAGAAGGGTTTCCCGCATCTGACGGCGACGCTGCGCTGAGCTCGCGACGAGGGCGCCCCCGAATCTCGCTGGTTCGGGGGCGCCCTCGTCGCGTTCGTCAGCAGTCGCAGCAGCCTCCACAACTGCAGCAGTCACCGCAGCCGGAGCAGCAGTCACCGCAGTCGCAACAGGAACCGCAGTCACAGCTCTTCCACCACGCGTCCTTGCGTTCGCCGGTGCACGGACTCGTGTGGTCGGCGCAGCAGGCGTAACCGGTGCAGTAGACGCCGAAGACGATGGTGAGGGCTTGGCCGAGGTCGGGCCGGCGGGTCGGGGGGCGGTGGTCGGTGCGGTGGGCGCGGGGATGACCATCGCGAGTTGCGTTGCAGGCGTGAGCGGTTACCGCACCGACACTCTTGCCGAGCCGACGCACCAGGGCGTGCAGCGGATCGAGCAGCATCCAGCGGACCGTGGGGACGTCGGCCAGGCGGGCGGCGGCGAGCGCCCCACGTAGCTCGGCGTCGGACTCGCGCACCAGCTCGTACGACTCGGCGAGAGTGGTGCCGGTCGCGGCGAGCGGGTTGAAGCGACCGTGCGCGATGTCGTCGTCGTAATCCGCGATGGCGTCGGAGAGATGGGCGATGCGGCCGAAATGCTCTCCCACGGTGCGGAGGTGGTCTGCGTTGTCCGGACGATTCGCCAGAATCGCTGCGTGGGCGAAGAATTCGGCGGCGCACAGGGCGGTCGGGGCGGTGAGTTCATCGAGCGTGACGCGCGGCTCGTCGGAGACCCCAATTCCATTCGGCCCCGCACCGACCGCCGCCGGGCGAAGGGCGGCAGCGCGGCTTTCCACGAGCTGCTGTGAATCAATCGCTGCCACAAGCGGTTCCACGTCGAAATCGATCAGTGCCGCCTGCCTGCGAGCGCTGTCCGCCCAACGCGCCGACATCCTCACCATGGGCCGTCCGGCAAGCCGAGAAGCGTCACCGTCCGCGACGTGATCCCGCAGTTTGGCCGAGCCGAGCAGCAGCGACGCGGTCGACGCGAGCAGGACGCCCGGCGAATCGGCGGCGGCGACCTCGGCACGCCGCATGCCGCGCAGCGGGCAGCGCCCGGCGGTGGTGCGCGTCGACGAAGCGGGCAGCTGCGCTTCGGTCAATACGCTGAGCAAGATCGCGTCGGTGTTGGTCGCGGTGCGCGCGAGCTGGCCGTGCCCGTCGCGCAGGCCGAGACACAGCCCGCACATGTGCGCCCGCCACTCGGCCGCATCGATTCCATACTTTTCGGCGCCGTGCGAACACGGCCTGAGCATCCCGAACACTGTTCCCCGTTTGTCCCCGGGCCGCGACGGCCCTCCCTCTGTTACCTCGAGAGAGAGTGGCAGAGCGGTGCGCGGCTGGCAAACGGTATGCGGCTACTCCGGCTTCTTGCGACCGGCCAGACCGCGCCAGGCCAGATCGTCGAGCAGGTCCACTGCCTCGGCGACCTCGATGCGCCCGCTGGCGACCCGGTCGGCGATGGCCTCGCCCGCGCCGATCACCGCGACCGCGACGACGTCGAAATTGGTGCCGGGTTCGGCGTGCTTGGCGCTGGACTCGAGCAGCTTGGCGGTGAGCTCGATGACCCGCTCGCGCGCGTTGTCGATCTCGGAGGCGAAGGCTTGCTGTCCGATCGCCTGGCGGTAGAGCACCTGCCAGGACTTGCGGTTGCGGTCGACGAACCCGAGGAAGCCCTCCAGCGCGGTACGGACCTGCTCGTGTGGGGTGAGCAGCGGGTTGCCCGCGGGTGCGACGGCCTCGATGAAGCGCATGCCCTCGCGCTGGATGCACGCGCGGAACAGTTCGTCCTTGGAGCCGTAATAGAGGTACAACATCGGTTTGGAGATCTTCGCCTCGGCGGCGATCGCGTCCATCGACGTATCGTGGAAACCTTTGCGCGCGAACACCTCGACAGCGGCGTCGAGCATCTGCTGCTCACGAACCGCCCGAGGAAGTCGCTTCGTTCCGCCCGCCATCCACTCTCCTACCGCATGGTGAATCTCTTATATTACTCCAAGGTAAGTTCCGCCGGACGAATTTGCTCACCAGTCGCCGCGGTCAGCTGTGCGGTGGAACGGGTCAGCGCCTCCCCCCGCCTGCACGGCGAGCCGCCGGGGCGAATGCCGTCCGGCGGGGCCGTGGGCCGGGCCGGTCGACATCGCCGATGGCGGGACCGTCGGCGGAAACTCAGCGATACTACGGGGCGCGGGGCGGAGCTTGCCTGTACGTCATACGAAGGTGCGCTCCGGGGTGCTGTGTCGCCTGGTGAAGGCTGGCGCCCGGGGGCCCGTCGGCGGCCGTGTGGGCGTCGGTTCTAGCAGGGTGGTAGCGACCCCTTGTACGCGGCCATCCGCAGCACCGAACGGTCTACCTGCGCGGCGGGCAGGCGACCGCTCGCCATCGCCTGCTCGAGCTGGTCGAGCACGGTCGGGACGGCGTCGGTGGTGATCCACAGGGCGTTGTCGGCGCCCGCGACCAGCGCGGCTTCGACCGCGTCTTCGATGGTCATCCGGGCGGTGATGGCCGCCATGCCGCCGAGGTCGTCGGTGAAGATCGGTCCGTCGAACGGGGCCGCGCCATAGCCGGTGCCCTCGCGCAGCAGCGACATGACCTGCGGGCTGATGCTGGCGGGCACGTTCGGGTCCGTCAGGCCGGGGACGTCGAGGTGGCCGACCATCACGGCCGCGCCCGAACCGATCAAGTTGCGGAACGGCACCAGGTCGACCGTCTGGAGCTGATCCAGCGGCGGTGTGCGCACCGCGCCGGTGTGCGAGTCGCCCGATCCGGAGCCGTGTCCGGGGAAGTGCTTCATGACGGTGCCGACCCCAACCTCACGCATCGCGCGGATGTAGGCGTCGGCGTAGCGGGTGACCACCTCGGGGTCGTCGGAGAAGGAGCGGTCGCCGATGACGGTGTCGTCGGGCTGGCTGCTCACGTCCACGTCGGGGGCGAAGTTGACCGTGATGCCGAGTTCCTTCAGGTCCCGGCCCCGGGTCACGGTCGCGTCGTAGAACTGCTCGGGTGTCATCGTCTGCGCGGTGACGCGGGCCGACGGCACCGCGCCGATGATGTCGCGGACCCGCGAGACGCGGCCGCCCTCCTCATCGATGGTCACCATCAGCGGCGTGATCGCGGCCGCCTTCACCTCGTCCAGCGCGGGCCCCGAGATCAGCGACCGGTCGGTCCAGCCACCGATGAAGATGCCACCTACCTGCTCGGTGCGCACCACGTTCGCGGCGTCGGCGCCCCCGGTCACGCCGACGGTGAGCAGCTGCGCGAGCTTCTGCCTCGGGGTGAATTTCGCGAGGTACTCGGCGCCGCAGTCGCGCTGGACCGGACTGGGCGGGGCGGCCGGGGCGGCGAGCGTCGTTTCCGGGGTTTCGGCGCGCGACGTGGCGGGAGCCGGGGCTTCACCGTTGGAGCAGGCGGTGGCGACCGCGGCGCAGAGTGCGAGCAGAACGAGAGGCGTCTTCCGCATAGGTCAACGGTAGTGCGAGGAGCAAGTGGGGGTCTTTTGCGGGGTACCGATTGCGCACTTCGGGGCGCCTTCGGCAGCCAACGGTTGCGGTGTCCAGGGGGCTGCAGAAGCCTCCCTCGTCACACCAGGGCACACGTACGCCGGGCGAGGTCCGAAATGCGCACACCGTCGTAACCCATGACCGCACTGTGCAACACGTCGTGCAGCGGCTCGATCCAGTACCCGGGAATTCCCTTCGCACCCACCAGAATTCCGGCCACCGACCCGGCAGTAGCTCCATTGGAATCGGTATCGGCCCCGCTCTGCACCGTCAAAGCGATCGTTCGCGTGAAATCGCCCTTCCCCCAAAGCAACCCGGCCGCGACCCGACATGCGTTGGGTATAGCATGAACCCAGTTGTATCCGCCATGCCTGGCGTCGATGTCGTCCACAGCCTGTTCCCAGGAGAGTCCGCGCTCGTAGTCGGCGCGGACCTCCCCCAGAGCGATCGCCAAGCGGGAACGAGGTGGCAGAACATTCTGGGCGGCGATGAGAGCCGACATCACGGCGGAGGAAGCGCCCGGCACAAGCACGCTCGCACGCACTTCCGGCACGTCGCCAGAGCCGTCCGCGAAGTACGGAGCGTCGACTGGTGACTGGACAGCCGCGTCGCCGCCGCCCGGCCGTTCGCCAGCGAGCCGAGGCACACAGCCGCCGACGGCCGCAGCAGCCGCGTTGCCAGAGGGAATTCCGGCCCCCTCCGCAGTGCAGGCCGCGGCGACCAGAGCGGCCGCCCACATAGCCGCGAAAATCCCGTTCCCCGTGTGGGATACGGCCGCCTCGCGCGCAGCGAGAGCGGCGGCACGCTCCGGATCGCCCGGGCTGACGTACCCGAAGATGTCGGCGCGAATCATGGCGCCGATCCACTCGCGGTACGGGTTGCGGACTTCGGCTGTCCGCGGCGGGCGCAGGCCGTCGACGAGGTTGCGGTAGGCGACGCGTTCGGCGGTGTAGGTCTGGAGGAAGGGAAGGCGTTCCAACCACAGTTTCGCGACGTCGTCGGCGGTGAAGTTCAGGCCGCGGGATTCGAGGAGATGGAGTCCGAGCACGGTGTAGTCGATGTCGTCGTCACGCGGAGCGCCATCGATCCGGCCGCGCGCCGAAACCGGCCAGGTCGGGTTGAGCGGGAACCGGGGCGAGGGTGGGAGCAAGGCGGGGACGTAGTCGGTCAGCGGATACGCGCCCGCCCGTTCCAGATAGGAACGGATGTGTTCGCGCGTCCACACGAACCCGTTCTCCAGCGGTTTCCCCAGCGCGCAGCCAACGCACCGACCCAGCCAGCCGCCGTAGACGCGGTCGAGGAGTTCGTCGGGTCCGAAGGAACGCCCCGATCCAGCCGCAGCCGAGGCAGAATCATCGGGCACGCGATCATCCGACGGCGCGATTCCGGACGCCCCCTCGTCATATCCCCACTCCGGATCCCGCCCCGCCGACTCGATCTCCCCCAACAATCCCCAACACCCGTCGGCATCGACCGTCTCAGCCCCCGCCAACGCCCGAACCGCCGACTCGAACCCCGCGACCGGATACCCGGATTCGAGACGCTCGCGCCACTCGAAATACAGCAGCGCGCGCGGGTCCGCCTCGTGCCTGCCGTAGAACACCGCTTCGATCGTCCGGTCCATCGCGCTCCCGGTTTCCGCTGCTCAACCGTGCTCCCAAGGCCGATTATCCCTGCGCGCCGCAGCCGCCGGGGGCTGTGGCGCGGGGGTAATGTCGGTTCCATAGCCAGGAGACTCCGACCAGGAGGTCACCGTGCCCTGCGATCTGATGCTCATCGCCTACGACGGCTCCGAGAACGCCAAGCGCGCCATCGAATACGCCGGCCGGTTTCTCTCCGCGAACAGAGCCGTGGTGCTCACGGCCTGGGAACCCATGGTGCGCCAAGCCGCTCGGCTGTCGGGATTGTCGGGCGTGATGCAACCCGAGTGGGTGCCCGACGAGGAGATCGAGGACATCGCCTACGTCGACGCGCGCAACATCAACACCGAGGGCGTGCGCCTGGCCAAGCTCGCGGGCCTGAACGCCGAGGCGCGCACCGCGGAATGCACCACGACCATCTGGAACGCCATCGTCGAATGCGCCGACGACTTGGACGTGGACATCATCGTCGCGGGCACCCGCGGCGCCACGGGCATTCGCGCCCTGTTGCACAGCAGCGTCGCCGACGCGGTGCTGAAACACTGCCACCGTCCGGTGCTGATGGTTCCGCCCGGCAAGGAACCGCAGCGCGAATTCTGACCCGTGATCTCGGTCGCTCCTCCGCGCCCGCGGCCCTCGCGCGCCGCTATGGTCGAAGGGTCATGAACGGATTCCTGCTCGCCCAACCCGGTGGCGTGATGCGCGCGACCGGGATCCGGACGGCCTTCGACGACGCGAACCGGGCGCGCAAAGCGTTGCGGGACGGCGCGGCGGAGATCGTCGTCGGGGCACTGCCGTTCGATCCGAACCGACCTGCCGCGCTCGCCGCGCCGGAACGGGCCGAGCACACCGCGGGCCCGTGGCGTCCCGCGGCGCTGCCCCAGCTGCCCGCGGTGCGGGTCGTCACCGAAATACCAAGTCCCGCTGAACATATCGCGCGGGTGACGAAATTCGTCGAGCAGCTGAACGATCCGGACCAGCCGCTGCGCAAGGTGGTCGCGGCCCGTTCGGTGCTCGCCGAGGCGGACCACGCGCTCGATCCGGAACTCGTCGCCGCGCAGCTGCTCACCAGGCACCCGAACGCCAACGTCTACGCGGTCGATCTCTCCCCTGCCGGACGCGCCGGCGCGACACTGCTCGGCGCGACGCCGGAGGTTCTCGTCGCCCGGCACGGCGCGACCGTGACGCTGCGTCCGCTGGCGGGCACCCTGCCGCGCCGCGCCGATCCGGACGCGGACGCCGCGCAGGCCGCCAACCTGCTGACCAGCACGAAGAACCGCGACGAGCACGCGTTCGTCATCGAATGGATCCGCCAGGTGCTGACGCCCGTCTGCGCCGAGCTGACCATCCCGGACGGACCGCAGCTGGTCAGCACGCACGACGTGTGGCATCTGGCCACGCCGATCACCGGCACCTTGCGCGATCCGTCGACCACCGCGCTCGATCTGGCGCTGCTGCTGCATCCCACGCCCGCGGTCTGCGGCACGCCCACCGTGTTGGCCCTCGACACCATCAACCGCGTCGAGGAGGATCGCGGCTTCTACGGCGGCGCGGTCGGCTGGTGCGACGCGCACGGAGACGGCGAATGGGTGGTGGCGATCCGCTGCGCGGAACTGTCGGCGGACGGCCGAGCGCTGCGCGCCTACGCGGGCGGCGGCATCGTCGCGGCCTCCGAACCGCGGTCCGAGCTGGACGAAACCACCGCCAAACTGCGCACCTTCCTGGGCGGCCTCGGGTGCGCGGTGCCGGAGTAATCCGGGTTACTTCGATATTGTGAGACGCCGGATTGTCACCTTGCTCACCCTGATCCCGGATCATGCGGTAGGTTGACCCGGAACTTGCCTGTTCCGATGTATTGGAGAGCCGCGATGAAGTTTGCTGTTCCTGGTGTTGCGAGTGCGGTCGCCGGTGCCGTGCTCGGCGCGATCGCGGTGTTCGTCATCACCGCGGCGGTGCAGCAGAACACGCGCCCCGACATCGACCGCAGCGGCGACGCGGACTCCTCGTTGCTGAACAACGTTGAGTACGGCAGCCGCTGAGCCGCTGACCTCCGCTTCACCCGCCGACTCGCTCGGCTCCTCCGGTGTGGCCTCGGATCCGTCCGAGGCCGCGCCGCTCGGTAGACGATGGTTCGCCGCGACGGTGGTCGTGGCATTCCTGCTCACCTTCTTGCAGGCGCCCGGACTCACGGTCGCCGACACGAAGTACGACCTGGCGCAGAATCCGCTGGGTTTCCTCGACCGCGCCGCGCACCTGTGGAGCAGCCAGGCCCCGATGGGCCAGGTGCAGAACCAGGCCTACGGGTACTTCTTCCCGCACGGCGCGTTCTTCTCGGCCGGAGATCTGCTCGGCTTGCCCGCCTGGGTGACGCAGCGGATCTGGTGGGCGCTGCTGCTGCTCGCCGGGTTCTGGGGCATCGTCCGGCTCTGCGAGGCGCTCGGTCTCGGCAGCCGCGGGTCCCGGATCGTCGCGGCGGTCGCGTACACGCTGTCCCCGCGCGTGCTCACCACGCTCGGCTCGATCTCCTCGGAGACCCTGCCGATGGTGCTCGCGCCGTGGGTGCTGCTGGCCCCCGCCGCGCTCGGCACCGCGTATCGGCGACACAAGCGGGGCGGCGCCGCCTCCCCCGCGGGCAGTGCGCTGGCGCTCGCGTTGATGGGCGCGGTGAACGCCGTGGCCACGGTCGCCGCGTTCCTGCCCGCGCTGCTCTGGTGGGCTTCGTACAAGCCGAACAAGCGCTGGTGGCGTTTCACGGTGGCCTGGATTCCGCTGCTCGTGCTCGCCACGTTCTGGTGGGCGGTGCCGCTGCTGCTGCTCGGCCGCGTGAGTCCGCCGTTCCTGGACTACATCGAATCCTCCGGCGTGACCACGCAGTGGGCGTCGCTGGCGGAGGTGCTGCGCGGCACCGACAGCTGGACCCCGTTCGTCTCGCCGGAACGCATCGCGGGCGCGGTCCTGGTGACCCAACCCGCCGCGGTGCTGGCCACCGGTCTGCTCGCCGCCGCGGGCATGGCGGGGCTGGCCATGCGGTCGATGCCGTATCGCGGGCGGCTGGTGTTGATCCTGCTCGTCGGGCTGGTCGGGATCTGCGCGGGATACGTGGGCGAGCTCAGCGGTCCGTTCGCGGACTCGGTGCGGATCTTCCTGGATTCGACCGGCGCGCCACTGCGCAACGTGCACAAACTCGAGCCGTTGATTCGCATTCCGCTGGTGCTCGGTCTCGCGCATCTGCTCGCGCGGGTGCCGCTGCCCGCCTCGGCGCCGCTTCCGGTGTGGCGCGGCGCGTTCGCCCATCCGGAACGCGATCGGATGGTCGCCGTCGCCGGACTGATCCTCACCGCGCTCGCGCTCTCCACCTCGCTGGCCTGGACCGGCAAGCTGGCCCCGCGCGGCGCCTACGACGAGGTGCCCGTCTACTGGCAGCAGACCGCGGACTGGCTGGCCGAGAACGCCGCCGACACCCGCGCGCTGATCGTGCCGGGCGCGCCCTTCGGCAGCCAGGTCTGGGGGTTGACTCGCGACGAGCCGCTGCAAGCGCTGGCCAGCACGCCGTGGGCGGTGCGCGACGCCGTGCCGCTGAACCCGCCGGGCACCATCCGCGCGATGGACTCGGTGCAGCGGCTGATCGCGGACGGCCGCCCGTCGGCCGGGTTGGCGACGACGCTCGCCGATCAAGGCATCGGAATTCTGGTGCTGCGCAACGATCTCGATCCCGAGACTTCGCGCTCGACCAGGCCGCTGCTCGCGCACCGGGCGATCGAGGGGTCGCCCGGGCTGACGAAGGTGGCCGAGTTCGGGTCGCCGATCGAGACGAACGTCATCGCCGACGGTTTGGTCGCCGACAACGATCTGCGACCGGCGTATCGGGCGATCGAGATCTACCGGGTCGAGCCGCGTCCGCCCGCGGGCAGTGACGTCGAGATCCGTTCGGGCACCGGGGCTCCCGAGTCGTTCCCCGGCGCGTACACGGTTCCGCTCGGCGACGTCCCGATGGTGCAGGGCGGGCCGGAAGTGCTCGAGCGACTCGACCGCGACGGCGCCGCGCCGGGCCCGACGCTGCTCACCTCCGACGCCGCCCGCGCAGGTCTGCCGATCGGACCGGTGACGGTCACCGATACGCCGATGGACCGGGAGGCCGACTTCGGGAAGGTCGACAACCACAACTCGGCGCTGCGCGCGCCCGACGACGCCCGGCGTACCCACAACCTGGTGCCGGACTATTCGGTGCCCGGCGCGGAGCTGGTACGCGGGGAATGGTCCGGCGCGACCGTGACCGCGTCCAGTTCGGCCGCCGACGCCACCCAGCTCGGCGGCGCGGCGCCCGGGAGTTCGACCGCGGCGGTCGTCGACGGCGATCCCTCCACGGCGTGGATCAGCAATGGCACGGAACGCGCTGTGGGCCAATGGCTTCGGCTCGATCTGGACAAACCGATCAGCTCCGGGCTGCTGCGGTTGACCACCAGTTCGGCGGCGATCGGCGACCCGGTGAAGTGGGTCGAGGTGCGCACCGCCGACGGCAGCGTCTCGGCGCGGATCACCGAACCCGGTGCGCAGGTGTCCATTTCGTTGCCCGCCGGGCGCTCCGACTGGCTGACCATCACCGCCATCCGCACCGAAGGCGGTTCCGGCGGTGGCCAATTCGGTATCAGCGAGTTGACCCTCGACGACTACAGCATCCGCGACGCCCCGGTCCGCGTGGACATCCGGCACAGCACCGTGCTGCCGCCCACCCCTGCGGACGCGCAGGTGACGGCTTGGGACCTCGGCCAGGAATTCCCCGGTCGCGGCGCTTGTTTCGACGCGCCGGACCGGGTTCGGTGCAGCAAGGGACTGGCGCTGGCGCCGGAGGAGCCCGGTCTCTTCGAACGCACCCTCGACTCGCCCGCGCCGATGACGGTCGTCCCCGAACTCACCGTCCGCACCCGCCAGGGGCCCGCGTTGGAGGCGCTGCTCACCGACCGCAGCAGGCCGGTGGCGCGCGGCAAGGCCGACGTGGGCGACCTGCGCGGCTCCGCGTTCGCCGCGACCGACGGCGATCCACGCACCAGCTGGACCGCGCCGGAAGACTCGGTGCGCGACATCACCGGCCCCAAGCCGACTCTCACCATCGAACTGCCCGAACCCGCGCTGGTCACCGGCCTCGACATCACCCGGTCGCTCGGCGGGCTGCCCGCCGCGCCCACCTCGGTGTCGGTGAACCTCGGCAACGGCCCGCAGGTCCGCGAGCTCGACGACTCCGGCGAACCGGCGCGAATCTCGTTGCATCCCACGGTCACCGACCGGATCGAACTCAGCGTGCAGAGCTGGAAGCCGGTGCTGGACAAGACCGCCCTCGGCTTCGCGCTCACCCAGCCACCCGGCATTGCCGAAGTAACGGTGCTCGGGCCGGACTATCCCGCGCCCGCCGGGCTGGATCGCGAGGTGACCGTGCCCTGCGAGGATGGGCCGACGATCGCCATGGGCGGACGCACGATGCGCACATCCGTCACGGCGACGGTCGGCGAGTTGCGTTCCGGCGCACCGGTTGCCGCACGGGCGTGCTCCGACGAAGTCCTTCCGGTGCCGGAAGGTCGCGCGGAAGTTGTCGTCGCGCCTACGGAATTGTTCTCCGTCGACCGACTGCGCCTGAAACGCACCGACTTCCAGCCCGTCGCCCCGGCCGCGGATCTTCGGCTGCTGGTGTTGCCGTTGAGCACGAACGCCGGCTGGGAGGCGCACACCGCCGACGGTCGTTCGCTCGAGCCGATCGTGGTGGACGGGTGGCAGCAGGGGTGGTTGTTGCCCGCGGACGCCGCGGGGCCGATCACCATCTCGTTCCCGGTGGACCGGTGGTACCGGCTGGGGATTTTCGGCGGGTTGCTGTTGCTGGTGCCGTTGATGTTGCTCGCGGTGCCGCGTGGGCGTCGCGCAGATACGGCTACCCCGCCTCGCCCCTGGCGTAGCCGTGTCGTTGGTGCACTCGGCCTCATCGGAGCGGCAACGATCATCGCGGGCCCCGTCGGCGCCGGGCTGGTGGCAGCGGGTTTGGCCGCAGCCTACTTCGCCGCGCCCCACACCGGCCGCTTCCTCGCCGCGACAGCGGGACTCGGCACCGCCGTCTCGGCCGCCGTACTGTCCACCGGCCCATGGCGGGCGCCCGACGGCTACATGGGCCACTCCCTGTGGGTCCAGCTCCCGGCTCTCGTCGCGGTGATCGCGGTCGGCCTCGCCGCGCTGCCTCCCCGCCGAACCAGCTGAGCAGACCCCGCACCGGCGAGACGGTGCAATCGGCGGGAGAGAAAGGTGGCTGACGACCTCCCGACGAGTCCCGCGGTCCTCCATCACCGCATGTTCCTCGGCCATGCGGTGGGAGGTTGCTAACGTCCACAGCCGTGATGGACTGTGCCGAATGCGGTTTCGTGTACGACCTCGCGCTTTCGAACGAGACCTCCAGGCTCGCACGGGCTTATGCCGCGGAGTACCGCGAGCTGCTCGCCCTCGATCCCGAACGCCTGCGCCGCCGGGTCAGCGCCGAAGTGTGGTCGCCACTCGAATACGCGTGCCATGTAAGGGATGTCCTGCTGGCTCAGCGCGAGCGGGTACTCGCGGCGCGGAGGGAGTCTCTGCCGACTACGGTGCCGATGGGGCGCGACGAGCGCGTGGAACACGAGGGATACAACGATCAACCCCCTGAAGACGTGGCAAGGCAACTCGCCGACGCGGCAATGCTTTTCGGCAATGTGCTCGATCGACTCGGACCCGCCGATTGGAATCGCGAAATTCTGTATGCGTATCCCGAACGATCGATCCGCACGCTGCGCTGGTTGGCGGTGCACACCCTCCACGAACTCCGCCACCACCTGCTCGACATGCGCCGCCAGCTCGAAGTCGCGGGCTGGTGATACCAAGCCCCCGGCGGGACCATGCCGCAGCTCGAGCCAGACACCGCCCAGCTTCAGGGCGCTCCGACCTGCGCCGGATCCGGCACGCCCCGCGGACCGACCGGCCGCTCCTCCCCGGCATCCGCCCGCTCGGTCTTCCGACGATCCATCCGCCGAGCCAGCCGCCGCGACGGCTCCTCCACCAGCGCGTAGCTGGCCGCGGCGACGGGCAGGGTGATGGCGACGGTCAGGACGAGGACGTAGACGAAGTTCCCCCCGAACGGCAGGATGCCGAACACCGGGAAGACGATCGTCAGCACCGCGAGGTGCCAGAGGAAGATGCCGTAGGACCAGCGGCCCAGGGTCGCCGCGACGGAGGATTCCAGCCAGCGGTGCTTCCGATCGCCGAGCACCAGCGGCGCGAGCAGGCCGAATCCGATGATCGCGCCGAGGGCCATCTTCGCGGCGTACTGCCACGGTTCGGCGCGGGTGAGTCCCGCCGGTCCGCCGAAATCGGTGGACGAGAGCAGGAACGCGATCAGCGCGACGGACCACATCAGCAGCTGATTGCCCGCGATCCGCCGCCAGATTGATAGCGGATGCACATCATCGACTAATTCCGCGAGCAGCATGCCCGCCGCGAACCACGGCAGATACGCGGGCAGCCAGTTGTCGGCGTGAATCGCGTCCGGAGTCGGCACCGGCAGGAAATTCCAGCTCAGACTCACCAGGCCCAATGCCAGCACCGCGGGCGCTCGCCAACGCGCCGATTTCCCACGCAACCGGACGATCGTGAACGCCAACAGCGGCAGCACGAGATAGAACGCCACCTCGACCGAAAGGCTCCACATCTGGGTGAGCCCATCCGTCAGCGTCAGCGGCACGAAGACCTGCGTCAACGCCAAATTGGACGCCCATACCCGCCAGCCCGCGGTGTCGGCGGCGCTCGGCAGCAGAATCAGCACGAAGCAGACCACCGCCCAGTAGGCGGGCAGGATGCGCGCGGCGCGATGCCGCAGGTAGTAGCCGACCGATGGGGCAGTGCCGAGATCGCGGGCCGCCGTGGCGTGCGGGCGCCAGAGCAGGAAGCCGGAGAGCGCGAAGAACACCGCGACGGCCATGTCGAAGCGTTCCCAGATCCTGCCGAGCACCGGCATTCCCGTCGCGCCGGTTTGGAAGGCGACGTGCGTGAGCAGAACGCCCAGCGCCGCCATCCCGCGCATTCCTTCCAACGCGGGCACGAAGCCGCGCGTCCGCGCGGGATTCGCGGCCGCGGTTCGGGCGGCGAGGGTGGCGGTCATCGAGCTCCAGTCTGCCGGGGGAATTTTTCCAGGTGAGAACTACTCGTTTCACTTTTCGCGCTAAACTCGGGCGATTTCTGGTCGGATTCCGGCCTCGGCACCGCATGGTACGCCAAAGGACTGTTAGTGTCGGGGCTCACGAAGTGCCGCGGGCTGCCCGCAGTACTACGCACCGACCTGTGTTCTACGACGAGGAGTGTTTGCATGGCACTGAGTGCCGGTACCAGAAGGACGGTGGCCTGCCTGCTCGTGGGTCTCGGCGCGTTGCTTATCGTGATGGCGCTGATGATCCCGACTTACACCGTCGACAAACTGGCCAAGACTCCTCTCGATCTCGAGATCACCACCATCGCGAACAGTCAGCAGGGCTCGGAGAGCCTCGTGCTCGACTCCAGGTCGCTGACCGCGCCCGAAGGCGCGGCCAAGGTGGACTCCAACGTTCCGCTGATCTCGCAGCGGTTCGTCACGGTCGAAGAGCCTTCCGACGCCACGGAGATGACGATCCAAGCAGGTCAGACTCTGCGTCGCATCGACAAGCAGGGCGACACCGGCCTGCTCACCGCCGTCGTCGACCGGGTGACCATCGACCGCAAGACCGGTATGCCGGTCGACAAGGAGCCCAACGGCTCCATCGCGACCACGGTCAACAAGGAAGGCGAGAGCATCGCCGATCCCGTTCAGCACACCGGTCTGCAGTACCGCTTCCCGATCGGCACCGAAAAGAAGTCGTACCCGTACTTCGACCTCAACGCGCGCGCGACCTTCGACATCGACTTCGTCGAAGAGACCGAGATCAACAGCATGAAGGTCTACCACTTCCGGCAGACCGTCCCGGTCACCAACCTGTGGGACGTCGTGCAGGCGCCGACCAACCGCCTGTCGCTGCCCGCCGCCAAGTGGGGCCTCGAAGGTGAAGAGCCGGTCACCATGACCCGCTTCTACACCAACACCCGTGACCTGTGGGTCGAGCCGCAGACCGGCACCGTCATCAAGGGCGGCGAGCAGCTCCACATTTTCTACGCGCGCAGCGGCGACAAGCCGGACGTCACCGCGCTGAAGTCGAACATCATCTTCGACGAGAACACCGTCGAGTCGCAGATGTCGGTGGCTCAGGACAACATCGACCGCCTGTCGCTGTACGGCCGCATCATGCCGATCGTGCTCGGTGTGCTCGGCGTGATCCTGGCGATCGTCGGCGTGATCCTGGGTATTCGCGGCGGCAACGCGCCCGCCCCGGCCCGCCCGGTCCGCGGTGGCAACCTGCCGCCGAGGGGTTCGGCCGCTCCCCCGAGCGGTGGTGCGCCGCGCGGTGTGGACGACGCTCCGACCGAGCAGATCAACGTGAAGAAGAACCTCTGAGTTTCAGCGGTTGCGCGAACGGCTCCCCGGCCTGATCGGCCGGGGGGCCGTTTTCGTTCGCGAACACCGAATCCCGGCCGGTTCCGCTGGGCGAGTCGCCGAGCGCGAAGTTCGTGCATTGCCGAGTCCGTGGGATCGGAGCGACCCGGGCGCGCTCGATCGGGCGTCTCGGGCTCAGTCTGTCGCGGGCTGGGATTCGGCGGGCTGCGTGTGGGTGGCGGTGCGTAGGACGACGACTGCGACCACGAGCGTGGTGGCGGCGGCGACGGAGACGGCCGTGATGATGAGGGATGGGACCGAGCGGGCGAAGGAGACCATGAGGGTGACCTCGATGGCGAGGCCGAGCCAAGTGACGGCTGCCATGGCGGTGCGGTCGACGGCGATCGCGGAGAGCATGGCGCCCTGCAGCACCGCGAGGATGGCGCCGTGCAGGGCGAACAGCCAGAGCAGGCCTTGGATCGGCGCGTAGTCCTGGCCCGCGAGCAGCGGGGCGATCGGGGCGGCGAGGGCGGCGCACAGCACCGCGACGATGCCGATGGCGGAAAGCACGGCGAGAGCGTCGCGGATGGCGCGCGCGGAGTGGGTCGGCTGGGCCATTCGCGGATAGAGGACGACGCCCACCGCCTGCGGCAGCCAGAACGCGATCTTGGTGGCGATGGCGCCGAGTGCGTAGCGACTGGCGTCGACCTCGTCGAGGACCATCCGCACCACGATCAGGTCGGCCGACGACAGCGCCATCAGCGCGGCCTGCACCTGCGCGGCCCGCAGCACCGGGAGCACGCCGACGATGTGTCCGCCGGGTTCGTCCGCCGCCGTCGGCGCACCGGCCAGCACACGCGCGAAGATCGCCGCCGCGACCAGTCCGAGCGCCGCCGCCCACAACGCCGCCCCGGCCCCGCCGCCGAGCGCGAGCACGACCAGCGCGGGCGCCACCCGCGCCACACCCGCCGAACCCAGGACCACCGCGAGCTCGCGGAAGCGCCTGCCGCCCTGCAAGATCCCCTGCTCGCCGGAGAGCAGGACCAGCGCGGGCGCGGCGCCCAGCGCACCGGCGCACGCGACCAGGCCTACGTCCAGCGCGACCGTCACCACGGGAACCAACAGCGCCGCCACCACCGCGACGATCAGCGCACACCGCCACTGCAATCCGCGCAGCGCCGACACCTCGGCCCCGCGCACCCGCTCGCGCGCCACCACGTTCTGCAACGCCAGCGCGGGCACGGCACACAGCAGCTGCACCGCGAGCAGACTCGCGAACTCGCTGTACCCGGTGACGCCGAGCCACCGCCCCGCCAACAGTTGCAGCAGGTAACCGGCGACGTTGGCGGTCATCGCCCCCGCCGTGACCAACGTCAGGTCCGCCACCACAGGAGGACGACGAACCACAGACATCCCGCAATCGTCCCACCCAATCCGAAACATCTGCGCGCGGCCCTGGTGCGAGCGGCCCGAGCCCCGCTCCCGTAGCCCCTCAGTCGCGCTGACCATGCCCCGGACCGGGGCCCGGTGGGCTCGGCGAGCTGCTCGCGTCGTGCTGCATCTCGACCCTCCGATCGCTCGCACCTTCGTGCGCCACGGAGCCGCAGACACTCGCGCGCCTTCCGAGTGCGGCGCCCGCCTGCCACCCTCGGACGCCGAGCCGGATACCGCGCCCGCCGTCGAACACCGCGGCTGCGGCGGCTCGGCCGACCCGCCGATTGCTTCGTAGCAGCCCGGCACGGTGCCGACAGGACGGGCGCGGGCGGGCGTCGTAGGGTTCTGGGTCGTGAGTGACGGCGGTGCGGGACTGCGGACGCGGATGGTCGCGGGCGGGTTCTGCGCGGTGCTCGTGGCGGTGATGGTGGGGCCGCTGTTCGGGCCCGGGTACCTGCTGTTGCGGGATGCGGTGAGCACCCCGCGGTCGTATCTCACCGAGTCGGCCCTAGGGCTCGGGGATTCCGCGCCGCGGGCCGTTCCGCAGGATGCGCTGCTTGCGGCGGTGTCGCCGCTGGTGGACGGCGGATTGATCGTGAAGGCCATCCTCGTTCTCGCGCTGTGGGCCGCCGGGTATGGGGCGGCGGTGCTGGTGCGGGAGTTGTCGCGCGCGCCGCTGCCCGCGCAGCTGGTCGCGGTGACGGTGACGCTGTGGAACCCGTACGTGGCCGAGCGGCTCTTGCAGGGGCACTGGAGTCTGCTCGCCGGTTACGCGGCGCTGCCGTGGACGGCGCTGGTGGCCTATCGGCTGCGGCTCGCGGCACAGCAGCGAACCGACGCGGCGACGGTGGGCGCGTGGGCCGGGCTGGCGGGCTGTTTCGCGGCGGCCGGGCTGACGCCGACCGGTGCGCTGCTCGCGGGCGTGACCGCGCTGGCGACGGTGCACCGTCGTCATCTCCTCGGCACGCTCGTCCTGTTGGCGGCGGCATCCGCTCCCTGGTTGACCGCGACGGCGCTGTCCGGCGCGGGCGCGGAGCCCTCCGACCCCGCGGGCATTCCAGCCTTCGCCTCGCGTGCCGAACCCGGGCTCGGCACGCTGGGCTCGCTGGCCGGTCTCGGCGGCATATGGAACGGCGAAGCCGTGCCGGATTCGCGCACGACGCCGCTGGCACTGCTCGGCACCGTACTGCTGCTGGCGATCGTCGTCACCGGCGTCCGCGCTGTCGCCACCGTCGAGACCGGCGGACACGAGAGCCTGCGCATTCGTCGCGCCCTCTTGGCGCTGGCCGTCGCAGCCGTCGTGCTGCCCGCGCTCGCCGCGACCGGCGCGGGGATGGAGGCGATGGAGTGGTTGGTGGTCAATGTGCCTGGGGCGGGGCTGCTTCGGGACACGCAGAAATACGTCGCACTGGCCGTGCCCGCCTACGCCCTGTGCGCGGCGGCGGGTTGCACCGCGCTCACCGCTCTCCTCAGTCGAGCGGAGGGTGTCGCCGAGGGGCTTGCCGAGCGAGGCGACGAAACAGCACCCGCACCAGACCCTGGCGAGCGGAACGGCAAAGCGTCCCAGCCAACCGACCCCCGCCATCCGAGCGGCGAAAACCTCTTGGCCGCAGCACCCTCTGGAGCTACAGGCATCGAGCCGACCACCGAAAGAGAACACACCGACCGGAGTGACGAAACCACGGGAACAGCAGGCCCTACCGAGCACACGCGCGAAACACACTCGTCCGCAGCGGAACCGACCAAAATCCAACGCGGAACACTATTGACCGCGACGGCATTCATCGCGTTTCTCATCCTGCCCCTGTTCGACCTCTCCTGGGGCATCGGCAACGCCCTTCGCCCCGTGCACTATCCCCCCGCCTGGCACAACGTCGCTCGACTCATCACAACCCCCGGCGACATCGCAGTCCTCCCCGGCGGCATGTTCCGCAAATTCCCCTACTCCGGCACCGCTCCCGTCCTCGATCCCGCACCCCGCATGCTGCCCAACGACGTGCTGCAAACCGGCGAGCTCCCCGTGCGCGGCCGCACGGTATCCGGTGAAGGCACTCGTGCCCGTGATGTGGAAACCCTGCTTCTGCACGGCGGTTCGGCCCAGGATCTAGCGAGACTCGGCGTCGAATGGGTCTTGGTCGAACGCACCACCCCCGGCCCCCTCGGCGAATCCAAAACCACACTCGCCCAATTGGATCCGATCTATACCGACGACCAGCTCGCCCTCTACCGAGTCCCGGGCCCCGAAACCACCGCTTCGCCGCAGAACCACCGCGGAATCGCGATCGCCGCACACATCCTTTGGGCGACACTACTGATCGGCGGCCCCGCACTCGCCCTTGCCGCTCGACGCGCGTCCCGCGCGAAGACTTAGGCCCTGGCGCGCGACGTACCTATGCGCGCAGGGTGCGCAACCTCAATCTGTGGGCGCCGCAACCAATCCCGATACGTGGCCGCCGCGTGACACCGTCGCGAGCACCTCGTACACACCGTTCCCGGTCTGCTCCCAGGAGAACTCCCTGGCCCTCGCGCGCGCCTTCTCCCCCATCACGCCGCGCGCCGCGGAATCCTCGAGCAGGTCGCCGACGGCGGTGGTGAGCTGGGCGACGTCGTCGACGAGCAAGCCGGTGACGCCGTCGACGATGGAGTCGGTGAGTCCGCGGGAGCTGCGGTAGCCGACGGTGGGGACGCCGTGCTGGGCGGCCTCGATGACGGCCAGTCCCCAGCCTTCCTTGCGCGAGGGCAGGACGTGCACCCAGGCGCTGGCGAGGAGTTCGTGTTTGCGGCGTTCGTCGACGTGTCCGTGGAAGGTCACGGCGTCGTCGATGGCCAGCTCGCGGGCGGTGGCCTGGAGGTTCTCGGCCCACCAACCACCGCCGACGACGTCGAGGCGCAGGCCGGGGATTCGGTCGCGCAGCCGGGCGACGGCCGTGAGCGCGTCTTCGATCTGCTTGTGCGGCACGAGCCGCGACAGCACCACCACGCGCGGTTCGGATGTACGGGTCGTCGCGGCGCCGGTCGGAGCGTCGGCGGGGACAGGTTCGGCCCCGTTGCGAACCACCGCGATGCGCGAGCGGTCGACGCCGAGGGTGGCCAGCTCCTCCGCCGAGGGCAGCGACACGGTCAGGTACTGGTTCTCGCGGTGCACCCGCGGCGATAGTCGCGATTCGATCCACCAGCCGATCCGCCCGACCAGCCGACCGGCGACCGGCCACTGCTCCCGATGCCCGTGGTGCACGAGCACCACCGAGGGTGCCTTGGTCGCGGTGGCCGCGAAGAACGGAATGCCGTTCTGAGTGTCGATCACCGCGTCGGGCCGCACCCCGCGCAGCGGTCCGATGCCGAACCGGCCGAGGACGATGGCGGCGAGCGCGCGCGGGTAGACGGTGTAGCGTCCGCCGCCGCGGCTGATGTCTATGCCGTCGACGTGCTCCCGCTTCGGCGCACCCGGGTAGCGGGCGGTGCGCAGCGTGACCTTGACCCCTCGGGCGGCGAGCTGCGCGCCGACCTGTTCCAGGTACCGTTCGCTGCCGCCGCCCTGCGGGTGCCCGGTGTCACGCCAGCAGAGTAGGAGGACTTCGCGCACGGTGGAGCTTCTCTCGGTCGGTGGGTCTCGCCGGGGGCCGACGGACATCGGGCTACACAATAACGGGCACAGGCGGACGAAGTGGGGTAATAGTCCGCGCACCGCCGGAGCGCATGCGAAGGTTCGCACAAGGTCATCGGCCAAGGGCCCTATCCGCCCATCCTGGCACGTCACCGCCGATTCGAAGCGATTTCCACGAATAAGTCTGAAACAGGCTCATTTCACAGCCTGATGTGGATACCCTCGCGCCACCCCCGCTTTTCAGGGGCAGGCCGGCCGAACGCGGACCGGCCATCACGATGAGGAGAACACCATGAAAATCGCACGGACGAGGACCGGCGGCGGCACCGGAAACGGCGGCGACCTCGACGGTCTGCTCGGCATGATCCTGGCGCTGATCACGTCGTCCACCTCGACCGGAAGCGGCGCGAGCAGCGGCGTCGGCTGAGCCGCCCGAAGCGGTGGTCCGGTGCGCGCGGCGCCGGGCCGCCTTCGCGCCGCGCCAACCCCTGGCGCTACCGCAACCGTCCGACCCCGCGCCGCCACAGCCCGCCACCCCGAGCGCGACCCACCTGCTGCCCTGCGACGACCAACCGACGGCCCGCCTCGGGACAACTCCGACGCCACCGCACCCGGCCGCCACCGAGCCTGAGCAAACCCACGAACCGGGCACGCGACGCCCTGTGCGAAACTCGGCGCCGTGCTGAGAGCCGAAATCACACCGTCCGACGCGCCCCGATTCGCGCGACGCGCGACGCTGCGCCGGTCGCTGCGACTACTCGGCAGCTTCCGCTTCGAACAGACCGACCCGGCGCGCTTCTACGGCGGTCTCGCCACCGACACCGCCGAGATGATCGGCGATTTCTACGCCGACATCGCCGGAGCGGACCTCGCGGGCACCACGATTCTGGACGTCGGCGGCGGCCCCGGCTATTTCGCGGACGAATTCGCCAAGACCGGCGCGCGCTACATTCCCGTCGAACCGGACCCCTCGGAGATGCACGCCGCGGGCCTTTCCGTCGCGGGCGCCGTGCGCGGCTCCGGCATGGCGTTGCCCTTCCGCGACAACGCGGTCGACATCTGCTTCTCCTCGAACGTCGCCGAGCACGTGCCGCAGCCGTGGGCGATGGCCGACGAGATGGTCAGGGTGACCCGCCCCGGCGGACTGATCGTGCTCTCCTACACCGTCTGGCTCGGCCCGTTCGGCGGACACGAGACCGGACCGTGGCACTACCTCGGCGGCGAGTACGCCGCCCGCCGGTACCGCCGCAAGCAGGGCAAGGAACCGAAGAACCGGTACGGGAAGTCGCTGTTCGCGGTCCGCGCCTCCGAGGGATTGCACTGGGCGGCAACGACTTCGGCCGACGTGCGCACGGTCTTCCCGCGCTATCACCCGCGTTGGGCCTGGTGGCTGGTGCGCGTGCCCGCGGTGCGCGAGCTGGCCGTCAGCAACCTCGTGGTTGTCGCGACGAAATCGGCCTGACCGACTACTGCTTCGCGAGCCAACCGCGGCGCCAGCGACGGCCACACGGCCCGTCCTGCTCCCACGGCGATTCCTGAATGGCCAGCCCGACCGTCTCCAGGGTGGTCAAGCCGACCTGATCGGCGAGGATTCCGACGACGGCGACCGCCTCCGCGGCCTGCATCGCCGCCGTGGCCTGCTCGATCGTCAGCGTGCGCCCCGGTAGAAAGGACACCACCCAACCGCCCGAGCCGACACTCTTCGCCTGGTGTTCGGTCTGATCGCTGGTCATCAACGACCGGCCGATCACTTGCACCGCCATGACACGTTCACCCCAATTACGGTCTCGGATCAATGCCTGCTCGGCCGAAGCCGGTTCGGCCGGAAAACGCGGGAGGGAGCTGGTGAGTAGCTACAGCATCCACTGTCCAGCAACAGAACGCAATAGTGCGTTCTCGGCTAAAGCGAACCGACGGGTTGGAATTCGAGCAGGTCAGAGGGGTGCGCCGGGAATAAACTGAAACAGGTTACAGACAAGCGGGCGACAAAATTGTAACGTGTTCTCATGCATTACGACAGCTTGTTCATCGGCGGCCGCTGGACCGCGCCAGCGGGCACCGAACGCCTTCAGGTCATCTCACCGGCCACGGTCGAGCCGGTGGGCAGCGTCCCCGTGGTGGAGCGGGCCGACGTCGACGCCGCCGTCGCCGCCGCGCGCCACGCCTTCGACCACGGACCGTGGCCCGCCACCCCGCCGCTCGAGCGCGCCGCGGTGCTCACCAGAGCCGCGCGCCTGATCGAGCAGCGTTCGGCCGATCTGCTCGCGACGCTCACCGCCGAGATGGGCGCGCCGCAGATGATCGCCATGACGCTCAACCAGATACCGGCCACCGCGGCACTGGACGCGTATGCCGCACTGGCGCAGACCTTTCCGTGGCAGGAGACGCGCGTCGGCGGCTTCGGCACCACGCGGGTCACGCGCGAACCGCGCGGCGTCGTCGCGGCCGTCACCGCGTGGAACGTGCCGCTGTTCCTCGCGGTCAACAAGCTCGCGCCCGCCCTGCTCGCGGGATGCACGGTGGTGCTCAAGCCGGCTCCGCTCACCCCGCTGACCGCCAACATGGTCGCCGACATCTTCACCGAGGCCGGTCTGCCCGAAGGCGTGCTCTCGGTGCTGCCCGCGGATGCCGAGGTCGCCGAGTACCTGGTCTCCCATCCCGGGGTCGACAAGCTCACCTTCACCGGCAGCACCGCGGTCGGCCGCAAGATCGGCGCCATCGCCACCGGACAGCTCAAGAGCGTCTCGCTGGAACTCGGCGGCAAGTCCGCGGCGATTTTGTTGCCGGACATGGATCTCGCTGCGAGCATCCCGATGCTCGCGTTCTCGGGTCTGATGAACAGCGGCCAAGGCTGTGTCGCACAGACCAGGATCCTCGCCCCGCGTAGCCGCTACGACGAGATCCTCGACGCGCTCGTCGAGCACGTGCGCACCCAGAAGACCGGCGACCCCAACGACCCGTCCGTCCAATTCGGCCCGCTCATCTCCGAGCGCCAGCGCGAACGCGTCGAGGGCTACATCGCCAAGGGCAAGGCCGAGGGCGCGCGCCTGGTGCTCGGCGGCGGACGGCCCGCCGATCTGGACCGCGGCTGGTTCGTCGAACCGACGATCTTCGCCGACGTCGACAACAAGTCGACCATCGCGCAGGAGGAGATCTTCGGCCCGGTGCTCTCGGTGATCCCCTACGAGTCGGAGGATGAGGCGATCGCCATCGCCAACGATTCGGCGTACGGCCTGGCCGGTTCGGTGTGGACCACCGACATCGAGCACGGCGCCGAGATCGCGGCGCGAGTGCGCACCGGGACCTACGCGATCAACTGGTACGCCTTCGATCCGACCTCGCCGTTCGGCGGCTACAAGAACTCCGGCCTCGGCCGCGAGAACGGTCCCGAGGGACTCGACGCGTTCTGCGAGCAGAAGTCGCTGCTGATGCCGCTCGGCTGGACCGGTTAGGCGTCCTCCGCCTGCGCTCCGGCCGGATTCGACCGGGTGACACGGGGGCGAGCCACTCGGCTCGCCCCCGGTCAGTTGTCGGGCATCACGACCCGCAACGCCGCCGTGTCCTCCGGGCCCGGCCGCATATGTTTGTCGACGACTTCGACCCGCCAGCCGGGCGGCAGCGCCTCCTGCAACCGTCCCGCGGCGCGGCGCAGTGGCGTGCTCGCCGCCGCCAACTCGACGCCGGTCACCAACGGGATTTCGGACGCGTCCCACTCCAGATCGGTCATGCTCCAACCACCTCTCACGCGTCTGTGCGTCGCTCGCCCGGGGCGCCGGGGCCGCGACGGCGATAGGGAAGTAGTTCCTCCGTTCGGCTCGCCAAAGCATCGGCGCGCCGAACGGTTGTGAAGCCGATATCGAAGTCAGGATAGGCCAGCACCGGCAAACCGCTCGCACCTGGGTGGAGCGAGCGATCAGCGGCGCAGCGAACGGCGATATCCGGCGGGTGTCGCGCCGGTCGCGGCGCGCAGATGGGTGCGCAATGCCGTGACGCTGCCGAAACCAGCTTGCGCCGCAACGACTTCCACGGGCAGATCGGTGGTCTCCAGCAATTCGCGCGCCCGCGCGGTGCGCTGCGCCTCCAGCCAGCGCCGCGGCGTCGCGCCGACCTCGGCCTTGAAGCGCCGGATGAAAGTCCGCTCACTCATCAGGGCATGTCGAGCCAGCGCCGAAACATCCGGGGCCGCAGCGAGATTCGCGGCGGCCCAGGCCAAGGTCGCGGCCAGCCCCGACGTACCGGCGCCGGAACGCCCCAGCGCGTCCGGAATATATTGCGCCTGACCACCTTCCCGGTGCGGCGGCGTCACGTTCCACCGCGCGAGTTCGGCCGCGAAGCCCGCGCCGAGTTCGCGGCGCACCAGGTGCAGGCACAGGTCGAGGCCCGCGGACAGACCTGCGGAGGTGAGCACATCGCCGTCGTCCACATACAGCGCGCCGGGGTCGAGCCGGACCGCCGGGAACAGCTCGGCGAACTCCGCGCAATACGCCCAGTGCGTGGTCGCGGGCCGCCCGTCCAGCAGGCCCGCCCCGGCCAGCACGAAGGCGCCGACGCAGATGCTCACCATGGTCGCGCCGCGCTCGGCCGCCGCCCGCAGCGCGTCGACCACCTCGGGCGACGGAGGCAGGGTCGGCAGCCCGATGCCTGGGACGATTACGATCTCGGCCTCGTCGAGCAGCTCCAAGCCGTGGTCGACGCGCAGGTCGAAGCCGTTGGGCGTCCACACCGGTCCCGGGCGCACACCGCAGGTCCGCATCTCGAAGCCGCGACCCTCCCCGGTCTTGCCGGGTCCGTGCCGGAAGGCCTGGACCGCGCAGGCGAGGTCGTAGGTCATGACGCCGTCCAAGGCGAGCGCGACCACCTGTTTCACGCCTTCAGTTTGGCATGAATCGGAGCATGGCTGTCATTCACGCCACTGGTTGCGGCATCGGACGGCCGGTTCACTGAAAGTCGTCGAGACGAAGGAGGTCGGCGTGCGTGCGCCAGCAGAAGACAACCGAGCGCCAGCGGGCATGGACTGGAACTGGGCCACGAAAACGGGTGGCGCGCTGACCGGCCGCCAGCGCCGACAGCTCACCGGCAAGCTGGCCACAGCCCTGCCGGGCATCATCGCGGGGCAGGTCCGACTCGCCCTCGGCCGCCGCGGCGCGGGCCGCGTCGATTTCACCGACCTGCGACTCCCCGACTCCCGGCTGGCCCGCGCCGCGGAAAACGAAGCGCGCGAATGCCTTACACCGCACGTCCTCGAACACTCCTACCGGAGCTACTTCTTCGGACGCGCACTCGCCGAACTCGACGGCGTCCGCTACGACGACGAACTGGCCTACGTGTCGTGCCTGCTACACGACCTCAACCTCGAACACCCCACGCCGGGACGGTGTTTCGCGGTCACGGGCGCGGAGCGCGCGGTCGGGTTCGCCGAAGGAGCAGGCGCGACACCCGAACAGGCGCAGACCATCGGCGCCGCCATCGCCGCCCACCTGACCATCGGCGTCGCCGACCGGCCGGACGACCTGGGTCTGGTCTCCGCGGGCGCGGGCGTCGACGTGCTCGGTCTGCGCATGGCCGACCTCGCCCCCGACTGGGTGGCCGAACTACTGCACCGCCATCCCCGCCACGACTTCAAGCGCCACATGATCGCGGCACTGCGTGCCGAGGCAACCGCCGTTCCCGACGGCCGCGCCAAATGGCTGCTCTCCGTAGCCCAATTCGCGCCACTGATCCGGCTGGCACCGTTCCCGGAGTAGTAGGTTCGCACCGAGCAGGCACAATCGCCCGCGCCGAAAAACGCGATCGCCCGCACCGAAAAACGGTGCGGGCGATCGCGAAAGAGAATCAGCCCAGGCGCTGCTTGAGCGCCTCGAACTCGTCGCGCACGCCCGAAGGCAGCTTGTCGCCGACGAACTCGAACCACTCCTCGATCAGCGGGATCTCCTTGCGCCACTCCTCGGCGCTCACCGCGAGCGCCTCGTCGACGTCGGCGGGATCCACGTCCAGGCCGTCCAGATCCATCTGCGCCGCGGTCGGCACGTGGCCGATGGCGGTCTCCTCGGCCTGCGCGGAACCCTCGATCCGGCCGATGATCCACTCCAGCACGCGGGAGTTCTCACCGAAGCCGGGCCACAGGAAGCGGCCGTCGGCGCCGCGACGGAACCAGTTGACGTAGAAGATCTTCGGCAGCTTGGCCGCGTCGGCGTTCTTGCCGACGTTGATCCAGTGGCCCAGGTAGTCGCCCACGTGGTAGCCCATGAACGGCAGCATGGCCATCGGGTCGCGGCGCACGGTGCCGACCTTGCCCTCGGCCGCGGCGGTCTGCTCGGAGGAGAGCGTCGCGCCCATGAACACGCCGTGCTGCCAGTCGAAGGACTCGGTGACCAGCGGGACGGTGGTCTTGCGGCGGCCGCCGAACAGGATCGCCGAGATCGGCACACCCTGCGGGTCGTCCCACTCGGGGGCCAGGATCGGGCACTGCGACATCGGGGTGCAGTAGCGCGAGTTCGGGTGGGCGGCCAGCGTCTCCGTCTCGCGGTGGTACCAGTCGTTGCCCTTCCAGTCGATCAGGTGATCGGGCTCGCCTTCCAGGCCCTCCCACCAGACATCGTTGTGGTCGGTGAGCGCGACGTTGGTGTAGACGGTGTTGCCCGCCTCGATGGTCGCCATCGCGTTCGGGTTCGACTGGCGGTTGGTGCCCGGCGCGACGCCGAAGAAGCCGAACTCCGGGTTGACCGCGTACAGGCGGCCGTCCTTGCCGAAACGCATCCAGGCGATGTCGTCGCCGAGGGTCTCCGCGCGCCAGCCGGGAACGGTCGGCTGGATCATCGCGAGGTTGGTCTTACCGCAGGCGCTGGGGAACGCCGCGGCGATGTAGTAGGCCTTGTTCTCCGGGGAGATCAGCTTGAGGATCAGCATGTGCTCGGCCAGCCAGCCCTCGTCGTGCGCCATGGCCGAGGCGATGCGCAGCGAGTAGCACTTCTTGCCTAGCAGCGCGTTGCCACCGTAGCCGGAGCCGTAGGACCAGATCTCGCGGTCCTCGGGGAAGTGGGTGATGTACTTGGTGTCGTTGCACGGCCACGGCACGTCTTCCTGGCCCTCGGCCAGCGGCGCGCCGACGGAGTGCAGGGCCTTGACGAACGGCTTGTCGGCGCCCAGCTTCTCCAGGGCGGCGGTGCCCATGCGGGTCATCACGCGCATCGACACGACGACGTACTCGGAGTCGGTGAGCTCCACGCCCAGCTTGGGGTCCTCGGCGCCGAGCGGGCCCATGCAGAACGGCACCACGTACATGGTGCGGCCCTTCATCGAGCCGCGGTACAGCTCGGTCATGGTGGCGCGCATCTCGGTGGGGTCGACCCAGTTGTTCGTCGGGCCCGCGTCGGCCTCGGTCTTGGAACAGATGTAGGTGCGGGACTCGACCCTGGCCACATCCGTCGGGTCGGAGAGGGCGAGGAAGGAGTTCGGCTTCTTCTTCTCGTCCAGCTTCTTGAAGGTGCCTGCGGCCACGAGCTGGTCGGTCAGCCGTTCCCACTCCTCATCGGAACCGTCCGCCCAGACCACGCGGTCCGGCTGAGTGAGTTCGGCGACTTCTTGTACCCAGGCGAGTAGTTCGCTGTGCTCGGTCGGCGCCTGGCCGTCGGATCCACGAAGACCAGGAATGGTCGCTGAGGTCATGAAAACTCTCCTGAGATGGGCGGCGGTTCCGATGCTTCGCCGCCTGGCCCAAGGCCCATGACCAGCGCGAACACACCGAGTGCCACCGTTGGCGGGAAGGCAACCCGCTACGACCAGTCGAAAGCGCGCCCCGGCTGGACGGCGGACGAGGACGAAGCGGACGCCCAGGTTCCTGCTTAGAGGTTAACGCGGTGTGACGATCGGTACGGAATCGGGTTCCTAACTAACTACCCATTCGGTTGCCTATTCAACAGGCACGATGTGCCGATCGAGGATGGTGATATCGCGTTCACAGGCCGCCAGCTGGCCCGGCTGCTCGGCCGCGGCGCGCCGAATCCGCGCCTCGAGTTCGGCCACCCGGCGGTCGGTCTCGACGATCCGCGCGGCGCTCGCGCGCACCACGCGATCGGCCAGTTCGGTCTCCGCCTCCACCAGCGCGGTCGCCACCCGCTGTTCTAGCTGGGCTTTTACGTTGACGAGCGCGTCGGCGACCCACTGCCGCACGTGCGCGCGGTCGGCGACCTGCCGTCGCGCCCGCACCACCCACCAGGCGACGAGCGCGCCGAGCAGCAAGGTGACGGGGATGCTCGTCACATCCAGCGCCGGGACCAGCGACAGCGGCGCGACGAGCAGCCTGCCGAGGCCGACGCCCGCCGAAGCACCCAGCGCGATCATGAGGTGATCTTCGACACCCCGGTGCCTCGGCTCCGGGTCGGGGCCGACCCGCGGCGCCGGGTCCCGCCTGCGGTGCGGCGAGAGGTCGGCGCGGCCCGCGCCGTCCAGCCGGTGCGCCAGCTCGGCGAGCCGGTGCTCGATGCTCGCGTCCACCGCGCCGGTCAGCTCGGTCACGGACTGTTGCAGCCGGTCGGGGTAGTCGCCGAGTTCGGCGGGACGCAGCCGGTCCAGCTCGGTGCGCGCGGCGGTGTGCAGCGCCCTGACGTGTCCGCCGACCTCGGTCATCAGGTCGACCCGCGCGAGGTGCAGCTGGCCGCGCAACGTCGACATGGCCGTGGCACGGCCGCCGTCGCGGCCCGCGAGCAGCGTGGCGCGCTCCTCGCGCCAGCGCGCCGGTTCCGCGCCCGAGCGCAGTGCGGCGACCTGCTCGACGACCCGCTTCCTGGTGTCGGTGAGCACCCGGGCGAGCACGGCGCTCAGCCGCTCGCCGCCGGACGCCTCCGCGCCGGCCGCCGCGGCGGTCAGCTCGGCGTGCAGCGCGGTCAGCCCGGAGCGGTCGATCAGTCCGGCGTCGCCGCCGGCGCGTCCGGCGACCGCGAGGCGCGCCGAGACCGGGAGGATGTCGAGATCGTCGAAGCCCTGCCCGGCGAGCAGTTCGAGATTGTGCGAACGCACCGTGCGCCAGTCCTGGTAGGCGTGCACGCCGTTCATGACGAGCAGGATCTTGGTGCCGTCGGCCCGCAGGCCCCGCACGACGTCGAGGGTGTCGGTGCCGAGGCTGGTGCCCGCGTCGAGCAGGATCAGCGCCACGCCCGATGGCGCGCCGCCCGCGGGGGCGGTGGATTCGACGGCCGCGTTCGCGTCGGTCATGGGATCGGTGAGATCGATGCGGGGTTCGAAACGCGCCAGCTCAGTGCGCAAGAGGGTGGTGTTGGCGTCGTCGGGTCCGATCAGAGCGACCGTCGAGGCGGTTCCCGCGCCCCGCACCGCCTTCAGCAGCGCCATGCCCTGCGGGTTCCAGCGCGCGACCACCGCCTCCACGTCCGACGACAGCGGTTCCGGCGGAGCCGGATCCGGTCGATCAGAGTCCGGCACTGCTCATTCGCTCCCATAGTCGGATGTATCCGTTGTGCACCCGCAGCGCCGAGCGGCGCGCCACCGGCGGCATGTCGCTGGCGACCACGGCGCGCCAGCGGGCCGCCCTGTTCAGCGCGTCGTCGGCGTCGGCGGGCGCGGGCGACGGGTAACCCGCGGCGAGGTGCGCGACCGAGGGATTCGCCAGCCCGGCGCACAAGGCCAGCCACATCGCGTCGTCGCCGTAGAGGTAGTCCTCGAGGATGTCCCTCGCCGGTCCGGCCTCGCCGGGGACCGCGCGGGCGGCCAGCCGGGCCAGCTCGTCGAGCAGCTCGCCGCCGCGCAACGCGGAGACCTGTTCGTAGCGGCGGTGCAGCAGCCGGTGCAGCGCGTCGATGCCGCTCGCGGCGTGCAGCAGTTGCAGGATCGCGTGCGGGCTCAGCTCGGGATCGTGACGCAGGGCGCTCAGCGCGCAGGTGACGCCGTAGAGCTCCCAGCGATGCAGCAACTGCTCGCGTTCGGCGACGTCGGGGCCCGCGGTCGGCGAGACGAACAGGTCCGGCGAGAGCGTCAAGGCGGGGTCCGCGTCGGCGGCGAGCCTGCGCAACGTCGCCATGTCGGCGTCGGTGACGGCGCCCGCCCTCGTGCGCACCGCGAGCGCGGCGACCACCGGCAGCGTGAGAATGCCCAGCTCCCTGGTGTACTGGTCGGCGGCGGCCACCGCGTCGCCCCAGCGCGAGCCGATCGCGTCGGCCTTGTTCAACACCACCACGGTGCGCTCGGGCGGCAGCTCGGCGAGCACCCGGCGATCGGCCGGCAGCGGCGCGCCCGCGAGCACGTAGACGACGATGTCGGCGTCGAGCACCGGATCGGGCGCGCCCGGCTCGTCCACCGGACCGGTCTCCGCCGCCGACATCAGCGCGAGCGCTTGCAGCACCGTGGTCCGGCCCGCGTGCGCGCGCCCGGTCACCTGGATGCGCGGTGGCCTGCGCCAGGCGTTGACGGCACTGTTGGCGTGATGACCGATCGCGGCGGCCCGGCCGCCCACCGACTGCAGATCGACGAGAAGCCGATCCAGCTGGTCCTGTTCGCGCGTGGGAACTCCCCGCTCACGCATCTGCCCGTTGAATTCGGTGGCCGTCGGCATGGCTGCACACCCCCTTGTCGACGCGCAATTCTGTCAGACATACGCGGTTCTGTCAGATACAGCGCCGCTAGCGGTCAGGAGCCTGCGAAGTATTTGTTGGCCGCGCGAACCGCCCAGCTCGGGGCATACTTCGCCGCGGCGGCGAGCAGCTTCGCCTGGGTACCGATCTCGTAGTGCACCCTGGGCAGCCGCGGACGTTTGCTCGTCGCCTCCCAGATGCCGTCGGCGACGTCGTCGGCGGTCAGCCGCACGCCGAGCGACTTCGTCGTCCCGGTGCTCATGCCGTCCACCATCGCCGTCGCCACGAACAGCGGCCAGACCGCGATCACCCGGATGTCGTGCCGCGACCATTCGAGATCCAATGCCTCCGTGAGGCTTTTGACCGCCGACTTGGTCGCGCCGTAGCTGGCGAGTTCGGGCTGACCGTAGATCGCCGACGCCGAGCAGAGATTCACCACCTGGGCGCCCCTGGTGTCGCGCAGGTACGGAAAGGCGTGGTGCATGCCCGCCAGCACGCCACCCAGGTTCACGTCCATGATCGTCTGATGGGTGCCGAGGTCGATGTCCTCGAAACGGCCCGCGCGCAGGATGCCCGCGTTGTTGATCAGGATGTCCAGCCTGCCCGTCGCCTCGTGGAACTCGGCGAGCCGCTCGGTCCAGTGCGTGTTGTTCGTCACATCCAGCACCCCGGTGCGCACCCTGCCACCTGCGGCGTTGATGTCCGAGGCGAGCCGGGAGAGTCCGACCTCGTCGATGTCGTAGGCCCCGACGTGGTACCCGTGCCCAGCGAAAAGCAGTGCCGTGGCCCGGCCGATACCGGCCGCCGCACCGGTGATGAACACGGTCGGTGAACTCATGACGGCAGTCTAGTGCCGCCGTCGACCCCTGTTACCAGGGTTCACACAGATGGCGGGCGTCACTTACTCTGCACTTGTGGTCGGCACCATAGTCGGTGCGCAGCTTCGCTTTTCGAGCGGGTGCGACGGCCCGTCGAGGAGGTTGCGATGACCGTCGACGCCATCGGTGTTGTCGACAGCGAAACGGGGCCCGTCGGCCACCGGTCGACCCGCGGCGCGCAGGCGCTGCTGCCCGGCGACAAGCCGCTGTTGCCGAGCGCGGACCCGTTCTACCGGGCGCCGCGCGGATTCGCCTCTCGGCCACCGGGGACCATCCTGCGTAGTCGCGCCATCGACCTCGCCCTTTTCGGTCTTGTGCCACAACAGGTTTCGGCTTGGCAGTTGCTCTACCGCAGCAACGATCTGCACGGTTCGCCCGAGGTGGCGGTGACCACCGTGCTGCTGCCCGACGGCGCCGACCCGTCCGAGGACCGTCCGCTGCTCGCCTTTCAGACCGCCATGGACGCGGTCACCGAGAAGTGTTCGCCGTCCTACGCGTTGCGCCGCGGCTCCCGCGCGATCGGCGCGGTCACCCAGCTGGAGTGGCTGCTGGTCGCCAACGCGCTGCGCCGCGGCTGGGCGGTCTCGATCGCCGACCACGAGGGACCGCACGGCAACTTCGGCGCGCCGCGCGAACCCGGCTATCGCGTGCTCGACGGCCTCCGCGCGGCGCTGCACTTCGCACCGCTCGGCCTGCACGGCGACACCCCGATCGGCGTCTGGGGCTACTCCGGGGGCGGTATGGCCAGCTCCTGGGTGGTGGAGATGGCGCCGACCTACGCGCCGGAGCTGAACATCGCGGGCGCGGTGCTCGGCGCGCCGGTCGGCGATCCCGAGCAGGTGTTCACCCGGCTCAACGGCGGCCACTTCGCGGGTCTGCCCGCCATCGTCATCGCCGCGCTGCACCGGCTCTACCCGGCCCTCGGCGCGGTGATCGACGAGGAACTCACCGACGAAGGGCTCCGTTTCGTCGCCACGGCCGAGACCTCGACGCCGCTGGGCGCGATCCTCGCGCTCGCGGGCAAGAAGATGGACGACTTCCTGCGGCGCCCGCTCGCGGAAATCCTCGCGGCGCCCGCGTTCCAAGACATGTTCGACGACCTGCGCCTCGGCAACTCCACCCCCACCTGCCCGCTGCTGGTGCTGCAACCCGTGCACGACCAGGTCATCCACATGGACGGCGTGGACGGTCAGGTCGCCCGCTACCGCAAGGGCGGCGCGAAGGTCACCTACGTGCGCGACCGGCTCAGCGAGCACTTCTCCATGCTGCCGATGGCCACCCCGATCAGCCTGGCCTGGCTCGCGGACCGGCTGGCGGGCGAGCCGCCGACGGGTGATTCCGACACCACCGTGTGGTCGGTGCTCGCCTCCCCGACCGGCCTGCGTGGACTGCTGGAAATGGCGAGCACAACGGTGAAGGTCGTGCTCGGGCGGCCACTGCGGCAGGAGACCCCCACCGCACCGAGGATCGTCGCCGAAGTCGCGGCCTGACCTCGCGATGACCGCGCGGCCGGGGTTCGATTGCCGTGCTGTTCGCCGGATGCTGGACAATGGACGCCGTGAACGACGCCGCCAACCACACTGTCGAGTCGGTTCCGGGCAGGCCGTCCACAGCGTCGGCCCCGCTCGAAGCAGGCAGACGATCGCCGACCGGCTCCCGCCTGTACCCGCGGGTGACGAGCTTCCGCTCGCGCCGGGGCGCGCTGACCCCGAACCAGCAGGGCGCCTGGGATCGCATGTGGCCGAAGATCGGCCGCGAGGTCTCCGACGCGCCGCTGGACGCCGCCGCCTGGTTCGGACGGGAGGCCCCGCTCGTCATCGAGATCGGCTGTGGCACAGGGACTGCCACCGCCGAGATGGCGCAGGCCGAGCCGCACCTGAACCTGATCGGGATCGAGGTGTACCAGCCGGGTCTGGCCCAGCTGGTGCAGCGCATCGAACGCGAGGGCATCGACAACATCCGATTGCTGCGCGGCGACGCCGTCGACGTGCTCGAGCACATGATTGCTGAGCAGTCGCTGACCGGCGTCCGCGTGTTCTTCCCCGATCCGTGGCCGAAGGCGAGACATCACAAGCGGCGCCTGCTGCAGCCCGCCACCCTCGCGCTCATCGCGAGCAGGCTCCGACCGGGCGGTGTGTTGCATGTCGCGACCGACCACGCGGGTTACGCGGAACACATCGCCGAAGTCGGCGCCGCGGAACCGCTGCTCATCGGCCTCAACGAGGTCACGGGCGGTGTCAGCGCGGACAACAGGGCCACCGCTCCGATCGGCTTCGACCGCCCCGTCACCAAGTTCGAAGGCAAGGCACATCGAGCGGGAAGCGCCATCACCGAGTTCATATGGGGCAAGATCGAATGATGAGCGAGCGCAGCGAGCGACCCATTAGCTCAGTCGTCACGGCGATCCCGGTACGAAGCCTCCCGGAGGTATCGGGCAGGCCGGAGCCGAGAGTCGGCGAGGCGGAGGCATGAGCGAACGCAGTGAGCGAATCATGTGCCAGCGCGCCTCGCGCATGCCGGAGCCGAGCGCTAGCGAGGTGGAGGCATGAGCGTGAGTGAGATGGCCCACGAGGTGGTCGACATGTCCGCCGAGGTCGGCGGCGCCGGATCGGAAGGTCTCGGCGGCGCCGCGCCGGATGTACGCCGGGTTCTGCTCGTCTGGGACGCGCCCAATCTCGACATGGGTCTCGGCGCGATCCTCGGCGGTCGCCCGACCGCCGCGTACCGCCCGCGGTTCGACGCGCTCGGCCGCTGGCTCCTAGCGCGGACAGCCGAGCTATCGGTCGGCAGTTCGACCAGGGTCGAGCCCGAGGCCACCGTCTTCACCAACATCGCGCCCGGCACCGCCGACGTGGTGCGCCCGTGGGTGGAGGCGCTGCGCAACGTCGGCTACGCCGTGTTCGCCAAGCCGAAGGTCGACGAGGACTCCGATGTCGACGCGGACATGCTCGCGCACATCGAATTGCGCAGCCGCGGCGCGGGACTGGCCGGCATCATGGTCGCCTCCGCGGACGGCCAGGCTTTCCGCGAACCGCTCGAACGGTTGGCCGCGCGCGGAATTCCCGTTCAGGTGTTGGGGTTCCGCGAGCACGCGAGTTGGGCCGTAACATCCGATACGCTCGAATTCATAGATTTAGAGGACATCCCTGGCGTGTTCCGTGAACCGCTGCCAAGGGTGAGCCTCGATTCGCTGCCCGACGAGGGCGCTTGGCTGCAGCCGTTCCGGCCGCTGTCGGCGCTGCTCACCTCTCGCCCCGCCCAAGGAGTCGCTTAGTGTTCACACGCTGGGGCGATCTGGTCTACCGGCTGCGCTGGGCCGTCATCGGCATGGTCTGCGCGGCCCTCCTGGCATTGGGAGGCTACGGCCTAGGCCTGGAACACCACCTCAGCTCCAGCGGATGGGACGACCCGACCTCGGAATCCGCGCAGGCCGCGCGGATCTCCGACGGGGCTTTCGGGCGCGATCACAACAGCGACGTGATCCTGCTCTACACCGCTCCCGACGGCAAGACGATCGATGACCCGCAGTTCCGCGACAAGATCGTCGACAGCCTCAACCGGCTGCCGAAGGAACACCCGAACGAGATCGCCAAGGTCAACGGCGCCTACTGGCAGACGGAGACCGGACCTGGCGTTCCGCTGACCTTCGGTTCGAAAGACAAGAAGTACACCTTCGCCTCCGTCGCCATCGTCGGCGACAACGACACCGACATGGTGCGCAACTACCGGAAAGTGAAGGACGTCTTCTATATCGAGGGCGTCGACGTGCAGGTCACCGGCCTGCAAGCGGTATCGGGCACGCTGAACGACACCATGGCCGCCGACCAGAAGCGCATGGAGATGCTCGCCATCCCGGCGGTCGCGGTGCTGCTGTTCTTCATCTTCGGTGGTCTCGTCGCGGCGGGTCTGCCGCTGGTCGTCGGCGGTCTGACGGTGATCGGTGCCAACGGCATCATCATGTTCCTGACGAAGTTCACCGAGGTGAACTCGTTCGTCTCCGGCGTCGTCTCGATGATCGGCCTCGGCCTCGCCATCGACTACGGCCTGTTCATCGTCAGTCGTTTCCGTGAGGAACTGGCCGAGGGCTACGACACCCGCGCGGCCGTCCGGCGCTCGGTGATGACGGCGGGCCGCACGGTCGTGTTCTCCGCGACCATGATCATCGCCAGCCTCGGCGGCATGCTGCTGTTCCCGCAGGGCTTCCTGAAATCGGTCGCCTACGGCACCATCGCGACCGTCTCGCTGGCCGCGCTGACCGCGATCACCATCCTGCCCGCCATGCTCGGCGTGCTCGGCAAGCGCGTGGACATGCTCGGCTTCAAGCGCTTCCGCAAGACCAAGACCGCGGAGGAAGTCGAGAACGGCTTCTGGGGCAAGACCACGCAGTGGGTGATGAAGCACCCGCTCAAGATCGCCGTGCCGATCTGCATCGGTCTGCTGCTGCTCATCATTCCGGTGAAGAACCTGGCCTTCGGCGGCATCAACGAGCGATACCTGCCGCCGGACAACAAGACCCGCGTGGCTCTGGAGAACTTCTACGAGGTCTTCCCGCTGCGCAAGACCGATCCGGTGCAGCTGGTGATGGTCTCCGACGACAGCGCCGCGGTCGGCAAGGTGTGGAAGCAAGCGAGCGAAGCGCCCGGCCTCACGGGCAAATTCGAGGTGCCCAGCCGATCCACCAGTGATCCCGACGTCTACCGGACGAGCGCGACGCTGGAGGATTCGGAGAACGCCGATCCGACCATCGAGTACCTGCGCTCGATGGAGATGCCCGACAACGTCCAGCTCTACGTCGGCGGGCAGCCCGCCATCCAGAAGGACAGCATCGACGCGCTGCTCGACCGCATGCCGTTGATGATCGCGCTGGTCATCTTCGTGACCACGCTGCTGATGTTCCTGACCTTCGGCTCGCTGGTGCTGCCGATCAAGGCCGCGCTCATGAGCGCGCTCGGCCTCGGCTCCACGCTGGGCATCCTGACCTGGATCTTCGTCGACGGTCACGGCGCCAGCCTGCTGAACTTCACGCCGCAGCCGATCATGTCGCCGGTGCTGGTGCTGATCATCGCGGTGATCTACGGCCTGTCCACCGACTACGAGGTATTCCTGCTCTCGCGGATGGTCGAGGCGCGCACCCAGGGCGCGTCCACCACCGAGGCGGTCCGCGCGGGCACCGCGCACACCGGACGCATCATCACCGCCGCTGCGCTGATCCTGCTCGTCGTCGTCGGCGCGTTCGCGTTCTCCGATCTGGTGATGATGCAGTACATCGCCTACGGCCTGATCGCGGCGCTGTTCATCGACGCGACCATCCTGCGCATGCTGCTGGTGCCCGCCACCATGAAGCTGCTCGGCGACGACTGCTGGTGGGCCCCGGCCTGGATGAAGCGCATTCAGGAGAAGATCGGCCTCGGGGAGCCGATTCTGGACGACGAGCGGCCGGGCGGCGGCGAGGTCGTCGACCTGGTGAAGACCACGCCGATCACCGATCCCGTGACGATGCAGATGCCCGCGGTGTCGGAGGGGAAGCAGCCGCGTACGCCGCGGCGGGTGCGGACGATCGAGGAGATCGAGGCGGAGGCGCCTACGCAGAGTATCGATTCGATTCCGGTCGCGAAGAAGGGTTCGGCCGGTAGTTCGGTCGCGCCACGTGCCACGACTTCCGGGGCGCATTCCGCGCCTGGTGCACCTCGGTCCGCGACTTCCGGAGCGGCCGGTGCCTCGATTCCCGGAGGGCAGTCGGTGACGCCGCGCGCTGGGACTTCCGGTGCCCCGGATGCCACCACCCCTGGCGCACAGCCGGGTTCGGCCGCGGTGCCAGGAGCCGCATCTCCCGCAGCGCAGCCGGGTACGCCCCGGCCTCGGACGTTCGGTGCGTACTCCGCCGAGTCCGCCACGCCTGGCGCCACACCCACTGGCGCACAGTCCGGTTCGGCCGCCGAGCCGGGCACTGGATCTCCAGGGGCGCAGCCAGCTGGAGCGCAGCAGGCTACGTCCGGGACGCCCCGGCCCAGGACTTTCGGCGCATTCTCGGCCGATTCCGCCACGCCGGGTGCCACAACCCCTGGCACACAGTCGGGTTCGCCTGCCGCGCCGGGTAGCGGGATCCCTGGGGCGCAGACAGGGTCGGCCGTTCCGCGTTCCGGAACCTATGGGGCACATGCGGTTTCGCCGACCACGCCGGACGCCACCGCTCTTGGAGCGCATTCGGCCTCGCCAGCTCCGGACGCCGAGACTCCTGAGACGCAGGCGGGTTCGCGCGCCACACCGCGTTCCGGGGCACCGGGCCCGCACGATCCGACCCGGCCGCGCGCCAGTTCGCTCTCGGGACTGCCGGATCCGAACCCGGGCAGGTCCGCCCAACCGACGCCGACAGAGCCCCCGCGGCCGCGAGCCGTGCCGTTCGCGGCGGATCGGGCCGGGACGATCGATGACGCGACGCGACCGATCACGTCCGCGGGCGCCACGGCGCGCACCCACACGTCCGGCACGGACGCGGGCCAGCACGGTGCGAGCGCCTACGACCCGACGATCGGCGCGGCCCACTCGGCGCAGACGAACCACCACACCTCGTCCGGCACAACGGGTTCCGATCAGCCCGCCCACACCCCTGCCCACCACGCGGCGGACAACGGCGCGCCGGAGAACCCGAACGACAACCGCACCAGTATCGAGAACTGGATGGCCGAACTCCGCTCCTCCCGCCGCCGGGTCGCGGATTCGGACGAAGGCCGCCACCACAGCGGCGACGGCCGCTCGGTCAGCGTGAACGAGCTCCTCCGCCGCCACGACGAGGACTGAGCCCTCCGGGTTCGGTGCTCCCACAGAGCGCGTACACGCCTCACACAGCCGCTGGCTGTGTGAGGCGTATGAACGGTGTGTGGGATGCGCGTCCTCGTGGAGCGTGAGCGAGGGGTGGGCAGGTTGGTTAATGGGTGGGGCTTCGCGGTTCCGTTTCGGCGAAGGCTCGGGCGTAGCGGGTTCCGGTGAGTAGTAGGAGGATTCCGACTACCAGGAAGGCCGCGACTCGGATCAAGCCGTCGAGGGTGGCCAGGTCGAAGAGGAACAGTTTGGCCAGGGCGGCGGTGGTGACCAGCAGGCCGGAGCCGAGGGCGACTTTGGCGATGGCGGCGGAGCGGGAGAGGTTGCGCAGGCCGTAGAGCAGGGCGGCGGTGGCTGCCGCCATCCACAGGATGGTGGCGATGCTGTGGCCGATGACGAATCCGTCCTTCGCGCCGGTCGCGGCGCCGATCGCGACGATCGCGGCGGTTACCAGGTAAAGGGCCGCGCCGCTCGCGGCGATCCAGAGGATCGAGTCCTCCGCGCCGCCCTTCGGCGTGCCCGCCAGTCGGCGGATGGTCCAGACCGCCACCGCGACGACGGCGAGACCGATGATCGCCGCCAGTGTTGTGGAGATGGACAGGTGCTCTTCGGCGAGGCGTTGTGACGCAAGCCTTTCCGGGGTCGCGTTCGCCAGGAAGGCGAGTCCGCCGATCAGTGCGAAGGCGACGCCGAGCCCCGCGGCGACGCCGGAACGCAGCTGGCCTGCCACGCCGAGGAAGCCGAGTGCCACCAGGAGCGTCGCGATGGGGAGGGTCTGCGTGCTCGTCACGCCGACGCATGCCTCGAGCAACGCGAAGGAGCCCGCGACCGCGGCGGCGATGGCGGTGTGTCCCGGAAGCTTGGCCAGCTCACGGGTTTTCGGCAGCAGTGCCAGCGCGGCGGTCGCGAGCAATGCCAGCGCGAAGAGCCCCGCGATCAGTGCGGCGACGTGGCGGTCGAACAGCGCGGGCGCCGCGAGCAACGGAGTGGTCGAGATGGCGAAGGCCACGGTCGCGGTGATGTCATCGGCGCGGCGGCGCACCACGAGCGCGGTGCCGACCGTGCCGATCAGCGCCGTCGCGATCGCGGCGATCAGGAGCCACAGCTCGCGGGGGTGGTCGGCGGTTTCGAGGAGCGCAATGGCGATGCCGACGAGAGTGGCGATCACCGCGGGCGCGGTACGCACGACGTGCAGGAACGGCCAGTCCCGGTCGAATTGCACGGGCACGCAAGCGAGTTGCAGGGTGATCAGGAACCCGAGCAGCACCAGCTCGACGGTCACGAAGGGCGCGAGCAGCGCCGCACCCAGCACCACGAGCACCGCCAGCGGCTGCGACTTCCACTGCATCGCCAGCCCGACGCCACCGGCCGCGACCGCCAACGCCGCCGCCAAACCGAAAACCGGGTTCAACCAGTGATAAATCGCCGTCACGGCGATCACATCGAGGTAAGCGCCCGCGATACCGGTGGCCGCCAACGCGATTCCGCCGACCCGCCCACCAGCCTTACCGAAGACTCGCATCCCCGCTCCGACAAGCACAGCTGAGAAGGCGGCTCCCGCAACTACTCTCGGCACCGGTCCGAAGAATCCGGCCTGCGCCGCGAGGACCAGCAGCATCACCACACCGATCAACGTCACCGCCACACCGGCCACGGCCAGCACCCGGCTGATCACCCCGTCCCGCTGCCACCACGGAACACGCGGTTCGCGCCGCACCGGCGGCACGGGCGGTCGCATCCCAGGCGGCACCATCCCACCGCCCATCGGCATCGCACCCCGCTGCGCGCGGCCCCACTCCCGAGACGGCGCGAAACCCGGCGGCACCGCACCCGATCGGGCCGCCTCACCCGGGGGAGGCACCACGCCCGATGGCGGCACAACGCCCCAACCCTGCGACGCCGCAGCCGGGTACGCCGACCCATGGCCCGGCCAAGGGACCCCTGAAGGAACGGTCGGCGGAGGCGAAACGGGCGCACTCCCCACGGGAGCAGAGCTCGAATCGCCACCAGTGGATGCCGACGCCGACCGTCCGGCGGCGTCACCGGCCGAACTCGACCCGCCGACACCGCCTGCCGCGGTCGAGTCCGCCACGGCCGCGGAACCGAGGTCCGCCTCGGTCGAGGCCAACCCGCCTCGCGTGGATGTCGAGACAGGGCCGCGGAGTGGAGCCGGAATCGAATTCGTCCCGTCCGGCGCACCCTCGGTCGCCGGACCGACCACCGCCCCTCCCGGTGCGACCTGCTCGCCCAGCAGCGCCAGATCTCGTCCGAGCGCACCCATCCGCGTACCCAGCGCGGTGAACTCACCCGACAAGCGCGAGATCAGCGCCGGATCGATAGATGTAGTCATATCCCCATGCTCGACCCCTCATACGTACCGAGCATGAGTAGAAACCCCCGGTGACGGGCCGATATCTACCCGATTTCGCCCCGACCGACCCCCAACCGGCTGGCGGTTGGGGGCCGGTCGCGCCAGGCGGTCACGGGGTGGGCGCGGTGCGCATGCCGGTCACCTGGTGGATGGCGCCGATGACGTTCGCCCGCGGCGGCATGCGCAGCACGCCGGGCGCTGGCTCGCTCGCCCAGTGCCAGCCGAGGCGGGAGTCGGTGCTCGGCAGCAGCACGTGGCGGCCGCTGGGGATCACGGTGACCTGGTGCCCGGCCAGGCAACGCCGGACGTGCACGTCGACCGGGGTGGCGGGGCTGGGCGGAGTCACCAAAAAGGTCCAGCTGCGGTCGCCGGGCTCCGCGACCACGGGCGCGATCAAGGTCCGGTCCAGCATGGCGAGGACCTTCCTGCCGAGTTCCGGTGGCATGACGATGCCGCCGAGCAGGGTGCCGGTGGTCACCACGGGACGTCCGGCGAGCAGTTGGACCGGCAATCCGTACCGATGTCGGAGCAGGTGCGCCGCTTCGTGCGTACTGTGACAACGTTCGAACATGATGCTTCCCCTCAGGCGATTACGGTGCTGTGGCAGGTGATCGGCCGTCGGCGTAGCGGGCCGTGCAGGTCACGGCCGCTCGGGCGCAGCTGTTCGGGTCGAACGAGAAAGACTTGCGATGCGGTCGCGCGATCGGCGCGCCGGGCTCGCACAGTGGTTTTCGGCATCGTTGTCATTGCCGCCGCCCTTTGCGTTCTCAAAGTTGCAGAAAGGCAACGGTATTCCAACCAGAGGCAAACGAGTCGTACGTAATGTCCCACTAGGGATGAACACGAAGGCTTAGCGTCGTACCCTGAAACCCAGATGTAACAAAGGACACGGGTACATGGACGATTCGTCGATCGGGGTGCGGATTCGGCGCTTTCGCGGCAAAGCGCTGACCCAGCGTCAGCTTGCCGACCAGGCCGGAGTGAGCGTGGATCTCGTGCGCAAGCTCGAGCAGGGCGGACGCCAAACCGCGTCCATCGCGAGCCTGCAGAAACTGGCTCGCGCCCTCGACGTGGACATCTCCGATTTGATCGGCAAGCGCCACGGGATACCGTCCGGCAACCCGGACGCGGGCATCGTCGCCATCCGGCGCGCGTTGACCCCCGTGGACGACCTGCTCGGCGAGGTGCCCGAGGAAGAGGCCGTGAGCCTCGACGACGGCCGCCGCGCGGTCGACTACGCCTGGGGCGCGTACTGGGCGGGCCGCTACGAACTGCTCACCGCGATCCTGCCCGCCAACCTCACCCAGCTGCGCGCGACCGTGCACGCCGCACGCAACGGCGCGGTCGCCCCGGCCAACGAACTGCTCGCCCGCATGTGCTGGGTCACCGGTTGCACGCTCGTGCATCTCGGGCAGACCGATCCCGCGTTCCTCGCCATCCGCCAGGCGCTCACCGCCGCCGAACGCGGCGACGATCCGCTGCTGCTCGCGACCATCCGCGGCTCGGTGGCCTGGCAGCTGCTGGTTCAGGGCCGCTACGACGAGTCGCGCGGGGTCGCGCTGCGCGCCGCGACGGAGCTGGAGCCCGCGGGCGAGGTGCCACCCGCGCACCTGTCCGCGTACGGTTCGCTCGTGCTGCAAGGCGCGACGGCGTCCGGCCGGGCCCAGGACGTGCCGGAGGCGCTCTCGCTGATCGAGGCGGCGGGCGAGGTCGCGCTGCGCATCGGCGCCGACCGCCAGGACTACGAAACCTATTTCGGCCCTTCACAAGTCGTGATGCAGACGGTGGACGTGAACGTTTCGTCCGAACGCTATTCCGAAGCGCTGGCCGCGGCCAAGGAGATGCCCCCGAACAGCGGTCTGCCGCAGGCCTCCCGCGCCCGCCACCTCGCCGACACCGCGGTCGCCCTCACCCGCACCGGCCAGCACCAGCGCGCACTGGACGCCCTGCTGAACGCCGAACGCGTCGGCGGCGGCGACTGGATCAAATACCAATCCCTCCCCCGCCACATCGTCTCCGAACTCCTCGACCACGACCGCCGAGTTCCCTTGCGCGCCTTCGCCCGCCGCATCGGAGTGAATACCTGACGGGATCCTGGCCACTTCGCGTCGGCTGTACGCTGCTCCGAATCTCACAGCGTGGCTTTTGCGCGCTGCTCTCCAGACTTGCGGCATGGCCATCCCGTCGATCGCCACCACCGCTGTGTGCGGACACGTCACCGTGCTGTCGGTGGGCCGCGCGGAGGAGCGACGCATCGCGGTGACCGAGCCGAAAAGCCCGGCCGCCGCTCAGTGACCGAGCAACTTGCGCCAATGCGCGATGAACGGGTGCTTCGCGGTGACCGAGCCGAAGCGGATGCTTCCGTGCACGACCAGGTGGAGGGGGCCGAGCGGGGGGCCGGTGCGGACCTTGTTGTTGACGCTCGCGCCGATCAGGTCGAGGCCGTTCAGGTCGACGGTGGCCTCGGCGGGCACCACCAGTGTCAGCGAGCTGCAGAAATCGTCGACGTTCAGCTCGACCACCTGGGTCGACATCACCGCCTCGGTGAAATCGAGAGTCACGCCCGAGAACCAGTTGTTCAGGTGCAGTGTGGGCGCGACCTGCCACGGCCCGCGCCGAGTCACGCCCGACATGCGGCCGCGGATCACGTTGCCCGCCGGAGTGGGCGGCATGGGCGGCCGCTTCGCGAACGAGGGCGTCGAGTTCACGAAGGGCGTGGGCCGGGCGGCGGGCTGGCCGATCATGCGCACGCCAGGCAGGTCGATGAGCACGGCGTTCAGTTCGCCCCGGGTCTTGGCGGCGAGGGCGGTGTCCATCCGTTCGGTGAACTCGCCGAGCGAGAGCATCCCGAGCCCGACCGCCCGCTGCAGCAGCTGACCGACGTGCTCGCGTTCGGCGTCGGAGACGCGCAGATCCCGATCACCGACGGAGCCGACGCCATTGGATACCGATTCGGGTCCGCCCATGGCTTCGAGATTACCGAGGTTCGGCGGGTCTCGGCATCAGGGCGTTCCCCGATGACGGCGGGGGCCGGTGCACCTTGCCTTCAGTGTGGCTCTCCGTGCGAGTGCCTGCCAACGGAAAAGGCAAGGCCTGTTCGTGTGCCGTCTCCGCACAAGAGTACGAGCCGGGTGCGCGGCTCCTCCGTTGGTCGGATGCCGCGCCTACTCGAGGCCCTGTTCGATCGCGTACCTGGTGAGCTCGACGCGGTTGGCCAGCTGCAACTTCCGCAACGTCGCCTGTACGTGGTTCTCCACGGTGCGATGACTCAACCCGAGCCGCGACGCGATCTGCTTGGCGGACAACCCTTTCGCCACCATCCGCAGCACCTCGGTCTCCCGCTCGGTGAGCGCGGGCCGGTGCGGTTCGTCGGGCTCGGCGGGCGCGGTCGCCATCCGGCGGTATTCGCCGAGCACCAGCCCGGCCAACCCCGGAGTGAACACCGGCTGACCAGCCGCCGTCGCACGCACCGCATCGATCAGTTCCGCCGCCGACGCGCTCTTGACCAGGTAACCGGAGGCCCCCGCCTTGATCGCGTCGAGCACGTCGTCGCGCTCGGCCGACGCGGAGAGCACGAGCACTCGGCTCTGCGGCGACACCCGCAACACCTCGGCGGTGGCCGTCGCGCCGTTCCCGTCGGGCAGCTGCATGTCCATCAGCACGACGTCGGGTCGCACCGCCGCGGCGCGCCTGGTGGCCGAGCCGACGCCGTCCGCGGTCGCGACGACCTCGAATCCGGCCTCGGCGAGGTCGCGGGAGACCCCGTCGCGCCACATCGGGTGGTCGTCCACCACCATCACCGAAATGGTCTCGGCCGCACCGTCGGTCACCGCACCGCTCCTTCCGCTTACTTCATCCTGCCAGGTCAGCGCGCATCGCGTGGCACGCGGAACTCCCACTCGACGCCTTCGCCCACACTGCCTTCGGTGAGCAGTTCGGCGGTGCCGCCGAGCGCGGCGATGCGACCGACGATCGACCGCGAAACCCCCATCCGCCCTTCGGCCTCCGCCTCGGCCAGCCGCCCCGGTGCGATGCCGACGCCGTCGTCGCGCACGCTGACGATCAGCTCGTCGCCGGTATCCTCCAGCAGCACATACGCTTTGGCGTCCACACCGGCGTGCAGCTCGACATTGGCCAAGGCCGTGGCGACAGCGGCGGCGAGTTCGCCCGCGGCCCAACGCCCCACCCGAACCGGCTCGCCCGGCGTGGACACGAAGACCTTCGGCGTCGCGTGCACGGTCAGCAGCGGACGCAGGTCCACCTCGGCGCCGCCCGCGTCCTCGCGCGCGCCCTGCTCGGAGATCAGCACGCGCAGCGCGACCTCCTGCTCACCGGCACGTAGCGCCAATTCCTCGGTGGGACCACCGATTTCGCTACCGCGCCGCTTGATGTAGCTGAGTACCTGGAGCACGCCGTCGTGCACTTCGCGGGCGAGCCGCTCGCGTTCCTCGGCGGCGGCGGTCAGGCGCACGGCGCGCTGCAACTGCTCCTGCGCGCGCCGGGCGGTGTTGGCGGCCAGCCCGAGCGCGAGGCCGACCGAGACGAGCACCGGCGCGGTCGCGTCGGCCCACACATCCTGACCCCACTGGTCGCGCACGGTGATGATGACCGCGGCGATCGAGAGCCCGGACGCGATCCCAGCGACCGGACCGCGCAGGATCGCCGCCGAGATCACCGCGTTGGCCGCCCACATGGTCGTCGGCAGGGTCTGGTGCCCGTGGTACCAGTCGTAGTCGGCGACCAGCCGGGTCGCGGCGACCAAACCGATCACGACGACGTGGTCGCCGATCACCACCCAGACCCGAACCTTGGCCACGTCGGCCACCTGCCACTGGGAGAGCATCAGCGCAGAAAGCCCGGACCACACCACCATCAGCGCGATGAACACCCAGCTCAGGCGCTGGTTCTGGTAGTAGGGCACCGACGCGATCTGCTGACCGACCGCGTACAGCAGCGTGACGAGCCGGAACGCCTGCACGGCCCGCCACAGCGGCGCGGTCGCCGCGTCGGCGGGACTGAGCTCAGCCGACGGAGTCCGGGGCATCGGTTCCCCCGTGGTGGTTGTCGCCGGAATCCTTCGCCAGGCGCGGACCGTCTCGGCCCGCTGCGGAATCGGCATCAGCACTTCGCAGCGCGAGGTTCGAGCGCGCGGACTCCTCCGCCAACGTCGCCGCCACGTCGAATCGCCCGGGGTCCGGCCGGTCCGGCTCCGCCGAGTACAACCCGTGGTCGGCGGTCTGGAGTTCGCCGAACGCCTCCTCCGGACGCCCGGCGAGCAACGATCGGATGGCCGTGTTCATCACCGCCACGGCGGGCACCGCGAGCAGGCCGCCCGCGATTCCGCCGAGCACCACGCCCGCCGCGATCGCCAGCACCACCGCCAGCGGGTGAATGCTCACCGCGCGGCCGAGCAGCAGTGGTTGCAGCACGTGGCTTTCCAGCTGCATGACCGCGATGATGATGCCGAGCACGATCAGCGCCGTCACCAGGCCCTTGGTGACCAGCGCGATGAACACCGCGATGGAACCGGCGAGAAACGCGCCGATGATCGGGATGAACGCGCTGATGAACACCAGCGAGGCCAGCGGTAGCGCCAAGGGCACCCCGAGTATGGCCAGGCCCGCGCCGATGCCGATGGCGTCGACGGCCGCGACGACCACCGTGGCGCGCACGAAGCCGACCAGCGATCCGAAGCCGAGCTGACCGGCCAGCCGGACCCGCTCCCGATGCTGGGTCGGCACGGCCCGGGTGACGAACTCCCAGACCTGATCGCCCCCGTAGAGGAAGAAGATCAGGATGAACAGCGTGAGGAAGGTGCCGGTGAGGATGTGGCCGATCACCGTGGCCGTGGTGAGCGCGCCGGAGGTGAGACTGTCCTGATTGGACTGGATGGCCTTGACGATGGTGTCGCCCGCGTTGCGGATCTGGTCGTCGCTGAGGTGCGGCGGACCGTTGATCAGCCAGTCCTGGACTCGGTGGATGCTGTCGGTGAATTCGTCGGACAGCTGCGGCACACCGGCGACGAACTGCTCGATGACGAAGGTCATGATCCCGGCGACCAGCCCGAGCGAGCCGACCAGCGAGACGAAAACCCCCACCCACCTCGGCACACCGAGCCGCTGCATCCAGTCCACCAGCGGCGCGAGCAGCGCGGCGGCGAGCAGCGCGATGGCCATCGGGATGACGACGGACGCCAGCCGCTGCACGATCATCGCCAGGGCGATCACCGCGGCCAAGATGACCAGCAGGCGCCACGCCCACTCCGCGGTCTGCCGGACTATCGGGTGCACCGCGTCCGCGGCGGAGTTCCGGCGCGGGCGTTCCTCGAGCTCGGTCACCTCGCTCAGGGTAACGGAGGTCGCCGACCAACTCGCCCCGCCGGACAGCCGCACGTGGACGAATGATCGAAACGCTAGATTAGGGGGCGTGTCAGCGCCCTTGGAAGCGGTCAAACAGACCATGCGTACGCGCTGGCCGCTTTACCTGACATCGATGCTGTTGGCGAACGCCTTCGGCGCGGTGCTGGTGTGGGCGTTCATCCAGTACGGACTCCCCGTTCCGGAAGGCGAGGCGGCCGGTACCCGACGCACCGGTCTGCTCATCCCCGCCCTCGTCTTCATCGCGGGCGGACTGCTCAGCCTCGCCGCTTCCGCGCTGATGCTGCGCCCGGTCATGCGTTGGCAGATGCGCGGCGGGCCGCCGAGCCGCCAGGAACAGATGGCCGCGCTGCACGCGCCGTTGCGCCAGGCGATGCTGCATCTGGCGCTGTGGTTGGTCGGCGGCGCGGTGCTCGCCGGACTCATCATCTCCGACACGCCCGAGCTGGCGGGCGCGGTGATCGTCACCGAGTGCATGGCGGCGACCATCGTGTTCGGCTTCACCTACATGCTCGGCGAGCGCATCCTGCGGCCGGTCGCCGCGCAGGCGTTGACCGAGGGCATCTTCGATCACACCCTGACGCCGGGCGTCGGCACCAGGATGGCGATGACCTGGGGCATGGGTACCTTCGCGCCGACCATCGCCATCGTGCTGCTGTGCGTCACCCAGATCTCCTCGGAGGTGAAGTTCTCGGCGCAGTCGCTGGCGATCTCGATCCTGCTGCTCTGCGGCGTGGTGATCTTGCAGGCGCTGGCGCTGTCCATGCTCACCGGCTCGAGCATCTCCGATCCGGTGCGTCAGCTCAGCCAGGCCATCGACCGGGTGCAGGAAGGCGCCCGCGACGTGCAGGTCGAGGTGTTCGACGGCAGCGAGATAGGTCTGCTCCAGGTCGGCTTCAACCGGATGATGGAGGAGGCGGCCAAGCGGCGCCAGCTCCAGGAACTGTTCGGCCAGCACGTCGGCGAGGAGGTCGCCCAGCGCGCCCTCGACTACGGCACCGAGCTCGGCGGCGAGACCCGGTTCGTCGCGGTGCTGTTCGTGGACATGGTCGGCTCCACCGCGACCGCCGCCGAACGGCCGCCCACCGAGGTGGTGAGCCTGCTCAACGAGTTCTTCCGGATCGTGGTCGACGTGATCGACCGCCACCACGGGTTCGTCAACAAGTTCGTCGGCGACGCGGCGCTGGCCATCTTCGGCGCGCCGCTGGACCGGCCGGACGCGCCCACCGCGGCGCTCGCGGCGGGTCGCGAACTGCGCGAGGCGCTGCGCGAAGTGCCCGGCCTCGACATCGGCATCGGCGTCTCCGCCGGTCTCGCGGTCGCCGGAAATATCGGCGCCGCCAATCGTTTCGAATACACGGTGATCGGCGACCCGGTCAACGAGGCCTCCCGCTTGACCGAATTGGCCAAAGACCAACCCGGCCGGGTGCTCGCCTCCGGCAGCGCGTTGTATTTCGCGGAGGAAAGCGAGCAGGAGTTCTGGATCGCGGGCGAGGAAGTGCAGCTGCGCGGTAGGCGACGGAAAACGCGATTGGCCTGGCCGAAAGAAGGCGCCGACCCGCGCACCGATGCCGACGCCGAAACAATTCCTTCGCTAGGCTGATCGGCGTGACGGCCAACGGGGATCCAGCGGGCGGGCCTGCACCGCGAGCGTCCACCGTCGAGCAGGGCCGGCGCAAATTCTGGTGGGTCAAATGGTTGCTGGGCGCCGCGCTGCTGGCTTTGTTGATCGGCGAAGGCGTCTATCTGTGGCCGCGACTACACGAATCCTGGCGAAAGCTCACCGAAATTCATTGGGGCTGGGTCGCGGCCTGTATCTGGTTTCAAGCGCTTTCGATGAGCGGATTCGGCCGGGTGCAGAAACAACTGCTGCACGCGGGCGGCGTCGATGTGAGTCAGCGCAAATCCGTGGCAGTCGTCTACGGCGCGACCGCGATGTCGGTGACATTGCCCGCGGGACAAGTCTTCTCCACCGCGTTCACCTATCGACAGACCCGGCGTTGGGGCGCGAGTCCGATCGTCGCTTCCTGGCAGCTGGTCATCTCCGGTGTGATCGCCACCGCCGGGCTGGCGCTACTCGCCGTCGGCGGCGCGCTGCTGGTCGGCAACCGAGTCGGGCCGCTGAAGCTGATCCTTTCGCTCGCCGCGGTGGCGGCCCTGATCTGGGCGGGCAACTACATCTCGCGCAATCCGGGCTCGCTGGAGAAGGTGCTGCGGAGGCTGCTCGCGCTGGTCAACCGGATTCGTAAACGGCCAGCGGACCACGGGATGGCGAAGGTCGCCGAGATCCTCACCCAGCTCGAGTCGGTGGATCTCGGCAAACGCGACGGGTTCTGGGTGGCGGGCTGGGCCGTCGTGCACCGATTCGGCGACGTCGCCTGCCTCGGCGCGGCCTGCTACGCCGTCGGCGCCGAGCCGAAACTCGCCGGACTGCTCATCGCCTTCACCGCGGGCAAGGCCGTCGGTTCCATCCCGTTCGCCCCCGGCGGCATCGTCTACGTCGACGCGACACTGATCTACGGCCTCACCGCGGGCGCGGGCCTGCCCGCCGCCCAAGCGGTCGCCGCGGCGTTCGTCTACCGCATGGTCAGCTTCATCCTGGTCGCGATCGTCGGCTGGATCGTCTTCGCGTTCCTCTTCCGCACCCCGTCGGCCGACGAGGTCGCTTACGAAAAGGAATTCGAAACCCGCCGCACGCTGTGACCACCTCACGCGACCGGTCGGAGTAGATCTTCGCCGGGGATGCTGTGAACCGCCGCGTGACTCGTCAGGGCAGGTCTCGGGGCGGTGTCGTGATCGAGATCGAAATGACGCCGCACTACGCTTGCGCAGGTGAAGAGACTGGCTCCGGTGGCGGCAGACGCAGTGTTGGTGATCTTGTTCTGTGTCATCGGGCGGCGCAGTCATGACGAGGCGGTGATCGCGGGGCTCCTGAAGACGCTGTGGCCGTTCGCGATCGGGCTGGCGATCGGGTGGGCTATCGCGCTGGCCGTCGGCGGTCGCGCGGGGCGTTTCGACGGGACGGTCGTGTGGCCCACGGGAGTCTTGGTCTGGTTGTCCACGCTCATCGGCGGTATGGTGCTGCGCGCGATCAGCGGGCAGGGGACCGCTTTCAGCTTCGTGCTGGTCGCGGGCACGGTGCTCGCGTTGTTCCTGCTGGGTTGGCGCGCGGCGATCCGGGCGCTCAACTGATTCGCGGAACCGATTGGACCTGCTCGACCCGCTCTTCCGTCGTCACGATGAAGGCCTCGGGCCCGAGCGCCGCGCGAGCGATCAGCCTTTGCTGATCACGGCTCCGGCGTCGCCAGCGACTGCAACATCCGGGCCGCCATCCGAGCGGTCGCGTTCCCGCTGTCCACATCGTTGATGTGAATAGCGAACGCCAGATCGCCCATGTTGGCGATCAACCAACCGTCCTCGCCCGCGGTCGCCGCGTAGGCGATCACGGGGTGCGGTCGCAACGGTGTCAGATGGGGAGCCCCGGTGGCCTCGCGCAACATGGTGCGCAGCCGTTCGGTCAGCTCGCCGCCCAACGGTGCCAGCTGCGCGTCGGTGCCGCCGGTGCGCGCGACCTCGATCTTCGGCGCGGGCACCTCGCCGCGCGCGATCGACGCCGCCGCGATCGCCATCCCGAACGGGCTGGCCAGCACCGCGTCCGACCCGCCGCCCTGGCGTACCTGCTCGGCGCTGCGCCCGGCGATGGCGAGCCGTCCGGTGACCTCGTCCAACCCCGGCACCTGGTAATCGATGCCGATGCCGAGCCTGCTCGCGGCCTCCGCCGCTTCCTGCACCGAGACGTCCTGCGGCGCCTTGCCGTTGGTCGCCGCCGCGACGGCACGGAACAACTCGATATTGCCGCCCACCGGATACAGACCCGTGAACGCGACCGGACCGTGCGCGCTGGCCTGGCTGTTCTGCGCGACCGCGACCACCGCGCCGCTGGACGGCTGGATCGCCACGATGGAGGCGGGCGTGCCGACGCTCACCACCGCGTCCTCGGCGGCGCGCTGCAAGCGCTGGTCCATGGTGGCGATGATGTCCGGCCCCGGCGGACCCTGGTAACCAGCGACCTGGCTGATGAATCGCCCGTCCGGCTCGAAGATCTGCACGCCCCAGCCGGAGTGCTCCTCCTGGCTGGTCTCCCAGACCTTGCGCAGCGCGTCCAGCTGCGGTGACCAGACCCGGCGGTCCGAGGAGATCAGGCGCGGGTGCTTCTCCATCACCACACCGGGAATCGGCGCCATGCGCGGTTCGAGGATCGCGAAATCACCCTCGCGCAGGTTGACCGCGACGATCGGCTTGCCCTGCGAGGACGCCAGCTGCTGCATCAGCGACGGACCGGTGATCAGCGGCGCGACCGGCTCGATGGCCTTGGCCAGCGCGTCGGTGGAGGCGACCGGGTCGGACATCCGCGTGGGATCGAGCTTGATCACGTTGATGACCTGCTCGTGCATCAGCGGTGCGCCGACCATGTCGAGCACCCGGGGCGGCGGCTTCGGCGTGGTGCGCACCAGCTTCACGGTGCGGTTGCCTTGCAGCTGCGGCATCACGACCGACGGCTCCCACGAGATCCGCCAGCCGATCGCGAGCTTGCGCACCGTGCCCTGGATGCTGTATTCCCAGTTCTTGTTCTCGCCGAAGCTCCAGTCGACGTCCATGCTGAAGATCGCCGACTGCGCGTCCAAGCCGATGAATTGGGTCTTCTGATAGTCGACCTTGCCGGGAGCGAGACCCTCGAACATTTGCTTCAGCGTTGCGGAAGCGGCGTTCGGGTAGGAGGTGAGCTCCGATGCCTTCTTGTAATCCTGCTGATCGAGAAGTTCGGTGAAGCGCTCGACGACGGCCGAGGGCTCATTGGGTTCCTCGCGAAACCCGCAGGAGCCCATGGTGACTGCCACAGCCGCCACTCCCGCGAGTGCCATTGCGCCCCGAACGCGAAAGCGGCGGGATCCCCACACATCCATGTCGCCCACTCTTCACTCTTGTCACTCCAGCAACAAGACCACCGTACCTGAAATGAACCTGTTCGCGACGTCCCGGTGACCGGGCCGTTACCCATGCTCAGCATTGTCAATTGTGCCCGAAGACAGCTTCTCCGATGGCCCGAACGATAACGGCATCCAGTCACAAGGCGATAACCGGCGCCGCTACCGTACCGGCCGGAACGCGAACGCGGGCGATAACCACCTACGCCGATGATCCGTCTCGAGCCGAACCCGCTCGGCACAATGCGACCTCCGTGGAGTACCCCCTTCCGACCCTGTTCACGCAGAGCGGAACCGCCGTGCTTACTTGCGGCGTAATCTTGTAATCATTGAAAGCACTGCACGACAGTAAGTCAGGTGACTCGCCATGAGAAACGAACATCGCGGACGAGGTTTCGGACGCCCCGGCGGTTGGCAGCAGGCCGATCTCCCCGACCCCGCCGACGTGCCCGACTGGTTCGCCGGACGATTGCCCAGCGACTGGTTCGTCGGCAAACCGGTCATCGAAGTCGACCGCGACGAGATCGTGGTGATCGGCGAATTGCCACTGCCCAAACCCGAGCGCGCCGACGGCGAGGACACCGAAGCGCCCACCGAGAAGATCCCGACCGCGACGAAAGAGGGCGCCGTCGCCCGCTTCCGCGAATCCACCCGCCCCGCGCGGATGCAGATCGCGGGCGAGGCCCAGCGCCGCTACGCCCGCAATGTCGCGTGGGGCGTCTCGGTGGACGGCGAGCGAATCATGTTCACCCAGCTGGCAGTTCCCGTGATGACGCGGCTGCGCCAGCAGGAGCGCAAGGTCCTCGACACCCTTGTCGACTCCGGCGTCGCCCGTTCCCGCTCGGACGCGCTGGCCTGGACGGTGAAACTCGCGGGCAAGCACGCCGAGGCGTGGCTCGAGGAGCTGCGCACCGCCATGCGCAAAGTGGACGACCTGCGTTCGGAAGGTCCGAAGGGTCTGTGAATTAGGGTGACGGCATGGCCGATACCGCACCGATCCTGGTACTCAACGGGCCGAACCTGAACATGCTCGGCACCCGCCAGCCCGAGGTGTACGGTTCGGCCACGCTCGACGACGTGGTCGAGCTGTGCGAGCGGACCGCGGCCAGGTTCGGCAGGGAGGTCGTCGCGTTCCAGTCCAATCACGAAGGGGCGCTGATCGATCGGATCCACCAGGCGCGGGGCGCCGAGTCGGGGATCGTGATCAATCCCGGCGGACTGACCCACACTTCGGTGGTGTTGCGCGACGCGCTGGTCATTCCGGAGGTGCCGATCGTGGAGGTGCACATCAGCAATGTGCACGCGCGGGAGGAATTTCGGCACCATTCGTTCATCTCGCCGGTCGCGACGGCGGTGATCGCGGGAATGGGGATTCGGGGATACGCCGCGGCGATCGAATTTCTCGCTACTCGCTGAAGCAACCCCGCCTGCACGGCCGGTTTCGGCGGACTCCGCGCATTCCTCCGACCTTCGCTGGACTTCCTTCAGCGTGCGCCGTGATTTCCCCGATCGGGCGCAGCGGATTTCGGCGGACTTTCCGCCGAGCGCAGGAATCAGGTGAGGCGGAAGACCGGGAAACCCGGTGCGATAGCGGCGAGTTCGGCGTCGGTGGCGTTCTTCGTCACGCCCTCGAAGAAGCGGTTGACCTCCCAGCCCCACTTCTCCAGGTACACCCGCAGCACCGGAACCTTGTCCGCGTCGGCGACCTCGGTGGCCGTGAACGCCTCGGCCTTGCGCCCGAGCCGCAGCTCGCCCTCGCCCGCGACCCGCAGATTCCGCACCCACTGCGTGTGCCCGCGCGGCGCGACCAGGTAGCGCGTGCCGGTCTCGTCGACGAGCAGGTTCACCATCGTGGTCCGCCACTCGCCGCTCTTGCGGCCCCGAACGGCCAGCAGCCGCGAATTGGCGATGCTGATGCCCAGCTTGGGCAGCCAGTTGAAGATGCGGTTCATGACGGGATCGAGGCCGGTGGGGGCGATGTAGCGGGTGCTGGCGTTCATGGCGACTCCTGTTGTGAGCGGTGCTCTCTATTGAGAACAATGATCCACCCGCCTGGCCGTGAAGTCAAGAGCACTGCTCTCGTTCTCTTCATGATGCCCGTACGACCCTCACCCTTCGGGTAGCGGGATCAGCTCCAGATGTTCGGCCTCTGACGTTTCAGCGGCTCCGCCGTGCCCGGCAACCAACTCCACACCCCCACCGTGCGAAACCAGCCATCTACCGCACACGCAGCGCAAATAGCGAACGGAACGATGCGAGGACACGAGCATCGGCGAGGACCACGAGCAGGTGGGGCAGGTGTCGGGCATAGCTCACCCTGAATAACCAACGCCCATAAGGCAACGCCCCACGCCGCGCGGCTCCGAACTCGAGATCCATTCCGATCGGCAGGACTTCGCGCTCTCCGGTTATGTCCGCTGCCAGCCCACCACGATCGAAATCCTCGAAGGCTTCCGCATCCGTTCGGCGGGCCGGGTCGAGGTGCTCGGCGCGGATCCGGCGCACGGCGACGAGGCCTGGCGGGCACGCATCGGCGTCGTCCTGCAATCCTGGCGTGATCATGGCAAATGGCGTGTGCGCGAGCTGCTTTCACACCTCGGTGCCTACTACGCGCCGTACGGCTCCGAGCGGATCCGCCGACCTTGGGACACCGACGACCTCATCGCGGCCGTCGGCCTGACCGAACAGGCGGGCGCGAAGATCATGTCGCTGTCGGGCGGCCAGCGCCGCAGGCTCGACGTGGCCATCGGCATCGTGGGCCGCCCGGAACTGCTCTTCCTCGACGAGCCGACCGCAGGCTTCGATCCGCAGGCCCGCCGCGAATTCCACGACCTCGTACACCGTCTGGCCGACGACCAGCAGACCACCATCCTGCTCACCACCCACGACTTGGACGAGGCCGAGAAGCTGGCCGACCGCATCCTGATCCTGGCGGGCGGGCGGATCATCGCGGACGGCTCGGCCGCATTCGGCATCGGCCAGTTGCTCAGTATGGAGCGCGAGGACGGAACCTTGTTGCGCGCCAAGGCGACTCCGAACGGAATGGTCGGCTACTTGGTCGGCAAGGTGGTCACGGTGTCGGGCTGGGTGCTCGTGCCGTTCGTGATCGTGCTGATTCCGGGGTTGTTCCTGGTGGGCGGCACCGAGCTGAACACCGTCGGCGCCTGGCTGTCGCTGATCGGCATCGTGTTGCTCGGCATGCTGGCCACGCTGCCCATCGGCGCCTGCATCGGTTCGCTGTTCGTCAGCCCGCGCGGTGTCGGGTTCGCCTCCATGCCCATCATGGGACTCGTCGCGGTGTCCGGCATCTTCTACCCGATCACCTCGATGCCCGGTTGGGTGCAGGGGCTCGCCCAGTGCTTCCCGGTGTACTGGCTCGGCCTCGGCATGCGCGCGGCGATGTTGCCGGACGAGGCCGCGTCCGTCGAACTCGGCGGCTCCTGGAGGCACTTGGAAACGGTTGCGGTGCTGGGTATCTGGGCGGCTGCCGGGTTCCTCGTCGCGCCGATCCTGTTGCGCAGGATGGCGCGGCGGGAGTCCGGATCCAGCGTCGCCGCCCGTCGCGAGAAGGCCATGCAGCGTGCCTACTGAGGTCATCTACAACCGGATCGCCATGCTGCGCGCCGATCGCGGCATCTCCCGGCGCGAGCTGGCGGAGGCGCTCGGCGTGCACTACCAGACGATCGGTTACCTCGAGCGCGGCGAGTACAGCCCCAGCCTGCACTTGGCGCTGCGGATAGCGCAGTATTTCGAGGTGGCGGTGGAGGTCGTGTTCTCCACCGCACCGTTCCCCAGACTCGGGTCGGCGGCCGAAAGCGCTTGACCGTGAGGCGCTTTCGGTTGTGATGCCGCACGCTCCCGTGCCGATGGCGAATCTGTCCGGGGCGCAGTTGGTTCGGCTGGACCGGATCTGCGGCTCGGACCGACCACGGCGGTGAGGTCGAACCGCCCGGAGACGCTATTCGACCGCGCCGCGGAGCAGCTGGTACGTCGGCACCGGCTCTCCGGCCCGTTCGCTCTCCGCCAGCGCCCGGTCCCAGATCGCCCGCGCCGACCGCAGCAGCGAGGTGTCCACCCCGAGGTCGTCGCCGGTTTCGACGACGTGCGCGGCGCCCGCCGCCATCATCCGCAGATTGCCGAGATCACCCCAGCCGCCCGCCCGCGCGGCGGACGCCATCGCGGCGTAGAAGTCCTCGGCGTCGTGCATCGCGCGCTGCGCGAAAGGCAGGAAACGCCCGATGTCGTCGCCGGCCCGGTCGATCATCGCGAACGCCTGCTCGATACCGAGAAACCACGGCAGGAACGCCGCGTAGACGGCTTGGTAGTAGAGCTGCGCCAAGCCGTCGTCGTCGCCGAGGTACTCATGGGATGCCAGGAGACCCAACAGTTCTCGATGTTCCTCGAACACCTCTCGCGGCCCGCTGTAGAAGATGTACGAGGCGGGCAGGGCGAGACCCTCGGGCTGCGCCATGACGCCCGCGGCGAGGAACCGCCCGCCCCGCTCGCGCACCCATGCGGCGCCCGCTCGCGTGTCGGCGGGCGAATCCGACGACGCGTTGACCACGACCTTGCCGGACAGGCGGCCCTCCGCCTGCCCGAGCACGTCGTACATCGCCGCGTAGTGGGTGAGGCTGAGCACGATCACCTCGTTGGCATCGAGCGCCTCGGCAACCGTCGCCGCGCGCTCGGCGCCGAGTTCGACGACGGCGTCGACGCGGGCGGCGGTGCGGTTCCACACGGTCACCCGGACACCGGCGTCCAGGAAGGCCCGCACCATCGCCTGGCCCATCGGACCGAGCCCGATGACCGTCACCGAGCGGGTCATACCTGGCGCTCGCCCAGCATGAGCTCGTAGGTGGAGACCGCCTCGCCGCGTTCCTCGCTGGCGGCGACCGCCTTGCGCCAGAAGTCCTGTGCGGTGTGCGAGAAGGTGGCGTCGACGCCGACCTCCTCGCTGGCGTCGATGATGTGCTGCGCGCCCGCGACCATCATCTTCAGACTGGCCAAGGACGCCCAGCCGCCCGCCTGGTTGGCGACGGAGAACTCCTGCATGAAGTAGGGGTACGCCTCGCTGGAACGCACCGCGTACGGCACGAATTGCGCGATGTCGTGACCCGACTTCGCGATCATGGCGGTGGCTTGGTCGAAGGCGAGCAACCACGGATGGAAGGTGGTGAGCAGCGCCTGGTAGAAGATCTGGGCCAGACCGTCGTCCTCGCCCAGGTACTCCTGCGGGCTCAGCGGGCGCAGCAGTTCGGCGTGCGCGTCGAACACCTCGCGCGGACCGCTGTAGAAGATGTAGGACGCGGGGTGGGTGATGTTGTCACCGGCCGACATCACGCCGCCGGAAATGAACTGCGCGCCGCGCTCGCGCACCCATGCCGCGCCCGCGCGGGCCTTTTCCGGCGAATCGGAGGACAGGTTGGCGATCACCTTGCCCGCCAAGTGGTCCTCGGCCTGGCCGAGCACGTCGTACATCGCGGCGTAGTGGGTCAGGCTGAGTACGGTCACCTCGTTGGCGTCGAGCGCCTCGGCGACCGTCGCGGCCCGCTTGGCGCCGAGTTCGACCATCGCGTCGACCTTGTCGGTGCTGCGGTTCCAGACGGTCACCTCGACGCCCGCCTCGAGGAACGCCCGCACCATCGCTTGGCCCATCGGGCCGAGCCCGACGACGGATACGGAGCGGGTGGACTGCTCGGACATTGTGTGCCCCTTCGGTTCTGGTTCTGCTGGTTCGCGGCGCCGGAAACGATGGTCGTCTGTGCAGGTAGAGTCGACAAGACCGTACGTCGAGGTGGGGATACTTACCTCGAGGTCCGAAATATGGTCAGGAGGTCGGCGATGAACGGCAACAGTGGCGTAGATCACGATGCGTGCGGCATGTCGGTCGCCATCGACGTCGTCGGCGGGAAGTGGAAGCTGCACCTGATGTGGGTGCTCGGCGAACAACCACAACGCTTCGGCGAGATCCGGCGCCTGCTCCAGGGTGTGAGCGAGAAGGTCCTCGCCGAGAATCTGCGGCAGATGGAGGCCAGCGGTGTGGTGCATCGCGAGGTGTTCCCGGAGATTCCCCCGCGCGTCGAGTACTCGCTGACGCCTATCGGGCAGGAGCTCGCGGTGGCGCTGCGGCCGCTCGAAGAGTGGGGCGACAAGCACCGGGCGGAGTTGCTGGGGAATCTCGCGTCGGTGGGGTGAACGAGCCCGCTGCCCGGTTGTGCCGCAGCGAGGTGGCTGACCGGGCTACGAGCGCGCGGACGGCGTGACATGCGACCGCCTCCCGCCGCGCCGACAATGTAGGGATGACCGCCGCACCGCGGGTGCTGCTCGCGCCTGACAAGTTCAAGGGTTCGCTGACCGCCTCCGAGGTGGCGGCCGCGCTGGCGGCCGGGATCGCGGCGGTGCGTCCGGATGCGGAGATACGGCGGGTTCCGATCGCCGACGGCGGTGACGGGACCGTGGACGCGTTCGTCGCCGCGGGGTGGGAGCGGGTCGAGACGATCGCGCCGGGACCGACGGGTGTGCCCGTGCCCGCCGCCTACGCGGTGCGTGGCGATACGGCGGTCGTGGAGCTGGCCGAGGTCGTCGGACTGCTGAAACTTCCTGGCGGCCAGTTCGATCCGCTCGGCGCGGGTACGGAGGGGCTCGGCGTCGTCATCGCGGACGCACTCGACCGCGGAGCGACGCACATCGTGCTCGGCTTGGGCGGCAGCGCGTCCACCGATGGAGGTGCGGGTCTGCTGCGCGCTCTAGGCGCCCGCGTGCTCGATGCCGCTGACCTCGAATTGCCCTCGGGTGGAGCGGCTTTGGCGCGCGCGACGCGGATCGATCGCAGCGGCCTGCACCCGAAAGCCGCCGCAGCCCGTTTCACACTCGCCTGCGACGTGGACAACCCGCTGCTCGGCCCGAAAGGCGCGGTCGCGGTGTACGCCACGCAGAAGGGCGCCGACGCGGAGCAACGGACGATTCTCGAAGCGGCGCTGACCAATTGGGCGAACCTACTCGGCCCGGAGTTCGCCGAACGCCCGGGCGCGGGCGCGGCGGGCGGCACCGGCTTCGGCGCCCTCGCGGTACTCGGCGCCCGAGTACGCAGCGGCATCGAGGTACTACTCGAACTCCTCGACTTCCCGGCTCTGCTCCGCGACGCGACCCTCGTCGTGACGGGCGAAGGCGCCCTCGACGCGCAAAGCCTGCACGGCAAAGCTCCCATCGGCGTATGCCACGCGGCGCGCACCGCGGGCGTCCCGGTCGTCGCGGTAGCCGGTCGCGTCCAGCTCCCCCTGGATGCCCTGCACACCGCGGGCTTCACCACCGCGTACTCGCTGAGCGACCTCCAACCCGATCCCGCCCGTTCCATGGCGAACGCCGCACAACTGCTCGAACAAGTCGGCGCGCGCATCGCCGAACACGAACTCTGACACCGACGCCCACTTCGAAGCACGTTCAAGCCGCGGCCCGCGTCACCGAGTCGGCAGCGGGGCCTGTTCTGCGTGGGTGGTCGCGACCTGGCCGGTGCGCAAGTAGGTGAGCACCGCGTCGTCGACCGCGGGGTTTCCACGACCGAACGTGCCGTGGTCGCCGCCCTCGACCGTGATCAGCGAACCCTGGAGCGCTCGCGCCATCGCGGGTCCGCCCTCGTACGGCGTGAGTGCGTCGTGGCGGCTTTGCAGCACAAGGGGTTTGACGCGAAGGTCGGCGCCGGTGAGGGGGACCGGCTCGGCGATAGGGCGCCAGGATCCGCAGCTGAGGCCAGCGCGGACCAAGTCGGCCCGGGCGTCCATGGCGTTGCCACCGGAGGCGATGGTGCCGATGGCGGCGCCGATCAGTTCCGGGCGGCCGGGCACCGCGTTCTCGTTGCAGGTGATGGCGGAGAAGACGAAGCGGCCGGTGGGGTCGGTGGCGGTGGCGCCCTCGATGGCGAGCAGTCGCTGCACGTTCGCCGGATCGACGTTGGCGTCGGACATGGCCCGCGCGAAGGTCGGCCAGAAGGAGCGGGTGTAGGTGGCCACCGCGGTCGCGCCGACCAGCGGCACCTGGGCGGAGCTGCCGCCGGATATCAAGGTGCGCACCAGATTTTGCAGTTTGCCGCCCTGCTCCATCGTGCCGTTGTAACCGTCGCGGGCGAGCTCGGCCAGCGGTTCGGGCAGTTCGCCGGGCAGATCCGCCACGCTCGCCGGCGGCGGTGTCAGGTTGGCGTACCAGCCGCCGCCCTGCGCGGAGACCAGCCGCACCCAGTTCTGGTAGACGCGCAAAGCCGTGTCACCGAGCCGGTATTCGCCGTTGTGCTCGGCGATCCAGGCGAACAGGTCGTCGAGCCGCTGCTTGCCCGCGGCTTGCTGCTGGGCGAACTCCTCGGTCCACACCCAGTCGGGGTGCACGTTGGAGTCCAGCACCATCCGCTCCACGCGGTCCGGGAACAGCGAGGCGTAGACGGCGCCGAGATAGGTCCCGTACGAAGTGCCGAGATAGCTGATCCGCTCGACGCCGAGCGCGGCGCGCACCGCCTCCATGTCGCGGGCGGTGTTCTCGGTGGTGATGGTGTCCAGGTAGCCGGGCTGTGCCGCGTCGCAGGCCTTCTTGATCTCGTCGCGGCTGCCGCCGCCGATCGACACCTGTTGTCCCTCAGCTGTTTCCGATGCGCAGCGGAGCGGAGTGGCCCAGCGCAGGCCGCGCGGCTGCACCGCTATGCGGTCGTAGTGGGCGTTCAGCTCGGTGGGCATGACCTCGATCCGCTGCGCCCAGTAGGCGAGACTGTCCGCGCCGGGACCGCCGGGGTTGGTGAAGATGACGCCGTGCCGTTCGCCGGTGGCGGCGATCCGGCTGACGGTGAGATCGATACGCGGACCGTCGGGTTCGGCGTGGTTCATCGGCACGCTGATCACCGCGCACTGCACGCCAGCGCCTTCGGGCACCGAGCCGTCCGGGCAAGATCCGAAAGCTGGTGTGGGAGCGGCCTCGGCGAGCCCCGTCACCACCGACCCGCCGAGCATGCTCGCCGCGGCGAGGGCGGCGGCCACCCGTGAAATACGCGTCCTCATCATGTTTTCGCACCTCCGCCGGGCCACGGCTCTCGGGGAGCGCGCGACGCGACCAAGAGCATTCTGCTCAGGCGGCCACCCGGTAGACAAGTCGAACCGGCTATTTCACACCGGGATCCGCTGCGATGTCTCGCCATCGGGCGCATCAGAGTAGCGTCGAACCATGTCGACCGAGGTCCGCAACAACACCGCCATGGAACGATTCGAGATCTACGTCGACGGTGCGATCGCCGGGTACGCCGAGTACCAGGACACCGCGTCCGAGCGGGCGTTCGTGCACACCGAGATCTACCCCAGCTACGAGCGCCAGGGTTACGCCACCCAACTGGTCGGCACGGCGCTGGCGGGCACCCGCCGCGAGGGCTTCGGCGTGTTGCCGATGTGCCCGCTGGTGCAGCACTTCGTGCAGACGCACCCCGAGTACATCGCCTCGGTGCCCCACTGGGCCAGACAGCGACTCGGCCTGCCGCAGTAGACGCGACCTGCGGATCACTCCCTCAGTAGTTCGCAACCGCCCCATCGAGCGCCAGCTGCAAATCCGCGCGCACCAGCCGCGCGATGTCCGCGGGCTTGTTCGGCAGATCGGTGATCGGCGACTGGAAGTAGAAGCTGGCCGACTTGGCCTCTTCCTTGGTCGGCTCGATCTTCGGGTCGGGGCGGGGACCGTAACTGAGACCGAGGCTGACCAGCGCCGGGTGCACGCCGAGCTTCATGGCCCGGAACGCGATGTGCCCGATGCCGCTGCCGACGGCCTGCACCTGGGTCGGGTCGACGTCGTTGCAGGTGCCTTCGGGGAAGACGGCGATGTGGTCGCCGCGCGCCAGCCGTTCGGCGCAGATGTCCATCATTCGCTGACCCGCGGCGTTCACCGCCCTGATGCCGTGGTCCTTGCCGCGGAACACCGGGATCCCGCCCATCATGTCCACCTTGCGCCGCTGGTCGGGATCGATGAACAGCTCGTCCTTCGCCAGCACCCGAACCTTGCCGATGACCGAGCGCAGCGGGCTGCGCCAGGCCGCCGCGGCGACCGTGTACGGATCGCTCTGCGACAGGTGGTTGATCGCGAAGATGATCGGTCGTCCGCTCTTGGTCAGCGTCCGCACCGCCTCCTTCGCGCGCTCGGCGTAGCTGATCCGCGGATGGTAACGGCGTCCCAGAAGGGCATAAGCGGCCATCGCCTTCAGCCGGTTCTGCCGGTGATCGCGATAGTAGTCGTAGACGCTGTCACTGTTCTCGAGGACGACCTCGGGCGGTTCCATACCGCCGACTCTACGACGTCGCCGGGCATGCGACACATCGGGCGGGCGAGAGATATCGCACGTCGGCAAACTGGCCCAGACAGTCCGCGCGCCGAGCGCCGCCGAATGAACTTTCGCCGAAATCCACGGGCCTGGAAACGAGCACTCGGGCGCACAAACTGCGATGATGTCCGGGTGGCACGCGGAGACGACCCGGATGATCGGAAAACTCACGGCGGGCACGGTGACCGTCGCCGGCGCGATTTCCGGCGCGGCGAGCAGGCGGTGCGCGCGGGCACCCTGCTGCTGGCGGCGACGGACCTGGTCGAGCCGACCTTCCGAAGAACCGTCGTGTACATCATCGAGCACAACGACTCCGGCAGTCTCGGCGTCGTGCTGAACCGCCCCACCGACACCGCAGTACACGACGTGCTGCCGCGCTGGGCGGATCTGGCCACCACACCGCGCACGCTGTTCAGCGGCGGACCGGTGAAACGGGACGCCGCACTGTGCCTCGGCACCCTGAAGGCGGGCGCCGCCACCGCCGGGGTGCCCGGGCTGCGCCGCATCGACGGCCGCGTGGTGCTCGTCGATCTCGACGCCGATCCCGAGCGCATCGGCCCGCTCGTCGAGGGCCTGCGCATCTTCGCGGGCTACTCCGGCTGGACCTTCGGACAACTCGAGGGCGAACTGGAGAACGAGGACTGGATCGTCCTCTCGGCTCTCTCCTCCGACCCGATCAGCACCGGCCGCTCCGATCTCTGGGCGCATGTCCTGCGCCGCCAGCCGCTCCCGCTCTCGCTGCTGGCCACGCACCCGATTGAACTGGAACGCAACTGAGCTCGTGTACTCCTCGAAACGAGAAGGAGTCCACACCGTGAAACGCACGAACTGACCCGGTGAGCGCATGGGTATCCCACCGGAACAACCCCGGCCCACCGACGCGGCCGCAGCCCAGCGCGGCGCGGCGGGCGAGCCGGACGACCAGGCCGAGCTGATGCGCGTGCTGTATCAGGAGCACGCGCCCGCGCTCTGGCGCTACACCCTCGGCCTGGTGCACGACGCCGGACGCGCCGAGGACATCGTGCAGGAAACGCTGCTGCGCGCGTGGCAGCGGCCGAACGTGCTCGATCAGCAGACGATGTCGGCGCGCGCGTGGCTGTTCACGGTCGCCCGCAACCTGGTCGTCGACGAGCATCGCAGCGCACGCAATCGCAGGGAGTTCCGCACCGACAGTCCGCCCGAACAACCCGCACCCGATCAGGCCGATCGGACGCTGGACGGCTGGCTGGTCGCCGACGCGCTGGCCCGGCTGAGCGCCGACCACCGCGAGGTGATCGTGCGCGCCTACTATCGCGGCCTGTCCACCCACCAGATCGCGGCCGAACTGGAGATTCCGCCCGGCACGGTGAAATCGCGCATGCATTACGGTATGCGGGCGCTGCGGCTGGCGTTGCACGAAATGGGGGTGACGAACCGATGACGCAAATCGCCGACGACTACACGACGTGGGACGCGCCCTACGTGCTCGGCTCCCTCACCGGCAGCGAGCGCCGCGAATACGAGGAGCATCTGGCGCGCTGCGCCGACTGCCGCGCCTCCGTCGCCGAGCTCGCCGGACTGCCGGGCATGCTCGCGCTGGTGCCGACCGAGACCGCGCTCGGCATGATCGGCACGGCCGACGGCGCCGCGCCCGAGGCAGAGCCGCCGGTTCCCGACCTGCTGCCGAGACTGGCCGCCGCGGAACAGCGGCGCAGGCGGCGCGGCCGATGGGCGGCGCTCGGCGGGGCGGTCGCTGCCGCCGCCGCGGCCGTCGCGATCGCCATCCCGGTGCTGAACACGACGACCGTGCCGGAACCTCCGGTGGTCGAGCAGGTGATCGCGGAACGGTCGATGAGCCCGCTGGAGCCGACCCCGATCTCGGCCAGTTTCAAGCTGATGGCCGACGGCGAGCGGGCCCGTGTCGTGATGAGCTGCACCTACGGGCCGAGCGACCTGCGCTACACCTACAAGTACACGCTGCTGGTGACCGGCGCCGACGGCCGCCAGCTCGAGCTGGACGAATGGCCCGCGGGCCCCGGCACCGTGCTGACCGTGGACCGCACCATCGACATGGCGCCCGACCAGGTGCAGAAGGTGGAGATCAAATCGTCCGCTACCAACAAGGTGGTCCTCACCGGGACGGTTTGAGCGCCCAGAACCGCCGCGACACCCAGTGATGTCGCGGCGGTCGGTTCAGACGGTCTGCTTGCGGAACAGCGACGTCGACCAGAGGTAGCCGACCAGGCCGAGGCCGACGCACCAGGCGAGCGCGATGATGCCGTTGTTGCCGATCTCCGTACCCATCAGCAGACCGCGCAGCGTCTCGGTCAGCGGAGTGAACGGCTGGTACTCGGCGAACTGGCGCATGCCGACCGGCATGGTGTCGGTGGCGACCAGCCCGCTGCCGAGGAATGGCATCATCACCAGCGGGAAGGGCAGGTTGCTCGCGCTCTCCGGATTGACCGCGATCAGGCCGAGTGCCACCCCGAGCCAGGAGAACGCGAACATCACCAGCGCGAACAGGCCGAACACGGCCAGCCATTCCATCGGGTTGGCGTCCGGCCGGAATCCGATGAGCAGCGCCACCGCGACCATGATCACGACGCCGATGAGCGCCTGGATCAGCGCGCCGATGACATGCCCCGCCAGCATCGAGGGCTGGAAAATCGCCATGGTGCGAAGGCGGTTCACGATGCCCTTCGTTTTGTCGGACGCGATGGAGACCGATACCGCGACCGTCAAGTACGCCGGGAGCATCAGCATCATGCCCGGTGTCAGGTAGTCGATGTAGTTGCCGCCCGAGGACTTCTCCAGCGCGCCACCGAACACGAAGTTGAACACCAGCATCAGAATCACCGGCATGATCACCACGCCGAAGGTCAAGCTGGGATACCGCTTGGCGTGCAGCAGGTTTCGCCGCAGCATGGTCACCGAATCGGCGAGGGCAAACGAAGTAGCGTTCATCGCGCGATCTCCTTCTCGGCAGTCGGGTGCCCGGTGAGGGCGAGGAAGACGTCGTCCAGGTTCGGGGTGTGCACGGAGAGGCCTTCGACCTCGATGCGCGCGTCGTCGAGCCGATCCAGCACGAAGCGCAGCGATTTCACGCCACCGTCGCTCGGCACGGCGAGCGTCAGCTCCTCGTCGCCGACGCCGTCCAGCACGCGGGCCGTCTCACCGAGAACTCGGGCCGCGGCGGAAAGCTCGGCGGCGGTGCGGAATTCGAGCCGAATGTGTCCGCCGGGCACCAGCTTCTTCAGTTCGGCCGCGGTGCCCTCGGCGACGATGCGACCACCGTCCAGCACGGCGATCCGGTCGGCGAGCTGATCGGCCTCCTCCAGGTACTGGGTGGTGAGGAAGACGGTCACGCTGTAGTCGTCGACCAGCGCGCGGATGATCTCCCACATGGAACGCCTGCTGCGGGGGTCGAGACCGGTCGTCGGTTCGTCCAGGAAGATGACGCGCGGGTCGCCGACCAGCGTCATCGCCAGGTCGAGTCGCCGGACCATGCCGCCGGAGTAGGTCGCGGCCGTCTTGTCTGCGGCCTCGACCAGGTCGAAGCGGGCCAGCAGATCGTCGGCCAGACGCTTGCCATCCCGCCGCGGCAAATGGTGCAGATCCGCCATGAGCAGCAGGTTCTCCCGGCCGGTCAGCAGTTCGTCCACCGCCGAGAACTGACCGGTCACCCCGATCACCGAGCGCACCTCGTTGCGCTCGGCGGCGAGATCGTAACCTCCCACCCGGATTTCGCCGGAGTCCGCGCCGATCAGCGTGGTGAGGATCTGCACGGTCGTGGTCTTGCCCGCGCCGTTCGGCCCGAGCAGGGAGAAGATGGTCCCTTCCGGCACGGTGAGATCGATGCCGTCGAGCACCACTTGCTCGCCGTACGATTTGCACAGGCCGAACGCCGAGATCGCCGGCGCACGATGACCGTTGATCATGGTGGTCCTTTCGTCAAAATTCATTACTCAATGCGAATAAGTGCATGTTTCACCCGCACCGCCGCCCAATCGCGGTGCGGAGTCGCTTTTTAGAACGCGCTGTTCGGTTGTCGCGGAGCGCTTTTCGCGCGACCTAGATGTCGAGATCCTCGATATGCGGGCGGTCGGCGATGTAGGCAACGCGCTCGTAGAGCTTGGCGGGCATCTTGTCCTTCAGCTCGTCGAGCGTGTCGGCTATCTCCATGACGAAATCGCCCCAGTCCTGATCACCGATGCCGGTGATCCGCCGCCACTGCCTCCAGTCCTTGAAAATGTTGGTGTCGGTGGGAAGTTCGGACCAGTTCGAGTACTGCGCGTGCAGCACGAACTTGCCCTTGCGCGACCGGAAGACCCGTACGTGCTCCGATCGCGTGTCGTTGACGTCGCGCCACTCGCCGAGCAGGGATCCGGCGAAACGCACCTGCCGGACACCGTTGTGGCCGACCCGGAGGACCACTTCCTCGTACCCTTCTTGGCGCCCCTCTTCCAGCTCGATGAAACGGCGCAGCGCCGTGGTCACCGCGCCGGACAGATTGCCCCCCACCAGCTCCTGGGCGCGCTGGAACAGCGGTAGATCGTCGTCGGCTACGTAGATGGTCTTGTTGGGCATGAACTCACTATACGTAGATGTATACGTACATGCAAGGTCTCTTCCCCACCGGCTCGGCCGTTCGACTTGAACCGCGCGGCGGGGCATCTCGTATTCCTCGTGTACGAGGTATGCGATCGGCCGGGCGCACCCACTGTGTCCCGCATCCGGGGAAGGAGCATCCATGCCGGACAGGGTCGTGGACTATCTGGTTCGGGCGGTTTCGACACTCGGTGTGCGGCATATCTTCGGGGTCGACGGCGCCAATATCGAAGACCTCTACGACGCGCTGTTCGACTCGGAGGTCACCGGCGTGGTGGCCAAGCACGAATTCTCCGCGGCCACCATGGCCGACGGATACGCCAGGGTCACCGCGGGATTCGGCGTCGTCGCCGCGACATCCGGCGGCGGTGCGATGAATCTCGTTGCCGGACTGGCCGAATCGTATGCGTCCAGGGTGCCGGTGCTGGCGCTAGTCGGTCAGCCGCCGACGGCGCTGGAGGGCCGAGGGGCGTTCCAGGACTCCAGCGGGCGTGCGGGCGCGATCGATGCGGTCCGCCTGTTCGGCTCCGTCAGCCGGTACTGCGCCCGTGTGGAAACGGCGGCCCAGCTGCCCGACAGCGTGGTCAGGGCAGTCGCCGCCGCCCGGCGCGGTGGGCCTGCCGTCCTGCTGCTGCCCAAGGATGTGCAGCAGGCCGGGCTCGACACGGTCCCGCCGTTCCGGTTGCCGCCCCGCTCGCACCGTCGCGATGCGAGCGGGCTCACCGCGGTGCGCGCCGCGCTCGTCGCGGCGCGCAGCACGGGAAAGATCGTGATCATCGCGGGAGATCAAGTCGCCCGCGACGACGCACGCGACGAATTGGCCCGCCTCGCTACGGCTCTGGACGCCACGGTCGGTGTCGCCCCGGACGCCAAGGACGTCTACGACAACTTCGATCCCGGATTCTGCGGCGTCGCGGGCAGCATGGGCCACCCCGAACTCACCGCGGACCTCCGATCGGCCGCGCTGTGCCTGGTGATCGGCACCCGCCTACCCGTCACCGCGCGCGCCGGGCTCGACGACCTGCTCGGCGACCTCACCGTGGCCAGCGTCGGCATCGCCCCGCCGTATCCGCCGACGATCCACGCGACGAGCACCGACCTGTCGATCACACTCGGCGAACTCGCCGACGAATTCGATTGCACCGCAACGGCAACGCATGCGACGCCGGACGCAGCCGCCCTGACACCGCTCCAGGTACCGGCCGCCGACGGGCCTGGTCTGCGCTATCGAGAACTCGTCGAGACCATCGACGCGGCATTGCCCGCGGGCACCGACGTCTTCGCCGACGCGGGCAACACCGGCGCCGCGGTGGTCCACCACCTGCGCGTGCCGCGCGGCGGACGGTTCGTCGTCGCCCTCGGCATGGGCGGGATGGGCTACGCCTTCGGCGCGGGCATCGGCGCCGCGTTCGCCCGGCGCGGGCCCGGTCGCACCGTGGTGATCGCGGGCGACGGGGCTTTCTACATGCACGGCATGGAGGTGCACACCGCCGTCGAACACCGGCTGCCGATCACGTTCGTCGTGCTGAACAACAACGCGCACGCCATGTGCGTCACGCGCGAACAGCTCTACTACCGAGATCGCTACAGCTTCAATAGGTTCCAGCCCGCGTTCCTCGGCGACGGCATCGCCGCCATGTTTCCCCGCATACCCGCCTACACCGTGCGCACATCGGCCGAACTCGCCGACGCGCTCGGCCGCTGCCTAGCGACATCGGGGCCGTCGTTCCTCGCGATCGACTGCGACCCCGACGAGATCCCCCCGTTCACACCGTTTCTCACCACACTCGAGAACTCCAGGAGGACCCCGTGACGACCAGCGCCCTGCCCGCGCTCAGCGACATCCCGGAAGACGTCGTACCCGGCGTGCTGCGGATCGAGAACTCCGACAAGGACGAGACCACCCCGATCATCATGGACATGCTGCGGTCGGTGTACCCGCACGACCAGATCTTCGGGGACTTCTGCCCGGTCCAGGGCTATGTCGCCGCGCCGCCCCGCGAGGTGTACGAGTACCTGGCCGACACGAGGTCGCTGGAGGAATGGACCTACAGCCTGCGCGGATTCACCGAAACCGAGGAGCCGGGCCTGTGGCTGGCCTACGACCGGCTCGGCGATTCCACGAAGATCTACACCCGCACGGTGGCCAATCCGGACGCGATGACGGTCGACTACCACTGCGCGTGGGATCAGGGGCGGCACCTGTGGATGGTCTACCTGATGCGGGTCGTCGACGCGCAAGTGGTGCTGAACAAGCCGGGTTCGGTTGTGCTGTGGACGAATTGCCGTCACCCGTTCTACGACGAGAACCCCTATCCCGAGACCGCGCCCGCCGGGCGTCCGGTCTGGGTCGGCGACTTCTGGGAGATGTTCTCCGCTGGTCATCAGCTCGAGCTCGACAACCTCAAGGCGATCTGTGAATGCCGGGCCGCGCACGGTTTGCCGATCAAACCCGACTGGATGAAGTGAGGACGGCCATGTACGCGACCGATCCGGACGCTTCGTCGCTGCCGACCGTCAGCCTTGTCGACGTGTCCTCCTACCTGCCGGGTGCGCCCGTCGATACCGAGTACTTCACCCAGTTCGCGCGCTCGGACCGGATGGCGAAGAACGTGATGTTCCGTGCCCCGCGCGGTCGGCACCACGTGGCACGGGACGAGACCGCTGTCGACATGATCGAGCGCGCGGTCGAGCCGCTGCGGCAACGCCGTGGGGCACAGGAGCTTTCGAGCGTCGACGTGCTGATCACGCACACACAGTTGCCGGACAACCCGGTGCTCGGCAGCGGGCCCGAGGTCGCCAGGCGGCTCGGTATTCGCCCGCGCGTCGTCTACGACATCCACAACGGCGGCTGCGCGGCCTTCGTGCACATGATGGCGCTGGCCCGAATGATCCTGCAGACCACCGACGCTCGCACCGCGCTCATCGCGGTCGCCCAGAACTGCGCGGGACCGGTGTTCACCCAGACCGAGATTCGCACACTCGCGCAGGCGCCGGTGCCCGGCGACGGCTGCGGTGTCGGGCTGCTGGTCAAGGACGACAGCGCGCCGATCCTCGACATCGAATGCCGCACCTACCCGGAATTCGCCGGGGACATGGATTTCACCACCAACGGCGAGCGCAAGTACTGGGAACCCGGTCCCGGCCAGGCCTGTGTGAGCTTCACCGAATCCAAGGTGACCAAGGTGTTCGCGCGCGGCAACCGGCTGGTGCCGGAAGTGGCGCTCGCGGTGTGCGATCGGATCGGTGTGAAGGGGCGCGACATCGACACGTTCGTCACCAACCAACCGAACCGGCTGTTCCTGCGCAACTGGCACGACGCGCTCGAGCTGCCAGCGGAACGGCACCCCGACACCTTCGACCGGTGCGGAAACCTGTTCGCCGCGGGAATTCCCGTCACCTTGGACGTGGAGAATCAGGCCGGGCGGCTGCGCAACGGGTCGGTGGTGCTGATGTCCGCGTTCGCGCACGCGGGCGATTTCGCGGCCGCCGCGGCGGTGCGCTGGGGCGCGGCGGGATGAACATCGGGTCCGCCGAGGACACCCGATCCTCGCGACACCACCGTCGGCGATCGCGGCCGGTGCGGTTCGACCTCTCGCTGAGCGAGAATCCCTTCCCGCCGCTGCCTTCCGTGCTTCGTGCGGTGAATCTCGCTCTCGCGCAGGCGAATCGGTATCCCGAGTTTCTGCCTCGGCTGCTACCCGAGATCATCGCGCGGCACGTCGGCGTGCGCGGCGACCAGGTGGTCGTCGGGTCCGGGGCGACCGGAGTCGCCATGCAGATCATCCAGGCCGTCACCGGCGAGGGCGCGGAGATCGTCACGGGCACGCCGACCTTCGACGGGTATCCGATCATCGCGGGGATGCTCGGGATGAATATGGTTCCGGTGCCGTTGGACGCCTCGGGCAATCAAGATCTTCCCGCGATGCGGCGGGCGATCGACAAGCGGACGGCGCTGGTCGTGGTGTGCCGTCCGCACAACCCCACCGGCACCGTCGTGCCCATCGGTGAACTGAAATCCTTCCTGAGCGCCGTGCCGCACCGGGTGACGGTCGTGCTGGACGAGGCGTACGCCGAGTTCCTCGGGCCCGCCGAGCGGACGGACACGCTCGCACTGCTGCGGAAGTATCCGAATCTCCTTGTGCTGCGGACGTTCTCGAAGGCCTATGGACTCGCGGGGCTACGCATCGGATACGCGTACGGTCGGCGCGAACTCGTCGAACGCGTGCGACGACTGCAACTTCCCTTCGGCGTCTCCGCCTCCGCCGTCGCCGCCGTGTCCGCGTCCTACGCCGCCGAACCGGAACTCGAGGCCCGGATCCGGCTCATCACCGCCGAACGCGAGGCGTTGCGCAACGCACTGCTCGCCTGCGGCCACACCGTCCCCCGCAGCCACGCCAACTTCCTCTACCTCCCCGGGCCGGGGGTGGCGACGGCGTTGCGGCGGGCAGGTATCGCGGCGAAGGTCTACCCGGACGGGAGTGCACGCATCGCCGTCGGCGATCGGGAGGCGGGACGGGCGGTGTTGGCGGCCGTCGCGGGATTGCGTTGACCAACGGTCCGGAACGCCTCCCGAACGGATGGTTCGATGGGTGGGTGCGAATCCCACGTCTGCCCGCTCTGGCGCCCAACGCCGCGCCCGCGTCGGGCACCGCGAGCCGAGTACTCGCGCGCTTCACCATCGCAGGCCGCGACATCCTCCTGCGCCAGACAGTGATCGCTCCCGGCGGCACCAGTGGCTGGCACTACCACGACGGCACCCTCTTCGTCCTGGTCGCCCGCGGCACCCTCGACCACCCCGGCCCCGACGGCGCCCCCGTCACCTACCCCCGCGGCCGAGTGTTCCGCGAACCGAGCGGCCCCCAACACCCCCACGTCGCCCGCAACCTCGGCCCTGCTCCGGTCACCCTCCTCGTCCTCTACCTCAACCCCAAGGACAGCCCACTCTCCCGCAGCATCCCACCACCCCCGGGCATCGACTGACCCGAATCGACGGGAGAGAAATGGGCAGCTACTCGCCCACCGGCGTCTCGGGCCGAACCCTGCTGGGGCGCAGATGTCAGCTACCGCCGCCGCAACCGCCCCGCTCTTGTCCGCGACAACCGCATCGCGATGCGGCAGGCAGCGATCAATCGCCTCCGCCTCCGCCACCACAGCCGCCTCCACCGCAGCCACCACCGCCCCCGCAGCCGCCGCCGTCGTCCGAGCCGCCGCTGTCACCCGCCCACCACCGCCCCCTCGGCCGAGCCGCGTTGCGCTTGATCTGGACGACACCGATCACCGCGAACACCGCGGCGATCGCGAAGATGACGCCCGCCACCGCGAGACCGTAGAAGTCGAGGATGGCGAAGCCGAGGACGGCGACGATCGTCGCCAGGACGAAGAACATAAAACCCCTCCGAAGGCGAATCGCCCGCTGATGAAGCTCAGGGTACGCGCAGGGAGGGGCTCGAGGAGTGGATCAGTTCGCGGGCTGGCAGGCGTCGCGCAGGGAGCACGCGCCGCAGGACTGGCCGCAGCCGCCGATGTCTTTCGCTGGCACGAGAGCGGCGATCGCCTCGCCCGCGGCGTTCGCGCCCGCACCCAGGGTGAACAGGGCGATGACGGCCGTGGCGCCGCCCACGACGAGAGCCACGACACCGCCCGCGGCGAAGGCGACCAGACCACCGGCGAACAGCAGCGCGCCCGCGGCGACCGAGGTCGGGGCGGCGACGCGGTTCGCGATGCGGAAGGTCTCTTCGGAGGTCAGCGCGGCTTCGGTGTGCACACCGACGAAGCGGTTGGGCGGGAGCTTGCCGATCAGTCCGAGCACGCCGGTCGCGATGGCTACGGCGGCCAACACGAACAGGACGAGAGCGACTACGAACACCTATGCAGGCTAGCGCACGGACTCGCGCCGCCCGATTTTCGGTCCCTCGGACCGCACGTTCTACCCTGTAATACGAAGTTTGTCCAGGATCGGCGAGAACAAGAAGGCAGGACCGTGCAGGACAGTCGTGCAACCGATAGCGATGTACCCCAGCACCGGTACAACGCTGACCTCGCGGGCCGCATCGAGCGCCGGTGGCAGCAGAACTGGGTGGAGCGTGGCACCTTCCACGCGCCGAACCCGACCGGCCCGCTCGCCGGGGACACTCCCGCGGACAAGCTGTTCGTCCAGGACATGTTCCCGTACCCGTCGGGCGCGGGCCTGCACGTAGGCCACCCGCTGGGCTACATCGCGACCGACGTGTTCGCGCGCTACCACCGCATGCACGGACGCAACGTGCTGCACGCGCTGGGCTACGACGCCTTCGGCCTGCCCGCCGAGCAGTACGCGGTGCAGACCGGCGCGCACCCGCGCGACACCACCGAGTCCAACATCGCCACCATGCAGCGCCAGCTGGACCGGCTGGGTCTCGGTCACGACCGGCGTCGCTCGTTCGCGACCACCGATCCCGAGTACTACCGCTGGACACAGTGGATCTTCCTGCGCATCTACAACGCCTGGTACGACCTGGAGACCGGCCGCGCGCGCCCCATCGCGGACCTGGAGGAACAGTTCGCCTCCGGCGCGCGTCCCGCGCCCGACGGCAAGGACTGGGCCACCATGACCGCCGCCGAGCGCGCCGCGGTGATCGACTCGTATCGCCTGGTGTACCAGACCGATTCGATGGTCAACTGGTGTCCCGGTCTGGGCACCGTGCTGTCCAACGAGGAGGTCACGGCCGAGGGCCGCAGCGAGCGCGGCAACTTCCCGGTCTTCCGTAAGCGCCTGTGGCAGTGGATGATGCGCATCACCGCCTATTCGGACCGGCTGGTCGACGACCTGGATCTGCTCGACTGGCCGGAGAACGTGAAGGCCATGCAGCGCAACTGGATCGGTCGTTCGCGCGGCGCGCAGGTGAAGTTCGATTCGGACGCGGGCCAGATCGAGGTGTTCACCACCCGCCCCGACACCCTGTTCGGCGCGACCTACATGGTGCTGGCCCCCGAACACGAGCTGGTCGACCGGCTGACGGCGGCGCGGTGGCCGGAGAACACCGACCCGCGCTGGACCAACGAGGGCGCGGCGACTCCCGCCGACGCCGTCGCCGCCTACCGCAAGGCCATCGCCGCCAAGTCGGATCTGGAGCGCCAGGAGAACAAGGAGAAGACCGGCGTCTTCCTGGGCGCGTACGCCACCAATCCGGTGAACGGACAACGGATCCCGATCTTCATCGCCGACTACGTGCTGATCGGCTACGGCACCGGTGCGATCATGGCGGTACCCGGCCACGATCACCGCGACCACGAATTCGCCACCGCCTTCGGCCTGCCGATCGTGGAGGTCATCTCCGGCGGCGACGTCGCCAACGGCGCCCATTCGGGCGAGGGCGAGCTGGTGAACTCCGATTACCTGAACGGTCTTTCGGTCGAGGAGGCCAAGGCGACCGTCATCGGCAGGCTGGAGGCCGACGGGCACGGCACCGGCACCATCCAGTACAAGCTGCGCGACTGGCTGTTCGCCCGCCAGCGCTACTGGGGCGAGCCGTTCCCGATCGTCTACGACGAGCAGGGCGCACCGCACGCGCTGCCGGAATCCATGCTGCCCGTGCGGCTTCCGGAGCTGGACGACTTCGCTCCGGTGACCTTCGATCCGGACGACGCGAGCTCCGAGCCCTCCCCGCCGCTGGCCAAGGCCACCGACTGGGTGCACGTCGAGCTGGATCTGGGCGACGGGCCGAAGAAGTACCGGCGCGACACCAACGTCATGCCGAACTGGGCGGGCAGCTCCTGGTACCAGCTGCGCTACGCCGACCCGACCAACCCGGAGGCGTTCTGCGCCAAGGAGAACGAGCAGTACTGGCTGGGTCCGCGCACCGCGGAGCACGGCCCGAGCGATCCGGGCGGCGTCGATCTGTATGTCGGCGGCGTGGAGCACGCGGTGCTGCACCTGCTGTACGCGCGCTTCTGGCAGAAGGTGCTCTTCGACCTGGGCGACGTGAGCAGCAGCGAGCCGTACCGGCGGCTGTTCAACCAGGGCTACATCCAGGCGCACGCCTACACCGACGAGCGCGGCGCGTACGTGCCCGCCGCCGAGATCGTCGAGCGCGACGGCAAGTTCTTCTGGACGGACGCGACCGGCGTCGAGATCGAGGTGTTCCAGGAGTACGGCAAGATCGGAAAGTCGTTGAAGAACGCCATCTCTCCGGACGAGATGTGCGATCTGTACGGCGCCGACACCTTCCGCTTCTACGAGATGTCGATGGGTCCCCTGGACACCTCGCGGCCGTGGGCGACCAAGGACGTCGTCGGCGCGCACCGGTTCCTGCAGCGGGTCTGGCGTCTGGTGGTCGACGAGGAGACGGGCGCGCTGCGCGTCACCGAGGACGCGCCGTCGGAGGAGACGCTGCGCCTGACGCACAAGACGATCGCGGGCGTCGACGAGGATCTCGCCGCGCTGCGCGACAACACGGCGGGCGCGAAGCTCATCGAGCTGACCAACCACCTGACCAAGAACTACCCGGACGGCGCACCGCGCTCGGTGGTGGAGCCGCTGGTGCTGATGCTGGCCCCGCTCTCCCCGCACATCGCCGAGGAGCTGTGGGAACGGTTGGGCCACAGCGTTTCCCTGGCGCACGGGCCGTTCCCGGTCGCGGATCCCGCGCTGCTGGTCGAGGACACGGTCGAGTACCCGATCCAGGTGAACGGCAAGGTGCGCAGCCGGATTCAGGTCCCCGCCGACGCCGACAACGCCGCCATCGAGGCGGCCGCGCTCGCCGACGAGAAGATCGCCGCCCTGCTGAACGGCGCCGCGCCGCGCAAGCTGATCGTGGTGCCCGGCCGCCTCATCAACATCGTCGCCTGATCTCCCGACCGAAGGTGACCCGAGCCGGGCGGACCGGCCGAATGTCACCTTCGGTCGGACCCCGCCCACTGGAACCGTGTCGGATTCAGCGGGCGATGGGTCGCAGCACGATTTCGGTCGGGTGCGCGTCGCGCGGTGTCTCGACGGCGTGCCGCACCGCCGCCGCGACCGTCTCGGGGGTCAGGAACTCCTCCGGCCGGTACTCGCGGCCCTCGTTCGCGGTGATCTCCCGCTGCATGTCGGTGTCGATGCGGCCGGGATGGATGGAGGTCACGCGCAGGGCGGGTTCCTCCAGCCGCAGCGCGTCGGCGAAGGCGCGCAACCCGAACTTGCTCGCCGCGTAGGAGGCCCAGCCTGCGTTGGCCCGCAACCCGGCGCCCGAATTGATCAGCACCACATGGCCGTTCGACGCGCGCAACGCGGGAAGCAGCAACCTGGTCAGTTCGGCGACGGCGATGAGGTTGGCCTCCAAGGTGTTTCGCCACTGCTCCACCGAAGACTCCGCGATGGTGCCGAGATCGGCGATCCCGGCGTTGTGCACGAGCACGTCCAGCCGTTCGACCGCGCCGACCGCCGCGGCGACGGCCTCGTAATCGGTGAGCTCCACCGGCCACGGCATCGCCTCCGGCAGCTCGGTGAGGATGTCGCGCAAGGCGTCTTTCGAGCGCGCGCCGAGCAGCAGCTCGTGTCCCGGCGCGAGTTCGCGGGCGATGGCCGCACCGAGCCCGCGGCTGGCTCCGGTGATCAACGCGGTCGGCTTCGGTGTGCTGGTGACGGCGGTGTTCATGCGCCCCACCGTAGTCGGCGCGCCGAAACCGACCTCGAATCCGTAGCACTGCGCCGATTCGTAGCGATGCACGCATACGTCGGTAACAATCTCCACAGACGGGGCATGCGAGAGTGAGATCCGCCGAACACCCGGTGCGCCGCGCTGCGACGCAACCCACCGCCGCTGATCGGGCATATCTGCGCGTCGGATCGCAGAATAGGGGGATGGCACATCCGGGTTTCACCCCAACTCAGCTCGCGGCGCGCGCCGCCTACCTGCTGCGGGGCAACGACCTGGGTACCATGACCAGCGCCGCGCCGCGCCTGTATCCGCACATGTGGAGCTGGGACGCGGCGTTCGTCGCGGTCGGACTCGCACCGCTCAGCGTGGAGCGCGCCGTCGTCGAGCTGGACACGCTGCTCTCGGCGCAGTGGAAGAACGGGATGATCCCGCACATCGTGTTCGCCAACGGCGTGGACGGCTACTTCCCCGGCCCGGCCCGCTGGGAGTGCCGCAAGCTAGCCGCCAACGCGCCCGACGGACCGGACACCTCCGGCATCACCCAGCCGCCGGTGCACGCCATCGCCGTGCAGCGCATCCTCGATCACTCCCGCCGCCACGGCCGGAGCACCAGGGCCGTCGCCGAGGAATTCCTCAACCGCCGCTGGCCGGATCTGGTGCGTTGGCATCGCTGGCTCGCGCACGCCAGGGATCCAAAGGAGAACGGCCGGATCACGCTGTACCACGGCTGGGAATCCGGCATGGACAACTCGCCGCGCTGGGACCGCGCCTACGAGCAGGTCGTCCCCGGCGACCTGCCCGCCTACCGCCGCGAGGACGTGCTCGTCGTCTCCGATCCGACACAGCGTCCCACCGACCGCGAGTACGACAGGTACCTCTGGCTGGTCGAGCAGATGCGGCGGGCCGGATACGACGACTACCAACTGGCCTCGACCATGAGCTTCGCCGTGCAGGACGTGTTCGTCACCGCGGTCTTCGCCCTGGCCTGCGAGGTGCTCGCCAACATCGGCGAAGAATACAGACAGCCGCATGCCGACGTGCGCGACCTCTACGCGTGGGCCGAGCGCTTTCGCGCGGGCGTCGTCGCCACCGCCTACGCGCGGACCGGCGCGGCCCGCGACTTCGACGTGCGCCTCCAGCGCTGGATCGATACCGACACCTTGGCGGTCTTCGCTCCGCTGCTGTGCGGCGGCCTGCCGCGCGACACCGAACGCAGCCTGCTTCGCCTGTTCGAAGGCCCGCGCTACTGCGGCCACCCGGACCTGCGCTACGCGCTGCCGCCCTCGACCTCCCCGGTCTCCAAGGACTTCCGGCCGCGCGAATACTGGCGCGGCCCGGTGTGGCCGGTGATGAGCTGGCTGTTCTCCTGGGTCTTCGCCCGCCGCGGCTGGGCCGAACGCGCCTTCATGCTGCGCGCCGAGGGGCTGCGGCAGGCCAGCGACGGCAGCTTCGCGGAGTACTACGAACCCTTCACCGGCGAACCGCTCGGCAGCATGCAGCAGTCGTGGACCGCCGCCTCGGTCCTGGACTGGCTCGGCTGAGGACACCGGCGGCGCGCGCTGTCTGCCCCGGCCGGCTACGACGGACAGCCTCGGCCTCCATCTAGTTCGCCTGCTCTGGCTCAGCGAGTTCGACCAGCTCGAGCGGCCACGGCAAGCCTTCCTCGAGCACCGCCCATCGCTTACGGTCGACGGTCACGATCGGCCAGTCGAGACGCTTCGACACGTAGATCGCGTGCGCGGCAGCGGAATCGGGTGGACTGCCGCAGACTCCGATCACACGGGACAACTCGGTGATTTGATCGGTGTGCACGAGAGGGTCGAGCTGCACGTGCTCGAGGCTGTCTATGACGCCGTCGATGTCGTCGCACTGCTCGTCCGAGAGCGCCGCCTGCGCCACCGCGAGCGTGATCGCCGGGACCGCCATTCTGATCTGCCGACCATCGAGGCCCGCGATCAAGCGAGCGACGTTGTCGCTGCCATGGCCGTACGCGTCGAGAACGGTGTCGTCGAACACGTATCCCGTCACCGGCGGCCCGCCTGTCGCTGCTCGGCGCGTTCGACCAGGTCCGCCACGGTCTGCTCCGCCCATGCCACCGCGACCGGATTGGCTTCCGCCCGAGCCAGACGCGCTTCCCACGCGAGCCGTTGCCGCGTCTTGACGTGTTCGTAGGAGTCGATCAGCTTCAGGATCGCCTCCTCCATCGTCTCGCCCTTCGCGGCGAGAGCAGCTAGACGATCCCGTGTCTCGCTGGACACCTTTACCGTGGTAGGCCCGTTCATACTTTGAGTATACCCCCCATACTCGAGGTATTCCCGCCTGCGATTGGACCACGGCGCGGCGGGTGAACGAAGACGAGGCGGCCGCCTAAGGTCGAAGGGCATGGACAGCACTCGTTGGAGAACGACCCGCAGTCTTGCGTTGTCCACGATCGTGGTGGGCAGCATCCTTTCGGCGACCGGGCAGACGGCGGCCGCGCCGGTCGGGCCGGACGTCTCGTCCTGGCAGCACATCGACGGCCGGTTGATCGACTGGTTCGCGGTCAAACGGTCCGGCCACGACTTCGCCATGGTCAAGGCGACCGAGGGCCTGAGCTACATCAATCCGTATTTCGTGCCGGACAGTCTTTTGATGCGGGCAGCGGGCATCGCGCGCGGCACGTACCACTACGCGCGACCGCAGCTGCCGCCGGAACCGCAGGCCGTGCTCTACGCGGCGACGGTGCTCGGGCAGAACGGTCCGCTGGACCTGCCGCCGGTGCTCGATCTCGAGCACTCCGGCGGTCTTTCCCCCGCGGCGCTGATCAACTGGACGCACCGCTATCTGAACACGGTGCAGGTGCTGACCGGCCGGGTGCCGATCATCTACACCTATCCGAACTTCTGGAAGACCGCGATGGCGAATACCAGCGAGTTCACCCGCTATCCGCTGTGGATCGCCGACTACCGCGACAACCCACAACCCGAGGTCCCCGGCGGCTGGCCGACCTGGACGTTCTGGCAGACCACCGACAGCGGCAGCATCCCCGGTATCGCGGGCCGCACCGATCTGAACGTATACAGCGGCGCCCAAGGGGATTTCGCCCGATTCGCCAATATGGGTGGCTAGACGAGAGAACGCCCCCAGCCGTCCGATCCGGCTGGGGGCGAACAGTCTCCGGCTGTCGCAGTACCGAAAGTTCTGCGACAGAGCGGATTACACGCCGATCCGGCCGCCGTCCTTCTTCCACACCACCGCGACGGACGGCCGCGGCTGCGCGGAACCCCCGTCGGGCCAGTGCGAGAACGGGTTCTCGGGGGTGGCGTCGTCGGACTCGCCCGGGTGCTGCACGCACACGATCACCCGCGACTCGGTGACGATCGGACCGCAAGTCTCCGCGCCGCGCGGCACGGTCAAGAACTGTTTGGTCTCACCGCGATTCGCGCCGTCCAGCACCACCGAGAAGAGGCCGTCGTTGGACTTCAACGCATTGCCGTCGGTGGAGATCCACAGGTTGCCGTACGGGTCGAAGGCCAGGTTGTCCGGGCAGGAGATCGGGCTCACCTTGGTCTTGTCGAACCCGGCGTAGTAGGTCTCCGCCGCGTTCGGGTCGCCGCAGACCAGCAGCAGCGACCAGGTGAACTCGGTGCCGGTGTGATCGTCGTCGATCTCCAGGACCTGGCCGTTCTTGTTGAGGTTGCGCGGATTCGCCTCGTCGGCGCCCGCCTTGCCCTCCTTGCCGCGGTTGTCGTTGTTGGTCAGCGCGACGTACACCTTGCCGGTGTAGGGGTTGGCCTCGAAGTCCTCCGGACGGTCCATCTTCGTGGCGCCGACCTTGTCGGCCGCGAGCCGGGTGAACACCGCGACCTCTTCGGCGGTCATGCCGTCGACCAGCGACTTGCCCTTGCCCTCGGCATTCGTCTCCAGCAGCGGAATCCACTGTCCCTTACCGGTGAAGCCCTTGTCCGACGGCTTGGCTCCGGTGCCGTCGATCTTGTCCGCGTGGTCACCGGTGAGCTTGGCGACGTACAGCGTGCCCGCGTCGAGGATGGTCATGTTGTGCCGCCTGCTCGCCGCGCCGGTGCCGGACTGCACCTTGCGGGACGACACGAATTTGTACATGTAGTCGAACCGTTCGTCGTCGCCGGTGTAGGAGACGACGTCGCCGCCCTTGGTGACGTAGATGTTCGCGCCCTCGTGCTTGAGCCTGCCCATGGCCGAGTGCTTGACCGGCGTCGAGTTCGGGTCCCACGGGTCGATCTCGACGACGTAGCCGAATCGGTTGGCCTCGTTGGGTTCCTGGGCCAAGTCGAAGCGCTTGTCGGCCCGCTCCCAGAGGTTGGCCGTCGCGCCCGCGGCGAAACCGTAGCGCTTGGCGCGCGCGACAGCGGCGTCACCGCCCGCGGGCTTGTCGCCGTTGGCGAAGTAGCCGTGGAAGTTCTCCTCGCCGGAAAGCACGGTGCCCCACGGTGTTACGCCGCCCGCGCAGTTGGCGAAGGTGCCGAGCACCTTGGTGCCCGTCGGGTCAGCGGAGGTCTTCACGAACTCGCTGCCCGCGGCGGGGCCGGTGAGGGTGAACTCGGTGGTGGCGGTGATGCGGCGGTTGTACTTGCCGAAGACGGGCGTCAGCTTGCCGGTGCCGGACTCGCCCTTGACCTCGACGACGGTCAGGCCGTGCGCAGCCATGGTGATGGCGAGCTGCTCGGGTGAAGGGTTCGCTTTGTCGTAGCCGCGGAACATGTGCGGCGCGGTGGTGTACTCGTGGTTGACCACGAGCAGGTAGCTGTTGGCCTGGCCCTCGATGGGCAGCAGGGCCGCGAAGTCGTTGTTGTAGCCGAACTGCTCGGCCTGCGCGGCGGCGGTCTGCCGGTCGAAGTCGAAGGCGGGAGCGTCGGCGAAAATCGGGTCGCCCCAACGGATCACGACCGACTGCTCGTAGCCCTCCGGTACGACGACGGCGTCTTCCTTGTTGGGCGCGACCGCGGTGAAGTTGGTTCCGGTGCCGGGCGGGCCCGCCGGGGTGGTTCCGGTGGAACCTGCGGCCTCGTCGTCGCCGCAGGCCGCGAGCGCGGAGGCGGCGCCGACCGCGAGAACCGCGGCCGCGCCGCCCTTGATCAGCCCACGCCGGTTCAGTGAGCTGACGATGTCGCCGAAGTACTCGCCGCCCGAGGTGTTGGGCGTCTCGTGGAAGCACGCGTTGGCGCATTTGTACTCGCAGGTCACGGCGGCGCGCGCGGAGCGGCCGTCGTGCTGCACGAAGAGGGCGAGTGGTTTCAAGGTCACGATCACTCCTGCTCTGGGCTGTCGGCCGCACGGTAAACGTCGCAGGCTATTCCCAGGAAACACCCAGGTGAACAGCCGACCAAGTCTCAGGCGTTCACCGGAACCGCGATGACCACCTCCTGCTCGTTCTCCGGCAGGTAGTGCACCTGCACGATCCTGCCCACCTGCACGTTACCCACGCTGGCCGGTGGCAGGAACTTCTCGGCGCTGGTGCGGAAGGTGCTGCCGTCGGGCCTGGTGATGGCGAGCCCGATCACCACCTTGGAGTAGCCGTCCCGAATCTCGCCGGGCACCGACAGCGACTGCACCACCGCCTGCGCCGCGATGCCGCGCGCCGCGATGTCCAGCTTGGCCTTGGTGGTGAAGCCCTTGCGAATCATGGATTCGTTCATCACCCGCTGCGCCTCGACGCTGTCGCCGGAGAGGTCGACCTCGACCTTGTCGGTGCGGTCCGGCAGGTAGCGCACTGGCAGCACGACGCCGGGGCGCAGCAGGGCCAGTTCGGTGAGCGGCACGATCATCTTCGCGGCGGAGTCGAAGACCTTGCCGTCCACGCCCTCGACGCTGAATTCGATGCGGATCTGCGGCTGGTCGTTGACGGTCAACCCGGTCTGCCGGAACGACTTCACGGTGCCGATGCCGAGCAGCCCGCCGCGAAATTCCGTGGTGTTGAGGCCGGTGAAGGCGGACATGATGCCCTCACCCGTGAAGGCGAAGACCATCACCACAAGGGTGAACGCGACGATCGGCAGGGCGATGAAGCCGTTGAGCCAGGCCGTGAAGCCGGGCTCCCACGGGCTGCTCGGTTCGTAGGTGAGGCCCTGCCAGAGGTAGAGGCCGATCGCGGCGAGGCCGAAGACGATCGCGGCGGCGCGCAGTTTGGTTGCCATGGTGTGCTCCTTGGATTTTGGCCGGTCGGACGTTCCGAGTTCCGGGCCACCCCGTCGTCCCGTCCTGGCGCACCCCTCGGTGGCGCCGGGCTCGCGGGACGACGGGGAGCCGAGCAGTCGGACCGTCAGGCGCCGACGATCGTCGAGCAGGCGAAGGTGATGTCGAAGGTCGAGGTCGAAGGGCCCGCGAGCGGGTTGGTCAGATCGGGAGCGCCGACGCCCTCGCCGGTCACCTTGAAGGTGTTGCCGTCCTTCACGAGCTTCGCCGAACCGCCCGGTTGGCCGTTGCCGTAACCGACCGCGTAGGGCAGACCCGAGGAGCCGCCCTGGCTGCCCGCGATGCCGACGGCCTGCACGGTGTCGCCGGTGATGGTGGCGCTGACCGACAGCTGGCCGTAGGTGGCGTTGTTGTTGTCGGTCAGCGCGAGGGCCAGGGTGTCGCCCTGCTTGGCGCAGGTGGTGTCGAACGTGCCGTTCAGCGCCTTGCCGTCGACCAGCGCCGCGGACTTGCCGGAGGCCGGCCCCGCGGGTGCGGCGGCGGTGGTCTGCTGCGAGGTCGCGGGCGAGCTCTTCGCGGAGTCGTCACCGCAGGCGGTGAGGAAACCGGTGAGCGCGAGGGCGGCGAGGGCGGCGGTGCCGATGCGGAAGTTCTTGGCGTTCATGGTGTTCTTTTCCTGTCTGTCTCGGTTGGTCCGGCCCCGTGTAGGCCGTTGTGAGAAAGGTAGGAATCGCGCGCCGCCTACCGATCCCAGGTTTCGGCGGCCCGAACCGACCACAGGTCCGTTAACCTGGTCGAATGCGACGACCGCGCGCCATGGTGCTCGACGAGGTGTGGCGCAAGCTCGACGGTGTCGAAGCACTCAGCGGCCCACAGGGTGGACCGCTGCGCCGTACCGTCAAACTCGTGCTCGACCCGCTGGTCATCCGGCCCGTGCAGCATCCGAGTTGCGCGGGCGCGATCCTGACCGCGGACGGCGCGACGCTGCTCGCCACCCGGATATACGCCGCCGCCGACGTGCTGCGCGCCACCGCCGCCTGGTTCACGCTGCTCAAACAGGTCCGCCGCGCGCTGCGCATCACCGAGGGCAATCCCCAGGATCTCTACTTCCAGCGCTGTTTCGAGTTCGCGACGACCGCGGGGCACCCGGATCCGGTGCGAGACCGGCAGTCCGCGGAGGCCGCGCTACGCGATATCCACGAATTCGCGGCGGGCCGAACCACGCAGGCGCTCAAGGACCATCTCACCGACGCGGAGACGGCTCGGGAGTTGGGCGGGTTGATCGAGATCGCCTGGCGGCGGCGTCCGGTGGGGGCGGTCGGCGGTGACCACACCGCGGCGTTCGAGGAGCTGCTCGACACGTGCGCGAACAGTCGGGTGACCGGTGACGGTCAGCCAGAACTGAACCGCCTCGTCGCGGCGCACGCGGGCACCCATTCCGGTATCGACCTCTGGCACAGGGCATCCGGCGGCAGCGCGAACGAACTCGGGCTCACCGCACACCTGCTGCCGCACCCGCCCGCGCTCGGCGCGTCGGCATCCAAGGCGGATCTGGGGCTGCCGTTCGACCGCACGATCTACGAACGGGTCTTCACGGTGTTGCAGGCATCGAGCGAACGCGCTGAGCTACCGCCGATTCCGGAGCTGGTCACCGACGAGATCGCCCGCAGTTGTGCCCCGTGGGCGCTACTGGACGAGACGCTGCGGGTGGCTGCTGCTACCGGAGCCGCTCTGGCCGTGGGGCTTTCGCCGTTCGGTGTGGTGTCGGGCGAGAGCGTCGGGCGGGTGCGCCATTTGGCCGACGCGGCACGGGCGGAGGACCGGGGCGGCGTGGCGATGGCCGAACGGTCGGGTCGCGGCGGCGCAGCGCACATCATGCGGCCCGATCGCGACCATGCGGCGGGCGCCCCGCCAGTGGAACGCGGCAGCGCAGCAGACGCCTCCCGGCCGGATCACAGTGGCGCGGCATACTCCACGCGGCCGGATCGAGGTGGCGCAAGGGACACAACGCGGGCGGAACACAGTGGCGCGAACGACGTAACACGGCCGGATCTCGGCGGTGCGCGGAGCGTCGCTGAGGCGGATCGGGGTAGCGCGGCAGACAGCGCGCGGCAGGACGCCAGCGGCGCAGCGGACACCGCGCGCGGTGCCTGGCAGGTCGTAGCACCGGGTCGGGTAGCCCGCGAAACTGCGGCGCATCAGGCGATCAACAACCGATGGCGGCGGGAAGCCTATGTGCTGCAAGCGCGGCGGCTGACGGTGCACGAGGCCGGGGAAGCGAGCGGTCCGCTAGCGCAGATCGCCGCGGAACTCCGCACACCGTGGCGGCCCTACCTGCGACGGCTCTGGGTTCGGTTGCACGGACGCGATGTTCGCGCGGCTCCGGTGGAAGAACCCGATGAGCTGTGGGATCTGCTGGATGGCGTGGCCCGCTCGGTCATCCTCGATCACCGCACCAAGGTGAAGAACGCGCTGAGCGCGAATGCGGCCGCGGGTGAGTTCGGTTCGACGGAATCGAGGGCGAGCTGATGAACGCGGTGCTCGTGCGCGAACAGTCGAATGGAATCTGGATCGTCGCTCCCCGTGGCGCGCCAACGGTTTTGGATGACGCGCCCGCGCTGGACACCCTGGTATTGGAGGTGCTCGGCGGCCATCTCAGCTGGAGTCTGCTTGCCGACGAACGGGTACCGGCTGCCGTGCTGCACGAGCCCGACGTCGCGCAGGAATGGTTGTGGGCCGTTTACGGCGAACGCGTCGCACTGACCGTCGCCGACAAGCGAACCGGCGAACTCCCGGCCGAGCCCGCGCTACCCGCCCTGGTGACCCGGGCCAGGCAGCTGGCCTACGCGCACTGGGCGGCCCGATGGTGGCCCGCGTCCACCATCGACGGAATTCCAGCACTCGATCAGGGCTTGCTCGATACCGAGATCGCTACGCTCACCGAAGAATGCGAGTCGCTGGTGGACGGCGTAGACGCGCACTTCGAGCCGGTGACCGCAGTCTCCGCCGCACTCGGCCGGGCGGAGGATTACGCGCTGGCCGCCGGGCCGGGTGCACGGCACGGCGAGCTGGTCTTCGGGCGAGGCAGCAGCGGGTGGGATTGGCGGCGTTGCCCGCCCGGCTTGGTCGATGCCTCCGAACGCGCGGTGTCCTGGGAGTTGACCAGGGCCGAGGGCGCGACGCTCGTGCGGGTTCGAGCGGTGGCCGCTCCCCAACTGATCACCGCGCCCGCGCATTTGCGACCACGTGCGTCACTCGACACCGCGGCAGGTGTGGTCGACACGGAACTCGAGCTGTTCGGCGACACCTGGCAGGGTGCGGCGTCGGTTTCGTCGGACGAAGTCGCCGCGGTGCGGGTCTACGTTCCCGGCGTGGGCCCTGCGGAGCTGGGCGCTGCTGAACGCGAAGAGCGGCAACGTATTCGCGATTTCGCGATCGCTCGGCTCGGCCGTGCCGGGGCTGGCGACGAAGACGCGCTGCTCGCGGAGATCAGCGCCGCCGCAAGGGATTCGGACTTCTGATGAGTGACGAAGCGCCGCCAGGCCTGGAACTGCTCTACGAGGGCGCCGCCGCCTATCAGCGTGGTGAGGTCGCGGAGGCGCTGCGCATCTTCGAGCACGCGGTAAGCACCACCTCCGACGGCGTGCGGGTCAGCGCGCTGGTGAACGCGGCGAGCATGTGCGACGAGCTCGGCGACCACGCGGGCGCGGTGGTCCGATTCCGGTCGGCGCTGGCGGAGATTCCCGAGGACGCCGTCGAGAAGCGCGCGTCTACACTCGTCAACTACTCGCAAGCGCTCCAGCACCTCGGCGAACTCGACGACGCGCAAGCGGCGCTCGAGCAGGCCAGGGCGCTGCTCGCGGACAATCCCGAATTCGGCGCGCTGCGCGTGCCGTGCCTGCTCTCGCTGACGGCGGTCGCGTTCCACCGGGCCCAATGGGTGCGCGTCATCGAACTCGCCACTGAAACACTCGACGTCGCAAAGCTTTTCGCGCCGCACCTCGCCGGTCATCCGCTGATGAACCTGGCGGGCGCGTACTTCGAGACCGGACGCAGGGAACTCGGCATCGACTTCGCCGAACAAGCGCTGGCCGCGTTCGAGGCGGCGGGCGACCGCAACGCGGTGGCGGAAACCCAGCAGAATCTCGCGACGCTGTACACCAGGGTCGACCGGTTCGAGGCGGCGGCGGAGCCGCTGCGGGCGAGCCAGGAGTACTTCGAACAGGCCGGACTCGAGTATCGCGCCGGAGTCGGGCTCAGGATCATGGGATTCGTCGCCGAAAAACGCGACGACGAACAGGCCGAGGCGCTGTACCGGCGCAGCCTGGCCTGCTTCGAGGCGTCCGGCGCGGCGCTGGACGTCGCCGCGGTGCAGACCCGCCTCGCGACGGTGGCGTTCAAAGGGTTCCGTGTCGACGAGGGGCAGCAGTTGCTCGCCGCCGCGTTCGACGCGTACGCCTCGCGCGGCCTCGGATTGCACTGCGCGCAGGTCGATTTCTGGCACGCCGTGCTGCTGGAGGCGCTCATCGACAGCGTGGACTCGCCGACGCCCGAGCTGCTGGCGCTGGCGCGCGATGTCGCGGTGCCCGCGGCGATCGCCATCGACGCCGTGCGATACACGCTGCCGAACGGCAACCAGCGCGCCCAGTGGAATCGCGAGATCGCCGACCCGGCGATGCGTTTGGCGTTCCGATTCGCCTACCTCTGCGGCGACGGACCGCTCATCGCGGATCTCATCGAAACGCAATGCGCTGGAACCACCTTGGATCTCGAGGCGACGGACCACCAACCCCGTCCCCAGCTTCCGCTCGAACCGCTGTCGCCGATCGAGACTTCCCCGTCGGTGGGTGATTCCGCGCTCCAACTCGGATCGGCGTTGGCCAAGGTCGCCGCCGCGGCGGGTTTGCGAGTAGCGCCACCGCCACGGTTGGCAGTCGCGCCCGACGGGCACATCGCGCTCGCCGAGTACATCGCCGCCGCCGAGGGGCGTTATGGGCGCGCGGTACGGGAGGGACGGGTGCTGGCGGTATGAGTGAACCGAGAGACGAGGCCCGGTCGATGGCAGCGACCACGCAGGCCGGATCGGCGGCGGGTCGCGGCGCATGGTCGGACTTCCGCGCGCGGGTGCGGTGGACTCGCGGCGCGACTGGTCGGTGGCCTGGGTCAGCACGGCGCGAGGGCCATGGGGCTCGACCATGACGACATCCGACCAACCGACGGTCGTAGTACGGATGGCCGATGCCGGTGACGTCTACATGTCCTGGCGGTGGGAGGACGATTCCGCGCCGCGCGGCGCCGCGATGCTGCCGGGTGATCCGATCACGGAGGCCGTCCGGGCGCTGACCGACGCGCTGCCGAACCCCACCGTGCCCGGCGGGCTCGAGCACGCCCTCACGGCCGGAGCCTTCGCCTCGCCCGATGCGGAATACGCACTCGCACAGTCGCTTTCTCGGGCGCTGCTGCCGTACGGCCTCGCGGAGCAGTTGCACGAGCTGTACACGCGCGGAGTCCGTCCGCACATCCGTCTGCAACCCTCGCCGCGGGTGGCGCAGGTGCCGTGGGAGATCATCGCGCCCGACCCCGCCTTGCGGCTCGTCGATTTCGCCGACGTCAGCCTGCTCGCGCCCGCCGGTGTCGTGCACGCGCCGGATCGTCGCGCGCGCTCTTGGGCCACCGACCATGAGCTGCCCGTGGTGGCGGTCCTCGATCCGCGAGTGCCGGGTTTTCGCGCCGACTCCGCCCTCGGTTCGGTCCTCGGGCGGATGGACGGCACCGGCCCGCTGGCCGAGCGCGTCGCCGAACACATTGCGGGGCAACGTCTCCGGCCTGTGGTGGCAGATCCCGTGGAAGTCTTCCGACGCACCGACTTGGATCGCGCGTGGCTCTCCGAAACGCTCCGCGCGGGGGCTTCGCGGCTGATCTACGTCGGTCACGTCACGGCCGCGGCCCCGGAATCCGGTCAGAGCGAGAACGCCGAACTACACCTGGCCTGCACCGCAGACACCACCGGTTTCGCCGAACCGCTGCGCGCGCACCGCCCGCTCTCCGCCAAGGACCTCCTGCTCGGCACGCACACCCTGGACCCAGAACCCGTTGCGGGGCCGGACCTTTGGCCGATTCCGAGCCGGGTCGCCCTGATCGCCTGCGAAAGCGGCGGCGACCTCCGCTTCACCGAAGCGCTCGGCCTCATCGCCGCCATGATCAACGGCGGCGCCGAACTCGTCACCGCCACCCGCTGGCCACTCCCCACCGACCTGGCCTTCCAACGCCTCGCGGACGCCACCACCGCCACCCCGCTACAAGACCTGATCCGGGCCATCGACACCGCCCACGACCACCCCACCCCCCTCCTCCCCCTCACCACCTGGCACCGCACCCGCCTCACCACCTGGCGCGAAACCGGCGCCATCCACCACTCCCCTCTCCTCTGGTCCGCAATAGCCACCTTCCACACCTGACCCCACCCGCCCCAGCGATTGCCCTCTTGACCGATCCGCGATTCGGCAGACCAGATCCTTGATTTGCGTATAACGTCCGTGTTATGAATTGGGGAGAGGTGGAGCTGGAACCGGAGGTAGTCCAATGGTTCAGATCGCTGAGCCACGACGATCAGGAGACGGCAGCGTGCAGAGGCTCACACGGCGGAGGAGGACTGATTCCGATGGGTGAACGGAAGAGCTGGGCCGACCTTCGTTCCGAACTCATGGATCGCCCGGGAGCTGGAGCCGCATACGAAGCGGCGCGAATCCGGTTCGAACTGGGGGCCGCGGTTCGTGCGCGACGCGAGGAGCTCGGGATGACCCAGGCCGAACTGGCCGAGCGAGCGGGCTTGAAGCAGCCCGCCGTGGCACGGTTCGAGGCGGGCGGCACCATGCCGACGATCCCGATGCTGGAGCGGTATGCGGAGGCGTTGGGGTTGCGGCTGGAGGTGCGGTTGCGGGAGGCGGGGTAGGCGCCCTCCAATGACGTCCCTCGGCGCTGCACCGGACAGTCACAAGGCGGACAAGCCGGGGTCAGTGTTCGTCGTAGTGCCCGTCGTGGGGGGCGTGGCGGTGGCCGTCGTGGATGTAGTCGATGTGGTCGCCGTGGGGAACGGCGACGTGGCCGCAGCCTTCACCGTGCACGTGGTCGTGGTTCGCGGCTTCGGTGTGACCGGAGGGTTCGCATTCGTCGAAGTGGCCGTCGTGGGCGCGGTGCAGGTGGCCGTCGTGGACGTAGTCGATGTGATCGCCGTGCGGGACGGCGACATGGCCGCAGCCCTCGCAGTGGGTATGCGCGTGGCCGGTGTGCTCGGAGTGTGCCGCAGTCATCAGAAAGCCTTCTTCCATCGTGATGGACAGGTGTATCTGTGAACAAGAACACATTAACACTTACGCATGAATAGCGGTTGCCGAGCGTGCGCTGCGGGGACTGCTCGATGCGCGAGCAGGGCGGCTGATCGGGCCACAGATTCCGCCGAAGCACCGCACCACGGGGAGCGTCGCCGAAGGACGGCGGTCCCGCGGCGAACAGCGGCGGCTGCTCACAGCACCTGCGACAGAAACTTCCGCAACCGCGGCGTCTCGGCCGCGTCGAACAGCGCCTCCGGCGCGCCGGTCTCCACCACCTGCCCCTGGTCCATGAAGACCACCTTGTCCGAGACGCTGCGCGCGAACCCCATCTCGTGCGTCACCACGATCATCGACATGCCGCCCGACGCCAGCTCGCTCATCAGCCCGAGCACGCCCTTGACCAGCTCGGGATCCAGTGCCGAGGTGGCCTCGTCGAAGAACATGATCTCCGGCCGCATGGCCAGCGCGCGGGCGATCGCGACCCGCTGCTGCTGGCCGCCGGAGAGGTTTCCCGGACGCGTGTCGGCCTTGTCGGCCAGCCCGACGATCTCCAGCTGCTCGATCGCCAGCGCCCGCGCCGCGTCCTTCGACAGGCCGCGCAGCTTGCGCGGCCCGAGCGCGATGTTGTCCGCGACCGTCTTGTGCGGGAACAGGTTGAAGTGCTGGAACACCATGCCGATGCGCTGGCGCAGCCGGTCCGGGTCCTCCCGCAGCACCGACTTCCCGTCCAGCAGCACGTCACCGCGGTCGGGCTCGTGCAGCCGGTTGAGCACCCGGAGCAGGGTCGATTTGCCGGAGCCCGACGGCCCGATGACAGTGGTGGTCGTGCCCGCGTCGACGTGGATATCGATACCGCGCAGCACGTGGTTGCGGCCGAGGGTCAGATGCAGGCCGGTTCCGGTCAGAGATGCACTCATGGTTCAGCGCCCTTCGGTGATGGTGGCCTGCTCCAGCTCGTCGATCGGCTGGTCCGGCCTGCCGGTGCGCATCCGGTGGTCGATGTAGTTGACGAGGTGCGTGAGCGGGATGGTCAGCACCAGATACATCAGACCCGCGGCGACGAGCGGCGAGAGATTTCCGGTCTGCGCGTTGAGATCTCGGCCCACCGCGAACAGTTCGCGCTGGCTGGCCAGCAGGCCGAGGAAGTAGATCAGCGAGGAATCCTTGATGAGCGCGATGAATTGGTTCATCAGCGCGGGCAGCACTCGGCGCACGCCCTGCGGGATCACCACCAGCGTCATCGCCTGCCGGTAGCCGAAACCAATGGCGCGCGCCGCCTCCAGCTGCCCAGCCTCAACGGATTGAATTCCGGAGCGGAAGATCTCGCCGATGTAGGCCGAGGCGAGCAGCGCCAGCGCGACCGCGCCGAGCCAGTACGGATTGTTGCCGGTGATGTTGCGCGCCACCGGCCCGATGCCCAGGCCGATGAGCAGGATTATCACGACGGCGGGAAGTCCGCGGAAGATGTCGGTGTAAACCCGGGCGGGCCAACGCAACCAGCGCGTTCGGGAGATTCCGGCGACGGCGAGCAGCATGCCGATCACGGTGCCGAGCGCGCCCGAAACGAGCGCCAGGATCAGGGTATTCGGCAGACCGGTCTTGATCAGGTCGGGAAAAGCCTTGCGGTACAACGACCAATCGAAGAACGTCTCCCGCAACTGCTGCAAGGTCGACTTCGGCGCGTTCTGCTCCTGGCTCTCTTCCGTCCGATTCTCCGCGGCCAGCGCGGCGAAGTCGGGCAGCTGCGGCGTCGGCGCGGCCTTGGAACCCGGCTTCCAGCCCGGCGGCAGCTGCCTCGGCACCCAGTCGCTGTAGAGGCGGGCGTAGGTGCCGTCCGCGATCACCGCGTCCAAGCCGCTGTTGAGCGCGTCGGTCAGCGGTTTGTTGTTCTTGCTCACCGCCCAGGCGGCGAAATTGTCCAGGCTGAAGGCGTTCTGGACCACCGAGGTGCCGTCGCCGGGTTTGATCGCGCCTTCGGCCTGCGCCGAGGGCGCGACCCAGGCGTCGACCTGACCGGTCTTCAGGTTGGCGTAGGCGGTGTTGTAGTCCGGGAACTTCACCGGGTCCAGGCGCAGGGTGTTGACCACGTAGTCGTCCTGCACCGTGCCCTGCACGACGGCGATGCGGGTGCCCGGCCCCAGATCCGCGAAGCTCCTGATCGGGCTGCCGTCGGCGACCACGAGGGCGAAGTAGCCGAAGTCGTACCCGTTGGTGAAGCCGACCAGTTCACGGCGGGCGTCGGTGGTGGTGATGTTGGACGAGCCGACGTCGAAGCGCGCGCCCGCGACTTGCGCGAGCAGTCCGGAGAACTCGGTGCCCGAGAACTGCACCCGCAGACCGAGTTTCGCGGCTACCGCGCGCAACAGCTCGTTGTCGAAACCGGTGAAGGTCCCAGCGGAGTTCACGCAGATGCTCGGCGGCGCGTCCGAGAGCGTGCCGACGCTGAGCGTGCCGGGCGTGATCAGCCCGAGCTCGGTCACGTCGATGGATTCCAGCGGGACCGTGTTCGCGGTGGTGTAGCGGTCCGGCCCCGCGGTGGCGGATGAGGCGAGGTTCGTCGGCGCCGCGGACGCCGCGCTCAGTCCCGGCGGCGCGCAGAGGTCCCTGGTGTCGGCGGAATCGTCGCCGGAACCACAGCCTGCCACAGTCAGGCCCACGGCGAGCAGTAGCAAGGTGATCAGGGCACGACGCCGTGCAGCGGGCAGACCAGCCATGTTCCAGACCATAGCGGGGATGCACCGCAAACCCACAGTTAAGCGCGGCCGACGCGACGAGGGTCACTCGGGGCGGAAACGCACGGCTGTGCGAGAATCCCTCGGGAATTTGCCCCGGGTACGCGGACATTTCGTCGGTGCACTTGGTCCCGTGGCTTGTTCATTGTTCACACCGATCGAAACTGCTCGACGTTCCACCGATGCAGCAGGCGGCCGACTTCGCCTCGGCACCACCACGATCGGACAGCGAGCGATCACCGCTGTTACCGCTTCTCGAGACTGTGTCGGGACTGAATCAGAACCGTTCGACCTCGAAAGGAAACAGGGCTAGTGAACTACCTGGATTCACGTTCGGCTTCGGCGGGCTCCGCGTCGAGGACCGGGGGCGCCTCGTGACGGCCGCCAACGAGATCATCGAGCTGACCGACGACGACTTCTACCAGTACCCGCATGCCGTCTACCGGAGGTTGCGCGAACGCGGTCCCATCCACCGCGTCCGCTTGGACGGAGTGCTGAGCTGGCTGGTCGTCGACCAGAACGTCGCCAAACAGGCCTTCGTCGAGCCGAATCTCAGCAAACGGGTCACCTCGCCGGAAGGCCAGGCGGCCATCGCCAAGAACGGCGGAGCCGAGAAGTTCGCGGGCGCTGTCAACGAGAACATGCTCTTCGCCGATCCTCCGCAGCACACCCGGCTGCGCAGCCTGGTGGCGAAGGCGTTCGCCAGCCGCGCGGTGCGTGACCTCGGCCCCCGTATCACCGCGATCGCGGACTCGCTGCTCGACGAGCTGAGCGTCAAGGCATCCGCCGACCTCCTCGACGACTACGCGTTCCCGCTACCGATCATGGTGATCTGCGAGTTGCTCGGCGTGGCGGACGACGACAAGGACGACTTCCGCGCTTGGACGGAGATCGTGGTGAACGAGTCGGCCAGCGTCGAGGAGCGGACCAGCGCCGGGATCAGCTTCTTCACCTATCTCACCGAACTGATCGCCGTGCGCACCGACAACCCCCGCGAAGACCTGCTCTCCGAGCTGATCGTCGCGAAGGACGACGGGGATCGGCTCGATCAGCAAGAACTCATCTCGATGCTGTTCCTGCTGCTGGCCGCCGGACACGAGACCACCGTCAACCTGATCGGCAACGCGGTGCTCGAGCTGCTGCGCGATCCGGCCACCGCCGAACGGCTGCGCGCGGACCCCACCGGCGTCCCGGCCTACATCGAGGAGATCCTGCGCTGCCACGGTCCGGTGCACCTGGCGACGGCCAGGTTCACCACCGCGCCGATCACGTTGGGCGGTCGGGACATCGACGCGGGCGAGTTCGTCATGATCTCCCTCGCGGCGGCCAACCGCGACCCGCGGCGATATCCGGACCCGGACGGCTTCGAGCCCGCCCGCACCGACAACCGGCACATCGCCTTCGGCCACGGCATCCACTACTGCGTCGGTGCGGCGCTGGCCAGGATGGAGGCCACCATCGCGCTCACCCGGCTGCTCGACCGGATCCCCGCGATGTCGCTCGACGGCGATTTCGCCGAACTCAGCTGGCGCAAGAGCCTGCTGATCCGCGGCCTGGCCGCGCTGCCGGTCCGCCTGTCGCTGCCCGTCGAGGGGGCAGCGGCCGGTGAGCTTCGGTATTCGGCGAACTGACCGCGGTGGAACCCGGACTCAGGCCAGTCCGCTGACCTGTTCCGGGTTCACTTCGTCGCGCCAGCGGATGGCCTGCTCGAGTTCGCCGAGGTCGTAGCCGGGGCCGCTCACACCGACGGTGAAGAGCCCGACCCCGGCCTCGACGAACTTCGGCGCCTGCTCCGCGCCTGGCCACGGCACCGAGCGCTCGATACGGGACACGTCGGCGCCGATGGCGGCGGCGTGCTGCGCGAGCACCTGGTTCTTGTGCTTCAGTCCCGCGAGGTCGGCGAAGCTGTGCCAGATGTCGGCGTACTCGGCGACCAGGCGCAACGTCTTCCGCTCGCCACCGCCGCCGATCAGGATCGGGATCTCGCGGACCGGCTGCGGGTTCAGCTTCTTCAGCCGCGCGGTGAGCCGGGCCATGCTCTCCTTCAGCAGATCCAAACGGCTTCCCGCCGTGCCGAATTCGTAGCCGTACTCGTTGTAGTCCTTCTGGAACCAACCCGCGCCGATGCCGAGGATCAGCCTGCCGTCGCTGATGTGATCGACGGTCCGCGCCATATCCGCCAGCAGTTCCGGATTCCGGTACCCGCCGCCGGTGACCAACGCGCCGATCTCCACCCGCTCGGTCTGCTCCGCGAACGCCGCCAGCATCGTCCAGCACTCGAAGTGCGCGCCGACCGGATCGCCGCTGAGCGGATAGAAATGATCCCAGTTGAACACGACGTCCACACCGGCGTCCTCGGCCCGCAACACGGCGTCGCGAATCAACCCGTACTTGGGCGCGTGCTGCGGCTGCAGCTGAACTCCGATCCGAACCGGTCGACTCATCTCAGGCCCTCCTCGTCGCTCGCTGGTCTCCGCGATCGAGGCTACCGGCGTGCGGCCGCATCATCATGAGATCGACCGGCTCCGCCGCACCCGGTCGCAATGTTCGGCGCGAACCCCAGGCGCTGCTCGAAGCGACTTGAGAGGTGGTGGTCGACATCGGCCACAAGTCGCGCATGCCGGGATCGCTCTGCTGGTCATAGTTCGGCTGGGGCACAAACACTCTGTGCCACAAGACGATCCGGCTAGCGAGCCTGCTCGACAAGGCCCCCTGGCCAGTTACCTCGCAACAAGGATTACTTGGCAACCAGGACGGACCTCGAGCCCGCCCGAATACGGAATTCGGATTGACACTGGTTCGAGGTCCGGCCGGGTAGCCCGCACTCGGTAGCTTCCGTCGCTTCATTTCAAAGATCGTGACATTCCAAACCGGCCAGTCCAATCTCCAGGAAAGGTGGCCCGAGTCGGCGCAGATACCAGCTGAAGTCGGTGATCCGCCCAGAATCGAGAAGGGCCCGATCAGCGTCGAGTATGAACGTTACTGTCATCGCCTTCGGGGGCACCAGAAAACTACCACCGAACTCGGAGTCGATGAAATGCGCCGAAAGCCCGACTGTCTCCCCACGGTCGTGGTGCCGGCAAATATTCTCCAGAACAGTGTCGATATCGTCGAAGGTCCTCGACTCCCATTCGAAATCGTCGGTCAGATGAAAATTCACACTGCCGCCCGAATCGAGCGTCATACCGCTTTTCGCAACAGCATCCAGAAGCACCGATACTCGAATCGGATGTTCGAATTGAAAATCAATGTCTACCATCTTACCCATGGGACACCAACGTTCCTAACCCCTAGCCAGCACCCTCAATGGAGGGAATGCTTCCTCCCCAGCCGCAACGTTACCTCGGAAGGGATCGGATACTCCAAGTGCACCCGAATTCCGCACCGTTCGGAGCTGTGCACGGTGAGCGACTCCGATCCGAGCGAAGTTACGACACGTCGGTCGATCCGGACATACTTCGACTCGAGCCGAACGGAGTAATGAAAGGAAAGGTATCGAAGAACTCGCCGAGAACCTCGGGGTGGCTTCGAATTGCGACTTCGGCAGCCCTCCTGGTTATCGGCGGATCGTAGACATCAACTCCCCTCTGGAACGCGATACCATAGATTGCCGGCTCGATGAGCGAAACCGCACCGTCATCCGGGGAAAACCCGATAGTACGAACAACACCAGCTAATGAACCTTCATATTCGACCAACTCGAAGATATACGGCGGGATATCCTCCACCCGATTCGACATCACTACATGCAGGGACCACTGTTTCATTTCGTCGAGACTTATAGCTCGACAAAACAGGCACGTCAGAACAAAACAAATGGTTCTCGGATCCTCTTGGGTCAATCCGTCTACATTCCGTGTCACCCTACCACCCTTCACCCTCACTAGATCGACCCCATCAACGTGCAGAACGCGAGCAGAATCGGAACATCCGGAAAATGCCGACACCGGGCGGATCGAATCAACTTATTCACCCCAGGGAAACCATGACAACCCTGCAGGCAATTTCTCAGGGTCCGAGTATATGGCCGTCAAGCCCTTCCTCAGAATTTCCGGAGCGACGCGAGACTTCCCCGGAAATCTTCTCTCATGTGCAACCTCATAATAAGAAACCATCGAGTCGTCGAGCGAGTCACCACAAGAACAGAACTGCCCACCATTCCCCCATACAACCAGCGTACCGAAGCCGGTATTCAGATCGACACCGACTCCTACATTTGCGACATGAATCCCGCCCGAACCGATTACGAATATCGAGCCAAAATTTCGAGTTGGATCAGCTGCTTGAATCAAGTAGTCGACGATGGCCGCCAACTCGTCTCCTGAGCGTGCGACAACGGGCGTTTCACGATGCTCCGGCAAGAACCCGAATTCTACGGAATAGGGCATAGTCACCAATCGATTCTGACGTGCCTATCGTGCGATACCCGAGTAAACATTGGCGCCACCACGGCAGGTCCGGCGGAGCGGATCATGAGTTGGCGGTTGCCCTCCTCCAAATCGGTAGTCCTCGCCCATGACCCGTATCCACTGCGCAGCGTTGACCACAGAGATCATTCCCCGCTCCCAAAAGCACGACCGTTTCTGATGTCTTCTATCAGCCGTCGGTAGTAGCGTCCGGCTTCGTCGACTCGCGCTCGATCGTCCGAACGGAGATTCCGCCTCTCGTCCGCGAGCAGCTTCTGCGCCGCCAGTGCCGCATCGATTACCGCTCGGTCCGGCTCTTGCTTCTTGTACTCCGCCGAGATACGCGCGCTGTACGCGCCGACAGCCGAATTGATGAGATCCAGCACGGCTTCATACGCGGCGACATCCATGGTGTGCCATTCGTACGACGGAAGTGCACCGGTTACCGAAGACTTCCAAGGCTGCTCGTCCTGCCCGGTCATATGCGTCCCCCAACTTCCCGGGACACCGGCTCGCGGCGCGCCCAGCGTCGATCCTACTGTCCGCCTTGCATTCGTGCCGCTGGCGCACTATCGGATCAGCTGAGAAGGGGGATTGCCCTGGCTCGGCGTCTGCGCGACGCGGCGGATCCGGAACGGGTGTTCGTGTCGGATCTGGCCCGTCGGCTGCGGTTGGTCGACGACGAGCCGGTTCCCACCCGCCGATAGCGGCGGATCATCGGTTACTGCTCGTCTCACCCCTGGTGGGAAAGCGCCGAACTCGCGAGCGGTTCCTCGACGAATCGGGACGCCCGCGCACCGGACTCGGCTGCGGTGAGATCGAGCGACCGATACCATCGTCCGGACCGTCCGCGTGCGACGGTGACCCCTCTACTCGGATCGTCCGGCACGTTCCTGCCGGTGAAGGGATGTGATCTGCCGTGGCTACGGTGACCTTCGAGCGGGCTACCCGCCTCTATCCCGGCGCGACCAAACCGGCCGTCGACGAGCTGAATCTGGAGATCGCCGACGGCGAGTTCCTGGTGCTGGTCGGTCCGTCCGGCTGTGGGAAGTCGACCTCGCTGCGGATGCTCGCGGGGCTGGAGGAGGTGAACGGCGGGCGCATCCTGATCGGCGCGAACGACGTCACCCACGCGGAGCCGAAGGAACGCGACATCGCGATGGTGTTCCAGAACTACGCGCTCTACCCGCACATGACGGTCGCCGAGAACATGGGCTTCGCGCTCAAGCTGGCCAAGGTCGCCAAGGCCGAGAAGGACCAGCGCGTGCTGGAGGCGGCCAAGCTGCTCGACCTCGAGCCCTACCTGGACCGCAAGCCGAAGGCGCTGTCCGGCGGCCAGCGGCAGCGCGTGGCGATGGGCCGGGCGATCGTGCGCCAGCCGCAGGTGTTCCTGATGGACGAACCGCTGTCGAACCTGGACGCCAAGCTGCGCGTGCAGACCCGCACCCAGATCGCGCAGTTGCAGCGGCGGCTCGGCACCACGACGGTGTACGTCACCCACGACCAGGTCGAGGCGATGACCATGGGCGATCGCGTGGCGGTGCTCAAGGACGGCCTGCTCCAGCAGTGCGCGACCCCGCGCGACCTGTACCGGGATCCGGCCAACGCGTTCGTCGCCGGTTTCATGGGCTCGCCCGCCATGAACATGTTCACGCTGCCGGTGTCCGACGGCGCGGTGGCGCTGGGCGGGCACGCGCTGCCGGTGCCGCGTTCGGTGTCCGACGCCGCCGAGGGCAAGGTCGTGGTCGGCATCCGCCCCGAACACTTCGAGCTCGGCAACGGACTCGGCAAAGGCATCGAGATGGAAGTGGACGTGGTGGAGGAGCTCGGCTCCGACGCTTACATCTACGGCCGCACCATCGCCGAGGGGCAGATCAACGGTGCCGGGGAAACCATTGTGGCGCGGGCGGATTGGCGCAACCCGCCCGCCAAGGGCACCCGCCTGAAGCTGTCGACCTCGCCGGAGCACACGTACTTCTTCTCCGCGGCCGACGGGCGTCGCCTGAACTGAGTTCCGGGGCAACCGCCATTTCTCCTCCGTCGGTGGAGAAATGGCGGTTGCGCTGGTCTGGGGGGCATATCGATCTTCGACAGCCGCCTTTCTCTCCGGTCGGATTCCACCTCGGTTCCGGCGCCCGACGCGGCGCGTCCTCCGATGGGCCGAATCACGGTCCTACTCAGAGCGTTCGCGCCGCTTCCGGAGGTAGTCCTCGTTCACTCGGATTCCGAGTTCCTCCAGTTCGATTTCCTTGCCTGTCGCGCTGCGCACCTCGACGCGGACCGGCGCGCCGGTCGCCTCCTCCACCAGCAGCAAGGGGGCCGGTCCCGGCTGCAAATAGGCGTCGCCCCATTGCATCAGCGCCAAGACGGCGGGAAGCAGGTCGCGGCCCATGGGGGTCAGCACGTATTCGTGGCGGGTGCGTTTGCCTTCTTCCTGGTACGGCTGCTTGGCGAGCAAGCCCGCCGCGGTGAGTTTGCGCAGCTGGGCGGCGGCGGCCGCGTCGGTGATGCCGACCCGGGCGGCGAAACCGTCGAAGCGCCGGGTTCCGTAGTAGGCCTCGCGCAGGATCAGGACGGCCGAGCGCGTGCCGACGAGGTCCATCGCCTTCGCGATCGAGCAGTCGACGGCCTGCCACGAGCTGAGATCGGCCAAGGGTCCTTCCATCACGGCTGCCATGACGCACAGCATAGCGATTACTGGCTTGAGTCGACTATATCCAGGCGTTAACCTGACTATAAGACGATGGAGCCAGGGTGAAGAAGCCCTGGTCACAGGAAGGATCCACCATGAGAGACGCGGTGATCGTCGAAGCGGTGCGCACGCCGATCGGCAAGGGGAAACCGAATGGGGCGTTGCACGACGTGCACGCGGTGGACCTGCTCGCGCACAGCCTGCGCGCGGTGGTCGAGCGCAGCGGTATCGATCCCGCGCTGCTCGATGACGTGATCGGCGGTGTGGTCACGCAGGTCGGCGAGCAGGGCGCGAATGTGACGCGGCGGGCGGCGCTGGCCGCGGGCTACCCCGAATCGGTGCCCGCGACAACGGTGGACCGGCAGTGTGGCAGCAGCCAGCAGGCCATCCACTTCGCCGCGCAGGGCGTGATGGCTGGCGCGTACGACATCGTGGTCGCCGCAGGCGTCGAGTCGATGGGCCGAATTCCGATGGGCGCCAACCTCGTCGGTTCCGAGGACGTCTCGGGCGTGGCGTTCGCCGAACGCTATCCGGAAGGTCTTGTACCGCAAGGCATCAGCGCGGAACTCATCGCCGCGAAGTGGGGACTCACCCGCACCCAGCTCGACGAATTCGCGCTGACGAGCCACGAAAAGGCCGCCCGGGCAACGAAGAACGGCCTGTTCGCCGCCGAACTCGCGCCGATCAACGGACTGGAAACCGACGAGGGCATCCGCGTCGGCAGCACCCTCGACACCCTCGCCGGACTGCGACCCGCCTACTACGACCCCGCCATGGCCGAACGCTTCCCGCAGATCGGCTGGCAGATCACTGCCGCGAGCGCCAGCCAGGTCAGCGACGGCAGCGCCGCGGTGCTGATCATGACCAGCGAACGCGCCGAGCAGCTCGGCCTGCGCCCGCTGGCCCGCCTGCACAGCTTCGCAGTCGCGGGCGACGACCCGCTCATGATGCTCACGGCGGTGATCCCGGCGACCCGAAAGGTGTTGCAGCGGGCCGGTCTTCAGCTCTCCGATATCGACCTCGTCGAGATCAACGAGGCGTTCTCGCCGGTGGTGCTCGCGTGGGCGCAGGACACCGGGGCGGATATGTCGAAGGTGAACGTCAACGGTGGGGCGATCGCGATCGGTCATCCGTTGGGCGCCTCGGGAGCCCGGCTGATGACGACACTGGTGCACGCCATGCGTGATCGCGGGGCGCGGTACGGGTTGCAGACGATGTGCGAGGCAGGTGGGCTCGCGAACGCGACCATTCTCGAGCGGTTGTGAGCGAGAGTGGGCGCCCGGTTCCGCCGGGCGCCCACTCTCGGCACGATTGGTGGACGAGCTGGTCGGAGCCAGGATCTAGCCGACCACGAGTGCGACGAGGCATCCGAGTAACCAAGACTCGATGACCAACGGGACCGCTACCAGTGGCGTCCATCCAATGGGCCTGCTGCTGCGCAACTTCGAGACGACCATCGCCGCGGCCGCTGTACCCGCCGCGGCGATGCCCGTCCAGGCGAGCGCGTAGGCGACCGGTAGATACCGCTGTTCCTCGTCTACGAGGAAGTCGTACAGCGGGACGAGAAGTGCTGCTGCCCAGCCGACTCCGAGGGCGATCAAGGTGGCGAGGGCGGCACGCACCAGGTCTCCCAGGTGCCTCCCCAACGCCGAGCTCATACGCCCAGGGTGCCCGCACAGGTGCCTGGACAATCGCGCGCAGGTCATCGCTTGCCGTGCCGACCGGCTTGCCGGTCGATATCCGCGACGCCGACGCCCGTACCCTGGCGAGCGATGACTGCCGCCACCTTTCCCGAGCCCGTCGTCTACGCGATTCCGCTGCGCACGCGGTTTCGCGGGATCACCGTGCGGGAGGGGATGTTGATTCCCGGGCCGCTGGGCTGGGGGGAGTTCTGCCCGTTTCCCGAGTACGACGACCGGGAGGCGGCGGGCTGGCTGGCCACGGCATTGGAGCAGGTGACGGCCGGTTGGCCGGAGCCGGTGCGGGAGCGGATTCCGATCAATTGCACGGTGCCCGCGGTCGATCCGGAGCGAGCGCATGGGATCGTCAGTACGTCGGGATGCCACACGGCGAAGGTGAAGGTCGCCGACCACCCGGATTCGCTCGCCGAAGATCTGGCACGGGTCGAGGCGGTCCGCGACGCCCTCGGGCCGAGCGGCGGGATTCGGGTGGACGCCAACGCGGTGTGGGATGTAGACACCGCGATCGCGCATATCGCGCGAATCGACCGCGCCGCAGGCGGTTTGGAATACGTGGAGCAACCCTGCCGCACCATCGAGGAACTCGCCGCGGTGCGCAGGAAGGTCGACGTGCGCATCGCCGCCGACGAATCCATCCGGCGCGCGGAGGACCCGCTGCGCGTCGCCGTGGCGGGCGCGGCCGACGTCGCGGTGTTGAAATGCACACCGCTGGGCGGAGTTCGGCGCGCGCTCGAGGTCGCCGCGGCGGCCGGGCTGCCCTGCGTCGTCTCTTCCGCCCTGGAAACCAGCGTCGGCCTCGGCGCGCAGCTGGCGCTGGCCGGTGCCCTGCCCGAACTCGACTTCGCCTGTGGACTCGGCACGATCTCCCTCTTCGAGGGCGACGTAGTCACCGAATCCCTGCGTCCGGTAGCCGGTTTCCTCCCCGTCCCGCGCACCCCATCTACACCGGACCGCGACCTTGTAGACCGCTACCGCCACCCCGACCCCGAGCGAGTCGCTTGGTGGCACGCCCGCTACGAGCGCGTCCGCGCTTTGCTTCCCTGACGAATCCTGCTCGGCCCTTCGCCGACCCTGGCCATCAAGACCACCAATTCTTTATCGACCGTGGTCGAACGATTCTGACGCGCGAGAGAAGGCGGTTTCGGCGGCCCCGAAAGCAACCATTTCACTACCGTCGATTGCGGACGCCGCCCGCTCAGCCGAATCGGACGCCGCAGCTGAGCATTGCGGTTCGCAGCACTAGGGCCGCTTCGGGACCGATGACGCCGTCCACCAGTTCGAGGTAGCGGGTGCAGAATTCGGGGCCGTGGGGGGCGACTTTGTCGGCGGCGGGTTCCAGATGGTGGGCGAGTTCGTGCAGCACGACCAGTTCGCGCAGAGCCCACGCGGTGCCGCCGGTGTGCAGCGGCACCGCGAGGACCGCGTCGGCCGCTTCGTAGTGAGCGGCGGTCGCTCCGGCACGCGACCGCACCCGAACCGGCACCTCGGCTCTATCCCATTGGGCCCGAACCCAATTGAGGGCGAGCACCTTCTCAGCATAGGTCTGGACCGACGCGACTGAGGCGAAACGGCGTTCGATCGGCAGCGTGATGTGCGAGCCGTAGAGCTCGACCGTTCGGCTGCCGTGCTCGTCGGCCCGATCGAACATCCCGCGAACCAGCTGCTCGGCGTCGTAAACCTTGGCGCGCTGCACATCTCGCACACTCATCGCCGCGGAACCCGTCGCCGCCTACACCCCACCCGATGGTCCACGCCTCCGCTACGCCAGTCCTGGGTCGAGCCGAAACCTCCCCTACTTCGTACGTTCCAGCGCTTGCCCGATGCCACCGGACGAATCACCCTCCCGCGCCCGAGGACAACTGCCCACGCACCCCACCCAATTCCGTCGACGTCCCCAACCGCGCCGCCTGGCCAGCGCGATCACCAGCGCGCCGGGCGGCTGCCGAGTGCCCGGCCGACGCCTGCGGACCGCGCCACGTTCCGCGAGCCTCCGAGGTGCTGGTGTAGAAGTCGGCGAGTTCGAGTTCTTTGTCGCGCAGGGCGAGCGCGGTTCCGGCGGCTGCGGTTTCCGGCGCCACCGCTTCGGCTTCCACTTCCGATTTCACCTCGGCGAGCCGGCGGCCGATGCGCGCGGCGAAGGCCATCTGGAAGTTCAGCCGGGCGGTCACCGGCGCCGCCGGGGCTTGGACGCGGCGCTGTACCGTGCGGCCCCAGCGCTTTTCGCTGACGACCTTCTCGACGGTCGCCGAACGGTACTGCCCCGTCTTTATGTAGTAGTCGGACGCGCGCACCATCTGGACGAGCAGGCTGGCGTAGAGCGCCTCGCAGGTGTCGATGTCGGTGTCGAAGCCGTAGGCGTAGACCTGGGTGGAGGTGCGGGCAACATCGCAGCGCACGTCATTGGCGTGCGCGATCGCGACGAACAGCTGCACGTAGGTGCGCAGCCCTTTCTTACCCGGCTCGCCGATCGGGATGACCCGCTGCACCGGCGTCGGCCTGCGCTCGCGCCCGGCGATGTGCGCCCGCGCCACCGCGAGATCGATCGAGGAACGGGTGGCCAGCCGCTGCGCCGCGGCGAGGAACGCCTCGGCCTCGTGCTCGTTGTCGGTGGCCTCGGCCTTGCGCAGCAGACCGCCGATGCGTGTGAGCATCCGATCGGGAACCGCATTCGGCGAAGTCATCGGCAGCCAGAGTAACCGCGGGCCCCGACACCGTCCGCCCGCCGCCCACCCCGCATGCGGGTCAGCCACCGCGTCCCGCCGTGCTCGCCAAAGCCCGCCACCCACCCCGCGTGCACACGGGCCCGCCACACCCGCCAGAATCCGCCGCCCACCCCTGCACACGGGCCAGCCGCTCCCCCGCACTCGCCGGAGCCCGCCGCCCGCCCCGCACACTTCGGCTGCGCGGAGAACCAGCCGCGCTCGCCCCACGGACTGTCTCCGCACCGCGAACGTGAGCTCGGCATCTTCCGAGCCGCGCAGCCGGACACGGCGGCCACGCACAGCCGCACAGCACCGCCCCGACATCCTCCAAGACCTGCGCATCTGGACCGCTCTTCGGGCGTGGCGGGTGAACACCATGTATCTTCCGTTGTGCAACCGGCAGGGTGTGCTGCTGCTCACGTCGTACCCATGGAGTGTTCGCGATGGCTTTGAAGAAGGTGTCGTCCCTACGTTCGTCGCTCGTACCGAGGGCTGCGCTGGCGGCCGCCTCGGTGGCGCTGCTGACGGCGACCTTCACCAGCGCGTGCTCCAGCGACAGTGGCGGCAACCCGACGAGCCAGAACCTCACCGGCCGCGGCCCGATCACCTACGTCGAGGGCAAGGACACCACCGAGACCGGTGTGGTCAAGCAGCTCATCGAGCGCTGGAACGCCTCGCACCCCGACGAGCAGGTGACGTTCAAGGAGCAGTCGAACGACGCCTCGCAGCAGTACGACGACCTGGTCGAGCACATGCGCTCCAAGCAGTCCAACTACGACGTGGTCGCCCTCGACGTGCCGTGGACCGCGGAGTTCGCCGCCAAGGGCTGGATCCAGCCGCTGAAGGACTCCTTCGCCATCGACACCTCGACGCTGCTCTCCCCGCCGGTCGCCAGCGCCACCTACAACAACACGCTGTACGCCGCGCCGCGCAACACCAACGGCGGTCTGCTGTTCTACCGCAAGGACCTGGTCCCGAACCCGCCGAAGACCTGGGGCGAGATGCTCGGCCAGTGCCAGATCGCGCGCGACAACAACATCGGCTGCTACGCCGGACAGTTCGCGCCCTACGAGGGCCTGACGGTGAACACCTCCGAGGTGATCAACGGTTTCGGCGGCACCTTCGTCGGCGCGGACGGCAAGACGCCGACGGTGGACAGCCCGCAGGCGCGCGCCGGTCTGAACACCCTGGTCACCGCCTACAACAACGGCGACATCCCGAAAGAGGCCATCACCTTCAAGGAGCCGGAATCGGCCAACGCCTTCACTCAGGGCAAGCTGATGTTCCTGCGCGCGTGGCCGTCCACCTTCGGTGACGCGGGCGCCGAATCCTCGCTGGTCAAGGACAAGTTCGCGGTCGCGCCGCTGCCCGGCGAGAACGGGGTCGGCGCCTCGACGCTCGGCGGCTACAACGCGGCTATCAGCGCCTTCTCCAAGAACAAGGCCACCGCGCTCGACTTCCTGCGCTTCCTGATCAGTGAGGACGCTCAGCACATCATCGCCTCGGGCGCCCTGCCCTCGGTGCGCGCCTCGATGTACGACGACCCGGCGCTGATCGCCAAGATGCCGTACCTGCCCGCGCTCAAGGAATCGATCGCCAGCGCGGTGCCGCGCCCGGTAACCCCGTTCTACCCGGCGGTGTCCAAGGCCATCCAGGACAACGCCTATGCTGCCCTGACCGGAAACAAGTCCGTCGACGACGCGATCGTGGGGATGCAAAAGGGCATCGAGACCGCGGGATCGTAATCGATTGCGCAACGGACCCGACCTACCCGTAGGAGAGAGATAACGGTGTCGGATCCTTCGGGAGCGGCCACACGCGTGCCGAGCGACGAATTCCTTCCGCGCAAACGCGGTTTCGGTGCGAGCCTGGCCTGGGAGCTGCGCCGTTCCGGCAAAGCCTGGGTGTTCGTCGCGCCGGTGCTGGTCGCGCTGGCGGTGGTCATCGGCTATCCGGTGTTCCGCGCGCTGTACATGTCCTTCCAGAAGGACTCCGGGCTCGACCCGAGCACGGGCATGTTCGTGGAAGGCGGCAACGCCGGATTCTCGAACTACACGCACTGGCTGCTGCAGCAGTGCAGCCTGCCGACCGGCGAGACCATCGCCTGCCCCACCGGCAATCTGGGTTCGCAGTTCTGGATGGCCATCGGCGTCACGCTGTTCTTCACCGTGATCACGGTGGCGCTGGAGGCCGCGATCGGCCTCGCCATGGCGATCGTCATGGGCAAGAGCTTCAAGGGCCGGGCGCTGCTGCGCGCGGCGGTGCTGATCCCCTGGGCGATCCCGACCGCGGTCACTGCGCGGTTGTGGGAGTTCATGTTCCAGTACGACGGCGTGGTGAACCGGGTACTCGGCACGCACATCCTGTGGACCTCGGATCCGTGGGCCGCGCGGTTCGCGGTGATCGCCGCCGACGTGTGGAAGACGACGCCGTTCATGGCGCTGCTGCTGCTCGCCGGTCTGCAGGTGATCCCGAACGACGTGTACGAGGCGGCCAAGGTCGACGGCGCCTCGGCCTGGCAGCGGTTCACTCAGATCACCCTGCCGCTGCTCAAACCCGCACTGCTGGTGGCGATCCTGTTCCGCACCATGGACGCGCTGCGCATGTTCGACCTGCCCGCCATCATGACGCTGGGCAACCCGTCGACCCGCACGGTCTCGATCCTGGTCGTCGACCAGGTGCGCCAGGGTCCGAACAGCGCGGCCGCCCTGTCCACCATCACCTTCCTGCTGATCTTCGCGGTGGCCTTCGTGCTGGTGAAGATCCTCGGCGCCAACGCCGTTCGCACTCAGGAGGCCCAGCGCGAGGGGAAGGTGCGCGCATGACGACGAGTGATCAGGTGCGCACCCGCGAGACAGGAGGCGCGCCGATGGCGACCGAACCGACCACCGTCCGGCGCGCACCGTGGACCAAGCGGCTCGGATCGGCGCGCATCTACCTCGGCGTGCTCGTCGTGCTGGTGTGGGGGCTCGGTCCGTTCTACTGGATGGCCGTCACCGCGTTCCGCGATCCGGTCTACCAGTTCGACAACACGCCGTGGCCGACGCACGTCACGCTGGAGAACTTCCGCAACGCGTTCGACACCAGCCGCGGCAACGACTTCGGCAAGGCGCTGATCAACAGCGTGATCATCGGCGCGTGCACCACGGCGATCGCCCTGGTGATCGGCATCTTCGCCGCGTACGCGCTGGCCAGGCTGACCTTCCGCGGCAAGTACGTGGTGGCCGGGCTGATCCTCAGCGCCTCGATGTTCCCGGTGGTCGTGCTGGTGACGCCGCTGTTCCAGCTGTTCACCAACCTGGGCTGGATCGGCGAATACCAGGCGATGATCATCCCGAACATCTCGTTCGTGCTGCCGATGACCGTCTACATCCTCGCCTCGTTCTTCACCGAACTGCCGTGGGAATTGGAAGAGGCGGCCCGCATCGACGGCGCGAGCAAGATGCAGGCGTTCCGCCTCGTCATGCTGCCGCTGGCCGCGCCCGCCGTGTTCACCACCGCCATCCTGGCTTTCATTGCCGCGGTGAACGAGTACCTGCTCGCCCGGCTGCTCTCCAGCGACCAGACCGAGCCGGTGACCGTCGCGATCGCCCGCTTCTCCGGCAACAACCCGCTCGTGCAGCCCTACGCCGCGATCATGGCGGCAGGCACGATCGTCACGATTCCGCTGGTGATCATGGTGCTGCTGTTCCAGCGCCGCATCATCTCGGGTCTGACCGCGGGCGGCGTCAAGAGCTGAGTTGTTGGCGCGCTGGCGCGCGCGTGTTCGCTCGTCAGGCTCGCTCCCGAGGGGGCTGGTGGGGCTGGATTGTTTCGTTGGGTTGGCAGTTTCAGCCGCTTGAAAATGGGGCGGCGTCGAGAGCTGAGTCTTTGGCGCGGGGGTTCGCGGGCCGCGGGTTGGCCTGTGGAATTCGGGTTACTTTGTCTAAGAAGCGGAATGCTGTGGACTGTGTGCGGCATCGAACCGCGTGGGCGGGGTAAAGTCCGGTCATAGTTCGGTTCGGCGATCGTTGTCAGTGCAGGTGGGTTCGACCGACGCTCCGGGAGGAGATGATCGTGAGCTCGTTCGGCAAGCGACGCGGCAAGCGCGGTGCCGGGGGCAAACCATCGCAGGCGGCACACGCCTCCATCGCGGGCTTCCGGGAACGACGTAGAACACCGCCGCCCCGCGAGCGGAAAGCGCTGGCGCCCAAACCATCCCGGCCCACCGCCAAACCGACGCCGGCGACGGATCCCGACCGGCCGCCGCGCAGCCGCGCCGAACGTCTCCGTCGGCTCGCGCTCGCCCTGTTCATCCTGTTCGTCGCGGTACCCTCGCTGCTGTTCGTGCTGGTGTACTGGAGCGCCGAGATCCCCGATCCGGCCGCGGTGCAGACCAATCAGATCGCCACCATCCTGGCCTCGGACGGCAGCACGGTGATCGCCAAAGTGGTTCCGCCGGACGGCAATCGGAGTCCGGTGCCGCTCTCCGAGGTGCCCGAACCGGTGCGCGACGCGGTGCTCTCCGCGGAGGATCGCGATTTCTACACCAACCCCGGCTATTCGACGTCGGGCTTCCTGCGCGCGGGCCGGGACAACCTGTTGGGCAAGGAGGACGCGGGCGGCGGCTCGACCATCACCCAGCAGTACGTGAAGAACGCCTTCCTCGGCTCGGAACGCACCCTCACCCGCAAGATGCGCGAGCTGATCATCGCGGCCAAGATGGCACGGCAGTGGAGCAAGGACGACATCCTCGCCGCCTACCTCAACACCATCTACTACGGGCGCGGCTCCTACGGTATCGCCGCGGCGTCGAGGGCGTATTTCGGCAAGCAGCCCGCGCAGCTGACGCTCGCCGAGGGCGCGGTGCTGGCCGCCCTCATCCGCACGCCGTCGATTTTGGATCCGGAGACGCACCTGCCGGAATTGAAGGCGCGCTGGCAGTACGTGGTCGACGGCATGGTCGAGATGGGCGTGCTCGCGCCGGGCCACCGGGACGCCACCGTCTTCCCGACGATCCTGCCGATCACCGACATCCCCGACGCCAACGCCGCCCGCGGCCCCGAGGGCTTGATCCGCACCCAGGTGCTTCGCGAACTGCGCGCGTCCGGCATCAGCGAGCGCGAGCTCAACACCGGCGCACTGCGGATCACCACCACCATCGACGCCAGGGCCCAGCAGGCCGCGCTCACCGCCGTGCACGACCGGCTCGGCCCGCAGCCGCCGCACTTGCGCGCCGCGGTGGTCTCGATCGACCCGCGGTCCGGCGCGGTGCGCGCCTACTACGGCGGCGAGGATGGCATCGGCTACGACTTCGCGCAGGCGCCGCTGCAGACGGGGTCGGCGTTCAAGGTCTTCGCTGTCATCGCCGCGCAGCAGCAGAGCATCCCGCTCACCCGCGTGCTGGACAGCTCGCCGGTGACCGATCGCGGCACCAGGATCACCAACGTCGACGGCGAATCCTGCGGCAAGTGCAGCATGGCCGAATCGCTGAAGCGCTCGCTGAACACCAGCTTCTACCGGCTGACCATGTCGATGCTCGGCGGGCCGCAGTCGATCGCCGACGCCGCGCACCAGGCGGGCATCCCGGAGGAGATCCCCGGCGTGGCGGGCAAGACCCTCACCGAGGACGGCGGCCCTCCGCTCAACGGCATCGTGCTCGGGCAATATCTGGTGCGCCCGATCGACATGGCCTCGGCCTACGCGACCATCGCGGCCTCGGGCATGTACCACCAGCCCTACTTCGTGCAGCGGGTGGAGACCGGTGACGGGCGGGTGCTGCTCGATCGCGGCGCGCCCGAGCAGCAGGTCGGCGAGCAGCTGCCGCCGGGGGAGCAGCGGATAAAGCCGACCATCGCGGAGAACACCATCGCCGCGATGATGCCGATCGCCGCCTATTCCAACGGGCACGCGCTGGCGGGCAATCGACCGTCGGCCGCGAAGACCGGCACGACCCAATTGGGCCAGTCCGACCAGAACAAAGACGCCTGGATGATCGGATTCACGCCCTCGCTGTCCACCGCGGTGTGGATCGGCAGCGAGCAGTCGCAGCCGATTCACACCGCGCGCGGCGCCGACATCTACGGTTCGGGTCTGCCCGCCGACATCTGGAAGCAGATGATGGACGAGGCGCTCGCGGGCACGCCGATCGAGCAGTTCCCGATCGCACCCGCGGGCGGTCCGGCGGGTGGGAACCAGCAGCAGCCCTCGGGCAATCCCTACGACATCTTGAACCCGAATCCCGCTCAGCCGCAACAACAACCGCAGGAGCCGTCGATCGTCATCCCGCCCGCGCCACCGGAGCCGCGGCAGGTCGAGATCTTCCCCGGACTGAGCGTTCCGGTGCCCGGCTGACCCGCCTCCGGCCAGGTAACTGTGACCGAACCCATCTCGAGTCGATCTTGTGACCTAGCGTGCCTCCGGGGAACGCATGACATGGCAGCATCGTTTTGCCAGAGTGAGAGCGCGACCGAGCGGCGCCGAGGTGAACATGGGGCGACGCCCGTCCCACGGCGACGATGCGGAAGGATATGCGCTCGAGCGACGACGGCAGCGGCGCGAGCGACCGGCCGAAAGGCGGTAGCCTGCGGACCAACTACAGGGCCCGGAAGCGCCGCCAATTGAAAACAGACTAGACATAGGGGCTACGCCGGTGGATTTCAATGTCGTTGACCGTCCCGAGACGCTGGTGGCGGGCACAGTACTTCGCAGCCCGGCGCTCGCGGTCGAGGGGCCACGCCGCGCGAAGGTGGAGGAAGCGTGGAAACGCATCCTCTCGCGCCGCCTACCCGGGCCCCCGACCACCGCCTATGTCGACCACGCGCCGGAGATCAATTCGTATCTGACCCACATCGTGGGCTACCGCTGCCGCAGCCTCGACGACCTGCTGCCCGGCGATGTGCTGGCCAGGGTGCCCGCCGGTCGCTTCGCCCGTTTCATCGCGAGCGGCGACGATCTCGGCGATACGATCGTCAGCATTTGGCGGGCGGTATGGGATGCCGAGGCGGCGGGCCGACTCGTGCGCTCCTATTCCGGCGATTGGGAGCACTATCCCGACGACCGCACCGCCGAAGTCTTCGTGGCGCTGGCCGACGAACCGAGCGACGGGTAGGACAAAGCAGTGGATTTCGAGATCGTCACCTTGGATGAAGGCTTGGTCGCCGGACTGACCATCCCGCTGGCCGGCCGTGAGGTGGCCGCCCGCGACCTGGACCTGGTGAATTTCACCTGGGACCGCTACCTCGCCAGGGAGAAGAACGTGCCGCGCGTCGCGGCCTACATCGGCCAGAACGACCACGCCGTCGCCGTCCTCGGCTACGAGGTCGCCTCGCTGGACGACCTGGACCAAGGCGACGTCGTGACCCGCATCCCGCACGGCCGCTACGCGAAGTTCGTCGTCTCCGACAAGCCCTACGACCTGCTGCGCACCGCGTGGGCGCAGGTCGCCAAGGCCGAGAGCGCGGGCATCATCACCCGCTCCCACACCGCCGAGATCGAGCGCTACACCGGCCCGACCTCGGTCGAGGTCTACGTATCGCTGGACTGAGTCCGGCTTCGACGCGGCGTGTCCGCGGCCCGTCTCGATCGGGTCGGGGCACGCCGCTCGCGTAGTCCAGCCGACACCTCTCACCGTGTCGGCCGCACCTCACAGCACCCGTGAGACCTGGTACGCGACCCCACCCTCGATCAGGTATCCCGAGCCGACGCAGACGATGTCGTTCAACCAGGCGTACTCCTTCGCGCCGGTCTCGAACATGGGGGCCGTGCGCCAGTAGTACTCGGCAGGGTCGACCTGACGACTCTTGACCGGGTCGGCGATGTCCGCGCGCAGTTCGGCCGGGACGATCCAGCGACCTCCGTAGGTCATGTGCACCAGAGCGCCGTCATCCGTGCGGAGTGTCAGCCGGACATCCAGCGACATGCCTCCGTCGGAACGGAACAACGCCCAGTCACCGCCGCCGGGCAGCACCTCCCCGCGTAGCGCGGGGCCCGAGAACGACCCGCCCGCCGCGCCGAAATAGACGCGCTTGCCGAACGGGCCGTCACCGATGGTCAGCCGTGGGGCCAAATCGACCGCCATGTCGAAGAGGTGCGTCGTCGCGATCTCGTCGACGGCCTTCAAGCGCGCGTCCGACCTCATGTCATCACCTGTGCGAGTAGTCATAAATTTAAACGTACGACCTATCGTATGCTTAAACAAGGCATGGCATGATGAAGACGATGAGCGAACTCGAGCAGCAGCACAGCGCACGCGGCGACTTCCGTTCGCCGGAACGACCGGAGCCGGTGATCACCGATCAACGCCTTCTGCGCGGCGCGCAGACCAGACGCACGATCGCGCGCCATGCCGTCGACGTCGCCTCCCTCGAAGGGCTCAACGGACTCAGCCTCGGCAGGCTCGCCACCGATCTAGGGCTCAGTAAAAGCGGTGTCCAGACGCTGTTCGGAACCAAGGAGAACCTGCAACTCGCCGCGATCGACAGCGCGCGAGAGCAATTCGTCGACGCGGTCGTGCGACCGGCCCGCGGCGCGGCGCACGGTACGGCGCGACTGCGCGCGCTGATCGAACACTGGATCGATTACGCCACGGCACCGCTCTTCCCCGGTGGCTGTTTCCGAGCGGCCAACATCGCCGATTTCGACAGCAGGCCGGGCCCGGTCCGGGACGCGCTCGTGCGCGATCAGACGGCGTGGGTCGATCTGCTCGCGAGCGAGTTGCGCATCGCGGCGGACGCGGGCGAGATCGCCGAGCTGGACGCCGATTTCGCCGCCTTCCAGATCGACGCGGTGCTGTGCGCCGCGAACACGGCGATGCGCCTCGGCGACGCGGACGCCGCGCACAAGGTGCGCCGGGTAGTCGAAGGATTCCTCGCGCCCCCACGCTGAATATCACGGAATTCGACTGCGGCACAATGGCTCCCGCAAACGGCGAAGCCGGTCGCAGAGTTGATCTCCGACCGGCTTCCCTGAGGCCGAAGCGGACCTGTGCAGTCCGCACCCGCGTGCTCAGACCGTCGCGTCCTGAGCCGCGGCGGTCACGACCAGGCGGCGACGCCGGCTCGGCACCATCAGGGTCGGGTGGTTGACGCTCCACGCGGCACCCTTGCAGATCAGCTCCTTCACGCGCGCGCCCTTGCGGCCGACATCGACCTTCGAGGTCGGCTGATCCTCCTTGGTCACCTTCTGCACGATGGCGTCGTGGCGGCCGAGGCTGATGCACTGGCTGTTGTAACCGATCGGGGCGTCCGGGACCGCACGTCCGGTCAGCCGGGCGGCAATGGCATCGGCGCCCAGCCAGGCCATCGGGGAGGCGGTGGCGCAGCCCATGCGCAGCGTTTTGCCGCCCACTCCGGCGGCGTATGCGGCATCGCCGACGGCGTAGACGTCCGGGTGCGAGACCGAGCGCAGGGTGGCGTCGACGACGATGCGCCCGGCCTCGGAGACGGTGAGCGTGCTGGCGGCCGCGATCGGGTGCACGGCGAAACCTGCTGTCCAGACGGTCATCCGGGCCGGAATCTCCGCACCCGATCTGGTGACCACGCCGTCCCCGGTGACGCGGGTGACGTCGGCGTGTTCGTGCACGGTGATGCCGAAACGCTCGAAAGAGGCGCGCAGGTGAGTCTGCGCCTTCTCGTCGAGCCAGTCGCCGACGCCGCCGCGCGCCGCCATGGCGACCTTCAGATCCGGGCGCGCTTCGGCGATCTCGGTCGCGGCCTCGATGCTGGTCAGGCCGCCGCCCACGATCAGCACGGTCTCGCCCGCCACCAACTCGTTCAGGCGCTCCCGCAACCGCAGTGCGGCCGGCTTGCTCGCCACATTGTGAGCGTGCTCGGCGACGCCGGGCACGCCGAAATCGGCGATGGTGCTGCCCAGGGCGTAGACCAGGGTGTCGTAGGGCAGCGTCTCGGCGCCGTTCTCGCCGATCAGCCCGACGGTCTTGCGATCCGCGTCGACCGAATCGACCCACGCGATTCGCACCTGAACACCGGTGCCCGCGAACACCTTCCGCAGCGGGCGGACCGGCAGGTCCTGACCGGCGGCGAGCTGGTGCAGGCGGATCCGTTCGACGAAATCGGGATCGGCATTGACCAGGGTGATCTCGATGTCGTCGCGGTGCAGTCGCTTGGCCAGGCGGCCGGCGGTGATGGCTCCGGCGTACCCGGCTCCGAGGACGACGATGCGGTGCTTCATGGTTTTGCTCCTGTCTCGGTGGGTTCGATACCTGAACCGGACAGGGCTACGAATGCTGACAACTACCGACTGTGATGTGGGTCACCACAATTCGGGCAGCGGCGCTCCCGGCGCGTAGGCGGCCCACTGGCGGTTGGCATGTGCCAGCTTGTCGGGGTTGACGTGGGCGTGCACGGCGGCGATGCCGTCGACGGTGACGTGCAGGACCACGATGCCGACGACCCGATCCTCCGACACCAGCACCAGCGCGGGCATGCCGTTGGCGATGGCCGCGAACATCTCGGGCTTGCCGCCGAGCTTGTCCCACGTACGGTTCGAGGGCTTGATCGCGAGACGCACGAACCGCGCGATCCGCTCCGCGCCGAGAAGCGGCCGGCTCAGCGTCGCGATGAATCCGCCGCCGTCGCCGAGGATGGAGGCATCGTCGGTGAGCAGTGCCACCAGCGTCTCGGTCTGTCCACTGACCGCTGCGGCCAGGAATTCCTCGACGATCCGTCGAGCGGCGGCCTCGTCGACCTCGATGCGCGACCGCTCCATCGAAAGGTGCTGTTTGGCACGACGATAGACCTGCTGGCAGTTGGCTTCGGTGATGTCGAGCAAACCGGCGATCTCTTGGTGCGGGTAGCCGAAGGCCTCGCGCAGCACGTACACCACGCGCTCCTTGGCGGTGAGCCGCTCCATGAGCGTGAGCATGGCGATCGATACCGATTCCCGCTGCTCCACGGTGTCGGCCGGACCAAGCATCGAGCCGCCCGCCAGCACCGGCTCCGGAAGCCATTGCCCCACATAGGTTTCCCGGCGGGCGCGGGCCGAGCTGAGCTGGTTGAGGCAGAGATTGGTGAGCACCTTGGTCAGCCACGCCTCGGGCGTCTCCACGTACTCGCGGTCGGCGGCCTGCCAGCGCAGGTACGTCTCCTGCACCGCGTCCTCGGCATCACTGGCCGAGCCGAGCAGGCGATAGGCGATCGCTTCCAGGCGGGCCCTGGAGCCTTCGAACAGATCGGCCTCGCGCGTGAGCAACATGCCGCCATCGTCGGCCATGCGGACCGGGCACGTCCACCCGCGCCCGGCCGGACCTTCGAATCCGGGCAGGAACTACGCGACCTCTCCGCGGAGTTCGACTGCGACACAACGGATCCCGGAAACGGCGAAGCCGGTCGGAGAGTGGTTCTCCGACCGGCTTCCCGCGTCGACGAGTAGGACTTACTCCGCGTCGATGATGAACGCTTCCAGCTGGGCGCGGGCGACGTCGTCCGCGAGCTGCTTCGGCGGGGACTTCATCAGGTAGGCCGAGGCCGGGATGACAGGTCCGCCGATGCCGCGGTCCTTGGCGATCTTGGCCGCGCGCACCGCGTCGATGATGATGCCCGCGGAATTGGGCGAGTCCCACACCTCGAGCTTGTACTCCAGGTTCAACGGCACGTCGCCGAAGGCGCGACCCTCGAGGCGCACGTAGGCCCACTTGCGGTCGTCGAGCCAGCCGACGTGGTCGGACGGGCCGATGTGCACGTCGTTGGCGCCCAGTTCCTTCTTCAGGTTGCTGGTGACGGCCTGCGTCTTGGAGATCTTCTTGGACTCCAGGCGCTCGCGCTCGAGCATGTTCTTGAAGTCCATGTTGCCGCCGACGTTGAGCTGCATGGTGCGGTCGAGCTGCACGCCGCGGTCCTCGAACAGCTTGGCCATCACGCGGTGGGTGATGGTCGCGCCGACCTGGCTCTTGATGTCGTCGCCGACGATCGGGACGCCCGCGTTTACGAACTTCTGCGCCCACACGGGGTCGGAGGCGATGAACACCGGGAGCGCGTTGACGAATGCGACGCCCGCGTCGATGGCGCACTGGGCGTAGAACTTGTCCGCCTCTTCCGAGCCCACCGGCAGGTAGGACACCAGGACGTCGACCTTCGCGTCCTTCAGGGCCTGCACCACGTCGACCGGCTCGGCCTCGGAGAGCTCGATGGTCTGCGCGTAGTACTTGCCGATGCCGTCGAGCGTCGGGCCGCGCTGCACGACCACGTCGGTCGGGGGCACGTCGGAGATCTTGATGGTGTTGTTCTCGCTGGCGAAGATCGCCTCGGCAAGGTCGAAGCCGACCTTCTTGGCGTCCACGTCGAACGCGGCGACGAACTTGACGTCGCGGACGTGGTACCGGCCGAACTTGACGTGCATCAGACCGGGCACGGTCGAGGTCTCGTCCGCGTCCTTGTAGTACTGCACGCCCTGGACCAAGGAGGAGGCGCAGTTGCCCACGCCCACGATGGCCACGCGAACTTCGGTGGCGTTCTCAGCCGTATTGATGTCACTCATGGCCGATGGTTCCCTCTTTCTGTGGTGCCGCCTTCGTTGATTGCTCCGCCGCAATCAACTCGTTGAGCCAGCGCACTTCGCGCTCGCTTGATTCCAGACCGAGTTGGTGGAGCTGGCGGGTGTAGCGATCCAGCGACCCGCTGGCCCGTTTGATCGCTTCCCGCAATCCCTCTCGGCGCTCCTCGACCTGCCGGCGCCTGCCCTCCAGGATTCGCATCCGCGCTTCCGCGGGAGTGCGACTGAAGAACGCCAGGTGGACGCCGAAGCCGTCGTCGGTGTAGTTCTGCGGTCCGGTGTCGGCGAGGAGCTCGGTGAAACGCTCCCGCCCCGCCGGGGTCAGCTGATAGACCCGTCGCGCGCGGCGCATGGTGACGCCCGCGACGTTCTCCTCCGCGATCAGCCCGTCCGCCTGCATGCGCCGCAGCGTCGGATAGAGCGACCCGTAGGAGAAGGCACGAAACGGCCCGAGCAGACCCGTCAGCCGCTTGCGCAGCTCGTAACCGTGCATGGGCGCTTCGAGGAGCAGCCCGAGAATTGCCAGCTCGAGCATCGGGCGTCACCCCCTGACTGTTGTGCAGACCTAACCAATGGATGCGACTTCCGAGTATATCGCGCCGATATAACCGGGCACAGCGATGGGCGATACATGCGGTGTGTGCGCAGGTCAGCGACCGGGCGGGCGGACTTCCAACGGTTCGCCGTCGAACAGCACGGTCATGAAGCCGCTCTCGTCGACCTCGTTGCGGACGAAGATCTGCACGCGCGGCTGGGCGTTCTTCTCGGCTTCGCGCTCGATGCTCACGTGCGAGATGGGACTGCCAGGCAGCAGCAACGACTGCGGGGCTCCCGCGAGCAGCCGGGAGACGACCGGCAGGTCGATGGTCGCGAGGTCGACGGTCGGGGTGTCGAGCTTGCGCGCCTGCGAACTGCTGGAGGCGTCGAACTCACCGTCGAAGTGGAAGTACTGCGACCTGTTGTTCACGTTGCGATAGAAGATCGCGTACCGCGGATACACGGTGAGATCGTCGACCACCGTGTCGCCGAACTCGGCGCGGTACCGATCGATGAAGTAGGCCAGGCCGGGGCCGGTGGTCAGGTCCGGCAGCGGATCGGCGGCGACGCGATCGGCCCCGCCGCGGCCGACGCAGCCGACGAGCGCGCCGAACAGCGCGGCCGCGAGCAAGATCGCCGCGGGCAACCACCACCCGCGGCGGCGTCCGCCACGCACGACCGGCGCGTCGACCAGGTCGCCGGGGATCTGCAGGTCGGCGATCAGCTTGTCCAGCTCGCCGAACGACTGCGCCTTCATCGCCGCCTTGGTGCGGGCGGTGTGCTCCTGCTCGGTGAGCTGGCCGTCGGCGAGTGCCGCGTCGAGCAGACCGCACACATCGGCGCGATCGGTGTCGCGGGCCCGCAGCCGAGCGGTGTTCGACGCCATCCCGCCCCGGTTCATCGGACCTCCCAGACCTTCAGCACCTCGCCCGCGGGCGTGAGCACGACGCGACCGTACTGGCCGCGCTCGTTCTTCACTCGAATCTCGACCAGCGGCCGACCCGGCGCCGTGCCGGAATCGTCGGCGGAGACGTCGATCGAGTCGACGACGCCGTCGGGCACCTTGGTCAACCTGGGCGCGTCGGCGAGCACCTTGCCGATCGCCGCGACATCGAGAACGGCCAGGTCCACCGTCCGGGTGTCGGGATCGCGCGTCGTGACGGTGTCGTGCCGCCGCTCGAATCCGCCCCAGTAGTCCCAGTCGACGGACCACCGCGGGCCCTCCGGCGCGACCCGCTGCACCGAGGCGAAATTCTGGTGCAGCGCGAGTTCGTCGACGATGGTGTCGCCGAACTTCTCGCGATACCGGTCGCGGAACAGCGTCATGCCCGCGACCGTGTCGAGTTCGGGCGTCGGCAGCACCAAGGGCTGCACCGGATTCGGATCGAGCGTCTGGCGAGACGTCGCCGTCACCCCGGCATCGTCGCGTCCCGCGGCGACGTAACCCGCCCACACGCCGAGCACCGCCGTGACACCTACGGCGACGCGGAACAAGAGCCGACGGCGCGACCGCGGTGGGGTGGGCGACGGCGCGGCGGCGCGCTGCAGATCCGCGACCAATTCCGCCAACTCGGCGAGCGTTTTCGCCTCCGAGGCGAGTTCGGTCGCCGCCTCGTGTTCCTCGGCGCTGAGCTGCCCGTCGCCGAGTGCGCTGTCCAGCGCCCGAACGGTGTTGGCGCGATCGACATTTCGCGCCCGGGTGTGACCGGCGTAACCCGCACGGGATCGACCACGTCGCAACGGTTTCCGTGACACGCCGCGTGGCGTCAGATCTCGCGCGGCCGCCGGGACCTGGAGATCGGACGTCAAACGCGCCAGCTCACCGAGTGTTTTCGCCGCGGATGCCTTGGCCGTTCGCTCGCGATACTCCTCGCCCCCGAGCTGCCCCTCCGCATAGGCCGCGTCCAACACCCCGCACGCATGGACTCGATCGATGTCTCGCGCTCGCATGCGCCCGTCATTCCCGGTGGACACCACCGAATCGTAGACGGCCCCGACCCTCGCCACCGGCGAAATCCCTATCGACGAAGGCCGGTGCGCCGCCCGAACCAATGCCCCGCGCGGCCTAGATAAGCCCGGTGGACCGAGGCGCTCGCGCCCGCGCCCCGCTACTCTGGTTGGCGTGCGAATTCAGCGGCAGGTGGTCGACTACGCGCTCCGGCGCCGGTCGCTGCTGGCTGACGTCTATGCGGGCCGGGTCGATGTCGCCGAGGTGTGTGATGCAAATCCCTATCTCCTGCGTGCGGCGAAGTTCCACGGTCGGGGGAGCGAGGTCACGTGCCCTATCTGCCGGAAAGAACAGCTCACCCTCGTATCCTGGGTCTACGGCGACGGCCTAGGACCGGTGGCTGGTTCGGCTCGCACACCCGAGGAGCTCACGCGCCTCGCCGAGACTCGCGAGGAGTTCTCGGTTCATGTCGTCGAGGTATGCCGCAGCTGCAGCTGGAATCATCTGGTGCAGTCCTACGTGCTCGGCAACGCCCCGGCGCCCACGCGTCGCCGTACGGGTACCCGAGCGAACCGACGTACCGCCGCCGAGTGATGTGCCTGGTCATCTGCCCGTTGGGTGACATGCGGAGCCCACACGTGTCCGCTGCGGTGCCCGTGACCGCACCGAGCCAGCCTGACCGATACGAGTTATGGAGATCTTGTCAGTGAATTCGCCTTACGAGACTTCCCCCTACGGCGATGAACCGCACGGCGGCCGTACTCAGCGAAGTTCACAACCGGCTCCGAACCCGTCACCAGGCCAGCGCCAAGCGCCGCCGCCCGGTTTCCGTCCGCTACCGCCCCCGGGCGGTCCGCGCCCGGGTGGCCCGCAGGGCGGCCCGCGTCCCGGCGGTCCGCAGGGTGGACCCAACGGTGGCGCGCGCGGTCAGCAGCCGCCGCACCGTCCCGGCCCGCCGCCCCAGGGCCGTCCTCCGCAAGGTCGTCCCCCGCAGGGTCGTCCGCCGGAGGGTCGTCCGCAGCCGCCCGGCGGCGCCGCGGGCGCGACTCAGCGCATTCAGCGGCCCGGCCAGAATCCGCAGGGCGCGCCGCGGCCCAGCTCGCTGAGCGAGGCGGTCGCCGAGCGCGACCGGCGGTCCGGTCCGAGCGCCGCCGTCCGTCCCGCGGGCGGCGCGCGGCCGAACACCGGCCAGCGGCCCGCGATCGACCGCGATCGTCGTCCGAACGGTCCCGTCACCGGGGAGCGCCGCGCCCAGTCGGGTCAGCCGCCCTCGGGCCCGCCGCCGCGTCGCAACGGCGGCGGTGACGGTGGTTCCGGCGGGGCGGGCAAGCGACCCGGTGCGAAGCGGATTCCATGGAAGCTGATCCGCCGGACCCTCTACGTGTGCATGGCCCTGGCCATCGTGGTGCCGAGCGCCGTCTTCCTCGTCGCCTACAGCACGGTGTCGGTGCCGCAGCCCGGCGACCTGAAGACCAACCAGGTCGCGATGATCTACGCCAGCGACGGCAGCACGGTGCTGAGCAAGGTGGTTCCGCCGCAGGGCAACCGCACCGACGTGACCATCGAGCAGATCCCGCCGCACGTGCGCAACGCGGTCATCGCGGCCGAGGACCGGGATTTCTACACCAACCCCGGCTTCTCGATCTCCGGCTTCGTGCGCGCGGCCCGCGACAACGTCATGGGCAAGGAGAGCGCGGGCGGTGGTTCGACGATCACTCAGCAGTACGTGAAGAACGCGCTGGTCGGTGACGAACGCTCGCTCACCCGAAAGATGCACGAGCTGGTCATCTCGGCGAAGATGGCGCGGCAGTGGAGCAAGGACGAGATCCTCGCCGCCTACCTGAACACCATCTACTTCGGTCGCGGCGCGTACGGCATCGACGCGGCGTCCAAGGCCTACTTCGGCAAGCCGGTCCAGGATCTGACCGTCGCCGAGGGCGCGGTGCTCGCCGCCACCATTCAGCTGCCGTCGCTGCTCGATCCGGAGAAGAACCCGGAGGGCGCCAAGACGCGCTGGAACTACGTGCTCGACGGCATGGTCGACGGCGGCAACCTGAAGCCCGCCGACCGGCAGGGCATGCAGTACCCGCAGGTGACCCCCGTCGCGCAGACCCAGGACAAGACGCTGGATTCCGGTCCCGAGGGCCTGATCAAGACCCGGGTGCTCGAGGAGCTCTCGGAGGCGGGCATCAGCGAGCAGCAGCTCAACACCGCGGGTCTGCAGATCACCACGACCATCGATCCGAAGGCGCAGCAGGCCGCGGTCGACGCCGCGACGAGCAAGATGCAGGGCGAGCCCGAGCAGCTGCGGACCGCGGTGGTGTCGATCGACCCGCGCACCGGCGCGGTGCGCGCTTACTACGGCGGCACCGACGGCCAGGGCTACGACTTCGCCAACGCGCCGCTGCAGACCGGTTCCTCGTTCAAGGTGGTCGGCTTGGCCGCGAACCTCGAGCAGGGCATTCCGCTCTCGCAGATGTACGACAGCTCGCCGCTGACGGTGAACGGCATCAAGATCACCAACGTGGAGGGCGAGTCCTGCGGCATGTGCACCATCGCCGAGTCGCTGAAGCGTTCGTTGAACACCAGCTTCTATCGGATGCAGCTGGACATGGGCAATGGTCCGCAGAAGATCGCGGACATGGGTCACAAGCTCGGTATTCCGGAGGAGCTGCCCGGCGTCGGCAAGACCCTGTCCGAGCCGGACGGTTCCGGCCCGAACAACGGCATCGTGCTCGGCCAGTACCAGGCCCGGCCGCTCGACATGGCCTCCGCTTACGCCACGCTCGCCGCGTCCGGCGTGTACCACCAGCCGCACTTCGTGCAGCGGGTGGTGACCGCCGACGGCCAAGTGCTGCTCGATCGCGGTGACGTCGCGGGCGAACAGCGCGTCTCGGCCGCCGTCGCCGACAACGTGACCGCGGCGATGAAGCCGATCGCGCAGTACTCGCGCAACCACAACCTGGCGGGCGGCCGCGAGTCGGCGGCCAAGACCGGTACCGCGCAGCTGCTCGACACCGGCGAGAACAAGGACACCTGGATGGTCGGCTACACGCCGTCGCTGTCCACCGCGGTCTGGGTCGGCAGCGTGGACAACTCGCCGCTGCGCAACTACGCCGGCGCCATGATCTACGGCTCCAGCCTGCCGTCGGACATCTGGAAGGCGACCATGGACGGCGCCCTGCAGGGCACACCGGTCGAGACCTTCCCGAAGCCCGCGCCGATCAAGGGCCAGGCGGGTGTCCCGGAGTGGACCGCGCCGTACACCCCGCCGTCGACCGTCGACGCGCCGGTGCCGCCGGTGGTGATCGCGCCGACCCAGGTGGAGATCCTGCCGGGCATCACCATCCCGGTCCCCGGCGTGCAGCCCAACCCGCAGACGCAGCAACGTCCGCAGCAGCGTGAGCAGGATCCGGGCCCGCTGCCCGGCCAGCCGGTCGCCCCGACCGGCGGTGGCTCACCGACGCAGACCGGCTCGCCGCGTCCGGGCGGAACCGGAAACGGCGGCGGTGGAGCGGGCGACAGCGGCGACGAAGAAGGGTCGAACAGCCCGCAGCCGACGCGCAGTCGATAACAGCCGAGGCCGCCCGGGAAAATCCCGGGCGGCCTCGCTGTTTGTCCAGTGCACGCGACTGGCCGCGCCGTCGTCGGCCTGAAGCGGCCTGGCACCCGACGGGATCAGACGCGGGTGATGTACCAGAATCCGTTCGGGTCCTGATAGCAGCGGTCGTGCACGCCGGCCCAGGTCAGGCACTCGGAGTACGAACGGTAGCCCTCGAGGACGACCCAGTTGCCCTCGCCGACCTCGACGCACCTGTCGCGGACACCTGCCCATGTCAGACACTCCGCATACGACGCGTACCCGGCTGATGCGTTCCCCGCGAGTCCGAAGACCGCAGCGCTCGCTATGGCGAGCACCGTCAGCAATTTCTTGAACATATAGCCCCAACGGCAGCCGTGTGCGCCGGTTCCATCGACCGAGTGCTGCCAGTCGCCCACACTCCTGTCACGTCGGGGCCGTACGTCGGCTCAGGCGGACCTACTAGGCTCGGGTTCCGTGACCGATCAGCAAGTGGTGGACGTGCGGACGGGAGAGGCCGCGCGCTCCAGCGGGGGCTCTGGTGGCGGGACACACTACGTGGCGCCCGCGCCGCTCGCACCGGACCTACGCTCGGCCGACGCGCGGGATCGCCCGAGCCGCAACGATTCCCTCGCCGCGCAGCTGAGCACCGTCGTCGGCGGGCCGGTGGGCGATCACGCGCTGATCGGCCGGGTCCGCTTCTGGACACCGCTGCGGGTCCTCTTCGCTTGCACTGTGATCTTCCTGGCGCTCGGCTGGGCCACCAAGGCGGGCTGCATCCAGCAGACGGACGCCGGTGACGGCACGCTGACGCTGGACTGGAACAACGGCCGCCAGTACGTGGCGATGTGCTACTCGGACACGGTGCCGCTGTACGGCGCCGAACGCCTCGACGAGGGCGCGTTCCCGTACAAGAAAGCCTGGGTCGAGAAGACACCCGACGGCGGGCGCGAGACGCGGTACATGGAATACCCGGTGCTTTCGGGTCTGTACCAGTACGTGTCCATGCAGATCGCCAAGACCTGGGACGCGCTGCCGCTGCCCGGCGCGCTGCAGGTGGTCATCTACTTCAATGTCGTCGCGTTCGGCCTGGCCCTCGGCTGGCTGGTCACCGTGTGGGCCTCGGCGCTGCTCGCCGGACGCCGGATCTGGGACGCGGCGCTCGTCGCGTGCTCGCCGCTGGTGATCGTGCACGCGTTCACCAACTTCGACGCCCTCGCGACCGCGTTCGCCGCCACCGGCCTGCTGGCCTGGGCGCGGCGCAGGCCCGTCCTCGCCGGTGTGCTGCTCGGGCTCGGCGGCGCGGCGAAGCTCTATCCGCTGCTGCTGCTCGGCCCGATCGTGGTGCTGTGCCTGCGGGTGGATCCGATGCACCGGGTGCCGAGCACGCGGCTCGGGCTGCGGATGCGCGATATCGACGGTTGGCGCGCGGCGCTCACCTGGGTGCGCGAAACCCCGTACCGCATCCAGTTCCTCAGCTTCCGTCCGCTCGGCGCGGCGATCGTCGCGGTGGTGGCCGCGGCGGGCACCTGGCTGGCGGTGAATCTGCCGATCGCTGTGCTGTATCCGAACGGCTGGCGCGAGTTCTTCCGGCTCAACACCACCAGACACGCCGACCCCGACTCCATCTACAACGTGATCACCTCGTTCACCGGCTGGACCGGATTCGACGGCGAACTGAACCACGGCGAGGCGCCGACCGTGCTGAACGCGGTCTCGCTGCTGCTCTTCGTGGTCGCCTGCGCCGCGATCGCGTATATCGCGCTGACCGCGCCGCGCCGCCCGCGCCTGGCCCAGCTCTGCTTCCTCGTGGTCGCGGCGTTCCTGCTCACCAACAAGGTGTGGAGCCCGCAGTATTCGCTGTGGCTGGTGCCGCTCGCCGTGCTCGCGCTGCCGCACCGCCGAATCCTGTTGGCCTGGATGACGATCGACGCGCTCGTCTGGGCGCCGCGCATGTTCTACTACCTCGGACTCGATCGCAAGGGTCTGCCCGAGCAGTGGTTCACCGGCACCGTCGTCCTGCGCGACCTCGCGGTGCTCGGGCTCTGCGCACTGATCGTCTGGCAGATCTACCGGCCGGGCGAGGACCTGGTCCGCCGCGATTTCGTGGACGACCCGGCGGGCGGCGTCATCGACCGCAGCGCCGATCCGCTGCTGCCGTGGTTGCCGGAATTGTTGCGCCCCAAGGCGACTCCGTCCCGCACCGGCTGAGCCGCGCGATCGTCGACCGAAGGTGACCTATGGTCGGTCCGAATAGCTCACGGTCACCTTCAGTCGGATTGCGCCCATGCGGTATTCGACCGAAGGCGGCCGCCAATGGCTGACGGTCACCTCGATCGGTAGCTACTCCGAACGCAAAAGCTTTGCCGCCCGCTGCGGATCGCTTGGCAACAGATCCAACTCCAACTGCCAGGCGCTCCCGGTCCACGGATCGAACAGCGGGGTGTCCTCCACAGTCGGCAGGTGACGGCAGGCCTGCGACAGCGCCGCCACGGTGCCGTCCGGTGATTCGGACTCGTCGCTGCCGACGATCACGATGGACAGCCCGATCAGATCGCCACGCAGGGTCAGCGCCGTGATGCGCTGGGCGTCGGAGGCTTGGTATCCGTGCGGGAAGTCGGCCGCGAGCAGCACCCGATGCTCGGCGGGCGGTGTGAAAGCGCCGCTGTTGTAAGCCATTTCGGCCAGCTCGGCGGCGTCGACAAGGGCTTGCAGCCGCGCCGAGATATCGCCGTGGTCGGTGATCGGCGGACCGTTCAGCACCGCTCCGAGCGGCGCGAGCAGTCCGGTGAACGCCCCGGTCAGGTCGATGGCGTCGATGCGGGTGCGCCTGCCGGGATCGGACGCGAGGAGCCGGGCCAGCAGTGCGCCGACCACCGGAACGACCGCCGCCGAATGCTCGGTGTCGATCCACAGCGGCCTGGTCAGCGGCACCGGCACGCAGTACGGGATGCGCAGCGACCCGCGTTCGATCGCGTACAGCTCACCCAGCCGGATGCCGTCGCTCGGCTTCGCGCGGCCCTCCCAGGCCGGTGACGACCAAGAGGCCAGCGCGGGCGGCAGCAGCCGGTCGGCCTCGGCGAGCTCGCGCATCAGATGCTCGCTGTCGCGCCGATGATTGCCCTCGGCGACCGCGACGAGTTCGTCGCTGCGGCGTTGTGCCTCCTGGCGCTTGGCCTCGGCGACGGGGGTGTTCCTGGTCGCGGGATCGGAGACCGCGGCCGAGAGTTCCTCGTCCAGCCGTTTCGCCGCGTAGTCCCGTGCCGAGATGAGCGCGGCGGCCGAGCGGGCCGCGTCCTCGAAGATCATCCACAGCCGTTCCAGACCGTGCGACACCTCCAGCCCGGGACCACCGGTCGGATGCTGGGCCTGCTGCGGCCCGGCGATGGCGTCCCGGTCACTCGCGGGATGCGGGGCGTGCGCCGCGGCATCCGGTCCACCGGACACCTCGACGCCGTGCGCTGGCAGCAGCACCGGCAGCCCGCCCGCGTAGCCCTGGCCGACGGCGCGCACCTTCCACGCGTCCCCGCGCCGGTAGACCTCGAGGCAGATCAACGCCGCCTCCCCCGCCGCGGGCGCGATCGCGAATTCCGCGGTGACCGTGCCGTTCTCGGAGAGAGACGCGGTCACCGGCCCGAGTTCGCCGCCGCCAGGCGCCGCGGGGTCGGCGCTGACCACCAGCAGCACCGCCTTGGCGTCGGCGCGCACCTCGGCCAGGGTGATGCTCACCTCGTCGCCGTCCAGCGCGACGCCGCCGGTGTTCGGCTGGTTGTAGAAGACGAAGTCCGACGCGTCGAACACGCGCAGGTTCTCCGCCACCACCAGCGCGGAAACATCTAGCGCCGCACTGCCTTTCGCGCTGAACCGAAGCACCTCACCGTTCAGCGGGATGTTCTGGCCCGCCTTCAGTTGAATCACGTTGTCCGCCATGCTCTTCGCGTGTACCTCCGGCAAGCCTGCCTCAGAGGAAACGGCCGAGCTGGGGAATCGCCTCGCCGGGATGTTTGGCCTGGAAGCCCTCGCCGAGCGCCTGCATCTTCCAGTCGCCGCCGACCCGGAACACCTTCGCCATCGCCATCGCGGTGAACGCCATGCCGCCCGCCATGGTGTACCTGGCGAGCTCGGCGTTGTTGGAGCCGTCGACGAGACGGGTGAACGCGTTGCGCACCTGCTCGAAGGTGTGGCCCTTGTAGGAGGTCACGATGAACACCAGCGAGGTGATGTGCGCCGGGATCCTGGTCAGGTCGACCAGGATGACCTCGTCGTCGCCCTCGCCCTCGCCGGTCAGGTTGTCGCCCTGGTGGCGCACCGAGCCGTCCTTGGAAGAGAGCTGACCGTAGTAGGCGTAGTCGGCCGGGTTTCCGTCGGCGAACATGATCACCGAGGCGTCCAGGTCGATGTCGACGGTCCGGTTGCCGAACATGCCGCGGGTTTGCACCGGATCCCAGCCCAGACCCATCTTCACGAAGGTCAGCGCTTGGCCGCCCTCCTTGCGCAGCGTGACGCGCTGACCCTTCTGCAGGCTGACCGGGCGGTCCTTGCTCAAGCTCACCTCGCCCGTCGGCTGCGCGGCCTGCTGCGGTGCGGTGGCCGGTCCGGGCGGCGGCGGGTAGCCACCACCGGTCGGGGGCGCGTACCCGGGTCCGGGCGGCGGGTACGAGCCGCCGGTGGCGGCGTACTGCGGCGACTGCTGGGCCGGGGCCGTCTGCTGCGGGTAGTGCGCCGGCGGCGCCTGCTGCGGGGCCTGCTGGGCCGCGGGCGACTCGTCGACGGACACGCCGTGATCGGTGACCAGCGCCGCGAAACCACCCGCGTAGCCCTGGCCGACGGCGCGCACCTTCCAGGAGCCCTGGCGGCGGTACAGCTCCAGCGCGATCACGATGGACTCGGTGTCGAGCCCGTCGATCCGGTACTCGTACAACGGATTACCGCCGGCGTCGGAGACGATGGCGATCGGCGGCGCGGTCCTGCCGAAATTGCTGGAGGCGTCGTCGAGGGTGATCACCGCGCGGATCTGCTCGATCTCGGCGGGCACCGCGTTCAGCGACACGGCGAGCGAGGCGGGCTGTCCCGCGGGCGCGGGCTGCAGGTTGACGCCGGGGCCATTGGGCTGGTTGAAGAAGACGAAGTCCGCGTCCGAGCGGACCTTGCCCCGCTCGGTCACCAGCAGTGCGGACAGGTCCGCCGGTGCCGACAGCTGGACGGAGATCACCACATCGTTGGTGGCCAGCGGGCCGTTCTGGCCCTTGGCGAGTGTTGCGGACAAGGTCGACCCTTCGCTTGTCGGTGCGTACGTTTGCCACTCTACGAGAAACGGCCCGGCCACCGCCGAAGTAAACGCCGCGCGGGGCGTTGCGAACCCTGTGTGTCCGTTACAGTGACCGCTGGCAGCGGAACGCGACGACGACCCACGTTCCCGAACTGAGACAGCAGGGCAAACTCCCAGATGGCACAACTTTTCGAACAGTCGAAGAAGGTGGTCGAGGCCCATCTCGCCGGAACGAGTGTCCGCGCGATCGCCGGGTCGATGATCGCCTACGAAGGAAACGTGCAGTTCAAGGCCGCCGGATTCGGCGGAGGCGACGGCGTGCTCGCCGGACTCAAGCGGCGCGCCACCGGCGAGAAGCTGTCGCTGATGGAATGCGGCGGTAACGGCAGGGTCTTCTTCGCGGTGAACGGCCAGCACGTGTCGGTGGTGAACCTGAACGGTGAGACGCTGCAGGTGGAATCGCAGCAACTGCTCGCGTTCGCCGGGAATCTGCGCACGGACGTGCGTTTCGCGGGCTTGCGCGGCGCGTCCACCGGGGCGGGGCTGTTCACCACCACCGTCACCGGCCAGGGACAGGTCGCGCTGCTCTCCGCGGGCGGCCCGCTGATCCACCTGGAGGTGTCGCCGCAGTATCCGCTGGTGGTCGATCCGGACGCGTTCGTCGCCGCGCAGGGCAATCTGAACCAGTCCTTCGTCACCGACGTCTCGTGGCGGACCATGGTCGGTCAGGATGCGGGCGAGGCGTTCTCGCTGCGCTGGGAAGGCCAGGGCGTCGTGTTGATCCAGCCTGCGGAACGGTAAGGGGCCGGGGATGTTCGAGAAAGTCAACGGCAAGGTCGTCAAGGTCGACGTCGGCATGGCGGGCGGCGTCGTCGCGCGCAGCGGCGCGATGCTGTACTACAGCGGCGACGTTTCCTTTGCGCCGCATCAGATCCCGGGCGCGCAGGGCATGGGCGGCGGCGGGCTGATGGGCATGGCGGGTCGCATGATGGCGGGCGAGCACGAGCGCACCATGCTCGCGCAGGGCAACGGCCAGGTGCACTACGGCTTCGCGGGGCTCGAGGTGCACGTCGTGCAGATGCAGCCCGGCGCGTCGCTGCGGGTGGAAGCCTCACGGCTGCTTGCCAATACCGCTGGCCTGCAGAGTTCGATCGTCTCGGTGGCGAGTTCCGGCGGCGGTGGCGGCGGTGGGCTGATGGGCGCGCTGCGCGGCGCGGCCTCCGGTGCGCTGACCGGGCAGGGCATGTTCACCACCCAGCTGTCCGGGCACGGCGCGGCGGTGCTGCTCGCACACGGCGGATTCCTGGAACTGCAAGTGGGCGGGCCGAATCCGATCGTGGTCGACCCGCAGGCGTTCGTCGCCGCGTACGGCAATGTGCAGACCGAACTGAAGACCGCGCTGAGCTGGCGTGACGCGGTCGGGCGCGGCTCCGGCGAGGCGATGCAATTGCATTGCGTCGGACAGGGTGTCGTCTACGTGCAGGCCTCCGAAGAGAAGTTGTGACCATGGCCCAGATCCTGAACCCGATGACGCTCGGCGAGAGCGACAACATCCCGGGCAACAGCTACGCCTACTGCATCGACCTCAACAAGCCGTGGTTCATGCGCAAGGGCGCGATGATCGCCTACTACGGCCAGATGAATTTCCAGCTGCTCACCCACGGCCTGCACGGCGGGTTGATGCACATGGTGTCGCAGCAGTTCTCGGCGCCGCTGTTCACCAACGACTACGTCGTCGCCGAGGGCCACGGCAAGCTGATCATCGGCGACCGCGGCTACGACATCAATTCCTTCGATCTCGACGACGGCAATCTCACCATCCGCGCGGCCAACCTGCTCGCCTTCGAGCCGGGTCTCGCGCTGAAGCAGTCGATCGTGCCCGGCTTCCTCACGCTGATCGGCACCGGCAAGTTTCTCGCCTCCTCCAACGGCCCGGTGATCTTCGCCGAACCGCCGCTGCGGGTCGACCCGGAATCGCTGGTCGGCTGGGCCGACTGCCCCTCCCCCAGCCACCACTACGACCACCAGTGGGTCTCCAGCTTCCTGGCGGCGGGCGCGGCGCGCTTCGGCGTGAACTCCGGTGAGGAACGGCAATTCGACTTCACCGGCGCGGGGACGGTACTCATCCAGTCCAGCGAGAAGGTCATGAGCGACTCGGTGCTCGTGCGCACCATCGAGGGCCAGCTGCAGAGCGGCGTCACCGTCGGCGGCCTGCAACGCCTGCAGAGTGTGATCGCCCAGCAACTCGCGGGTCAGCAGCAGTACTGAGTTCGCGGACCGGCGCGACTCGTGCGCCGGTCCGCACACAGCCGGACGAAACCCGGCATCCAGCCCGACCGAAATGCGTCCGACAAGCCGCGGTCAGCCAAAGCTCGCGAAGTCCGATAGCTCGTCCAGCCGCTGCGTCAGCCTCACGGCGGTCGCCCCGATGACGACGGAGGTTATGCTCCGAGCGCTAGCGCACATCGATCGGCCCGGTGACCGCGACGCGCGATCGACATCAAAGCCCGCGCCACACCTGGCATGGCTGTTACGCTGCGCTCCACCTAACGGGGTTGTTCCAGTAAGCATTTCAAGTTGTGCGACGCCCTGGAGTATCGGCGGCCGGATGAGCGGCCGCGGAATTATCTGGGGTGTCGTCGAGGAGAAGGGGCGTGGTTGGTGGAGATGAGGACTATGCCCGACCGCGTTCACTTTCTCGTAGAGGTGGATCCGCGGTCCGGAGTCCACGACTGGAGAAGGCCATCAACGGGCTCTTATGTCGAGCAGCAGCAACAGTGATCCAATGCTGACGGGCCGGAAGTACAGGCTGGAATTCACGCCGGAACAGGCCGAATTCGCCGACACCATCGGCGCGATCTGCAGGTCGGTGTGGAACACCGCACTACAACAGCGCCATGAGTATCGCCGCCGGGGCGCATGGATCAACTACAACGAGCAGGCTGGACAGCTTGCGGATGCGAAAACCGAGCACCAATGGTTGAAGGCTGCCCCGTCGCATGTGTTGCAGCAAACCATTATGGACTTGGACCGGGCCTGCCGGGAGCACGGCGCGTTACGAGTGAAGTGGCGTTCTGTGCGTCGTTGGTTGCCGTCGTTCCGGTTCCCTGACCCCAAGCAGATCACCGTGGAGCGGCTCGGCAAAAAGTGGGGCCGAGTGAAGTTACCGAAGTTCGGTTGGGTGCGGTTGCGCTGGTCACGCCGACTCGACGGCGCGGTGCGTTCGGCGACCGTGTCTCGGGACGGCGTCAGCTGGTACATCTCGTTTCTCGTCGAGGATGGCCGCACCACGCCGGAGCGGCACGCCAGCACCACGGCTGTGGGCGTGGATCGCGGCGTGAGGGCGGCGGTTGCGGTGTCCGACGCAACAATGTGGAACCGTGAGTTCCGCACCCCGGGCGAGGCCGTCCGGTATAGACGTTTGCAGCAGAAACTCGCCCGGCAGCACAGGGGCAGCGCGAACCGGTGCAAGACCATCGCCGCGATGCGGGCGATCCGGCGGCGGGAGCGCAACCGTCGGGCCGATTTCTGTGCGTGGACCGCAAACCAGCTTGCCACCCGACACGGCCTGGTCGCCATCGAGGACCTCCGCACAATGAGCATGACCGCCTCGGCTAAGGGCACCATCGAGCACCCCGGTAGCAGAGTAGGGCAAAAAGCCGGGCTGAATCGCAGCATTCTGGACAAGGGCTGGCATGCCTTCGAGCGGGCCCTTGTCAGCGTGTCCCGCTACACGGGCACCCACGTTATTAAAGTCCCTGCCGTGTACACGTCACAACGCTGCTCGGTGTGCCGCAGCGTGGACCCGGGAAACCGTGAGAGCCAAGCGGTGTTCCGGTGCGCCATCTGCGGATACAGAGAGCATGCGGACGTGAACGCAGCAAAGAACATACTGGCGGACGGGCTGTCCGTGTCAGCCTGTGGAGACCTCGCCGTTGGGCAGTCGATGAAGCAGGAACCCGGCGGGAACCCGCGAAATACTACCGCCCCAACCGTGGCCTAGGCAGGTTGGAATCCCCCGGCTTCTGCCGTGGGGAAGGACGTCAAGAACCAGTTGATGATCTCCTCGCCCGCGAGGATGCCGGTGGCGCGGGTGATGGTGAGGTTGGGGCTGGTCCAGTTGAGTTGTTCGAGTTCGCCGTGCCGCGGGCGGATGGCGGAGTCGGCGGCGCGCAGCATCTCGGCGTCCAGCGCGCCGTCACCGGCGGCGAAAGTCTTGGCCGCGTCGGTGAGTTCGCCGGATTCCATGAGGCGGCGGCGCACCTCGGCGACCGCGACGCTCTTGCAGACCGACTGCGGCATCGTGTAGATCTTGCGGCCCTGTTGAGAGGCCGACCAGCCGCGCTCGCGGCACCAGGCGTCCCATTCGGCCAGGAAACCCTCGGGCACCGCCTTGGGCTTGACCACCAGGTAGCAGAACAGATGGTCGGCGACGCGGAACTTGGTCACCCAGGAGTCATCGATCCTGGCGCGTAGCTCCGCGCTCACCTCCGACAGGGTGGCGCCGCTCTGGCGCACCTGCACGTCGATGTCGATGCGCCAGCGCATGTCCGGGACGCCGTCCACCAGGATGTTGCCGCCGTTGCTCGTGATCGCGTAGCGCCAGGGCGCCCCGGGTAGTCGAATCCGGTTGAACTGCTTGATGGTCCGGGTGGTCGTCGGGATGACGGCCGCCGGTTGGGTGAGCGTCTGCATCCGCAGCGCCGCGGCCGTCGTCATGAACGACAGCGGCGCGCCCTCCAGATGCTCGACGCACACCATCGGCACCTCCGAGGCGGTGCTGAAGGCGTTGCGCGAGTAGATCATCGTGCGGTCGAGATCGGTGGCGACTAGCGCTTGTCTTCGTGGTCTTACCAATAGCATCTACTTCGGTACTTCCTTGATCAAACCCATGCACGAGTACGCCAGATCGGGGACGACCTCGACGGGCACACCACGCGCGGCGGCGAGCATCCGGATGTGCGCGTGCTCGGGGGCGTCGGCCTCGCGGACCAGCACCCGCCACGGCACGCGGCGCAGCAGCACCCGGGTGGTCTCACCGACCCCCGGCTTCACGAAATTCACACTGGCGATGCCGTATTCGGCACGCACCTTCTCCACCGAGGACCAGCCGGTCCAGGTGGGAGTCCGATCCGAGCCGAGCACCGCGGCGAGTTCGGCGGGCACGCGCGGGCGCACGGCGTCGAACGCGCCGGTGACGGCGTCGAGCAGGCGCCGGGAGACGTCGTCGGCCGCCAGTTCGCGATAGAACTTCGCGCCGTGGAAGTCACCGGGCCCGATGAGCGTGTCGTTCAGCACGGTGCGCGAGATGAGGCCCGACACTGTGGAATTCAGGCACGCGGAGGCGATCAGGAAATCGTCCCGGGTGCCGTAGGTGCGCACGCAGTGGCCAGGATCGGCGAGCACGGCGAGTTCGTCGTCGAATCGGGCGCCGCCCGCCGCGTGGTAGGCGTCGAGCGCCTCGGTGAGCTCCTTGGTGATCGCGCCCTTGCCGGTCCAGCCGTCGACGAACACCACCGAGGCCGGATCATGGTGCCGGGCAAGGTAATCCAGCGCGGTCGCGTCGATGCCGCGGTCCCGGACGATGGACACCGCGTAGTGTGGGACGTCCAGGCCGGGCAGTCCGTCCCCACGTCCGGAGCGCAACCAGCGCTTCATCAGAATCCCGACCGGCGTGCCCGCGCGCGCGAGCGACACCAGCACGATGTCCTCGCCGCGCTCGGCGACCACGAGTTCGGCGACGGTGCCCACGGCGAGCGCCAGCCGCTCGGCGCTCTCCGCGAGCACCTCGTCGAACAGACCGCGATAGGCGGCGTCCGGCTGGTATTCGATCGGCAGCGATTCCGCGTAGTGCGCGACGCCCGCTTGGATGCGGCGCTCCCGCTCGGCGATGTCGGCCTCGAGGTCGGCGTCGGACAGATCTTTCAGCAGCCAGGAGACCTCGTCGGCGGCGTACGAGCCGAAGTCCGGCCCGTACAGGGGTGCGGGTAGCCGAGGCTCCCCGGTCGCTTCCGGCAACGTCGCGGCACGCACGGCGCGGTTCGTCTCGACCTCCTCGTCGACGGTCGCGGCCTTCGCTGTCGCACGCCGCTCGATGTCCAATTTACGCGGATCGGCGCCCGGCACGAGCGCGACGAGCACGTCGGCCCCCGAAGCGGTGAGAACGTCGACCAAACCGCCCTCCGCGATCAGCTCCGGCGTGTCGGCGGGCGGGTCGAGCACCACGATGAGGACCGGATCATTTCCGGTACCACCGTGCACGCCCGCGCCCGGCGCACCACCGCGCGCATCGCATGCGGCGCGCAGGTCGTTCTCTGCGCCCCACGCGTCCGCATCGTCGGCCCGCACGCCATCATTCGCAACCGAGGTGTCCTCGCCGGCGACCCCCGCGTCCCCGCCGGCGGCCCGCACGCCATCTCCCGCGACCCGCGCATCGTTGTCGACGGCCGACACGTCCTCGGCCACGACCGAACTCTGCGCCGTGAGCTCGCGCAACTCCGCGTCGAAATCCTCCGGCCAGCAGGCGTTGTAGAGATACCGCGGCGCGTCCGCGTCGGATTCCGGTGCGACGAAACGGAACCCGCGCCGCAGCGGATATCCGGGCTCGTCCAGCACGTAGGCGGGCGAGCGGGTGGTGGTCTGATACCTCGTCGGGATGCCCGACTCGGCCAACGCCGCCGCCAACCGCAGCGGCAGGTACATCAGCTCCTCGTGCCCCAACACGATGACCGGACGATCCGGCGCGTCCACGGCCAGGCGCGCGGTCAGCACCGCGGCCGCGGCGGCGACGGCCGATTCGAAGGCCGGGGCGTCGGAATCCAGTATCCCGTGCCGTCCACCCTCGGGCACCGAATCGGGCCAGGGCAGCTCGATGCGACCGAACGAGCCACGCTGCGGCGCAATGGGATTCAGCGCCGGATCGGGCATCGAGGTGACGGCCTCGATCAAGCCTTCCGGCAGCTTGGTCAACCCCGAGGCCAGGCACACGGTGTCGATGCGGGCACCGAGTTCGGCTGCGGCGCTCTCGAATACGGCCCGGTCCTCGGCGGTGCGCATGTCCACCAACGAGGCGAGCACGTAGTGCGAGCGCGGGGCGAAGTCGTGCAGCGCGCGCACCGCGTCGATCGCCGTAGCGCCAGTGGAGATCTCGTCGTCGACCAGCACCAGCGGCAGGTCGTTGCGGAAGATCTCGGCGGGCGCGGGTTGCAGCAGGTGCGAGGTGGCGTGCGAGTGCCCCTCCTCGAAACCGGCCAGGGTGTCGGCCTCCGGCACGTCACGGCGCGTCGAATGCAGGTAGCACCGCGCCCCGATTCGCGCCGCGACGGTGTGACCGAGACCCGTTGCGGTCTCGGCGAATCCGAGCACGACCGCGCCCGACTCGTCCGCCCGCTCGGTCAGCGCGGCGCGCACCAGATCACCGAGCCGGTTGCCCGCGTCCAGCACCACCCGCGGATCGGTGGGCAAATGCTTGCCGAGCACCGTCGAGACCAGCAGGTGCGCCCGGCGCGGATTGCGCCGCAAACCAGGCTCGATCAGCATCTCGATCGACAGCTCGGCGGGCAGCACGCCGTCGGAACTCGTGCCGTGACAAGACAGATGATGCAGTTCGATACCGAGTGTTCGGGTCGCCCACGGCGAGGTCATGCCTGCGCCTCGCTGACGCTCATGCCTGCGCCTCGCTGACGCTCGGCTCCGGCATGCGCGGCACGCTGGGACATGATTCGCGCACTCCGTTCGCTCATACCTTCACCAACGCCGTGAGCAGATCCACGAAAGAAACTCCCTTGTTCGCCACACCGAACACGCGGGCGCGCAACAGCGTCTCGCGGGCCCAACTGCGGTGTGGCCGCATCTCGTTCATCTTGTTGCGGTAACCCGAGGCCGCCACCCCGCCCACGTCGACCTGGAGGATGTCGAGCGCGTCGGAATACTCCTCGTGCGACACCACCGACAGCGCGTGCACCGCCGCGACGTGCGAGGGGTGGATCACCGTCTTGCCCTGGATGCCGTTGGCGCGGTCCAGGGTGATCTCGCGCAGCAGTCCGTCCAGATCCCTGCTGACCAGGTACTGCCGGAACGGCACCGCGTCGGACTCCTCGAACGGCGCGGTGCGCAGCAGCGGACGGAACATCCGCTCGTGATCGGCGAAGTACTCCCACACCGGTCCGGTGATCACGAAGCCGGTGCCGTCGGCGCGGCCCAGGTAGTTCACGATGTCGGCGATGACGTCGGCGACCACCCGCACGTCGTAGATGGTCAGGTCGCGGTCGCGGCGGATGCCGAAGGTCGAGCACATGTCGGTGGCGCCGACCCGCACCGCGAGCACCCTTTCCCGGTGCTCGGCCAGCATGGCCGCGATGTTCGTCAACTCCTGATCGCGGGTCTGGCGGTGCACGAGGGCCGCCGATTCGAGCACCGGCATGCCGTAGAGCGGCCGACCCAAACGTTCGGCCGCCGCTGCCAGCGCGTCCAGATAGGCCCGGCCGGTGGAGCTGTCGAACTTCGGGAAGACGAAGCCGGTGAGCGCGGGCGCGCCCGCCCCGAGCTGGTCGACGATCTCGCCGATGGCGCCGGCTTCGCGCACCCGAATGAACAGCAGCGGATTGGGATCCGGTCTGGCCGCCAGCTCGCCGAGTGCGTCGACGGCCTGTTTCTTCGCCAGCTCCACCTCGTCGTCGGCGACGGCGTCCTCGAGGTCGATCACCATCGAGCAGACGCCGCGCTCGGCGCGGCGCCGGATGGTCTCGGCGAGATCGGGTCTGGTGGCGGGCGCGTAGAGCGTCGCGCCGAGTCCGTACGCGAGCATCTCCCGGTCGGTGTGCTCACCGAACGGTTCGGGCTGCCGGTGGAAGAGATGTCTGGCATCGGGGCCTTGCAGCTGCCGAAAGTGGCGCAGCGGCAGTCGCTTCCGCAGGGATACTTCCTGCTGGACGGCGACGGGAGCGGTCATCGGTGCTCCGTCCTCATTCTCGTCGTGGTCCTGCTTGTTTTCTCATTCGATCCACTACTCCGGCTATGAATTCGGTGACGGCATCCAGTTCCGCCACATAGGCCCAGTAATCGGGGTGCCGCCCCGACAGTGTTTCGGTGATTCGTTCGATTCGTTCGGCCTGCGCGTCCAGCACAGATCCCCATTCGCCCGCGAGCCCCCGACTCATCGCGAGCATCTGCGCGTCCCGCAACCTGAATCGTACGGCCTTTGCCTTGTCTTGCGGGTCCTCGCGAACCGAGCGCAACAGCTCGAGCCGCTTGGTGACGGCATCGATCAGCTGCTCGGCCTCGGTGAGGCTTCCCCGCGCGGTAGAGGTCAATTCAAGGGCTGACTCCGGATTCTTCGCGACCGATGCGGCGCGCGCCCTGGCGAGAGCGTCGGCTGCGGCATCGATGGCTTGCTGGCTTTCCCGCCCATTGTTGGCCAGATCCGCCGAACTCGCAGCATTGAATTCCCGCAGCAGCGCCGAGTAGGCGGGCCCGAGCCGCTCGGACCGGTTGCGTACGGCGGCCAGCCTGGTATCCACCGAGGTGAGCGCGGTATTCGCGGCGCCGAGCCGAGATGGTGCCTGCGCCAACGCTTCTGCCAGTTCCTTGGTGACCGCGTCCAAGCGGTTCGCGGCCGCGCGGACGGCGCCCGAACCACCGCTCACACCTGCCGATTCCAGTGTGACCAGCGCCTCATCCACGGCGGCCGCGCGCGACCGCACCGAGGGGTAGTCGGCGTACTCGGATTCGGCGGCCTGCCCGCGCACCGCGGCGGCCGCGACCTTCACCTGCTGCGCCAGCTGCGGCACCGACCGCACGATCGCGACGGCTTCCTCGAGCCGAGCCTGATTGCCTCGATAGAACTCGTCCACCGCGCGCGCGGCCTCGACCAGCTGCCGCGTGACGGCGTCGGCGCGCTGCTGACCGTCGGCGACGCTCGTGCCGTCGCGCTGGGCCGTCTCGAGTTCCTCGCTCAACGCCAGATACGCGCCCGCCGCGTCGTAACAGCGGCCGCGCACCGGATCCCACGCCGCCGAGAACCCCCGCTCGGAGAAGACTTCCTCCGAGGCGTGCACCGCGGCCTCCGCCGCGCTCTGCCGCCGGTCCATGTCGAGGAACGCGTCCGCGAGCCGGGCTCGCGCCTGCTCGATCCATTCGCTGTTCCCGGACGACCGGAACCAGCTCCGCCTGCGCCCTACCACGCCCCGATGGTAGGAGATCTTCCTGTTCGCCGGGGGTTCCCCCAGTTCCTACGCAAGTTCGGCGAAACCTACTACTGTCGTATGTCGTACCCGGCGATTCGGACATGCTGGGAACCACAGACGGACTAATGAAAGGGATTCCCGCATGGGTGTCAGTTTGTCCAAGGGCGGCAACGTCTCGCTGACCAAGGAGGCGCCTAACCTGACTGCTGTTTCCGTCGGCCTGGGGTGGGATATTCGGACCACTACCGGTACCGACTTCGACTTGGACGCCAGCGCGATCGCGACCGGTGGCGACAAGAAGGTGCTGACCGACCAGCACTTCGTCTTCTTCAACAACCTCCGCTCGCCGGAGGGCGCCATCGAGCACGCGGGCGACAACCGCACCGGTGAGGGCGAGGGCGACGACGAGGTCATCAACGTCGATCTGGCCAACACCCCGCCGACCATCGAGAGCATCTTCTTCCCCGTCTCGATCTACGACGCCGACACCCGTCAGCAGTCGTTCGGTCAGGTGCGCAACGCCTACATCCGCGTCGTCGACCGCAGCAACGGCACCGAGCTGGCCCGCTACGACCTGAGCGAGGATGCCTCGACCGAGACCGCCATGGTCTTCGGTGAGCTGTACCGCAACGGCGCCGAGTGGAAGTTCCGCGCCATCGGCCAGGGCTACGCCTCCGGCCTCGCGGGCATCGCCCGTGACTACGGCGTGAACGTCTGACGAAAACACGCACAACACGAGGGGGCTCGGGCGACGAGCCCCCTCGTCGTGCGACCGGGGCAGCTATCGCGCCGGTCGCATTCGTTGGACATCCGGCGGTTCAACGGCCACGCTGGTATCGATCTCGCCGTTTCAGTTCCCATTCACGAAAGGTCCACGCGTGGTCCTGCGCATCTTCGGCCTGTCCGGCCTCGTCACCGTGGCGTCCCTGGTGGTGGCGTTCTTGTACGGTGGCCCCACCGCCCTGGCGCTGTGCGCGATCCTGGGCATCCTCGAAGTCTCTCTCTCGTTCGACAACGCCGTCATCAACGCCACCATCCTGCAGCGGATGAGCGATTTCTGGCAGCGCATCTTCCTGACCATCGGTGTCCTCATCGCCGTCTTCGGCATGCGCCTGGTGTTCCCGCTGGCGATCGTGTGGATCACCGCGGGCCTGGACCCTGTGCAGGCCCTCGACCTCGCGCTCAACCCGCCCGCGGGTGACGCGCCGTACTTCCCCGACGGCAGCCCGAGCTACGAGACATTGCTCACCGACGCGCACCCGCAGATCGCGGCGTTCGGCGGCATGTTCCTGGCGCTGCTGTTCCTGAACTTCATCTTCGAGGAGCGGGAGATCACCTGGCTCGGCTGGCTGGAGCGGCCGCTGGCCGCGGCGGGCAAGCTGGACATGCTCTCGGTCGTGGTGGCGGGCGCGGGCCTGGTCCTGACCGCGGAGCTCCTGGCCGCCGACGACAAGCGCGCCACCGTGATGGTCGCGGGCGTGCTCGGCATGATCGTCTACATCGCGGTCGACGGGCTCGGCTCGATGTTCCACACCGAGGAGCACACGGGCGGACCGTCGGAGCTGGCCAAAGCCACCGGTAAGGCGGGCTTCTTCCTGTTCCTCTACCTCGAGGTGCTCGACGCCTCGTTCTCCTTCGACGGCGTGATCGGCGCGTTCGCCATCACCTCCGACCCGATCATCATCGCGCTCGGCCTCGGCCTGATCGGCGCCATGTTCGTCCGGTCCATCACGGTGTACCTGGTGCGCAAGGGCACGCTCTCGGAGTACGTGTACCTGGAGCACGGTGCGCACTGGGCGATCGGCGCGCTCGCGGCGATCCTGCTGATCTCGATCGGCGTGCACGTCAACGAGCTCGTCACCGGTGGTATCGGTGTGGCGTTCATCGGCGCCGCGTTCATCAGCAGCGTGCTTCGCAACAAGCGCGAGGGCGGCGACGAGGAGGAACTCGAGAGCGAGCGAGCTGCCACGCCGGTAGGCTGATTTTCGGCAGGCAGCCGACGAACTCGACGCGGCAGCGGCCCCTCCGAAGGAGGAAGCCGTTGCCGCTTTTCTTTTCCCGAGGGGGACCGCGCATGGCGTCCGAGCAGCAGTCCGGCGGTGCGAATTCGACGAAGGTGACGCTGTCCAAGGCGACGCCGAGCATCAATCTCACCAAACCCGGTGAGCAGCAAGGGGTCTTGCGGGTCAATCTGAACTGGTCGCGGGCGGCCAAGGGTTTCTTCCGCAGATCCAAGCCGGTCGATCTCGACCTCGGCTGCCTCTACGAACTCGCCGACGGCTCAAAAGGTGTCGTGCAGGCGGTCGGCGAGAATTTCGGTTCGCTGCGGGACGAGCCGTACATCCAGCTCGACGGCGACGACCGCAGCGGCGCCGTCACGGCGGGCGAGAACATGCACATCGATCTCGCGCGCCCCGAATTGTTCAAGCGCATCCTGATTTTCGCCTTCATCTACGAGGGCGTGCCGAACTGGGCCGCCGCCGACGGCGTGGTCACCCTGTATCCCAGCAACGGGCCGCAGGTGGAGGTGCGCCTCGACTCCCCGGTCGACGGCGCCCGCTCCTGCGCCATCACCCTGCTGCAGAACAACGGCCGCGGAATCACCGTGCACCGAGAAGTGCAGTACATCAACGGAACCCAGCGCCACATCGACGAGGCCTACCGCTGGGGAATGCAATGGAGCAGCGCGAGCAAGTGACGGCCAGGCCCTGTCTCGAAGTCCGGCCGGATGGGACTTCGAGACAGGGACTAGAGCATCCGGCGGGGCCTGCTCATCGCCCTGGCCCGGCGCACCGAGACGCGCGACCACACGGCCTGCTGGAACGCCAGCGTCGCCCATCCCGCGAACGCCATGCCGGAGAGGTTGACGATCAGCTGCAAGGTGCTCCCCCAGATCGCCTCTTGGACACCGAAAGCCACACCGAGCGCGATGTTTCCGGCGGCGGGCACCGTTGTCACCGAGATGAAGACACCGGCGAGCCCGGACGCCTTCGACGAGGTCAGGGCGAGCACTCCGGCGGCGGCCGCGATCACCGCGACGATGAACGACCACTTGTCCGGCGTGTAGATGAACGCCGTGCCCGGGCGCGGCCCAGTCACGTCCTCGATGGTGATCCAGCCGAGCCCGCGTCCGATCAGCACCAGCACGAACGTCACGACGATGGCCGCCGCGAAACCGAGCAACAACGTGCGCACCGCGAGCCCGAACAGCACGAAACGGCGGCGCACCAGCGCGACGCCGAGCGCGGCGATGGCCCCGAACTCCGGGCCGAGCACCATGGCGCCGATGACCAGGATCTGCGAGTCCAGCACGATCGCGATGGCAGCGATCACCGTCGCCAACGTCATGAAACTCAGGTAGGTCCAGTTCAGCTCGGTTTCCTCGTACGAGCGTTGTGCGACGTCGGCCCACACCACCGCGTCGGCGCTGCTACCCGGCGTGCGCACCTCGGCGTCGAAACCGCTGCGCGACAACCATGTTCGCACCTGATCGACCTCGATACTGCCCGCACGATGAACCCCGAGCGCGCGCAGCTTCTGGATAACGTCGTTGCCCGCCTCCCGCGCGACGTCCGCGAGCACCAGGTCACCGGGCGGTTTCAGCGACGAACCGCGCACGACGGCCAGCCCGCTCACTCCGGTGTCCCTGTCGAGGATGTCGATCACGTCGTCGGTCATCTCCTTGGGCGACAGGATCCGCATGTGCAGCATGCGCCCAAGTGTGGGGGGGCGGGTGCGCCTGCACAACGGGTGGTTCTCCGGGTGAGTGCCTACCAACGGAAAAGACAGGGCCTGACCCTCCGTTGGTGGTGTGCGGGCCTGGTTCAGGCGGCGACCAAGTCCCCTCGGTCCGGGCTCGTCCGCGCGGCCTTCTCGTCCGCCCCGCGCAAATCGGCCCTGATGAACAGGAAGAACAGCGCGACGAGCAGGGCCGCGCGACCCCACACGCCGAACTGGACGACGACCTCCTGGGTTTCGAACGGCGCACCGGAGCCCATGGCGTAGAAGTAGCGGAACACGCCGATCCCGATGGCCGCGTCGGCGAGCAGATACGCGCCGATCACCTGCCACGGCACCGCGAGCAGCACCAGGAACGGGATCAGCCACAGCGTGTACTGCGGTGAATGCACCTTGTGGAAAACCAGGAATCCACACAGCATCGCGCCGCTCACGCCGACCCACGGGAAGACACCGGTCGCGCGATAACGCTTCCAGCCCAGCCAGACCGCGAGGACGAACGCGGCGAGGATCAGGGTCGGCGAGGCGATGGAGACGCCGTCGTGCCAAGCCTGACTGGTCTCGGACTCTCGCCCGTACAGCAGGTGGTGTCCCCAGTACCAGATGGAGTTGGTGGTGATGTCGGCTTGGCGCAGCTGCTGGAAGGTGATCGACGCCCGCCAGCCCTCGTATCCGATCAGCGCGAACGGCAGGTTCACCGCGACGACGGTGCCGATGGCCGCGCCCGCGGTCAGCAGCGCGCCGCGCACGTCCAGGCCGGAATCGTCGTCGGGATCGCGCTCGCCGCCGCCGGTCAGCACGTAGATCATCAACGGCAGCACGAAGATTCCCGGATACAGCTTCAAACAGAAGCCGAGCCCGAGCAGCACGGCGGCGAGCACGCCGCGGGTCCGCAGCGAATACCTGGTCGCCGTGGTGACCACATAGATGGCCGCGACCGCCGTGCAGACCACGGGCAGCTCCCAGTTGTGGAAGGCGTAGAGCACCAGCGGCGGACCGATCGCCCACAGCAGCGCGGCGCGTCCCGCGAGCCGGGCCAGGAACCAGGCGGTGAGCAGCGCGAAGGGCGCGAGCAACAACGCGGACAGGCGCAGGAAGCCGGCGTCGTCGTCCGCTCCGATCGCGCCGACCCACATGAGCGTGCCGCTGAGCACCGGGTATTCGACCGCGCCGCCGGTGAGCAGGCCGTCGTCGGTGATGCCGCCGTCGACGTAGGGGAAGACGTGCCGATCGATATCGCGGCCCAGCCAGAGGAACTGGATGTCGGAATAGCAGACGTCCGAATCCTTGATCACGTCGAAGACCGCGCTGCGACCGTTCTCGTAGAACGGAGCGCCCGCGCACCTGGCCTTGTTCGCGTACGCGAACGCCAACGTCAGGCCGCACAGCAGCACGATCACCGCGGCCAACGCGGTCCGGCGGTGCATGCGCCGGGCCTGCACCTGGGTGGCGGCGGGTCCGGTCGACATGTGACCACCTTATGTGCCACACCCGCACCGCGTCATGACGCGAAACCCCGACTACCGACAGGTGCACTTGTGCGGAGCCGGCCCACAAGCAGGCCGTGTCTTTCCCGTTGCCAGGCACTCATCCGGAGAACCGCCCCCATGATGCAGGCGCACCCGCCCCAACCCTCGGCAGGTGTACTTGTGCGGGTACGGCCCACGAGCAGACCGTGATCTCCCGTTGACTGGCATATCACCCGGAGAACCACCCCTTGGCAGGTGAACCCGCTTCACTCATGTAGCCTTACCGGGTTGCTGACGCAACGACCCTCCTGCCACGGACCGTCCGTGGCCGTTTCCTAGTCCACAGGAGGTGATTGGTCCGTGCGTCATTACGAAGTGATGGTCATCCTCGATCCGAGCCTGGACGAGCGCACTGTTGGTCCGTCGCTGGACAACATGCTGAGCGTCGTCAAGACCGAAGGCGGCAAGATCGACAAGGTCGACATCTGGGGCCGTCGTCGGCTCGCCTACGAGATCCGCAAGCAGGCCGAGGGCATCTACGCGGTGGTCGATCTGACCGCGACCCCGGCCACGGTGAGCGAGCTCGACCGCCAGCTGGGGCTCAACGAGTCGGTGCTGCGCACCAAGGTTCTGCGCCACGACAAGTAGTTCCACCGCGCTCGTCAGCGTCGGTGCCTATCTCTAGGCTCTAGCGCAACAAAGCGAGTGCATGCGGACTGCACACCGAGCAGGAGGAACCCATGGCAGCAGGCGACACGGTCATCACCGTCATCGGAAACTTGACGGCCGACCCCGAACTGCGTTTCACGCCCGCGGGGCAGGCGGTCGCGAACTTCACCGTCGCGTCCACCCCCCGCGTGTTCGACCGTAATACCAATGAATGGAAAGACGGCGAAGCGCTTTTCCTGCGCTGCAACATCTGGCGCGAAGCCGCGGAAAATGTCGCCGAAAGCCTGACCCGAGGCGCTCGCGTCATCGTGAGCGGACGGCTCAAGCAGCGCTCCTACGAAACCCGCGAGGGTGAGAAGCGCACGGTCGTCGAGCTCGAGGTCGACGAGGTCGGCCCCTCGCTCCGCTACGCGACGGCGAAGGTCAACAAGGCCAGCCGCGGCGGCGGTGGGGGCGGCGGCTTCGGTGGTGGCGGTGGCGGTAACTACGCCTCTTCCGGTTCCGGCAGCAGCGGTGGTGGCGGCGGTCGTTCCGGCGGCGCCGAGGACGACCCCTGGGGCAGCGCGCCCGCGGCAGGTTCCTTCGGGGGCAGCCGCATGGATGACGAACCGCCGTTCTGAGACGGCTTTCATAGGCCCGGATGACTTGGGCCACAATAATTTTGGAGTAAAAGACCATGCCTAAAGCGCCCGCGCGCGAAAAGGTGCTGAAGAAGAAGGCTTGCGCTTTCTGCAAGGAAGCCAAGTCCGGCACCGTTTCGATCGATTACAAGGACACGACGCTGCTGCGCAAGTACGTCAGCGACCGCGGCAAGATCCGCGCCCGCCGGGTGACCGGCAACTGCGTGCAGCACCAGCGCGACATCGCCGTTGCCGTGAAGAACTCGCGTGAGGTGGCCCTGCTGCCTTACGTGTCGACGGCTCGCTGAGTAAGGGAGGCACGCAAATGAAGTTGATTCTGACCGCTGATGTGGACAACCTCGGTGCCCCCGGCGACACCGTGGAGGTCAAGGACGGCTACGGCCGCAACTACCTGCTGCCGCGCGGCCTGGCCATCGTCGCCAGCCGTGGCGCGCAGAAGCAGGTCGAGGGCATCCGCCGGGCGCAGGACGCCCGCAAGGTTCGCGACCTGGACCACGCCAACGAGCTGAAGCAGGCCATCGAGGGCCTGGAGTCGGTCTCGCTGAGCGTGAAGACCGCGGGCACCGGCAAGCTGTTCGGCTCGGTGACCCAGGCGGACGTCGCCGCGGCCATCAAGACAGCTGGCGGCCCCGTGGTCGACAAGCGCAGCATCGAGCTGCCGAAGGCGCACATCAAGTCGACCGGCAAGCACGGCATCGTGGTGCACCTGCACCCGGACGTGGTCGCCAAGTTCGACCTGCAGGTCGCCGCCGCGAGCTGAGTCCGCACCGCCCCCGGGCGGTTCGCGCTTCACGTCGAAGACCACCCCCGTGTTCGCTCGGGGGTGGTCTTCGGCTTGCCTTTTCGCGTCCCGAGCTCCCGTTAGCCGGATATTTGCTCTAATGCGGGGCGGTGAATTGGGGCACTACCGGCTCGCGTCGGCTATCGCCTTTCACCTCCGGTTATTCGGCCTGTGGATTACTGACCAAACCGACCGATCGCAATGTGACTCAGCCCATAGCGCGCGCACCCGCTGTTTACCCAACACGCCCGGCTGTTCATCTCGGGCGACACGCCGAGGTGAGATCTATCCACACGTGGATGGATGCGGAAACGTGCATCCATCAGCGGCTTTGGTGGGAGTGACCTGGGTTTTCCCCAAGTTGTACACAGGGGGTGCACACGGTTTGGTAAACAGTCCCCAACTTATCCACAGTTGTGTGCACAGCTCGGTTTGGCGACCTCCCACCGAGTCGCCTAGGTTCGTCGCATCGCCCGGATCGGGCCGTACGGAATGGCGCGAATTCGAGCTGTCGCGATAGTTGCTGGTCGGGGTCGACGCGGCTGTGGCAAACGCGTCCGTGGCTGTGGCAAACGTGTCAGAGGCCCGGAGTAAGAACGAGTCATCGATACGGTGAAATCCGATCGTGGGGTAGAGAGGACGGTCGAGTCTGGTGACGACCACCGATGACCGCGGGCACACCGACTTCCCGCCCGAACCTCCCGGCGAAGACTTCGGCCGTCAGCCGCCGCACGACATGGCCGCCGAACAGTCCGTCCTCGGCGGCATGCTGCTGAGCAAGGACGCCATCGCCGACGTCGTCGAAGTCATCCGGCCCGGCGACTTCTACCGCCCGGCGCACCAGGCGGTCTACGACACCATCCTCGATCTCTACGGCCGCGGCGAACCCGCCGACCCTGTCACCGTCGCCGCGGGCCTGGACCGCCGCGGCGAACTCAAGCGCATCGGCGGCGCGCCGTACCTCGTCACCCTCACCCAGACCGTTCCCACCGCGGCCAACGCGGGCTACTACGCCGAAATCGTCGCCGAGAAGGCGATTCTGCGCCGCCTCGTGGAGGCAGGCACCCGCATCGTCCAGTACGGCTACGCGGGCGCCGACGGCCAAGACATCGCCGAGGTCGTCGACCGCGCCCAAGCCGAGGTCTACGAGGTCACCGAACGCCGAACCACCGAGGACTTCCTCCCCCTCGAGGAGCTCCTGCAGCCCACGATGGACGAAATCGACTCCATCGCCTCCCGCGGCGGCATCTCCCTCGGCGTCCCCACCGGCTTCACCGAACTCGACGAGATCACCAACGGCCTGCACCCGGGCCAGATGATCATCGTCGCGGCTCGACCTGGCGTGGGAAAGGCACTCGCCCTCGACACCCCGCTGCCGACCCCCACCGGCTGGACCACCATGGGCGAAGTCCAGGTGGGCGACGAACTCCTCGACGCCGAAGGGCGCCCCACCCGCGTCCTCGCCGCCACCGAAGTCCTCACCGATCGGCCCTGCTTCGAGGTCGAATTCTCCGACGGGACAGTGATCGTCGCGGATGAAATGCACCAGTGGGTGACCCGGTCGGCATTGGATGTGGTCAGGCCGATCGCGGTCCGCACCACAGGAGAGATCGTCCACACCCTGCGCGACCTCACGGGCGACCTCAACCACTCCGTAAGCGGCACAGCCCGTTCCGCACCGCGCCGAATCGTCGACGTGCGCAAGATCGACAGCCTCCCGGTGCGCTGTGTCGAGGTCGACAACGCCGATCACCTGTATCTCGCCGGGCGCTCGATGATCCCGACGCACAATTCCACGCTCGGCATGGACTTCATGCGCAGTTGCTCGATCAAGCACGGGCTGGCCAGCGTCATCTTCTCGCTCGAGATGAGCAGGACCGAGATCGTGATGCGTCTGCTTTCCGCGGAGGCGAAGATCAAGCTCGGTGATATGCGGTCGGGGCGGATGAGCGACGACGACTGGACGAAGCTGGCTCGGCGGATGAGCGAGATCAGTGAGGCGCCGCTGTTCGTCGACGACTCGCCGAACTTGACCATGATGGAGATTCGCGCGAAGGCGCGTCGTCTCAAGCAGCGCCACGACCTCAAACTCGTCGTGGTGGATTACCTCCAGCTGATGACCTCCGGAAAGAAGGTCGAATCCCGCCAGCAGGAAGTCTCGGACTTCTCCCGAAACCTCAAGCTGCTTGCCAAGGAACTCGAAGTCCCGGTGGTCGCCATCAGTCAGCTGAACCGCGGACCCGAACAGCGAACCGACAAGCGGCCCATGGTGTCCGATTTGCGCGAATCGGGCTCGCTCGAGCAGGACGCCGATATGGTCATCCTGCTGCACCGCCCTGACGCCTTCGAGCGCGACGACCCGCGCGGCGGTGAGGCCGACCTGATCCTCGGCAAGCACCGTAACGGTCCGACCGCCACCATCACCGTCGCCCACCAGCTGCACCTGAGCCGGTTCGTGGACATGGCCCGCGGCTGACCGGAGCTGTAGGGTCGGCCCTTCCGTCTGTCAGCTCGACGTTTGTGGTCCGACTGTCCGGTGATACCGGCGATCGGGACGTTCGAATCTCTTGCGGCGCAGCAAATCACGCATCTGCCGCAGAGGGTTCGCGTCCACCCACTTTGCGAACTCGAGTGGTCCTCGCGGTAACGCGCTTGCCCTTGTGGTTTTCGGTGCGAAGTTCAGCGACGGGGTTACCGTCACGGTCGACGAGTGTCGAGTGGGGTTCGTTGTCGGTGAAGGCGTGGCGTTCTCCCCATTGACGCAACGCCACGACGAGGGTGAAGAGGTCCTGCCCGGCTTCGGTGAGTTCGTAGATGTGCCGCTTGCCGCCGGGTGTGGCACTCGTGGCGAGGATGCCATGGTCGACGAGCCTGCGCAGGCGGTCGGTGAGGATGTTCCGGGCGATACCGAGCCGCTGCTGGAATTCGGTGAAGGTCGCCGCGCCGTCCATGGCGTCACGCACGATCAGCAGACTCCACCGGTCGCCCACGAGGTCGACGGCTCGCGCGACGGGGCAGGTGGGATCGGTCCACTCGCGGCCGGAACCGAGTGTCGCGGTCATGAGTTACCTCCCAATCGGTTGCAATTCGAAACCATTATGCCCTACCTTTAAATGGTTGCATTTTGCTACTGATTGGGAGGTGTGGTGGCACAGAGGGTCTCGCGTTCGCAGCGATTCATCTTGGCGCTGGTGTGCGCAGTGGCCGTGTCCACGATCTATGCGGTCCAGCCGGTACTGGAGGCAGCGGGCACCGGCCTGGATTTGGCGCACGATTCGCTGGGCGTGCTGGTCGCCGCCGGGCAGGTCGGCTACTTCGTGGGTCTCGTCCTGCTGGTCCCACTCGGAGACGTAGTGGATCGTCGCCGGCTCATCACCGCCCTGCTGGTACTCACCGCCGCGGGCGCTACGGTCGCGGCTGCCGCCCCGAACAGCGCCGTCGCGGTGACGGGGCTGGCGGTCGCGGGTCTGTTCGCGGTCGTGGTTCAGGTGACAGTCGCCTATGTCGCCGCGGTCTCCGCACCGAGCGAGCGGGGCCGCAATATCGGCGCGGTCACCTCCGGTGTGGTGATCGGCATCCTCGGCGTCCGTGTCCTCGCGGGTGTCCTGGGCGACACGGTCGGCTGGCGTGCCGTGTACGCGCTGCTCGCCGCACTGTGCGTGGCTCTGGCCCTCGCTGTCCGCACGACACTCGACCCCGACCGCGGCACTTCCGGCGTCCGGTACGCGCAGGTCCTGGCATCGATGGGGCGGCTCGCGCGCACGGATCGCCTGTTCCTGAGCCGAGGACTGATCGCCTTCTTCCTTTTCGGGTCCTTCGGAACACTCTGGAGCGGGCTCGCCCTCCCCCTCGGCACCGAGCCCTGGAACTTGGGCACCACGCAGATCGGCCTATTCGGATTGGCGGGCCTGGCCGGAGCGCTCGGCGCCGCCCGCGCGGGACGATGGGCCGACTCCGGTCACGCACAGGCGATCACCGGTTCCGCACTGGCGTTGCTCACCGCCTCCTGGCTCCTCATCGCCCGGACCGAAGCAACACTATGGCTGCTCATCATCGGCATCGTCCTGCTCGACTTCGCCGTCCAGGCAGCACATGTCAGCAGCCAACACCTGCTCACCGCAGCGCACCAGCACCACGCCAGCAGCGTCATAGGCGCCTACATGGCCTGCTATTCCCTCGGATCCGCACTCGGCGCGATCACGACCACCTGGGCGTACAGCACCTGGGGATGGTCGGCCTCCTGCTGGGTCGGCGCGACCTATTCCCTCTGCGCGCTGGTTGTGTGGGGACTTGCCCAGGCTACCGGCGCGGTGTCGGTGAGCGGCGAAGGCTCGAAACCGGCGGCCCGTCCGGCAACGGCTGCGGTCGCCGGTCCTTCTCTGTTGCGCCGATCTTGTCGCAGATGCGCTGCACCGCGAGATTCGACTCGTTCGTGCCGATCTCTACGCTGGTGAATCCGGTGTCGTGGATCGCGTCGACGAGGGCGGCCACCGCTTCGCTCGCGTAGCCGGCTCGCCGGTGACTGGGGCCGATCCACCAACCGATGGACGGGAACGACGTCTGGTCGTCGCTGAGGTGCACAGTCGCACCACCGATCACGGTTGTGTTCGATCGCGACTCGATCACCAGAAGCCCGAGAGTCGGGTAGCCGTGCCCGACCGCCTTGATCAGTGCCCGGCCATTTCGTTCTGTCCAACCGTTGCTGGCGAGCATCGCATCGTCGATCGTGGCCGCGAGCGGGACGGCGTCCTTCGGCATCGGTCGGCGCAGAGTGAGCCGCGAGGTTTCGATGTCCCGCAGCACGTCATAGCGTGCACTGCTTTCCTTGCTGGCAAGTTCGCTGACGCGCCACACCCAGAGCCAAACCGCGACGAGTACGGTGGCCACCACGAGCAGCAGCCAGACACCAACGACGAGTTCGGTTGCCGCGGCGGAAAATTCGGCCGTAGCCGCGACGCCGATCACTGCTGCGGGAAACCCGAGGAGCGCGATCCATCCCGCCAGCCCAAGGATGGCACGCCGGGGCCAGCGCTGAAATGACGCTTTGGCAGAAGCGATTCGCCAGGTGGGGAACATGCGAGAACCGTATTCGACTCCCTCGTATTCGTCGCGGATCCGTCGTTTGGTTCTTCGGCAAGCAGTGGACGTGTGAAGGATGGGAGAGAGGTTCGGCCATCTCCGCACGTTGAGCAGGTTTTCCCGGCACGGGTGAAAAGCGAAACTCTCTGCTGTGTAGCAACTTTGGACATTCGTCCGATAGGGGACTCGGGTGCGGCGAGCGCGCTTATCTCGAGTTGGAGGTCGACGATGTCTCATTTGAGGAGAAGTCCGCGCACGGTTCGGCAGTCGGTCCTGCTGGCCGCAGTCGCCGGGACGGTGATGCTTGCTCCGGCCGCGCTGGTCATACCGGCATTCGCAACCCCTGATCAAACCCCGGCTACTACCGCACCTGTCACCATCGCGCCCGTGACGACGGTGCCGCCCGTGACGACCGCGCCACCGGTCACCACCGTGCCGCCGGTGACGACCACGCCGCCGGCCACCACCGTGCCGCCGGTCACGACCGAACCGCCCATGACGACTCCGTCGTTTCCGAAACCTGTTGAGCCGGAGGACCCCTACGGCCCCGACGGCTTCGACGTCTGGGGCTACGACCGGTGGGGTTACGATCGCTGGGGTTACGACAGGTGGGGCTATGACCGGCAAGGCTACGACGAGCAGGGCTACACCTCGCAGGGCTGCGCTCGTTCCGGCGAGGACCGGCCGGATGCCGACCGGCTGGCCTGCGAACTGCGCAGGACGCGACCTTCCACCGGCAGCGCGGGCAGCTGAAACCTATAGCGCTGCTGTTCGACACCCGCGCATCGACTCGTAGCGCAGACGACCGCGCCGCGTGCGACGACCGTGCGTATTCGGTCGTCGCACCTATGACGAGTGCCGACGGGAGAACGTAACAGGACCTCTCCGCCGGAGTGGTTGCCGAGCGTATGCGGCTAGCGGCATCACGCGTCCAGGCCAGACCGGCCTCCTCGACCGGTGTGGTGATCGAAGCAGCCGCCGCGTTCCCTGGCCGCACGTCGGCGGGTACTGCCCTCGGCGGCGAGCTCGTCGCCGTGGACATCCCAGCCACCGAACGGCGCCTCTCCATCACACAGCACCAGGAAAAGCCCGTCGTGCAAGGGATTTCGGATAGATCCGAGGTAGTTCACGATAGGTCAGCCTACGGCCGGAGGATCGGTCGCGGTCGACCTTCGGCTCACCCTGCCGAACCCGCCGACACCGCGAAAGCTTCGCTGTTCGCGACAGGGGATCTCAGTCGAGGACGGCGAACGCCTCGACCTCGACGAGGACGTCGGGCTCGAAGAGGTAGTCGACGCCGATCGCGGACAAAGGCGGTAGCGGACGCGGGATTTCGAGTTCGTCCGCGACGCGGTCGATACCTGCGATGAAGTCGTCGTACTTGTCCGGGGTCCAGTGTGTGACGAAGAAACGGAGACGTACGACGTCGGCGAAGCTCGCTCCGGCGCCGGCCAAGCCGCGTGCCGTGTTGCGTAGCGCGTGGGCGAGCTGGCCGGCGAGGTCACCGGGAGCGACAGGGTTGCCCTCGGCGTCACGGGCGATCTGGCCCGCCACGTGCACCTGACGGGCGCCCGTGCTGATCGAAACATGGTGGTACGGAACGGGAGCGAACATTCCCTCCGGGGTCAGCAGCTGCACTGCCATGGTGTGTCCCTTCATGGTCGGGGTAGGTATCTGATGTCTACCTGGTACTCGAAGGGAACTTCAACGAGACTAGGTGTCATGCAGGAAACCGCTCCACACAGTTCGGACAGTCCTCAACTCACCGAGCAACACCGTGAGCTGCTCGACCAGGTGCTCGACAAGTGGTCGCTGCAGATCCTCGACGCCCTGTGCGAGCGACCGTTGCGTTTCAACGAGCTCCGCCGGGCGATCCCGGTCGTGACGCAGAAGCCGCTCACGGCGGCGCTGCGGCGCCTCGAGCGCAACGGGATGGTCGAGCGCGTCGTCACAAGTACGCGGCCTGTCGCCGTCGAGTACCGGATCACGCGGATCGGGAAGTCGTTGCAGGACCTCATCGACGCGCTCCTGCACTGGACCACCGCCACATTGCCCGCCGTCGAGCGGGCCCGTGCGCGCTTCGACGACCAGGAAGAAGAGCTGTCACTCACCACCGACGTCATCCGTCGAGAAAGCGCAGCAGTTCCGCGGTGACGAATTGCGGGTTCTCCTCGACGAGCCAGTGTCCCGCGTTCGGGACGTCCACCGCGCGAACGATATTGGTGATGCGCGGGGCCGCGGTGGCGCGGACCGGGTCGAGTTGTCCTTGGGCGGTCATGAGCAGGGTCGGGACGTGTACCGGTGCGGCGGCCGTGGTGTCGCGGACGTCTTCGTCGAGGGCGCGGTAGAGCTCGAAGCCGCCCGACAGGACTTCGGGTCGACGGTATGTGCGTGCGTACTCGTCTATTTCGGCGTCGGTGAACGGGGATCGGTCGGATGTGCCGCCGAAAGCCGTTCCACCGTAGGAGACTTGCGGATAGAACAGGGCGAGATAGTCGCGGACGTCGTCGCCGACCACCGCCTCGGGGACCCGCCGCTGGGAGTGTAAGGCGATGTGCCAGCTCAGTGTTCGGTATGTCGGCGCATCGATTCCGGGACCGGGGAGCGGCAGGTCGAGGTAGCCGAGGCGGGCGGTGTCGGCGGGGAACTGTGCCGCGTACTGGAACGCCACGGCGGCGCCGAAGTCGTGTCCGACGACGCGGGCATCCCGCACGCCGAGCCGATCGGCGATCAGGGTGTGCACGTAGCGCGCCAGGGTGGCCTTGTCGTAGCCGGTGGGGGAGCCGGTGCTGTCGCCCAATCCGGGGAGGTCGACGGCATAGACGGTGTAGTGCTCGGCGAGCGCGGGCATGATCGGCCACCAGCCGTACCAGGTCTGCGGCCAGCCGTGGATCAGCACCACGGGCGGGCCGCTTCCGCCGGTCACGTAGTGCATCCGGACGTCGTCGACGTCGGCGAAATCGTGCCGAAAAGTACTCGTGAACTGCGGGTCGTCTTGCGTGATGGCAGCGTGGGCGGGAACGTCGTCGGCGGCCGGTGTGCGGCAAGCCGCGGTGTAGATCGTGAGCAGGAGGGCGAGTACGGCGGTCGCCACCCTGCGCGTGGAGGGGCGCGATGTGGTGATCATGGGTCCTCGATTCGAGAATGCGGGTGAAGTCAGCGCCCGGTCGCGCCGTCGATCAGTTCGCGGAGGATGTCGGCGTGGCCGGCGTGGACACGACGAGTCTCGCCAGGCCGACCAGGAGCTGGCACGCATTCTTGCGGTTCCGGCAAGATGAGCCGGTGGACCGCGATACGGAAAACGTGCTCGACACAGTGGGACCGAGGTTGCGCGCACTGCGCCGCGAACGCGGCATCACCCTCGCCGATCTCGCCGCGACGACCGGCGTCTCGGAGAGCACCCTGTCGCGGCTGGAGAGCGGGCAGCGCCGGGCGACCCTGGAATTGCTGTTGCCGCTGGCCCGTACCTACGACGTCCCGCTGGACGACCTCGTCGGCGCCCCGCGCACCGGCGACCCCCGCATCCACCTGAAACCGATCCGGCGGTACGGGATGACCTTCATTCCGCTGTCCCGGCGTCCCGGCGGTGTCCAAGCGTTCAAGATGATCATCCCCGCTCGGCCGAAACCGCTCGAACCGACACCGCAGACGCACGAAGGCTACGAATGGCTGTATGTGCTCAACGGTCGTCTGCGCCTTGTGCTCGGCGAGCGCGACCTGACGTTACCCGCCGGTGAGGCAGCCGAATTCGACACGTCCGTACCGCACTGGCTTGGCAGCGCCGACGGCGGCGTGGTCGAGCTGCTCATCCTGTTCGGTCCGCAAGGGATGCGCGCGCACGTGCGCCCAGGCTCTGATCGGCCTTCTTCCGGATCATCGTGACAACGCTTGCCGTGGCGCGGCGCCTACCCTTTCACCAGCTGGGCGAGACGATCCCAAGCCGGGGACGAGACTCCGGCCTTGGACAACGCGGCCAACCGGGCGATAGTCGAGTTGTGGGCGGCATGGGTCTCGCTGTGGTGGTTGGCGAACCAGTTCCGGGTACGGTCCGCGAGGGCGAGCAGGCGGGGATCGTCCGGCGGCCAGTCGTAGGCGGCGTCGTATCCGAGGTAGATGGCGCGGCCCTCGGGATCGGTGATGTGCTCGCGCTTTTCGGCGATCCACGCGGCGGCGTCCTCGGGTGCGGCTGTTTGCATCAGGATCCAGCCGTCGCGTTCCAGGCGAAGCTGACGCTCGCTGACGCCGAGTTCGCGCAGATCGTCGAGATAGTCGGCGACTTCCTCGGAGACGAAAAGCCGGTCGCCGCTATGCAACTGGGCGAGTTGATCGCGGGTTCGCCGCAGCTGCGCGATGCGGTCGGCGAGGTCCTGGTCGATCTCGGCGATGGCTGCCGTGAGCGCGTCCGGATCGGCGCCGAGGAGGTCCTCGATGCGAGCCAGTGGCACGCCCGCATGGGCCAATGTCCTGATCTTGACGAGGGTGATGGCGTCTTGGGCGGTGTAGCGGCGATACCCGGACGAGTCGCGGTCGGGCTCGGGGAGCAGACCGCGCTCGTGATAGTGACGGATGGCTTTGATGGTCACTCCGGCGTAGTCCGCGAGCTGGCCGATCGTGATCATGGTCGACATCCTCGCAGGTCGTTCGGAACGGTCAGGCCCGTCGGGTCAGGCGGCCGCCTGCGTTGTGGAAGCGCGCTCGACCCTCGCGGACATCGTGGTAGGAGACGAGCAGCAGTCGCAGGTATCCGTCGAAAGCCTCCAACGGGTATCCGGCGGGCGCGAAGAGGCCGGGCTGGATCGGCACGTAGCGCTGCGGCGGTGCGGAGGTCGTGCCGCCGGTGAACTCGGTGAAGATACGCTCCTGGGAGGCGTCGGCCGGTTCGTAGGTCACCCGCTCCTCGAGCTGACCGTCGACGATGTCGACGTCGATGCGAAGCTGATTGGAGCGGTAGGTGCCCACGTACGGGGTCAGATCGACGTCCTGCGCCAATTCGGTTACGAGGGTGGGGATCTGGACGCCGAGATGCTCGCGCACCAGCCACTGCAACAGTTGGTCCTGCAGCATGATCGCCCCGGGGGTGTTGCCGAAGGCGGTGAAGACCAGGTCGTGTTCGGGCACGACGCACAGGAGGGACACCCCGCCGGGCGACGCGCCCGACATGGCGAGGACGGTCGTCTCACCGAACGGATACAGCACCCAACCCAGGCCGATCGGCGGGACGTTCGGGCTGGCCATGTCGTAGGCGACTTGCTGCATCAGCGTGGTCGACTCGGTCGAGAGGACGCGGGCGCCGGTGGGCGACACACCGCCCGCGAGGTGGGTGCGTCCGAAGGCCAGCAGGTCGGCGATGGTGCCGATCGGTGTGCCGCCTGCCGGTCCCCAGGTTTCGGGCAACGTGAACATGCCGGTGGGCGCGGCCGCCATGGTCTCGTGGTCGTTGAAGTGGCCGACCGCGGTGCTGCGCAGGATGGCCTGCTCGGCCGAGGTGCTGGAGTCCGTCATGCCGACGGGGCGGTAGATGTCGCGCGCGAGCAGCTCGGGGAAGGGCAGCCCGGTGACCACTTCCAAGAGGCGGCCCGCGACGATCATGCCGCCGTTGGAGTAGCTGAGCTGCTCGCCGGGTTCGAACAGAGTGCCGCCGCTGCTCGCGAGGCCATCGACGTAGGTCTTCAGGGCGTCGCGACCCTTGGCATCGGGAAAGTACAGGTCGGCGTCGATGCCGTTGGTGTGCGAGATCAGGTGCCGGACCAGGATCCCGTCCGTCGCGCCCGGAGCGGCCAAGGCGAATTCGGGGAGGTACTTCACCACCGGCATATCGAGGTCCAGGAGTCCGCGCTCGACCTGCCGCAGGACCAAAGTGGTGGTCAGGACCTTGGTGACAGAGCCGAACAGGAATCCGGTGTGTTCGAGCATCGGTGCGCCGGTGGTGACGTTCGCGGTGCCGTGCGCGACGACGATCTGCTCGCCCGCGTGATAGACGCCCGCGAGGAAACCGGGGACGTTGTTGGACTCGCAGTAGGACTCGGCCTGTTCGCGGATCTGGGCTTCGACGGTGTGGAGTGCGTTGTTCATGCGAAGGATCGTCGAACCCTGCCCCAGGGGCAAGGTCAAGACCGTTCGACGGACGCGTTCATACATCGCGCGAAAAAAGTTCGGCGGCGGATGTCGAGAACGTCGTGACGGTTCCGTCCCAGGGGTGAGCGACCAACTAGGGTCGCAAGCCGAAGGGAGAATCTCATGGCCAAGTACCTGCTCCTCAAGCACTACCGAGGCGCCCCGGCGGCCGTCAACGACGTGCCGATGGACCAGTGGACGCCCGCCGAGATCGAGGCACATCTGCGGTACATGAACGACTTCGCGGCCCGCCTGCAAGACAGCGGCGAGTACGTGGACGGCCAAGCCCTCGCGCCGGAGGGCGCCTGGGTCCGCTACGACGGCGAGGGCAAGCCGCCGGTGACCGACGGCCCGTTCGCGGAGACGAAGGACCTGATCGCGGGCTGGATGATCATCGACGTCGACTCGTACGAGCGCGCCGTCGAGCTGGCGGGCGAGCTGTCCGCGGCGCCCGGCGCGGGCGGCAAGCCGATCCACGAGTGGCTCGAGGTTCGGCCCTTCCTGACGGCTCCGCCGACCGTCACCGAGTGATGGCCGCCGACGCGGTGGACGAGGCCCAGCTGCGGGACCTGATTCCGGGTGTCTTGGCGGCTCTCGTCCACCGCGGGGCGGACTTCGCGACCGCCGAGGACGCCGTCCAGGAGGCACTGGTCCGTGCCGTCGAGACCTGGTCGAACCGGCCTCCCGACGACCCCAAGGGCTGGCTGGTCACCACGGCGTGGCGTTGCTTCCTCGATCTCGCCCGCTCCGACGCCGCGCGGCGGCGCCGCGAGCTTCGGGTCTCCGAGGAGCCGCCGCCGGGACCGGCCGCCACCGTGGACGAAACGTTGCGGCTCTACTTCCTTTGTGCGCACCCGAGTCTCACGCCCGCGTCGGCCGTCGCGCTGACGCTGCGGGCCGTCGGCGGCCTGACGACCCGGCAGATCGCGCAGGCGTACCTGGTGCCCGAGGCGACGATGGCCCAGCGGATCAGCCGGGCCAAACGCACCGTGAGCGAGGTCCGGCTGGATCGTCCGGGTGACCTGCGCACCGTGCTTCGGGTGCTCTACCTGGTGTTCAACGAGGGATACAGCGGCGACGTCGACCTCGCCGCGGAGGCGATCCGGCTGACCAGGCAGCTCACGGCGACCACGGGTGGTGACCCGGAGGTCGCGGGACTGCTCGCCCTGTTCCTGCTGCACCACGCGAGACGCCCGGCCCGGACGCACGCCGACGGCAGCCTCGTGCCGCTGGCGGATCAGGACCGCGGCCTCTGGCGGCGCGACCTGATCGCCGAGGGCATTGCGATACTCCAGGCGGCGCTGGCCCGCGACCGGCTCGGGGAGTACCAGGCGCAGGCCGCGATCGCCGCGCTGCACGCGGACGCGCAGACAGCCGAGGAAACCGACTGGGTGCAGATCGTCGAGTGGTACGACGAACTGGTCCTTCTCACCGACAGTCCCGTCGTCCGGCTCAACCGCGCGGTCGCCGTCGGCGAGGCGGACGGACCCCAAGCGGGCCTCGCCGCACTCGCCGAACTCGACCCGAAGCTCCCGCGGTACACCGCTTCGTCCGCCTACCTCCACGAGCGCGCTGGCGACACCGCCACGGCGGCAAGGCTTTACGTGGAGGCGGCCGCGCAGGCGCAGAACCTCGCCGAGCGCAACCACCTCACGCTTCGCGCAGCGACCCTCCGGCAGCGCCTCTCCAGCGAAGGAGGCTGAGCGCCACCGCGTATCCCTTGGTTCGAGATGTCGGCTGGCGCCTGCAACGACTGCCCGGCACGCTCGCGCCGTACGGCGGGCGATATCTCGTGCACGATGTGGCGCGCGGCAGCCCGGGCGAATCACCCCGGAAGGTCGTCGACCGATGCCGATTCCGTGCGAGACAGCGTGATTCCGAGATTGGCGGCGGTACGGTCGAGTTCGTCGTCGTCGCCGTGCTGCAATTCGATGGCGGATCCGGCGGAGAGGACCTCGACGTTGAGACACAGCGACTGGAGTTCCTTGAGGAGCACCTTGAACGACTCCGGGACGCCCGGCTCGGGGATGTTGTGGCCCTTGACGATCGCCTCGTAGACCTTCACGCGGCCCACGACGTCGTCGGACTTGATGGTGAGCAGTTCCTGCAGCGTGTACGCCGCGCCGTAGGCCTGCATGGCCCAGCACTCCATCTCACCGAAGCGCTGACCACCGAACTGCGCCTTACCACCGAGCGGCTGCTGGGTGATCATCGAGTACGGACCGGTCGAACGCGCGTGGATCTTGTCGTCGACCAGGTGGTGCAGCTTCAGGATGTACATGTAGCCGACCGCCACCGGATACGGGAACGGCTCGCCGGAGCGGCCGTCGAACAACGTCGCCTTACCGTCTGCGCCGACCATGACGTCACCGTCGCGGTTGGGCAGGGTCGACGCCAGCAACCCGGCGAGTTCTTCCTCGCGGGCGCCGTCGAAGACCGGTGTCGCGAGATTCGTGTCCGGGCTCGCCGACAACAACTCCTCGGGCAACCGCTTCGCCCAGTCCGGACGCGCACCGTCGGCGAGCTGAATGTTCCAGCCCGCCTTGCCGATCCAGCCCAAATGGGTTTCCAGGATCTGGCCGATGTTCATACGACGCGGCACACCGTGGGTGTTGAGGATGATGTCGACCGGGGTACCGTCCGGCAGGAACGGCATGTCCTCGGTCGGCAAGATCTTGCCGATCACACCCTTGTTACCGTGACGACCGGCGAGCTTGTCACCGTCCTGGATCTTGCGCTTCTGCGCCACGTACACCCGGACCAGCTCGTTCACACCCGGCGGCAGGTCGTCCTCGTCATCACGGGAGAACACCCGAATACCGATGACCTTGCCCGACTCACCGTGGGGCACCTTCAGCGAGGTATCACGCACCTCGCGCGCCTTCTCACCGAAGATCGCCCGCAGCAACCGCTCCTCCGGGGTCAGCTCGGTCTCACCCTTCGGAGTGACCTTGCCGACCAGGATGTCACCATCGCGGACCTCGGCACCGATCCGCACGATGCCCCGCTCGTCCAGATCCGCCAGCACCTCGTCGGAGACATTCGGGATATCGCGGGTGATCTCCTCGGCACCCAGCTTGGTGTCGCGAGCATCGATCTCGTGCTCCTCGATATGGATCGAGGTGAGAACGTCCTCTTCCACGAGACGCTGCGACAGAATGATCGCGTCCTCGTAGTTGTGACCCTCCCACGGCATGATCGCCACCAGCAGGTTCTTACCCAAGGCCATCTCACCGTTCTCGGTGCTGGGCCCATCTGCCAGCACTTCGCCGCACTCGACGCGCTGACCCTCGTCCACGATCGGACGCTGATTCGCACAGGTGCCCTGGTTGGTCCGCGCGAATTTGCGCATCCGGTAGGACTTGCGGGTGCCGTCGTCGGCCATGACCGTGACGTAGTCGGCGGAAACCTCCTCGACCACACCCGATTTCTCGTTCACTACGACATCGCCGGCGTCGATCGCGGCACGCGACTCCATACCCGTCCCGACCAGCGGGGCTTCGGAACGGATCAGCGGCACGGCCTGCTTCTGCATGTTCGCGCCCATGAGGGCACGGTTGGCGTCGTCGTGTTCGAGGAACGGGATCATGGCGGTCGCGACCGAGACCATCTGACGCGGAGACACATCCATGTAATCGATTTCGGCGGAGTCGACGAGTTCGACCTCGGAGTTCTTGCGGCGCACCGCGATTCGGGCAGCGACGAAGCGACCGTCGGCATCGAGCGGCTCGTTCGCCTGCGCGACGACATGCCGGTCTTCCTGGTCGGCGGAGAGGTAGTCGACCTCGTCGGTCACCTTGCCGCCGACAACCTTTCGGTATGGCGTCTCGATGAAGCCGAACGGATTGACCCGCGCGTACACCGAGAGATATCCGATCAGCCCGATGTTCGGACCTTCGGGCGTCTCGATCGGGCACATCCGTCCGTAGTGGCTGTAATGCACATCGCGGACTTCGAGACCGGCACGTTCCCTGGTCAAGCCACCCGGCCCGAGCGCAGACAGACGACGTTTCTGGGTCAGGCTCGCCAGTGGATTCCGCTGATCCAGGAACTGCGACATCTGCGAGGTTCCGAAGAACTCCCTGATCGCCGCGACGACCGGACGGATGTTCATCAGCGTCTGCGGCGTGATCGCCTCGACGTCCTGGGTGGTCATCCGCTCGCGGACGACACGCTCCATACGGGACAGGCCGACCCGGATCTGGTTCTGGATCAGCTCGCCGACGGTGCGCAGCCTGCGATTGCCGAAGTGGTCGATATCGTCGACCTCGACCGGCACCTCGATGCCACCGGGCGCGGTCATGACCTTGTCGCCCGCGTGCAGGCGAACCAGGTACTCGATGATCGTGACGATGTCTTCCTCTGTGAGCACCCGGGCACCGGTGTGGATGCCGAGTTTCTTGCCGATCTTGTAGCGGCCGACGCGCGACAGGTCGTACCGCTTCTCCTTGAAGAACAGGTTCTCCAGCAGGGTCTGCGCGGACTCCCTGGTCGGCGGCTCGCCGGGACGCAGCTTGCGATGGATGTCGAGCAGCGCCTCATCGGTGCCGGAAGTGTTGTCCTTCTCCAGTGACGTCATCATGGTCTCGGAGAAACCGAATCGCTCAGTGATCTGCGCGGCGGTCCAGCCCAGCGCCTTGAGCAGCACGGTGACCGGCTGACGGCGCTTGCGGTCGATACGCACGCCGACGGTGTCGCGCTTGTCGACGTCGAACTCCAACCACGCGCCGCGCGACGGAATGACCCGCACGCTGTGCAAATCCTTCTCGGTGCCCTTGTCGACGGTGCGATCGAAGTAGACACCCGGCGAACGCACCAACTGCGAAACCACGACACGCTCGGTGCCATTGATGACGAACGTGCCCTTGTCGGTCATCATCGGGAAATCACCCAGGAAAACCGTCTGGCTCTTGATCTCGCCGGTGTTGTTGTTGATGAACTCCGCGGTGACGAACAACGGCGCCGCGTAGGTCATATCCTTGTCTTTACATTCCTCGATCGAGGCTTTGACCTCCTCGAAACGGGGCTCGGAGAGCGTCAGCGACATCGTCGCGGCGAAGTCCTCGATCGGGCTGATCTCGGCGAGCAACTCCGCCAATCCACCCTCGGGTGAATCGCCGAGCGCCGCTGACCGTTCGCGCCAGGCGGGCGCACCGATCAACCATTCGAACGAATCGGTCTGGACATCCAACAAGCCTGGAACAGCGAGTGGTTCACGAAGTTTCGCGAACGAGACTCGCCTCGGGATCCCGGCTTTCGCGGTATCGGTGGGGTTTCCGGCATCGACCTTGATCTGACTCGAGACTGCCAAGACGCGTCCTTCCAGCACCTCGTGCCGCCCACGCCGGTCGCGCGGTCGTCACGGTATCTGCTTGTCCTGTGGGGTGTATTCACATCGCGCGCCGTGCTGGACACCGCCCGAACATGACTCGACAACAACGGGTAGAAAGTGACACGCAGACAAGCGCCACTTCTACAGTCATTTCGTATTTCGAGAGTTGGACAGCGCGCGACCCGGCGCGAAGTCTCAAATTACACCCGAACTCGACCGATGTCGAGGGCGAAAATAAATAAGCACCGCAATTGCTGAGTGCCTTCCCGTATTTATAGTGACATCCGGATATACCATTCGTCAAGGCCATTAGCGGTAATCGGCCACACATGAGCGCCAATTGTGAAAGAGGTCCGCGGCATTCGATCTGCCCGAGCGGCCTACCTGCGCCGATGCCTGTGAGTGGTGGGCGATCCGGCACCCTGGGGTGCCTAGGCCCATCGACGGATGCGCCCGATCCTGAATGGACGAGAACGTTCCCCTCAGGAGGTCGACACGGTGCTTTATTGGATGGTTCTGGCCGGCGCGGTCGTCGGCGGCGGCATCTGGGCCGCCCAGACATGGTTCGCGCGGACGGGTCGCAGTCAGCGGCTGAACGAGCGGCAGGAGACGAGTCGCGTCGTCCGGTCCGGCAGGCTGCCGGAGAACTGGAGTGTGTGGGTGCCGCGGTTGCAGGCGTATCGGCGTGGTTACGTGGTCTGGGGACGATTCGCCCTCGCCCTCGCCGCCCTCTACGCCTTGGGAGCCATGTCACATCTGCTCGAACACGACAACGCGAAGGCGGCTCTCTTCGGCGGGCTGGTAGCGCTCTTCCTCGCTTCGGCCTACGCCGCCCGTCGCCAGGTGCGCGGCACCGACAAGCTGCTCCACCAGTGAGACACCCCTGACCGACCCCTCGAATCGATCACAGTAACGCTCGCTATCCCATCCACGACGTGCTTGGTGACATATGGCCCGTCGGGGGGCCAGCCCACCTGTCGGTACTGGAATGGGATCGGGACATGGCTTTTCGCGAGTTCTTCGCGCGGCATCGCATCGCTTCGGCCGTTGCCGCACCAGCAGTTCTCGGCGTGGCGGCGATAGTCGCCGCGTCGTTCGCTATCGATTCGCCGCCGCACACGGCGGACACCCAACTCAAGGCTTCCGTCACGGAGTGCCACGACATGGTGACCATCTCGGTCGCCGGTCGCGGTGACACTCCCACGGCGGGGACCACGAAGTTGCTGGTCGACGCCAACGGCAACGAGTTGCCCGCCGCGCTGGCCGGTGACCACAACAGCCGCTGGGTCGACCCGGTGGTGAACGCTCCGGCCGACGACGTCGACCCCGGCTCCTACGCCGCGGTCTACATCGCCTATCCGGCGAACATGGCCACCTACGAAGACGCCGTCAACGCGGGCGTCGCGAACACCCAGCAGGTGATGCGGGAGATCGCGGAGGCCTGCCCGGACACCAAGTTCTCGATCGTCGGCTACAGCGAGGGCGCCGACGTGGTCCGCCGCGTGGCGATGAACATCGGGCACCAGGAAGAGGGCGGTCAGCAGATCGTCGATCCGGACGACGTGCTCGGTGTCGTCATCCTTGCCGACTCGGGCCGCTCGGCCGGAGACGGGCCGTTCCCCGGCTCGAAGGACCCGTTCAGCAACCCGGACGGCTTCGACCAGCAGTACCAGGACGGCAGGAAGCCGGTCTCGGGCCAGGGCGCGCTGCCCGGTACCAGCGGCGACTTCGGCAAGCTGAACGGCAAGATCGCGTCGTTCTGCTCCGAGGGCGATCTCACCTGCGCCGCGCCGGAGAACATCTCGCTGTTGCAGCTCGTGGTGAACGTGGGCAGGCAGATCAACGTCGACCAGCTCGAGCGCGAAGGGCTCAATCCGACCAACGGCATGGATGTCGCCGTGGTTCTGGGGGAGATCGCGATGGCGGCGTTCGCGGACATCGCGTCGCAGCCGAACTGGATGGCGAGCGACGAGACCTTCCTCGAGGTCCTGCTTCGGGTCTCCGATCCGGAATACAAGCCGGGCCAGCAGCCGAAGGAGCCCGCGAAGGCCGACTCGATCTCGACCGATCAGATGTCGCCGCTCGCTTACCTGCCGCAGAAGGTGCTGAACGAGATCATCGGTCTCGTCGTGACCAACCAGAACACCATCCCGGTGATCATGAGCGACCCGTACAAGCTGACGCTCGGACCGGACCACACCGGCCATCACTTCGACTACTGGCGCGACGCCAACCCCGGCGAAGGCAGGCCGCTGACCTCTGCCGAGTACGCGGCCGCGTGGCTCACCCACCTGGCGAAGCAGGCGCAGGCGGGCGAGACGGTCGACAAGTCCGCCGAGCCGGATGCCACCGATTTCGCCGCCGCGCGGGAGGCGGTGGAGTCCGCCACGGCGAAGCCGAAGGCCGCCTCGACCACCACGACGACCTCGGCCGCGCCGACCACCACCAGCACCGCGCCGACGACCACGAAGACCGACGCCGCCGTCACATCGACGACCACGGCGCCGACCACCACGCCCCCGGTTTCGTCCGAAACCTCCAGCGCTACAACGGCTCCGGAGGCGGCGAATCCGCAGGCGCGGACCTCGGTCGCGGCACCCGCCCAAACCGTGGCACCGGCTGAGCCCGTGGCGCCGACCACCACACAGCCGACCACGACCGCACCCACCACCACGACGCAAATCCCCGCGCCGACCACCACCGGCGCGAGGTGAGCTGGGCGAGGTCGACGGCCACCGAACGGCCGCCGACCTCTCCCGGCAACGCCTTCACGATCGTCCTGGGCAGTGGGCTTCCACTTCACGAGCGAGCAGTACCGCTGTGCCACATAAGCATTCGACGCCTCGCATAGCCACCGGCTATGTGGGGCGTGTGAAAGATGTGTGGGAAGCGCCTGCATCCCGCGGTGGCGCATGCAGGTCGGCTGGGGCGGCGTGGGTTCGCAGAGGGCGGGACAGGCGTACAGTTCGCAGCGTTCGGAGCAAACCTGGGCCGCTGCGCATTGGGATGTCGCGGGTGGTGAAACCGTTGAGGCCCAGGGTGATCAAAGCGGCGGCCAGGGTCGCGGAGGCGATCAAGGCCAAGGGGGAGACGGCGTCGGAGGGGGTGCGGCCCACCCATTCCAGTGGAGAGAGGTGGCGGAGCCATTCGGGTAGGCGGAGCGTGTCGGCGAGGGTCGCGATAACGGCTACGGCGACGAAGGCGGCCCAGCTCGCGGACAAAGCGGCAGGGCGAATTCCGTAGAGCGCCACCGCGAGTCCGAGCAGCACGAGAACGGACGGTAGGTACGAGAGCGTGGCGAGGGTCAGTCGCATCACGGCCGAGGAATCGCCCACTGCCAGCGCGTCGCTCACGCCGAGCGCGAATCCGCTCACCGTGGCGACCACGGCGGTGCCGCATCCGACGGTGAGTACCTCGGCGGCCAACCACCGCGCTCGCGAAACCGATCCGGCCAGCACGGGTTCCAGCCGATCGCCCGGCTCGTCCTCCGCGATCCGGCCGACCCCTTGCACCGCGAAACCGGCGACGATCAAAGCCAGCAGCACCGCGACGAACGACAGATACGCATCCGGATTTGCGCTGCCGCCGCCGAAGACGTCTTGGAGGGCGGCGTTGTCCGCCATCACGGTGCGGATGGCGTCGGCGAGCGCACCGAACGAGGTGGCCACCAGCGCGCCGATGACGCTCCACGCGACGATGCCGCCGCGGTGCCTGCGAAAAGCGAATCCCCAGGGCCGCAGCAAAATCGGTGACGCCGAGGCGGGTCCGCGACGGGCGGCCAGCACCCCGGCGCCGTGGTCGCGTCGCCCCGCGACCCAGCAGGCCGCGCCGAACAGCACCGCGGCGAAACCCAACGCCAGCAACACGGGCCACCACCGCGCCGCGCCGAACGGGCGCGCCTGCTCCGCCCAGCCGATCGGCGACAGCCACACCAGCCCGTTGCCGCGCACGTCGCCGATGCCGCGAAAAAGGAACGCCGCGATCAACACGGCGAGACAGATTCCCAGGATGTTCCGCGCCGACGCGACGATCTGGGCCGCCAGCGCCGCGATCCCGGCGAAACAGCAGCCGAGAGACATCAGCGCCACCGAATAGAGCAGCGCGCCAGACACTTCCAGCCCCGTCGCCAGCAAGGCGACAACCATGGACACGGAAACCAATATCAGCGCGGAAACGGTCAGCGCCACCGCCGCGGCGAGTCCGGCAACCCGGCCGACCGATCCGGCCCGCAACAACTCCGCCCGCCCGGATTCCTCTTCGCGCCGCGTCATCCGAGTCACCAGGTGAATTCCCATGAGCGGAAGGGCGAGTGCGCTCATGAAACCGAATTCGTAGGCGATGACTCCACCCAGATCGTCCAGTCCATAGGGTCTGCCGTTGATCGCGAACAGCGCCGCGCCCGATTCGGTGGCCGCCCGGTAACTCGCCAGCTCGGCCTGCGTGGAATACAGGCTGTCCAGCGACCACACCGTCCCCGCGAAGACGACCGCGAGCCCGAGCACCCAGCACAGCATCTGCCGACGGCTGCCGCGCAGTCCGACACCCGCCATCACCGTGAATCCGCGCACCGCTACACCCCCACCGTCTCGACGTCTTCGGCGGACGCGTAGTTGCGCAAGAACAATTCGTCCAGGCTCGGCGGATTCGCGGTGATCGACATCAACCCCGCCGCGTGCAGCGCGCCGATCGCCGCCCCGACGTGCCCGGCATCGACGCCGAAGGAGACCGCGTACCCGGCTCCGTCGTGCTCGATGCGAACGGAACTCACCCCGGGCACGTCGGTCAACACCGGCGGCGCGGTGGTGATCGCGTGCACGTGAGTCGTTGTGTGACGGCGCAATTCGTCCAGCGTCCCGGTCGAGACCGTCCGCCCCTGCCGGATGATGCTGACCCGGTCGGCGAGCGCCTCGACCTCGGCGAGGATGTGACTCGACAGCAGGACGGTGCAGCCCTCGGCCTTGCGTTCGGCCAGCGTCTGCTGAAACACCTGCTCCATCAGCGGATCCAGCCCGGACGTCGGCTCGTCCAGGATGAGCAGCTCGCTGTCACAGGCGAACGCGGCGACCAGCGCGACCTTCTGCCGGTTGCCCTTGGAGTAGTCCTGACTCTTCTTCCCCGGATCCAGTTCGAATCGTTCGACGAGGGCGTCGCGGCGGGCGCGGTCGAAGCCGCCGTGCGCGGCGGCGAGCACGTCGAGGCATTCGCCGCCGGTGAGACCGGGCCACAGCGAGACGTCACCGGGGACGTAGGCGATGCGGTGGTGCAGCCGCACTGCGTCGCGCCAGGGATCGCCGCCGAGCAGGCGCGCGGTGCCGCCGCTGGACCGGATCAATCCGAGCAGGATCCGGATCGTCGTCGATTTGCCCGCGCCGTTCGGCCCGAGGAATCCGTGCACCTCGCCCGCCTCGACCCGCAGGTCGAGTCCGTCGAGGGCAGTGAAGTCGCCGAACCGCTTGCGTAATCCGATCGTCTCGATGACGGCGTCGGCCATGGCCGCACCCACCTTTCAGAACGTTGGTGTGTACCGATGGTACACACTAGGGGTGCGCACGACTAGGCCCTAGGATGTGACCATGCCGCTCCCCCGCTTCACCCGGCTGCCCGCCGACGAACAACGCCGCATCCTCGATGTCGCGCAGCGGATCTTCGCGGAGGACGGCGTGGAAACCGCCTCCTACAACCAGATCATCGCGGCGGCGGGCATCTCGAAATCCTCGGCGTACAACTACTTCGACGGCCGCGAAGACCTGCTCTACACCGCGCTCGACGACGTCGCCGTCCGCCTCGCGGAGGTACTCGGCACGTGGCGGCGGGTCGCGGACGACGCCGAGTTCTGGTCGCAGCTGAAGACCATCGAGCAGCGGCTGCGCGCCCACATCGAAACGCACCCCGCCGACCTCGCGCTGATCGATCCGGCCTTCCTGCTGCGCGAACAGGGCGCGTTCATGTCCTGGATCGCCGACTTCGTCGCGAACGGGATCACCATCGGGATCATCACCGTCGAGACCGACCGCAACCTGCTGGTCGCCGCCACGGCCGCCGTCCTTCGCGCGGTCGACGGCTGGGGAGCCGCCGAGATGAAGGCGGGTCGGACGCCGGATCCGGATCAGGCCTGGGTCCTGCTGCGCAACCTGTGGGGCACCCCGCGCGCCTGACCGCGCGCGACTTCCTGGATCTGGCGGATCGGGTTGCCGATCGGCCCGCGCTGGCGAAAGTCGTTGCCGCACTGCCGCCTTCCGCAGCACATCGCCCGAAAGCCCAACGGAAGCGACGTACCGGCTGCCCATGGAAATCGGATCTGTCGGATCATGGGATCACCCGCTAGGCTCCTCGTGGATCGAAAGCGAGCGAGAGCATGAATTCTGTGGCGATGGCTCGGGGAACAGCGCGATGACCAAGCGCGGTTGGCTGCTGTTCCTGGCGATGGGCGTGATCTGGGGCGTGCCGTACGCGATGATCGCGGTCGCGGTCGAGGACTTCGACCCGGTGTTCGTGGCGTTCGGCCGGACGCTGATCGGCGGTCTGTCGCTGTTGCCGATCGCGCTGTACACCGACGCGCTGCGACCGGTCTTGCGACGCTGGCGACCGCTGCTGCTCTACACAATGGTGGAGATCTCGGGCCCGTGGTTCCTCATCGGGTACGCCGAGACCACGCTCAACAGTTCCACCGTCGGCCTGCTGATCGCGGCGGTGCCGCTGATCGCGGTGCTGATCGTGACCCGTATGGGGCACGAAACCATCGACGCACGAAGGATTTTGGGCCTCGTCGTCGGCTTCGCGGGCGTCGCCGCGCTGGTCGGCCTGGATGTGGATCTGTCGAATCCGGCGGCGATCGGCGCCATCGCGCTGACCACCATCGGCTATGCCGTCGGCCCGATCGTCATCAACCGTTCGCTGGCGGATCTGCCGCCGATGGGCGTGGTCACCGCCTCCCTGCTGCTCGCGGCGGTGCTCTACGTGCCGTTCGCCGCGCTGCGCAGACCCGAGCACTTCCCCGCGGACGCCTCGCTGTCGGTGCTCGGCCTGGCGATCGTCTGCACCGCGGCGGCGTTCCTGCTGTTCTTCGCGCTGATCGGCGAGGTCGGTCCGGCGCGGGCCACGGTGATCACCTACATCAACCCCGCCGTGGCGATCGTGCTTGGCGTTACGCTGCTGAACGAACCGCTGACCGCGGGAATGGCGATAGGATTTCCGCTGGTAGTGCTCGGATCGTTCCTCGGAACACGGCAGTCTCGCGCCGCCGCTCCGCAGGACGACCCCGCGCTCTCCGCGACGCCATGAGACACCTTTCGCGCAAAGGAGTTCCGGATTGACCCATGCCGATGTCGACGCCACCCGCACGGCCTACGACGACATGGCCGAGCTCTACACCGAATTCGCCCGCGGCAACCTGGCGACCAAGCCGTTCGACCGCGCGGTCCTCGCCGCGTTCGCGGAGCGGCTGCTGGCCAACGGTTCCGGTCCGGTCGCCGACATCGGCTGCGGCCCGGGCCGAATCGCCGCCCATCTCGAGTCGCTCGGCATCCCGACCTTCGGCATGGATCTCTCGCCGCGCATGATCGAACTGGCGCGCAACGAGTTTCCCGGCCTACGCTTCGAGGTGGGGTCGATGGAGGAGCTCACCATCGAGGACGGCGCATTGGCCGGACTCGTCGCCTGGTATTCGCTCATCCACCTGCCACCGGAGCGAGTGCCGCACGTGTTGAACGAGTTCTACCGGGTACTCCGGCCGAAAGGGCACGCACTGCTGGCGTTCCAGGCGGCGGACGCCGCGGACACCGTGCTCGCCTTCGACCACAAGGTGACTCGGGCCTACCGTTGGTCACCCGACCGGCTTGCCCAGCTGGCGCGCGAAGCGGGCTTCACGGTGATCGCCAGGATGGTCTGCGCGCCGGACCCCGACGAGCGGTTCGACCAGGCGTACCTGATGGTCGCGAAGGTCGACGATCCGGTGGGCTGATTCCGCGCACATCCTGGGCTACCCCCAGGTAGCTTTGGTACGGGTACACAGGTTTCTGTGGTGCGTCCCACCCGACAACGTGGTCGATTGTTCATTGCACAAGATCTCCACCGTCGTCAGGGGGCGACTCATACATGGAACTCATCGCACCGGTTGATGCCGTGTTTCTACTGGCCGAATCCCGCGAGCACCCGATGCACGTCGGCTCGCTACAGCTGTTCGAACCACCGGAGGGGGCCGGTCCGGAGTTCGCCAGGGAGACGCACGAAAAGCTGTTGTCCTGCCGCGAGATTCATCCGACCTTCCGCAAGCGCCCCGCCAATCTGCTCGGCTCGCCGCAGCTGGCCTGGACGCTGGAGGACGAGGTGGAGCTGGAGTACCACGTGCGGCGCATCGCGCTGCCCGCGCCCGGCACCCATGGGCAGTTGATCGAGCTGGCCTCCGGGCTGCACAGCTCCCTGCTCGACCGGCACCGTCCGCTGTGGGAGATCCACCTGATCGAGGGACTCAAAGACGGCCGCTTCGCACTCTATTCGAAGATGCACCACGGCTTGATCGACGGAGTCTCGGCGCAGCGGCTGTTGCAGCGCACGTTGACCGACGACCCGACCTCGAGCGAGGCGCGGGTGCCATGGAACCTGCCGCGTTCGGGACGCAAGAAAGAGTCGTCCAATTCCGGATTGCTCGGCGCGGCAAGGACTCTCGTCTCCGCCGCCGCTTCCGCCTCGCCGCTGCTTCGCGCGGCGCGCATCGCGCTGCGCGAACAGCAGGTGACGCTGCCCTTCGAGGCGCCGAAGACCATGTTCAACGTGCCCATCGGTGGCGCCCGGCGCTCGGTCGTTCGTTCCTGGCCGCTGGAGCGAATCAAGCAGGTGCGCAAGGCGACCGGGACCACGATGAACGACGTCGTGCTCGCGATGTCGTCGGGTGCGCTGCGGAGTTACCTGGCCGAACGCGACGCGCTGCCGGACAAGCCGCTGATCGCCATGGTGCCGATGTCGCTGCGCTCGGCGGACGACACCGAGACCAACGGCGTCAAGGTCGGCGCGTTGCTGTGCAACCTCGGCACCGACCTGGCCGACCCGATCGCCAGGCTGCGGACGGTGAGCGAGTCCATGCGGAAGAGCAAAGAGGTCTACAGCGAACTCTCGCCCGTGCAGTCGATGGCGCTCTCGGCGCTGATGGTCAGCCCGATAGCGCTGAACCTGGTGCCCGCGCTCATTCCGTGGACCACACCGCCGTTCAACATCGTCATCTCGAACGTGCCCGGTCCGCGCGAGCCGATGTACTGGAACGGCGCCCGGCTCGACGCCATCTACCCGCTCTCCATCCCGTTCGACGGCCAAGCCGTGAACATCACGCTCACCTCGAACGCCGACAACCTGGACTTCGGTTTGGTCGGCTGCCGCCGCAGCGTGCCACAGCTGCACCGCATGCTCGACCACCTGGAGGGCGCGCTCGCCGAGCTGGAGAACATTGGCGGGTTTGCCTGCTGATGGTGTGGTTCTCTGCGTGGGTACCCGCAACGGGAAGAGACCGTCTGCTGGTGCGCCGCCTGCGCACGGGAGCGCTGGGGGTACCGCGACAAAACTAGAACGTGTTACTGTCAATCTATGGTGCCCCACCGGTCGACGACGACGCTGCCGCGGCATGGCGATACCTGCGGCATGCGGCGGATTCGGCCGGTCGGGGCGGCAGTCCGTCGCCCGCGAGGCGAAGCCCGCGCGGCAACTATGTAACCCGTTCTAGAACGTCCGCGGCCGCTGCGATCCGGTCACGGCGTAGGTAAGGGAGACCAGCACCCGATGCGTACCGAAATCTGCGACCGGCTGGGGATCGAGTTCCCCATCTTCGCCTTCACCCACTGCCGCGACGTGGCGGCCGCGGTCAGCAATGCCGGTGGGCTCGGCGTCCTCGGCGCGGTGGGCTTCACCGCCGAGCAGCTCGAGGTCGAGCTCGCCTGGCTGGACGAGCACGTCAACGGCGTGTACGGCGTCGACCTGGTGATCCCCTCCAAGTACGAGGGCAAGGGCATCGACGACCTGACCCCCGAGCAGCTGGAAGCCAAGCTCGGTGAGATGGTGCCGCAGGGCCACCGCGACTTCGCGGAGAAGATCCTCGCCGATCACGGCGTCCCGCACCTGCCCGCGGAGGAGCATCACAACCAGCTGCTCGGCTGGACCGCGACCACGGTGGCCCCGCAGATCGAGGTCATCCTGAAGCACCCCAAGGCCAAGCTGGTCGCCAACGCGCTCGGCACGCCGCCCGCCGACGTGATCGAGCAGATCCAGGGTTCCGGCAGGCTGATCGGCGCGCTGTGCGGTTCGGTCAAGCACGCGCTCAACCACAAGGCCGCGGGCTTGGACTTCGTGGTCTGCCAGGGCACCGAGGGCGGCGGGCACTGCGGCGAGATCTCGTCCATGGTGCTCTGGCCGCAGGTCGTCGACGCGATCGGCGATATGCCGATGCTCGCCGCCGGCGGCATCGGCGACGGCCGCCAGGTCGCGGCCGCCATGGCCATGGGTGCGGCGGGCGCGTGGACCGGCTCGCTGTGGCTGACGGTCGAGGAGGCCAACGTGCCGCCCGCGCAGATGCAGACCTACATCGACGCGAGCAGCCACGACACCGTGCGCTCGCGCTCGTGGACCGGCAAGCCGTGCCGGATGCTGCGCAACGACTGGACCGACGCGTGGGAGTCGGCCGAGACCCCGGACCCGCTGCCGATGCCGCTGCAGATGATGGTGGCGCTGGACGGCGTCAAGCGCGGCCACCGGTACCCGGAGGCCGCGAAGGACGTCAACTTCAACCCGGTCGGTCAGGTGGTCGGCATGATGACCAAGGTGGAGCGCTCCGCCGATGTGGTCCAGCGGCTGATCAACGAGTACGTCGAGGCGTGCGATCGTCTCAACAAGCTCAACGGCTGATCACGCGGGCCATTCCGGCCAGCGCGCCGCCTTCTGCTCGAGCACCGGATCGGTGATGCCGCCCCAGCAGGCCAGCCGGTCGGCATCCCATCCGGCGAGCTCGGAGCCGTTGGCGTAGACGGACTGGAAGAATTCCAGCGCCGCGCCCACCGGGTCACCGGTGCGGCGCGCGGCGTCGTAGGGGTAGTACGCGGAATGGCCCGAGCCGGAGGCGACCCAGCGCGCGCCCGCGGGCTTCAGCGTCCGGTCCGCGAGTCCGTCCGGTTCCGGTGCGACGTAGGAGTAGAAGGTCGGCTCGGGGACCTTGTCGTCGCCGAACCAGAATCCGGCGCTGATCACCTCGCGCGAATAGGCCTCGCGGGTCACCGAATCGACGGTCGCGGGCATGTCGATCTGCCGTGGCGAGAACCGCTGCACCGCGATATCGAAAGTGTGCCAGAACAATTGGACGGGGCTGATCTTGCCGGAGTAGGTGGCGCTGAACTCCTCCAATATCCGCCCGACCTGGCTCGACACGCGAAAAGCCTTGCGCGCCTTGTCCGGATCGTAGGCGGCGTGGTCGGTGTCCTCTTCGAACGGCCGGTCGGAGTCGGGCAGATCGAAGGGGTGCGGGTGCGGCATGACGACCTGGATGCCGAGGTCGCCGAGTCCGCCCATCACATCGGTGTAGAAGGTGGCGACGGACTGCTGGAGCAGGTCGATCTCCACCTCGACGCCGCGATCGGTCGCGATGCGCAGGACGTGGTCGAAGAAGTCGAAGGAGCAGGTGAACACCGGCCCGTTGCGCGCGGTGCCGAGCGGAACGGTGGTCCAGCCGCGGGCGGTCAGCCGGAAGGTCATGTGCCACCAGTGGTTGCGGCGGATGCCTTTGGCCAGGGCGACCTTGCCGACCACCTGGGCGAAACGGTGCAGCGTGTCCTTGGTCGGACGCCAGGATTCCAGCGGTATGGCGGGCAGCGATTCTGCTGACTCGGTCATGACGAAAACGGTACGACCGACTCCGGCAATGCGCTGGCAAATCGCGCGGCCCACCCGATTCGGCAAACAGTCACCGACACGTGCACAGTGCGGAGCCGGCACACCGGCAGGCCGTGCTTTTCCGTTGGTGGGCACTCGCCCGGAGATCCACACTACGAGCAGGTACACCCGCCCCCGCCAGTCCGATGACGGGACGGCCCGGCACCGTGAGCGTCGGCGCCGAATCCGCGGGTCACCGCACGCGGTCGAGTATCCGGCCGCACCCATCACGCCTCCCCGTGATCGGACAGCGGCAACGGTTGCCCCGAGCGCGTCGGCGATGCCGTCCAGCCAGATCCAAAATATCTGTCTCAGACGCTATTGATCGGGATAAGTAATGAACAAGTGACCAAGTTCCGAGCGGCCGCGGATCGCGCGACCGCCCGGGACGACTGGACTCAGACAGCCCGTTTTGTACGTTTCGCCGGATCAGGCGGTGGCTGCGTGCGCTTTCTCGACCTCGGCTTCGCCGCCGCCGAGCAGTTCCTCGAACCGGGCGATGACCTTGTCGTGGTACATCCCGAACAGGTCCTCGAACAGCGCGAGCTGCGCCTCCGACGGGCCGGAGCCGGATTCCCACACCGCTACCAGCGCCCGCCACACCAGCACGTGCAGGTCGGCCGCGCCGGCGAAGTACGCCTCGATCGCCTCGGGCACCTCGAGCACCATCTCGCCGATGGTGTTCAGGATCGCCCGCTGCATGCTCAGTCCGAGCGCGGTCAGCAAACGCCGGACCAGAGCGACCTCGATGGCCAGGATCTGCCGGTAGTCCGGAACCTCCAGGCGGGCAAGGGCTTCCAGTTCGTCGATGGCCGCCTTCAGCTCGGCCGGGTCGATCTCCTGTTCGCTCGCGGTGTAGGCGAGCAACGTCTCCATGACGATGCCGCGCTGCACGTCGACGATGTCGTGGAACATCTCGATCGCGACGTCGGGCATCGGCACCGAGAAGCGGAACAGATGGCGGTACACGTCGAGGCCGCCCGCCTCCCGCACATCGCGGATGGTGAAACCCTTACCGCGACGCGCCTCGACGAATCCATACGATTCCAGCCTGCCCAAGGTCAACTGCGCGGTCGCGCGATTCATATCGAATTCTTCGGCGACCTGGCGGACCGACGGCATCAAATCCCCCGGCTGATATTCCCCCGCGGCAACCCGGCGCGCCAGCTCGTCGGCAACGTCGGCGACTACCGTCTGGGATCCCATCGGATGCCACCTTTCGACTGTTTTCCCATTACGTCCCAGACAGTCTAAGCCCTGCTGTACGAGACTGCATCTGTGTAACACCGATCCGCGCACAGTGTGAGGTGATTCATGGCCATTCGCCGCCCGCCCGCGCATTCGGGTACCGAATCCCCAGGTAGACGTTTTTTCGCGGTGTCGGCCGATGGTGTGCCTCCGGTCCGTCGTTCGATACGCACTACCCGGTTTGGAGTGCCGGTGGCCTACGCGGGTCGTCGGACGCCGCCCCCGCCATGCTTCCCGCCGCCGTGGACGCCGCCATCACGGCGAGCATGGGCCCGGACTGGCGCTGGCATTTCCGGGAATTCGACGAGCGCCGCGCGGGGGCCGCCTCGATCGGCCAGATGCACCGCGCGGTCTGGCGCGACGGGACACCGGTCGCGGTCAAGGTGATGTATCCCGGCGGCCGCGCCGCGGTGACGGGAACCGAGGGCCCGTATCGCGCCGAGCTCGCGCGCTGGTACCCGGAACTGGACGAGATCGCGCACGGTCCGGTGGGCGCCGCGCCGGTTGCTCCGGCCGCGATCTGCCTGATTCGCGATGCCGACTCGGCGCAGGTTTCCTGGGCTGACCTGCGCCGATTCCCGAAATGAGCGCTGGATTCCCGTCTGGGACACTGCTGGATTCCTGGACCAGAAGCGGCTGGAACTTCGGAACACTCAGCGAGACAACCACTCCAGCCAGACCGGCATGATCAGCGCCGCGATCGCGTCGTAACCGGCTTCGCTCGGGTGCGCGCCGTCGCCTTCGCGCACCTCCCGCATCCACACCTCGTTCGCGCGCAGTTCGTGATGCACGCGGGCGTACGGCGTTCCGGCCGCGGCGCAGATCTCGGCGAAGCGTTCGTCGAGGTGGGCGATCCTGGCGTTGTGGGCGTCGCCGTCGACGGGCGGCGGGGCGACGATCATCGTCTGCCAGCCACGCTCGGCGGCGCGCGCCAGCACGGCGGTCAGGTTGGTCGCCGAGTCGTCGGGATCCACCCGCGGCGAGCCGTTTTCGAGCACGGTGTCGTTGACGCCGAACGAGAGGACCACCCTGGCGTCGGTCCCCTCGGGCAGCCGCGGCGCGCACTCGGCTTCCCACCGCGCGGCGATGTCCGCCGAGGTCTCGCGCCGCACGCCGAGGTTGTATCCGGTGAACGGCGTGGCGGCGGCGCCGAGGCGGCCGACCCAGCCGAGGCAGCGGGGATCGCCGACACCCGCGACGAACGAGTCACCGACGAAGCAGATGCGAAGATCACGAGCCACCGGTCGATCCTCTCGTGCACTGTCGCGCTGCGGAATTCCGGCCGCTCGAAATTCGCCGGGCGAAGGCAATAAGATCGGCGTGTTCGTCCGGGAGGGAGTGACGTTGTCAGGGGAAACGGTGAGTCAGGCGCCCGCGTGGTTCACGGAGTTGTTCGCGCATCGGCGCTGGATCCGGCGATCGGGGCCGTTTCCGCACGTGTACGTGCGCGACGTCTTCGTGGAGGACTTCTACAAGCGACTGGCCGACGAATACCAGCGAGTGCTCGACGCGCGATCCAGCGCGTTCTCGCGGGTGGCCGACAACTACAGTGCCAGCGGAATTCCGCTCGCCGAACTGCGCGACGGACCGCTCGCGCTGTTCACCTCGCGGGAATGGCACGACCTCATCGCGTCGGTGGCCGGGGTGGAGGTCACCGGCGACGTGGAGGGCTCGATCCACCACCATTCGCCGGACAGCCCGGCGGGCTGGCCGCACAACGACCTGAATCCGGCGTGGTTCGCCGGCCCGGCCCCTGGCCCGGACGAGGTGCGTCTGCCGGACCCCAGCGTCAACACCAAGACGGGGGCGAAGTCCGACGGCGTCACCGCGCGGGAGACGGTGCGCGCCGTCGCGCTGCTGTTCTACCTGGGCAATCCCGGATGGCAGCCGGGCGACGGCGGCGAGACCGGCTTGTACGCCAATATCGCCGACCCGGCGCCGACGCTCGCGGTGCCGCCGCTGGACAACTCGATGGTGATCTTCGAGTGCACGCCGCGGTCCTGGCACACCTACCTCGGCTACAACCGAGCCTCGCGCAGCAGCATCGTGATGTGGCTGCACCGGCCGAAGGACGACGCGATCCAGCGTTGGGGAGGAGACCGCATTGTCCAGTGGTAACCGACGGGTCTGCCTGCTCACCGGCGCGGGCGGCCTCTTGGGCGACGCGTTCTGCCGTGCCCTCTACACCGCCTACGACATCGTCGCCGTCTGCGGCACCCGCGTACCGGCGACGCCCTCGCAGCACGAGTGGTTCGTCGATCCCTTCGACCCGCAGGGCACGGTGCCGGAGAACGATTCCCGGGTCTTCCTGATCCGTTCCGATCTCACCGCGCCGGGTGAGGTCGACCGGGTCATCGATCTGGCGCTCGCCAAGTTCGGCGGCGTCGACCTGCTGGTCAACAATGCCGCGAGCCTGCGGCTGCATCCGCAGGGCATCGTCGACGGCGACACCGCGATCGACGACTTCGAGCCCCAGTTCGCGCTGAACGTCGGTGTGCCGCTGCGGCTCTCGGCCCGATTGGCGCAGCGCGGCTGGATGCACGACATCGACGGCAACCGCGCGCGCAACCGCAACATCGTCAACGTCTCCAGTCTGTCCGGCTCGAATGTCTATCCCGGCGGCCAGGCGGTGTACGCCGCCTCCAAGGCGGCGCTGAACCATTTGACCCGACACCTGGCCGCGGAGTTCGCGGAGTTCGGCGTCCGCGCCAACGCGGTGGCTCCCGACAGCTTCCCGGCCCGGGTGCCGACGGAGAAGGTGCTGCAGGCGATCCTCGAACTGGACACCGGCGCCATGACCGGAGGCGTGTACAGCGTCGTCGCCAATTGAGCCCGCCGGGCCGCCGCGGGGCCGCCTCTGGCAGGGTGAACACATGCGAGTCGACGGGCGGGAGATCCCGGTAACGGGTAGTCTCCTGCAGCCGCTGATCCGGCGAACCACGGACATCGTCCGGGTCATGTTCGCTGCGCTGTGGCTCGGTGTGGTCATCGCGGCCTCGGTGATCACCCGGCCGGAATGGCTCGCGCTGGAAAGCTCGGTTTCCAACATCGTCGACTTCCTCACCCCGGACCAGTCCAATCTGATCTACCTGATCTACGGCATCGCGATCCTCATCCTGCCGTTCGCGATCCTCATCGAGCTGATCATCGGCAGGCAGTGGAAGCTGCTCGCGGGCTACGCCGCGGCCGGGCTGGTCGCCGGGCTGCTGCTCTCCATCACCGGGACCGGCATCTCCGCGCCGCAGTGGCACCTGCAGGTGCCCGATCGGCTCGACACCTTCCTCTCCCAATTCCTCGACGACCCGCGCTGGATCGCCATGCTCGCCGCGGTGCTCACGGTCTCCAGCCCGTGGCTGCCGACCAAGCCGCGCCGCTGGTGGTGGTTCCTGCTGCTCGCCTTCGCGCCGATCCACCTGGTGGTCAGCACCGTGGTGCCCGCGCGGGCGATGTTCGGGCTCGCGGTGGGCTGGCTGGTCGGCGCGGTGATCGTCTGGGTGGTCGGCACCCCGGCGCTGGAGGTGCCGCTGGACGCCGCGGTGCGCGTGCTCGCCAAGCGGGGGCACACCGTCACCGGGTTCACCGTGGTGCGACCGGCCGGGTCGGGTCCGCTGGTGCTCGCCGCCGCCGTGACCGGTCCGGAGCGCGAGCTGACCGTCGAGATGTACGGCAAGAACCAGCGCAGTCACAGCGCGCTGCGCATGTTCTGGCGCTGGCTGACCTTCCGCAGCAGCGAGACCGGCGCGCTGCACGGCTCCATGCACCGCGCCGTCGAGCACCGCGCGCTGATGACGATCGCCGCGGGCGACCTCGAACTCGCCGGTCAGCAGGTGGTCGCGGTGGCCGCGCTGGATCGCGGCTGGATGCTCTACGCGCATACCGACTCCGGCGGCGCGTCGATCGCCGAGACCCCGATCGACCGGCTGCCCACGGTCTGGAAGGCGCTCGACGCTCTGCACACCGGCCGGATCGCGCACGGCGACCTGCGTCCCGACGACATCCGCGTCACCGAGGACGCCGTGCTGTTCAGCGGTTTCGGCAATGCCGAGTTCGGCGCGTCGGACACCCAGATCCAGTCCGACATCGCGCAGCTGCTGGTCACCACGGCCGCGGTCTACGGCAAGGAGTCCGCGGTGCGCGCCGCCATCGACGCGCTCGGCGAGCAGACCGTGCTCACCGCGACCCGCCGCCTGACCAAGTCGGCCATGCCGTCCGGCATCCGGGTCTCGATTCCGGAGTGGGGTTCGATCGTCGCCGAAACCCGGGACGAGGTGCGCGAGCAGACCGGCAAGGATCGGATCGAGGCCGATCAGATCACCCGGTTCTCCCGCAACCAGATCATTCAGCTGGTGCTGCTGATCGGCCTGGTCTACGTGGCGTACCCGTTCATCAGCCAGGTCCCGACCTTCTTCACCCAGCTGAGGACGGCCAACTGGTGGTGGGCGCTGCTCGGGCTCGCCGTCTCCAGCCTCACCTATATCGGCGCCGCGGCCGCGCTGTGGGCCTGCGCCTCCGGCATGGTGAACTTCCGCAACCTGGTGATCATGCAGATCGCCAACACCTTCGCCGCGACCACCACGCCCGCGCGCGTCGGCGGTCTCGCGTTGAGCGTGCGGTTCCTGCAGAAGGGCGGGCTCGGCGCGGTGCGGGCGACGGCGGCCGTCGCGCTGCAGCAGGCGGTGCAGGTGATCACCCACCTCAGCTTGTTGATCCTGTTCAGCATCGTGGCCGGTACCTCGGCGGACCTCTCGCATTTCGTGCCGGATCCGCTCGTCCTGTATCTGGCCGCGGGTGTAGGCGTCGGCATCATCGGCACCTTCATGTTCGTGCCGAAACTGCGGCGCTGGCTGAACAATTCGGTTCGGCCCCAGCTTCAGGAAGTGCTCGGCGAGCTCGGCCAGCTGGCAAGGGACCCGAAGCGGTTCGCCATCATCGTCGCGGGCTGCGCCGCCATCACGCTCGGCATGGCGGGTGCGCTGTGGGCCAGTGTCGAGGCCTTCGGCGGCGGCACCACGTTCGTCACCGTCACGATCGTGACCATGATCGGCGGCACGCTCGCCTCGGCCGCCCCGACACCCGGCGGCGTCGGCGCCGTCGAGGCGGCGCTGATCGGCGGCCTGGCCGCCTTCGGACTGCCCGCGAACATCGCCGTGCCCGCGGTGCTGCTCTACCGCGTCCTCACCTGCTGGTTGCCGGTGTTCTGCGGGTGGTTCACCATGCGGTGGATGACCGCGAAGAACATGATCTGAGTTATCGCCGGACTGGCGTTCGCTGCGCCGCCGCTACTTCGTCGCGAGCAGGACCCCGGCGAGCGGCGGGACGGTTTCGAACTCGATCGAGCGGAACCCCGCTGCCGACAAGGGTTCTCGGTAGCGGCGGATGTCGATGGCGGCGAGCGGGTCGGCGTGCTGTCCGGCCGCGTCGCCGGTGCGGTGCGCGGCGAAGCGGGACATCGTGCGGATGAGTTTCGGCAGGACTCGCCCGGCGGGGTGGGTGTCGGCGAGGAGGAGTCGGCCGCCGGGGCGCAGCACGCGGTACATGTGGGCGAGGGCGGCTTCGCGCTGGGTCTCCGGGATGTGGTGCATGACGAACGTGCAGGTCACCAGGTCGAACGAGGCGTCGGGGTGGTCGAGGGTCTGCGCGGGGCCAAGCTCGAAACGGCAGTTCGGCAGCTTCGCGTGGGCGGTGGCGTAGGCGATCATGCGCGGTGACGGGTCGCGTCCGACGACCTCGCCCGTGTCCCCGACGCGGGCGGCCGTGGCGCGGGCGAAATCGCCCGGACCACAGCCGATGTCGATCACGCGGTCGCCAGGGGCGGCGCCGCTGCGGGCGATGAGTGCGGCATTCTGCGCGCGGAACGCGGAGCGGACGAAGCGGTAGCCGCGCGGGCGGGTGATGAGCAGGCCGATCTCGGCGGCTCGGTCGTTTGTGGACTGTTGTGCGTTTCCGGACATATGTTCATGATCGAAGGTGGTCGCTGCGGCGACCAGAAGCAGAAGTACGGAATCCGTCCGGTTCGGGACCACACCGCCCGATCCGTCCGGAAACGCGGGAACAGATGATGAACGAGACAATCGACCGCCGGGTGCGGCGGACCAGGGCGACGTTGCACCGGGCGCTGATCGAACTGCTGCTGGAACGTTCCTACGAGCGAATCACGGTGCGCGACATCCTGGATCGCGCGGACGTCGGACGCTCCACCTTCTACGCGCACTTCCGCGACAAGGACGACCTGCTGCTGGTGAGCAGCACCGAATACCTGCGCGCCGCCATCACCGCGGCCCGCCCGGAGGACCCCGCCGCACCACCGCCCTCGGCTCCGCTCGCACCGGTCTACACGCTCTTCCAACTGGCCGCGGAGAATCCCGAGGTGTACCGCGCGCTACTGGGGCGCAAGGCGGGCGGGCAGCTGCTGCGCGCCACCCGCGGCATGGTCGGCCGGGTGCTCACCGAACAACTGTCCGGGCGGTTCGACATGGACGACGAGGAGTTCACGGCGATGGTGAACTTCCTGTCCTGGGGCGTGGTCGGCACGCTCGGCGCGATCGCCGACGCGGAACCGCCGATTCCGGCGGAGGTCGCCTATCGGCGTGTGGCGGGGTTGATCGGGCCGGGACTGGCCGATCGAATCCGCTGAGGCCGCGCGGCGTGGTCGTCCGAACTTCGGAGCGGGCGTCGCAAGGCAGTTGGCCGCCGGGTCCGGCTTCAGCGGTGGACGAGGGCGAGGGCCTCGGCGGCGGTCAGGCAGCCCGCGGTGACGAGTTCGAGGTTGGCGAGTGCGGCCTCGTGGGCGGCGGGGTCGGCGGCGGCGACGCAGTCGGCGATCGGATGAACCGTGAAGCCGAGATCCGTTGCGTGGCGCGCGGTCTGCTCGACGGTGAGGTTGGTGGCGACGCCGGTGAGGAACAAGGTGTCCAGGCCACGCTCGGTCAGCCAGTCGGGTAGGGCGCTGCCCGCGAGCCCGGACAGCTTCTGGTTGTCGTAGATCGCGCTCGGCTGATCCTTCATCTCCGTGATGACTTGCGCGCCCGGTGATTCCGGACGGAATTCGGTCTGCGCCGCGCCGACCGACCGCATGAAACCGGTGTTGCGCACCAGAGCGCCCTCGCCGACGGGGATGGTGAACCGGGTGAAGATCACCGGGAGATCGGCTTCGGCGGCCGCGTCGTGGAAGTCCACCGCGCGCGGCACGACGCCGCTGGCCGCGACCGGCCCGGCCAGCATCGGACCGAAAAAGCCCTCGGGCCGAACGATGTTCACCTGCCAGTGCAGGGCCAGCACGGCGGCGCGGATGCGGGGAATCGCCATGCCTCGATCCTCACGCATCCGCGCCGCGCGTGTGGCCGATTTCCACCACCCAGTTCGTGGAAATCGGCGGAAGCGCAACGGATCAGGACGAATAATCCTTGCGCAGCTCTACTTTCACGACCTTGCCGCTGGCGTTGCGCGGGAGTTCCGGCACGATCACCAGATCCTTGGGGTGCTTGTAGCGGGCCAGGTTCTCGTTGAGGAACGGCTCCAGCTCCGCGAGGGTGAGCTCGGCGTCGGGGTCGACCAGCGCGACGACGGCGACCGGCACCTCGCCCCACTTCTCGTGCGCGCGAGCGATCACGGCGGCCTCGCGGATCTTGGGGTGCCCGAAGAGCACGTTCTCCACCTCGGCGCAGTAGATGTTCTCGCCGCCGGAGATGATCATGTCCTTCTTGCGGTCGACCACCCAGACGAACCCCTCCTCGTCCGTGCGGACCAGGTCGCCGGAGTGGAACCAGCCGCCGGCGAAAGCCTCGGCGGTGGCCTCGGGCTTGTTCCAGTAGCCCTGCATGAGAGTCGGTCCGCGGTAGACGATTTCGCCGACCTCGCCCGGCGCGACGTCGTTCATCTCCTCGTCCACGATGCGGGCCTGGATGGTGGGGATCGGCTTGCCCACCGAACCGAGCTTGCGCAGCGCGTCCTCGCCCTCGAGCACGCAGGTGATCGGCGACATCTCGGTCTGGCCGAACACCGCGACGTTGGCGGCGTTCGGGAAGCATTCCGCCATGGCGCGCAGCACCGAGTCCGAGGCGGGCGCGGCGCCCCAGCTGAGCATGGTGAGCGCGAGCTTGCGGTCCTTCACGGTGGGCTCGGCGCAGATGGCCTGCCACTGCGCGGGCACGCAGAACGCGGTGGTGGCCTGTTCCTTCTCGACGGCGTCGAGGAACTCGGTGGGATCGAACGCGCCGAGGGGGTGCAGCACGGTCTTGCCGCCGAGCAGGAAATACGGTGCGAGACTTCCGAGTCCGGCGATGTGGAACAGCGGCGAGGTGCAGAAACCGATGGACTCGGGGCCGAGGTTCATGGCCCGGATACAGGTCAGCGCCTGCGCGTTCATGTTCGCGTGCGAGAGCACGGCGCCCTTCGGGCTGCCCGTGGTGCCCGAGGTGTACATGATCAGCGAAGGGGTGTCCTCCGGGATGTCCAGCGGCGTGTGGGGCGTCCCCTCCTCGGCCAACACGTCGTCGTATCCGAGCACGCCCTCCGCGCTCTTGCCGCCGATCACGACGCAGGTCTCCAGCACGGGCGACTGCGCGAGCACGGCGGTGGCCAGCGGCTGTAGAACGGTGTCGGTGACGATGGCCTTGGCCCCGCTGTCACCCACGATGTAGGCGACCTCGGGCGGGGTGAGCCGGAAGTTCACCGGCACCGCGATGGCGCCGAGCGCGTTGATGCCGAAGACCGCTTCGATGTATTCGGGGTAGTTCAGCGCGAGGATGAGGACCCGATCGCCGAACCCGACGCCACGCCTGGCCAGCGCGTCGGCGAACTTCTGCGAGCGCTCGTGCAGCTGCTGCCACGTCGTGTCCACACCACGGAACCGCAGGGCGACCGCGTCCGGGCGCATCTGCGCGTGGGCGGCGATCTGGTTGTTCCAGTGGTTGCGCCGCGACCTGATCGGCTCGTCGAGCGCCTGTGCACCGGTGGTCATGCCACGTACTCCTCTCGGACCGCCTACAGCGTCCGCCGGGGTGGCCGACCGCCAGGGCGGGCTGAATTGAGACGAGAATAACAACTAACTTAATCGCGCGGCAAGAGATCAAGAGATGAATCATCGTTAATTGACTCAGTGCTGTGGCGCTCGTTGCGGAAGCGCCGCCATCTGCGTTTTTGGGCGGGCGCAGTGCCCTCGAGGGCGCTATCGAACAGCACTGCGCCTGTTTAGCTATGCGAACGGTGACTCACTTACCAGTTGTACGTGAGTCGACCCTCATGTCACGATCGTCCTGTCGGGACGGACCGGCACGCGTGGCGCGCCTGCGCTGGGGCAAGCCGTCGCGGTGGGACAGAACAGCGGTGCGCGATCCACGGACGCCGCCGTCATACGGAGGAGAGCGCAATGCTGCGGACCAGGTTCACCGAGGAATTCGGGATCGAGCACCCGATCGTGCAAGGCGGCATGATGTGGGTCGGCCGGGCCGAACTCGTCGCCGCCGTCGCCAACGCGGGCGGACTCGGTTTCATCACCGCGCTGACCCAGCCCACCCCCGACGATCTGCGCAGGGAGATCGAGCGCACCCGCGAACTGACCGACAAGCCGTTCGGCGTGAACGTGACCATCCTGCCCTCGATCAACCCGCCGCCGTACGCGGAATACGTGCAGGCCATCATCGAGAGCGGCGTCAAGATCGTCGAGACGGCGGGCAGCAATCCGGAGCCGTTCCTGCCGTACTACAAAGAGGCGGGCATCAAGGTGCTGCACAAGTGCACCAGCGTGCGGCACGCGCTCAAGGCGCAGAAGATCGGCGTCGACGGCGTGAGCATCGACGGGTTCGAGTGCGCGGGTCATCCCGGCGAGGACGACATCCCCGGCCTGATCCTGATTCCCGCCGCGGCCCGCGTGCTGGAGATCCCGATGATCGCCTCCGGCGGCATCGCCGACGCCCGCGGCCTGGTCGCGGCGCTCGCGCTCGGCGCGGACGGCGTCAACATGGGCACGCGTTTCCTGTGCACCGCGGAGTCGGCGATCGACCAGAAGGTCAAGGAACAGATCGTCGCCAACAGCGAGCTCGACACCCAGCTGATCTTCCGCACCATGCGCAACACCGCGCGCGTCGCGGACAACGAGATCAGCCGCAAGGTGGTCGAAATCGAGAAGGCGGGCGGCACTTTCGAGGACGTGCGCGAGCTGGTCGCGGGCGCGCGCGGCCGCCGCGTCTTCGAAGAGGGCGACCTGGACGCGGGCATCTGGTCGGCGAGCTTGGCCCAAGGCCTGATCCACGACATCCCCACCTGCGGCGAACTCATCAGCCGCATGGTCTCCGAGGCGGAACAGCTCATCACCGCCCGCCTCGCCGACGTCGTCGCCTGAGGTCGGGCGAAATCGACGGTAGTCGAATGGTTGCGTATCAAGATCGAAGTTCGGCCATACGACTGCCGTCGAATCCATTTCTCTATCGACGGTAGTCAAATGGCGATAGCCAGGTCGTTGCCGGTAAGCCGCGACACCGCACGGATCGCTCTGCTCGAACGCCTACAACGGGCAACGGTGCCACTCAGCGCATTTGGACACCGTGCACCCGAACGGCATTCTCAGCGCGAGGGGTTGCGGGTGGCGCGGGCGGTGACCGCGGCGTGGTCGTGGCCCGCGACGATCTCGATGTCGTCGGGGAGGGCGTGTAGGCGGTGGATGACGGCGAAGGCGGCGTCGCGGTCGGAGTCGAACAATTGGCCTGGCATGGGGGCCTTTTCGCGTAGCAGGTCGATCTGGAGCTTGCTCCATACGGCGTCGCCCGCGAGCAGGACGCGGGTGCCGTCGTCCACCGCGAGGAGCACGCCGATGCTGCCCGGGGTGTGGCCCGCCAGGTCGAGCAGCAGTACCGAACCGTCGCCGAACAGGTCCTTGCTGCGCGGGAAGGTCAGCACCGGAGGGCCGTCGAGTTCGAAGGGGTCGAAGGTGCGTCCACGCAAGGGGCCGCGCGCCACGCCGACCGGTGCGTGCGCGCCGAGCATGGCCCACGCGTGTTCGGCGGCGGGCAACCGGACGGGCACCTCGGCGGGCAGCTCGAGCAGGCCCGACACATGATCCCAGTGCAGATGGGTGGGAATCACGAAATCGATGTCGCTACCCGCCAAGTCGCGCGCCGCCAGCGCGTCGGACAGGCCGAGCACCGGCTTGTCCGGCGCGACGAACAGCGGCACCGGGAACGGCAGCTCGGGTATCACGCGATCGTGCACGCCGGAGCACAGCGCCGGGTCGACGATGAACCTCGCCTTCGGGTGCTCGATCAGGAACGCCGACATGATCAGCGGCAGCTCCCGCAGGCTGCGCACCCCCTCGGCGACGATGGTCTCCGGTGCGGTCATGTCGCCCTGGGCGAGCACCGTCAGCCGGACGGTCGCGGTGGGGCGCGGCGGCTCGGCGACGGTCAGCCGGGCCAGCAGGTCGGTGTCGGGGCGGCGGGGGCGCAACAGCTTGCCCGGGGTCGCGGCGAGCGCGGCGCAGCAGCGCAGCACGGTGGGCAGGGTCGGCGTCCGCTCGGCGCGCGTCGCACGGTCGGGTTCGAGCACGGTTGTCACGGTAGGGGATGGGCCGGTTTCCGGAAAGCATCCGGGCGACACGCGGGGGCCGCGAGAACTCTTGGCGTGTCGCCAAACGCGCAGGCGAACAGCGGAAAACGGACGTTTTCCGGCCTCTACAGGTACGGCATAATCGCGGGGGTACCGTTCCCGGGCCGCGAACCGCCGGGAGACGGGGAGGGAGGACGAGATGCGGCCCAGTCAGCCGGACGGGCAAAGTGATACCACCGGAAACGGCCATACCGGCGTGCGCGATCGACGTGCCGCGCTCGCCGACGCCGCCGTCGTGGCGATCGCCGAGTTGCTCGGCGTCGCGCCCGCCGCGGTGTCCACCCGCACGCCGTTCGCCGAGCTCGGGCTGAGCTCGACGCAACTGGCGCGGCTGACCGCACAACTCGAGGACGCGATGGGCGTCGAGGTGTCGCTGGAAGCCGTGTACGACCACCCCGATATCGAGCAGTTGGCCGAGTTTCTCGCGATGCGATGACCGCACGCACTCCGTCCACCCAGCCATCGGTCGCCATCGTCGGCATGGCGTGCCGGGTGCCCGGCGCCGCTGGTCTGGACGAATTCTGGCGGCTGCTGACGGCCGGGCGCGATGCCACCGGCGATCCACCTCCGGGCCGGTCGGTGACCAGGCGGGCGGGCTATCTCGACGACATCGAGTGGTTCGACAACGACTGGTTCGCCATCTCGGCCCGCGAGGCGGCGCTGATGGATCCGCAGCAGCGCGTCGCGCTTGAGGTCTCCGTCGAGGCGCTCGACGACGCCGGGATCGGCTATCGCACCAGGGCTTCCGATGCCGCCGTGGTGTTCGGCGCGTGCGGATACGACCACGGCGTCACGGTGCTCGGCGGCGGTGAACAGGACGCGCCGTACGCGGTGACGGGTTCCGCGCTCAGCATCATCGCCAACCGGCTGTCCTACGCGCTCGACCTGCACGGGCCGAGCCTTGTGGTGGACAGCGCGTGCTCGTCCTCGCTCGCGGCGGTCGACATCGCGCTGCGGCTGCTCGCGGACGAGACCGTGCCCTTCGCGATCGTCGGCGGCGTGAATCTGACGCTGCTGCCGCACACCTCGGACTACCTGGCCGAGAGCGGATTCCTGGCCGAGGACGGGCGCTGCAAGCCGTTCTCCGCGGCGGCCGACGGCTACACGCGCAGCGACGGGTGCGGCGTGCTCGTCCTCCAGCGCACCGCCGACGCGCGGCGCGAGGGAAACCGCGTGTACGCCGAGATCCTCGGTGCGGCGGTCGGTTCGGACGGCCGCTCGAACGGCCTCTACGCGCCGAACGGACGCGCTCAGCGAGAGACCGTGCGCGCCGCGTGGTCTCGCGCCGGACTCGACCCGCGCCGCGCGGGTTACATCGAATGCCACGGCACCGGAACGGCTCTCGGTGACGCGGTCGAGGTCGGCGCGTTGGCCGCGGTGCTCGGCGGCGGGGACACCTGGATCGGTTCGGTGAAGTCCAATCTCGGCCACCTCGAGGCGGCGGCGGGCGTGACCGGGTTGATCAAGACCGCGCTGTCGATCCATCGCGGCGTCATCGCACCGACCATTCATTTCGACATTCCGAACCCGCTGCTGAAGTTGGCCGAGCGCGGACTGCGGGTGCCGACGGAGCCGATCGACTGGACGGCCGCGCCGGAAGAGCGGCTGGCCGGGGTCAGCTCGTTCGGATTCGGCGGGACCAACGCCCACGTCGTGCTGCGCGGGTATCCGGAGTCCGCGGCGTCGCGAGGTGACGAGCCGCCGGTACTGATACCGGTGACCGGACGCGACGTGGCGGATTTGCAGATTCAGGCGCTGGCGTTGGCGCAGCGGTTGGATTCGGAGGGTGAGTTCGCCTCGAGTCGCGGCGATTCGGTGCGCGACTCCGTAGCCGGGTGGAATTCGGAATCCGCTGGGAGGACCGGCATTACGGGGCTTTCGGACGGCGCGGCCAAGCGCTCACCCGGCCGCGAATCCCCCAGGGATACCCCGCCGGAACTCGACGGCAAATTTCCTACGGCTACCGGGGCGATACTCGACGGCGAGCCCCGCACGGCTACCCGGCCAGTACTCGACGGCGGATCACCCACGGCTGCCGCGCCAATACTCGACTGCGAATTCACCACGGCTGCCTCGCCGGTACTCGAGGGCGAATTCCCCACCGCTACCCGGGCGGTACACGACAGCACTTCCCCCACGGCTGCCCCGCCGGTACTCGACCGTGAATCCCCCACGGCTACCCGGGCGGTACACGACGGCGAATCCCCCACGGCTACCCGGGCGATACGCGACGGCGAATCCCCCACAGCCGTCACTCCGGTACTCGGCCGCGAATCGCCCACGGCCGCCCGTCCAGTACTCGACGGCGAACTCCCCACAGCTAACTGGGCGATACTCGACGGCGAATCCCCCACGGCTACCCGGGCGGTACACGACGGCGAATCCCCCACAGCCGCCCCACCGGTATTCGACGGCGAATCTCCCACAGCCGCCCCACCGGTATTCGACGGCGAATCTCCCACGGCCGCCCCACCGGTACTGGACAGGGTAGGCGCGACGGCTGACCCACCGGTCCCGGGCGGAATAGCCTCGACGGCAGACGCGACCGTACGGACGGCGCGGCCGTCGCCGAGTGGATGGTGTCGCAGTTCCGCGACCGCGATCGCGGAAAACACGACATCCGAGCGCATTCCCGTACCCGAGCCCACCACACGCGCCGCGGGCAGAGATGAAACCACTGCGGCGGCTGGGTATTCCACTTCAACCCTTCGCCCACTCGCCGCGGCGGCGGCCCGATTGCTGCCCGAGGACGCGCGTGCCAGCGTGATCGCGCACGACCGCGCGACGGCGGTCACCGCGTTGCGGGCGTTGGCGCGCGGCGAGAGCGGTCCCGCGATCACCGGTCCCGGCACGGTCCGGCGGCGCGGCGGTGTGCTGTTCCTGTTCTCGGGGCAGGGCGGGCAGCATGCGCGGATGGGACGCGCGTTGGCGGCGCGCTATCCCGTGTTCGCCCGTGCCCTGGCCGAGGCAGCGGACGCGATCGCGGGGCACGGCGGGCCGAAGGTGTGGACCCCGCGCTACGGGTTCGGTCTCGGCGAGGACGGGCGAGCCGCCACCGAACTGGTGCAGCCCGCGATTTTCGCCTACCAGGTGGCGTCTGCGGAGCTGTTGGCCTCCTGGGGGATTCGGCCGGACGCGGTGGCGGGGCACAGCCTCGGCGAGATCGCGGCGGCGGCGGTGAGCGGCGCGTTGACGCTCGCCGACGCGGCGCTGGTCGCGGTGCGGCGCAGCCGTGCACTGGCGACGCTCGACGGGCAGGGCGCGATGGCGCTGCTGGAGGCCACCCCGGACGAGACGGAGCGGCTGGTCGCGCCGGTGCGGGCCGAGGTGGCGATCGCCGCGGTGAACGGACCGCGTTCGGTGGTGGTGTCGGGGACGCCGCGCTATATCGACACTGTCGTGCGACGGGCGAAGCGCCGCGGCATGTTCGCACAGCGCATCGCCGTCGACTTCGCCGCGCACAGTCCTCAGGTCTCCTCCGTGCTGACCGAATTCATCGGCGCACTGGGCGATTTGGCGCCACGTACGCCACACACCCCCGTCTACTCCACGACACGCCGCGGCGCGGTGTTGACGACGGCCGCGCTGGACCGCGACTACTGGGCCGAGAACGCCTCGGGGACAGTCGAACTCGCGGCCGCACTGGAACGCGCCGCCGCGGACGGACTGGCGACGGTACTGGAACTCGCGCCGCACTCCGTCCTCGCTTCGGCCGCCCGCGAGTATCCGGAATTCCGCGCCGCCACGTACCCGATCGCCGATCGTGACGACGAAGCCGGGGCCTTCTTGCGGTGCCTGGCCGGGTTGTACGACGAGGGCCGTCCGCTCGACTGGTCCGCGAGCGGACCCTTCGTCGTTCCGCCACCGCGCAGGCGCTGGCGGCGCAGCCAATTCGACCTCGTCACGCGACATCGAACCGGTCGAGCGACAACGCCTTTCCGCACCGGCTCGCTGGAAGATCATGTGGTGCGCGGCGTTCCCACCGTGCCCGCCGTGCACTGGGTGCGCAGGCTGCTGCACCAAGCGAACAGCGCGGCGGCCGGGATGATCGCCGATTTCGTCGTCCACGAACGCACCGACCTGTCCGTGCTTCCCGAAGCCGTCTACCGCACCGACGACGCGAGCGTCCGGGTGCACGCGGGCGCGACGCTGCTCGCCGCGGCACGGCCCGCACCGGGACCGACCCCCGCGGACATCGTCGCGTGGATGCGCGCGGTCGACGCCAATCGCGCCGCCCAGCACCGGATGCGGACGCTCGCGGCAGGTTCGTTCTACGACGCGCTGCGCCGCAGGGGACTCGAATACGGTCCGCGCTTTCGTCCGCTGCGCGCCGTCGCCGCCGCACCCGGGCGCGCGCTCGGGCATTTCGATGCGGCCGAATTACACAGCGCCGCAACTTTGGACGGTTGCCTGCATCTGCTCGCCGCGGCCGCGGACGGCACGCTGCCCGACGGACTCGTCCCGCTGCCGATCGCCATGGATACGGCGTGGGTATCCACCGAGCCGGGGCGCGTGGTGGCCGAGGCGCACGCCGTCACCCGTGAGCGCACGGCGCGCGGTTTGATCGGCGACGTCGTCGGCACCGATCAGCACGGTGTGCCCGTACTGGCGTTCTCCGGCGTGCGGGTTCGTTTCGCGGACGCGCGATCGGTGGATCACTTCCGGCACGACGAGGACTTCGGCGGCGAGGAGCGCGGAATCTTCCGCACCGAAACGTGGCAGCCGATCCTCGACCCCGCGAGCCAGAGCTACGACCTGACGCGAGTACCGCCAATCAACACCGCGCACTACGCCCCACACCCCAGAAACGATGCGACACCGGCGAACTCAACCAACGCCCCGCATTACGCACCGCACCCGGGGAACGATGCGGCACCGCCGAACTCGGCCCACGCCCCGCACTACGCCCAGCACTTGGCGAACGATGCGACACCCGCGAACTCAACCAACGCCCCGTACTCCGCCCCACTCCCGACGAACAATGCGACACCGGCGAACTCAGCCAAGACCGCGCACTCCGCCCCGCACCCGACCAACGATGCGACACTGGCGAAGGCAGCCAACGACGCGCACTCCGCCCCGCACCCGGGGAGGGATGCGGCACTGGCGAAGGCGGCCAACGACGCGCACTTTGCCCCGCATCAGGGGAAGAGTCCGACACAGGCGAGCTCGGCCGACATCGCGCACTCCTCGCCGGGCAATGAACCGGTACCGGCAAGTCCAGCGCGGAGGGGAAGCACATCCGGCGCTCCGCATCCGAGGCGCGCGCTCGTGGTGGGCGAGTCCGACCTCGCCGTTCGACTGTCCCGCGCGCTGGAGCGCACACTGCCGACCGAGCGGATCGCACGGGAACCCGACGCGGCCGGAGCCATCCTCGCGTCGGTGCTGCTGGCCCGGGACGCCGCCGACCGCACCGCGCTGGTGACCGTCTGGCCCGACGACGGCGGCGAACCCGGCACCTCCGCGGTCGGCCGAGTTCTGGACGTGCTGCAATGCGCGCAGTCCGATCCGGCGATCGGCTCGCTGACCGTCCTGCTTCCGCAACGAGCACGGCGCGGAAGCACCGCCAACGCCATCGCCGGGCTGACCCGGACACTCCAGCTCGAGTCCGGCCGTCCGGTGCGGCTGGTCTGGACCGATACCGATCCGCGCACGCTGCCCCGGCTCGTCGAGCTGGTCACCCAGGACGCGCACCCCGCCGAACTCGAGGTGACCGCAGGCGAACTGGCGGTGCGGCGGTTCGTCCCGGCCACGCCGGACGCCCCGCCCATCGTGATCGATCCGGACGGAACCTACGTGGTGACGGGCGGTCTCGGCGCGCTCGGCGCGGTCGCGGTGCGCTGGCTGCTGGACGCGGGCGCGCGCGACGTGGTCGTGTTGACGCGTTCACCCCGCCCGGTGCCCGCCGTGCTGGACGGCTCCGAGGATCACGTGGTCGTCGTCGGCTGCGACGTGGCCGATCGCAGCGACCTCGCCAACGCGCTCAACGACATTCGCGAATGCGGCTCCACCATCCGTGGCGTGATACACGCTGCGGGCGCGCTGGAGGACGCCGCCTTCGAGGACGTCGACGCGGACCAGCTGGCCAGGATGTTCGCGCCGAAGGTCGGCGCGGCCGCCGACCTGGTGGCGCTCACGGCCGCCGACCCCACCGATTTCGTGCTCCTGTTCTCCTCTGCCACCGGCGCTTTCGGCGCACCCGGTCAGGCGGCGTACGCGGCTGCCAACGCCGCGATGGACGCGGTTGCCGCCGCTGCGGGAGACCGCCGGGTGCTCAGCATCGGGTGGGGAGTGTGGGCGACGGGCCTCGCGGCGACGGCAGGCGGCGCGGAGCACCTGCGCCGTGCGGGCATCGCCGCCCTCGACGCGGAGCGTGGCGCGGCGATGCTGGCCAAGGCCTTGCGGTACCACAGACCGTATCTGCTCGCCTTGGACTACACGCCGACCGACGACCGGTCGCCGGTGGCGGCCCGCCTCCGCGAGCTCCTCGGCGCACCGTCCTCCTTCGAGCGATCGCCGAATTCGGCCGGTGTATCGACGGCCCGCGGTAGCGACAACCCGATCCGCCGATCCGACGGCGTCGCACCGGCCGATCCGGAGTCGATCACCGCCGCCATCCGCCGCGTGCTGGCCGCCACCCTGGACCTGCCCGCCGAAATGATCGGCGCCACCGACGACTTCAACGATCTCGGCCTCAGCTCGCTGCTCGCCATCGAGGCGCGCCGCACGCTGGAGGCGCGGCTCCGCATCGCTATCTCGACAGCCGAACTCTTCCAGCACCCCACCATCGCCGCCCTCGGCGCCGCCCTCGCCGACCGCGTCGCCGCGAACGACAGCGAGGCATCGTGACCACCGAGCACCCCAGCCCGCTCGCCGCTCTTGCCGGCCGGGTCGCCAGAAATCACTGCGAGGCACCGTGACTGCCGATTTTCCCAGCCCACTCGCCGCCCGCGTCGCGGCGTGGGCGGCGACCAAGCCCGATGCCGAAGCCTTCGTCGAATTGCGATATCGCGGAACGTCCTGCTTCCCACGGTCGCTGACCTACGCGCAATTACACCGCGCCGCAGGCACACTCGCATCGCAGCTGCGCGCGACCACCGAACCGCGCGACCGGGTGGCGATCCTGTGCGCACACGGCCTGGACTACGTGGTGGCCTTCCTCGCCTGTCTCTACGCCGACCGCGTCGCGGTGCCGCTCTTCCCGGTCTCCGGCGCGCGCAATACCGCGCGGCTCGAGGGCGCGCTCGCCGACTCCCGTCCTGCGCTGTGCCTGCTCTCCCCTGGCGACGCGGTGACCGAGCCGAGCGTCGGCACGTCGCTCGGCCGCATCCACTACCTGCCCGACGAACTGGTGACCGCAGAGGCCTCGGACCCGGTGCTCGATCCCGTCGGCCGGGGTCCCGCGTACCTCCAGTACACCTCCGGCTCGACCAAGGCACCCGCCGGCGTCGAGGTGACGCACGCGAATCTCGGTGCGGCACTCGCGCAGCTCTGGACCGCGGTGCCCGCGGCGCGACACAAACCCATCGTCACGTGGTTGCCGTTCTTCCACGACATGGGCTTGGTGCTGGCGCTGGCACTGCCGCTGTACTCCGGCGTGCTCGGCGTGACCATGGCGCCGGCGGAGTTCGTCAAGCGTCCGATCCGCTGGTTGCGCGCCTGTGCCGACTACCGGGCGGGCGTCACGGGCGGCCCGAATTTCGGTCTCGCCCTGGCAGTTTCGGGCACCACTCCGCGAGAGCGCGAACAGCTGGATCTCTCCGCCCTGGACGCCCTGCTCAACGGCGCCGAACCGATCCGCGCCGAGGCGCTGGAGCTGTTCTCGAAGACGTTCGCGGCCAACGGTTTCCGCCACTGCGCGCACACGCCCGGTTACGGCCTCGCCGAGGCGACGCTCTCGGTGACCATCGGTGATCAGGCCGCCGAACCCGTGACTTACCGCTTCGACCGGGCTCGTCTCGCCGAGGGCATGGCACTCGTCGACGAGACCGGCGCCGCCGGAGTTCCGCTCGTCGGCTGCGGCTTTCCCGCCGGACAGCGGGTCGCGGTGGTCGATCCGGCCGCCCGAACCGAGCTGCCCGCGACGATGGTGGGCGAGATCTGGGTGGCGGGCCCGAACGTCTGCGGGGGCTACTTCGGCAATGCCGCCGCGACCGAGGAGACGTTCGGCGCCACGCTGGCGGGGCGGCCCGAACGCTGGCTGCGCACCGGCGATCTCGGCTTCACGTTCGACGGCCAGCTGTACATCGCGGGCAGGCTGAAGGACCTCATCGTGGTGGACGGCCGCAACCACTACCCGTCCGACATCGAATCGACGGTGACCGACCACGCGCCGGAAGTGCGCCCCGGCCACGTGACGGCCTTCGGCCACGACGACGGACGACGCGAGGACCTGGTGGTGGTCGCGGAGCTCGCGGAGCACGCCGCCGAAGCCGACGCACTCGCGGAGGTCGCGCGGCGCATCAGGGCCGCGGTCGCGACGGCGCACGAGGTGATGCCGGGTTCGGTCGTGCTCGTGGAGCCGGGCGGAATCCCCAAGACCTCCAGCGGAAAACTACGACGCGGCGAATGTCGCAGGCTCTTCGGCGCGGGCAGGCTTCCGCACCTGGTGACGATCGGCCACCGGCCCGCGCCGTGAACCTCAGTCCTCGGTGCGGCCGAGGAGACGATCGGTCTCGCGCCGCTCCCGCTTGGTGGGGCGACCGGTGCCGCGGTCTCGGCGCGGCATGGTCGCGAGGATCTCGCGGGAGGGCGGGGGCGGGCTGCGGTCGATCAGGCACTGCGCGGCGACGGGAGCGCCGACGCGCTTGGTGATGACCCGCTCGACGATCACGATGCGTTCGACACCGCCCGCGCGGATGCGGATCTCATCGCCCGGCCGCACGGGCTGGGCGGGTTTCGCGGTGCTGCCGTTGACGCGGACGTGCCCGCCTCGGCAGGCTTCCGCGGCGGCGGACCGGGTTTTGAACAGGCGTACCGCCCAGGTCCAGGAATCGACCCTGGCCTGCGTCAAGGCAGCCTGTTCTCCCTTCGGCACCGGTTCAGACTATGCGTACATCCGCCTCGGCTCCAGCCGTGCACGGACCGACGACGGACTTGTCCGAGAGTGACCCTTATTCCACGATGCGGCGAGCGGTGACCACGTCGTCCGGGCTCAGCGAGGTGTAGGACACCGGCTGACCCGACTGGACCGCGTTGAGCAGCTTGCCGTCACCGGCGTACAGGCCGACGTGGCCGCCGCCGTTGGTGATGACGATGTCACCGGGCTTCAGGTCCTGGAAGGCGACGGGGGCACCGACGTGGGACTGCTCGAAGCTGGTGCGGGGCAGCTCGATACCGGCCTGCCGGTAGGCCCACTTCACCAGGCCGGAGCAGTCGAAGCTGGAGGGGCCAGCGGCGCCCCAGGAGTACATGGCGCCGACCTTGGTCTTGGCGGCGTCCAGAGCGATGTCACCCGGAGAGTTCTGCACCTCGAACGGGTTGGGCACCTGGAAGTTCGGGAACTGCGGCGCGGCGAGCGGCGCCTGCTGCGGGGCACCGGCCTGCGGCGCGGCGAGCGCCTGCTGAAGCTGCTGGTTGAGCTGCTGGACCGGCTGCTCGAACTCTTGGGGTACCGGAACATCGAAACCGCCGATGCCGGGGATGTTGATCGTGGCGGCCATCGCGGGCACCGCGGGCATCGCGCCAGTGGCGGCCACCGCACCCATAACGAGAGCACCCTTAACGGAATTCGGCAGTCGCGATTCCCGCTGCAAGCTGTGTTTACCCACCGAGCTGAGTCTCCGATCTTCCTGCTCTTCCACCGACCGGGTTAGCTGACGGGTTCGGGCCGGGAAGATCGGCCCTACCACTCCGGCCTTGCGGCCTTCGCGGATTCACCCCAGACGAACCTGTGGGTCCCCGGCACGGCAGGCGGATCCTGGTGGGCCGACTGCCGTTTAGGTGGTGACTCCATGGCGCCACTCCTCTTACGAAGCGACTCCCTCCACGAAGTCACGAAGAGATTACGATGTCGGAAGCGGTGTTGTCCAGCGCACAGTGCAGTTTTTCCAGCCCTTGTGAAAAATCACTGGACGACCGGGCGGAATGATGCCGAGGTGATCAGGTCACGGTCCGGTCTCGGCGGACTGCACAGTGTTACGAAGCGAGTCGGGCGAGTTCAGGACCGTGAGTCGCGCTCGGCGAGCGCTCGCTCCAGCTCCTCGATGCGCCGCCGCGCCTCGGCCAGGCCGACCTCGAGTTTGCCGAGCGCCATGACCAACGGGCCGACCGCGAGATCGGCGACCAGTTGCGGATCGTCGTAGCCCTGCTCGATGGCGACGAGGATGTTGGACCGGATCAGCCCGGCCTGGGTCGCTCCGGCGGGCACGGTCCAGGACTCGACCACCTCGGCGGTGGTATGGGGAGCTGGCTCCTCGGACATGACTCCTCCGTTCCCACGCGGGCCGTTCACCGAACCGCCCCAAGCGTAAAGACTTCCACGCGGAAGACAAGGGCGAAATACCCCTCTCTACGACATCGGGTAGAGATAGGAAGATTCTTGTGCCCGAACGCGCTACGGTGTGTCGGCATGGACCCCGTGCGCAATCCGTACGCACCCGGCGCGGGCCAGCGCCCGCCCGAACTCGCCGGGCGCGACAAACAACTGACGGCTTTCGACATCGTGCTCGAGCGCGTCGCGCGGGGCAGGCCGGAACGCAGCGTGATGCTCACCGGCCTGCGCGGCGTCGGAAAGACGGTGCTGCTCAATCAACTTCGCTCGGCCGCCATCTCGCGCGGCTGGGGCACCGGCAAGATCGAGGCGCGACCGGATCAGGAACTGCGCAGGCCGCTCTCCTCCGCGCTGCACATGGCCACCCGCGCCATCGCCATGGCGCACCGCAATCCGGAGCGGGTCGACGACTTCCTCGGCATTCTCAAGGCCTTCGCGCTGCGAGCCACCGCGGATAAGGGCATGCGGGAACGCTGGCAGCCCGGCATCGACGTGCCCGCGGTCTCGGGCCGCGCCGACTCCGGCGACATCGAGATCGACCTGGTGGAGTTGCTCAAGGAGGCGGCGGGGCTGGCCAGCGACATCGGCGTCGGCATGGCGATCTTCATCGACGAGATGCAGGATCTCGGCGCCGCCGACATCTCCGCGATCTGCGGCGCCTGCCACGAATTGAGCCAGGACGGCGCGCCTTTGATCGTCGTCGGCGCGGGTCTTCCCCATCTTCCCGCGGTGCTGTCGGCATCGAAGAGTTACTCGGAGCGCCTGTTCAGCTACCACCGAATCGATCGGCTGGACCGGGAGTCGGCCGACCAGGCGCTGATCGCGCCCGCCGAGCGCGAGGAGGTGAAGTTCACCGAGGAGGCGTTGGACGCGCTGTACGAAAGGGCCGACGGCTACCCCTATTTCGTGCAGGCGTATGGCAAGGCGGCGTGGGATCAAGCGCCGGAGAGCCCGATCACCGCCGAGGATGTCGAGGTGGCCTCACCGGCGGCGGAGGAGGAGCTGGCGGTCGGCTTCTTCGGCTCCCGCTATGAGCGGGCAACACCGGCGGAGCGGGAGTACATGCGCGCCATGGCCGACCTGTCCGGCGACGACGGCCCGGTCGCGACCGCCGCGGTGGCGAGCGAACTCGGTCGCAAACCGGCCTCGCTCTCGCCCGCGCGGGACGGTCTGATCAAGAAAGGGCTGATCTACTCGGCCGAGCGCGGCACGATCGGTTTCACGGTCCCGCATTTCGGTCGCTACCTGCGCAGCGTGTGATCGGCGTATCTCCGCAGCGGCGGGAGCGATCCCCGGCAAACGGCGCATGGACGGCGATGCGCCCTCGCTCTCTATCAAGATCATTAGAAATCGGTAGATATCGATCGGCCCATATGCCTACCGGTGAGTAACCGACTTTCCTACACTCGAATGTGATTCTGATCACGTCCGAGGAGGACACCATGGCGACTGCCGCGAAAGTCGACGCCACCGAAGAACAGGCTCGCGCACTAGTCGAGGAATCCCGCGAGACCAGCTGGGCCAAACCGTCGTTCGCCAAGGAGATGTTTCTCGGACGGTTCCGGCTCGATCTGATCCACCCGTACCCCCGGCCAGGCGCGGAGGAGGCCGCGCGCACCGAGGCCTACCTGGCGCGGCTGCGGCCGCTCTGCGAGAGCATCGACGGCTCGGTGATCGAGGCCGAGGGTCGCATCCCGGACGAATACGTCAAGGGTCTCGCCGAGCTCGGCTGTTTCGGCCTGAAGATCCCGGAGTCCTACGGCGGCCAGGGCCTGACGCAGTACGGCTACAACCGCGCGCTGATGCTCGTCGGTTCGGCGCATCCCAGCCTCGGCGTGCTGCTCTCGGCGCACCAGTCCATCGGTGTGCCGGAACCGCTCAAGCTGGCGGGCACCCCCGAGCAGAAGGCCGAGTTCCTGCCCCGCTGCGCGGCGGGCGCGGTCAGCGCGTTCCTGCTCACCGAACCCGACGTCGGTTCCGACCCGGCCCGCATGGCCAGCACCGCGACGCCGACCGCCGACGGCGAGGCCTACGAGCTGAACGGCGTGAAGCTCTGGACCACCAACGGCGTCGTCGCCGAGCTGCTCGTGGTGATGGCGCGGGTGCCCAAGAGCGAAGGGCACCGGGGCGGCATCTCGGCGTTCGTCGTCGAGGCCGACAGCCCGGGCATCACGGTCGAGCGCCGCAACGCGTTCATGGGTCTGCGCGGCATCGAGAACGGCGTCACGCGGATGCACAACGTCCGCGTGCCGAAGCGCAACCTGATCGGCAGGGAGGGCGACGGCCTCAAGATCGCGCTGACCACGTTGAACGCCGGGCGGCTCGCCATTCCGGCACTGTGCACCGCCGCGTCGAAATGGTCGCTGAAGATCGCCAGGGAGTGGAGCGCCCAGCGCGTGCAGTGGGGCAGGCCGGTCGGCGAGCACGCCGCCGTCGGCGAGAAGATCTCGTTCATCGCCGCGACCACCTACGCGCTGGAGGCGGCGCTCGACCTCTCGGCGACCATGTGCGACGAGGACCGCAACGACATCCGCATCGAGGCCGCGCTCGCCAAACTGTGGGCCAGCGAGATGAGCTGCCGGATCGCCGACGAGCTGGTGCAGATCCGCGGCGGACGCGGCTACGAGACCGCCGCGTCGCTCGCCGCGCGCGGCGAGCGGGCGGTCGGCGCCGAACAGCTGCTGCGCGACCTGCGCATCAACCGGATCTTCGAGGGCTCCAGCGAGATCATGCGGCTGCTGATCGCCCGCGAGATGGCCGACGCCCACATGGCCGCCGCGGGCGCGCTCGTCGACCGCAAGGCCGAGTTCAAGGACAAGGCCAAGGCCGCCGTCGGCGCCACCGGCTTCTACGCCAAGTGGTTCCCGCAGCTCGCGGTCGGCGCGGGCACCGTCACCGGCACCTACGCCGAATTCGGTCCGCTGGCAAGGCATCTGCGGTTCGTCGAACGCACCTCGCGCAAGCAGGCGCGCTCGCTGATGTACGGCATGGCGCGCTGGCAGGCCGGCCTCGAGTACCGGCAGAACTTCCTCGGGCGCATCGTCGACATCGGCGCCGAGCTGTTCGCCATGTCGGCGGCGTGCGTGCGGGCCGAAGCCCAGCGCGCCACCGGTGGGCCCGAGGGCCACGCGGCCGTAGAACTCGCCGACACGTTCTGCCGCCAATCGCGCATCCGGGTGCGCGAGCTCTTCGACGGGCTCTGGGAGAACACCGACGACGAGGACCGGACGCTCACCAGGGGCGTGCTGGACGGGCGGTACACGTGGCTGGAGGACGGCATCATCGACCCGAGCGAGGGCACCGGGCCGTGGATCGCCGAATGGCAGATCGGTCCGTCCACGGAGGCCAATCTGCTGCGGCCGTTCCTGCCGTCGACGAAGTCTCACGTGAGCCCGTAGCGAGGCGGGGCGTGCGCCCGGTGGACTGTCCCCGCCGGGCGTCATGCACATCTGCCGATGTATGGCGGATCCGCTAGAAGCCCGTAGATTTCCGATACTCGCGAAAGCGGTAGGGAAATCTACCGCGTTCTAGGAAGTTCGATAGAACGCCGGATACGGAGATCGCGAGCGGGACATCGATCAAGATCTACTCGTATCTAGCAATCGACCTAGTTTTCCGTGGATTCTCCGGCGAAGCCGCCGCGAGCCAGGCGGACATTCGCCTGGCGCGCGTCGAACGCGTCCTTCGTCCGGTCGTACCGACCGGTGTGATCGACCAGCGGCCTCGGTTGGACAACGTGTCCATAACGCCCGGTATGGACGGCTAACGGTGCGGAAATGGATATCGACATCCTGGCAAGACGCTCCGACCAGGTGCCCCGCCGCAGGAGAATCTCATGTCGACCATCGCCCGCCACGCCGCCGATTTCGACGGCCACCGTGTGACGGTGTCGGCCGATGACGGTGTCCCGATCTCGGTCCGCACCTTCGGCGCCGACGACGCGCCGTTCACCGTCGTGTTCGTGCACGGGCACTGCCTGCGCACCGAATCGTGGACCTTCCTGCGCGAAGAATTGACGCGCCAGTGGGGCGAGGGCGTCCGGATGGTCTTCTACGACCACCGCGGTCACGGCGAGTCCGGCGTCGCCGACCCGTCGACCTACACCATCGACCAACTCGGCCACGATCTCGACGCCGTGCTGCGCACGATCGCCGCGACCGGCCCGGTGGTGCTGGTCGGGCACTCGATGGGCGCGATGGTGGTGCTCGCCTACGCCCGGCTGTTCCCCGAGGCCATCGGCACGAAGGTGCTCGGCGTCGGGCTGATCGCGGGCATCGCCAATGGGCTCAACGAGGTCGGCATCGGCAGGCTGCTGCACCGGTACGCCGTCACCTCGTTGCAGGCGGCGGTGGTGCGCGCGCCGCGGGTCATGCAGGCGTCGAAACAGTTCTCCCGCCGCATCTTCGAGCCGATCATGCGCGAGGCGAGCTTCGGCACGAGGAAGATCAACCCGAGGATGGTCGCCGTCGCCACGGCCATGCTCAACGAGACGCCGCTGCTGACCATGTCGAGTTTCCTCGGCTCGCTGATCACCTTCGACGAGACCGCGTCGCTGCACCGGCTCGGCGACATCCCGGCGCTGGTGCTGGCGGGCTCGGCCGACATCGTCGTGCCGTTCGCGCACTCGGTGTTGCTCGCTTCCCAGCTCACCAGCGCCGAACTGGTGCGGATCGAGGGCGCGGGCCACAGCGTCATCCTGGAACGCGCCGAGGAGGTCGCGTTGTCGATCGTCGCGCTGGTCAACCGCGCCTCGGGAACGATGACCACACCGGGGCCCGAGTACGCCGCGGCCAGCTGACCCGGCTCGGATGTTCCCCCTGCGGTTGCGAACCGCCGGAGGAGCCCGCACGCTGGAACCATCCCCCGATGATGCGGGCAAGCTATCCGCAAATCTGAGAATCCCGAATCGCACGAGCTTGTTCGGGAATCTTTCTGTACTGTGTTGTAGATCACGTTGTGTGGTGGGTCACACGACTCGGTGGTGTGCGGCCCTGGGGAGATCTCCGGAACCGTAGGTGCCGACCGGGCTCGCACGGCCACCGAAGGAACACAGGAGGTAACGATGACACGCAGCGATATCGCGGAACTGCGCTACGCCGTCAACCAGCTCCGGCAATCCATCGGCGCACTGCGCTCCCACTATGGCGACGCGAAGACGGTGCGACGGCTGGAGAACGACCTCGAACGGCTCGTCATCGACGCCGACGAGTTCGAGCAGGCGCCGCCGCCCGAGGTGACCAGCCGACCGCAGGAGACCATCTACGTCCCGGACAGCAAGTCCGACGAGGCGGCCTGGATGGGCGCGCAGGACGAAGGCCTAGGTTTCCACTCCCGGCCGCGCACGAAATAGCAATCACCCAGCGGTGCTCGTCCGCTGATGCGGGCGAGCACCGTTTCGGTTCACCCTCGGGTGACCCGAAACCGATGCCATTCCCGGCTGCGCGCGACCACCGACCGAACCTGCGCGATGCGGGCGCCTCGTGAAACAGCCTCGCAGGCGGACAGCACGCGATGCGGCGACGACGACCTCTGGCTCACCCCTGGCGCGGCGCACTTCGGCGCGATGGGCGGTCCGGGTGAGCCGTCCGAAATCCGGGACAGCGAATCCCGCGCACGCTGGGGCGGCAAACTCGTTCTCCTGGAAAGGAGTTCGAAAGGTTTGCCGTACCGTCCGAGCGGAGACGCGCGCGAGGCCGCTGTGTGGCGCAAATCACGGGCTGCCACGCGGGTCTGTATTGCCAGGACCGCGCTCGAGCAATAGCTGACGTGTCGTATGGTGCTGAGCATCACATTGGATCGCGGTCGGTATCGATCACCGCCCGCAGACAGATCAGCGAGGCATCCACCTGTGAGTGCCGCACCGACCGCCACCCCGGAGCAGGGGACCGGCGTTTTCAGCAAGACCAGGGCCCGAATCGCCGAGCGCACGCTACGCACCGACCGCTGGTGGGTGCCGCCGCTGTTCACCGTGCTCGGCCTAGCCGCCTTCGTCCTATACGCGGGCATCAGATCGTATGTGCGAACGGCATATTGGGTGCCGGACTACCACTACCTGACGCCGTTCTACTCGCCGTGCCTGAGCACCTCGTGCGTCCCGGGCTCCAGCCACTTCGGTGAACCCTTCGGCGAGCTGCCGATGTGGTTGCCACTGGGCTTCGTCGTGCTGCCCTTCCTGCTCGGCTTCCGTCTGACCTGCTATTACTACCGCAAGGCCTACTACCGCGCGGTGTGGTTCTCCCCGCCCGCCTGCGCCGTGGCCGAACCGCACGGCAAGTACACCGGCGAGACCCGGCTGCCGCTGATCATCCAGAACGCGCATCGCTACTTCTTCTATGTGGCGGTGGTGGTTTCGGTGATCAACACCTACGACGCGGTGATCGCCTTCCACGGCAAGGACGGCGGATTCGGCTTCGGTCTCGGCAACATCGTCCTGCTCGGCAACCTGATCCTGCTGTGGGCCTACACGTTGTCGTGCCACTCGTGCAGGCACATCGCGGGCGGCAGATTGAAGCACTTCTCGGCCCACCCGGTGCGGTACTGGTTCTGGACCCAGGTGTCCAAGCTGAACACCCGTCACATGGCGCTGGCGTGGACAACGCTCGGCACCCTCGTGCTGACCGACTTCTACGTGATGTTGGTGGCCAGCAACACCATTTCGGACCTGCGGTTCATCAACTGACCGCTCGACTCAGGAGTACACGCGGCAATGCCAGAAGTGGAACGGCACAAGTACGACGTCGTCGTTATCGGTGCCGGTGGCGCCGGACTGCGCGCGGTGATCGAGGCCCGCGAACACGGGCTCTCCGTCGCGGTGGTGTGCAAGTCCCTGTTCGGTAAGGCGCACACCGTCATGGCCGAGGGCGGCTGCGCCGCCTCGATGGGCAACGCCAACGAAAAAGACAGTTGGCAAACCCATTTCAAGGACACCATGCGCGGAGGCAAGTTCCTCAACAACTGGCGCATGGCGGAACTGCACGCCCAGGAGGCTCCGGACCGGGTCTGGGAACTGGAGACCTACGGCGCGCTGTTCGACCGGACCGCCGACGGCCGGATCAGCCAGCGCAACTTCGGCGGCCACACCTACCCCCGGCTCGCGCACGTCGGCGACCGCACCGGGCTCGAGATCATCCGCACCATGCAGCAGAAGATCGTCTCGCTGCAGCAGGAGGATCACGCGGAGACCGGCGACTACGAGTCGCGGATCAAGGTGTTCGCCGAGTGCACCATCACCGAGTTGCTCAAGGACGGCGACCGGATCTCCGGCGCGTTCGGCTACTGGCGCGAATCGGGCAAGTTCGTGCTCTTCGAATCGCCCGCGGTGGTGCTGGCGACCGGCGGCATCGGCAAGTCGTACAAGGTCACCTCGAACTCCTGGGAGTACACCGGCGACGGTCACGCGCTCGCGCTGCGGGCCGGGGCGACGCTGATCAACATGGAGTTCCTGCAGTTCCACCCGACCGGCATGGTGTGGCCGCCAAGCGTGAAGGGCATTCTGGTCACCGAGGGCGTGCGCGGCGACGGCGGCGTGCTGAAGAACACCGACGGCAAGCGGTTCATGTTCGACTACATCCCCTCGGTGTTCAAGGGCCAATACGCCGAGAGCGAGGCCGAGGCCGATCAGTGGCTGAAGGACAACGACTCGGCCCGCCGCACACCGGATCTGCTCCCGCGCGACGAGGTGGCGCGCGCCATCAACTCGGAGGTCAAGGAGGGCCGCGGCACCCCGCACGGCGGCGTCTACCTCGACATCGCCTCGCGTCTGCCCGCCGACGAGATCCGGCGCCGCCTGCCCTCGATGTACCACCAGTTCAAGGAGCTGGCCGACGTCGACATCACCAAGGAGCCGATGGAAGTCGGGCCGACCTGTCACTACGTGATGGGCGGTATCGAGGTCGACCCGGACACGGGCGCGGCGAAGGTGCCCGGATTGTTCGCGGCGGGTGAATGTTCCGGCGGCATGCACGGCTCGAACCGGCTCGGCGGCAACTCGCTGTCGGACCTGCTGGTCTTCGGTCGCCGGGCGGGGTTGGGCGCGGCGATGTACGTGGAACAGCTGACCGAACAGCCCACGGTGTCCGACGCCGACATCGCCGCGGCGGCGAAAGCCGCTGTCGCGCCGTTCGATCCGCCGGCCGAGGGCGCGGGGGAGAACCCCTACACCCTGCACACCGATCTGCAACAGGCGATGAACGACCTGGTCGGCATCATTCGCAAGGAGCACGAGCTGGAGGAGGCCATCGAACGGCTCGGCGCGCTGCGGGAACGCTTCGCGCACGTCACCGTGGAGGGGCACCGGCAGTTCAATCCCGGCTGGCACCTCGCCATCGACCTGCGCAACATGCTGCTGGTCAGCGAGTGCGTGGCGCAGGCGGCGCTGCTGCGCACCGAGAGCCGCGGCGGGCACACCCGCGACGACTTCCCGTCGATGGACCCGGCCTGGCGCAACAAGCTGCTGGTCTGCGCGATCGAACCGGACGACGCGGCCGAAGCCGTGCCGCGGGTGCGGGTGACGCCGGAGGACCAGGTGCCGATGCGCGACGACCTGCTCGCGCTGTTCGACCTCGCCGAACTCGAAAAATATTACAACTCCGCCGACCTCACCGAACACCCGGACGGTTTGGTTTCGGCCACAGAAGGTGAGGCGTAGCAATGGGTTACGACGCCGAATTCCGCGTGTGGCGCGGCGATCAGGACGGTGGCGCGCTCGAGGACTTCACCGTCGAGGTGAACGAGGGCGAGGTGGTGCTCGACATCATCCACCGGCTACAGGCCACCCAGGCGCCCGATCTAGCGGTGCGGTGGAACTGCAAGGCGGGTAAGTGCGGTTCCTGCTCCGCGGAGGTCAACGGGCGTCCCCGCCTGCTCTGTATGACCCGCATGTCCACCTTCGAGCCGGACGAGCTGATCACCGTGACGCCGATGCGCACCTTCCCGGTGATCCGCGATCTGGTGACGGACGTGTCGTTCAACTACGAGAAGGCCAGGGAGATCCCGTCGTTCACTCCGGCCCCGGACCTCAAGCCCGGGGATTACCGGATGAGTCAGGTCGATGTGGAGCGCTCGCAGGAGTTCCGCAAGTGCATCGAGTGCTTCCTGTGTCAGAACACCTGTCACGTGGTGCGCGACCACGAGGAGAACAAAGAGGCCTTCGCCGGTCCGCGCTTCCTGATGCGTATCGCCGAACTCGAGATGCATCCGCTGGACGTGGGCGATCGGCGCGAATTGGCCCAGCAGGACCAGGGTCTCGGCCTGTGCAACATCACCAAGTGCTGCACCGAGGTGTGCCCGGAGCACATCAAGATCACCGACAACGCGCTGATTCCGCTCAAGGAACGGGTCGTCGACAAGCGATACGATCCGCTGGTCTGGTTGGGGAACAAGCTCTTTCGACGCTGACCCGCCGATGTCAACCGGCCGGGTTCACACCCGGCCGGTCGGCGCACCCGTTCACAGCATCGCGACGACGCCGATGGCGACCAGCCACACCAGCACGCCGACGAACAAGGCCGACAGCAATGAGCTGGTGAGTACATACACGCCCACCGATGACACCGCGAAAAGCAGCGCGACGATCAGCCATTCCACCCAATCGCCCGGCCGCAACTTCTTGTACCGAGGTGGGGGGTTCTTCAACCCGCGGTCCACGAAATATGGGCTACCCGTTCGCAGCCCAGGTAAACGTGATTCGTTGTCGAATCTGCTCTGTTTCGTGATCTTCGCGCAGAGATGATCACGGCGCCGGATACGCCACGGCCCGGCCGGGCGGGATCGCACGCCGCCGGGCCGGTCCGTCGAACCTCACGGTAGCTCGAACTCCCCGTCGTTCACGCCGGCGGTGAAGGCCGCCCATTCCCCCGGGGTGAAGACGAGCACGTGACCGGCGGGGTCCCCGGCGCTGCGCAGCGCGACATACCCCGCCGGGAGCAGTGCCACCTGCACGCCCTCGGATCCCGCGCCGTTCGCGCCGCGCCACTCGGCAGCGGCCAGATCCACCGCCGCGCCGAGTTTGTCGTTCACGGCTTCGCCAGAGGTGTTCACGGGCGAGCGAATTCGCCGTCCGCGACCCCCGCGGAGAAGGCGTCCCACTCGCTGGGCGTGAAGATCAAGGCCGGGCCCTCCGGGTTCTTGCTGTCGCGGACGCCGACCTGCCCGCCGGGCAGGAAAGCCACTTCCACGCAGTCCCTGCTGCCGGAACGGGTGCTCTTGATCCAAGTCGCCCCGACGAGTTCCGTCCTCATGCCGCACACTCCTTCGCTAACTGCCGAAGCAGATGTCTACTGGGTTGGATGTCCAGCGCAGAGCGCTGGAGGCACTCGTGTGCCAGGTGGTAACGCTCAACATCGGCCGGTCTTTCGAGATAGAGGTCTCCGGTGAAACCCTCTACGTACACCACCGGAGGCTCTACCTGATGTCCCTTGCTGTCGGTGCCGAACCCTAGAACGGTGAACGGACCCGTGGAATCGCCGAGCGGGACGCCGGCCGCGAACGGCAGGATACGCAGGGAGACATTGGGTCTGGTGCTGAAATCGGCAAGATGTCGTAGCTGCGCCGCCATCACTTTCGAGCCACCCACCGCGCGGTGCAATACCGACTCGTGCAACACCACGTCCACGATGGCGGGCGAGACCCTTCGGGTGACCAAGGCTTGCCGCTGTGTGCGCAGCTGGACGCGCCGTTCGATCTCGTCCTCGGTGTCGTCGGGGTAGCAGAGCCGGTTGAGCGCCCTGGTGTAGTCGGGGGTCTGCAGCAGCCCGAGCACGAGTTCGGACTGGTAGGAGCGGAGCTCGCGGGCCGAGGCCTCCAAACCGACATAGACGTCGAAGTTTTCGGGGATCAGGTCGCCGAAGGCGTGCCACCAGCTCTTGACCGCCGCCTGCTGCGCCAGGCCCTTGAGCCCGTCGCACAGCTCGTCGGGGATGCCGTAGATGCGGCACAGCTCCTGGATGTCGATGGTGCGGATGCGGTCGGCCTGGCCCTTCTCCAACCGTTGTAAAGTGCTGGCGCCCCACTCCATCAGGCGGGCGGCCTCGGCGATGGTGAGCCCGGCCTGGGTACGCCAGTCCCTGAGGTATCGGCCCAATTGCCGTCGCGGTAGGGTGGACGAGCCGTTGTCGGAGGCCGCGGGCGTGCGGTGCGTCTCCGCGGCCGCGTGCTCCGAATTCGCTGCTGTTCTCGCCGAACTCGCTGACACAGTACGCTCCGTTCTGTGCTCGGTCTCCTCACCCGAGTCGGTCAGGGGCGCACCCACAAGCTCGGTTCCCCGTGACTTCGCTTGGGCAATAAGGGCAATGGGGCTTCGTGTGGCTCTGCTGTGGCGTTGTCGAACGTCGATCGCGGACTTCCTCGTCCACTATGGAGAATCCTGCCCTCCCGGCTGGATTTCGTGCTGGGAATTCGCGCGAAATCTTTGGATATCCACGAAGGACACCGTGTCGTGGTCGACTCGATGGTGTGCTGGAAGTGTGCTCGGATCGAGCGCGGCACCGTAAACCGCACGCAGGAACGAGGAGTCATGGCCGTACAAGTCATAGGGTCGTCGTTGATGACCAGCGATCTGACACCGCATCGAGCGCGCAGCGTAGGGCAGGAAGGCTGGGTGGTCTCCTATTTGCCCGGGCGCACCCTCACTTGCGCGCAAGCGGTTGCGGCGCTGCGGGTTGCCGAGGTGGTGCCAAGCCTCCTCGACACCGTCGGCGAGCTGGCCGACGAGGTGGGGCTCACCGCGCTCGAGGCGGTCGGCATGGCGGTGCGCCTCGCTCCGTGGGACGAACGGCCCGCACCACGGCGCTCCCGACTATTCGGCTCCGACCGCGAGCGGGTTGGGGTCGCCTGATGCAACTGACGAATCTGAACATGCACGTCGCCGGTCTGCTGGTCTGCGGTCGCGACCCCGGCGTGATGACCGACGAACAGGCGCACGCGGCAATGCAATTGCACATCGACTGCACCGTCGACCAATGCCTGGTGCGCCGCCGGGCCCGTACCACCCTGGTCGAATCGGGCAAATGCGTCTTGGACGAGCGAGCACTGCAATTGTGAACTCGACTGAATGTCACCTTCACCGCGTCCCGACCGACCGAAGGTGACCTTCAGTGCCAGGTGTGATCGGTGAGCGGGGTGCGCGGGCCGAATTTCGGCTTGTGCGCTTGGCCGCTGATCTCCAGCAGCCGGATGGCCCGGTAGCGGTGCGGGCGAAGGGGTTCGAGGTACTCGACCATCGCCTCGTCGTCGATCGGGCGTCCGAGCAGAGTCCAGCCGACCACGGCGGCCAAGTGGTAGTCGCCGACCGAGAGCGCGTCGGCGTCGCCGTAGGCGCGTTGGGCGGTCTCGGCGGCCGTCCACACGCCGATGCCCGGCACCGAGCACAGCCGCCGCGCCGCCTCGGCCGGATCCTGATCGGCGGTGCGCTCCAGCGATTCCGCGAGCCGCGCCGCGCGCACGATGGTCTGCGCGCGTTGCGGTCCGACGTTCGCGCGGTGGTAGGTCCAGGACGGAATACGCCGCCAGGTCTCGGCATCCGGGGGTAGGCGCAGCCCGTCCGGCGCGGGGCCCGGTGCGGGCTCGCCGAACTCGCGCACCAGTTTTCGCCAGGAGGCGCGCGCCGAGATGGTGTGCACCTTCTGCTCGAGCACGGCGGGCACCAGCGATTCCAGGACCAGGCCGGTACGCAGCATGCGCAGGCCGGGGAAGCGGCGGTGCGCCTCGGCCAGCTTGGGGTGCTCGGGAGCGAAGCCGGACAGGTCCTCGTCCAGGCACAGCATGTGATCCAGCCGGTCGAGGAATTCGGCCGCGCCCGCACCCCAGGCCTGCGCCCGCACCGAACACCGATCGATTTGGACGAGCCGATAGGTCACCGGACCGCTCGGCATCCGGGAAGCGCGCCAGTGCGCGCCGTCGGCGGTGACCCGATGGCAGGGGTCGCCGGTGCCGCGGCGCAGCGGCGCGAGGGTGTGCGCCAGATCGATCGGCCGGTCGGACGTCACCGTTCGAGCCAGGCCGGACCGCGCGGCCGTTGCCATCTGTTCGCGCACGGATCCATTCTCCGCGCCTCCGGTGCGGCGGGCGCACCCGGCCCGGTCGAAACTGTGACAACCAGGATGGATGCGCCAATCACCTTGTCGTCGAACATATTTCCGTCGCGGGCGGCCGCACGAAGATTTGATCGAGCAACCGAGCTCGATATAACCTCTCATAACTTTCATTGTTGTAATTCGCACCGCAAACAATCTGCACGCCAATCGGTTTGCGACGTTCACGGTGCCGGGAGGGTACGGAAATCATGCGTCTGACCACCAAGAAATTCGGCCGTAAGGCTCTCGTCGCCGCATTGCCGCTGGCTGTCGCGGTGACCTTCGCGGGCGCGGGAGCGGCTTCTGCCGACGCCTCGAGCATCGCCCCGCAGTCGTCCGCAGCCGTGCAGGTGGTCGAGGTTTCGCAGACTCTGGACACGATCCAGCAGGTGATCCCGGTCGCCGCGCAGCCCGCGGCCGCGGATATCGCACAGCCGGTCACCCCGGAGGTGGCTCAGCCGGTGGCGGCCGCGGTTCCGCAGGACATCGCCACCAACCCCAATGCGGCCAACCACGATCCGCTGGCCAATGGTGCGGCAGCGGGCGGAATCGCCGGGGCCGTGTTCGGAGCCGTGGTTTGCGGCGCCACCATCATCGGGATTCCCTTCATTCCGCTGTGCGCGCTCGGTTCCGGTTTCCAGGGCGCCGTGATCGGTTTGATCGTCGGCGCGATCGCCCCGGACGTCATTCCGCAGGTCCTGCCGTGATCCCTCGGGGATGAACGATTCCGGTTTCGGACGCACGCCACGGTGCCCTGGACCGCGTGTTCCGTAGCCTTGATCACTCGCCCATGAGGAATTGCGCCAGGTGCATTCCTGGGCGTCCTGTCAGCTGGGCGCTCTGGCAGCGACAGGAGAAACCGTCGGCGAGGAATATCGCGTCGTCGGGCGCCTCGCGCAGCGCGGGAAGCAAGCCGTTGGCGGCCACTGCGACCGAAATGTCGTAGTGGCCTTTCTGCATGCCGAAATTGCCCGCGAGGCCGCAGCATCCGGTGATCTCCGTCACCTGCGCTCCCGTGCTGGTCAGAATTCGGCGATCGGCGGCGAAGCCGAGCACCGAATGCTGGTGGCAATGCGGCTGGACGACCACTCGGCTGTTCGTCCGTCGCGGCGGATGCCAGTCCGGGTGGTCGAGCAGGAACTCCGCGAGCGTGCGGACGGCCGCCGCGGTGGGAGCGGCGCGCGGGTCGTCGGCGAGGAGTTCGGGGAGGTCGGCGCGCAGGACCGCGGTGCACGAGGGTTCCAGGCCGACGACGATGCCGCCCGCGCGGACGTGCTCGTCCAGCTCGGTGAGGGTGGCGCGGAGTTTTGCTCGCGCGCCGTCGAGTTGACCGGTGCTGATCCAGGTCAGGCCGCAGCACACTCGTCGCCGGGGGATGCGCAAACGGTGGCCGAGCGATTCGATCAAGGTGACGGCGGCTTGGGCGATGTCGGGGTCGAAGGCGTCGGTGAAGGTGTCGATCCAGAGGAGAACGTCGGCTGGGGCACCGGCTGATGTGGTGCTCAGAGGGTTGAGGGTGGGGGGCGGCGGTTCGGGCGACAGCAGCGCTCGGGCGCGTTCGGTGCGGCGGAAGGGGCGGTCGGCGAGGCGGGGGATCTCGCGGCGCGGGTCGATGCCCGCCGCGCGCAGGCCGATTCGGCGCAACCAGTCGATACCGGCGATCGCGTTGGCGGCGCGCGGGATTCGGCTGGCGGGGCGGAGCCAGCGGGGGAGCCAGCCGAGGGCGTAGTGGTCGAGTGGGCGCGGTCTGCGGCGGTAGCGGCGGTACATGGCCTCGGCCTTGTAGGTCGCCATGTCGACGCCCGCGGGGCAGTCGGAGCGGCAGGCCTTGCAGGAAAGGCACAGGTCGAGCGACTCGGCGACGGCGGGCGCGGACCAGGGCAGCTCGCCGCGCACCACCTCTTGCAAGACGCGGGCGCGGCCGCGGGTGCTGTCCTTCTCGTCGGCGGTGGCGAGGTACGAGGGGCACATGAAACCGCCCGCCGCCGAGCTGTCGGCGCGGCACTTCCCGACACCGACGCACCGATGTACCGCGGTGCCGATGTCGCCGTCGTCGTGCGGGAAGGCGAAGCCGCCCGCGCCGGGAAGCAGCGGCAGGCCGGCGACGCGCAGGTCGGCGTCGACGGGGCGTGGCTCGACGAGCACGCCGGGGTTGAGCACGTCGTCGGGGTCGAACAGCGCCTTGTATCCGGCGAAGGCCGCGAGCGCGTCGGGGGAGTACATCACCGAGAGCAGTTCGGAGCGTGCCCGCCCGTCGCCGTGCTCGCCGGACAGCGAACCGCCGTAGCGCACCACGAGGTCGGCGGCGTCGAACACGAAGGCGCGGAAGCGTTGCGGCGCTTCGGTGATCGGCAGGTCGAGGCGCACGTGGATGCAGCCGTCGCCGAGGTGGCCGTAGAGCAGGCCGTCCACTCCGTGCTGCGCGGTGAGTTCGGCGAAATCGCGCAGGTACGCGCCGAGGTGCTCGGGCGGAACGGCGGAATCCTCCCAGCCGGGCCAGGCAGGCTTGCCGTCGGTGGTGCGTCCGGCGAGGCCCGCGCCGTCCGCGCGGATGCGCCAGAGCGCCGCGACCGCCGCGGTGTCGGTGACGATGCGGGCGTCCAGCGCGTGCGTGGTCCGGCACAGCCGCTCGGCCACCGCGAGCGCCTCCGCCGCGCTCGCGCCCGTGGTCTCCACGAACAGCCAACCGTCGCCGCGCGGCAGCTCGGGCACCGTGCCGCGGTGCGTGCGAACGACGTCGACCAGGCGGGCGTCGATGCCCTCGACCGCGATCGGCGCGCACGTCATGACAGCGGCGACATCGTCGGCCGCGGTCGCGATGTCCGGGTAGCCGAGCACCGTGAGCACGGTGGCGCGCGGCAATTCGACCAGTCCGACCTCCGCGTCGAGCAGCAACCCGCAGCTGCCCTCGCTACCGACGAACGACTTGGCGAGGGCCGAACCGCGTTCCGGCAGCAGGTGTTCCAGTCCGTAGCCGGACGCCTGCCGTTCGAAGCGGCCGAGCTCGGTGCGCAGTACCGCGAGGTTGGACCTGGTGAACTCGGGCAGGCCCGGCACCGCGGCGAGATCGTCCGCGAGGACGCGCTCGGTTCCGGTTCCGTCCAGAACGCGCAGCTCGCGCACAGTGTCGGAGGTACGGCCCCACGCGACGGCGCGCGGACCGCAGGCGTTGTTGCCGATCATGCCGCCGAGGGTGCAGCGGTTCTGCGTGGAGGGATCGGGGCCGAGCCGCAATCCGTGCGGCCGAGCCGCCGCCTGCAATGCCGACAGCACCACGCCCGGCTGCACCCGCGCGGTCCGACGGTCCGGATCGATGCGCACGATGCGGTTCATGTGCCTGCTGAAGTCGAGCACGAGGCCGGAGCCGATCGCGTTGCCCGCCACCGAGGTTCCCGCACCGCGAGCGGTGACCGGCAGGCCGTGTTCGCGGGCGAAGTTCAGGGTTTCGGCGACGTCGGAGTCGGTGCGGGGGAAGACGACGGCGGCCGGCGGCACGCGATAGTTCGACGCGTCGGAGGAGTACTCCGCGCGCCGCCGCGGTGACGCGTCGACCTCACCGTCGACCCGTCCGCGCAGCGCCGCCAGCATCCGCTCCTCGGTCACGATGTCAGCCTAGGGCGTACCTCCGCCTTCGGTCCGGCCGTGCGCGGGCTTTCGACGGACACGTCCGGCAGCGGTCTTCGGGCGTCCAACGGGCTATGCGCGAACTGAGATCGGGACTTCGCGCGGCAGCCCTCGGCGGGGACCATCGACCGCTGTCGGGCGGTGGTCAGGCGACTCGACGCGAGGCGGTTGCCACCGAGCGGGCTTGGCCGAAGAGTCGGGCCAGACGCCGAGCGAGCATCGGGCGAATGGCAGCCGGTCGATCTTCGAAGCGGGAACCCCGCCGCTGATCGGCCACTTTGTTCGCTCGCGGCGGAATCCACGGCCGCCACGGAACGACTTGTCCTCAACCTTTGTTGAGGTCCTAGTGTCGGTGACCAGGAGTTGGATGGCGGGGGTCGAGAGGGAGCGATCGTGAGTATCGAATCGGTGGCGTGGAGCCAGATGTATCGGCGGATGAACGCGCCCGACGAACAGCGCCCGTTCAGTCTCGCCACCGCGAAGCGCATCCTGCGGTTCGCCGCGCCGCATCGGCGGCGGATCGCGGTGTTCCTGGTGTTCAGCGTGGTCTCGGCGCTGCTCGCGGTGGCGACGCCGGTGCTGGCGGGCCGCGTGGTGAACGACATCGTCGGCGGGGCCGCGCCGCGCATGGTGGTGACCGTGGCGGCGATCATCGGCGTGCTCGCCGTGTTGGACGCGGCGCTCGGGCTAGGCATCCGCTGGCTCTCCTCGCGGATCGGCGAGGGTCTGATCCTCGACCTGCGCCGCGCGGTGTTCGACCACGTGCAGCGGATGCCGATCGCCTTCTTCACCCGCACCAGGACCGGCGCGCTGGTGAGCAGGCTGAACAACGACGTGATCGGCGCGCAGCGGGCCTTCAGCGACACCCTGTCCGGCGTCGTCGCGAACCTTGTCACGCTGGCGCTCACGCTCGCCGTGATGCTCAGCATCTCCTGGCGGATCACGCTGCTCGCGCTGGTGCTGCTTCCGGTGTTCGTTGTTCCGGCGCGGCGGATGGGCAACCGGCTTGCCGGGTTGCAGCGCGAGGCCGCGCGGCTGAACGCGGCCATGAGCACCCAGATGACCGAGCGGTTCTCCGCACCGGGCGCCACGCTGGTGAAGTTGTTCGGCCGCCCCGAGCAGGAGTCCGACGAGTTCGCGCTGCGGGCGCGGCGAGTGCGCGACATCGGCGTGCGCACCGCGATGTTGCAGACGGTGTTCGTCACCTCTTTGACGCTGGTCTCGGCCCTGGCGGTCGCTCTGGTCTACGGACTCGGCGGCTGGTACGCGCTGCGCGGGCAGTTGGACGCGGGCGCGGTGGTGGCGCTCTCGCTGCTGCTGACCAGGCTGTACACGCCGCTGACCGCGCTGGCCAGTGCGCGGATGGAGATCATGGCCGCGCTGGTGAGTTTCGAGCGGGTCTTCGAGGTGCTCGACCTGCGCCCGCTGATCGAGGACGCGCCCGACGCGATCGCGGTGCCGGAGGGTCCGGTCGCGGTGGAGTTGGACGACGTCACCTTCGCGTACCCGTCGGCGGACAAGGTGTCGCTGGCCTCGCTGGAGGAGGTCGCGACGCTGGACACCAGGGGTGGGGTCGACGTGCTGCACAATGTGTCGCTGCGCGCCGAGCCCGGTCAGCTGGTGGCGCTGGTCGGCTCCTCCGGAGCGGGGAAATCCACCATCGCCCAATTGGTTTCGCGCCTGTACGACGTGGACGGCGGCGCGGTCCGGCTCAACGGCGCCGACGTGCGGCAGATCGGCGCGCGCTCGCTACGCGAGACGGTCGGCCTCGTCACCCAGGACGGGCACCTGTTCCACGACACGATCCGCGCCAACCTGCTGCTGGCCCGACCGGAGGCGACCGAGCCCGAGCTGTGGGACGCGCTGCGCCGGGCCCGCCTGCACGATCTGATCGCCGGACTACCGGACGGCCTGGACACCGTGGTCGGCGAGCGCGGTTACCGCCTCTCCGGCGGCGAGCGCCAGCGCCTGACCATCGCCCGATTGCTGCTGAAGCAACCGCGCGTCGTCATTTTGGACGAGGCGACCGCCTCGCTCGACTCGACCTCCGAAGCGGCTGTGCAAGAAGCCCTTTCGGAAGCGCTGGAGGGTCGCACTGCCCTGGTGATCGCCCACCGCCTCTCCACGATCCGCGCCGCCGACCAGATCCTCGTCCTGGAAGACGGCCGTGTCGTCGAGCGCGGCACCCACACCCAACTACTGGCCGCCGAAGGCCGCTACGCCGAGCTCTACCGCACCCAGTTCGCCGACGAGCCGGTCACCGTCGCAGCCTGACCCACACCCGAAGGCCGCGCCGAACCAACCGGCGCGGGGAGACCTCGGCGCGGCCGGTCGGCTCAGAATTCGCCTGCGACGCCGAGGACGGTTCGACCGGAGTGGTTTCCGCTCTTGATGCTGCGCAGGACGGATTCCACTTCGGTGATCGGGGCGTAGTTCTCGAGGGTCGAGAGGTGTTGGGGGCGTAGGTCTTTGCCGAGACGGGACCACAGTTCGCGGCGCTTCTCGATCGGGAGGTTGACCGAGTCGATGCCGAGCAGGGCGACGCCGCGCAGGATGAACGGCATGACGGTGGTGGGGAGGTCGTGGCCGCCGGTGAGGCCACTGGCCGCGACCGCGCCGCCGTAGCCGATGCAACTGAGCACGTAGGCCAGCGACTTGCCGCCGACGCTGTCGACCGCGCCCGCCCACTGCGCCTTGGACAGCGGGCGCAGCTTCGCCTCGGGATCCTCGGGCAGGCGGCCGATCACCTCGTTGGCGCCGAGTTCGGAGAGCAGATCGCCCGCGTCCTTCTTGCCGGTGGAGGCGATGACCTCGAAGCCGAGGCCGGACAGGATGTCCACGGCCACGCTGCCGACGCCGCCGGTCGCGCCGGTCACCAGGATCGCGCCGTCGTCGGGGGTGAGACCGCGGTCGAGCAAGGCCTGCACGCTCAGTGCCGCGGTGAAACCGGCGGTGCCGAGGGCGGCGGCGTCGCGGGTGCTCAACCTGTCCAGCTTCACCACCCACTCGTCGGGCACCCTGGCGTATTCGGCGAAGCCACCGTTGCGCGAGACGCCGATCTCGTAGCCGTGCGCGACGACCTGGTCGCCCGGCGCGAAATCGTCGGATTCGGAGGAGACGACCTCGCCGGTGATGTCGATGCCGGGCACGATCGGGTAGTTGCGGACCACACCGCCGCCCGGCGTGATGGCGAGTCCGTCCTTGAAGTTGGCGCTCGAGTAATGCACCTTGATCGTCACGGTGCCCTGGCCGAGGAATTCCTCGTCGACCTGCTGCCGCGTCAACACGATCCCGCTGTCCGATTCGTGTGCCACCATCGCCCAGAACTCCATGCGGACGAGCATACGAGGATCGGGCGGCGCTCGAGGGGGCTCCGCGAGGGCCGCCCGTTGACCGCGCGGCGTTCCGCCTCCCGGGCGGCACGGAGGCTCCGGGACCGACCCGCTACCGGTGCTGGCTGAGCGCGACTACTCCTCGGGCACGAACTCCAGCCGCACGCCGAGCAGACGGACGGGGCGGTCCAGGTCGAAGCGGTCGATGATGCGCAGCGCGGTCTCGGTGATGGTCGCGATGTCGGCGGTCGGCTTCGGGAGTTTGGCCTGTTTGCTGCTGGTGTAGAAGGTCTTGGTCCGCACGGTGACCGCGACCCGGATGCTGATCCGGCCCACCTCGGCCATCTCCTCGGCGACCTCGGTCGCGATGCGCGCCACCTGCGCGCGGATCTCGGCGGGATCGGTGAGATCGTGCGGGAAGGTCTCGGACTTGCTGCGGCCCACCGGGATTCGCGGCTCGGTGGTCACTTCGGTGTCGCCCTTGCCGTGGCCGAGCACCCACAGGTAGGGGCCGGTGGTCGGGCCGAACGCCTCGGCGAGGCGGTGGCGGTCGGCCGCCATCAGGTCGGCGACGGTGTGGATGCCGAGGTCGGCGAGGCGCGCGGCGATGCGGCTGCCGATGCCCCACAGCGCATCGGTGGGACGGTGCGCCATCACCTCGGTCCAGTTGGCGGCGGTCAACCGGAACATGCCCGCGGCGGCGCCCACGCCGGGCGCGTCCGAGGACTTGCCCGCGGACTTGGCGAAGCCGGTGGCGAGCTTGGCGGTGAGCTTGTTGTCGCCGATGCCGATGGAGCAGGACAGGTCCAGTTCGGCGATGGCGCCGCGGATTTCGCGGGCGAGCAGTTCGGGATCGTCGGTGTCGGCCGCAAGGAACGCCTCGTCCCAGCCCCACACTTCGACCTGGCCGGGGAACGTGCGCAACAGCGCCATGATCTCCTCGGAAGCCTCCTCGTAGGCGGCCATATCGAGCGGCAGGAAGACGCCGTCCGGACATTTGCGCAGTGCGCTGCGCAGCGCCATGCCCGCGCGCACACCGTAGGCACGAGCGGGATACGACGCGCAGGTCACGACCTTGCGCGGCTCGTTCGGGTCGCCGTGGCCGCCGACGATGACCGGCTTGCCGCGCAGTTCCGGGTGGCGGCGGAACTCCACCGCCGCCTGGAACTGGTCGAGATCGATGTGCAACAGCCATCTGGCCACCTCTCCGTCATACCGCACGGGTATGACGGAAGCAGGTGGACGTGTTGCGCCGACCGGAGAACAGAACTAAATTCTGGTTATGAAGATCCGAGATCGGTTGCTGCTGGCGGCCGAGCGCCAGTTCGCCGAGCACGGAGCGCTGGACGCGACGCTCGCGCAGATCCGCGAGGCGGCCGGAGCGAGCGTCGGCGCGCTCTACCACCACTTCCCGGACAAGGCGGATCTGTATCGGCAGGTGTGGGCGCACGCGCTGACCGACTATCAGCAGCACTTCTGGGTGGTGGTCGGCCGGAGCACCGACGCGCGCGAGGGCATCACGGCGGGCGTGCGGGAGCATCTGCGCTGGGTGACCGAAAACCAGCACCGCGCAAAGGTTCTCACTTCGGCGCGGCCGCCCGGCGTGCGCGAGAGCGAAACCAACCGCACCTTCATGACCGACATCGCGCGCTGGTACCGCACCCACGAGTCCTACGGCGCGTTGCGCGCACTGGATCTGGATCTCGTCTACGCACTATGGCTCGGCCCCGCGCAGGAGTATTCGCGGCAGTGGCTGGGCGGCGACATCCGCATCGCGCCGACGCAGGTCGGCGCGGAACTCGCCGAGGCGGCCTGGCTCGCCCTCGACGCCGGATCGACATCGAAAAGAACGGAGCGGCAATGACCGTCGGCACCACAGCACTCGACCTCGACCTGGCCAAACAGGTCCTGACCGCGCAACCCTTCGCGAATCTGGTCGGCTCCGAACTCACCCGATTCGGCGACGGCGCCGCGACTCTCGTCATCCCGATCCGCCAGGAACTCGGCCAGCAGTTCGGCTTCGTCCACGGCGGCGTCCTCGCCTACGCGGCCGACAACGCCCTCACTTTCGCCGCCGGAACCGTACTCGGCGCGAACGTACTGACCGGCGGGTTCACCATCACCTATCTGCGCCCCGCCGCGGGGGTGCGATTGCGGGCGGAGGCTTCGGTCACGGCGTCCACGCGACGCCAGGCCGTGGTCAGCTGCGAGATCTACGCGGAATCCGAGGACGGGGAACCGGTGCTGTGCGCTGTCGCGCAGGGAACCACCCGCAGCGTCGAAAGGCAACTCGGCGACGCTTGATCGGGTTCACAGGGACGGTGGCGCATAGGGTTCACACGCCTCACATAGGCGGTGCCTATGTGAGGCGTGTACAGCATGTGTGGCACTAGTCAGGGGTGAGGGCCGGGCGCGGTTTTTCGTGCCCGGCCCGGATCCGGACTCACGCGGTGGCGGCGAACGCAGGACGGTTCAACGACTCCTCCACCACCGGCTCGATGGCGTAGGCCAGGATCTGCGCGACGTCCGCCACCGGCCGAACATCCAGCGCCGCAAGCACTTCAGCGGGCACCTCGTCCAGATCCGGCTCGTTACGCGCCGGAATGAACACGGTCTTCAACCCGGCTCGCTGCGCGGCGAGCAGCTTCTGCTTGACGCCGCCGATCGGCAGGACCCGCCCGTTCAGCGTGACCTCACCGGTCATGCCGACATCCGAGCGCACCTGGCGGCCGAGTGCCAGCGACACCAGGGCGGTGACCATGGTGACGCCCGCGGACGGACCGTCTTTGGGCACCGCGCCCGCCGGGAAGTGGATGTGGATGTTGCGGTCGAGCACCGACGGTTCGATGCCGATCTCCTCCAGGTGCGAGCGCACGTAGGTCAGCGCGATCTGCGCCGATTCCTTCATGACATCGCCCAGCTGGCCGGTCAGGGTGAGTGAGCGCTCGCCCTCGGCGGCGTTGGCCTCGATGTAGAGGACGTCGCCGCCCGCGCCGGTCACGGCAAGGCCGGTTGCCACACCGGGGACCGCGGTCCGCTCCACCGAATCCGGGGTGAAGCGGGGACGGCCGAGGTAATCCTTCAGATCGCCGAGACCGATGATGAGTCGGCCGGAAGAGATCGTCGGCGGCAGGTCGTAGCCGAGCTCGGGGTCGTAGCCCAAGCCGATGTCGGACACCGTTGCGCCGGAGCCGGCTTCGTCCTCCGAGAGCCGAGTCGCCGCTTTACGCAACGCCTTCGCGATCAGGCGCTCCATCTGCCGAACGCCCGCTTCCCTGGTGTAGTTCGCCGCGATCTCGCGCAGCGCCTCCTCGGTGATCGAAACCTCCTCGGCGGTCAGCGCGTTGCGCTCGAGCTGGCGCGGGATCAGGAAGTCGCGGGCGATCGCGACCTTGTCGGCCTCGGTGTAGCCGTCGACCGTGATCAGCTCCATGCGGTCCAACAGCGGACCGGGGATGGTCTCCATGACGTTGGCCGTCGCGATGAACAGCACGTCGGACAGGTCGAGATCCAGATCCAGGTAGTGGTCGCGGAAGGTGTGGTTCTGCGCCGGATCGAGCACCTCGAGCAGGGCCGCCGCCGGGTCGCCGCGGAAATCGGAGCCGACCTTGTCGATCTCGTCGAGCAGCACGACCGGGTTCATCGAACCCGCCTCCTTCATGGCGCGCACGATGCGGCCGGGCAGGGCGCCGACGTAGGTGCGGCGGTGACCGCGGATCTCGGCCTCGTCGCGCACGCCGCCCAAAGCGACGCGAACGAACTTGCGCCCCAACGCCCGAGCGACGGACTCGCCCAGCGAGGTCTTACCGACACCGGGCGGACCGACCAGGACCAGCACCGCGCCGGAACCGCGTCCGCCGACGACCTCCAGCCCGCGCTGCGCGCGCCGGGCCCGGACCGCGAGGTACTCGACCATGCGGTCCTTGACCTCGTCCAAGCCGTGGTGATCGGCGTCCAGCACCGCGCGGGCGGCGGAGACGTCGGTGGAGTCGGTGGTCTTCTCGTTCCACGGCAACTCCAACACGGTGTCCAGCCAGGTCCGGATCCAGCCGGTTTCCGGGCTCTGGTCGCTGGACCGCTCCAGCCTGCCGACCTCGCGCAGCGCCGCCTCGCGAACGGACTCGGGCAGGTCGGCCTGCTCCACGCGGGTGCGGTAGTCCTCGGCACCATCCGGCTCGTCCTCGCCGAGTTCCTTGCGAATGGCGTTGAGCTGCTGACGAAGCAGGAACTCGCGCTGGCTCTTCTCCACGTTCTCGCGGACCTCGTCACTGATCTTCTCGGTGACCTCGGCCTCGGCGATGTGCGCCTTGGTCCACTCGATGAGGGTGGTCAGGCGCTTGGCGACCTCGGGAGTCTCGAGCAGTTCGCGCTTCTGCTCGGGGGTCAGGTATGGCGCGTAGCCCGCGGTGTCGGCGATCGCCGACGGGTCGGTCAGCTGGTTGACCGCGTCGATGATCTGCCAGGCCTCGCGGCGCTGCAACACCGAGACGACAAGCTTCTTGTATTCGGCGGCCAGCTCCTTGGTCCGCCCGTCCGGCGCCGGATTCTCGACCGGCTCGGCCTCGACCCACAGCGCGGCGCCCGGCCCGGTGACACCGTGGCCGATCTTGGCTCGCCGCTCCGCCTTCAGGACCGCCGCGGGCGCTCCACCGCGCATCCGGCCGACCTGTTCGATGGTCGCGACGACGCCGTAGGAGGCATAACCCTCGGTCAGTCGCGGCGCGAGCAGCACTGCCTCGGTCTTGGCGGCGCGCGCGGCGTCGATCGCGGCCTGCGCCGATTCGTCCAGTTCGATGGGCACGACCATGCCCGGCAGCACGATCGGATCGGTCAGGAACAGCACCGGCAGATTCTGAGGTGTAGTCACGTCTTCGACCCTTCCAAAAGTTGAGCGATGCCTACTCAACCCCACCCGTTCCGTCTTTGTTCCGCCCTTCCTGGACGTTCGCTCAGAGCGAAGGAAGGGCCGTCTGTGACAGTTCCCGCTGCCGCGTTGACACCCTCGCAATCGCAATGAGAATGTGGGTGCCACTACAGCTCGCGGCACTAAGGGGATCCCAGGATGACCACTCTCGCCTCCGGGGTGTTCATCGACTGGGAAGAGCTCACCGGCCAGACGAAGTTCGTCGTCGACCTGGTCACTTTCCCGATTTTCAGCGCGCTCGCGGGCTGGCTGACCAACTGGACCGGCGTGCTGATGCTCTTCTGGCCGGTACAGTTCCGCGGCGTCCGCGTGCCGGGCCTGCATGTGCTGTACCCGTACCTGCCGCGGCGGGTGCAGGTCCTGCCGACCTTCTCCGGCGACGGGCGCCGACTCGGCTTCCAAGGCTTCATTCCGGCGCGCGCGGAGAAGATGGCGAGCATCTGCGTCGACAAGGCGCTGATGCGGATCGGCAGTCCCAGGGATTTCATCCACGAACTCGACCTGGACGGCATCGCCGACTACATCGCCGAGCTGGCGCGCAAGCAGGTGCAGCCGCTGGTCGACGAGGTGATGTACCGGGAGAACCCGGACCTGTGGCGCTCGGTGCCACGGCAGATGCGACAGGTCATCTACCAGCGGGTGGACCGGCAGCTGCCGAAGCTGTGCCGCCGGGCCTTCGATTCGCTCGGCGACAACATCGATCAGCTCATCGACATCAAGAGCTTCGTCATCCGCTACCTGCGCGAGAACCCGTACATCCTCAAGGATCTCACCACCACCATCGCGGCCCCCGAGCTGAAGTTCATGGTGCGCATCGGTTTCCTCGGCGCGCCGTTCGGCCTGCTGATGGCGCTGTATCTGCACGTGCACGACCGCATTCCGGTGCTCGGTTGGGTACCCGCCTGGGTGATCGTGCTGCTCAGCGCGGCGGCGATCGGCGTCGTCGTGAACGTCATCGCGGTGAAGATGGTCTTCGAGCCGGGCGATCCGCAGCCGCGGTACAAGTACCTGTGGCGCCAGGCCCTGCTGGCCAAGCGCCAGCCGCAGGCCGCGACCGACCTCGCGCGCATCCTGGCCTACCAGGTGCTCACGCTGCCGAACCTGGCCTCGGAACTGCTCGACGGACCGAACGGCGACAAGACCCGCCAGCTCGTCGAGCGGCTGATCTCGGAGGAGATTCACCGTCAGCTCGGGCCGACGCACTCGATGGTGCGCGCCGCGTTCGGCAAGCGGCAGTTCGACAATCTGAAGGTCGGCGCGGCGGGTGCCGCGGTGGCCTTGGCGCCGAGCATGATCGAGGACGAGGAGTTCGCGCGCGAGCAGGCGAAGAAGATCGACGAGTTCGCCGCGCGCAAGTTGCAGCAGCTGAGCCCGGGCGAGTTCATGGAGATGTTCTACGCCTCGGTGGAGCAGGACGCCTGGCTGCTGTACCTGCACGGCGCGGTGCTCGGGCTGGCCGTCGGCGCGGCCCACCTGGTGCTTTTCGGCTGGTAGGTCGCGCCGGAAATACAAGCACGCGTGCTTGCATTTTTTCCGCACCGCTGCGATGCTTGGTCACACCAGGCACACGCGGCGGTGTGCCCGCGATCGGCAAGGGAACTCATGGCTGACCTCGAGGCGCTGCTCGGCGATTTCGGCGACGAATGCGCGGACCTGGAACGACTTGTCGCCCCGCTGGCCCCCGCGGAGTGGGCCCGGCCGACGCCCGCGCCCGGCTGGAGCATCGCCCATCAGATCGGGCACCTGACCTGGACCGACGAGATCGCGTCCGTCGCGGCCTCCGATGCCGACGAGTTCGCGAAACAGGTCGCAGCCGCCGCGCCCAAGGCGCTGACTTTCGTCGACGAGGCGGCCGAGGAAGCCGCCGCGGCCCCGCCCGCCGAGCTGCTCGAGCGCTGGCGCGCCGGACGCAAGACCCTGATCGAGGCGCTGCGCGCCGTGCCGGCCGGGACCAAGCTGCCGTGGTTCGGCCCGCCGATGAGCCCGGCCTCGATGATCACCGCGCGGCTCATGGAGACCTGGGCGCACGGTCAGGACGTCGCCGACGCGCTCGGCGTGCCGCGCGAACCGACCGCGCGATTGCGCAGCGTGGCTCATCTCGGCGTGCGGACCAGGAACTTCGCCTATTCGGTGCGGGGCAAGACGGCGCCCGCCGAGGAATTCCGCGTCGAGCTCACCGCGCCGGACGGCACGGTGTGGACTTGGGGTCCGGAGGACGCGGCGCAGCGGGTGACCGGGCCCGCGCTGGACTTCTGCCTGCTCGTCACCCAGCGTCGCCATCCCGACGACCTGGCGGTACGCGCCGACGGCACGGATGCGCAGGAGTGGTTGACGATCGCCCAGGTCTTCGCGGGACCGTCCGGGGAGGGCAGGGCCGCAGGGCAATTCGCCTGATCACCGCCGAAATGGCAGGCAGCCCGGCCGGACACCGTCCGACCGGGCTTCACCCGACCCGATCCGAAAATTCGGGAGCGGGCGAGCGCCACACTTGGGTGCGCCGTTCGCGTCGACGGCCGGACGCCGTTGGCCGGGTGTCTAAGAGTGGCAGTCGAGAATGACGCTCGCCAGCTAAGCGATTTTTACCCTCTCTTCAGATGCCGGAAACATCCGTAGGGCGGTCTATTGTGATCCTGCTCGCACGGATGCCGTCCAAGATCGCGGAGCGTCGTAACCTGGACAGGCGTTCGGCTTTCAACGATGCGGGCCGACGACGCGAGGGGAGTCGGGGCGGAGGGAAAGGAACGCATCGTGACGGCACACAAGCCTGCTCAGATCGTGCGTCATACCGCGATCGTGCTGGCCGGTGCGGCCAGCCTCAGTCTCACCTTCGTCGCAGGCTCGTATATCGGGAACCAGATGGCCGACACCCAGTCCGCAGGCGCCGGGCAAGCCACGCCGCCGCCCGCACCCGTCGTCGAGCCCTTCGCGCCGCGTCCGGGCCCACGAACCGTCGACACCTTGCTGGCCGGTGAGACGCACGCGCTGCCGTCGCCCTACCAGGCATCCGTTTTTCCCGCGAAAGCCGTTGTGCCGCAACCAGATCCAGCTGCCACTCCGCCGCGGCCCGCCGGGGTCGGCGGGCGTTTGGGCCTCGGTAACGCCTACGTCGGCGCGCAGGTCGCCCCGGTCCGCACCGGCACCGTCGCGTTCACCGTCGACACCAACGCCTTCTCGACCCTCACCGGCCTCGTGCTGTCCGAACCCGTGCGCGACCACCTCGGCATCGACCTCGACCCCACCGGAATCACCCGGATCCGCACCGAAATCGACACCCGCAGCGGCGAAATCGCCCTCGTCCTCTCGGACGCCAACCTCGGCGAACACACCATCGAACTCCACCCCCACCCGACCCCGACGGACGAAAACACCCCCACCGACCCGGACGCCCCTGCGGGCAACGACATCCAGTCCGCGCCCTCGGCCCGAGCCGAATCCACCGTCACCCTCTGATCCGGATCCCGGATCAGGGGGCTTACGCACCGCTCGACGATACGAAAAGACCCGGCCCTATCGAGAGGCCGGGTTGGTGCTGTCACCGTAAGAGCCGGGCGGGACCACCGCCAACGCGTTTGCGCCGCACCCCGGTACTGTCGGCTGACGTGTACGACTTTTGCGTGATCGGGGGCGGAATCGTCGGGGTGGCGACGGCTCGGCGGCTGGTGGAGCGGAATCCCGGGGCTCGGCTGGTGTTGGTCGAGAAGGCCGGGGGGCTGGGGACGCATCAGACGGGGCACAACAGTGGGGTGATCCACTCCGGGATCTATTACGAGCCGGGGAGTCTCAAGGCCGAATTGTGCAGGCGAGGTGCGCGGTGGACGAAGGATTTCGCCGCGGCGCACGGGATTCCGTACGAGGTGTGCGGAAAATTGCTGGTGGCCACCGATGCCGCGGAGTACGAACGGATGCTGGCGCTATACGAGCGCTCGGTCACCAACGGGGTCGAGGTCGAACTCGTCGACGCCGCCGAACTGGTGCGGCGTGAGCCGCGAATCACCGGCGTCGGCGCGCTTTTCGTGCCGAGCACCGGCATCATCGACTACCGCGAGGTGACCGCGGCACTCGCCGAACAGGTCCGCGCGGCGGGCGGCGAGATCGTGCTCGGCGCGGAAATCACCGCCATCGAGGAGACCGACTCGGCGGTGACCATCACCGGCAAGACCGGCACGTGGACGGCCCGCACCCTGGTGGTTTGCGCCGGACTGCAAGCGGATCGGATGGCGCGGCTCGCGGGTCTGCCGATCGACTTTCGCATCGTTCCGTTCCGCGGCGAGTACTACCAACTGCCGCCCGAACGCGCCGGTCTGGTGCGCACGCTGATCTATCCGGTGCCCGACCCGAACCTGCCGTTCCTCGGCGTGCATCTGAGCCCGACCATCGACGGCGAGCTCACCGTCGGGCCGAACGCGGTGCTGGGTCTCGCGCGCGAGGGCTATCGAAAGGGCAGCGTCGACCTGCGCGACGCCAAAGAGGTCGTGGGCTTCCCCGGCGTGCACCGGGTCGCCCGCACGCACCTCAGGACGGGTCTGCGGGAACTGCGCAATTCCCTGTTCAAGCGCGGCTATCTGGCCGAATGTCGCCGCTACTGCCCGGAACTCACCGCCGCCGACCTGCGGCCGCGCCCGGCGGGCATCCGCGCCCAAGCGGTGTTGCGCGACGGCACCCTGGTCCACGACTTCATGATCGAACGCACCGCGCGCTCGGTGCACGTGCTCAACGCGCCCTCGCCCGCGGCGACCTCGGCCATGCCCATCGCGGAGTACATCGTCGACCAAATCTGACGCCACCTCGGCGACCGGCCGGTTCGGATATGGAAGGCGTACCTCCGCCTTCGCTCCGGCCACAGGCTACGGGCGGACGGCGTCCGGCTGTGTCGACCGGGCTACTGTCCGATTTGTGCCCAACCCCTCGAATAAAAAGGAGAGCTGTAGTACTTTTGTCCGCAGCCGTGGATCAGGGAGGGCCTATGGGCCACATCAAGTACGCGAGTGACGTCGGGGCACCGGTCGAGGTGGCATTCACGTACACGGACAACCATCTTTTCGTGCCGGATTGGATGTTCGGCGTCGCTTCCTTCGAACCCACCGGCGAGCTGGACCAAGGTCCCGGCGCCTGTTTCGCGACAACGGTCCGACTCGGCCTGTGGCATCCGAAGATCCCTTGCGAGATCACCGAATATCGCCGCAACGTGGTGATCGGGTATACGCTGCGTGGGCGGTTGTCGGGAACGCTGACGCTGCGTTTCGACCCGCTCGGCTATGGACGGTCGGTGCTGACCTCCGAAGCGGAGTACGCTGCACCTCGCGGCTTCCTCGGCCGCATGTGCGCGGGCTTGGTCGACAGTGCCGTGCGATCGGCGCTACGTCGCACCGAGTCTCAATTGCGAAGGGAGATAGAGGAATTCCACGGTACCGATCTTGTCGGTCGGATTGCGTAAGGTGCCAGCCATGATCATCGTGAGCACCGACGGATCCTGCCTCCGAAATCCCGGCGGCGCTATCGGCTGGGCTTGGGTCAATCATCAGGGGGGCGCCTCGCGCAGCGGGGGAGCCGCGACGGGGACGAATCAGATCGCCGAGCTACGCGCGGTCCTGGAGGCCATCGAGGCCCACCCCGGCGCCGAACCCCTTCTGATCGAAAGCGATTCGCTCTACGCGATCAAGTGCGCGTCGGAATGGATCTCGAGCTGGCGGCTGAACGGCTGGCGCACCTCGACCGGCGGCGCCGTCAAGAACGTGGAGATCATCAAGCAGATCGACCGCGCCATCGCGAGCAGGCCGGGTCCGGTCCGATTCCGTTGGGTGCGCGGCCATGTCGGCAACTACTTCAACGAGATGGCCGACACCCTCGCGGGCGAAGCGGCACGGAAGGCCGCCGCCTCGGCGTCCGTCGCCGAGGCCGACACCACCGAGCTCACCGCCGTGGAAACGCCGAAAACCACGGTGCCACTGGCGAAGACGACCGTTCCGCTCTCGGTGACGCTGGCGAAAAGCGCTGCACCGCAACAGCGGAATGCCGCACCGCAACAGAAGACCACCGGGCCGCGGGCCTCGGGGAAGGCGGTCGCGTCGGCTCCTCAGACCTTGACCTTGTTCTGAGCAGCTCCGCGACCGCATGCAGGACCGCCCGAAAGACCTCCGGCGGTGGTGACTGGGCCCACCGCCGGAGGCGCTTTCGGAGAACTGTCGAGTGATCAGTTGCCGGGTTGCGGCTGCGGCTGCTCCGTCGGGGCCGGAGCCGGAGCGGGCGCCGGAGCGCCGCCGGGCAGGCCGGTGCCGCCACCCTTCAGCATCGGCGAGTCGAGCTTGGCCACCTTCCACTTGCCGCCCTCGTTCTGCAGGTCCGCGACGATGACCACGAACTGCCGATCCGGCTGCTGCTGGGTGAAGTTGGTGCGGAACTGGGTCAGCGTCACCAGCACCTTGGCCTCGCTGGTGTCGCCGGACTGGTACCCGCACTGCACGTCGTCGGCCCAGGACTTGACCTGCGCCTGCTTCATGGCGTCGGTGAGCGCCGTGGTGGCGTCGGTGAATTCCTTCAGGAACTCGCCGGTGGAGCCCGCCTTGACCTTGTTGAAGTAGCCCTCGAGGTCCTTGGAGTAGTCGTAGACCGAGACGTCGCGGCCGAAATCGCACGCTGCGCGCGTCGCGTCGTTGACGGCGGCGAGCTCGTCCGACTTCTTCTGTGCCTGCTGGTAGAACACCACCACCGCGGTGACGGCCGCGACGAGCAGAATGCCCGCGACGAAGGCCGCGATCACCGGCAGCAGATTCGAGCGGTCCGGGCTCGCCGCGGGTGACGGCTTCGGCTTCGGCTCGCTCTTCGCCTGCTTCTCGCCCGCCTTCCCCAGATCAAGCTTGGCCGTCGCCGCGTCGCTCGCCCCCGCCGCGTCGGTCGCGGCATTCTCCTCGGCGGACTTCTTCGTGGTCTCGGCGTCTTTGTTGGTGTCGGCGTCGTCGGTGGACATCGATAAATCCTGCTCTTTCCCGGCGCGCGCACGCACCGAATCGGCTCGCCGGCCCGCATGCGCGAACCGTACGCGTTCTACCAGCGAGTATGCCGGGCCGACCGAACAGGCGGTGGCCCGGGTCACTCACCGCACCGGGGGAAGGGTCCGCTCGTTGGGATCCACGCCCGGCGGCATCTGGGCGCCGTTGTTCGGCACGTTCGGCCGCGGCGCGTTCGCGGCGCCTCGGATCTGCTGCCCCGGCGGCGGATTCACGCAGTAGTTCCACTTCGGGATGCTGCCGTCCTGGACGACCTCGTTGCGGATCTGCGGGGTTTCGTACGTGCAGTACGGCCGGGGCCAGATGTCGATGATCGCGTGGAACTCGCCGTCGTGCGCCGGGATACCGAGCGCCTCGGCGCCGAGCGCGAGCGAGGGGAACAGCGCGCGCAGCGCGGGCAGGCGCAACTGCGCGGCCTTGGTGATGGCGACGAAGTTGGTCGCGAGGCTGGTGATCGGGTCCGAGGTCTGGTCGAGCACCGCGCCGAGGCTCTCCAGCTGACCGGGGCCCGAGTCGAGCACGCCGACCAGTTCCGCGTTGGCCGCGTTGAACTGCGCGAACAGCTCGCCGGAGTTGGCGGTCAGGGTGGCGAGATCCGGCTGCGCCTGCGACGTGGTGTCGGCGATGGTGCGCAGGTTGGTGATCAGGCTGGTGGTCTGCGGCAGCAGCGAGTCGAGACCGGACGTCGCCAGGCTGATGCCGTTGACCAGGCCGCGCAGCTGATCGGGGCCGCCGCTGAGCGCGATGTCCAACTCGGCGAGGATGACGCTGAACTTGTCCGGATCGACCTGCGCGATCAGCGCGCTGGTGTTGTCCAGCACCGACCACACCGGCGTCGGCGTCTTGACCGTCTCGGGATCGAACTCGACAACCGCGCCGTCGGCCAGGAACGGGCCGTCCTCGGTGCCGGGCCGGAAGTCGATGTACTGCTCACCGGCGGCCGACAGCGCCTGCACCGCGACATCGGTGTCGACGGGGATCTTGTATCGCCCGTCGATCTCGGCCGTGGCGGCGATGGCCTGCCCGCGGTCGGTCAGCTCGATCGAGGTGACCTTGCCGACGCGGTAGCCGCGCAGCGTCACGTCGTTGCCGGGCTGCAGGCCGCCGGAACGGTCCAGGTTCACCGTCACGGTGTAGCTGGACCGCAGCGGATTGATCCGCATGACGCTCACCAGCAGGTACGACGCGCCGACGAGCAGCACGAGCACCAGGCCGACCCCCGAGAGGATCAGCTTGTTCGTCCAGAGCTTCGACACCGCGCTCATCGGTGGCCTCCCACCCGCTGCTGCACGAGCTGCAGCACCTGGATCAGGCTGCCCGCGAAGTCCTGCAGGTCTTCCAGGTTCGGCAGCCTGCCGTGCTGCGGATCGGTCAGCGCGCTCAGATCGAGGTTGGTCGCGGTCGCGTAGACGGCGAAGCTGCGGCCGCGGAAGGTGGCGTCCACCTTCGGGCGGATGTCGTGCAGACGGTCCATCAGCAGGCCGAAGTCGTCGCCCGTTCGCGCGAGCGCGTCCATCAGCGCCTGAGTGTTGGTCAGCAGGTTGCCCAGCTGGTCGCCCGTGGTGTCGGAGTAGTCGCCGAGCGCGGCGCTGGTGACCGAGATCTTGGTCAGCAGCTCGCCGATCGCCCGGTTGTTCTCGGCGACCGCGCCGATCATCTGGGGCAGCGTGTCGGCCACCTGGCCCAGTTCCGCGCGCCGCGAGTCGAGCGTGTTCGCCAGCGTGCTGAACTGGTTCAGCACCGCGTCGACGCGGGCGGTGTTGTCGTTCAAACTGCCGACCACACCGGTCAATTCGTCGATCAGGTGCGCGACCTGCGGCCCGCGCCCGCCGACGATGGAATCCAGTTCCGAGGTCAGCTTGGTGAGCGAGGCGATGCCGCCGCCGTTGAACAGCATGGACACCGAGATGAGCAGCTGCTCGACGGTGGCGCCCGCCGAGGTGTCCTCGATCGTCAGGGTGTCGCCGTCGTGCAGCATCGGCGCGCCCGGCTCGACCTTCGGCTTGGACAGCGCGACGAACACGTCACCGAGCGGGGTCGCCTGGCGCAGTTCCGCGGTGCTGCCCTTGGGCAGCTCGATATCGCTGCGGATGCTCAGGTCGACGACGGCCTGGAAGTTCTCGGTCGTGATGTTGGTGACCACACCGACATCCGAACCGCCGATCTTCACCTTGGCCTGGTCGGGCAGGTTCAGCGCGTTCTCGAACACCGCTTGCACGGTGTAGGTGTCGCCCGCCTGCCCCGGCTTGGGCAGCGGCAGGTCTTCGACCGTGAACCCGCAGCCGGAGGTGATGCCCACCCCGGCCACCGCGGCGATGGCGACGAGCGCCCTGCGTGCCTTGATCGTCATCCGGTACGTCATTTCGTCAGTCCAAGCAGTGCGGCGGTGAGCCCGTAGTCGGGTCCGAAGTCCTGCATATTTCCGGTGCGGCACCCGTCGGCCTTCATCTGGATCCGCTCGCAGAACAGGGCGACGATCTCGCCGTTGAGCGCGGTGCCGATGATGGCGTGCAGGCGCACGTAGCGACCCTCGCGGTTGACGATCCTGTCGATGTTCTGCATCGCCATCGGGGCCACGTCGGCGACCTCGACGAGGCCGTAGGCGTTGTCCCGCAGCTGGTTCGTGACGTTGGTCAGGCCCGCGAGGCTGCTGGCCAGCTCGCCCTGGTAGTCGCCCAGCGTGGTGCTCGTGTTGGCGAGGAAGTCGTTGAGCTGGTCGAGCGTGGCCTGGAGACCGGGAGCCTGCTCGGCGAGCAGGCCGGTCATCTGGGTCACCCGGTTGCTGAAATCGCGCACGGACTGGTCGTTCTCGGCCAGCATCGTGGTCAGCTCGTTGAGCTGGATGATGATGTTGGAGATCGCGTCCTTGTTGTCGACGCCGACCTTCAGCGCGCCGGACAGGGCGTTGAGGGTGTCGCGCATCTTCTCGCCGTTGCCGTTCAGCATCGGGTACAGCACCCGTCCGGAGAGCGGGCCGATGCCCTCGACACCCTCCTGCGGCTTGAGCGCCGCGGCGAACTGGTCGATGGTCTTGATCATCGTGTCCAGTTCGACGGGAGTCCTGGTGCGCGCCTTCGGCAGGTGGGTGCCGTCGGTCATCGTCTCGCCCTCGGTGTAGACGGGGGTGAGCTCGATGTGCCGGTCGGTGACGATCGACGGCGAGACGATCGCCGCCTCGGCGTTCTTCGGGATCTTCACGCCGGAATCGACCGAAAGGTGCACCTCGACGAGGGTGCCCTTCGGCACGATCTTGTCGACTTTGCCGACTTGGAGACCGAGCACCGTGATCGGGTTGCCCTCGTAGATGCCCGCGATGTTCTCGAAGTCGGCGGTGATCGTCATCGTGCCGCCGAGCGCGTCGTTGACCGAGGTCGGCAGCAGCGAGCAGCTGCCGACCGTGAGCGCCGCGGCGCTGATCGCGACCAGCTTGGCGGCGGTTTTCAGCTTGGCCGCGTGAGCGAATCTCATCACTGGCACCCCTCGATAGCTTGGGCGAAGCACAACCAGTTGTCCGGGAACAGCCACGGCAGACCCACGTCGCCGTACGGGCCGCTGCCACCCCACGAGTTGGCCAGGTAACGCACGGTCGGCGGCAGCAAGGACAGGATCCGGTCCAGATTGTCCTTGTTCTTCTGCAGGCCCTCGGCCATCGTGTTCAGCTGCTGGATGGTCGGGCCGAGCTGACCTTCGTTCTGCGCGCCGATCTCCTGCAGCTGCCTGGTCAGCGCCGCGATGTTGTCGAGCAGCTGACGCAGCAGGTCCTGGCGCTCCATCACCCGGTTGGCGATGGCCTCGCCCTGGGTGATCACCAGCAGCACGCTGTTGCGGTTCTCGCCGAGGATCGTGGTGACCCGGTCCAGGTCCTTGAGCAGCTGGTCGACCTCGCCGCGGCGGGTGTCGATCACCTTCGCCAGCGCGCCGACGCTGTCCAGCGCCTGCGCGGTCAGCTCGGGCGAGTCACCCATCGACTGGTTGATCACGTTCAGCGATTCGGCCAGCTTCGCGGTGTCGAGCGCCTCGAACTTCGGGGTGCCGATCTGCACCACGTCGGCGAGGTTGTACGGAACCGAGGTGTTGGACACCAGGATTCGGCCGTCCTTCAGGCCGGAGCCGTCGCCCGGATCCAGGTCGACGTACCTGGCGCCGAGCAGCGTCGCCATCTTGATCGAGGCCCGGGCGTCGGGGCCGAGCTTCACGTTGTTGTCGACGTTCATCGTGAGCAGCACGTGGCTGCCCTCGAGCTTCGCGCCGGTCACGGTGCCGACCGGAACGCCAGCGGCGTTGACCTTGTCGCCGACCTTGATCCCGGCCGCCTGCACGAACTCGGCCTTGACCGTCTGATCGCCGACACCGAGCATCCGGATGATGCCCGACGCCATCAGCAGCACCACGATCAGAGCGGCGCCGACGACGCCGAGCCAGAAGTAGCGGTTGCTCTCGAAGCGGTTCCTCATCTTCGCGATCATGGGCGGCACACCGCCGAGTGCGCGGTACCGCCGATTTGCGAGAACAGACCGCGGGGGAACAGCACGCCGTAGAGCGAGATGTCCAAGCCACAGAGATAGGCGTTCGCGTAGGCGCCCTCCGAGGTGTGCCTGCCCGCCGCCGAGAGGACGTGCGGCAGGTCGATCGCGGCCTGGTCGAGCTTGGCGCCGTTGTCCAGCAGCAGCGTCAGCGCGGCGCTGGTGGAGTTTTGCGCCGTCTGCAGCTTGGGCTGGATGTTGCCGACCATGCCGACCAGCGACGTGGTCGCGCTCGCGATCTGCTCGGTGGACGCGAGCAGGGACTGGCCCTGCTCGTACAGTCCGCCGATCAAGGCCCGGGTCTGCGTCACCAGGGTCTCCAATTCATCACCTCGTTTGGCCAAGCCCGCCATCACACCGGACAGGTTGGCGATCACGCCGGACAGAATCGCGTCGCGACGCTGGAAATCGGTGGCCAGCTGGGCGGCCTGCACGATGAACGAACTCAGCGAGACGCCGTCGCCCTGCAGCGCCTGGATGAACGTCTCCGAGAGCCGGTTCACCTGCTCGGGCTGCAGCACCTGGAACAGCGGCTGGAACCCGTTGAGCAGACCCGACACGTCGAACGACGGTTCGGTCCGCTCCAGCGGGATCGAGGCCTTGTCCTTCAGCGGCGCGGGGTTGGCCGCCTCGCCGGGGGCGAGCGCCACGTACCGCTGGCCGATCAGGTTCTGGTAGCGGACAAGGGCTTTGGTGTCGTCGTAGATGGTCTGGTCGCTCTGCACGATGAACGTCACGTTCGCGACCGACTTCTTCGTCCGATCGTCGCGGGCGAGCTCGATCTTCTCGACCTTGCCCACCCGCACGCCCGCCATGCGCACGTCGTCGCCTTCGCGCAGACCGAGCACATCGGTGAACGTCGCGGAGTAGGTCTTGGTATCGCCCGCGACGACCCGCGCGAGGGTGTTCCAGACGACCACCGTCACCAGGATGGAGACGATGGCGAAGATACCGAACCCGATCAGCGGCTTACGGATACTCATGCCTGCGCCTCGCTAGCGCTCGGCTCCGGCATGTGCATGGCACGCTGGCACATGATTCGCTCACTGCATTCACTCATCGAGCGGCACCGCCTTCGGACACTTCCATCGTTCCGCCCTTCAGAATCGAACTCAGCAGCAGGTACTCCGCGGTGGTCGGCTTGCGGCCGAGCAGCTTCTCGATCGCCGCGTCACCCTGGTAGGAGATCGGCCGGGCGTCCGCCGGAGCCGCCGCGGGCGCGGGGGCGGGGGCGGGCGGCAGCAGGCCGGGCAGACCGGGCAGCGCCGGGAACAGACCCTCGAGCGGGGTACCCGCGAACGGCTGCTGCGCGGTCTCCTGGAGGTCGGCGACGATCCGGCCCGGATCCGGCATGGTGACGCCGGGGATGAGCGGCAAGCCGGGCATCGGCACCACCGGAGGCAGCCCGGCGGCCGAGTCCAGCGCGCGCGGCCGCAGGTTCTCCGGCAGCGGCGGCAGCTCGTTCACCTCGGGCGCGGTGGCGCAGCTCGGTCCGGCCATCTCGTCGTAGCGCGGGCAGTCCGCGACGGTGTACGGCGTGTACGGCGTGAGCGTGATGCCCGCGTTCCAGATCTGCTGCTGCTGCGGGCCCCAGCGGAACGTGGTGTTCATCGCCCGGACCGACTCGCTCAGGTTCAGCAGCGTCCTGGTGATCGCGTCGGGATCGGCGGTGAGCGCGCCGAACAGGTCGGAGGTGCCGACGGTGACTTCCTTGCCGACGTCCGGGTTGCGGGCGAACAGGTCGTTCACGCGGTCCACGGTGCCGCTGGTCCCGGTGATCAGCGCGACGAGCTCGTCGCGGCGTTCGGCGATGGTGCTGGCGGTCTGCACCGAGCTGCCGAGCACGTCGAGCAGTTCGGGCGCCGACTCGTTCAGCGCGCGGAACGAGCTGGAGAAGTCGTTCAGGAAGACGCCGAGATCCGGGATGGACTCGTCGACGGCGAGCACCCAGCGGTCCAGCCGCTCGATGGTCGAGCCGGGCATCCGGCCGCTGCCGTCCAGCGCCTGCGAGAGGGTGCCGAGCACCCGGCCGAACTGCACGGGGTCGATCTTCTCCAGGATGTTGCGGACCGTGGTCAGCGTGTCCTGCAGCGCGATCGTGCCCTTGCTGCGGTCCTCCTCGATGACCGACCCTTCCTTCAGGTAGGTGTCGGACGGGCCGTTGAAGACCAGCTCGATGGAGGTGACGGCGAACAGGTTGCTCGGCACCACGCGGGCGGTCACGTTGGACGGGATGTCGCCCGCGTACTCGGGCTTGAGCTCGATCTGCACCTTCTGCAGTTCGCCCTTGGCCGCGACCTCGACCTCGTCGACCGCGCCGACCAGCACGCCGCGGAACTTCACGTCGGCTTCCGACGGCAGGCCGTCACCGGTGGTGGTCAGCTGCGCGACGACGTTGACCTTCGGCACGAAGTAGCCGGTGTAGCGCGCCATGAGGAAGGCGAGCACCAGCGCGAAGACGATCAGTCCGCACACGCCCGCGATCAGCAACTGCCGCATCGTGGGCCCGCGCCCACTGGGATCGATGATCATCTGGCCCTTACCCCGAGATCCGGATTCCGGGGTTGACGCCCCAGATCGCCAACGTCATGAAGAGGTCCGCGAAGACGACCAGGATGATGCACATCTTGATCGCCCGCCCCGCCGCGACACCGACACCCTCCGGGCCACCCGAGGCGAAGAAGCCGTAGTAGCACTGGATGAAGGTGGTGATCGCGACGAAAACGATCGCTTTGAGCAGCGAATACAGCACGTCGGTCGGTATCAGGAACTGATAGAAGTAGTGCGCGTAGGTACCGCTCGGGGTACCGCCGACCAACTGCACGGTCAGCGAGCAGGAGATGTAGGCGGTCGCCAGGCCGAGGCAGTACAGCGGGACGATCGCGACGATGGCCGCGAACATCCGGGTGCTGACCAGGTACGGCAACGGCCGGATGGCCACCGACTCCAGCGCGTCGATCTCCTCCGAGATGCGCATCGCGCCGAGCTGAGCGGTGAATCGACAGCCCGCCTGGGCGGCGAAGGCCAGTGAGGCGAGCAGCGGACCGAGTTCACGTGTGGTCGCGAACGCGGAGATCGCGCCGGTGATCGGGCTGAGGCCGAGCAGGTTCAGCGAGGTGTGGCCCTGGATGCCGACGGTCATGCCGCCGAACGCGCTGAGGATCACGATGACGCCGATGGTGCCGCCACCGACGACGAGGTTGCCGTTGCCCCAGGTGACGTCGGAGAGCAGCCGCCACACTTCTTTCGGGTACTGCTTGAGCGCCAGCGGAATGGAGCCGACGGATCGCAGGAAGAAGAACACCTGGTGGCCGAGCCGAGCGACGAGATCGACCGGCGCCTGCGCGGAACGCTTGAGTCCCTGGAGTGGCCGCAGCAGCGGTGGTACGTAGGTTGATGACACCGGCTCAGACCACCTGTGGGGGGAAGAGTGCGTTGTAGACCTGGGTGATGATGAGGTTCACGCCGAAGAGCATCAGCGCGGAGCTCACCACCGCCGAGTTGACCGAGTTCGCGACGCCGCCCGGGCCGCCTCGGGTATTGAGGCCGGTATCGCAAGCGATGATGGCGGCCAGCAGACCGAAGATCAGCGACTTCACCAGCGCGACGAGCAGATCGCGGGTCACGGCGAACGAGGAGAAGGTGCTGACGTACGAGCCGGGCGTGCCGCCCTGGGCGAAGATGTTGAAGATGTAGCCGGTCAGGAAGCCGACGAAGACGACGAAGCCGCAGAGCAGGACGCTGACCAACATCGCGGCGCCGAGCCGCGGCGCGACGAGGCGGCGCATCGGGTCCACGCCCATCACCTTCATGGCGTCGATCTCCTCGCGGATGGTGCGCGAGCCGAGATCGGCGCAGATGGCCGACCCGACCGCGCCCGCGATCATGATCGAGGTGACCAGCGGCGCGCCCTGCTGGATGATGCCGAGGCCGTTGGCCGCTCCGATGAACGACGTCGCGCCGACCTGTCCGGCCACCGCGCCGACCTGGATCGAGACGATGACGCCGATGGGAATCGCGACGAGCAGCGTGGGCGCCGCGGCCACATTGGCCATGAAGGCGCACTGACGCACGAATTCGCCGAAGGGGAACCTTCGCCGGAAGATGGCGAGGACGAGTTCCGCCACGGCGGCGATACCCATCGTGATCTGTCGGCCGAAGGTCTCCAGTGACCGCTTGGGATGGTCTTCCCAGTACGACCTCGTCCAATCGACCGCTTCACTTATCCGTGATCCCGTGGGAGGACTCTTGGTCGACTGCACTGGCTAACCCCTCTCGACGCCGGTTGCTCACCCCGACGACTTGTTTGCTTGACGCACCTTACTACGGAGTAGTGCAGAACACACCATCCCCATGTGATTGCAGTCATAGATGTGAGTCACCGTCGGGGAATGTCCTAGAGCGCGCGGTCAGGCCTTTGTCTTGCGTCCCAAAATAAAGCGTCCAGATTTTAGAACAAGTTACAGGTGGGACGCCTCTATATGGGCGTCGTCCACTATCACCGATCAATTACGCGGAAAATATTCATCTAAAATTGACGCCTTATTCGAGGGCTCCCGAATGCGTTCCAAACCGTTTGGAAACGCATTGAGCGTGTCATCCCGCGACCTTTGTTATAGATCCTAGCTATCACCATCACGATTCGGCGGCACCCGCCGGGACGAGACGCGCCCGAGACCGAATACTGACACGATGTATGCGACAGATTGATATCGTGCGGGCTTCCGACGTCTGGAGGGACATGTTCAGCAAACTCGCCAAGGCGGCCAACGCCGTCTTCGCCGTCGCCCTCGGTGCGGCGCTGCTCGGGACGGGCGCGAGCCCCGCGGCCGCCGCGCCCGGTCCGCCGGTGATCGGGGGCGGATCCGGCATCGTCATCGACAACATGTTCGAGTGCACCGTCACCACGGTTGGTCACGACAACGCGGGCAGACTGGTCGGACTCACGGCCGGACACTGCGGTGACCCAGGCGCACAGGTGTACGCCGAGGTCGATCGCGAGGCGGGTGTGATCGGTCGCTTCGTCTACTCCAACTCGGAACTGGACTACGCCGTCATCGAGTTCGAGCCGGGCGCCATCACCCCGGTCAACCGGATCGGCAACGTCACCATCACCGGGATCGGCGGACCGGCCCAGTTCCCGATGATCGTCTGCAAGGAAGGCCGCACCACGGGCAACACCTGCGGCATCACCTACGGCGACGTGTTCGGCACCAATATCGAGACCTGGACCCAGATGTGCGTCGTCGAAGGCGATTCCGGCGCACCCGTGGTCGCGGGCACGACCCTGGTCGGCATGGTGAACGCCTACCTGGCGATCGCGTGCTTCGGCCCCGAGGTCGGCACCAACATGAGCGCGATCATGAACGACATCAACGCGCGCGGCGGCATCGGCGCGGGTTACGTGCCGATCTGATCGGCCACAGCAGAGACCACGAGGAGCGGGCGGCATCGCCCGCTCCTTTTCTGTTACGCGGAACTCCGCGGACCCCGTGGAGCGTCGACGAGGCCGTGGCGTGGCGCGACGGCCGGGCCCGCGACCGCGCACTGCGGTAGACACTCGACGCTGGCCGGGTCCGGCGCCCGGCGCGGCGGACGCAGCAGCACGGCGGCGATCAGCGCGCCGACGGCAAGCAGCCCGACGCAGATCCACATCGCGGTCTCGAACCCGTCGTCGAACGCGGCCGGGTCGGTGAGCGAGCCGGAGATCCCCGCCAGCCCGGGCAGCGCGGCGACCGCGAGCAGCTGGGCGGTCCTCGCCACGGCGTTGTTCACGCCGGAGGCGATCCCGGCCTCGGACGCGGGCACCGCGCCGAGCACGGCGCCGGTCAGCGGGGCGACGAGCACCGCGAGCCCGAGTCCGAAGACCACCACGCCGGGCAGCACGTCGCCGACATATCCGGCGGCCGGTCCGATGCGCAGCAGCAGGATCAATCCCGCCGCCGCCAGTAGGGGGCCGAGCGTCATCGGGACGCGCGGGCCGTGCGCCTGAGCCCAGCGTCCCGCGGGCGCGGACAGCGCCAGCATGATCAGCGTGATCGGCACCGTGGCCAACCCGGACAGCAGCGGCGAATAATCCGCCACCAGTTGAAGTTCCATGACGAGCAAGAAGAAGACGCCGCCGAGCGCGGCGTAGACGGCCAGCGTCACCAGATTGGCCGCGGTGAACACCCGGGAACGGAACAGCGCGGGCGGCACAAGCGGATGATCGCTGCGCACCTCGATCACCACGAAGACCACGAGCAGCAGCACGCCGGAGACGGCCAGCAGCGGCATCGCGTCGATCAGTCCGAAGGTCAGCGCGCCGAGTCCCAGCGCGACCACCACCGCGCCAGGGACGTCCAGTCGCGCGGCGGCATTCGGATCGAAGCTCTCCGGAACGTGACGCAACGCCAGGACCACGACCACGGCGACCAGCGGCACGTTGATCAGGAAGATGGACTGCCAGCCCACCCAGTCGATCAGCCAGCCGCCGAGGAACGGCCCGAGCGCGCCCGCCACGCCGCCGAAACCGGACCACAGCCCGATCGCCGCGCCCCGATCGCGTTCGTCGAGCGACGAGGAGATCAGCGCGAGGCTGCCCGGGGTGAGCATCGCCCCCGCCACGCCCTGCGACACTCGCGCCGCCACCAGCATCTCGATGTTCACCGCCGCCGCGCACAGCACCGAGGTGACCGCGAAACCGACCGCGCCCCAAACGAAGACCTTGCGCCTGCCGAGCTTGTCGCCGAGCGAGCCGCCGAGCAGGATGAACGAGGCCAGCGTCAGGGTGTAGCCGTTGAGCGTCCATTGCAGACCGGCCACATCGGTGTCCAGCGACTCCCCGATGCGCGGCAGCGCGATGTTGACGACGGTGGCGTCCAGCGAGGCGACCGAGGAGCCGAGGATGGTGGCGAGCAGGATCCACCGGCCGGTCGCCGAACGCAACCGGGGTAGCTCCTGGATGGTGCTCACCGGTCCAACCTATAGGCGCTGCCGGACGTCAGTCCGTCGATAGCCCGCGCACGGCCGGAGCGCGGGTACGTCTCGCGGTCGTCAGAGTTCCTCGACGCAGACGACGAACCGGCGCTCGGAATACTCGAATCCGATGCCGCTGTCGCAGACGCTCGCGTCGGCGGCGCCCTGCTCGATGGTGGTCACCCGCACGCCCTGCGAGCCGCGCTCGGTGCAGTCGATCCGCTTCGGATCGTCGCCGCCGACGTCCATGCAGCCGCCGACCACCCAGTCGATGTCCAGGCACAGCGCGCCCTGCTGCACGCCGTTGATGGTCTCGGCGTAGTAGTTGTCGCGATCCGCCGGGCACGCCGAGCTGGTCTCGGTCTTGCCGATGACCTTGTAGTTGGACGCGCGGCTGCCGCAGGACGCCTTCGCGATGGTGGCGTTGGTCGTGGTGCCGCCGAGGGTGACGCAGTCGCCGATGGACGCCTCGAAATCGGTGCTGCCGCCGGTCGGCGTGGGACGGCCGGACGTCGGCCTGCCGCTCGACTTGGGGGCGGAGGTCTTCGGAGTGCTGGTGTTGACGGCGTCGACGGTCCCGCTGTCCAGCGCGGGCTGCGCGGTGCCGTCGATGGTCGAGCTACAGGCCACCAAGGTGAGCGCCGTGGCGGCGGTTCCGAGCGCGAGCGCGAGACCGGATAGCAGTTGACGAGACACGTACAGTCCTCCCGAGCTGTAACGCTCCGAACCTATACCCCCGTAAGAATCCGAAGTTGACGATCTGATCTTCAAATATCACGCCATGCATACACCATCACGGACGCGGTAGTCGAGTCGAAAGGGACACAGTCCAGGGGCGCTGCGGAAAGGCCTCGGCGGCAATGGACCTGGGTATGGTGGGCCCTACGGTGTGAAAGGGGTAGACCGTGAAGCTGATCAGCGCGATCATCTGCTCGACCGCCGCGGTGGGATCCTCGTTCGCACTTCCGGCTCTCGCTTCGGCAACCGATGCGCATTGCGGTTCGGAGCACGGTGTCGACGTCACCGTCATCGATGGTCGAGCCGGGTGCCGGGCCGCCACCGACTCGGACGGACAGGCGCGATCGGCCGGTTTCGACGGGGTGGGTTACGCGCGAGCAACCGCCGGGGCGATGGCGCTGGGCATCGGCGCGGCGGGCGGCATCGGCGCCAGCGAGGGCGCGGGCGGGATTCCGGTCGCGCTCGGCTTCGGCCCGGACGCGCTGGCACTGACCTCGATCACCGATCCCGACGCGGCGGACGGCACCACGATCGCGATCTCGATCGCCTTCGAAGGCTCGCGCGCGCAGGTCAGCAGCGAGGAACGCACCGTGGTGTGCCTCGGGTCCGCGGCCTTCGCGTGGAACGCGGCCACCGGTGCGTCCTGCCTCGCGACGCCGTTCGGCCGCTGGGTCGCGTCGCACTGAACGTGCCGGTCGAACCGCGGCCGTGGGCGTCTCGTAGGTAAGGGCATGGCGACAGAGACCGCCGCACCGGCTCCGCCGCGGTTCTTCGCACTGCACGCGCTCGCGGCCGGGCTGGACTTCGAGCGGTATTTCCGGTGGCGGCGGGCGCGCGAGGGTGATCCGTTCTACGTCAGGTTCCCCGGCTTCGGCGCGGTGCTGTTCACCGGAACACCCGCGGGCGCGCGTGAATTGTTCCGCGCCCCGATCCACCTGCTCGAACCGCCGCGGCCGAATCCGATCGAGCCGCTGGTCGGACCGGCCTCGCTGATTCTGACCTCGGGCGCCGTGCACCGACGGGATCGGACCTTGCTCGCGCCTGCCTTCCACGGCGCGCGGATCCGCGCCTACGGCGAGCTGATCCGGACCGCGACGCTCGACGAGATCTGCGACGGCCCGACGCCGTGGCGTCCGGGTACGCGCGTCGATTCGCGCGCCGCGGCGCGGTCGATCACGCTGCGGGTGATCTTGGAGGCGGTCTTCGGCGTGCGCGCCCGCGAACGACGGGCCGCGTACACCGCCGCGATCACCGAGTTCCTCACCGCCTTCTCCGGCCCGCTGCTGCTCGCGCCCGCCCTGCGGCGCGGTGCGTTCGGTCGGGCGCCGTGGGATCGGTTCGTCGCAGCGCGCGCCCGCTTGGATCGACTGATCCGCGAAGACCTCGCCGAGCGCGAAAGCACTGCGCGCCAAGACGACCGCGACATCCTCGGCCTGCTGCTGAGCGCGCGCTACGACGACGGAAGCGCACCCACCGACGCCGAGCTCGGCGACCAGCTGCGCACCCTGTTGGTCGCCGGGCACGAGACCACGGCGACGAGCCTGGTCTGGGCGCTGTACCACCTGCACCGTGTACCGGAGACCCTGCGCACGCTGTGCGCGGAGCTGCGCGAGGCGGGCGATACACCGACGGAAATCGCGGCGCTGCCCTACCTCGACGCCGTCTGCCAGGAGACGTTGCGCCTGCATCCGCCGGTGCCGATCGTGCTGCGCCGGGTGACCGAGCCGTTCGCGCTGCGCGGCGTGCGCTTGGCCGCGGGCGAGACGATGGGGCTCGCGCTACCCCTGCTGCATACCGACTCGGGCATTTGGGACAATCCTGAGCGGTTCCGTCCCGGACGGTTCCTGGACCGTCGCTACGGCCCGTTCGAGTTCGCACCCTTCGGCGGCGGACATCGGCGCTGTGTCGGGGCGAGCCTGGCCGACTACGAACTGCGCATCGCGCTCGCCACGGTGCTCGGCCGCGTGCGGCTCGCGCTGCCGCCGCGCTACGCGCGCGGGCGGGCGCCGCTCTCGGTGCCGCACAACATCGCGACGGGACCGCATCGGTCGATCCCCTTCGACGTCCTGGCGTGATTTCTGTCACGAAACTGTTTGATCTTGCAGAAAACCGGACGGACCGCAGGTTGCCGCACTTGCACCGGACTTGCGGACCTGACCGGGCCGTTTGACCGAACTCAGTGATCGGCTTTGACTGATGTGTCCCAGGACACATCTGACCAATAGGGCGAATAACCGGATATTGGCACTGGCTAGCTGTCGCATCCAAACGGTAGGAATGAACAGGGGTCGGGCGTCAATACCCGTGGGGTGCTTCGAAGGCCCCCGTCAGTATCCGTGGCAGCTCCGATGGACCCGTGACGTCCGCGCGCGGGCGCCGAGCACCCACACCGATGAGACATCTCGCCCGCGTACGCGCGCGCGAGAGCTGGAATGGACGAATAACCTATGCATGCCGCTTCGAACAACAGAACGCTGTCGACTTTCCGCGAGGAAGGACGGCTAGCCCGCCGGATCCGGCGGGGCGTTCTCTTGTCCGCGGCGATCGCGGCGGCCGGTGCCATGATCGTCGCTCCCGCTCAGGCCGAGCCGGGCATCCCCGGAGTCGGTTCGGGATCGGCGGCCGCGGCCACCGATCCCGCCCCTCAGGCCAACTTCGCGCCGCCGAGCATCAATATCGCCGACGGCGAGACGGTCGGCGTCGCGCAGCCGATCATCATCACCTTCCAGGAGCCGGTGACCGATCACGCCACCGCCGAGAAGGCCATCAAGGTCACCTCGTCGAAGGACGCGCCCGGCCACTTCTACTGGTTCAGCGACAAGCAGGTGCGCTACCGGCCGAACGACTTCTGGCCGGACAACACCGACGTGACGGTGGTGGCGGGCGGCACGACCAGCTCGTTCCGCATCGGCGACGCGCTGATCACCACGGCCGACGACACCACCAAGACCGTGACCGTCACCCGCAACGGCGAGGTCGTGATGGAGATGCCGGTCTCGATGGGCAAGCCCAAGTACGAGACCCCGAACGGCATCTACATCGTCGGTGAGCGCCAGCGCAAGATGATCATGGACTCGTCGACCTACGGCGTCCCGATCGACGCTCCCGAGGGCTACAAGCTCGAGGTCGAGTACGCCACCCGCATCTCCAACAGCGGCATCTTCGTGCACGCCGCCCCGTGGTCGGTCGGCCAGCAGGGCGTGTCGAACGTCAGCCACGGCTGCCTGAACGTGAGCACCGAGAACGCCCGCTGGTTTTTCGAGAACGCGCAGAAGGGCGATCCGGTCATCGTTCAGAACACCGACGGCGGGACGCTGAACTCGCGCGACGGCCTGGGCGACTGGAACTGATACCCGGCCGATAGCCAACGAAACGCCGACCGCGCACTACCGCGCGGTCGGCGTTTTCGTCTCTACAGCTCGCTCCGCCGCGAAATAACCGTTTATGGTTCGCGATTCGGTGGCGCACGGCGGACTGGTCGCATGTTCAACGCGCCGCTGGGCGATGTTCACCGATGATTTGCTGTTCACGTCGTAAAGTCTCCGCCGTGCGAATACGGCGATAAGTTTCGCGACGACACGAGGAGACGACAGCATGGCGACGGTGCATTTCGACCGGGTGACGCACCGGTATTCCGGTGCGCCGAGGCCCACCGTCGACGACCTGGAGCTCGAGATCGCCGACGGGGAGTTCGTCGTGCTGGTGGGGTCGTCGGGCTGCGGTAAATCCACCAGTATGCGCATGCTCGCCGGGCTGGCCGCGGTGCAGCACGGGCGCATTTTGATCGGCGAGCGGGATGTCACCGAGTTGCCGGCGCACGACCGCGACGTGGCGATGGTGTTCGGAAGCTACGCGCTCTACCCGAATCTGACCGTCGCCCAGAACATGGGTTTCGCGCTACGCGACGCGGGCGTGAACGAGGCCGACGTTCAGGTTCGGGTCGACGAGGCCGCGAAGCTGCTCGAGCTCGAGGATCTGCTGGAGTGCAAACCCGCGAAACTCTCCGAAGGGGAACGCCAGCGCGTCGCGATGGGGCGGGTGATCGTGCGCAGACCCCAGGTCTTGTGCATGGACGACCCCTTGACCGACCTGGACGCCGGGCTGCGGGTCAGCACCTGGCCCCAGATCGTTACCCTACAGAAGCGCCTCGGCACCACCACCCTCTACGCCACCCATGATCAGGTCGAGGCGATGGCCGTGGGTGACCGGGTCGCCGTGCTCCGCGAAGGCAGGCTCCAGCAGATCGCCGCCCCGCGCGATCTCTACGACGACCCGGTCAACACGTTCGTCGCGGGTTTCATCGGCTCGCCCGGCATGAACCTGCTCGACGCCCCGGTGCACAACGACGCCGCGATGCTCGACGACCTGCGAATCCCCTTGCCGCGCAGCGCGAAACCGGGCGCCCGCGTCGTCCTCGGCATCCGTCCCGAATCCTGGGCGGTCACCAGCGATTCCGACGCGAGCGTGACGATCACCGCCGAGCGCGTCGAAGAACTCGGCGCCGAATCCTTCCTCTACGGCCACGGCGCCTCCGAGGGCTGGAGCAGCCGCACCGGCAAAGTGGTAGCCCGCGTCGACCGCCGCTTCCGCGCCGCCCTCGGCGCCCCGCTGCACCTGCGGCCCAAGCCCGACGAAATCCTCTTCTTCGACGCCGAGACCGAAACCCGCCTTCGCTGAATCTTTTTCGGCGCTACCAGATCTTCACGCGTTCGGCGGGCTCGAGGTAGAGAGCGTCGCCGGGGCGGACGTCGAAGGCTTCGTGGAAGCTGTCGATATTGCGGACGACGGCGTTGCACCGGAATTCGGGCGGCGAGTGCGGATCGACGGCGAGGCGGCGGATGGCCTCCTCGGTGCGGGCCTTGGTTCGCCAGACCTGGGCCCAGCCGTAGAAGACGCGCTGAAGTCCGGTGAGTCCGTCGATGACCGAGGGCTCGGCGCCCTTCAGCGAGATCTTGTACGCCTCGAGGGCGATGGAGAGCCCACCGAGATCGCCGATGTTCTCGCCGATGGTGAATTCGCCGTTGACGGTGTGCTCGTCGGACAGCTCCTTCGGGGAGAGCACGTTGTACTGGTCGATCAACGCCTTGGTGCGCTTGGCGAATTCGGCGCGGTCGGCGTCGGTCCACCAGTCGATCATGTTGCCGTCGCCGTCGTACTTGGCGCCCTGATCGTCGAAGCCGTGGCCGATCTCGTGACCGATCACCGCGCCGATGCCGCCGTAGTTGGCCGCGTCGTCGGCGTTCATGTCGAAGAACGGCGGCTGCAGAATCGCCGCGGGGAAGACGATCTCGTTCATGCCCGGGTTGTAGTAGGCGTTGACCGTCTGCGGGGTCATGAACCACTCGGCCCGGTCGACCGGTCCGCCGAGCTTGTTCAGTTCGCGATCGTGCTCGGCCGCGTAGCCGCTGCGGTAGTTGCCGACCAGGTCCGCGGGATCGATGACCACGGCGGAGTAGTCGCGCCAGCGCTCCGGGTAGCCGATCTTCGGGGTGAACTTCTCCAGTTTGGCCAGCGCGGCCTTCCTGGTGTCCGGACCCATCCACGCCAGCTCGGAGATGTTGCGGCGGTAGGCCTCCTGGAGATTGGCGACCAGCTCGACCATCCTGGCCTTGGCCTCCGGCGGAAAGTGCTCGGCCACATACAGTTTGCCGACCGCCTCGCCGAGCAGTTCCTGAACCAGGGACACACCGCGCTTCCAGCGCTCCCGGTTCTCCTGGGCGCCCGTGAGCGTGCGGCCGTAGAAGTCGAAGTTCTCCTCGACCAGTTCTTCGGTGAGATACGCCGCGCGCGAACGCAGCACACGCCACGCCGCCCACGCGCGCCAGTCGGCGAGATCCGCCTCGGCCCAGGTCTGCGCGAAGGTGCGCAGGTAGGAAGGCTGGCGCGCCACCACCTCGGCGAACAATTCCGCGACCGGCTTGTCGACGCCCTCGGCAAGCGCCGAAGCCCAGGCCTGCCAATCGAATTCGGGGTTCTCGGCGACCAGCGCGTCGAACGTGACGAGGTTGTAGCTGCGTTCGGCATCCCGGCGGCGAACTACGTCCCAGTGGCCCGCGGCCAGCTTGCGCTCCAGTTCGAAGACCCGCTGCCCGATCGAGTCCAAGTCCTCGGGCAGCAGCGCGGCGATGCGCGGATCGGCGGCGGCGAGCGCGAACATGCGGCCGATGTGCGCGATGTACTTGGTACGGATCTCGGCGAATTCGTCCTGGCGGTAATAGGACTCGTCGGGCAGGCCGATGCCGGACTGGGTGGCGTGCACCAGGTAGCGGGTGGAGTCCTTGTCGTCGGTGTCGACGTAGAGGGCGACCGCGCCGCCGACACCGGTGCGCTGAAGCCGCCCGAGCAGCGCCGCGAAGGCGCCGCGGTCGGCGACCTCGTGCACGGCGGCGAGTTCGGCGGAAATCGGCGTGAGCCCGGCGGCGGCGACGGTCTCGGTGTCCATGAAGCTGGAGTACAGGTCGCCGATCTTGCGCGCGTCGCTGCCCGGCTCGGCGCCCGCGGCGGCGGCATTCTGGATGATGGCCTGAACGTCCAGCTCGGCCTGGTCGTACAGCGCGCGGAACGCGCCGTCGACCGCGCGGTCGGCCGGAATCCGATATTCGTCCAGCCATTTGCCGTTGACATGCGCGAACAGGTCGTCCTGCACGCGCACGGCGTCGTCGAGGTGGGACAGGTCCAGGCCGGACGGGCTGATCGGTTCGGAAGTCACGATCTCCAGTATGCCGAGTGGACGCGGTGTCGCGAGGTGATCGTGGCGGGGCTGCGGCGAGTTCACGCAGAGTGAACCCCGGCCGCGCGGGCGACCGGGGTGGGCGGTCAGGCGGGGAGGATGATGCGGTCGAACTCGCCGTCGTGCGCGCCGGCGAGGAAGGCTTCCCACTCTTCGGGGGTGTAGGTGAGGGCGACGTCGCCGTGGCGGAGCGTGGTGGTGCCGTCCGCGGCGGTGTGAACGACCAGATCGGTGTGCGGTCGTCCACTGGTGAGCAAGGTCAGGAACGAGGTCCATGCGCTCGCGGTGACGGTGATGATGGGCTCTTCGGCGGGGCGGTTGGCCGGGTTGCGGCGGTATTTGCTGTCACGGATGAGCACCGCATCACCATCGAACCTGACCTCGACGCATTGATTGCCGTTGTTCGATCGGGTCGACGTGAACCAGCCGGTGGAGCCCGGCGGGCAAGCGGTGGTGGCCATGGGCAGGATTTTACCCGAGCGCGTGCCGCCTGATCAGGGCCAATGACTCGTCACGGGTCAGCGATTGCTCCAGCGCGCGCAGGTAGGCGAAGCTCAGATCGCGCACCAGATCGGGGTCGTCGACCGCGCCGCCGAACACCGCGCTCTCGGCCCAGCCGAAGGTCGGCAACTGCACGCCGGCGAAATCGAGCAGGTGGAAGCTGCAACCGCCGAGGGTGGCGCCCGCGGTCGCGGCGAACGGGATGACGCGCACCTCGACGGTGTCCAGCTCTTCGATCAGCTTGGCCAGGTGCTCGAGCTGACCGTGCAGCACCGCGGGGCCGCCGGTCTGCTGCAACAGCGCGGCCTCACCGATGACGGCGGTGAGTTCTACGCCGTCCGGTCCGCGCAACCGATCCTGCCGACGCATGCGGATGGACACCAGCTGTTCGACCTGCACCGGACGGATCATCACGTCGGCGCTGATGAGCGCGCGAGCGTAGGCCTCGGTCTGCAGCAAACCCGGCACGATGAGGCTGTCGTAGCTGCGAATGCTCTGCGCTCCGTGCTCCATTCCGTACAGCCGCTGCAGCTCGGGACCGATCAGCGCGGAGGACTTGGCCCACCAGCCGCGCTGCTTGCTCGCGTCCAGCAGGGCGAGCAGCTCGGTGCGCTCCTCGGCGGTGACTTCCAGCAGCTCGAGCACGGGACCGATGGTGTTGCCGGTGAGCACGCGCCTGCCCTTCTCCACGTGCGACCAGTTCGCCGGGGTGAAGCCGACCCGCTTGGCGAAGGTCGCGGAGTCGAAACCGCGCTGCTCGCGCAGTTCGCGAAGGCGCAGCACCAGTTCCCAACGCGCGACAGTAGGCGAGACGGGTGCCATGACACGCGATGCTACGCCTGGGCAACACGCCAGCGTGTGACTATTGTCAACCTGATTGCCCAGGACTAGGGTCGACACCAGCGGCCGATTCACCCGTCACGTTCACTACGCATCGAGGCGAGGTTCGTCATGAGCACGTTCCGCACCGAATCAGGCAGTCACGGCCCCCTCGGGACACCGGACGCCTCGCCATCACACGCGGCCCAGGAGTACTCGGCCACCCAGGACGCGTTCGCGCGCTGCCGCCACTACCGCAAGGACAACGGTCTCTACGCCGTGGTCGATCCGGCGCTGGGCCGCATCATGCTCGAGGTCGGCGCCGTCGGCGCGGTCGTCATGCCCGCCTCGCTCGGCGCCGAAGTGCGCGCGCTGCTCACCGCGGGCGGGCGACGCGGCGGCCCGATCATCGCGCATCCGCGTTCCGGCCGCTGGACCTTCCTGACCGGGCCGACCGACAACTCCTACCTGGACATGGCACTCTTCGCGGACCTGTTCCGCGTCTGCGCCTCGGTCGCCCTGCCGGGCAGCACGATCGTGCTGCCCTCGCCCGCCGACGAACACAGCGGCTACCGCACCTGGGTCGCGCGGCCGGATATGGACTACCGACCGGAGCTACCCGAGGTGATCGCCGCTACCAGGACCGCGGCGATCCCATCCAAAGACAAGTGAGTTCGGCTACGGCGTCGGCCGCGGCGTCAGCGTGACGCTGAAGCGGTCCTCGATGTTCTGGTTCCACTTCCGCTCGCACTCGTCGATCTTGGCCTGATCGTTGCCCGCCTTGTCCAGGCAGTCGATGAAATCCTTGCCGCCGGAATCGACGAAGAAACTCCAGCCGACGATGGCGATGAGGATCGCGCCGATCAGCGCGAGCACGCTCAAGATCAGACCGGTGACGGCCATGCCGGTGCCGCCCGCGGTTCCCTTGCGCGCCTTGACGAACGCGATGATGCCGAAGATGAGTCCGAACAGCCCGAACAGGACGCCGCCGAGGATGGACCAGAAGGTGAGCAGCGCCAGGATGCCGAGCACCAACGCGGTGATGGCCAGGCCCTTGCCCTTCGGCGATTCCTGCCAGTAGGCGCCCTGCCCCGGCGGCGGATATCCGCCGGGTGGCGGCGGATACTGCCCGGGCGGCGGGTATTGGCCGGGCGGGGGATATTGCGACATGGACTTCCTCTCAGTCGGTGCCGCTGGGGAACTCGCTGGCGGGTGCGCTGCGCGGCGGTCGCCTACTGATCGCGCTCCCTACGCTCGGATGTTAATAGGACAAACCGTACGGTGGACCGCTCATTGCCCGCCGAGTCGCGCGTGCATCTCCCAGACCAGAACCTCCGCCGGACCGTGCGCGGTGATCCGCTGACCGCCGCTGCGCGTCAGCCGCACGGCGTCGCCCTCGTACAGCGGACCGACGCCCTCCATCTCCACCTCGCCGCGGGCGACGAACAGGTGCAGGTACGGCGCGTCGGGCAGGTCGATCACCTCCGGTTCCGCGCCGGGCATGCGGGCCACGTGCAGCGCGGAGTGGCTGCTGTTGATCGCGATCGCGGCGCGGTCGCGGTAGCGCGGCAGGCCGGAGGCCACCGTGACCAGACCGCCGCCCGCCAGCTCGTCATCGATTTCCAGCTGCTGGTAGCCGGGGGTCAGGCCCGGTTCGTCGGGCACCACCCACATCTGCACGAAATGCACGGGCTCCTGGTGCTCGGCGCTGTCGTCCAGCCGCCAGGAGTCGTTCTTCTCCGAATGCAGGATGCCGGTGCCCGCGCTCATCCGCTGGGCGAGGCCGGGGTAGATGACGCCACTGTGGCCGAGAGAGTCCTGGTGCACGAGGCTGCCGCCGAGCACCCAGGTGACGATCTCCATGTCCCGGTGCGGGTGGGTGTCGAAACCCTGCCCGGGCAGCACGATGTCCTCGTTGTTCACCAGCAGCAGGCCGTGATGGGTGTTCTCCGGGTCGTAGTGCTCACCGAAGGAGAACGAATGCTTCGAATCCAACCAGGACACCCGCGTTTTCATGCGGTCGCCGCCACGGTGGATATCGATGTGCGGCGTCGTGAGTGTGGACATCAGGGTCCTCCTCTCTCCGACCGTGCACCGATCACCTTTCAGGGTAGGAGCACTCGAGGTCGCGGTACTCCTGATTCCTAGTAAATTGTCCTGCACTCGGCATTTTACGCGAGCGACCAGCGGGTGAACGGCAGGCGAGCAATACCTACCGGTGCGGTGAAGCGGGGACGGGACACGTAGGGTTACCGGCGACGGAGCCCCTTCCCGACGGCACCGAGTTCGAAATACCAAGCGCACCAACGGAATCGGAGGTGAGAGCCGAATGCGACCGGAAGCGCTCGATCGCATCGAGCGACAGCTCCGCGCCGAGGCGCGCCGCGACGGCATCAGCGACTTCGTGGTCGGTGTCGCGGTCTTCCGCGACCGGAAACTGCTCGTGGTCCGGCGGGTGCCCGACGACTATCACGGGGGCATGTACGAACTGCCGGGCGGCGGCGTGGAATCGGGGGAGACCTTCGCCGAGTGCGTGGCGCGGGAGCTGTTCGAGGAGACCGGGCTGCGGGTGCGCAGCATCACCGAGTTCCTCGGCGGCATCGATTACGCCACCCGCACCAAGCCGCGGGTGCGCAAGTTCAGCTTCCTGGTGGAGGTGGAGCCGGGCGAGGTGGCGCTCGCGCCGGGCGAACACGACGCCTTCGCCTGGATCGACGCGAGCGCGCTCGACGAACTTCCGATGACGACGGATATGCGGGCGGCGGTCAGTTCCCTGGTCAGCTCGGGCTGAGGAACAGGGCACAATCAAGGCGGTGTCGATCGGTCGCCAAGAGAACAGCCCGCCCGCCGACGCGCCGCGCGTTTCGTTGCGCACGGCGCTGCGCGAGAGTCCCGGCGTGCTGCGGTTGGCGATCGTGCGCTTCGCCGGACAGTTCGGCGACGGGATGTTCCAGGCCGCGCTCTCCGGGGCGATTCTGTTCAACCCCGAGCGCGAGACCGATCCGCTGGCCATCGCCGCGGGCTTCGCCGTCCTGCTGCTGCCGTATTCGCTGATCGGACCCTATGCCGGTGCGCTGCTGGACCGCTGGGACCGGCGCGCGGTGCTGCTGGTGGCGAACGTGCTGCGCGGCGTGCTGATCGGCGTGACGAGCGTCGGGCTGGTCGCCGGGATCGCCGAGCCGCCGCTGCTGTTGCTGGCGCTGGCCGTGGTCGGCATCAGCAGGTTCGTGATGGCGGGCGTCTCGGCGGCGTTGCCGAGGGTGCTCGCGCAGCAGTGGCTGGTGCCGATGAACTCGGTGCTCGCCACCGTCGCCTCCGGGTGCGCCGGCGCGGGCGCGGCGATCGCGGTGGCTGTCATCGGAGGAATCGGGGCGGGTGATTTCGCTTCCGCCGTCGCCGTCGCGATGAGCGGAGTGGGTTCGGTGCTCGGCGCGTTGCTCGCGGCCGGGTTCCGGCACGGCGTGCTCGGCCCGGAGGACGGCAGTGCGGTCCACGAGGGGACCGTGCACGCGATCCTCACCGGGTTGCGCACCGGCGCGCGGGCGGTGTGGCAGTCGGTCTCGGTGACCACGGCGATGGTCGGCATCGGCACGCACCGCGTGGTGTTCGGCGCGAACACGCTGATCATGGTGCTGGTGTTGCGACAGGCTCCCGAGGGCTCCGGTCTGAGCAGCGGCCTGATCGGGTTCGGTGTGGCGATCGCCGCGACGGCGGGCGGCATGCTGGTCGCCGCTGTCGTCGCGCCGCTGGTGATCGCGCGGTTCGGCCGTTCGCGCACGGTCGTCGCCGGGCTCGTCGCCGCGATGATCGTGCAGCTGACCTTGGTGACGCCGATCGCCGTCGCCGAGGCGGGCGCGGCGGCCCAGCGCGCGTATCAACTACTGCTCGTGGGCGCCTTCCTGTTCGGGCTGGCCGGGCAGACGATCAAGCTCACCGGCGACGCCACCATGCAGATAGATATCGATGACGCCCGGCGCGGGCAGGTGTTCGCCCTCCAGGACACGGTCTTCAACATCGCGTTCGTCCTGGCCATCGCACTGGCCGCGCTGGTGGTCCCGGACGACGGGCGATCGCTGCCGGTGGTGGTCGCGGGCGCGGTCGGGTACGGGGTGGGAATTCTCGCGATCGCGTTGAACAGCAGGCGGCGGGCCCGGGGATAAGACTGCCGGGCTCGCGTGCGGACGCGGGTCACCGCGACGCCGCTCGATCCGAGATGGCTTGACCGGTCTGCCAGCGGCCTGGCGCACGCTCGAGCTTCAGGACCTTGTGGGCAGGCGGCGCCGCCCACTGGACGCGCGGGCCGCCCGTCTTGGGTCCGGCCGATTCGGCTTCCGGGCGGTTGCGCGGCACCGACAAGGAGCGATCGGCGCGTTCTGCGAACGTGCTGGCCGAGGCGTCCGTGGAGCGGCCGCGCACCGATCAGAGCTCGTGTGTCGTCGCGGGTGGTTCGGTGATCGGCGTGCTCTCCGTGGCCAGCGGGACCGCGGCCGGACGGGCTGGGCGGTCGGACCAGAGCGGGTGCTCGGCGAGCGGTGCCGAATCGTGCGGTTGCTCGGGGAGATTGGGCGGAGTCGTCTGCTCGAGCGGAGGCGGATGCCCCGGCGCGGGATGATCCAACGTGCCGCCGTGAGCGGTCGGCGCCGGTGGGATCGGGTAGTCGGCCAGCGCTTCGGTGACGACCGGGGCGGCGGCATTCTGCGGGGCGGTGAGCGGATCCGGGCCGGTGCGCACGATCCAATCGAGCGGTTCGCTGCCCGCGTCGGCGGCCGAACCGGTGATCTGGTGGTTCCAGGTGCCGAGGTCGGTGGGGTCGGTATAGAAGTGGTCGAGCACCCCGTCGTCATCCAGGTCCAGCGCGGCGACGTCGGCGATGCCGGTGCCGTGCGAATCCCACAGCGCGTCGTCGGCGATACCGTCGCCGTCGAAATCCAGTTGGATGGCGTCGGCCGTGCCGGTGCGGGCCAGGTCGAGATCGGCGGGTGACGACCAGACGTGGACGGCGCCGTCGCCCGTCCCGAAGCCGTACTCGATGTCGTTCATATCTGCTTGGACGCGACCGGCCCGGATCCGGTTCCCTCGCGATTGGCGATCGGCACCGCACGGCGCCCGGCCGCAGGCCCTCGGTTCCGGTAAGTTGATCACGCTGCGACCGATTCGACCAGGGAGTCAACAGGTATGGGAGCGATACCGAGGAAGCTGGAGTCCCCAGCGCTCTTCGGTGTGTTGCTCGCGGGTGTGCTCTCGGTCCCGGCGCCCGCGCAGGCCGCACCGCACCCGTGGGCGCCGCCGCCGGTGAATCTCTGCGGCGAAACAGGATTCGATCCGCTGGCCCGCGAGCCCGATCCGAGCCTGCCGCCGCCACCGCCGATCGTGGTGCCGCCGCAGATCGACATCCCCGTGCCGATCCCGGAGATCACGCCGGTTCCGGTGCCGGACCCGCAGCAGGACAAGACCAGGATCGTCCCGGAGCCGCTGCCCGAGGATCCGTGCCGCAACCCGTGCCCCGACATCCGGGACACCCCGAAGCCGGATATCGAAGCGGCGGACCCGGAGACGCCCGAGGCTCCCGCTCCCGGCGGCACCGGATCGAGCTCCGGCAGCGGCAGCGGTTCCGGCTCCGGCAGTGCGGGCTCCGGCAGTGCGGGCTCGGGCAGTGCGGACTCCGGCAGTGGTTCGGGTTCGGGCAGCGGTTCCGGCGAGGGCGGAATCCAGTTGCCGCGCATCGAGTTCCGTCCCGAGATCGAGCCGATCCCGATTCCGGTGCCCGGCGGTCCCGGCGACGAGCCGCAGCCCGCGCCGCCGCCGGTCGTGCACCCGATCGAACCGGGACCGGTCGCCGAGGCCGTCGTCGCGCCGCGGGTGCGCAAGACCGAGCTGGTCGGCCAGGTCACCGGGCACGGGTCGAACAACCGCACCGATATGCGCTGGCAGGTCGACGGCACCGACCTCGGCTTCATGTGGGAGACCAAGCCGGGCGAGGTCGCCGTCGTCTTCGGCGACACCTTCGGCGAGGGCTGGGTGACCGGCGGCGCTGGCGGCCCGGACTGGCGAAGCAACGTGCTCGGCTACAGCACCGACCGCGACCTCTCCGACGGCTTGACCATCGACACCATGGTGCAGGACAGCCGCTGCCACGCGGCGGAGATCCTGAGCAGCCGCAAGATCAAGAACTGGGAGACCACCGTCATCCCGACCTCCGGGTTCGCGATCGGGAAGCGCCAGTACCTGAGCTACATGTCGGTGAACAGGTGGAGCCGCGTGCCCGGCATGTGGTTCACCAACTACGGCGGCATCGCCTACTCCGACGACAACGGCAGCACCTGGACCAAGGATCAGCACGCCAGGTGGGACAACCTCTTCGGCACGGGCCGCTTCCAGGTCGCGGCCATGGTTCCGCAGGGCGACTACGTCTACATGTTCGGCACGCCCAACGGCCGGGTCGGCGTGGTCGGCTTGGCCAGGGTTCCGAAGAACCAGGTGCTCAACAAGACCGCTTACCAGTACTGGGTGAACGGCGCTTGGGCCCCGGTGATCGAAAACCACGCGACGCCACTGTTCCTCGGCATCGCGAGCGAGGTGTCGGTGCGCTACGACGAGGCCACCGAGAAGTGGCAGATGGTGTATCTGGATTCGGCGCAGGGCGCCATCGTGCTGCGCGAAGCCGCCGCGCCGCAGGGCATCTGGACCGACACGGTGCCGCTGGTGAACACCTCGGACTACCCGAAGGCCTACGGCGGTTTCATCCACCCGTGGTCCTCGAGCCGGGATTTGTACTTCACCATCTCGGCCTGGGACACCTACAACGTCTACCTGATGCGCGCCGACCTCGGCAGACCGAAGTGATTCAGCCCCGCAGAAACCGCAGTCGCTGACCGGGTCTGGCCTGCGCCACCGCGTCGACGTCGGCATCGAGTACCACCGCGATCACCGGGTAGCCGCCGGTGACGGGGTGGTCGGCGAGAAAGACCACCGGCTGGCCGCTCGGCGGCACCTGAACCGAGCCGAGTGCCATACCCTCCGTGCGCAATTCACCGGTGATCCGCCGACGCAGCGCCGGTCCGCCGACGCGGTCGATGCGGGCGCCGACGCGGTCGGTGTCGGGGGAGACGGCCCACTCGGCCGCGAAAAGCGCTGCGGCATCCTCGAACCAGTCGTCACGTGGGCCGAGCAGCGCGCGCACCGTGACGAGTCCGCCGGGTGGCGCGTCGACCGGCGCGACGTCGACGAGCGGCAGCTCGCGCGGAACCGGCCCGATCGGCAGCCGATCGCCCGCGCGCAGTGGTTCCGGTCCGATGCCGGACAGCGTGTCGCGGCTGCGCGAGCCGAGCACCGGCGCGACGTCGACGCCGCCGCGCACGGCGACGTAGCAACGCAACCCGTTCGCCGCGAATCCGAGCCGAAGGGTCTGTCCCTCTTCGATTTCCAGCACGCTGGCGTGGCCGACCGGGACGCCGTCCAGCACCGCTTGGGCGGGCGCGCCCGCGACCGCGACGGTGTGGTGCCGCTCCGCGCGCAGCACCAGCCCGCCGAGCAGTACCTCGATCGCCGCGGCGTCCTCCTGATTGCCGACCAGGCGATTGGCCAGCCGCAACGACGCGCGGTCGGCCGCGCCCGAGACCCCGACGCCGGAATCGAACCAGCCGGGGCGGCCGAGATCCTGGATGGTGGCCAGCGGACCGACCCACTCGACGAGCATCATTCGGCCACCTCGAAACGAACCAGCCCGCCCGCCCTGATCAGCGCGGGCGGATCGCGGTCGACGTCCCACATCGTCAGATCGGTGCGGCCGATCAACCGCCACCCGCCGGGCGTACTGCGCGGATAGACCGCCGAGAAGCCGCCCGCGAGCGCGACCGCACCGGCCGGTATGGACGTGCGGGCGGTATCCCTGCGCGGCACCGTGAGTCTCCCGTCGGGGGACTCGAGATAACCGAAACCCGGTGCGAATCCGACGAACGCGCAGCGCCACACCGTGCCGGTGTGCGCGGCGATCACTTCGTCCTCGGTCATGTCGAGCAACTCGGTGACATCGGCCAGGTCCGCGCCGTCATAGCGCACCGGGATCACCAGCGGCTCGGGAGAGACGTTGTGCGGCAATGTTCCACGGGAAACATCGCCCGAATCATCCTGCTGCTGGAGGCTTTCCAGCAAGGCGCAGATCTCGCGGCGCACCGACTCGGCGGCATCGGCGGAAGCCAGGGTCACCAGAACGGTTTCCGCGGCGGGCAGCACGTCTTGCACGCCCTTCGGCGCGCTGACGCGCAGAGCGTCGGCCAATCCGGCGGCGCGAGCGGGTTCGTCGGGCGTGACGAGCAGCGCCCGGTCTCCGGCCGCGCGAATATATTGCTGCCAGGGCGATTTCGGATCTCTCATATGGCGCTCCGATTACCCGAACGACGCGACCGGCACACCCGATTCCGCGAGCGCGGCGCGAATCCGCCGTGCCATCTCCACCGCGGCCGGAGTGTCACCGTGCACGCACAGGCTGGCGGCGGACACCGCGACCTCACCGCCATCGATGGTCCGCGCCTTGCCCGTCGCCGCGATCGAAATCGCCTGGGTGACCGCCTCGTCGGCGTGCAGCACCGCGCCGGGCAGTCCGCGCGGCGCGAGCAGGCCGGTCGGCGTGTACGCGCGGTCGGCGAAGCCCTCGCCGACGAACCGGACCTTCGCCTCGGTAGCGGCCGCCTCGAGTTCGGTTCCGGACGGGCCGAGCAGCGCGAGCTCCGTGTCGTACTCCGTCATCGCGGTCAGCAGCGCCTCGGCCAGCTCCCGATCCGCCGCGGCCGCGTGATAGAGGGCGCCGTGCGGCTTCACGTAGCGGACCCGGTCGCCCGCGGCCTTGGCGAAGGCGTCGAGCGCCCCGATCTGATACAGCACCTCGTCGCGCAGCTCGGCCGGCGCGACCGCGATCGCGCGCCTGCCGAAACCGGCCAGATCCCGGTACCCGACGTGCGCGCCGATCCGCACCCCCTTGCGCACCGCCGTCGCGCAGGTGGCCCGCATGATCGACGGATCGCCCGCGTGGAACCCGCAGGCGATGTTGGCGCTGGTCACGATGTCGAGCATCGCCGCGTCGTCGCCCATCGTCCACGGGCCGAAGCCCTCGCCGAGATCGCTGTTCAGATCCAGCGCCATCGGTGTCCTCCCGCCGTCCAACGTGCGTGCCCGTGACATTCTCGTCCTCGAGCGCCACACGAGACAAAGAATCGGCAGACCGGCACCGCGGCGCCCGCCCGCGCGGATGGTCGCACTGCTCGGCGGCAAGTACTCTCGGAGCATCATGGCCACGTATTTCGATCCGAAGTCATGGTCACCGCTGCGGGCCGTCGACTTGGGCAAGCGCCTCTTCGACCAGTCCTGGCTGGAGCAGTGGATCGCGACGACCACCTCATGGGTGGATCCCGTGGTGGACCTCGGCTCCGGCACCGTCACCGCGCTGATGCCGGACGTGCTGATGACGGTGCTCAGCGAAGGCATTCTGAGCCGGTTCGGCGGTCAAGAGGTGCACGCCACACTGCTCGGCCACGAGGTGAACGCGACACTGCAGGTGCTGAAGGTGCGCAGGCGCGGGGCGCACTTCCAGACCAAGACGGTGTTGTCCCGGCTGAGCTGGGACGAGCATCCGATCGAGGCGGTCACGGTGATCGCGCACGGTGTGCGGCTGATCCCCGGGGTTCCCACCAAGTTGCGAGCCGCCCAGCTGGACCTGGAGGGCACCGTCACCACGACGTCCCTGGTCGGCTGGCTGAACACCCAGCCGCTGGACTGGCGGCTGAGCGTGCACGAGAGCGGGCTGATCCGGGCCGAGCACCGAAGACGCAAGCTGACCGCGCTGGTCGACGCCGCGGTCGAGAACAACCTGCTCACCATCGAGATCCACCGGGCCAACTGGCTCGGCCTCCGGATACCGCGGCGGATGATCACCGCGCCAGCGATCCTGCTGGAGAACCTGCCGCGGCATGCGCGCATCGCACAGGCCGCCCGGGATGGCGACCTGGTGCGGTTCCGGGTCGACCTGCCCGAGACGACCGGCTCGTTCGATCTCGCGCAGATCCGCGACGCCATCGTCGCGGGTACCACGCTCATCGTCTTCTGAGCGCGGAAAACCCTTTCAGCTCTGCGTCTTCCACCATTCCAACAGCGCCGCCTCGGCCTCGTCGCGGGTCATCGGGCCGCGATCGAGGCGCAGCTCCTTGAGATAGCGCCAAGCCTTGCCGACCTCGGGACCCGGCCGCAGGCCGAGCAGCTCCATGATCGCGTTGCCGTCCAGGTCGGGGCGGACCTTGGCCAGGTCCTCCTCCTGCTGGAGCCGCTCGATGCGGGCCTCGAGGTCGTCGTAGGTGGCGCGCAAGGCGGCGGCGCGGCGCTTGTTGCGGGTGGTGCAGTCCGCGCGCACCAGCTTGTGCAGCCTGGGCAGCAGCTCGGCGCCGTCGGTGACGTAGCGGCGCACCGCGGAATCGGTCCACTGACCCTTGCCGTAGCCGTGGAAACGCAGGTGCAGGAAGACCAGCCGGGCCACGTCCTCGGTGAACTGCTTCGGGTACTTCAGCGCGCGCATCCGCCTGCGCACCATCTTGGCGCCGACCACCTCGTGGTGGTGGAAACTGACGCCGCCGCCCGGCTCGTTGCGCTTGGTGTCCGGCTTGCCGATGTCGTGCAGCAGCGCGGCCCAGCGCAGCACCAGGTCCGGGTCGCCGTCCTCCAGATCGATGGCCTGCTGGAGCACGGTCAGCGAGTGCCAGTAGACGTCCTTGTGCTGGTGGTGCTCGTCGATCTCCAGCTTCATGGCGGGCACCTCGGGCAGCACCCGCTGCGCCAGACCGGTCTCGCACATCACGTTGATGCCGTCGATCGGATGCGCGCCACCGATCAGCTTGTCCAGTTCGGCGCGCACCCGTTCGGCGGTGATGCGATCGATCTCCTCGGCCATCGCCTCGATGGCCGTGCGCACCCGCGGGGCGAGTTCGAAACCGAGCTGGGAGACGAAGCGGGCGGCCCGCAGCATGCGCAGCGGATCGTCGTGGAACGAATCCTCCGGCGCCGCAGGGGTATCCAGCACTCCGGCCAGCAGGGCATCCATGCCGCCGAGCGGATCGACGAACTCCAGCGAACCATCCGCGGCGATCTTCACCGCCATCGCGTTGACGGTGAAATCGCGGCGCACCAGGTCGCCTTCCAGGTTGTCGCCGAAGGTGACCTCGGGATTGCGCGAGACCCGGTCGTAGGTGTCACTGCGGAAGGTGGTGATCTCCAGCTGTTGATCGTCCTTGGCCGCGCTGACCGTGCCGAACGCCAGCCCGCCGGTGTCCCACAGGTGATCGGCCCACCCGCGCATCAGCTCCTGTACCTGCTCGGGTCGCGCGCTGGTGGTGAAGTCCAGATCGGTGCCGAGCCGCCCGAGCACCGCGTCGCGCACGCTGCCACCGACCAGATAAAGCTCGTGCCCGCGCGCCGCGAACAGTTCACCCAGTGGCGTCAGCACATCGGCGAGTCCGCCGAGGGTGACCGCCGCCGCGGCAAGCAACCGGGTACGCCGATCCTCGGAAGGCAACGGGGCTGGATCGGTCACTTGCGCATCCTCGGACTTGGACGAAACCACGAAGCAGCAGCTTACCGAGGCGGGAAAAGCGGAATTCGGGCAAGGCGCTGGCGTGGTGCGTGCCGTGCGCGCCAGGGCGGCAAATCCAACACAGTAGGATTGCTTGGTGTCTCCGGCCGATCGCGCGAACAGTCGACGCCGCCAGCCTCGGCGCCGCGGTTCGGCGGCCAACGCGGCGAAACCGCGTATGCGCACGGTACGGGAGACTTCCGCGGGGGGATTGGTCGTGGACGGTCTGGACGGACCGAGCGATAAACGCAGCGCCGCCTTGATCGGTCGCACCGATCGTCGCGGCCGATTGCTGTGGTCGTTGCCTAAGGGTCATATCGAGGAAGGCGAGACGGCGGAGCAGACCGCGATCCGTGAGGTGGCCGAGGAGACCGGCATCCACGGCGTGGTGGTGGCCGAGTTGGGCAGTATCGATTACTGGTTCGTCACCGAGGGCCGCCGGGTACACAAGACCGTGCATCATTATCTTTTGCGTTCCGTCGGCGGTGAGTTGTCCGATGCCGACGTGGAGGTCACCCAGGTCGCGTGGGTTCCGTTGAGCGAGCTGGATTCTCGGTTGGCCTACGCCGACGAGCGACGCTTGGCCGAGGTCGCGAACCGGTTGATCGACCGGATGGAGACCGGCAAGCGATGACCCAGACTTTTCGGCATCGCACTGCGATTCCGTGGGGGGTGGTGGCCGGGCGACGGGTGGGCCTGTTCCGGGTCATCGTGGCGGTCCTGACCCTGATCGGTTCGGTGACGGCCGTGCCGGTGTTGCTCGCGGTTCCGGCGGACGCGCAGCCGACCGGGTCGAACAACTCGACGACGCCCAAATTCTTGAAGTTGTCGCTGGATTCGGTGACGCCCTCGGCGGTGACCACCACGAGTGATCCGCTGCTCACCGTCTCCGGCACGGTGACCAATATCGGCGACCGCGTCGTCGACGACATCAGCGTCCGCATTCAGCGGGCCTCCATGGTGTCGGCGCCGAGCGGGTTGCGTTCGGCGTTGCGGCTGGATCAGGTCAACTACGAGCTGACCGGTCCATTCGAGGATGTGGTCGAGCGGCTCAGTCCCGGCCAGCGCAAGCAGTTCACGTTGAGCATTCCGCTGCGCTCCGGCGGCGACACGTCGTTGCAGATCGATGAGCCCGGCGTGTATCCGCTGCTGTTGAACGTCAACGGCGAGCCCGCCTACGGCAGCCAGGCGCGGCTGGACGACGCCAGGTTCCTGCTGCCGGTGCTCGGCCTGCCGCCCGCCGGGCCGGACGCGCCCGAGCCGGTGCACGCGCCGACCGACGCGCCGGTGGCGACCACGTTGCTGTGGCCGTTGGCCGACCGGCCGCGGCTGGTGGCCGGTATGCCGGGTTCGGTGAACGGGAACGTCGAGCTGACCGACGACGAACTCGCCGCGTCGCTCGGCAAGGGCGGTCGGCTGGAACAGCTGCTCGGCGCGCTGGAGTCGGCGCTCGGCACCGGGCCGAACCGGGAACGCGGGCTGGCCTCGGCGGTGTGCGTCGCCGTCGACCCTGATCTGCTGCTCACCGTGCAGGCGATGACCAGGGGCTACCGCGTCCTCGCCAGCCCATCCGATCCGGACGGCGCGACCAGGGAGGGCACCGGCGCCGAACACGCGCAAGTCTGGCTGGACCGGTTGCGCGCGCTCGCCTCGTCGGTGTGCACGGTGGCGTTGCCGTTCGCCCAGGTGGACGTGAACGCGCTGGCTGCGGTGAACGATCCCGAACTGTCCGCCCGCGCGTTGGACGCGCCCGCGGAGATCATCGATTCGATCCTGGCCACCCGCTCGCTGCGCGGCGTCAGCCTGCCCGATTCCGGCAGTATCGACGTGAGCGGCGCAACGTTGTTGCGCGGCCACGGTTTCGGCACCGCCGTGCTCGCCGACACGGCCGCGGTCCCGGTCGGCCAGGCCGATGCGGTGGATTTCAGCAGCAGTCGCGGATCCGCGATCACGACGGACGCTCCGGAAACGGCGGCGCCGGAGATGATCCGGTTGCCGGGGGTCACCGCGCCGACGCCCGAGCAAGCACCTCCGCCCGCCGATCCTTCCGCGCCGCCCGCCGCGCGGCCCGCTCCAGCGAAGCTCGACCCCGCGCTGCACGCGGCGACCTTCGACATCTGGTCGGCGACGGCGCTCGCCGCGGTCGGCTCGAATCCGCCGACGCCCTCGTTCACACCGGACCGGGTGCGCTACGACGTGACCAACGACTCGCGCGCCGCCCGCCTGCAGGACGCGTTGGGCGCGGTCTCGTGGAGCGCGCTGCACCCGGAACCGGGCAAACCGCGTTCGCTGCTGCTGGTCCCGCCGCAGCAGTGGGGCGCCAACCGGGACGAGGCCGCCGCGCTGCTGCGGCAGCTCGACCTGCTGGTCAAGAGCAATCTCGCGACGCCGCGCCCGTTCGCGGACCTGCTCGCGCTGCCACCGGACCCGCAGCCCTACGAACTCGACTACCTGCCGCAGGCCGCCGAGGACGCGGTGCCCGCGCGGTTCGTCCTGCCGACGCGCGAGCAGGGCCACCGGATCACCGAGCTGATGCGAGCCCTCGTCGACGTGCCGGAGATCGAGCCGACGCCGCGCCAGTTCCTCACCCCGCTGCGCGACGACCTGATCCGGGTGCTCTCGCTCTCCGATCGCCGCACCGGCAATGCCACCCAGCCGGACACCTTCGCGCAGCGGCGGCTGGACCAGACGACGCGCACGATGAACAACCTGTACCGGTCGGTGACGGTGCTTCCGCCGGGCGGTGTGTACACCCTGGCCTCGGAACAGAGCCCGTTGCTGCTGGTCGCGCGCAACGATCTGCCGGTCGCGATCCGCATCAGGTTCCGCATCGAGGCGCCGGCCGAGACGAACATCACCGACATCGGCGAACAGCAGCTGCCGCCGAAGGGCACCCGGTCGTTCCAGATACCGACCGAGGTCAGCGACAGCCGCAACCTGGTGATTCCGATCTCGCTCGCCACGCCCGACGGTGTCGCGCTCGGCAACGCCACTTCGGTCTCGGTGCGTTCGAACGCCTATGGCCAAGCCTTGGCCATAATTACGGCATGTGCCGGACTGCTGCTGTTCCTGTTGGCCGGGCGTCGGCTGTGGCGGCGCTTCCGGGGCGAGCCCGATCCCGCCGACGAGGGTTTCGACCCCGGCATCCGGCGTCGGGTCAACAGGTACCGTCGGGCGCGCATGCGAGTGCTGCGTGAAGAGGGACAGGGGCACGATGAGGGATGATCGATCCGATGCCCTCACCGTGCGGGACAATCGGTGGACGTCCGCGCCCGCTTCGGAGCGCGGGCGGGTACCAGCACGACGGGGGAGGCTCGATGGGCGAAACGCCGATCGGGCATGCCGGATGCGCAGGTCCGGTACGACACAGGAGGCATGATGAGCGACGATGATTTATCCGCTCATCGGCCTCGACCTGATGAACGACCTGACGGGCCGCCTGCCCGCCGGGCGCCCGCCGCGCCTTGGGAACGGGGGATGCGGCCGCAGAGCGAACCGCAGGAGGATCCCGGCATGACGCACCGGGACCCCTACGGCGAGTACCCGAGGGTGCCTCGGGTCAGCCGCCCGTCCGGACCGCCGCAGGGCGGTCGGACGGCGCCGCCCTCGGGCCCGATGCCCGCCCAGCGCGGACCGCTTCCCGGCCAGTCCGGCCCCATGCCCGCGCAGCGCGGACCTGGCGGTCGTCCGCCCGTGCCGCCGCAGCGGCCCGGCTCCGCGCCGCATCCCGGTCAGCGCCAGTATCCGCCGCAATCCGGCGGGCCGCGTCCCGCGCCGCCCGGGCGCCCCGTACCGCCGATGCCATCGGCCCCGCCGCCGACACAGCGTCCTCCGGCACCGGCAGAGGGCAGGCAGGCGCCGCCCAGGGCGCCGCACGGCCAAGGCGAGCCGATCCCACGGACCCCCGCGCCGCCGCAGCGGTTCGCGCCGCCGCCCAAGTACGCGCCGCAGCAGCCGAACCCCGCGCCGCTGCGTGGCCGACCCGCGGCCGCGGTACACGACACGCCGCCGCCCGCCAATCGGCCGCGCACCCAGGAGTGGGCCGTCACCGAGGCCGAGCCGGAGCCGACCGAGACCAAGGAAAGCACGAACTCCCGGCTGCTCAGGGACTCCGGCTCGATCGCGATCGCGACTCTGATCAGCCGCATCACCGGTTTCGGCAAACAGTTGCTGCTCGCCGCGGTGCTCGGCCCGGCGATCGCCAGTGCGTTCACCTCGGCGAGCCTGATCCCGAACATGATCACCGAGCTGGTGCTCGGCGCGGTGCTGACCGCGATGGTGGTTCCGACGCTGGTGCGCGCGGAGAAGGAGGACCCCGACGGCGGGGCGGCCTTCGTCCGGCGTCTGGTCACCGCCGCCTTCGTGGTGCTGATGGGCGCGACACTGCTGGCGACGGCCGCCGCGCCGCTGCTGGCGACGCACGTCTTCGTGTCCGCCGACGGCAAGGTCAACACCCAGCTGACCACGGCGCTGACCTTCTTGCTGCTGCCCGCGATCCTCTTCTACGGCATGTCGGCGCTGTTCACCGCGATATTGAACACCCGCCAGGTGTTCAAACCCGGTGCGTGGGCGCCCGTGCTGAACAACATCGTCATGCTGGCGGTGCTCGGCCTCTACGCGGTGACGCCCGGTGAGATCACGCTCGACCCGGTGTCGATGAGCGATCCGAAGCTGCTCGTCCTCGGCGTCGGCGTCACGCTCGGCGTGTTCACCCAGGCGGCCGCCCTGCTGCCCGCGATCCGCCGCGAGGGGATCGACCTGCGCCCGCTCTGGGGTGTCGACACCCGGCTCAAGCAGTTCGGCATGATGGGCGCGGCCATCATCCTGTACGTGCTGATCAGCCAGGTCGGCCTGGTCTTCGCCAACCACGTCGCCTCGACCGCGGACGAGGCGGGCCCGGCCATCTATTCGCTGGCCTGGCTGCTGCTCCAGCTGCCCTACGGCGTCCTCGGCGTCACGGTGCTCACCGCGATCATGCCGCGCCTGAGTCGCAACGCGGCCGAGGGCGACACCCCGGCCGTCGTCGACGACCTGTCCGTCGCGACCCGCCTGACCATGATCGCCCTCTTCCCCGTCGTCACCTTCCTGACGCTCGCCGGGCCGCAGCTGGGCGAGGCGCTGTTCGGATACGCGCGCTTCACCGGCGACGCCGAACGGCTCGGCTACGCCGTCAGCTGGTCGGCCTTCGCGCTGATTCCCTACGCCCTCGTGCTGATCCACCTCCGGGTGTTCTACGCGCGGGAGCAGGCGTGGACGCCGACCTGGATCATTCTCGGCATCACCGCCGTCAAGATCGCCCTGTCGGCGCTGGCGCCGTTCATCGCCGACAACAGCGATCAGGTCGTCATCGTGCTCGGCGTCGCGAACGGCCTCGGGTTCACCGCGGGCGCCATCATCGGCGGCTACCTGCTGCACCAAAGTCTCGGCGACCTGCGGATGGCCAACGTCGGGCGCACCGTCACTCGGGTCGTGCTCGCCTCGGTCGCGGGCGGCGCGGTGATGCTGATCGTGGACAAGGTGCTCGGCCTCGAGCGGCTGTCGGAGTCCATGGGCGGTCCCGGCTCGCTGATCCGCGTGATCATCACGGCCATCGTCATGTTCGCGACGGCGTTCGGGCTCATGCGGCTCGCGGGCATTCCGGAGATCGTCGCCATCACCGTGGCCATTTCCCGGCGCCTCGGCATCACGCCGCCCGCACCGGATCTCGACCTCGACGGACCGGTCGAGGACGAGTACGCCACGCAGGTGTTCCGCAGGCCCGATCCGTACATGTACTCGGGCTTCGACCCCTACCTGGACTCGCAGGCCACGATGGTCTTGCCCGTGATCAGACCGGATGCTGTTGACCGCACCGGGCGGGGTGAGTTCCCGTACCCTGTTCGGCAGAGAAGCACAAGTGGCGAGTTCGCCGGAACTTCGACATATCAGGGCGAAGGAGGAATGAGGGTGAGCGACGACGCGGCGGTGGGCGGCGTCCCAGCCGCCGATCCTTCTGCGACCAAGGCCGGCGGCCTGTCCACCGACCACCCGCCCGCCGCGGAGAACCCGTCGGACCCCCAGCATCCGCACCCGGGACCCGACAGCCCGCCCTCCGCCGACGGCCACGGCCCGCGCGAGACCCAGCATCAGGCGCCGCCGCGCGACCCGATGTACGACACCGGAATGATCCCCATTCCGCAGCTGCCGCCCGCCGGAACGGAGGCGACGGGTGCGCGTCGAACTCCGCGCGGCCCCAAGCTGATTCCGGGCGCGTCGGTCGCGGGCGGTCGATACCGTCTGCTCGCCAGCCACGGCGGCGCGCGCGGGCTCAAGTTCTGGCAGGCCCTCGACATCAAACTCGACCGCGAGGTCGCGCTCACCTTCGTCGACGCCGACCAGAAGGCCACCGACAACTCCGGCCACGACGGTCCGCAGGCCATCCTGTCGCGCACCCTGCGGCTCGGCCGCATCAATTCGCCCGGTCTGGCCCGCGTTCTGGACGTGGTGCGCGGCAGCTCCGGCGGCATCGTTGTCGCCGAGTGGACACCCGGTCGCTCGCTGCGCGAGATGGCCGAGACGGTGCCCTCGCCGATCGGCGCGGCCCGCGCGATCCGGGCGCTCGCCTCGGCGGCCGAATTGGCCCACCGCGGCGGCGGTTCGCTGTCCATCGACCATCCCGACCGCGTGCGCATCAGCGCCTCCGGTGACGCCGTGCTGGCCTTCCCCGGCACGCTCGGCGATTCCGACGCCCAGTCCGACGTGCGCGGCCTCGGCGCCATGCTCTACGCGCTCATCACCGCGCGCTGGCCGATCCGCTCCGGCGGCCTGACCGGCACCGCGGCCACCGTCGGCGGGCTGCGTCTCGCAGACTTCGGTCCGGACGGAACGCCGGTGGAGCCGAGGCAGATTCGGCCCGAGGTGCCCTTCGAGATCTCCGCGGTCGCGGTGCGCTCGCTGGAGTCGAACAAGGGCGTGCGGACCGCGGCGACCGTCCAGCACGTGCTGGAGCAGGCCTCGGTCGTCGACCAGAAGACCGACTTCATCCCGGTGCTCCGCCTCGGCCAGCGCGCGCAGCCGCCGAACGCCGACGATTCGCTCGCCGATCCGGAATTGCTCGCCGCGGAACGCGAGCGGTCGCAGCGGATGATGTGGATCATGGTCGGCCTCGGCATTCTGGCCGCGCTCGTGGTCGGCATCGTGATCTGGTGGATGGTCAGCGTTTTCGCGCCAGGGGCGTCCGACGCGCCGATCGACGAATCGCGCAACATCGGTCTGACCACCAACAGTTCCGTCTCGCCGACGACACCGGCCGGAGCGGTCCCGAGCAATCCTGCGTCCGGCGGCGTGCCCGTCCCGGTGACCAACGCGACCGTGTTCTCGCCCGAGGGCACCCCGGACAACGTCAGCGGCGTCGGCGCGGTGCTGGACGACGACCCGGCCACCGTCTGGCGCTCCGATCAGTACTTCCAGCAGTTCCCGGCCCTCAAGAAGGGGGTCGGTCTGCTGGCCACGCTGCCGAGCCCGGCGAAGCTGACGAACGTGTCGATCACCTCGCCGAGCCCCGGTACGTCCGTGGAAATCCGTACCTCGCCGACGAATTCGCCGACGTTGGACCAGACCCAGCTGATCGGCGCCGCCCAGCTGGCCGACGGAGTCACCGAAATCCCCGTGACCGCGGACCAGTCCGCGCGCTACGTGCTCGTCTGGATCACCGGTCTCGGCAACTCGGGAAACCAGTTCCAGACGACGATCGCCGATCTGCGGTTCGACGCCGCGCCCTGATCGCCCGCGTCGAATTCCTCCCGCTCCCTGCTTGATTGGGCGCCGTCGGACGAAGTCCGCCCGCAGCCCGCGCACGTGGTCTTGTTGCTGCCACTTCGGCAGTCCCGATATGATCGGCTCGCGCTCTCGGCAGGGGAGCTTCCCGGGACCTGGTTTTTTCGATCCCGGATGCTGCGAAATATCTACGGCGATGGTCTTTTTGGGCTGTCGTGAGTTGAGCGCCGTCCAAGGGGTTGGTTTTGTCGTCGGAATTGAACGAGGATTCCCGCGGGGGAAGTTCGCGGGTCGCGGCCCGTGAGCGCTCGTTCGTGCCCGGCGAGCTGTCGGACCGGGAATTGCTCAGCGCCCACGCGCGCGGCGAGCGGCACGCCTTCGCCGAACTACTACGCAGGCACAACGATCACCTCTGGCAGACGGCCTTGCGCACGTCCTACACCCGTGAGGACGCCGCGGACTCGTTGCAGGACGCGCTGCTCTCCGCGCACCGCACCGCGGGATCGTTCCGCGCCGAGGCCGAGGTGCGCAGCTGGCTACACGCGATCGTGGTGAACGCCTGCCTGGATCGCATCCGCCGCAACAAGACTCGTCGCGCGATCTCGCTGTCGCCCGATACGCTGCCCGAACCGCGCGACGAGCGGGACGAGTTCGCCGAGGTCGAGATGTCGATCGTGGTGGACCGCGCGCTGTTCTCGCTGCCGCCCGATCAGCGCACCGCGCTGGTAGCGATCGACCTGGAGGGGTATAGCGTGTCGGAGGCGGCGGCGATGCTGGGGGTTCCGGAGGGGACGATCAAGAGCCGCTGCGCTCGGGGTCGACAACGCCTGCAAGAGCGTTTGGAATTTCTCCGCGATCCGGGGAACCGGAAGTAGTGGCGATGCGTCATTAATAGTGACGAACACCTGAGCGATGTACAGATGGCGCCCGCGGGTTCCCGCGGCGCGGCCGCGACAGACAAGACAGTTACGTCGGATGAGACCACTGGAGGTGCGATGGCGACCCGGTCCGTACCGCAGCCTCCATTTTCGCCGGAACTGCTCGCCGATCTGCATGCCGACAACGTGGATCCCGAGCTCGGCGCGCAGCTGTGGCCCGCCGTCCGCGCCGACTCCGACGCGGTGCGCTACCTGCGCTCGCTGGACGAGGTGACGACGCGGCTGCGCACCCTGCGCACCGACGAGTGCGTCGTCCATCCGATGCCGGAGGACGTCTCCGAGCGGCTCGCGGCCTTCGTCGCCGAACTGGAGCTGGGCGAGGAGCCGACCGAACGAGTCGCCACCGTGCATCGGCTCGACGCCACGGCATCCGACGAGGACGCGGCGCTCCGAGATCAACGGGTCCTCGGAAACGGCAGCGAGCCAACGGCTTCCGAGGACCGGACCGAACGCATCGCGACCCCGATATCGCTTGCTCACCGGCGAAGTAGACGCCTGCGCTTGGTCGCCGCCGCGGCCGCCGTCCTCGCGGTGATCGCGGGCACCGGCATCGGCGTCCAGATGCTCCGCGGCGGTGACGCGACGACGACCACCGCGAAACCGGCGCCGACCAACGATCAGATCGGCGACGACCTGACCCCCACGGCCGCGCTCGCCGCCCTCGGCCGCAACGACGTCACCGGACCGCTCGGCAGCCGCGGCGCCCTCACCCGCTGTGTCGCCGCGGCCGGGCTGGACCGGGCCGTTCTCGGCTCGATGAATATGCGGTATCAGGGCAAGGACGCGGTGCTCATCCTGCTGACCGGCACCGCCCAGGGCAAGATCACAGCGCTGGTCGTCGGCCCAGGTTGCACCACGGGTGACCCGCAGGTGCGCAAAGTCACCGACATCGGCTGACGAGCACGGGCCCACCGGTGCGGGAACAACAGCGTTTAGGCTGTTGTTGACCGTCACGTTCCCCCTCAGATCTTCTCGGAAGGGCCCCATGAGCGAGCTCCACGAGCGAACCACCGACACGGCCACGCCAGTTCGCGACCTGATCATCGTCGGCTCCGGCCCCGCAGGCTATACCGCAGCCGTCTACGCCGCCCGCGCCGAACTCGAGCCGCTGCTCTTCGAGGGCACCCAGTTCGGTGGCGCGCTGATGACCACCACCGAGGTCGAGAACTTCCCCGGCTTCCGCGCCGGCATCATGGGTCCGGACCTGATGGACGAGATGCGCGAGCAGGCCAAGCGTTTCGGCGCCGACATCCGCACCGAGGACGTGGACGCCATCGACCTGAGCGGACCGGTCAAGACGGTCACGGTGGGCGATCAGACCTACCGGGCGTACGCGGTCATCCTGGCCATGGGCTCGGCCGCCCGCTACCTGAACGTGCCCGGGGAGCAGCGACTGCTCGGCCGCGGCGTGAGCGCCTGTGCCACCTGCGACGGCTTCTTCTTCAAGGGCCAGGACATCGTGGTGGTCGGCGGCGGCGACTCGGCGATGGAGGAAGCGACCTTCCTCACCAAGTTCGCGTCGAGCGTCACCATCGTGCACCGCCGCGAGGAGTTCCGTGCGTCGCGCATCATGCTCGAGCGCGCCAAGGCCAACGAGAAGATCAAGTTCGTGCTGAACGCCGAGGTGGTCGAGGTGCACGGTGAGAACGCCGTGACCAGCCTCACCCTGCGCGACACCCGCACCGGCGAGACGTCCGAGCTGGCCGCGACCGGCCTGTTCGTGGCGATCGGCCACGATCCGCGCAGCGAGCTGGTGCGCGGTCAGGTCGAGCTCGACGACGAAGGCTACGTGCAGGTCGAGCACCCGACGACGGCCACGAAGGTTCCCGGCGTCTTCGCCGCGGGCGACCTCGTCGACCACACCTACCGCCAGGCCATCACCGCCGCGGGCACCGGCTGCCGCGCCGCGATCGACGCCGAGCGCTGGCTGGCCGAACAGGGTGACATCACCGCGAACACCCTGGACGCCGCGGGCCAGCCGGTCGCCGTGAACGCCAACTGATCTCGCTCTACCGGATTCACAAGGAGATACCCCATGTCCGAGAACACGGTCACCGTGACCGACAAGTCCTTCGCCGACGAGGTGCTGCTCAGTGAGAAGCCCGTGCTCGTCGACTTCTGGGCGGATTGGTGCGGTCCGTGCAAGATGGTCGCTCCCGTGCTGGAGGAGATCGCCGCCGCGAACGCGGACAAGCTGACCATCGCCAAGCTGGACGTGGACGCCAACCCGGAGACGGCGCGCGAGTACCAGGTCCTGTCCCTGCCCACTATGATGCTGTTCCGCGGCGGTAAGCCGGTCAAACAGATCGTCGGCGCCAAGGGCAAAGCGGCCCTCCTGCGCGAACTGGAAGACGTGATCTGACGGCGCGAATCCACGACGCGCCGTAGGATGCCTGCACCACCCCCGTAATTGTCGGATTCCGGGGCAGGTCTGAGACAATCGACCGACGCTCCGGTCGTGCGAGGGTGTATGCCGTCGCATGAGTGGGTACCCGGGTTGACGGAAGGAAAGGGCTCTCACGCATGCACCGACTTCGTCACGGTGATACCGGTCCAGCCGTCGCTGAGGTTCGGAGCACCCTGGCAAGTCTCGGCTTCCTGCACGCACACGCCATCGGCGCCGAGCACGGCGACGCACGCGAGTACTGGAAGGACACCGAAGCCTCCTTCGACCACCACCTCGACTCCGCGGTCCGCGCGTTCCAGCAGCATCGCGGTCTGCTCGTCGACGGTGTGGTGGGTCCGGCCACCTACCGGGCCTTGAAGGAGGCGTCCTACCGCCTCGGTGCGCGCACGCTGATCTATCAGCTCTCGGCGCCGCTGTACGGCGACGACGTCGCCACGTTGCAACGCAAACTGCAGGACCTCGGCTTCTATGTTCATCGGGTGGACGGGTACTTCGGCCCGCACACCCACGACGCACTCACCGCGTTCCAGCGCGAGATCGGTCTGTCCGCCGACGGCATCTGCGGTCCGGACACGCTGCGTTCGCTGGAATTGCTCGGCGCGCGCGTCACCGGCGGCAACCCGCATCGCATCGCCGAAGAAGAGGTGGTGCACCGGGCGGGGCCACAGCTCACCGGCAAGCGGATCGTCATCGATCCGGGTCTCGGCGGTCCCGACAAGGGATACGCGGTGCCGACCGAGTACGGCGACGTCTACGAGTCGGAGATCCTGTGGGATCTGGCCAGCAGGCTGGAGGGCCGGATGGCCGCCACCGGCATGGAGACGTTCCTGTCACGGCCGTGGGGTGCGAATCCCACCGACGCCGAGCGCGCGGAGACCTCCAACGCCTTCGACGCCGACCTGATGATCTCGCTGCGCTGTGCCACCAACCCGAGCTCCTCGGCGAACGGTGTGGCCAGCTTCCACTTCGGCAACTCGCACGGCTCGGTCTCGATGATCGGGCAGGTGCTGGCCGGGTTCATTCAGCGCGAGGTGGTGGCCCGGACGTCGTTGCAGGACTGCCGGACGCATTCGCGTACCTGGGATCTGCTGCGGCTCACCAAGATGCCGACGGTCCAGGTCGATATCGGTTACCTCACCAACGAATACGACGCCTCGGTCCTCACGAATCCGCGGATGCGCGACGTCATCGCCGAGGCCATCCTGATCTCGGTGAAGCGTCTGTATCTGCTGGGTCAGGACGATCAGCCGACCGGCACGTACACGTTCGCCGAGCTGCTGGCCGAGGAACTGGCCGCCGCCGACCGAACCTGAGACTTCGTCTCGAAGGAAAGCCCCCGCTGTGATCGGCGGGGGCTTTCTCGTCTCAGCGTGCGCCGGCCCGGGTGGGGGCCGTCATGGACGCGGCGGCGAGCAGCTGGTCGAGCGCGCGCTCCACGTCTTCCTTCCAGCCGTGATCGGAATCCAGCTCCAGGCGCAGGCGCGGGAAGCGGTGGTGCGGTGCGACCACCTCGAAGCCGTACTCCTCGAGCAGGTCCGCTTCGATCATGCAGGTCTGCGGTGAGCATTCGGTGGGGGCGGCCGAGGCGGAACCGCGGACCGGAGCGCCGATCCGCTCCATGAGCGTCATCGAACCGACCAAACGGTCCGAGAGCCGTTTGGTCGGCGGATCCGTACGGATGCCGAACGCCTCCAGTGCGCGAACACCGCGGCGGACCAGATCCGACACCACGGCCTGCACCAGGCGGTGGGCGATGTCCTCGTCCCGGTGCGGGAACTCGGTGCGCAGCGTGGTCAGCAAGATGGCATCCGGGCTGACCGGGGAAGTGGGGAACAGCGTCGCGCGCGGCACGGCGCTGGGCGGCGAGTACAGGGCGCAACCCGCCACGCTGCCGTCCACGTGGGCCACCTGGCCGCACGAACCCCATTCGAGCATGACCGTCGAAAGCCAGGCCTCTTTTTCGAAGACCGGATCGCTGAACCCGCGCGAGTCCTCCGCGACGGCGGGATCGATCTCCCAGAAGACACAGCGCCGGGCATGCGCGGGCAGCTTGTCCAGTCCGTCGAGGGTAAGTGCTGTGACGCTGGTCGACACCGCTCTGCTCAGCCTCCAGCTGTCCGATTCATCCACGCTCACGTCGCATCAACGTCTTCTCGCCAGCAAGAATAAGCGATCAAGCGAATCCGCCTCATTCCACGTCGCTGTGCTGTTGGTAGGAGCCCTCGTGCCGGACCGTCGGCGCGCGCAATATCGCTGTCGCGCTGCCCTTTTCGACGCCGTCACAGTGACGTTTCGACGCCGGGCCCGTATATACCGAGAACACGGGGTTATTTTGCCTCTTCTGTCACTGACCGAGCTGCTCTTGCGCCATCAGACCGACGATGCGCTCCAGATCTTCCACGGACCCGAACTCGACGACGATCTTGCCCTTGCGTTTGCCGAGACTCACGGTCACCCGGGTGTCGAACGAATTCGACAGCCGCTCGGCCACGTCCTGCAGACCGGGCATATGAATCGGCTTGCGCCGCGGAGCCGGGGGAGTGACCGCGTCCGGATCACGGTTGGCCAGGGTGACGGCTTCCTCGGTGGCACGCACCGAGAGGCCCTCTGCGACGATGCGGGCGGCCAGCACCTCCTGCGCGTCGGCGCCCGCTTCCAATCCGAGCAGGGCGCGCGCGTGACCGGCGGACAGCACGCCCGCCGCGACCCGCCGCTGCACGGGGATCGGCAGCTTCAGCAGACGGATCATGTTGGTGACGACCGGACGGGATCGACCGATCCGGGTGGCCAGTTCTTCGTGGGTGACGTCGAATTCCTCGAGCAGCTGCTGGTACGCGGCCGCCTCTTCCAACGGGTTCAGCTGCACCCGGTGGATGTTCTCCAAGAGGGCGTCGCGCAGCATCGACTCGTCGGCGGTCTCCCGAACGATCGCCGGGATCGCTTCCAGGCCCGCCTCCTGGGCGGCACGCCAGCGGCGCTCACCCATGATCAGCTGATAGCGGTCCGCCTCGACGCGGCGCACCACGATCGGCTGCATGAGGCCGAATTCGCGGATGGAGTGGACCAGTTCAGCGAGCGCTTCTTCCTCGAAGACCTGGCGCGGCTGCTTGGGATTCGGCTCGATCTGGTCCGGCGGAATCTCGCGGTAGAGCGCGCCACCGGGGGTGGCGAGGTCGGCCTCGTCGACGGTGTCCTCGGGATCGGGGACGCGGTGCAGGTACGCCGAAGCAGGCTGCGGACCGACGGGATCGAGTCCGATCACCACATTGGCCGCGGCGCTGCCGAGACCCTGCGTGGTCGCGGGCCCCGTCGGGATCAGCGCGGCCAGACCTCGTCCTAGCCCGCCCTTCTTCGCCTGACTCATTGGCCCACCGATCCCTTCCCTCGTTCGCCACCAAACCGGGTCACGCCGACCCGGGACACCGGTACCCGAATCACTCCGCGCCGTTCGCGGCCTGCCGGGCCATCGCCCGCTGGGCCATCTCACGTCCGGCGTCGAGGTAGCTCATCGCACCCCGGGAGCCTGGATCATAATCGAGCACGGTCATTCCGTAACCCGGCGCCTCCGAGACCTTCACGCTGCGCGGAATCACCGAGCGCAGCACCACATCGCCGAAGTGGCCACGCACCTCCTCCGCGACCTGGTCGGCGAGCTTGGTACGCCCGTCGTACATCGTGAGAATCACCGTGGACACGTGCAGCTCGCGATTCAGATGCGCCTGCACCAGGCCGATGTTGCGGAGCAGCTGGCCGACGCCCTCCAGCGCGTAGTACTCGCACTGGATCGGGATCAGCACCTCCTTGGCCGCGACGAGCGCGTTGACCGTTAGGAGGCCGAGGGAAGGCGGGCAGTCGATCATCACGTAATCGATGTCGTAGCCCGCGATATTGGCCTCCTGGATGGCGCCCTTGAGGCGGCCCTCCCTGGCGACCATCGAGACGAGTTCGATCTCCGCACCCGCGAGATCGATCGTCGCCGGGATGCACAGCAGTCGCTCGTTGTGCGGGCTCTGCTGGATAGCGTCCTTGACGGAGACCTCGCCGATGAGCAGTTCGTAGCTGGAAGGGACGCCGGAGTGATGCTCGATGCCGAGGGCGGTGCTGGCGTTGCCCTGCGGATCGAGATCGATCACGAGCACCTTCATCCCCTGATGCGCAAGGGCCGCGGCGAGATTCACCGTCGTGGTCGTCTTACCGACGCCGCCCTTCTGATTCGCGATGGTGATGATGCGCTGCTCGCGAGGTTTCGGCACTGTCACCTTTCCTGGGTGCAATATCTGACTTGCGCGCTGAGCTTCGGCCGCGATCGGGGTCTCGCTGGGGGAGATGTGCCCGAACGGCGTGCTTCCGAATGCCTCCGCGTCGAAGTTGCTGGAGTCCAGCATCCCCGGCACGCGCGACGTAGTTTCCCGTGAAACATTCGCCGAACCGCTCGACATAGACAGCTCCTAACCAGAGAACTACAGACCACGTGCCCTCGGCCCACGCCGACGCCGTGTCTTCAACAGCCTGTGTCGGATCGAACATGATGCTCCGTCGGGACGGCGCCCGATCAACCGAGCGGAGCTGTCCCGCACACCCACATCCCACCGTGGCATCAACGCTCACGCCCGACGCACACTAGCTTGCCAGCACTGAGCGCTAGAAGAAAGTTGAATCGCGGCGACACGCAGATCCGCGCGAATGAACATTGCGTGCCGCGGGATTTCCGGCCGGGTGGGTGATTTTCACTGGGCGAATGGGGGGTTCGGAGGTGCCAGGTTGAGGGTGCGTTAGGGGGTTGGGCTTTGCGCGCCGTCGCAGATTCCTTGCGCGGAGGACGAACTGCGGCGCTTCATCGAGTTGCGCTGATGCTCCGGGGCTGCTCCGACAGCGCGCCCGACGAGCGATGTTTCACGTGAAGCGGCGGGGCGATGTTTCACGTGAAGCATTGCGTGCACGGCGGAATGCCGCGCCCCCGCGGAGAGTGGCGCTGCGCCTTCCGTTCACGCATCCACGATTCTGGCGCTCTCGACGACGCCGCAGCGATCCAATCCCGTTGCTGGGACGCGGCGACCGCCCAAAGAACAGCCGAAGCCAATGCCCCGAACCCGTTGCGAAGCTTCGGATCCAAAAGCTGGGTCGATCACGCCTGCCGCTGTCCAGGCACTGGGTCTATCGCCTCCGCTTCGCACATCCGATCTACGTCCGCATCTCGCGAATCCCGTATCGAGTTCGCGCGTCAGCCGTTCCAGTCGGTGACGCATCCATTGCCCGCACACTCGATCCCGTCGCCACCATCCACAGCGGCGTCGCACTGCGGCTGCGAGCGAAAGAGGCGGTGCGCTCCCAGAGCACGCGAAGAGCGGCTAGCGTCCGTGCACGCTGATTCGAAAGAAGAGGCGCTACCGACTACCGAGCTCGAACCTGGAGCGATGCTCCACGTGAAACATTTACCCAAACCCGGCCGCGCACTGGAGCCACCGTCCACTGCACCGTCCAGCCAAGCCGTGCGAACGAGCGTCGAGGCGCACGTTGTTGCCGTCGAGGGGCGCGACACCAGACCGAGCTATCGGGACGCTCCATCGGTCCGCGCTACCCTCCGTCGCGGCCGACGGCCTCGCGACAGTGGCCCGCGATCGGGCCACGCCAGCGACTCGAGGCAACAAGGCGTCACTGAGTTGAGCGATCCACCGAGCCAGCCGCCCGAGCCACCAGCTCGAGCCATGGGCCGATCCATCGTGCGTGCATCCAGCCAAAACCATTTCAGATGCCCACCGGCGGAAGCCGTGGCTTGACACAGGCGCGCCTGAAGCAGCCACCGGCCGCGCGAAAAGCGGGGAGAACGCCCCTGGCGCGGAGATCCGGACGAGTGCCGCTCAGCCACCACCAAGTTCGCGCACCGAGCGATGCTTCACGTGAAACATCCGCCAAAGCCTCCACCCGACCTCATTCGTGGCGTCTCACCACAGCCCAAACCCTTACCCGTGCCGTCACATGCGGCAATTGAAATTGGGTCAGCCGACAGGCCACATCTAGGCCCTGTCTCGAAGTCCAGCCGGGATGCATCCGTGGCTCTGATCGTCGCTTGGCGAGGCGGAGGAGGAGCCGATACCGGGGCCCTGTCTCGGCGACGACGACAACGCGGTCAGGCGGCGATCTGCGCCGCAGAGGCGCCGGATGGGACTTCGAGACAGGGCCTGGTCGAGCCATCCGTCCGAGCCTTGGGCGAGCCATCCGCAGCGCTGCATCCGACTGCGTCTCCAGGATCTTGGCCATCGTGCCGGAGTCACTCGGCCACCCATCGCGTCCCGCGATCGCGGCCGCACCATCGTGCCGAGCCGCTTGCAGCGCTGTATCCGGCTGCGCCTCACGGCTCGAAAACACCCGGCCAATCATCGCGCTGCGTTGTCTCGGGGCGCCATCGCGCCGCGCAGGGCCACCCGGGCCGCGCCACAACACCCGCGCCGTCCAGCCGAGTGCTGCGGCCAACCATCGAGCCAAGCCAGCGTGCGCGGCATCCGGCCGAGTCCCCGTGGCGCTCACGGTGACGTGCTGTCCCTACGCGCTATCGACCGCAGTCGGGCCAAGCCGCGAGAGTCCGCGCCGAGCCATCTCGCGCGTCGAGCCAAGCCTGGTGGCACGACGGCGCGGCTCGCTCTCGGGGCGAGGCCCACGGATCGGGTAAGCGGACGCGTCGTCCGGCCGAGCCCTGCCGTCGATCTGTGGGCTACCGCTGTGGAGAGAAGCGGTGACGGGGCCGCGTGAAGTGACGCTGTCGCGCGACAGCGGGAGTCCGCCACGGGACAGCGGCGAGCCTTGTTGGCGTGGTGAACCGGGGGAGCGGCGCGCCTTATCCAGTTCGAGCACCAGACGATGCTTCACGTGAAACATCCGCCGAGCGATTTCAATCCGATCCGATGCGCGGCACCCCTCGCCCCATCGCGAACCACACAGCTGAGCCGTCGCACGAGCAGAGCGTGCTGCGGCCGACGGTGAAGCAGCCGAGCTGTCAGGTTCAGCGGCGCGTCATCGTGCTGAGTCTTCCGACCGGGGATCCGCTCGAGTCGGTACCGCACGATGGGGCAAGCCCTGAAATCGCGCCGTCGGACCGCGCCATCGGGAATGGACATTCGGGTGGGACATCGGACCGAGCCGACCGGCCGCGCCTCCAAGCGCTTGTCCTTAGGAGGACCCGGGCGAGCAACCCACCCGAGCCATCGGGCACGTACTAGAGTCACGCCACCCACCCAAGCCATCGGACGCGCCCTCCAGCCACGCCATCCACCCGATCCATCGGGGCGCGCCATCGAGTCACGCCACCCCCCGATCCATCAGGCTGAGGTGTGGACCGAGCAATCGGAAGCGCGGCATCGGCGCTCAGTCTGCGGAGATCTTCCGGGGGGCGCGCTGTCGGTAAGCGCTTCTCGCCTCCGCCGTCGGCCCCGCTGCGGAGCTCCACAGCGCGGCCGAGCCATAGTCGGACCGCCGAGGGCGCGCCATCACCGAGCCTTGGGGGGCGGGAGTTAACGCGGCGCCGACGGACCGCCGGTCCTCCTGCGCCGACGGACCGCACCATCGAGTCGTGCTGCGGACCGAGTCGTTCGCTCGTCCGCCCGGGCACCTATTGAATGGCGTCCATCCGGTAGTCCCAGCCGAGCCATCGGGTTGAGCGATCGAGCGCGCCGTCGAGTTGAGCCAGGGTTCGATTCATCGTGGTGACATCGAGCCAAGCCATCGGGCCGCGCCGTCGGACTAAGCCGCGCTCGTGGCCGTGCCCGTAAGCCGGGCTATCGGGGACGTGCCATCAGGCCAAGCCGTCGGCGACGCTACCGAGTCGAGCTGTGGCCGAACCGCCGGACTCAGCCGTCGGCCACGCCATCGAGTTCAGTCCGTAGGCCCGGCCAGCCATTCGGCCGCGCCGCCGAACCCAACCTCCCGCCGCGCTCGTGGCCGCGCCGTGCGCCGAGCCATCTGGGACGCGC
>NZ_JCANSX010000005.1:407339-1473342 GCF_059570515.1 Nocardia sp. CNS-044
CGGACTCGGCCGTGGGCCACGCCATCGAGTTCAGTCGGAAGGCCCCGCCAGCCACTCGGCCGCGCCGCCGGACCCGGCCTTCTGCCGCGCTCGTAGCCGTGCCCGTGCGCCGAGCTATCGGGGACATGTCAGCAGGCCAAGCCGTCGGGGACGCCGTCGAGTCGAGCTGTGGCCGAACCATTCGACCGCAGCCATTGGGTCCCCGTCCCGCCGCGCTGCGGGACCGGGGCCGTGCGTCGATGTCGGCGTGAGTCCGGGTCATCGTGACGGCAACAAACCTAGCCATCCGGCCGTCCGGTGGGGCTGAGCCATCGGGCACGCCATCGAGTTGGGCCGTGGGGCCGAGCCACCCGGCTGTGCCATTGCGCCCACCGTCCAGCGCGTTGCGTGGCCGCGTCGTAGCGCGGAGCCATTGGAGACGCGCCACCAGGCTGAGCCGTCGTGGTGGCATTGGGTCGAGCACCATCCGGCCGCGCCGTTGGACCAGCCGTCGAGTGCCATCTATTCCAGCCGTTCCGCCGAGCCGTCGGGACGCCTGAACGGCCACCCGCTAGCCCCACGCCTTCCTGCCTTCTATGGCGCTCATCGACGCGCTCGGCGGCTAACGAAGTATCGGTCTGGAGGGGACCGTCGATCACACCGTGGTGCGCGCTATCGAGCCAACCCTTCCGACCGAAGGATCGGAACCGCGCCGTCGGGCGGAGCCGTCGGAACGTCGAGGCAGCCGTGCGGCGGACCGGCTCCGGGGCTCCATCCAGCCATGCTTTGGCACGGAGCCGATCGACGATGGACGAGATTGAGGGGTCCGGTCGGATTGAGCCATCGGGCACGTCATCGATCGAGCCGTTCCGCTGAGCCATCGGCCCGCACCAACGGATACGCGCCAACGAGCCAAGCCGTCCTCCCAATGGAGCGGGAAGCGGGTCGTCAGACCGCACCGTCGGAACATCGAGGCAGGGCCTAGCCGGTCTGCTGTTGGGGGGATCCGGCCGGGTCGTCGGGCGGTGCCAACGGGGCATCTGGGAGGGTCGGGAGATCGCGGCGCTGTTTCATGTGAAACAGCACGCAGCCCTCGCGGGCGGGAAAGGGTCTCGGCCTACTTCCCGCCCGAGCGACGGCGTTCGGTGCTGCGGCGGAGGACGCCGCCCTCGGAGCGGCCGCCCTCACGGCGGCTTCCGACCTTCTCCGTGCGGCGGCGGGGCGCGCGTTCCGCGCGGGGGAGACGTTCGGCGCTGATCACGACTGTCGGGGTATCCAGGACTCCGACACCACATTCGAGGACCTCGAAGTTGCCGGCGCCCGCGCGGGCCAATGCTTCGCCGTCGCGTTCCAGTTCTTCGGTTGCGCTCACACCCTTCAGGGCGAGCATGCGGCCGTGGTCGCGGAGGAGGGGGAGGGACCACTGGGCGAGTTTGGCGAGGGGGGCGACGGCGCGGGAGGTGACGACGTCGGCGCCGCCCGCTTCCTTCATCACGCCGGATTGTTCGGCGCGGCCGCGGACGACGGTGATGTCGAGTCCGGCTGCTTCGATGAACTCGCTCAGGAAGACGGTGCGGCGCAGCAGCGGCTCGACCAAGGTGATGCGTAGGTCGGGACGGGCGATGGCCAACGGGATGCCGGGGAGACCCGCGCCGCTACCGATATCGACGACGGTCGTTCCTTCGGGCATGAGCTCCGCAACCACCGCGCAGTTGAGGATGTGCCGATCCCAGAGCCGCGGCACCTCGCGGGGTCCGATGAGACCGCGCTCGACGCCTGCGGTCGCGAGCGCGGCGCAGTAGCGGCGGGCGATGTCGAGCCGATCGCCGAAGACGGTGGCGGCCGCCGCGGGCGGCTCCAGCTCGGTCGGCAGCGCGGCGCTTCCACCGAGTTCTCGTTCCACGTGAAACATCCTTCCGAGCTCGAGGTCACCAATTGCAAGACAGCGGAGGGGTGTCCGCCTCGGCCACGGGCGGCGACGCCCCGGCATGGAGAAGGCCCCCGGTCCGAAGACCGGAGGCCTAGACGACACTATCGGACGGCCGTCCGCCCTCGGACCGCGCACGGCCGGAGCGAAGGCGGAGCAGCGCCCGGGCATGAATCGTCAGCGTGACGAAACGCGCCGTCCCCTGGGGAAGCCGGGCGATCAGCCCGGAACGACCACCACGAAGCGGTTGGGCTCCACACCCTCGCTCTCGCTGCTGACTCCTTCGACCGCGGCGACGGCGTCGTGCACGATCTTGCGCTCGAACGGCGTCATCGGATCGAGCGATTCCGGGGCGCCGGATTCCAGCACCCGCTTGGCGGCTTCGGTGCCGAGCGCGCTGAGCTCGGAGCGGCGCTTGGCCCGCCAACCCGCCACGTCGAGCATCAGGCGGCTGCGTACGCCGGTCGCCTGCTGCACCGCGAGCCGGGTCAGCTCCTGGAGCGCGTCGAGCACCTCGCCGTTGCGACCCACCAACTTCGACAGGTCGCGGCCGCCGTCGATGCTCACGACGGCACGGTCGCCCTCGACGTCCAGGTCGATGTCGCCGTCGAAGTCGAGCACGTCGAGCAACTGCTCGAGGTAGTCGCCCGCGATCTCGCCCTCTTCGATCAGGGCTTCCTCGGCATCGCTCACGACATCGCCGGCATCCGTTCCGGCGTTCACCACACTCGTCGCCACGGTGGCGTCCCCTCCGTCGGTCTCAACAGTCATTTGAATTCCTTCATCTGTCCATCGCGCGCGCCGGACGCTCGACGCCGGGCGGTTGCGCGATCACGGGATTGCTCGGCGGTCAGCGGCGACGCTTCTGGTTGGCCCGGCCGCGCTGACCCGAACGCTTCTGCCCACCAGCCTTGCGCTGTCCGGCGGCCTTGCCTGCCGCGGTCTTGGAGGTGCCGTTCGCCGACGGTTCCGCATCGGACGGCTCGGCGTCGACGGCGGTGGCCGCGGGCTTCTTCTTCGTGCTCACCGGCTTGGCGCCCGGCTTCGGCGCGTTCTGCGCGCGCTGCTCGAGCTTGGCCTGCTTCTTGGCCTCTTCTTCCTTCGCCATCCGGCCGAAGACGAGGTGCTGCTGACCGTAGGTCCAGATGTTGTTGGAGACCCAGTAGATCAGGATGGCGATCGGCAGGAACGGACCACCGACGAGCACGCCGAGCGGGAACACCCAGAGCGCCAGCTTGTTCATCAGCGCGGCCTGCGGGTTGGCCGCGGCCTCCGGGGTCTGCCGCGCGACCGAGGCGCGGGCGTTGAAGTGGGTAGCGAGACCGGCGATCACCATCAGCGGGATGGCGACCAGGGCGATGCTCACCCGACTCGGGATGCCGCCGTAGTCGGCGAAGGCCAGCAGCTCGTTGGCCGGGGTGGTGATGAACGCCGAGATCGGCGCGCCGAAGATACGGGCGCTCAGGAAGGACTGGACGTCGGCCGCGTTGAAGACGTAGTTCGCGGTGTTCGCGTTCTCCTCGGGCGTCATGCCGAGCTGGCCGAACCCGTGGCCGGTGCGGTTGAACGAACGCAGGACGTGGAACAGACCGAGGAAGACCGGCACCTGCGCCAGGATCGGCAGGCAGCCCATCAGCGGGTTGAAGCCGTGTTCCTTCTGGAGCTTCTGCATCTCCAGCGCCATCTTCTGGCGGTCGTTCTTGTACTTCTTCTGCAGCTCCTTGATCTGGGGCTGCAGCTCCTGCATCTGCTTGGTGGTGCGCACCTGCTTCACGAACGGCTTGTAGAGCACGACGCGCAGCGTGAAGACCAGGAACACCACCGCCAGCGCCCAGGCCAGGCCGTTCTCCTTGCCGAGGCCCGGGATGGCCGCGAAAGCACGGTGCCAGAACCACAAGATCCAGGACACCGGGTAGTAGATGAAGTCGAGCACGGCTCTATGCACTCCCGTCGTTCGTATCGCCGATCACCGCATGCGGCGATCCTTTACAAGCGTGTGGCGCCGACGACGAGGCGTCGGCCGCAGCCTCGTTCCGTGCGCGATTTCTGCGCTCGGGAACGGGGTCCCACCCACCAGGGTGCCAGGGCGCGCATTTGGCCAATCGCACGACCGTCAATCCGAGGCCGACGAACAGTCCTCGGGTGCGCAACGCGGTGACCGCGTACTCGCTACACGTCGGGGTGAAACGACACACCGGCATGCGGGTGGGGGAGACATAGGTCCGGTAGAGCTCGATCAGGAAGATCAGCGTACGGGCGGGCAGCCGGGCCAGGACGGCGGCGAATCTCACGACGAAACGTCCGCGTCGACGGCGACGGGTCGAGCCCGTGTGCCGGTCCGGGCGGGAGCCTGAGCGATACCGAGTTTGCGCAACCCGCTGCGCAACTGCCGCAGCAGTTCGTCGGATTCCGCGTTCGCGGCGCCGGGCAGCGCCCGGATGACGATGTCGGCCTCGGCGGGCAGGTCGCTGATCACCTCGGCGCACATATGACGCAGGCGGCGGGCCACCCAGTGTCGAATCACCGCGGAGCCCACCGCCTTGCTGACAATCAATCCGAACCTCGGCCCGCCGACGCGAACGAGCGCTCCGGTGGCTACCGGAGCACTGTGTCGTTCATCAGAGCCCACGACTCCGTCATACCCGTGCACGAGCGCGTGTACGACCAGATCTCGCCTCCCGATTCGCTGGCCGCGGCGCACCGTCCGGGAGAAGTCGGCACGATGATGCAACCGATACGGCTCAGGCAACACCCGAGCGTCCGAGAGCGAGGATCAGGCAGTGAGTTCGGCGCGGCCCTTGCGGCGACGCGCCGAAACGATGGCGCGACCCGCACGGGTGCGCATCCGGAGGCGGAAGCCGTGAACCCGCGCCCGACGACGGTTGTTCGGCTGGAACGTCCGCTTGCCCTTGGCCACGGTCAACACTCCTCGAGTTGGTGGGCGCCGTTCGGCGCCCGAAGCTTGTCGGTGATACGTATGTGCGCGATGAATCGCGATGTCATCATCGGCGCGCGTCGGTCCTGGCGCACACGGTCGTCAAACGACCTAACGCGGTCAGCACGGGACCGCCACCGCACCAAGGGGTGACTGTACGAGGGTACTGATCAGCCCGAGACGGGTCAAACTCGGCCCCCAGGCGAATCCGGTGCACCGGTGCGACGCGCCCGGGCTTCTTCGTGACTTCGTCCACACCCCTAGGCGTGCCGAGCGGGCCCGCGAGCGAGGCGTTGCCAGATGGTTGCTACAGATCCGCAGGTCGGGGCGTGATCCCCGCGAACTTCGAGCCCGTTTCACATTTCCCCAGGGTTTTCCACATCTGTGGATAATTGTGTGGAAAGACCCCTGGAGTGGCATATTCGTAGGCCGACGGCGCCAACGCCGCTGACTTGGTACGGGGGAATCCGAGCAGCGTCCACACGGCTACGGACGTACGCGGGATCACAGGATAGCCCATCCACGAACCTGCTCGCGTACCCCGGCCGTCTGCTCCTATCGACCTACTTCCGGGGAGGAAACTGCATGGACGACGAGCAGAACGTGCTGGCCACCGTGTGGCCCGAGGTGATTGCCGAGCTCACCACCGGTTCCGACGACGGATCCATCCCGGCGGTGACCCGAGCACAACAGGCCTGGCTCAAACTCGTCAAGCCGATCACCGTCGCGCAGGGCTTCGCCCTGCTGTCGGTGCCCTCGTCGCTGGCCCAGGAGGCCATCGAACGCGATCTGCGCGAACCCATCCTGCGTTCCCTCGCCCGCCGGCTCGGTCCCCAGGTCGAGGGCCTCGGCGTGCGCATCGCGGCGCCCGCGACGCCGAGCACCGATCGTTCCGCGGCCAACCCACGGCACGCCAGGATGACCAGTCGTCCGGAGCGAAGCAGGGAGGCGGCCCAGCGGAACCGGGACACGCAGCGCACCAGGGAGGCGTCGCGCGGTCCCGTCGGTTACCCGGCCGATCCGCCGAGCCGCACCGACTACCCGGCCCCGCGGTACGCACCGCAGGACTACGCGCCCGCGCCGGAGTATCCGGGAACGTCCGACTATCCCCAGTCCGCCGACTACCCGCCCGCCGCCGAGTACGCCCCCGCGCCCGAGTACACCCCAGCGCCCGAGTACCCGCCGAGTTCGGACTACCCGGCCGAATACCAGTCCGGCGTCGACTACCCGGCCGACGACTATCCGACCGCCGCCTATCGCGCGCCTGGCGTGGGCGACTACCCCGACTCCGCCGCCGTGCCCGAGGTGTCGACGGCGCCGCGGCGTGAGCCAGGAATGGGTTCGCGCCGGGATTCCACCCCGCCCGGCCAGGAGTCGCTGTTCACGCCCGAGCCCGCTCCGATGCGCGGACCAGCCCGGATGCCGTTGCGCGAGGCCGCGCCCGCCGCCGCGCACGATTCGGTCCGCGAGTCCGGTGAGGCGCTGCGCACCGAGCAGCCCGACGACGAACCGGTCGTCAACGTCCGCAACAACTGGCCGACCTACTTCACCAAGAGCCAGGAGACGCCGGCTCCGGCGAACTCCTCGGCGAGCCTGAACGCGAAGTACACCTTCGAGACCTTCGTCATCGGCGCGTCCAACCGCTTCGCGCACGCCGCGGCGGTGGCCATCGCCGAGGCGCCGGCCCGCGCCTACAACCCGCTGTTCGTCTGGGGCGCCTCCGGTCTCGGCAAGACGCACCTGCTGCACGCGGCGGGTCACTACGCCCAGCGGCTGTTTCCCGGCATGCGGGTGAAGTACGTGTCGACCGAAGAGTTCACCAACGACTTCATCAACAGCCTGCGCGACGACCGCAAGGTCGCGTTCAAGCGGCGCTACCGCGAGACCGACATCCTGCTGGTCGACGACATCCAGTTCATCGAGGGCAAGGAAGGCATCCAGGAGGAGTTCTTCCACACCTTCAACACGCTGCACAACGCGAACAAGCAGATCGTGGTCTCCTCCGACCGTCCGCCCAAGCAGCTGGCCACCCTCGAGGAGCGGCTGCGGACCCGGTTCGAGTGGGGCCTGATCACCGACGTGCAGCCGCCGGAACTGGAGACCCGCATCGCCATCCTGCGCAAGAAGGCGCGGATGGACCGGCTCGACGTGCCGCACGACGTGCTGGAACTGATCGCCAGCCGGGTGGAGCGCAACATCCGTGAGCTGGAGGGCGCGCTGATCCGGGTCACCGCGTTCGCCTCGCTCAACGGTCAACCGCTGGATCTGCCGCTGGCCGAAGTAGTGCTGCGCGATCTGATGCCAGACACCGCGGCGCTGGAGATCAACGCGGCGACGATCATGGCCGTGACCGCGGAGTACTTCAACACCACGCTCGAGGAGCTCACCGGCCCCGGCAAGGCGCGGCCGCTGGCGCAGGCCAGGCAGATCGCCATGTACCTCTGCCGCGAACTCACCGACCTATCGCTGCCCAAGATCGGTCAGGCCTTCGGCCGCGACCACACCACCGTCATGTACGCGGAGAAGAAGGTGCGCAAGGAGATGACCGAGCGCCGCCGCGTCTACGACCAGGTTCAAGAACTCACAGCCCGTATCAAACAGCGCTCGCGCTGAGCGCTCTCCACAACCCCGCACCGCCCCTGACCAGGGGCGGTGCTTTTTTGTGCGTTGTGGATTCCTCGAGGATTCCTTGTGGAGTCCTCGAGGAATCCACCGGTTTGTGCACCGATTCGTGCACAGGCTCGCGGCGGAGTCGCTCACAGCCGGATATCAACATCATCCCCATCGATCTCTGCCCACAGGGTCTGACCAGCCACGTCTCGGTCAGGCGCTTGTGGAATCCTCGAGGAGTCCGTGTGGAGTCCTCGAGGATTCCTCGAGCTGTCCACCATTCGGTGCACACGTGTGAACAACAGGGTGAATCCGGTGGAACAACTCGAGGACGGCTCGAGGATGAACGTGGGACAGTTTTCGAACCTCCACAGACGCCTCCGGTTCATCCTCGAGTCACCCGACGGCCATCCCCACGGCACCACACCCCCGGACCAGCGGAAACGGGCTCAGTCCACAGATTCCACAGTGCCTACTACTACTTCAGTTCTTCTTCTTATAGATCTCTCTTCAAAACAGGGTGTGTGGAAAGTCGGTCGGGGAGTGTCCGGTCTGGAGCCACGCGTCTACACAGGCAAGGAGAAGAGGGGATGGGCGCTCTCGGATATACCGACACCCGTTTCGGACACGCGAGCGCGAATCGAGGGTCGGACTAGGTACCCGGGCCACACACGGGTACGTTTTATGTCGGTCGCCTGTGCCAGACTGCTGGCGCGGCCGATCCAGCACCCCCTGACGAGAACCACACGTTGTCGAGCCAACACGCTGTCGAGCCAACAGTGCTCGGACGGACGCCACACACGGATCACGGAACCGGGAGAGGACAGATCGGGCGATGGAGCTTGCGAGCATGAAGTTTCGGGTCGCCCGGGAGGATTTCGCGGAGTCCGTCGCCTGGGTCGCGCGCAGCCTGCCGTCCCGGCCTCCGGTGCCGGTCCTCGGCGGCGTGCTGTTGGTGGCGAGTGAGGACGGACTGACCGTCTCGGGATTCGACTACGAGGTCTCCGCGCAGATGCGCGTCGCGGCCGAGGTCGCCGGTCCCGGCGAGGTCCTTGTCTCCGGTCGCCTGCTCGCCGACATCACCAAGGCGCTGTCCAACAAGCCGGTGGACGTCTCCGTCGACGGCACGCGCGTGCTGATCTCCTGCGGCAGCGCCAAGTTCTCGCTGCCCACCATGCCGGTCGAGGACTATCCCCAGCTGCCCGAGGTGCCGCAGCAGACCGGTGAACTGAGTGTGGATGTCTTCTCCGAGGCCGTCGGTCAGGTCGCCGTCGCGGCGGGCCGCGACGACACCTTGCCGATGCTCACCGGCATTCGGGTCGAGATCGAAGGCCCCCAGGTCGTTCTCGCGGCCACCGACCGCTTCCGACTGGCCGTGCGCCACATCGAGTGGCAGCCCGCCCGCACCGACATCGAGACCGCGGTGCTGATCCCGGCCCGCACGCTCTCCGAAGCCGCCAAAACGCTGGGCCCCTCGGACGCGCCCGTGCAGCTCTCGCTGGGCACGGGTGCGGGCTCGGACGGCCTGCTCGGCATCGTCAACGCGGGCCGCCGCACCACCACGCGACTGCTCGACGCGGAATTCCCCAAGTTCCGCCAATTGCTCCCCAAGGAGCACACCTCCATCGCCACGCTGGAAGTCGCGGCGCTGACCGAGGCCATCAAGCGCGTCGCCCTGGTCGCCGAGCGCGGCGCGCAGGTTCGTCTGGAGTTCTCCAGCGAGGGCCTGCTGCTGTCCGCGGGCGGCGACGACGCGGGTCGCGCCGAGGAATGGCTGCCCGCCGATTTCCGCGGTGAGGCGCTGACCATCGCCTTCAACCCCGGCTACCTGGTGGACGGCCTGTCCGCGCTGCACTCGGACCGGGTCACCTTCGGGTTCACCACCCCCAGCCGTCCCGCGGTGCTGCTCCCGGCGAGCGAGGAGGAGCCCGAGGTCCTCGACTCCGGCGCCTTCGCCGCGCTGGCCAGCTCCTACATCTACCTGCTGATGCCGGTCCGGCTCCCAGGCTGAGCATCTGTGCGTGATCGGGTGCCGTCTCCCGCGGTGACCGGGGCGGTGTAGCGAATGTTCATCCGAGCGCTGTCGCTGCGCGACTTCCGCTCCTGGGAGCACGCGGAACTCGAATTATCCCCAGGCCGAACGGTTTTCTTGGGATCGAACGGCAACGGAAAGACCAACCTGCTCGAGGCGATCGGCTACCTGGCCACCCTTGGTTCACACCGGGTGGCCGCCGACGCGCCGCTGATCCGGATGGGCGCGCAGCGGGCACGGATCGGTGCGACGGTGGTCAACACCGGCCGCGAACTGCGCATCGATGTCGAGCTGAATCAAGGCGCGGCCAATCGCGCGCAGATCAACCGATCGCCGGTGCGCAGAACGCGGGAGATCCTCGGCATTCTGCAGACGGTGCTGTTCGCGCCGGAGGATCTGGCGCTCGTGCGGGGCGACCCCGGGGAGCGCCGCAGATTCCTCGACGAGTTGTGCACAGCCCGGCTCCCCAGGTTGGCGGGTGTGCGCTCGGACTACGAGCGGGTGCTGCGGCAGCGTTCCGCCCTGTTGAAAACCGCTGGGCGGCAAGCCAGATCGAGGTCCGACCTGGGAACACTCGACGTGTGGGACGGGCATTTGGCGGAGCACGCCTCCGTGCTGCTCGCCGAGCGGCTCCGGCTGGTGCACGACCTGTATCCCCATCTGGCACAGTCCTATCGGTCGATCGCGCCCGAATCTCGTCCCGCCGCAATCGGTTACCGCAGCTCGTATCTTCCGCCGGACTTCCTGGATCCGGCCAGGGAGCCGCAGGCCGACGACGCCGCCGCGCTGGAGGGGATCGTGCTGCGCGAGCTCGCCGCGGCGCGGTCCAAGGAGCTGGACCGCGGCGTCTGCCTGGTCGGCCCGCACCGCGACGACCTCGAGTTGGTGCTCGGTGACGCACCCGCGAAGGGATTCGCCAGCCACGGCGAGTCCTGGTCCTTCGCCCTCGCCCTCCGGCTCGGCGCGTTCGAGCTGCTGCGCACCACCGGAGCGGAGCCGGTGCTGTTGCTCGACGACGTCTTCGCCGAACTGGACCGTCGCCGCCGCACCGCGCTCGCCGAGGTCGCGGCAGGCGCCGAACAGGTGCTGATCACCGCCGCCGTCCCCGAGGACGTGCCCGCCGAGCTGGCCGCGGTACCCCTGCGGGTGGAGACCACCGGCGAGGCCACGCACCGCGCCTCACGCATCGTCGAGCCCGCGCCCGGGTTCGCTTGAATCGCGCGGACAGAGGTGTCCACAGGTAGCCCGCCGGGTTGTGCACAGGTGGGGAACGCCGACGCGGAAGAGCCACGACGCGTGTGACAGTTCGTCGGCGGGCTCCCGTACAGTTGCCCTGCACCGGGGCCGGAACGGAGCCGTCGATTCATCCCCAGCACCTGTGGAGAACGTCACCCCCGAGGTGTTTTCCCACGGTGCTGCGGTGATCGTTCGACAGTCACCGCCGTGGTTCCGGAAAACGCTACGAACAGGCGTTCGACGCCGGTCCGGCGATCATGCTGACCGGGCGTTTCGGCGCCGGACCCCGGCCGCGCACCGGTTGGGGACAACAGAGCAAGATCTGGGGACAAACCCGAGGGTCGAACGGAGCGGGACGATGACCGACCAGCCCGAACCGGGCGCACAGCAGCCCGGCGGCGAGCCGCAGTTGCGCGGCATCGATCTGGCCCGGCGCGCACTGGAAGAGGCCCGCGCCGCGGCGAAGGCCAGCGGAAAGTCGGTCGGTCAGGGCCGTGCCTCGCCGGTGCGGAAGCTGCGCACCGGGGCCCGCAGGCGCACGGGCTGGTCCGGCGCGCGACCGGACGATCGCGATCCCCAGCTGCTGTCCCAGCTCGCCACCCGCATCGCCAAGAGCAGGGGCTGGGACGGCAAGGTCTCCGAGGGAACGGTGCTCGGGCGCTGGGCGGGCGTCGTCGGCGAGGACATCGCCTCGCACGCCACCCCGATCGCGCTCAAGGACGGCGTGCTGAGCATCGCCGCCGAGTCCACCGCGTGGGCGACCCAGCTGCGCATGTTGCAGGGCCAGATCCTGGCGAAGATCAACGCCGCGGTCGGTCATGGCGTGGTGACGCAGCTGAAGATCTCCGGCCCGGCCGCGCCGAGCTGGCGCAAGGGGGAGCGGCACATCAAGGGCCGCGGTCCACGCGACACCTACGGCTGATCGACGGGCGCGGATCGGGTGACCCAGACGCTCTGGCAATTACCCGATACCTGGTGTTACGTTTATCCACATATCCACAGGTATCTCCACAGTCCCCAGCCTCGGGACCTGCGGATTCACCGTGGAACGCCCCGAGGCCGCGCCACCGGCCCGGATCGAATATGCACAGGAGAAACGGATCGATGACGATCAGCACCGCGGGCCCGTTCCCCGCCACGGCCACCACCACCGTCCGCCGGGGCGACGTCGAACTCGCGGTGTTCGAATGCGGCGATCCCGCGGGCATACCCATCCTGCTCGTGCACGGCTGGCCCGATACTCACATCCTGTGGAATCGCGTCGCCGCCCGCCTGGCCGATCGTTATCGCGTCATCGCCTTCGACAACCGCGGCGCGGGTGAGAGCACGGTGCCCACCCAGGTCTCGGCCTATCGCATCGAAGAACTGGCCGCCGACGTGCGCGCGGTCGCCGACGCGGTGGCTCCGGGGCAGCGCGTGCACGTGCTCGGGCACGACTGGGGTTCGGTGATCGGCTGGGAGCTCGTCAGCGATCCCGACGCCGAAAACAGGATCGCGTCGTTCAGTTCCGTCTCCGGCCCGAACCTCGACTTCCTCGGGGCGTACCTGCGCGGCCCGTTCTCGTCGGCCCGGCTGCGCGGGGCGCTCGCGCAGGGCATCGCCTCGGCGTACACCGTCGCCTTCCAGATTCCCGGCCTGCCCAATCCGGTGCTGCGCGCGCTGTCCCGCCGCTGGCCGCGCTTCCTCGCCTTCTTCGACGGCTTGGACCCCGCACTGGTGCAGACAGCGCCGACGCTGCGCGCCGATATGATCAACAACCTCAAGCTCTATCGTGCCAATATTCGTGCGCACTTGCGCAATCCGCGTCCGCGCCCGATCGGTGTCCCGGTGCAGTTGATCGTCTCGACCGGCGACCGGGCGGTGCGTCCGGTGGTGCACGCCGAGGCCGAGCAGTGGGTCGGCAACCTGACCCGCACCGAGATCGCGGCCCGGCACTGGTCGCCGATCTCGCACCCGGAGGCGCTCGCCGACCGCACCGCCGAATTCGTGGATCGGGTCGCGGTCTCCGGGTGATCGTGGCGACCATCCGGCACGGCGTGCTGAGCACATCTGAGAGACCCTGAAACGGTTTCGAGGGAGACCGGACTCGTCGCCGGTCGATTTCTCGCAGCCATGAAGCCGTCAGGGGTGTCGTAGGTGCGTTGTGGCGCGGGGCTACCAGTAGGATGGTGACGTAACTAGCGGCGAACCCTTCGGTGCGTTCCGCACAGCCCCCGCGTGGGCCCGTGAATCTCGACCTGTCAAGACCGGGCCGCGCTTGCGCTGTGGCGATCGCTGCACCGGGGTCAGCAAGTAAGGAGAGCTACCGACCAGTGGCTGCCAAGGACTCCAACGATTCGACCAAGGCGACATCGGGCAAGCAGGACTACGGTGCCTCCTCCATCACCGTCCTCGAGGGACTCGAGGCGGTCCGCAAGCGCCCGGGCATGTACATCGGTTCGACCGGTGAGCGCGGCCTGCACCACCTGATCTGGGAAGTCGTCGACAACTCCGTCGACGAGGCGATGGCGGGCTACGCGACGCGCGTCGATGTCACGCTGCTGGCCGACGGCGGCGTAGAGGTGGTCGACGACGGCCGCGGCATCCCGACCGGCATGCACGCGCAGGGCATCCCCACCATCGAGGTGGTCATGACCCAGCTGCACGCGGGCGGCAAGTTCGACTCCGACGCCTACGCGGTGTCCGGTGGTCTGCACGGCGTCGGCATCTCGGTGGTGAACGCGCTGTCCAGCCGGCTCGAGGCCGAGGTCGACAACGACGGCTACCACTGGACCCAGGAGTACAAGGACTCCAAACCCGGCAAACTGCTGCAGGGCGAGGCCACCAAGCGCACCGGAACCACCATCCGGTTCTGGCCGGATCCGGAGATCTTCGAGACCACGACTTTCAACTTCGAGACGGTCGCGCGGCGTCTGCAGGAGATGGCGTTCCTGAACAAGGGGCTCACCATCACCCTCACCGACGAGCGGGTCTCCGAGAGCGAGGTCACCGACGAGGTCGTCAGCGACACCGCCGAGGCGCCCAAGCACCTCGACGAGAACGCGCCCGCCGTCGAGGAGCCGAAGGCCAAGGTCAAGGTCCGCACCTACCACTATCCCGGTGGACTCGAGGACTTCGTCAAGCACATCAACCGGACCAAGCAGCCGATCCACAACTCGGTGGTCGGCTTCACCGGCAAGGGCACCGGGCACGAGCTCGAGGTCGCGATGCAGTGGAATTCCGGCTATTCGGAATCCGTCCACACCTTCGCCAACACCATCAACACCCACGAGGGCGGCACCCACGAAGAGGGCTTCCGCGCCGCGCTCACCACGGTGGTGAACAAGTACGCGAAGGACAAGAAGCTCCTCAAGGAGAAGGACGGCAACCTCACCGGCGACGACATCCGCGAGGGTCTCGCCGCGATCGTGAGCGTGAAGATCTCCGACCCGCAGTTCGAGGGCCAGACCAAGACCAAGCTCGGCAACACCGAGGTCAAGTCGTTCGTGCAGCGCACATGCAACGAGCACCTCGCGCACTGGTTCGAGGCCAACCCGGCCGACGCGAAGACCATCGTGCAGAAGGCCGTCTCCTCGGCGCAGGCGCGCGTCGCGGCACGCAAGGCGCGCGAGCTGGTGCGCCGCAAGTCCGCCACCGACCTGGGCGGTCTGCCCGGCAAGCTGGCCGACTGCCGCTCCAAGGACCCGAGCAAGTCCGAGATCTACATCGTGGAGGGTGACTCCGCCGGTGGCTCGGCCAAGTCCGGCCGCGACTCGATGTACCAGGCGATCCTCCCGCTGCGCGGCAAGATCATCAACGTCGAGAAGGCGCGTATCGACCGGGTTCTCAAGAACAACGAGGTCCAGTCGATCATCACCGCGTTCGGCACCGGCATCCACGACGAGTTCGACATCGCCAAGCTGCGGTATCACAAGATCGTGCTGATGGCCGACGCCGACGTGGACGGCCAGCACATCTCGACCCTGCTGCTGACGCTGCTGTTCCGCTTCATGCGCCCGCTGGTCGAGCACGGCCACGTCTACCTGGCGCAACCACCGCTGTACAAGCTCAAGTGGCAGCGCAGCGATCCGGAGTTCGCCTACTCCGACCGGGAGCGCGACGGCCTGCTCGAGGCCGGTCTCGCGGCGGGCAAGAAGATCAACAAGGACGACGGCGTCCAGCGCTACAAGGGTCTGGGCGAGATGAACGCCAAAGAGCTGTGGGAGACCACGATGGACCCGGCGGTGCGGGTGCTTCGTCAAGTGACGCTCGACGACGCGGCCGCGGCCGACGAGCTGTTCTCCGTTCTGATGGGCGAGGACGTCGAGGCGCGTCGCAGCTTCATCACCCGCAATGCCAAGGACGTTCGCTTCCTCGACGTGTAGCCGGCGTGAGAACCCGCTGCAGTTCAGCCTTTTCACGCCCCGCTAAGGAGACCGCATGACTGAGACAACGCTGCCCCCGAACGGCGGTGCAGGCGACCGGATCGAGCCGGTCGACATCCAGAACGAAATGCAGAGCAGCTACATCGATTACGCGATGAGCGTGATCGTGGGCCGCGCGCTGCCCGACGTGCGCGACGGCCTCAAGCCGGTGCACCGGCGCGTGCTCTACGCGATGTACGACAACGGGTACCGCCCGGACCGCGGCTACGTGAAGTCCGCGCGCCCGGTCGCGGAGACCATGGGTAACTACCACCCGCACGGTGACGCGTCGATCTACGACACCCTGGTCCGCATGGCGCAGCCGTGGTCGCTGCGCTACCCGCTGGTCGACGGCCAGGGCAACTTCGGTTCCCGCGGCAACGACGGCGCGGCCGCCATGCGATACACCGAGTGCCGCCTGACGCCGCTCGCGATGGAGCTGCTGCGCGAGATCGACCACGAGACGGTCGATTTCGCGCCGAACTACGACGGTCGTTCGCAGGAGCCGGTGGTTCTCCCCAGCCGGGTGCCGAACCTGTTGATGAACGGCTCCAACGGCATCGCGGTCGGTATGGCGACCAACATTCCGCCGCACAACCTGAACGAGCTCGCCGAGGCGATCTACTGGGCGCTGGACAACCACGACGCCGACGAGGAGAGCACCCTCGCCGCGTGCATGGAGCGGGTCAAGGGCCCGGACTTCCCGACGCACGGCCTGATCGTCGGCAACCAGGGCATCAACGACGCCTACACCACCGGTCGCGGCTCGATCCGCATGCGCGGTGTGGTGGAGATCGAAGAGGACAACCGCGGTCGCACCACGATCGTCATCACCGAGCTGCCCTACCAGGTCAACACCGACAACTTCATCAACTCGATCGCCGAGCAGGTGAAGGACGGCAAGATCGCGGGTATCTCGGATATCCACGACGAGTCCTCCGACCGCGCGGGCATGCGAATCGTGGTGACGGTCAAGCGCGATGCCGTCGCCAAGGTGGTGCTGAACAACCTCTACAAGCACACCCAGCTGCAGACCAGCTTCGGCGCCAACATGCTGTCCATCGTCGACGGCGTGCCGCGCACGCTGCGCCTGGACCAGATGATCCGGCTCTACGTCGATCACCAGTTGGAAGTCATCGTCCGGCGCACCCGCTACCTGCTGCGCAAGGCCGAGGAACGGGCCCACATCCTGCGCGGCCTGGTCAAGGCGCTCGACGCGCTCGACGAGGTCATCGCGCTGATCCGGCGTTCGGCCAACACCGACACCGCCCGCACCGGCCTGATGCAGCTGCTCGAGATCGACGAGATCCAGGCCACCGCCATTCTCGACATGCAGCTGCGGCGCCTCTCCGCGCTGGAGCGGCAGAAGATCATCGACGATCTGGCCAAGATCGAAAGCGAAATCGCCGACTACAAGGACATTCTGGACAAACCGGAACGTCAGCGCGCCATCGTGCGCGACGAGCTGGCCGAGATCGTCGACAAGTACGGCGACGAGCGGCGCACCCGCATCATCGCCGCCGACGGCGACGTGGCCGACGAGGACCTGATCGCCCGCGAGGACGTGGTCGTCACCATCACCGAGACCGGTTACGCCAAGCGCACCAAGACCGACCTCTACCGCTCGCAGAAGCGCGGCGGTAAGGGCGTGCAGGGCGCGGGTCTCAAGCAGGACGACATCGTCAAGCACTTCTTCGTCACCTCGACTCACGACTGGCTGCTGTTCTTCACGAACAAGGGCCGGGTCTACCGCGCCAAGGCGTACGAGCTGCCCGAGGCCAACCGCACCGCGCGCGGTCAGCACGTGGCCAACCTGCTGGCTTTCCAGCCGGACGAGAAAATCGCCCAGATCATTCAGATCAAATCCTACGAAGACGCCCCGTATCTGGTGCTGGCCACCAAGAATGGTCTGGTGAAGAAGTCGAGGCTCTCGGACTTCGATTCCAACCGCAGCGGCGGCATCGTCGCGGTGAACCTGCGCGACGAGGACGAACTCGTCGGCGCCGTGCTCTGCTCCGCCGACGACGATCTGCTGCTCGTCTCGGCGCAGGGCCAGTCGATCCGCTTCTCGGCCACCGACGAGGCGCTGCGCCCGATGGGTCGCGCCACCTCCGGCGTGCAGGGCATGCGGTTCAACGCCGAGGACGAACTGTTGTCGCTCAACGTCGTTCGACCCGAGACGTATCTGCTGGTGGCGACCTCGGGCGGCTACGCGAAGCGCACCGCGATCGAGGAGTACACCGCGCAGGGACGCGGCGGTAAAGGTGTATTGACTATCCAGTTCGACGCCAGGCGTGGCACTCTGGTCGGTGCGCTCATCGTCGACGATGAGGATGAGCTCTACGCGATCACCTCCGGCGGTGGAGTCATCCGGACGGCGGCAAAGCAGGTTCGTAAGGCTGGGCGACAGACCAAGGGCGTGCGATTGATGAACCTCGCAGAGGGAAGTACGTTGCTTGCTATCGCGCGCAACGCCGACGAACCCGATCAGGTCGACGGTGGCGACGAAATCGGTTCCTCTCAGCAGTGACCCTCCAAGCGGCGGCAACGAACGGATCTAAGGATTCCCATTGACCACTCCGAATCAGCCGAATGACGGACACCAGACGAACGGTGTGACCGAACGGATCGCACCGTCTCCGATTCCGCCGCGGCCGATCCCCCGGCCCGGCGCGGGCGAAACCGGACAGCCGGGCGGGGGCCAGCAGGGTGGCCAGCCGCAACAGAACGTCGGCCAGCAGGGCGATTTCGGGCCCGGGCAGGGCGGACCCAAGCAGGGCGCGCCCAAAGGTGCGCCGGAGCCCGGTGGCGGCAAAGAAGGGTTCGATCAGGAGACCGTTCGGATGGGTTCGCCCGGTGAATCCGGCGGCCCCGATGGCGCGAAACCCACGCCGGGCGGCGGTCAGTCGCAGTACAAGGACGGTTGGTCGCAGCTGCCGCAGCGCGAGCCGCAGTCGAACCTGTACCGCCCCGGCCAGGCGCCGGTGGCGGGCAGGCCGCCCGCGGACGGCGGCGCCGGGCTCGGCGCCGGAGCGGGCGGCAACGCGGCGGTCGGCTTGAACGGCGGCGTCACCAACGCGCGCACCACGGCCGACCTCGCGGCCAAGGCGGCGCGCAAGGAAGCGGCGATGGTGAAGTCGGTCGGCATCGACGGACCCACCCGCAGCATCGCGCGGCCGGAGCTGATCAAGGACATGCCCGATTTGTCCGATATCCGGCACCCACTACCGCACCCCGAGCCCGTCGGCATGAACCCGCAGGCGCACGTCTCGCCCGCGGCTCCGGTCGCGGTCGCGGCGGCCGTGGCTTCCGGTGAGCCGCTGCGCGCCACCGTGCAGATCCGCCGCATCGACCCCTGGTCGACGCTGAAGATCTCGCTGGTGATCAGCGTGGCGCTGTTCTTCGTGTGGATGCTCGCCGTCGGTCTGCTCTACATCGTGCTCGAGGGCATGGGCGTGTGGGAGCGGCTGAACAACACCTTCACCGACATGGTGTCCCAGGACAGTGGCTCGGTGGGCCTGATCGACGCGGGCACGGTGTTCGGCTACGCGGGCGTCATCGGGCTGATCAACGTGGTGCTGTTCACCGCGCTCGGCACGGTCGGCACCTTCATCTACAACCAGTGCTGCGACCTGGTCGGTGGTATCCAGGTGACTCTGGCGGACCCGGACTAGGAACTCGGCTCGGACGGTGTCCGTCGATCGCTCCATCATGGCTGGAGCGTCGGTGGATCGCCCAGTCCGTGAAATTCTCGGCGGCGGCCGGTATTCCCGTTCCAGGGAATACCGGCCGTTTCCGTTCGGGCGACGGGATCGCTGGCGGCTAGGTCGGCTGGCAGGGGTCGGAGAGATGGGCCGAATAGGCCGGTCTAGGCCCGCTACCAGCTGTTTTGTTTGTTTTGAGTCAAGTTTGGTAATGTCTAGCCTCGGCTCGCCCACTACGGTGCGAGAGCCGAACACGGGCCTATAGCTCAGGCGGTTAGAGCGCTTCGCTGATAACGAAGAGGTCGGAGGTTCAAGTCCTCCTAGGCCCACTCCCGAACATGACAGTAGGGTGGGAACCATGAAGATTCTCCTCACGGTCGGCGTCGTGGTCGCGGTTCTCTTCGGAATCACCAAGCTGCGCAAGCGTGACGAAGCGGACCTGTGGCACGAGGTCACCACTCGCTGAAACTCACCCCACCCTCGGGGACTCGGGGCCTTAGCTCAATTGGCAGAGCACTGCCTTTGCAAGGCAGGGGTTAGGGGTTCGATTCCCCTAGGCTCCACTTTCAACCGGCGCGTGCTCGTTCAGAGCACGCGCCGATTCTCGTTACCGGGCTAGAGGTCGACGGCGGCGGCGCGCAGGCGGGTGAGGGTCGGGGCGTCGGGCCAGTTCTTGGCCAAGTAGCGGCGTGGGGACAGGGTGCGGACCGGGACCAGGTCGATGTGGGCCGCGAGGGTGGCGAAGGGGATCGCCAGGGTTTCGATGATCTCGTCGTTCTCGTCGGTCAGGCAGAGGTCGATGTAGTCGGCTTCCGGCAGCAGGGTCTCGATCTCTTCGGCCCACGGGGCGATGGTGAAGAAACCGTTGTCGCCGCTGGCCAAGTTCAGCTGGGAGGGATAGGCGAAGTCGATACCGTAGGGCGCGAAGCCGTCTTCGTCGTCCAGCGCCTCGATGAGCTGCGCTTGCTGGGCCTGGTACTCGGTGGTGGCCAGGCCACAGCGCGCCCGGTGGGCGGCGGGTAGCTGGGGATGCGGACCTGCCAGGTCGAACGGGACGACCGCGCCGCTCCCGTTGGTGGTGTAGGCCTGCGGTGAGAGGCGGCGCACCGCGGTGACGTACTGGTCCTCCACGGCGTCGAAGAGCTGCTCGAGGAGTTCGGGCTCGTCCAGCGTGAGGATGAGGGCGTCGTCTTCGGGGATGAAGGCGACCGCGCGTCTGCCTTCGGCGGCGAGCGAGGCGAGCCAGCCGGGAAGCAAGGGCCAGGAAGTCGCGTAGTAGTCGCCGGTGTCGACGATGCGCGTGTACCCGTCGTCCGACAGGGAGATCGAAGGTGGTTTCGCGGCGAGGTTTTCGCGCGCGGCTTCGAACACCTCGAAAATCGTGACGCCCCAACCCGTCACGTGATCGGTGGTGACGAGGACGCGCTTGTCGGGCATATCGATCGCGATCAGCTCGTCGACGAAGGGAAAGGCCGGGCGCGAGAGTGGACGTATGCCCTGTCCGCCGTAGGTGGCCGGGCGCAGCACCGGAAACAGCGTGGGACGTGCGCTTTCCCAGTCGGCGGGGAGTTCCTCGTCGGCGCGCAACGCCGACAGGAACCCGGTGACGCGCTCCGATCGTTCCTCGGCCGTCAGCTCGGCGGTGTCGCGAAAGATGTTGTGCAGATTGATGACCAAGCCGTCGGGCAGTTCGAAGCAGAACTCCCCGGGTTGGTATTCGGCGCCCTCGATGCCGAGGTCGTCGAGCTGGCGGCGCACCAGCGCGGCGAACTCGCTCGGCGTTGGTGTTCGTGAGTTGTCCACTCGGCCAACGTAATCACCCGCACCGACAAGCGCAGCCCGGTGTATTCACATGCCGACGAAGTCGATGATCGGGGCGTGGTAGTCGACGTCCGCGCGCCACGGCAGATGAATCCGCGGCCCCTCCAGGTGCGCGAGTTCGGGTATCCAACGCCGGACGTAATCGCCGTCGGGGTCGTAGCGCTTGGCTTGGCGCAGCGGGTTGAGCACGCGGTTCGGCCTGGTGTCGGTGCCGGTGCCCGCCACCCACTGCCAGTTGAGCTGGTTGTTGGCGAGGTCGGCGTCGACGAGCCAGTGCAAGAAGTGGGCCGCGCCGATTCGCCAATGCACCCGAAGGGATTTGGTGAGGAAGCTGGCCGTGATCAGTCGTGCGCGGTTGGGCATCCAGCCCTCGGCGCGCAACTGGCGCATGCCCGCGTCGACGATCGGATAGCCGGTGCGGCCTTCTCGCCAGGCCTCGACCGCGCGCGGATCGTCGCGCCATTGGATCTGCCGCGCGCGGTAGTCGTGCCAGGCGGCCTCGGGCCGGGCGGCGAGGTGCTGGTGGTGGAAGTCGCGCCAGGCCAGCTGCCTGGCGAAGGCGTGACCGCCCTCGGCCGACATGTCGACCCGGTGCACCACCTCGGTGGGGGACAGGCAGCCGAAGTGCAGATAGGGCGAGAGGTGGGAGGTGGCGTCGGCGGCCAGATCGTCGCCGAGCTTCGCGTAGTCGGCGAGCGGACCGGAAAGCCAGTCGCGCAGCAGTTTCCGGCCCGTCGTCTCGCCGCCGACGGTCAAGTGCGGCGAGGATTCGTCCGAACACAGGTCGTCGGGCTTCGGCAGCGGGTCACCCGATATTCGCGGCAGGGTCAGGGCGCGTGGTTTGCCGAGTGGCTTGCGTCGGTGCGCTTCCGTCCACCGCCGGAAGTAGGGGGTGAAGACCGCGAAGTGGTCGCGACCGGTGGACGGCACGAGCAGGTCCGGGTCGGCCGCCGTGATCGTGGCGGTGTGCTCGTCGACCCGACAGTCACGCTCCCGCAGCCGTTCTCGCAATCGCAGTGCTCGCGAGCGGCTGTATCCACTCACATCCTCGGCGAGATGCACGCTGGCGGCGCCCGTTTCGGCGACCACGCGGTCGACCTCGTCCACCACGTCACCGCGGCGCAGCACGAGTCGCCCGCCGAGCGCGCGGAGTTCGTCGTCGAGTTCGGCGAGGGCGGCGGCGAGGAAGCGGGCGCGGTTGGGCGGGCAGCGGTCCGGCACCAGGTCGCGGTCGACGACGAACAGCGGCACCACCGCGTCGCCCGCCCGGTGCGCCGCGGTGAGCACGGGATTGTCGTGCACCCGCAGGTCGCGGGTGAACAGCGCCACCGAGGTCGTCATCGGTCGGCTCCGTGTGGCCGCCAGGGGGAGCGACGCGACCGATGCGGGCCCCACGAGGGTCGCGCCGCGCGGGCACGGGCGGCTCTTCCGTACCGGCGCGAACGCGACCCTCGCGGAGCCCGCACGCTGTCGAGGTTCACGTAGTGCACAGCGGTCCGATCGTGGACATTCCGCCAGTCGTCGGCGAGGTGAGATACAGGCAGGAGTCCTGGCCCGCCGCGACGATCGCCGCACGCACGTCCGACCAGGACTGTGGATCCAACGCGGGTTCGCGGGCGAGCACGAAGCCCGAGGTGCGGTTGGGGTCGGTCACCAGCGCCCACGAGTAGTCCGGGCCGAGCGCGGTGACGATGTAGTTCGTCGGGCCGTCCAGTTGATCCTGGGTGAGTACGCCGGGAAAGCTGACATGCAGCTGCGCGCCGGTCACCCGGTCGTTCACCCGCGCGGTGCCGCGGATCTCGTTGACCGTGCCGGTCCAAGTGATGCAGCGGTTGTGCACGGAGATGTCGCCGCGCGGGTCCAGCGCGTAGTCGGCGGTGGTGTCGCGGGCGCAGGCCAGGTTGAAGTACTGCGGTATCGCGGCGAGCTGGCGCCACTGGCCGAGGTAGCGATCCAGATCCAGTTTGGGCACCGGGGCGGGCGGTTCGGCCGTCGCGGTACCGGCGGCGACGCTCGCCGCCGCGACGACAGCGGTCGCGAGACGCGCACACCATCGTGTTGTCCGGTGCGAGTCCATGGGACCTCCTCGGGTCGGCGACTCTCGCCATGATATCAGTCAACGATGCATAAACGATGCATATTTTTGCCGGACACGCTCCGAATCCGGGCGTCCGTGCGGAACCGGACGGACTCGACCGGGCAGAATGAGACGATGCCCGCCGGTTCCGCCTCCGCTCCCGACGCGGCCGGTTTCACGGTGCGCGCGGTGGCCGAGCGTCTCGGCATTCCGACGGCGACCCTGCGCAGCTGGAACCGCCGCTACGAGATCGGGCCCGCGCAGGATCGGCCCGGCCGTCACCGCCTCTACACCGAATCCGACATCGCGCTGCTGGAACGGATGCTCGAGCTGATCCGCGGTGGCGCCAGCCCGGCGGGCGCCGCCGCGACAGCACGCGGGCCCGTGCTGGCGCTCGGCGATCGGACCGCGCTGCTCGCCGCCGCGTTCGCCCTGGAGACCGGCACGGTCACCGCCCTGGTCGAATCGCACGTTCGCGCCTACGGCGTCGTCGACACCTGGGAACGCCTGTGCCGTCCCGCTTTTGCCGAGATCGTCGATCGGCAGGGCAGTGGCGAGGGGTGCGTCGATGTCGAACACCTGCTCTCCTGGTGTGTCGCGGCCGCCATGCAACGAACGAATCCGCCCACCGGGCCCGCGGGCACCGTGCTCGCCTGCACGAGCGGTGAAACACATTCGCTGCCGCTCGACGTGCTGCGTGCCGCGCTGGCCGAACGCGGCGTCGGCGCGCGGATGCTCGGCCCCGATGTTCCGACCGCGGCATTGGTGGACGCGCTTGCGAGGCAGCGGGATCCGGCTGCGGTCCTGCTCTGGTCGCAGCGCGAATCCACGGCGTTGACCTCGGCCGTTCGTGCCTGCCTCGGGGCGGGGGCTCGGGTGTTCCTCGGCGGGCCCGGATGGGACGACGTGATCCTGCCGGCGGCCGCCGTGCAGGTGGAGAGTCTGGCGGACGCCGTCGACCGGCTGCGCTGAATTTCTCGGCGCCCGAACGGATGCCGTCGCTTCGCGGGAAGGTCCGGCCGTGGCACCGCCGGTGGACGCGTCGCGGTGGGTTCTCAGCCGCTGTCCCGTGCACCGAGCGAGTGTCGCGCCCCAGGTTGTCAGTGCCTCGTCCGGCCGAGCAGGTGACGCAGCGCCGCATCGAGGCCGGGAGTTCGGAACGTGTGCCCCGCCGCGACCAGCCGGGTCGGCAGCACGCGCTGGCCGGCGGCGGCGAGTTCGCGCGCGCCCTGCTTGCCGAGCAGCAGGGCCGGGCCGAAGTCGGGCACCGGAAGGAGCGCGGGGCGGTGCAGCACGCGGGCCAGCACCTCGGTGTATTCGCTGTTGCGGACCGGGTGCGGCGCAACGGCATTGATCGGTCCCGCGAGGGATTCGTCCCACAGCGCGCGGTGGTAGACATCGACCAGGTCGTCTAGCGCGATCCAGGACAGCCATTGACGGCCGTCCCCGATCCGCCCACCGAGACCCGCGGTGAACAACGGACGCAGCAGCCGCAGTGTGCCGCCGCTCGGGGACTGCACGATGCCGGTACGAATTCGGATCGTCCGCACTCCGGCTTTCTCGGCGGGGCGGGTCGCCGCCTCCCAGTTCGCGACCACATCGGCTAGGAAGCCGTCGCCCCAGCTCGCCTCCTCGGTGAGCGTCTCGTCGCCGCGGTCGTAGCCGTAGAAGCCGATGGCGGAGGCGCTGACGAAGGTCGAAAGACTCGATCGCGCGGCGAGTTCGGCCAGCTTGCGCGTCGGTTGGATCCGGCTGTCGGCGATCGCCCGCTTGTGCCCCTCGGTGAACCGTCCCGCGATCGACGTGCCGGCCAGGTGCACCACCGCGTCCACGCCGTCGAGCAGTTCGGGGTCGGGAGCGGCGGGGTCCCACCGGCGTTCGCCGGGCGTGCGGGCCGGATGACGCACCAAGCGCAGGACGCGGTGGCCGCCGGTGCTCAGGAAGGCGCACAGCGCGGTGCCGACCAGGCCGGACGCACCGGTCACCGCGACGGTGGCCGGGCCGAAGCCGTGCTCGGCGGCGCGGCGGTGCGCGAGTAGGTCGTCGGCCAGCTGGCGGTATCGGTAGTCGAACATCGGGCGCAGCACGAATTCCGGAATCGGAGTCCGCACTCGATCGATCACCCGGGTGTGCCGGGCGTCGACCTCCTCGAATTCGTGCACGTGCCGCCAGCGCAGCAGCCGCGCGGCGGGCAGCGAGGCGAGTCCCTTCGCGGCGACCGCGTCGACGAAACGTTGCGGCGGGAGATAACCGGCGGGATCGTGCCGCGCCACCCAGCGCAACCCGCCCGGCAAGCCGAGCACGGCGCGCCCGTCGGCCAGCGAATCGGCCTCGGCGAGCGGGGAAACCGGATGCCACGGTGGCGCGAGTCTGGTGAACGCGCCGGGACGCGCGTACCAGGCGAAGACCTCGGATCGGGGCGCGGCGACGACGCTCGAGCACTCGATGGCCATGTCTCGACTGTAGTCGCGCAGGGCTGGGATGAAACGTTTATGCGTCGTTCGACCGGCCGGGTCGCTCGATCGGCAGCGGACCGTGCCTGTCCAGATGCAGATACGTGTAGCCGGTGACGAGGGTGCACACCACCGTCGCCGTGATGAGCATCGCCCAGCCCGCGACCAGCAAGCTCAGCAGACCGCCGAGCAGCGCGCCGAGCCCGAAGGACAGATACAGCAGGAAATAGCCGAGCCAGTCGGCGTAGTCACCGCCGCTGACGTGGCGTTCGATGCCCTGTCCCAGCTTGACCAGCGTCCCGGTGACGTAACTGAGCGGCACCGAGACCTCGCCGTCCTTCACGAACGAGGTGTTCAGCGCGCCGACGCCGAAGGCGACGAACAGGATGGGGACGAAATCGATCCGGCTGGTATCTGTCACGGAGTAGAGCGCGATATCGATGATCGAGGCCAGCGCGAGGCACACGGTTGTGAGCAGCGTGGGCCCGTGCGGATGACCCGACCAGTAGTGCCTGCGACACCAAGAGGCAACGACCACGCCGGACAGGAACGCGGTCAGCAGCAGCGCGGCGGCGACGGCCAGATCGGGCTCATCATGGAACGCGCCGAGTACGGCACGCTCGGTGTTGCCGGTCATGAAGGTGACGAAGTAGCCGGCGGTGTGCATGAAGGCCGCCGCGCCGATCATCCCGGCCAGCGCCGCGAGCACCCAGGAGAGCCGGGCCTCGGCGTCGAAGAGTTCCCTTCTCCGTCTCTCGTCCGGCTGTTTCACAGGTCAGGCTCCTCACGCGGCGGATGCGACCCAATCAGTGATACCCGCGCGCCCTGAGAATCAGCTGACCAGATGCTGGGTGTGTCCGGTTGTTTGCCGAGCTCACATCCGCGCTGTGCTGTCGGTGTCGTCACTGCGGCTGTGTTGTCTGTGCCGCCACCCCGGCGGTGCTGTTGGTGCCGTCACCGGCTCGTGTTGCTGGTGCCGTCACCGCGACGGTGTTGTCTGTGCCGTCACCGGTTGTGTTGTCGAAGCCGCCACCCGGCTGCGCCGCCGGCTGGGGATCGACCCTCGGATCACACCGGCACCGCGGCGGCCGCGTCGTACGCGGTGCGCGCCTCGGCGATCTCGCGCTGATGATCCTCGGTCCAGGTGACCAGCGCCTGGATGGTCTCGTGCAGGCTGCCGCCCAGCGGTGTCAGTTCGTAGTCGACCCGCGGCGGCACGACCGGATGCACCGTGCGCCGCACCAGGCCGTCGCGTTCGAGGTGGCGCAGCGTACGGGTCAGCATGCGCTGGCTGACACCGTCGATCTCGCGGCGCAGTTCGGTGAACCGCATGGTGCGTTCCGCGAGGAGGGCGATGGTCAGCAGCGACCACTTGTCGGCGATGCGGTCGAGGATCTGGCGTACATCGCAGTCCTCGCGGGTGTCCCACTGGCGTGCCGTGTAGTCCTCGGTATCTCCGCAGTAACCGGGTGACTCAGAAGTGCCGTCTTCCATAGCTGTCCATGGTGTCCGATGATGCCCTTGGTTACAAGAAGTAACCGACAGTCGCAGCGGGAACCGGAAGGACTTCGGCATGACGCAGAAGGTCGAGGATTTCGACGAGATCGAGACGGAGTTCAACGCCTACGTGGGGCACATCGTGTACGCCACGATGGTGACCGTCGACAGCAAGAACCGGCCGCGCACCCGGGTGCTCATCCCGGTCTGGGAGCGGGTCGACGGGGTTCCGCTCGGCTGGCTCGCCACCTACAAGACGCCGGTCAAGGCGGCGCACATCGCGCGGAACCCGCACGTCAACTTCTCCTACTGGTCGCGCGGCAACAACTCCGTCGCGGTGGACGCGACGGTCGAGTGGGTGGACGATCTCCCGACGCGCCAACGTGTCTGGGACCTGTACGCGCAGACCAGTCCGCCCGGCGCGGGTTATCACCTCGGCCAGTTCTGGCGCGCGCCCGACGATCCGACGCTGCACATCATGCGGTTGGAGCCGTGGCGCATCCAGGTGATTCGCGGCGCCGATCTGCGCAGCCGGATTTGGCAGTCCGCGGTCGAGGTCGCCCGGACCGGTTAGGTGGCCTCGGCTCCGGGCGGGCTCAGGGCGAACTTCGTCCGGCAACGCCTATTTTCCGGACCTTCGCCGTGGCCGACTGCGGGTAGAGATCAGCTAGGCCCGAGTCGGTCGGGCATGAGCTCCGCGCGGGTTAGCGTGCAGGAGTGGAATCTGTGCTCGACTATCTCCTGACCGAACCGCCCGGCGCACCGGTCGACTCCGTGACGGCCGCCTGGGCCGGGCACCGCGCGGTCGCGGCCCGTTTCGCGGCACACGTGGACGCCGCGATCGCGGGCGGTTTCGCGGCCGACCGGCTCGGCTACGCCTTCCTCTCCGGCTACCAGGAGGCGCTGCGCACCCTGTTGCCCGAGCTGCCTGCCGAAGACGCCGTCGCGGTCTCGGCCACCGAGGCGGGCGGCGCGCATCCCTCGGCCATCCGCACCGCGCTGACCGAGCACGACGGCGCGGCGACGATCAGCGGCACCAAGACCTTCACCACGCTGGGCAGTCTGGCGCGCAGGCTCCTGGTCGTCGCCAGCGCGGGCGTCGCCGACGACGGCCGCAACATCCTGCGGGCCGCGCTCGTCGAAACCTCGGCGCCGGGCGTCGCGGTGACGGATCTGCCCGAGCCGCCGTTCGCCCCCGAGATCCCGCACGCCACCGTCACTTTCACCGACGCGCCCGCGACCGTGCTGCCCGGCGACGGCTACACCGATTTCCTCAAGCCGTTCCGCACCATCGAGGACGTGCACGTGCTCGCCGCCGCGCTCGGCTGGCTGGTGCGCGTCGCGCGCGAGTCGTCCTGGCCGCGTCCGGTGCTTCAGCGCCTGCTCGCGCTGGTGGCCGCGGTGCGCGGGTTGGATCTGGACCAGCCCGGGTCGCCCGGCGTGCATGTTGCACTCGGTGGCGTCTTCGAGGAGTTCGGCCGGGTCGTCGACGAGCTCGCGCCGCTCTGGCGGACCGCCGATCCGGTCGCCAGGGACCGCTGGGAGCGGGATCGCCCGCTGTTCGGCACGGCGGGACGGGTGCGGGCGCAGCGGCTGGCAACCGCTTGGCGGGCGGTCGGCTTCGACACCGAGACCACCGGCTGAAGGCGAGAACGGACCTCGTGAAAAGGGTCCGGAAATGGGGAGCGGGCCTCGGCGAAGGGGGGGAGTTAGCCGAGGCCCGCGTAAGGTCGGCCCGGGGGGGAGGGGCCGACGTGACTGATCCTACGCGAAGATTTGTGATTGTGTGCGCATGGGGGTAGCCACTTTCGAAGAAATTTGGCGCGGTGGCACGCGGTGCGATTGCTCGATCACGGCGTCGACCGGCCGCCCGTGGAGGTCCTGCGGCAGGTCCGTGACCTGGCGTTTGTCAAAGACGTTGCGGTGCAGCTCATTCCACCACAATTTCGACGCGGTGGCACGAAAAGCGGTTCCGACCGGAAACATTCCGAGTGGTCGCAGTGTGGCGCGAATCCCTCCACCGGACCGCGAGCGGGCTCGATTCTGCCGGGTTTGTCGCGTGTCGCGGCGGGCTGGGCATGTCGGGCGACGACCGAAATCTGTCGTACCCCGGTGCGAGTATGTGCCGGTGGTCACTCGGACTGGTTCGACCGCCGCCCGCGGCACGGTGCGGAGTGAGTACCGCGCGCGCGGGAAACGGGTAGTCGGCTACGCACGACCCGAGAGGGCCGCGCGCGGGACCATCGAACCGGTCGCATCCCGTTCCGGTACCCCCGAGCACCGACTGGACCGGGATGCGGCCTTTCGCTGTCCGGCCCGACGCGAGACGTCCCCGAACAAAGGGGATGCGCACAACCGGAGTCAGGACAATACTGACCCCCGTATCGGTCGGTTGTCCGACCCGCTGACAACGCCTCGACGCCCGGATGAGGGGCGTCGAACGCCGTTCGACATCGAGTATTCACCAACGTCAGGAGAATCATGCCCGACGCAATAGTCGCCGAGGGTCTGGTCAAGCGCTACGGCCAGCTGGTCGCCCTCGATGGACTCGACCTGACGGTGCCGGAAGGCACCGTCACCGCGCTACTCGGCCCCAACGGCGCAGGCAAGACCACCGCGGTCCGGGTGCTCACCACCCTGCTCGTTCCCGATGAGGGCCGGGCGACGGTGGCGGGACTCGATGTCCTCCGGAATCCGCAGGCGCTGCGGTCCAGGATCGGTGCGTCGGGCCAGTACGCCGCCGTCGACGAATACCTCACCGGCTTCGAGAACCTCGAGATGGTGGGCAGGCTCTATCACATGGGCGTGCAGCGCAGTAAGGAGCGCGCACGCGAGCTGCTGGAACGCTTCCGGCTCAGCGACGCGGCCGACCGGCCGGTCCGCGGCTACTCCGGCGGCATGCGCCGCAGGCTCGACCTGGCCGGAGCCCTGGTGGCCAATCCGCCGGTGCTGTTCTTGGACGAGCCGACCACCGGCCTGGACCCCCGGGCCAGGCTGGACCTCTGGGACGTCATCGAGGAGCTGGTCGCGGGCGGCACCACGCTGCTGCTCACCACCCAGTACATGGAGGAGGCCGACCGGCTCGCCGACTCGATCGCCGTGATCGACCACGGCAAGGTCATCGCGCGCGGCACCGCCGACGAGCTGAAGACCCTGGTCGGCGGCGATCGCGTCCAATTCACCGTCGACCACGTCGACAAGCTCGCCGTCGCGCAGCAGGCGCTGAAGGGCCTCGCGGACGGGGAGATTCACCTCGAACCCGGCCTGCGCCGGATCACGGTGCCGGTCAGCAACGGCTCCCAGGCGCTCGTCGACGCGATCGGCCTGCTCGCGGCGAGCGACGTGCAGGTGCACGACGTCGGCCTGCGTCGTCCGTCGCTGGACGACGTGTTCCTGACGCTCACCGGGCACGAGGCCGAGGAACTCGTCGGTGGCGATGCCGTGGACAAGCGCGCGGGAGACGTCGCGGCGAACGGCTCCGGCGGAGCGAAAGCCGCCGAACGACTCGAAGCTACGGAAGGAAAGTCCCGATGACCGCGACGACGACAGTTGTGGAGGCACCGCCCCGCATGGGTCTCGGTGAACGCCTCTCCATCGTGGTCAGCGACAGCGTGACCATTGCCAAGCGCAACATCATCAAGATCAAGCGCGTGCCCGACGTGCTGATCTTCTCGACGCTGTCGCCGATCATGTTCGTGCTGCTCTTCGCGTACGTCTTCGGCAACGCGATCCAGGTGCCCGGCATGGAGGGCGGCTACCGCGAGTTCCTGATCGCGGGCATCTTCGCGCAGACCGTGGTGTTCGGTTCCTCGTTCACCGGCGCGGGTCTCGCCGAGGACATGCAGAAGGGCATCATCGACCGGTTCCGCTCGCTGCCGATGGCGTCGTCGGCGGTGCTGGTCGGCCGGACCGTCAGCGACGTGGTGATCAACGTGGTCAGCCTGGTGGTCATGTCGCTGACCGGCCTGGTCGTCGGCTGGCGGATCCGCGGCTCCTTCTTGGACGCGGTGCTCGCATACGTCCTGCTGCTGCTGTTCGCCTACGCGGTGTCCTGGATCATGGCCGTCGTCGGTTTGCTGGTGCGGGCGCCCGAGGTGTTCAACAATGCCAGCTTCATGGTCATGTTCCCGCTGACCTTCCTGGCCAACACGTTCGTGCCGATGGAAAACCTGCCGACCGTGCTGAAGGTGTTCGCCGAATGGAACCCGGTCTCCGCGCTGACACAGGCGACCCGCGAGTTGTTCGGCAACACCAGCGCGATGGTGCCGGTCTCGGACGCCTGGTCGATGCAGCATCCGGTGGCGACCACGCTGATCTGGGTGGTCGTGATCCTGGTGGTGTTCGTGCCGCTGGCCCTGCGCCAGTACAAGCGCGCCGTCAGCCGCTGAACGCGCTCAGCGGTTGTTCTCCGCGCCGGCTCCCGCGACGGGGGTCGGCGCGGAGCCGTTTCGGGAGTAGCCGATGCGCGGCGGCTCCGGTGCGGGCTGCGGCGGCAGCGGTCGTTTGCTGCGGACCAGCCAGGCCACGCCACCCGCCAGCGCGGCGAGACCCCCGGCGATCAGCCGGTTACGAGAACGTGCGGATACGCGTAGACGCCCCAAGCTCATTCGACCACTTTGGCACAGCGGAGTGAACTGCGCAGTAAGTGCCGACCGGTCTGGACGCGCCGCGGGCCGGCCCGGGCAGTGTGCAGGATCGGACCCGCGCGATCGTCAGGCGTGCCTCCGCGTTCGCTCCGGCCATGCGCGGGTGTTCTGCGGACTTCGTCCGGCGGCGCTGTTCTAGCATTGCGGGCGTGACCTCACCGATTCAGACCGCCGGTGTGACGCTCTGTACGAACCACGGCGATATCAAGCTCGCGCTCTTCGGCTATCACGCGCCGAAGACGGTGCGGAACTTCCTCGGGCTGATCGACGGCTCGGCGGCGTACACCACCGAGAACGCGAGCGGGGGCACCTCCGGCCCGTTCTACGACGGCACCGCCTTCCACCGGGTGATCGAGGGCTTCATGATCCAGGGCGGCGATCCCGGCGACACCGGTCGCGGCGGGCCCGGCTACGACATCGCCGCCGAATTCCATCCCGAGCTGCGCTTCGACCGCGGCTACCTCCTGGCCATGGCGAACGTCGGCGCCCGCACCAGCGGCTCGCAGTTCTTCATCACGGTGAGCCCGCAGCCGCACCTGAATCGCAAGTACACGATCTTCGGCGAGGTCGTCGACCCGGATTCGCGCAAGGTCGTCGACGCCATCGCGGCGACGCCGACCGATCGCAACGACCGTCCCAAAGAGCCCGTCCGCATCTCCACCGTCACGATCGATTGAACCGATGAACCCTCAGCCGCCCGCACCGACGTGCGTCCGCCATCCGAATCGTCCGACCGGCCTGGCGTGCACGCGCTGCGGGCGGCCCGCGTGCCCGGACTGCCTGCGGCCCGCCGCGGTCGGGCAGCACTGCGTCGACTGCGTGCGGGAGGCGGGCGCCCAGGTCCGTCCGGTCCGCACGGTCGCGGGCGCACCGGTCGTCGCCTCGACCACCCCGCTCGTGACATACGGGCTGATCGCGTTGAACGTGCTGTTCTACGCGATCACCGCGGTTCAAGCGAGCAGCCTGGCCGACAACTACCGGTCCAGCCTCTTCCTGCGCTGGGCGCTGATTCCGCAGCTGGTGGCCGACGGTGAGTGGTTCCGGGTGATCGGCTCGGGCTTCCTGCACTGGGGCCCGCTGCACCTGGCGCTGAACATGTTCGCCCTCTACATCGTCGGCATCCAGCTGGAGCCGTTCCTCGGGCGGACCCGGATGCTCGCCATCTATATGGTCGCGTTGGTCGGCGGTTCGGCGGGCGGGATGCTGCTCGAGCCGGTGAACACGATCGGGGCAGGCGCGTCCGGCGCGGTGTACGGGATGTTCGGCGCGGTCGCGGTCCTGTTGATCCGGCTGCGGATGAACGCCACCCAGATTCTGGTGATCATCGCGATCAACGTGCTGCTCAGCCTCTCGCTGAGCGGGGTCTCGCTGTGGGTGCACCTGGGCGGACTCGTCGCGGGCACGCTGGCAACGATGGGCGTGCTGTTCCTGCCGCAGTGGGTGCGCGCGAAATCGCCGGAGTCCGCACGCACCATCGGGTGGGCCGCCATCGGCGCGGTCGGCGCGGTCTCGGTCGCGCTCATCGGCGTCGCGGCGGCACTGGTGTCCTGAGCCGGTTTTCGGCTCGCTTCACGTGAAACATGGAGCGAATGCCGAGGTATGCCTACTCCGACGGCAAATACGCGATCCGATGCGCGACCAGCGCCTCGAAGACATCCTGCGGCGCGGTGCCCAGGTTCCAACGGCCGAAGATCAACAGCCGCTCCTGGCCCTCGTGCTCGACATCGATCTCGAGCATCGGCGACTTGCGCCCGAGGCGGCGGTAGCTCACCACCCGCGCCGTGACGATCTGCTCGGGCCGGTACTCGGCCGGGCCGAGCAGGCCGCGCACCACCAGGCGCGGATCGGCGCCGGTCTGGATGGACAGGCGCGGCCGCTGGCGGAAACCCAGGCCCGCCAGGGCGAGCAGGCCCGCCGCGGCCAGCCCGATGAGCAGCCGGCTCGCGGCGTCCGCGGCGAAGAACGCCGCACCAGCGAGGATCACACCGCCGACGGCCACCGCGACGAGCGCGGGGGTAGGCGTGGTCCACGCGAGACGCGGTTCCACGGAGGGGGATTCAGGGTTCACGCGGCACTTTCCCCAATCGGTCCTCGAGTTGTCCACAGGGTCATCCACAGGTGTGCATGAATGACACGTCTGTAATCCCGAAGGAGGTGGATCAGCGCCACCGCATGGTCATGATCAGTCCGACGACCATGAGCCCGAAGCCGATCAGGAAGTTCCAGGCGTTGAGGTCGTTCATCCAGCTGATCTGCTCGGCGGCCAGGTAGTAGACCAGCAGCCAGACCAGACCGGCCAGCATGAAGCCGAGCATGATCGTGACGTACCAGACCGGCGACGGGCCCGCCTTCACCTTCACCGGGGTCCGGCTGGCGGGGTTGATCGTGTAGTCGGTCTTCTTGCGGACCTTCGACTTGGGCATGACGTCCTCGTATTCGGCGTGCAGGTCGGTACCGGCGGCTGATTCAGTTGACTCTGTGCCGAGCGACTTCGCCGCGGCCGTTCCGGTGGCAGCGCGGACGGCCCGGGCGAGGCTCGGAAGCCCTCCGGTGTTCCCCCTAGGCTATCCCAACAGGTAATGGATGCGACGGTCTCCCGCGTCGCCACGTAATCTCGAACCATGCGTGTACTGGTCGTCGACAATTACGACAGCTTCGTCTTCAACCTGGTGCAGTACCTGGGCCAGCTGGGAGCCGAGGCCGTCGTCTGGCGCAACGACGATCCGCAACTGGCCGACGTGGACGCCGCTATCGCCGACTACGACGGCATCCTGATCAGCCCAGGCCCCGGGACGCCCGACCGAGCGGGCGCGAGCATCGACCTCGTGCACGCCTGCGCCCGCAGCAGCACGCCGTTGCTAGGCGTCTGCCTCGGGCACCAGGCGATCGGCGAGGCCTTCGGCGCGACCGTCACCCGGGCGCCCGAACTGCTGCACGGCAAGACCAGCTCGGTGTTCCACATCGGCTCGGGCGTGCTGGCCGGTCTGCCCGATCCGTTCACCGCGACCAGGTACCACTCGCTCACCGTGCTCGAGGACACCCTGCCCGAGGACATCGAGGTGCTCGGCCGCACCGAATCCGGGATCGTGATGGCCATGCGGCACCGCACCCTGCCGATCCACGGCGTGCAGTTCCATCCCGAATCAGTCCTCACCCAGGGCGGACACCGGATGCTGGCGAACTGGCTCGAGGTCTGCGGCGAGCGCCCCGCCGAGGGTCTGGTGGAGATGCTCGAGGCGGAGGTCGCGGCACTGGTGTTGCAGTGACCAGGCCGTACGTGCTGCTCTCGGTGGCGGTCAGCCTGGACGGCTACATCGATGACGCCGGTCCCGAGCGGCTGCTGCTCTCGGACGCGGCGGATTTCGATCGGGTCGACCGGGTGCGCGCCGAGTCCGACGCGATCCTGGTCGGTGCCGAGACGTTGCGCCGCGACAATCCCCGGCTGCTGGTCGACAGTGCCGAGCGCCGGGCAGCGCGGGTGGCGGCGGGCAAGCCGGAGTTTCCGCTCAAGGTCACCGTCACCGCGCGCGGCGACCTGGACCGTGAGCTGAACTTCTGGCACCACGGCGGGGCGAAGGTCGTCTACACGACCGATTCCGGCGCGGCGCGGCTCGCCGATCGACTGGTCGGCATCGCCGACGTGGTCGCGCTCGGCGCGGAGCTCGACTTCGGGGCGCTGTTGGACGATCTCGGCCGCCGCGGCATCGGACGTCTGATGGTCGAGGGCGGCACCGGGATGCACACGGCGTTCCTGTCCGCCGATCTGGCCGATGAACTGCACCTGGCCGTCGCGCCGATCGTCGTCGGCGATTCGGCCGCGCCGCGGTTCCTCGCGGACGCTCGATTCCCCGGCGGATCGACCCGCCGCCGGACGCTCGCCGAGGTCGAGCAGGTCGGCGACATGGCCGTGCTGCGCTACCTCCTCCGTCCCGGGAACGGAGCCGGGTAGTGAACGGCTGGCCCGACTGTGCCGTCGGCAGGACATCGTCGGTGCGGGAGTCGTGGGAACGGCGCCGCGTCGTGAGCAGTCGGTCCGGTGGCGCGGCGGCGTCCGGTCGGCAGCAGAACATCGTCGGGGCCGGAGCCGCGACATGAACGGCGGCGAGCGGTCCGAGGCCGACCACCGCTTCATGCGCAGGGCCATCGACCTCGCGCGCCAGTGCCCGCCGAGCGACACCGCGTTCTCTGTCGGCGCGGTCGTCGTGGTCGACGGCGCGGAGATCGCGACGGGGTACTCGCGGGAGACCGACGAGAAGGTGCACGCCGAGGAATCCGCGCTGAACAAGCTGCCCGCCGACGATCCGCGGCTGGCACGGGCGACGATCTACAGCACCCTCGAGCCGTGTTCGCAGCGCGCGACGGCGACCAGGCCGCCGTGCACGGATCGCATCCTGCGCGCCGGGATCGGCCGTGTCGTCATCGCCTGGCGGGAGCCGACGACCTTCGTGGTGAACTGTGTCGGGGTGGAGAAGCTACGGCAGCACGGCGTCGAGGTGGTCGAACTGCCGGATCTGGCCGACGAGGCCATGTCGATGAATCGGCACCTGGACCTGTCGTAATAGGGCCGTCGGCGCCGAACGGCCGACTCTTCGAGCGATGTGAGGAACGTTTTCCGTCCGCCGCCCGGAAGTCTGCGGCTCCGGACGACGGGCGTTACTCCGATTCGAGGCGGCTACCGGGTCACGGCCTGCCGTAGACCGCCGTCACGAATTCGCTGAGCTGGTTGTCGTCGAGGTGCCTGGCCAGATCGGCCTCGCTGATCATGCCGATCAGCCGCTTGTTCTCGATCACCGGCATGCGCTTGATGCGATGGCTCTCCATCTCCTCGAGCACTTCCTCGACATCGGCGTCGGCCGAGACCCACCGCGGGGTCGCCTCGCACAATTCGGCCGCGCGGGTGTTGGCCGGTGCGCGGCCCTGGGCCACGCATTTCACGACGATGTCGCGGTCGGTGATGATGCCGCACATCCGTTCGTTCTCGTCCGCGATGACGAGCGATCCGACGCCGAGCTCGGCCATCATGCGCGCCGCCTTGCCGACCGTCTCGTCCTTGGATATCCACTGAGCGCCGGGCTTCATGATGTCCCTGGCAGTGGTCATGGGGCTGCCTCCTGTTCCATGCTGTTGCTGGGTTCGGATGGAGCAGCCCCATTCTCGCGCCGATCACACCGACCGGTCGCCTCTTTCGGATAACGATCGATCGGGCGGCACCGGATCAGGGCGGGCCCAGCACCCCGGTGGTGATGGTGATCGTGCTGGTCTTGGAAATCGACGAACCGGCCGACGGTTGCTGACTGACGATCCGCCCCACGCTGCCGGCGTCGAAGGTGCCGACGGTGTTCTGGTCGATCTGGCTGGTGCTTCCGGTCCAGCCGGCCTGGCGCAGCTTCTCCACCGCCTGCGACGGCGTCAGACCGACCACGGACGGCATGGCGATCTGGTCGCCGCTGGACACCTGGACCGTCACCGTCGAGCCCTTGTCGGCGTTGGTGCCGCCCGCCGGGCTGGTCGCGATGACCTCACCCTTCGGCTTGGAGGACTGCACCTCCTCGATGACGATCTTGAATCCGGCGCTGTCCACCAGGTTCGGCTGGGCCACGCTGATATCCTGCCCGACCAGACTCGGCACCCGAACCTTCTCCGGGCCCTTGCCGAGCCAGACCACGATCGCCTGGTCCACGTCGACTCGCGCGCCCGCCGCGGGCTCCGTGCCGATCACCTTGTCCAGATCCTGGGCGCTGGACGCCTTGCGCACCACGTTCGGATCCATCCGCAAGCCGAGGGAATTGAGTTCCTGCTCGGCCTGCTGCAAGGTCAGTCCGTCCAACCGCGGCACCGGCACTTGGTCGGGCCCGGTGGAGACCTGCAGGGTGACCGTGCTGCCCTCGTCGATGCGGGAACCGCCGAGCGGCTGGGTCGCGATGACGTTGCCGTCCGCCACCTTGCTGTCCTGCTTCTGCTGGATGGCCACCGTGAAGCCGAGCTTCTCCAGCGCGTCCTGCGCCTGCGCGAGCGACTTGTTCGACAGGTCGGGCACGGTCACCTGATCCGGCTTGCTTCCCGGACCGATCAGCACCCAGAACAGCGCGAACACCACGGCGAGCGCCGCGGCGGCGCCGAATCCGAGATAGGCGGTGCGGCGCGAGCCGCCCGGTTCGGCGGGCTCCTGCTCGGCGGTGTCGTCGTTGCGTTCGACGGTGCGGAAGCTGCGCGGCGCGGGCTCGTTGTTGCCGAAGACGGTGGTGCGATCCTCGTCGGTCATCACCATCGGCGCGCTCGGCTTCTGGCCGCCGAGAACCCGGATCAGGTCCGCGCGCATCTCGGCGGCGGTCTGGTACCGGTTGGCCGGGTTCTTGCTCATCGCCTTGAGCACCACGGAATCCAGCTCGCGTGGCACGCCCGAGTACACGTGCGAGGGAAGCCGAGGGTCCTCACGCACGTGCTGATAGGCGACGGCGATCGGTGAGTCACCGGTGAAAGGCGGTTCGCCCGTGAGGATCTCGAAGAGCACGCAGCCCACCGAGTACACGTCCGAGCGTGCGTCCACGGTCTCGCCGCGGGCTTGCTCGGGCGAAAGGTATTGCGCGGTACCGATGACGGCCGCGGTCTGGGTCATCGGGTTGGAGCTGTCGGCCAGCGCGCGCGCGATGCCGAAGTCCATCACCTTCACCGCGCCCGCCCGGTTGATCATGATGTTCGCGGGCTTCATGTCGCGGTGCACGATCCCGGCCTTGTGGCTGAAATCCAGTGCGGCGCAGACGTCCGCGATGATCTCCATCGCCCGCCGTGGCGGCAGCGGACCCTTGCCGCGCACGATGTCGCGCAGCGTCTCGCCGTCCACGTACTCCATGACGATGTAGGGCAGCGGACCGCCGTCGACCTCGGCCTCGCCGGTGTCGTAGACCGCGACGATGGCCGGATGGTTCAGCGCGGCGGCGTTCTGCGCCTCACGCTTGAAGCGCAGGTAGAACGTGGGATCGCGGGCCAGATCGGCGCGCAACACCTTGATCGCCACATCCCGGCTCAACCGCAGATCGCGCGCCTTGTGGACCTCCGACATACCGCCGAAGCCGATGATCTCGCCCAGCTCGTAGCGGGAAGAGAGATTCTTCGGGGTCGTCATCGTTGTCCTTGTGAAGGAGTAGCGGGCGCGCTGCGAGTGTTACCGGGGCCCGAAGCACCGGGATTCTCCGGAAATGGTAAGTCGAAAGTCGGGAACAGGGTGCGCGTGGTGGTCGGACTCGTCGTCTTGGTCGTCTTCGTCGTGGTCGGCGCCGTGGTGCTCGGCGGCGCCGTCGTCGTGGGTTCCGGAGTCGTCGTCGGCGGCTCGGTGGTGGTCGGTGACGGCTCGTCGGACGTGACCGGCGGCGGGGGCGGCACGAACCTGGTGGTGGTCTGCGGCACCGTCGTGGTGATCTGCGCGGGCGGTGGGGCCACCGACGAGGGGACCGGGTCGCGCACCGGGTCCGGGTTGGTGTCGCCGCCGAACAGCAGCCAGATCGCCGCGCCGCCGAGCAGCACCGCGCCCGCGCCGAGACCGGCCAGCGCCTTCTGCATCGTGGTCCAGGGCCTCTTGCCGGGCGGCTCGGCGTTCGATCCGCCCGTGTTCATCATGGTCGCGGGCGCGCTCGCCGCCGCGCCGCCGATGGCAGCGGCCGCGGGCGCGCTGTACCGCACGGTCGCACCGTCGGCCTGACCAGCGGGCAGGATGACGGTCGGGCCGGGCGGCAGTACCCGGGTGGCGCCCGCGGTGAGCGGACCCGCGGCGGAGCCGGCGCTCAGCGGCGGCGGCGGACGGTGACCCGCGCGCACCGCGGCCACCGCGTCGGCGAACTCGCCGCCGGTGGCGTAGCGCATGTTCGGGTCCTTGGCCATCGTGATCTCGATGAGCTCGCGGACGTTGGGCGGCAGATCCTCCGGCATCGGCGGCGGATTCTCGCGCACGTGCTTCATCGCCACGGTGATCGCGCCGTCGCCGGTGAACGGCCGCTGACCGGCCAGCGCCTCGTAACCGACCACGCCGAGCGAGTACACATCGCTCGCGGCGGTCGCGTCCTCGCCGACGGCCTGCTCCGGCGCGATGTACTGCGCGGTGCCCATCACCATGCCGGTCTTGGTCACCGGGCTGGCGTCGACCGCCTTGGCGATGCCGAAGTCGGTGATCTTCACCTGACCGGTCGGCGTCACCAGGATGTTGCCCGGCTTCACGTCCCGGTGCACCACGCCGGCGGCATGGGCGACATCGAGCGCGCGGCCGGTCTGCTCGAGCATGTCGAGGCCCTGGAGCACCGAGAGCCTGCCCATGCGGTTGAGCACGGTGTTGAGCGGCTCGCCCTGCACCAGCTCCATGACCAGGTAGGCGGTCTCGCCCGCGCTCGGGTCGTAGGTCTCGCCGTAGTCGTAGATGCCCGCGATGCCGGAGTGGTTCAGCTGCGCGGTGGTCTTGGCCTCCGTGCGGAACCGGTGCCGGAAGGTCGGGTCGGCGGAGAACTCCGCCTTGAGCACCTTCACCGCGACCCGGCGGTCCAGGCGGGTGTCCAGCGCCTCCCACACCTGACCCATGCCGCCGGTGGCGATCAGACGTTGCAGGCGGTAGCGATCGGCGATCAGCGCACCGTTGTTCAGCATCGGGGCCCCCGAACTTCAACTCGTTCGTTCATATCGTTCAGCCCCCCTGCAGACCGGCGTCCAGCACGGCCCTGGCAATGGGTGCGGCCACCGAACCGCCGGTGGCGGCCAGCGCCCGATCTCCGCCGTTCTCCACGATCACCGCGATGGCGATCTTGGGGTTCTGCGCGGGCGCGAAGGCGATGTACCAGGCATGCGGCGGCGTGTTGCGCGGGTTGCTGCCGTGCTCGGCGGTTCCGGTCTTGGACGCGATCGTGTATCGGGACTGGCGTGATCCGACGGTGTTCTCCTCGGAGGCGACCATCAAGGAGGTCAGCTGAGACGCTACCTGGGCGCTCACCGCCTGTCCGACCGAGACCGGCTTCGTCTTGGACAGCACGCTCAGATCCGGCCCCTGCGTTTGATCTACCAGGTACGGCTCCATCCGAACGCCGCCGTTGGCGATGGTCGCGGCGATCACCGCGTTGTCCAGGGGGGTGAGCGCCACGTCGCGCTGGCCGATGCTGCTCTGGCCGAGCGCGGCGTTGTCGGAGATGGTGCCGACCGTGCTCTCCGCCACCGGGATCGGGATGCCGCGGTGCGGGCCGATGCCGAACGCGGCGGCCTCGTCCTTCAGGTTCGCGGCGCCCACCTTGATGCCGAGTTCGACGAACGCGGTATTGCAGGACAGCCGGAACGCCTCGGTCAACGAGGCCGTCGGGCCGGACCCGCAGTTCGAGCCGTTGTAGTTCTCCAGGGTGGTGCTCGTTCCTGGCAGGGTGATGTTGGGCGCGGCGGTGAACTGGTCGTCCGGCGTCGCGACGCCGTTGGCGAGTGCGGCCGCAGTGACCACCACCTTGAACGTCGAGCCGGGCGGATAGGTCTGCGAGACGGCCCGGTTCAGCATCGGCTGGTCCGGATCCCGGCTCAGCGACTCCCACGCCCGCGTCGTCGCGGCGCCGTCGTGCCCGGCCAGCAGGTTCGGGTCGTAGCTCGGGGTGGACACCATGGTCAGGATCTTGCCGGTGCTCGGCTCGATGGCCACCACCGAACCGGTGTGGCCCTTGGCGGTGAGCTGCTCGTAGGCGACCTGCTGCATCACCGGGTTGAGGGTGGTCAGCACATTGCCGCCGCGCGGATCGCGGCCGGAGACCAGGTCGATGAGGCGGCGGCCGAACAGCTGGCTGTCCGATCCGTTGAGCACCTGGTCCTCGGAGCGCTCGAGTCCGGCGCTGCCGTACTGGATCGAGTAGAAGCCGGTCGCCGGCGCGTAGGCCTGCGGGTCGGTCGGGTAGGTGCGCAGGTATTTGTAGCGGTCGTCGGTCTCGATCGAGCTGGCCAGCACGGTGCCGCCCGCCGAGATCTGGCCGCGCTGGCGCGAGTACTCGTCGAGCAGCACCCGCGAGTTGCGCGGATCGCTTCGATAGTCGTCGGCCTTGATGACCTGTACATAGGTGGCGTTGGCCAGCAGCGCGACGACCATCACCATCACCGCGACCGCGACCCGCCGGAGGGGAGTGTTCATTCCTGCGGCCTCGATTCCGAGCGGCGCAGCAGCTCGGTCGGTGCGTCCGCGATCGGCGCCGGGTCCTTCTTGCGCGCCGGCGCCGGTGCGCGGGCCGCGTCGGAGACCTTGATCAGCAGCGCGAGCAGCGCGTAGTTGGCCAAGAGCGAGGAACCGCCGTACGACATGAACGGTGTGGTCAGACCGGTCAGCGGGATCAGCTTGGTGACGCCGCCGACCACCACGAACAGCTGGACGGCGATGGTGAACGAGAGCCCGGCCGCCAGCAGCTTGCCGAAGCTGTCGCGCACGGCGAGCGCGGTGCGCAGACCGCGCACCACGAAGACGAGGAAGAGGATCAGCACCGCGGTGAGCCCGATCAGGCCGAGCTCCTCGCCGATGGTGGTGACGATGAAGTCGGTGTTGGCGAACGGCACCTGGTTCGGCCGTCCGCTGCCGAGGCCGGTGCCCGCGAGCCCGCCCGTGGCCAGGCCGAACAGCGACTGCGAGATCTGGTAACCGGTGTTGTGGTAGTCGGCGAACGGGTCGAGCCAGGTGTTGGTGCGCACCCGCACGTGGCTGAACGCCTGGTAGGCGAACACGAACCCGATGACGAGCAGGCTGCCGCCGATGATCAGCCAGCCCACCCGCTCGGTCGCGATGTAGAGCATCACCAGCACCGTGCTGAAGATCAGCAGCGAGGTGCCGAGGTCCTTCTCGAAGACGAGCACCGCGATGCACACCACCCAGACCACCAGGATCGGGCCGAGGTCGCGGGCGCGCGGGAACTCCATGCCGAGCATGTGCCGTCCGGCGGTGGTGAACAGATCGCGCTTGGCGACGAGCACCGAGGCGAAGAAGATGATCAGCAGGATCTTGGCGAACTCGCCAGGCTGCACGCTGAAGCCGGGCAGCCGGATCCAGATCTTCGAACCGTTGGTCTCCGAGTACGCGCTGGGCAGCAGCGCCGGAATCATCAGCGCGACCAACCCGACCAGGCCGAGCGTGTAGCTGTAGCGGGCCAGCGTGCGGTAATCGCGCAGCACGATCAGCAGCGTGACGAACACCACCATGCCGAGCGCCGTCCACAGGATCTGCTGGTTGGCGTCGGGGGAGGGGATCGGGTCGGAATTGAATTTCGCGTTCTGCGCCGCGCCGAGATCGAGGCGGTGGATCAGCACCAGACCGAGACCGTTGAGCAGCGCGACGATCGGCAGCAACAGCGGATCGGCGAACGGCGCGAACCGGCGCACGGCCAGGTGCGCGATGCCGAACAGGGCGAGGAAGGCGAGGCCGTACTTGGCGATGTCCCAGGTGACCGACTGTTCCTGGCTGGCCTCCACGAGGAACAGCGAGACGGTGGTGATCAGCGCGGCGAACCCGAGCAGAAGCAGTTCGGCGTTGCGTCTGGTGGACGGAGGCGGTGCTGGAGCGAACCCGCCCGGGGGACTCGGGAAGGCCCCCGCGGACGGTGGTGCCGGTGCGGACATCAGTCCGTCACCCGGCAGTTCTCCCCCGAGATCTGGGGGTTCGGCGCCGGGGTCGTCGTCGGCGCCTGCTCCACCTTCGTGGGCGTGTTGACGTCGGTGCCCCTGGTGTCACCCGGGTCGGTGGTCGGTGCGGGGTTCGGCGGCGCGACCGGACCCGGCGCGGGTTCGCCGGGCGGCACGACACCGGGCTGCGGAACGCCGGGCTGCGGCGGCGGGGTCGTTTCCCGCGCCGGGCACGGCGGCAGCAACTCCTGCTGGGCGAGCAGCCGCATCTGCTCCTCGGCCTTGCCGAGGGAACCGGGCGGCAGGCCCGCGTTGACCTTGTCCCGACCGGTCTGCTCGAGATCGCTGACCCGCAGCTGGCGGCAGCCCGAGGGCAGATCCGATCCGGACTTGACGATGGTCAGGTCCCCGTCGCGGTCGACGCAGCCGACCGTGTCCACGTCGTGGATCGAATACCCGAGCACCGAACCCGGCAGCCCGCGCATGATCACGACCTGGCCGTTGTCCGCGCCCACGTAGTAGTTGTTGCGGATCATCTTGTAGCCGACGAGCAGACCGACGGCGACGGCGACGACCAGCGCGACCGCGAGCAGGATCCAGCGCAGCCGGTGCGACTTGCCCGGCGGCGGCGGTTCCGGCGCGGCGGCCCGGCGCGGCGGTGCGGCGCGCGGCGGACGCATGGCCGCGGCGCGACCCGCGGCGGTGTTCGGCGGCGGGGTGTCCTCATCCTGTCCGGAGGCCGCTCCCGCCACGATCGGGTGGCTCTGGCCGTAGTCCAGATCGATGACGTCGGCCACGACAACGGTCACGTTGTCGGGACCGCCGCTGCGTAGGGCGAGTTCGATCAGGCGGTCGGCGCACTCGTCGGTGCTGCCCTCGCGCATGGTGTTGGCGATGGTCTCGTCGCTCACCACGTCCGAAAGACCGTCCGAGCACAGCAGGTAGCGGTCGCCCGCGCGGGCCTCGCGCATGATCAGCGTCGGCTCGATCTCGTTGCCGGTGAGGGCGCGCATGATCAGCGAACGTTGCGGGTGGGTGTGCGCCTGTTCGGGCGTGATCCGGCCCTCGTCCACCAGCGACTGGACGAAGGTGTCGTCGCGGGTGATCTGCGCCAGCTCGCCGCCGCGCAACAGGTAGGCGCGCGAATCGCCGATGTGCACCAGCCCGAGCTTCTTGCCCGCGAACAGGATCGCGGTGAGCGTGGTGCCCATGCCGTCGAGCTCGGGCTCCTCCTCGACCTGATCGGCGATGGCGGCGTTGCCCGACCGCGTCGCCGAGTCGAGCTTGCCGAGCAGATCGTCGCCGGGCTCGTCGTCGTCGAGATGCGCCAGCGCGGCGATCATCAACTGCGACGCGACCTCACCCGCCGCGTGCCCGCCCATGCCGTCGGCCAGCGCGAGCAGGCGGGCGCCCGCGTAGACGGAATCTTCGTTGTTGCCTCGGACCAGACCGCGGTCGCTGCGCGCTGCGTAGCGGAGAACGAGTGTCACGATCGGAGCTCGATCACTGTTTTGCCGACACGGACGGGAGTGCCGAGCGGAACCCGCACGGCCGTGGTGACTTTCGCGCGGTCCAGGTAGGTGCCGTTGGTCGAGCCGAGGTCTTCGACGTACCAGTCGTCACCACGCGGGGACAGACGCGCGTGTCGGGTGGAGGCGTAATCATCGGTGAGCACCAGCGTCGAATCGTCCGCACGCCCGATCAGCACCGGTTGGGTGCCGAGTGAGATGCGGGTGCCGGCGAGTGAACCTTGAGTCACCACAAGATATTTGGCGCCCTTCTGGCCTCGGCTGAAGGAAGGCAGCACCGCGGAACCGCGTGCGGCCCTGGGCTGGATCCGTATGCCGGATGCCGCGTAGATGTCGCTGCGCAAGGTCCGAAGTACCGCCCACACGAACAGCCACAACAGCAGCAGGAACCCCGCACGGGTCAACTGCAGGATCAGTCCCTGCACGGCGTTCCACCTCCTGTTCGGCGATAGGTATGTCGGTGCCGTAGGTGCGGTTCGACCCACCCCCACGGCCTGCCGGGCTTGCCGGCCCCGATTTCGGGGCCGTGCGCGTTGGCAGCATCATAGGGCTGTCAGTCGATTCCGATCACGATACGACCGACTAAACCGTGAGAGCCATGTCGTGACCTGCACCGCGAGCTTACGGGATCAGACGATACGGATGAGGATCTCGGAATGCCCGGCGCGGATCACATCACCGTCCGCGAGCTGCCAATCCTGCACCGGGGAGCCGTTGACCAGCGTGCCGTTCGTCGACCCGAGGTCGGACAGCATAGCGGTCTGGCCGTCCCAGCGGACCTCGATGTGGCGGCGCGAGACACCGGTGTCGGGCAGCCGGAAGTGCGCGTCCTGACCGCGGCCGATGATGTTGCTGCCCTCGCGCAGCTGGTACGTGCGGCCGCTGCCGTCGTCGAGCTGGAGCGTGGCCGAATAGCCGGAACCGGCGGCGGCGCCGCCGCTGTACGACGGCGCGGCATAGCCCGCCTGCTGGCCGCTGTAGCCGGACTGTTGCGAGTAGGCCTGGCCGTAGCCCGCCTGCTCCTCCGAACCGTAGCTCTGGTCGGTGTAACCCGGTTCGCCGTAGGCGGGCTCCGCGTAGCCCTGCTGGCCGTAACCCTGCTGGCCGGCGTAGCCCTGCTGGCCGTACCCCTGGTCGGCGTAGCCCTGGTCACCGTAGCCCTGCTGCTGGCCGTAGCCCTGCTGACCGTAACCCTGTTCGCCGTAGCCGCCGCCCTGCTGGCCGTAGCCGGGCTCCTGGTAGCCCTGCGAGCCGTAGCCCTGGTCGCCGAAACCTTGCTGGCCATAGCCGCCGCGCTCGCCGTAGCCCTGCTGCTGGCCGCCGTAACCCTGATCGGCGTACCCGCCCTGCTGGCCGCCGTAACCCTGGCCGCCCTGCTGGTAGTCGTAGCCGTTCTGGTAATCGCCGTACGCCTGCTGCGAATCCGGCGCCTGGTACTCGGAGGCGCCGTAGGGCGCGGCGCCGCGCCCGTACTCGTCGCGGTACGCACCGTTCTGGGGACCACCGGCCCGCCCGCTTGGCGGAGGTGCGTACCCGCGATTGCGTGGATCGGACTCCGCGGGCTCACGGCTCGGGTCGTAGCCAGAGTTCTGCGTCATGGGGCCAGCTCCTGGTTGCGGGGTTGCAGGTCGTTGTGGCGTGGGTTCCGGGCTGTGAGCGGGTGCAGCTCGACGGCCGACGTCCGGATCGACGCGGCCGCTCGCCCTGAACTGTCCGGTGTGCAGCGTAGGTGATGCCTCGAACGCTACGTGTACTTCGCCATAGGTCTGCCACCCTTGATCGCGGATGTAGTCCTGGAGATGCTTGGCGAACGCGCGGGTCGTGAGGTCGTGATCGGCGTCCAGTTGCTGGTGGTCGGAAGAGTTGATGGTGATCACATAGCTGTTCGGAGCCAGCAGGTGACCACCGCCCACGTCTTGGACGTGATCGGCGGCCTCTTGCTGCAGCGCCGCCTCCACCTCCTGGGGCACGACGCTGCCCCCGAAGACCCGGGCGAACACATCACCGACGGCGCCCTGCAGGCGACGCTCGAACCGCGAAACGATGCCCATCTCGGCCTCCCTTCGGTGAGCGTCTTCCTATGTCATTCCCAGCTTCATAACAACGACACACGCGCATGGCGTGTCGTCCGACGAACACGTTCATTGCATGATATCCACGATCCTCCACACCTGTAACTCTTGGAAATCCCAGGAGGTTCCCCTGATGCCCATTACGCATCACAAGCCCCACTGAGCAGCCGATTTCGTTTCTCGACCGGCCCCGTGATAGTGTTCCGGAGTCGCTCGGGCGAGTGGCGGAATGGCAGACGCGCTGGCTTCAGGTGCCAGTGTCCTTCGGGACGTGGGGGTTCAAGTCCCCCTTCGCCCACTGCACTCGATAAGAGGCTCATGCTCACTGAGAGCATGAGCCTTTTCTCGTTTCGTGCGTTTTGTGGGGGCGCGGCCCCCACGCCCCGGCCTGGGGGCTCTGCCCCCTAGCCCCCCGCTTCATAGGTGCCGAGTGGGCGCTACTTGGTAGGTACCTAGTGGGGCTTTGGTTCGCGAGGCGCGCTAGTTGGTTGGTGCCCAGTCGGTGTGGATGCCTTATCTATATGTGTGCGTTGCGCGCTGGGTCAGGTGAGGGTGGTTCTGGAACCGGTTGCAGCGGGGGCTACCGGAAATATGGTGGTCGAATGGGTTGATTCCCTGTAGGAACCTGTTCTAATTTTGGGCATGCGTAGATACGAGGGTCGTCGGGTTGTCGTCACCGGAGCTGGGTCGGGGATCGGGCAGGGGATTGCTCTGCGGCTGCTCGACGAGGGGGCGCAGCTGGTGGGGGTGGACATCGATCGGGCGGGGTTGGATGTCACCGCGGAGAAGGCGGGGGAGGTGGGGGAGCGGTTCGAGGCCGTCGAGGTGAACATCGCCGATGTGGAGTCGGTGCGCGCGGGGACGGCGGCGGCGCTCGAATTTCTCGGGGGGCTGGACGTGCTGGTGAACGCGGCGGGGATCCTGCGGCCCGCGCGGACGCACGAGATGCCGTTGGACGCGTGGAATCAGGTCATCACGGTCAATCTGACCGGGACCTTCCTCATGACGCAGGCCGCGCTGCCCGCGTTGGTGGAGTCGGGGCACGGGGTGGTGGTCAATCTGTCGTCGACCGCGGCCTACAGCGCGGCTCCCTATCTCGCGGCGTACGCCGCCTCCAAGGGTGGGGTCAGCGCGTTCACGCATTCGATCGCGCTCGAATACGCCAAGCAGGGGTTGCGCGCGGTGAACATCGTGCCCGCGGGCATCACCAGTGGGATCACCACCAAGTCGATCCTGGACCAACCGGAGGGCGTGGACTACAGCCTGTTCGCGCGGCTGACGGGGTGGCTCAACGGCGGGGCGCTCGGCACGCCGGAGGACATCGCGGGCGTGGTCGCGATGGTCGCCTCCGACGACGGCCGCTACATGACCGGCACCGAGATCCGCATCGACGGCGGCGCGTTGATGTGAGTGGGTTCCCGTCGCGTACAAGCAATCTGATTTCGTAACTCCCGTGGGCAGCACCTCTCGCACGCGGTCCCTCGCTGTGCTCGCCGCTTGTGTCCTGGCGCTCGGATCGCCGGGGCAGGCGCAGGCGGCGGAGCAGTGGGGGCCGCTCGCGCCGCCGAATCCGCATCTCGGGCCGCACGGCACGTCGACCATGCACGGTGACGCCGGGTCCTCGGACGCCACTCCGCTCGCGGGGCCCGGGCCAGGTCTGCGCGGGGTCGGCGCCTATCCGCTGGCGGCCGCGTGCCCGACTTTGCTACAGGGCTCCGACGGGCTCGTCGTCGCGCTCTGCACTGCCATCGCCGGGCGAGCTCCGACGGTGCATCTGCTCGATCCGGGCGCCGGGCCGGTCGGTCACTCGCTCGCCTCGCTGGAACTGGCCAAGGGCAGCCTGCTCGGCGGCGTGTACGCCTATCTCGACAACGCCGATCGCCTGGTGGTGGTCGACGGTGAACGCGCCCTGCTGCGCGTCGCGCACGCCGAGAACTCACGGGGCAGGTGGCAGCTGCGGGTCGACACCAGCACCGACCTTTCCGGCGCGATCCCGGCGGACGACAACGTGACCGGCCTGGTGCCGGACTGGTCGGGAAATGTCTGGTTCGCCACGGGCAAAGGGCTCGTCGGCCTGGTGACGCCCGCGGGCGCGACAGCGACGGCGCCGCTGCCCGCAGGTGAGCTGGTGGCCAACAGCATCTCGGCGGCGCCGAGCGGACGGATCGCCGTGGCGACCACGCACGCGCTCTACGAACTGCGCGCCGACACGGCCGGGCGCCCGGAGGTGATCTGGCGCGCGACCTACGACCGCGGCTCCGCGCGCAAACCGGGACAGCTGAGCTGGGGCACCGGCTCCACACCGACCTACTTCGGCCCGCGCACCGGCGCCGACTACTTGACCATCGTCGACAACGCCGACGGTCAGGTGCGGGTGCTCGTCTACGCCTCGGGCACCGGGCAGCTGGTGTGTTCGCAGCCGGTACTGACGAAAGGCGGTGCGGGCAGCGAGAATTCGCCGGTCGGCATCGGCAGGTCGGTTATCGTGGCGAGCACCTACGGCTACCCGTATCCGGCGGTGCCGGAGGACGCGGGCCCGGCGGTGCCGCCGAACGCGCCGTTCGTCGGCGGGATGACCCGCGTGGACATCGATGACGCGGGCGGTTGCCGCACGGTATGGGAGAACACCGTCCGCAGCGCGGCGGTCCCGCACCTGTCCACCGCGGACGGCTACGTCTACACGGTGACCCGGCGCGGTGTGGACGTCACGACACCGCTGGACGGCTACGCGTTCACCGTCATCGATCCCGGCACCGGCGCGGTGGTCTCGAACTCGCCGCTGCCCGGCACCATCGTGGACGATCCGCTCCAGATGTCGCCGCTCGTCACCGCGAGCGGGCGGGTGCTGCAAGGCACGGTTACCGGCGTTTTGCGGGTCGGCTGACAACCTCGCACGAACCTGTGGATAGTCCGGCCCTTCCTGTGGAAAACGTGTGCGGCGCAGGGGATGTGCGGCGAGCTGTGGACAACTGCCACCGCCGTTCGTGAAAATCCTTGCGCGCCAACGCGAGTGCCATGGCCGCCTCGCGTCTACGCGTCATTTCGGCTGGTAGAGAGCCGATTCTCGAATAGCCGATTCCGTGCCCGGCCTGTGGATATCCGGTCCGCGACACACGCGGAACACGGAACAACGCCCGCTCACAACGACTTCCGCGCATTTATCCACAGGCTGTGCGCACCGCGCCGCTCAGTCCGCAGCGTCCGGCATTGCTGCTCGCCGCGCATCGCGGCCGAAATCCGCGGCGTTCGGTCCGGTCGCCAGTCCGCGCGAGATCACGGCGAGGGTGCGGTCGATAGCCAGATCCCTGGCTCGCGGGCCCGTGTCGGGTAGCGCGCGTTCGACCAGCAGCGACGCCATCCCGTGCACCGCCGACCACGCCGCGTACTCGGCGTCCGGCCGGTCGGCGGGATCGGTGAAACCGATCTCTACGAGCTCGTCGAGCAGATCCGAGAGCAGATCGAAGGCGGGGGAGTTCCAGTTCTCGGGGTCGTCCTCCTCGCGGTTGCAGAACGCGGTGCGGAACAGGCCCGGCTCGCGCAGCGCGAAGACGATGTACCCGCGTCCGACCGCGAACAGCCGGGTCACCGCGTCGGCGTCGGGCGGGAATGTCCGGATGGTCTCGGCCATCGCGCCGAACAGGCTCTGCTGCGCCTGCTCCTGCGCGGCGCCGAGCAACTGCTCGTGATTGGTGAAGTGCCGATAGGCGGCGGTGGGCGTGACGCCGACTCGGCGCGCGGCGGCCCGCACGGTGACCGCCTCGGGTCCACCGGTCTCGGCGAGTGCGGCGGCCGCGCGCACCAGGGCATTGCGCAGGTCGCCGTGGTGATACGGCCCTTCCCGCTCGGATTTCGTCATCCGTTCGATGTTGACACTCGCACACATCGATGGCAAGTTAACGCCCATAAAGTTTACACATGCCAACATGCTCGACTGGAGGCTCGACATGTTCGAACAACTCGGCCGCTTCGTGGCCCGACACGCTCGCTGGATACTCGTGGCGAGCGTGCTCGCCCTGATCGCGGGCGGCGCGCTCGGCGTCACCGCGTTCAGCAAGATGCAACCCGGCGGGCAGGAGGACCCGAACGCGGAATCCAGCACCGCGACCGTCCAACTCGCCGACAAGTTCGGCGCCGACACCGACTACGTCTTCCTGATCCGAGCCGAGCAGGGCGGCGTCGACGCCGAGGCGACCGCCGGGTTCGGCAGGGATCTCGCGCGCAGACTGGCCGCCGACGACCGGCTCACCAATGTCGTCTCTTACTGGGACACCGGCTCTCCGGCGATGCGGTCCGCGGACGGTACGGCCGCGGTCGTCCTGGCGGGCGGCGCCGAGCGGGACCCGACCAAGGAAACCGAGATCGCCGAGGAGATCGTCGCCGAATATCGCTCGGACGGGCCGGTAGCCGACGTCCAGATCGGCGGCAGCAACGCGATCTTCCAGGCCGTCACCGAACAGATCGGCAAGGATCTCGGCATCGCCGAAGGCATCGCGGTGCCGCTCATCCTCGCGCTGCTGGTGCTCGCCTTCGGCAATGTGATCGCCGCGCTGCTCACGATGGTGGTGGGCGGCGTCGCGATTCTCGGCACCTTCACCGAACTCTCGATTCTCGGCTCGGTGACCGACGTGTCGGTCTACGCGGTGAACCTGACGACCGCGCTCGGCCTCGGCCTCGCCGTCGACTACGGGTTGCTCATGGTCAGCCGTTTCCGGGAGCGGCGCGCGGCAGGCGCGTCGCCCGACGACGCGGTGGTCGGCGCGGTCGCCACGGCCGGGCGCACCATCGTGTTCAGCGCGGCGACCGTCGCGGCGGCGCTCTCCTCGCTGGTGATCTTCCCGCAGTACTTCCTGCGTTCGTTCGCCTACGCGGGCATCGGCGTCGTCGCCATCTCGGCGGCGGCCGCCGTGATCACGCTGCCCGCGCTGCTCGTCGCGCTCGGCGCCAAGGCCGACGCGTGGAAAGTGCCGGGTGTGCGCGGCATTCGCGGTGACTCGGCGCCGTTCTGGGCGGGAGTCGCGGGCTTCGCGATGCGGCGGCCGCTGCTCACCGGCGTCCCCGTGGTGGCGGCGCTGCTGCTCGCGGCGGCTCCGCTGCTGAACGTCCAGTTCGGCACGCCCGACGATCGCGTGCTGCCGACGAGCACCGAGGTTCGCCAGGTCGGCGACGCGCTGCGCGAGGATTTCGGCGGCGGCGACAGCAACGCGCTTTCCGTGGTCACCACCTCCGGCGTCGAGGCGGGTCCGCTCGCCGAGTACGCGGCGGCGCTCTCGCGCGTGACCCACGTCACTCAGGTCGATTCCAGCGTGGGCACTTTCGTGCGGGGCGAGCGCACCGCGAGTTCGCCCGCGGACGCCAGGTTCGCCAAGCCGGACGCGCAGCGACTCACGGTGCTCACCGATCTCGACCGCAACTCGGCCGAGGCGCGCGAACTGGTCGACCGGGTGCGCGACGTGCCCGCGCCCGCGACGGCGCTGGTCGGCGGTCAGGTGGCCGAGCTGCGCGACAGTCTGGCCTCGATCGGGTCGCGGCTACCGGTGGCGGTGGCGTGGATCGTGCTCACCACCTTCGTGTTGCTCTTCCTGTTCACCGGCAGCATCGTGCAGCCGCTGCGGGCGCTGCTGTCGAACGTGTTGAGTCTCGCGGCCACGCTCGGGTTGATGGTCTTCGTCTTCCAGGACGGGCACCTGTCGGGACTGCTCGGCTTCACGCCCGCGCCGCTGGACGTGTCGATGCTGCTGCTCTTGTTCTGCATCACCTTCGGGTTGTCCATGGACTACGAGGTTTTCGTGGTCAGCCGGATCAAGGAGATGCACGACAAGGGCGCCTCCAACCGGGACGCCGTCGTCGAGGGGCTCGCACGCACGGGCCGGCTGGTGACCACGGCCGCCGCGCTGATCTCGATCAGCTTCCTCGCGTTCGTCACCAGCGACGTGCGGTTCATCCAGTTCTTCGGTCTCGGCGCCGGTTTGGCCATCCTGATCGACGCCACGCTGGTGCGCGGGGTGCTGGTTCCGGTGGCGATGCGGCTGCTCGGTCCGGCGGCCTGGTTCGCACCGCGCCCGCTGCGGCTGGTGCACGCGCGGCTCGGTCTCGCGGAAGCGTGATCCAGGCCACTTTATTCGGCGCCGACTGATGTGTCCGGTCGAGTTTTCGAGCTCGGCCGGACGCTGTCGTTTCAATACCGGAAACCGGCACCGTCCTGGGCTTTCGCCCCGCTGAGCGAGACGGTGAGGCGAAGATCACAGAGGCGCTTTCGGTTGCGGTTTCGGTGCTGGGGTATCGCGTGATGTTCGGGCCCGGGTGGCCAATTGCGCGTCTGGCAATCATCCGGATCGGCTTGATGCGTGTACACCACATGCCGTCCCGGCGGGGTGGGAATCTTGTTTAGTCGGCTATAAACAGACCTTGGGTCGCTTTTAGCTTCAAGAACGTGCGGCAACCCGAAAACGAGTTGACAAAACGCCTGGTAGATGCGTCGGGCGGAATACATACCGATGCGCGACAGGCGCTTCGGCTAACCATTACGCAGCCAATTGTTCGGTTCGCGGACGGGTTTCAGTAGTGGTTTTCAACTTCGCCGCGGGGGATCTTGGAAGGGAGGAAAACCGACCGCCCGAGCGTCAGCCATGAGTTAGCTGTTGGTGTGAAAAAGTGGGTGGTCAGAGGGGTTTGCTGACGCGCTGCTTTATACGCGCGACACCGGCGCGGAGGGTTGCGCGGGCATAACGATTGTGTACAGTTGGCGGTAACGCTGGCCGCAGCTCGAGCACGACTCGCTGCGGCCAGCGGAACTCAAATGGGGGATATCGCAACCGTTCCGTGACATGGCGTTGCTGCCGATTGTCCGAAGCCTTTCCAGTCAGCGTGTGCCCGGGGTTGTCTGCCACCGTTCCGATTCCTCGATCGGCAAGGTTCGCGCCGCGTCCTGCGCGAGCGCCGCGCGCCGTCCCGCGCCGAACACGTACGCGAAGAACAGCGCCTCCGCCGCGAAGCCGATTCCGATCCGCACCGGGGCCGGAAGCGGGCTCGGGGTCACGAAACCCTCCAGCAGGCCGGAAACGAACAGCACGCCGACCAGCCCGAGCGCGATCGTCGCAGTGGCCCTGCCCTGCCTCGCGACCGCCTCGATCCGGCTCAGCCGACCGGGGTCGACCAGCGTCCAGCCCAGCTTCAGTCCCGCGCCGCCCGCGACGAAAACCGCGGTCAGCTCCAGGGTTCCGTGCGGGAGGATGAAACCGAAGAACGAATCGAGCCGATCGGCCTCGGCCATCAAACCGGCGGTGATGCCGACGTTCAACGCGTTCATGAAGAGCAGATACACCGCAGGCAGGATCAGCACGCCGGTGAACAGCGCGATCGCCGCCACCCACGCGTTGTTGGTCCACACCTGCGCGGCGAACGCATCGTTCGGGTGTTCGGTGTAGTACGTCTCGAACGCGCCGCCCGGCGCGGTGATCGCGGAATTGTCACCGCTGATGCCCAGTAGCTCGCGGGCGCGGCCCGAACCCTCGATCCAGATCGCCAACCCGGCCGAGACCACCACGAAAAGCGCGGCCACCGAAGCCCACCAGGGCCACGCGCGGTAGACGGCGGCGGGGAACCGGTGGGTGAAGAAATGGGCGATCTCGCCCCAGGTGTCGGCTTTGGTGCCGAGCACCCGTCCGCGCGCCCTGGCCAGCAGGGCGCTGAGCCCGGCGATGAGTTCCGGGTCGGGGGTGTGCGATTGCAACCGGGCCAGCTGCTGAGACGTGCGCCGGTACAGCGCCACCAGTTCGTCGGACTCGGCGCCGGTCAGCTTGCGCCTGCGCGACAGCTGGTCGAGCCGGTCCCACGACCGCCGGTGCGCGTAACTGTATGCGTCTACGTCCATATCGGTTGCCTCCCACTACCGCCGGTCGCAAGAATGCTATCGAGATGGCTGAGTTCACCACCGGCGAAGCGGTCGCCCTCGAGCTTCCGATCGCGCGGATACCGACACGCGCCACCGCGTTCCTCATCGACCTGGTGGCGCAACTGACCCTCGGCGTGCTGCTGATGGCGCTGGCGGGCCTCGTCGTCGTGCGCGCGGACGCCGACTCGGCATGGGTGGACGCGATCATGCTGGCGACGGTCGTCGTTGTGCTCGTCGGCTACCCGGTCGCGTGGGAGACGCTCAGCCGCGGCCGTTCGCTCGGCAAGCTGGCGCTCGGGCTGCGGGTCGTGCGCACCGACGGCGGACCCATCGATTTCCGGCACGCCATGACGCGCGGACTGGCGGGCGCCATCGTCGACTTCTGGATGCTCGGCGGTTTCGGCGCGATCGCGGTGATCACCTCGATGTGTTCGCCGAACGCCCGCCGCGTCGGTGACGTGCTCGCGGGCACCGTCGTCGTGCACGCCCAGCGCGGCCTGCCAGCCCCCGCACTGGCTTTCGCGCCGCCTTGGCTGGCGGGTTGGGCCGCTCGCCTCGACCTCTCCGGCATTCCGGAGGATCTGGCCCTCGCCATCCGCCAGTACCTGACCCGGCTGCGCACCCTGACCCCGGCCGCCGAGGCGAGTCTCGGCCACGCACTCGTCACCGCGCTCTGCGCTCAGCTGCGCGTCCCCCCACCCCAGGGCTACCCGCCGGTGCAGATCCTCGGCGCGATTGTCGCCGAACGCCAACGCCGCGCCCTCACTCCGCCCGCCCAGGGTCTCGTCCGCGTGGCGTAATCGCTCTCACGCGCCGCCCCGCCCCGTGCCTCGTCCGCATGGCGTAGTCGCTCTTATGCGCCGCTTGTGTCGGGCCTCTCGTTCGTGTCGCCAGTCGCTCTCACGCAGCCGCTCGCGCTGGCTCATTGTTCGCGTAGTCGCTTCACATTCGATCGCCACGCCGGGGTTCATCCGCGTCGCAGCCCTCGCGCAGGGGTGATGCCCCACACCCCTACCGCACGCCTCACATAGGCACCGCCTATGTGAGGCGTGCACAGGATGTGTGAGCTCGTTCGTGTCGCAGAGCGCCGCACGTTGCCGCTCGCGCCGGGCCTCGCTCGGGCGGCGTGGTCGCGCGTGATACAGCCGCTCGCGCCGGGTCTCGTTGGCGTCGCGTAGTTGCCCGCACGCAGTCGCTCGCCGGGCCTGGTGCACGTCGCATAGTCGCTTCACACGCAACTGCCCCGGCCGCGCCTCGTGCACGGCGCAGCCGTCGGGTGCGCAGCCGTTCGCGCTGAACCTCGTTGCGTCGCATGGCCGCTTCACACGTATCCGCCCGCACCGGGGCCGTCCGCGCCGCCCAGGCGTTCCCGACTCGGTCCTCGGCGGTCACGACGCCTCGCAGGCCTCGAACCCCTGCGGGGCGTGTATGCGATAGGCGGACTTCGAAACTCACAGGGAGCCGGACTGTTTGAGTTCGAGGTATTCGTCGGCCAGGGCCTCGGGGAGGCGGTCGGGAGGGGCGGAGACCACCGCGATGCCCTTGCGGCGCAAGGATTCCTGGACGAGGGCGCGTTCGGCGAGGACGGTTTCCGCGGCGGCCGCGGCGTAGACGTCGTCGCGGGTGGTGGCGGCCGCGGCGATGTCGGGGTCGATCACCGAGACGATGAGGACGCGGTGGCGGTGCGCGAGCACGGGCAGTACCGGGAGCAGGTTCTCCTCGACGGCGGCGCCGTCCAGGCTGGTGAACCAGACCACCAGACTGCGACGGCGGGCGCGTTCGATGGTGGCGCGCACCAGACCCGCGCTATCGGTGTCGACCAGCGCCGGGGTGACGCCCGCCAGCGCATGCATGAGCTGGAGTTGCAGGCGGTTGCCGCGCACGCCGCGTACCTCGGTGCGCACGGTGCGGTCGTAGGCGAGCAGGTCGACGCCGTCGCCCGCCGCCGCGGCCAATCCGCCGAGCAGCAGCGCGGCCTCGATGGCGGCGTCCAGACGGGTGCCCTCGCCGACCCGGCCCGCGCTGACCCGCCCGGTGTCCAGCAGCATCAGCACGTGCCGGTTGCGCTCCGGGCGCCAGGTGCGGACGAGCACGTCGGTGGCGCGGGCGGTGGCGCGCCAGTCGATGGACCGCACGTCGTCGCCCGCGACGTACTCGCGGAACGAATCGAATTCGCTGCCTTGGCCGCGGGTGTTGGCGACGTTGCGTCCCTCGAGGTGTTGCAGCCGCTTCACTTTGGAGCGCATCAGCCGCTCGCTGCGGAACGCGGGCAGCGCGCGCACCCGGGCGGGCACGGTGCGCCTGGTCTGCCTGCCCGCCATGCCGAGCGGACCGAGCAGCCGCAGCGTCACCGGACCGGCGACCCGGTCGCCCCGATACACCGGACGCAGCGAGGTGCGCAGCCGGACTTTGGTGTTGGGCGCGAGTTCCAGCGTGTGCCTGCGGTTCTCGGTGCGCGCGCTGCGCGGCCAGTCGTCCCAGAGCAGACCGCGCACGGTCCGCGCGCCGGTGTTCACGACGGTGAGTTCCACCTCGGCGGTGCGGCCTTGGCGCACGGTGGTCAATTCCGGCCTGGTCAAAGTCAGGTCGCCCGCCGCACCCGCCACGGCCAGGTCGACGAGTATCGCGACCGCGAGCACGACGCACGCCAGCGCGACCCCGTACCAGGACGGCAGCACGACCGCGACGAACAACCCGAGCGCCGCGGCGACGGCGACCAGACGACCGGTGACGACCACGGCTAGACCGGAACCGGGACCGAGCCGAGCAGCGCGGACATGACGCCTTCGGTGGTGACGCCGTCCAGCTCGGCCTCCGGCCGCAGGTGCAGCCGGTGCCGCAACACCGCCACCGCCACGAACTTCACGTCGTCGGGCGTGACGAAACCGCGCCCGTTCAGCCACGCGAACGCCCGCGAGGCCGCCATCAGCGCGGTCGCGCCGCGCGTCGAGGCGCCGTGCTGCACGGCGGGCGCGGTGCGGGTGGCCCGGCACAAGTCGACGGTGTAGGCCAGCACCTCGGGGCTGATCGTCACGTCGGCGATGGCGGCCCTCGCCGCGGTGATGTGCGCGGGCCCGGCCACCGGTCGCAATCCGGCCGCCGTGAGATCGCGCGGATCGAAACCGGCCGCGTGCCGTTGCAGCACGCGGAATTCGTCGTCGCGGCTGGGCAATTGGATGTCGACCTTGAAAAGGAACCGGTCCAGCTGCGCCTCCGGCAGCGGGTAGGTGCCCTCCTGCTCGATCGGGTTCTGGGTGGCGACCACGACGAACGGATCGGGCAGCTGCTGCGGTTTGCCGTCGACCGAGACCTGGCGCTCCTCCATCGATTCCAGCAGCGCCGACTGGGTCTTCGGCGGCGTCCGGTTGATCTCGTCGGCGAGCAGCAGGTTGGTGAACACCGGGCCGTGCCGGAAGGTGAACTCCGCCGAATGCGGGTCGTAGATCTGCGATCCCGTGACGTCGCCCGGCATCAGATCGGGCGTGAACTGCACCCGCGCGTACTCCAGATCGAGCGCGGTCGCCAGCGCGCGGACGAGCAGCGTCTTCGCCACGCCCGGCACGCCTTCGAGCAGCACGTGACCGCGGCACAGCAGCGCGAGCACGAGGTACATCACCGCGTTGTCGTTGCCGACGACCGCCTTGCCGATCTCGGCTCGCAGCGCGCCGAACGCCGCACCGGCCTGCTCGGCGGTGACGCCCTTCGTGATGTCCGTGGTCATCCGACCTCCGTTTCGATCCATTCCAGTTGTGCGGCGACGATGTGCAGCGCGTCCGCGTCCGGCACCGGCCCGAAGAACGCGTTTCCGACCAGTTGCGGGTCCGCGCCGCTGCGGGCCGCGATCGCGGCGACGAGCGGTTCGGGCGGCGCGTCGGCGCCGACCCCGAGCAGCGGCCGCAGCCTGCGCAGCGTGGCCGCGCGCAGCTTGGCGGCGACGTACTCGTAGTCGCGGGACTTGCGGTACAGCGCGGCCTGTCCGGCGAGCAGTTCGTTGGCGGCGACCTCCACCGGGCGCGGTTCACCGACCAGCGCCCCGCGCCGCCTGGCCCGCCACCACATCAGCAGCGCGAGGGCGATCAGGAACTGCAAGCCGCCGAAGGCCAGCGGCGCGGGCAGCCGGGAGAAGATCGAGTCCTCGCCGGCCCCGATGTCCGGGCGGTCGATGTCGTTGTCGGAGGGCGGCGGTTGCGGCGGCGGGATGTCCGGCGGCGGTTTCGGCGCGGTGGGCGCGCCGCAGGATTGCATGGCGGCGTAGAGCAGCAGCGCGAGCACGGCCACCACGGCCAGCGTCGCCCAGAACTTCGGATTCCGCAGCAGGCTCGGCAGCGGCGGCAGCTTTCTGCGGGTGCGCGGCCCGGCCTCGACGACCTCGCGCTCGACGGGCTCGGCGGCGGGCGGTGGGGCCGCGGCCGAGAAGCGGTCGGCGTATTCGAGCCTGCGGTACTCGTCCTCGGTGGCCGCGCGGCCGCCGTAGACGACCTCGTCGAAACTGCGTGCGGCGGGTTGGAGTTCGGTGGTGACCTCGAGCGGCAGCACAGCCGAGACGTCGTCGACGGTCTCGTCGGCCGTCCGGGAACGCCGAACTTCCAGCACGCCGTGCTGCTCCATGCCGCGCAGGACGGCGCGGAACCGTTCGCGCAGCGCGCGGTCGTAGTCGCGGCGCTGCGCCGCTTCCTCGGCGGCGGCGCGATGATCGGCGGCGGGGCCGAGACGCGGGGGCGGCGGTGTCTCGGGGTGCGTCACCGTGCGTCCTCGCGCCCGAACGACCCGGCGCCGTCGCGCCCGAACGACCCAGCGCCCTCGCGACCGGACGGTATCCGGATGTCCAGTCCCTCACGGCGACACCGCAGATCGATATAGGACACCACCCGGGTACTCGCCTCCACGATCTCGCCGAACGCGACGAGCAGCAGCGCCGCGGCGGTGAGCAGCACGATCACCGGCCAGCGGTGGGTGCCGGAGAAATCCGAGACGAACCAGGGGATCGCCAGCAGCGGAACAGCGAGCAGCGTGAACAGGCAGCGCTGAGTCAACCACAGCCCCGTCAGCGGCCATTCCGAGCCCGCGACAAGCAGTTTCGTGCGGCGGACCGCCTCGCCGTGCGAGCCGTGTTCGGCGAACAGCACCGGCGCGACGAGGAACCGCTTGGCGCGCAGGTAGCCGAGCCAGACCACCGCGAAAGGAAAGGTGATGATCAGAATGCCGCCGCCGACCAACACCGCGACGCCGATCAGCGAGAACAGCACCTGTCCGATCAACAGCGCGGGCGCGACGGCGCGCAGCCGGACCAGCGCGGCCCGCCACCCGATCCGCTCGCCCGCGATGCTCGCCAACCCGATGGGCACGGTCACGCCGCGCAGCAGCAGCCGCAGGAACCAGGCGCAGACGACGGTCGAGAGGATCGCCGCCCAGGCGGTGCCCGCGTCGGACCCGTCGGTCGCGTTCGAGACGCTTCCGGTGATCACCACGACGACGATCTCGGCCGCGACGAGTCCGGCCGCCGCCGTACCGGCCAGCGTGGCGATGTTGGCCTGGATGAGGGCGAACGGCAGGTCGAGCAGTTCGCGGAAGGTCAGCGGCCGGATCGGCACCGTCGTTCCAGGGGACCCTGGTACCGGATCGCTCCCCGCCCCGACGGCACCGGCCGGGTCAGCGGCTGGTAACACGCGGCCGAGTCTAATGCGCGCGACCGACCTGGGCCCGTTATCCGGTGCGCGGCAGGGCCGGAGGAGACAGTGTCACCGCTCCAGCAGGCGATCCAGCACGCGGCGGTACCGCTCCGGCTCGATCGGCGGAAAACCGAGCAGTGCGCGCAGATACACCCCGTCGCCGACGAGGCGGACGATGTCGGCGTGCACCGGGTCGTCGATCTCGGCGTCCAACCCGTCCGACCAGGAGGACATCAGCTCGGTCAGCGCGCGCTGCACCTCGTCGACCTCGGGTCCCGGGCTGGCGTCGATGGTGCGCATGGTCGCGAGCATCGAGCGGTAGAGCTCGAGTTCCACCGCGTCGGTGGCGCTGTCCGGATTCGGCGTCTGGAGATACCACTCCGCCACCGAGGTGCCCTTGGCTCGCGCGTCGGCGACCTGCTGTGTGGCGCGTTCACCGAGGCGGCGGACCAGACCGGCGAGCAACGCGTCCTTGCTCTTGAAGTGATAGAGCAGCCCGCCCTTGGAGACGCCCGCCGTAGCGGCGACGTTCTCCAGCGTCACCTGGGACATGCCTTTGTCCAGCAGCAATGTCTCGAGTGCGTCCAGGATCCGGTCGCGGGTGTTTGCCGTCACGGTTTTCGACTATACCGGCCGGACGGTAATGTCCTGTACTGTACCGTCTGGACGGTAAAAAGAATTCGACGACGGAAGTCGAGAGAGTCGATGAACGCCCCAACCACGACCGCGGCCACCTCTGCCGCTTCGCCAACCAGGACCGCCCCGCCGCGCGCCACCGCGCGCGAGTGGTCGGGCCTCGCCGTACTCGCGCTCGCCCTGCTGCTGCTAGCGGTCGACGCCACGGTTCTCGACCTAGCGGTCCCCGCCATCAGCGCCGATCTCGCGCCGACCACGCCGCAGCTGCTGTGGATCATCGACGTGTACTCCTTCGTGCTCGCCGGTCTGCTCGTCGTGATGGGCAACCTCGGCGACCGCGTCGGGCGGCGCAGGCTGCTGCTCATCGGCGCGGCCGGTTTCGGCATCGCGTCCGTGGTCGCCGCGTGGGCGGTCTCGCCCGAAATGCTCATCGCCGCCCGCGTGCTGCAGGGCGTCGCGGGCGCGACACTGATGCCCGCCACGCTCGGCCTGATCCGGACGATGTTCCTCGATCCGCGCCAGCGCACCGTCGCGATCGCGGTGTGGAGCGCGATGGCGGGCGGTGGCGCCGCGGCGGGTCCGCTGATCGGCGGCTGGCTGCTCGAGCACTACTGGTGGGGCTCGGTGTTCCTGGTGAACCTGCCGGTCATGCTGGTGCTGTTGGCCCTCGGCCCGGTGCTCGTCCCGGAATCGCGCGACCCGAACCCAGGCCGGTTCGACCTGCCGAGCGCGGCGCTGTCCATGCTGGCCCTGGTGCCGATCGTGTACGCGGTGAAGGAAGCCGCGGCGCACGGTCCGAGCGCCACGCTCGTCCTCGTCGGCGCGGTCGGCGTGCTCGCGGGTGTGCTGTTCGTGCGCAGGCAGCGCAGGCTGGCGCACCCGATGCTGGACCTGAAGTTGTTCGCACTGCCCAGGTTCCGCACCGCGGTGGTGACCAACCTGTTGGCGGTGTTCGCACTGGCCGGTGTGCTGTTCTTCGGTTCGCAGTATCTGCAGCTGGTGCTCGGCAAGTCGCCGTTGCAGGCCGGGCTGCTGTTGCTGCCGGGTCTGGCGGCCAGCGTGGTCGCCTCGCTGGCGGCGGCCTGGCTGGTGCGGTGCTGGCGAGCGGGCGCGGTGCTGGCGGGCGCACTGGTGACAGCGGCGTCCGGTGCGGTGCTGTTCCTCTGGCTCAGCCCCGACGTCGCGACGAGCACGATGCCGTTCGTTCTCGGTTTCCTCGGCGTCGGCGCGGGTGTCGGTGCGGCGCTGACGGTTTCGTCGGACCTGGTGGTCGGCTCCGCGCCGGTGGAGCGGGCCGGTGCGGCCGCGGCGGTCTCCGAGACCGCCTACGAGACGGGCATCGCCCTCGGCGTCGCGCTGCTGGGCAGCGTGGTCATGGCGATCTTCCGCAACGGCCTCGACCTGTCCCGAGCGCCCGGCGAAACCGCGGGCGCGGCGACCGAATCCCTCGGCGCCGCCACCGAATTCGCTCGCCAGCTGCCGGACGCCACGGCGGAGACGTTCCTGCTCTCGGTGCACGAGGCCTTCGTCTCCGGCATCCACCTGGCCGCGATGGGCACCGCCGCGGTGCTGCTGATCGCCGCCTTCGTGGCGTTCCGGCTGCGCGCGACGCAGTAGTGAATCGGCGAGGACTCGCACTCCGCAAGGGGTGCGAGTCTTCGCGCTCATGTGAACACTGCGGCGAGGGCACGACAGGTTCGGGAGCGACGGCGACGCAAGCCGAATCGCGGCCGTGCAGCCGACCCTCCCAAAGCCCAGCGGTCGGCCCCTCGATGATCAGCGCTGCTGCCCGCTTCGGTTCAGCGGTGGCGCCAGCGTTGTCGGCGCGCGGCGGCGCAAGCTGATCGCCTTGCCGGGTTGCTGGGTTCGGCTTCCGCGGAATCCGTCGCGGCGGGAGGGCCTAGCGGGGCCGCGCGAGGGTCGTCTGCGCGACGCGGCCGCGCAGGGTGACCGACTCGCCGAGTGCCCAATGTTCGGCTTCCGCGGAATCCGCGGCCGCGACGGTCGACGCGGACGCGAGCAGCAAGCCCGAATCCTGTTTGGCGAGTTCGCAAAGCCGCGCCGCCTCGTTGACCGCGTCGCCGATGACGGTGAACTCGTAGCGCTGGTGGGCGCCGACGTTGCCCGCGACCACGCGTCCCGCCGCCACGCCGAGACCGGCGGTCAATTCGGGGATCTCGCCGAGGCGCGCGCGGATGGCGCGGGCGCAGGCCAAGGCGGCGCCCGCCGCGTCGGGCAGCGGGCTCGGCGTTCCGAAGACAGCGAGCGCCGCGTCGCCCTCGAACTTGTTGAGCAGCCCGCCGCAGCGCTCGACCTCGTCCACCACGATGCCGAAGAAGCGGTTCAGCAGCGCGACGGTCTCGGTGGGCGGGCGGGTCGCGGTCATCGTCGTCGAGCCGATGATGTCGATGAACAGCGCGGCCGCGTCGGTCTCCACCCCGCCGAGCGCGGGCTCGGCCGCCAGCGCGGCGTCCGCGACGTCCTGGCCGACGTGCCTGCCGAACAGGTCGCGGATCTGTTCGCGCTCCCGCAGCCCGTGCACCATGTGGTTGAAACCGCTTTGCAGCTCGCCCAGTTCGGTGCCGTCGTACACCGCGAGCCAGACGTCCAGATCGCCCTTCTCCACCTGACGCATCGCCTGCCGCACGCCCTGGATCGGCGCGACCGTGGCGGCCAGCGTCTGGGTCGTCAGCAGCAGGCCGAACAGGAGCGTGGCCCCGCCGAGGGCGAGCACGCAGACGGCGAGCCGCTCGACGCTCACATCCGAGCGGGCCAGCGCGAGCACCGCTATCACCATCAGGCCGCCCACCGGCACGCCGGAACCGAGGATCCAGGCCAGCAGCGAACGGCCGAAGACGCCGATGCCGCGCCGGCGGTGGGCGGGCGCGGCCTCCAGCACTCGCGTGGTCACCGGCCGCAGCGCGAACTCGATGATCAGATAGCTGTTCGCGCACACCACGATCGCGCTGAAACCGACGGCGAACGCGATCTTCGCGATCAGCTCCGGATCCGCCAATCCGTACAGCGTCGTCAGGACGACGAGCCCGCCGAACCACAGCGCGGCCTGCTGCACCACCAGCTTGCGCGGCACCGCCGCCGCCGCGGACTGTTCGGCCTCGGTGGGGACGTGGTCGGGATCGGTCGCCCAGCGCAGCGCGCCGAGTCCGCGCGTGGTGCCCCACCACACGCCGAACACCGTCGCCAGCCCGGCGTACACGGGCGCGGCGAGCACATCCAGCAGCAGCAGGTCGCGAGTGAACACCGAGGGGCCCGGCAGCACGAACCCGCCGAGCGCGAGCGAGACGACCATGCCGGTGAAGTTGGCCAGCAGCAGCGGCACCGTCAGCAGCAGTTGGATACGGATGCGACGCACACCCGAGGACTCCTGGGTCGACCCGAGCAGTCGCGAGCCCCATGGCGCGGGCGTCTTGGCCGTCACATCACGCACCGACATGCGTGCAGACTAGATCGCCGCGCGCGAAGCCATGTGCGGACGTCACCACGGTTGGACGTAGCCCAATGGCGGCGGCGCCACGATGAGGCTTCCGCACGAACGGCACGCTGCCGCCACCGCGTGTTCCGCTCGGTCAGCGACCGGGCGGAAGTTCCCGCTGACCCCGCGGGCCAGGCAGTTCCCGCTGCTCGCGGGCGGCCAGTTCGTCACGGTGTTCGACGGGCGGCAGGCCGTACGTCTGCTGCCCGTAGCCCAGCGCGGAATACCGCGGGTCGTGCGGCGACGCATAGTGCGGCGGGGGGTAGTGGGCGTCGACCACGGACGACGCGATGCGGTGCGCGTGCCATGCCTCGGGCGACCCGGGCGGCAGCTGGTAGCCGACCGGCGGGGCGACCGCCTGCGGGGCCTGCGCGTGCGAGTCCTGCGAGTCCACCGTCACCTTCCTGGTGCGGCGCAGCGTGAAGGTGATCTCCTCCACCTCTTCGAAGGCCTGCCGCGCCGTGCGCAGCGGGTGGGTCGCGGTGTCGATCGCGTTGGCGACGAAGGAGGGCACCAGCGGGCGGATCCAGCGCGCCGCGGTGTCGGTGAACGGCACCGTCCCGATGATCGGCAGCTCCAGGCCGCCGCCAGCCTTGGGCTCTGCGGGCCGCGCAGCAGGAGCCGATGCCAGTGCGCCCGCGTTCGCGGTGGGCGCCAGCGCGCCCGCGCCGACGGTCGCGGGCAGGTTCGGTGTCACGATCCCGTCCTGAGACACGGAGCTGTCCTTTCGATCGGCAGCCGGTGCGGCTGGCAGGGCGTGTGGCGTCGGCTTTTCCAGGCCGCGCGGTTCGGTGATGCCGATCTCCAGCCCGCCGATGGCCGCGATGACGCGGGTGCGCTGGCGCTCTCTGTCGATGGCGGTGTCGGCCTCCACGGCGAGCCGGGCGGCGGTGAGCTGCTGTTCGGCGCGCAGGTTCTCGGCCTCCGCGCGCACCTCGGCGCGCTTGATGGCGATCGCCGCCTCGGCCTCGCGTTCGGCGCGATCCACCACGGCGCGCGCGGCGGCGTGCCGGTCGAACGAGGTCTCGCCGCGCCACCAGCGCAGCAACAGCGGGAGCAGGGCGAGCAGTACGAAGGCGAGCAGCGTCGCGAGACGCAGCAGCAGCGCGCCGCCCGACGCCGCGGTGTGGTCGTTCATGGCGACCCAGCGCGCGCCGAGGCCGCGATCGCCGTCCGTGAAGGCGGCGGTTCGGACTGCGGCCGTTGCGCTTTCGGCCTCGGCGAGGCGCTGATCCAGCTGCGCGGCGCGATCACGGGCGGCGGCGTGCCGGTCGCGGGCGTCCTGGAGCATCTCGTTGGCGGTCTGCGATTCGGGGCCGCGGCCGGGGACGCCGGTGATCCGGGTCTGCGGGCACTCCGGCGTCGGATTGAACTCGCACCGCGCGATCACCAGCATGCGGTCGATATCGGCCTGAGCGGCGGCGATGGTCTGGTCGAGCGCGGTCCGGTCGGCGCGCGCACGGTCCAGCCCGGCGCGGGCGGCGGCCACCGCGGGGGCGGATTCGACGGCCGCGTGTGACTTCTCGTCGAGCACCCTGTCCACCGAGCCGTCGAACAGCGCCGTTCCCGCGAGTTCGGCGAGCAGCACGCCGAAGACCACGGCCACCGCGACGCGTCCGGTCAGCCCGAGCCGGTCCGGCATCCGCCCCGGGCGGGCGGTGGCGAGTGCGCGGCCGACGGTGCCCGCGAGCAGCGCGACGATCAGCGCGAGCGGCACGATGGCCAACAGCGGCCAGCCGCCGGTCGCCGCCAGCGCCAACGTCGTCACGACCCCCGCTACCAGGGCGAACAGGGCGACGGAAGCTCCGGTGACGGCGTAGCTCGCGCGTTCGTGGCGTTCGGTGAGTTCACCGGTCTGACCTCCGCCGAGCCAGGTGAACAAGCCGGTGACGGTCATGGGGATCTCACATCCTCTACGTCCCAGTCGTTTGGCAGCTTGGCGAAACTGTCACAGATTCGTTGTCCCAGCGTGACAGGCAAGGGCCCGACACACCGAGTACGGCCCGGCGGATGTGTCGAGGCTCACAGCGAAGGGGGTTCGGGCGTGCCGTTTTCCGCGCCGAGCAGTGTGCGCGGAGTCGGCGCGGAGGCCGTGGCTTCGCCTTAACCTGGCAGGGTGAGTCGTTGTCGGGCGAACGGGTGGGAGCATGCGCGCACTTGCGGTGGCACTGCTGTCCGCGGCGCTGCTCGTGTGGGCCGCGGGTAGCGCGAAGCCGGTTCCCGGCGAGCCGGTGCCCGGGTCGCTCGAACCGCTCGTCGCGCTGATCGCGCAGCGCATCGACACCGCCGACGCCGTTGCCGCGGCCAAATGGGCGCACGCCGCGCGCGATGGCTCCGTCCCGACGATCGACGACCCGGAGCGCGAGGCGGCGGTATACGACGCGATGGCGCGCCTCGGCGCCGCGTACGGGCTGTCCGAAAAGTGGGTCAGGAGGGTGTTTTTCGGCCAGATCGAGGCCAGTAAGACCGTGCAATACGGCCTGATCGCGCGCTGGCGGTTCGACCCAGCCGCCGCACCGGCCGCGCCACCGGACCTGACAGGCGTGCGCCCGACCATCGATCGGCTCAACAAGGCGATCATCGATCAGCTGGCCGAGCACCGGGCCGAACTCGCCGCGCCGGACTGCATGGAACGGTTGGCGCCCGGCGTTTTCGCGCACTTCACGACCGCCGATCCGCTGCACCGGCTGGCCTTGATTCGGGCCGCCTCGGCGCTGTGTTGAAGTGCGCTGGTGCGGTTGTTGATGAGCGCTGGCGCGGGGGTCGTTGAAGTGCGCTGGCGCGGGTGTTGATGTGCGCTGAACGCGCTGTGTCGAAAATTACTGATCTTGTTTGCTGAAAATGTGCTGAAAGCCACAAAGGGCAAAAGAATCCGGACGGTCGGATACCGTCCGAGGCTTGTCACACCCCTGTCGTAAATATCTCATCAAGGCCGTTGACGAGTTAGCCGTGGCACAAGGGGTTTGCCGTCGTCCGGCCGGGGGAAATCATCTTCGATGCAGGTGAGCGCCTGTTCTCGGGGTCGAAGTGCCTCGTCGGACGCTCTGTCGGTGGCCCATCGCCGCCGCCCGGCACCGAGTGCCGGGGGATCGATCCAGGTCCATCCGCTGCTTTACACTGGACGACGCGCACACGTGGAGGACCGAAATGAAGAAGCCCAGCTAGACCAGGTTATTAGTGCTACCTAAGTTGGTTGGGCCCCGGACCTGACTTATCGTTTGCTCTTACGCCGAACACGAAAAGTTCGGCACCATCGCCCGCTCGGGCTCACCAAGTAGGTGCCCAGAGTAGCGGGCGAGCACCCGCACGGAGGTAAGGAACACGTAAGCGTTCCGTTACCGACTAGCACCCACTACGTATCCATCGCGGGTGGACAACTGGAGACGTGACTGCACGCCGGAAGACCATCAGCGCGGCTGGATTCCGGAACGTACGGGCGCAGTCTTGACGGAGGCGTTCGACGAAAGGCCGTTTTTTCTTCGAAGGCCACTTTCTTGAAGGCAGAGGCATGACGCAACTTCCTGGCCACAGGTCACCTGGACCCATCGGTCTCTACGACCCGGCGAACGAACACGACGCCTGCGGTGTCGCATTCGTCGTCGACATGCACGGCCGCCGCAGCCGCGACATCGTCGACAAGGCTATTACGGCACTCTTGAATCTGGAGCACCGTGGTGCCGCCGGCGCCGAGCCGAACTCCGGCGACGGCGCGGGTGTCCTGATCCAGATCCCGGACCGTTTCTTCCGCGCGATCGTGGACTTCGAGCTGCCCGCCGAAGGTGCCTACGCGTCCGGCATCGCCTTCCTCCCGCAGGCCCGCCGCGAAGCCGCGCGCGCCGCCTACGGCGTGGAGAAGATCGTCAAGGAAGAGGGCCTCGAGGTTCTCGGCTGGCGCGAGGTGCCGATCGACGAGTCGTCGCTCGGCGCGCTGTCGCGCGACGCCATGCCGACCTTCCGCCAGATCTTCATCGCCTCGCCGAAGGGCGCCGCCGAGCAGCTGTCCGGCATGGACCTGGAGCGTCGCGCCTACGTCATCCGCAAGCGCGTCGAGCACGAGCTCGGCTCGCAGGGTGCGGGCGAGGGCGCCGTCGGCAAGGAGTCGGTGTACTTCCCGAGCCTGTCCGGCCAGACCTTCGTCTACAAGGGCATGTTCACCACGCCCCAGCTGCGTGCCTTCTACCTGGACCTGCAGGACGACCGGGTGGAGTCCGCGCTCGGCATCGTGCACTCCCGGTTCTCCACCAACACCTTCCCCTCGTGGCCGCTCGCGCACCCGTTCCGCCGGGTGGCGCACAACGGTGAGATCAACACCGTCACCGGCAACGAGAACTGGATGCGCGCCCGCGAGGCGCTGCTGAACAGCGACGTCTTCGGTACCGACTCCGCGGGCAAGAACCGTCTGGAGAAGATCTTCCCCGTCTGTACCCCGGGTGCGAGCGACACGGCCCGCTTCGACGAGGTGCTGGAACTGCTGCACCTCGGCGGTCGCAGCCTGCCCCACGCCGTGCTGATGATGATTCCCGAGGCCTGGGAACGCAACGAGAACATGGACCCGCAGCGGCGGGCGTTCTACGAGTACCACTCGATGCTGATGGAGCCGTGGGACGGCCCGGCGTCGGTGTGCTTCTCCGACGGCACCGTGATCGGCGCCGTGCTCGACCGCAACGGCCTGCGGCCGAGCCGTATCTGGGTCACCGAAGACGGCCTCGTCGTGATGGCCTCCGAGGTCGGCGTGCTCGACATCGACCAGTCCAAGGTCGTCAAGAAGGCGCGTCTGCAGCCGGGCCGCATGTTCCTGGTCGACACCTCCAAGGGCCGGATCATCTCCGACGACGAGATCAAGACCGAGCTCGCCGCCGAGCACCCCTACCAGCAGTGGCTGGACGAGGGCGTGACACGGCTCGCCGATCTGCCCGATCGTCCGCACGTGCACATGTCGCACGACCGCGTGCTGATCCGCCAGCAGATCTTCGGATACACCACCGAAGAGCTGAACCTGCTGATCTCGCCGATGGCCAAGACCGGCCTCGAGGCGCTCGGCTCGATGGGCACCGACACCCCGATCGCGGTGCTGTCGGCGCGCCCGCGTCTGCTGTTCGACTACTTCTCGCAGCTGTTCGCGCAGGTGACCAACCCGCCGCTGGACGCGATCCGCGAAGAGGTCGTCACCAGCCTCAAGCGCAACATCGGCCCCGAGGCCGATCTGATGCACCCCGGCCCCGAGTCGTGCAAGCAGATCGCCATCGAACAGCCGATCCTGGACAACGACGAGCTGGCCAAGCTCGTGCACATCAACGACGACGGCTCGCGTCCCGAGCTGCGCTCGGTGGTCGTGCGCGGCCTGTACCCGGTGAAGAAGGGTGGCAAGGGCCTGCGCAAGGCGCTCGAGGCCATCAACACCCAGGTCTCGGCGGCCATCGACGGCGGTGCGCGGATCATCGTGCTCTCCGACCGCGAGTCCAACGAGAAGCTGGCGCCGATCCCGTCGCTGCTGCTGACCTCCTCGGTGCACCACCACTTGGTGCGCGAGCGCACCCGCACCAAGGTCGGCCTGATCGTGGAGGCCGGTGACGCCCGCGAGGTGCACCACATGGCCATGCTGGTCGGCTTCGGCGCGGCCGCGATCAACCCGTACATGGCCTTCGAGACCATCGAGGACATGCTGGAGCGCGGCGCGCTCGACCTCGGTACCGGCAGCCTGGAGACCGACTTCCGCAAGGCCGTCGCCAACTTCAACAAGGCGGCGGGCAAGGGCGTGCTGAAGGTGATGTCCAAGATGGGCATCTCCACCCTGGCCTCCTACAACGGCGCGCAGCTGTTCCAGGTGATCGGTCTGTCGCAGGAACTGGTGGACGAGTACTTCACCGGCCTGCGCTCGCACCTGGGCGGCATCGGCCTGGACGAGATCGCCGACGAGGTCGCGGCCCGGCACCGGGTGGCGTTCCTGGAGAACCGCAACGAGCGCGCGCACCGCGAGCTCGAGGTGGGTGGCGAGTACCAGTGGCGCCGCGAGGGCGAGTACCACCTGTTCAACCCGGACACCGTGTTCAAGCTGCAGCACGCGACCCGCTCGGGCCAGTACTCGATCTTCAAGGAGTACACCAAGCTGGTCGACGACCAGTCCGAGCGCCTCGCCTCGCTGCGCGGCCTGTTCAAGTTCAAGTCCGGTGAGCGCGCGCCGATCTCGATCGACGAGGTCGAGCCCGCCTCGGAGATCGTGAAGCGGTTCTCCACCGGCGCGATGAGCTACGGCTCGATCTCGGCCGAGGCGCACGAGACCCTCGCGATCGCGATGAACCGGCTCGGCGGCCGCTCGAACTCCGGTGAGGGCGGCGAGCACCCGGCCCGCTTCGAGGTCGAGGAGAACGGCGACTGGCGTCGTTCGGCGATCAAGCAGGTGGCCTCGGGTCGCTTCGGTGTGACCGCGCACTACCTGACCAACTGCACCGACATCCAGATCAAGATGGCCCAGGGCGCCAAGCCGGGCGAGGGCGGCCAGCTGCCCGCGCACAAGGTGTACCCGTGGGTCGCCGAGGTGCGGCACTCGACGCCGGGCGTCGGCCTGATCTCGCCGCCGCCGCACCACGACATCTACTCGATCGAGGACCTGGCGCAGCTGATCCACGACCTGAAGAACGCGAACCCGCAGGCGCGGATTCACGTGAAACTCGTCGCGGAGCCCGGCGTCGGCACCGTCGCCGCGGGTGTGTCGAAGGCGCACGCGGACGTCGTGCTGATCTCCGGCCACGACGGCGGCACCGGCGCGTCCCCGCTGACCTCGCTCAAGCACGCGGGCGGTCCCTGGGAGCTCGGCCTCGCCGAGACCCAGCAGACGCTGCTGCTCAACGGTCTGCGCGACCGCATCGTCGTCCAGGTCGACGGTCAGATGAAGACCGGCCGCGACGTCGTGATCGCCGCGCTGCTCGGCGCGGAGGAGTACGGCTTCGCGACCGCGCCGCTGGTGGTCTCGGGCTGCATCATGATGCGCGTCTGCCACCTCGACACCTGCCCCGTCGGCGTGGCCACGCAGAACCCCGTGCTGCGCGAACGCTTCACCGGCAAGCCGGAATTCGTCGAGAACTTCTTCCTGTTCATCGCCGAAGAGGTCCGTGAACTGCTGGCCTCCCTGGGCTTCCGCACGCTGGACGAGGCCATCGGCCGGGTCGACCTGCTCGACACCTCCAAGGCCAAGCAGCACTGGAAGGCCAGCAAGCTGGACCTGTCGCCGATCCTGGACGACGTCGAGACGGCGTTCATGTACCAGGACCGCCGCTGCACCAAGTCGCAGGACCACGGCCTGGACAAGGCGCTGGACCAGCAGCTGATCACGCAGAGCCGGGACGCGCTGGAGCGCGGCAAGCCGGTGAAGTTCGAGACCAAGATCACGAACGTGAACCGCACGGTCGGCACCATGCTCGGCCACGAGGTGACCAAGCTGTACGGCGGCACCGGTCTGCCCGACGACACCATCGACATCACGTTCACCGGTTCCGCGGGCAACAGCTTCGGCGCCTTCGTTCCGGCGGGCATCACGCTGCGCGTGCAGGGTGACGCGAACGACTATGTCGGCAAGGGTCTTTCGGGCGGTCACATCGTCGTGCGCCCGTCGCAGAACGCGCCCGCCGATTTCGTCGCGGACCAGAACATCATCGCGGGCAACGTGATCCTGTTCGGCGCGACCAGCGGCAAGGCGTTCATCAACGGCGTGGTCGGCGAGCGGTTCGCCGTGCGCAACTCGGGCGCCACCGCGGTGGTCGAGGGCGTGGGCGATCACGGTTGCGAGTACATGACCGGCGGCCGGGTGGTCATCCTCGGTGAGACCGGGCGCAACTTCGGCGCCGGTATGTCCGGCGGTGTGGCGTTCGTCTACGACCCGGAGGGCACGTTCGCCGCGCGGGTCAACCCCGAACAGAGCGACGCGATCGAGCAGCTCGCCGGTGACGACTTCACCTGGCTGCACGACATCGTCGCCGAGCACCGTGACCAGACGGGTTCGGCTGTCGCCGATCGCATCCTGAGCGATTGGTCGCAGCAGGTGAACCACTTCGTCAAGGTCATGCCGCGCGAATACAAGAAGGTTTTGCTCGCCATCTCCGAAGCTGAGAAGAGCGGCAAGGACGTGGACGAGGCGATCATGGAGGCCGCACGTGGCTGACCCACAAGGATTTCTGAAGCACACCTCGCGGGAACTGCCCAAGCGGCGTCCGGTTCCACTGCGCCTGATGGACTGGAAAGAGGTCTACGAGGACAAGTTCTCGCACGACACTCTGCAGACCCAGGCCAGCCGGTGCATGGACTGCGGTATCCCGTTCTGTCACAACGGCTGTCCGCTCGGGAATCTGATTCCCGAGTGGAACGACCTGGTGTACAAGGGCCAGTGGCGGGAGGGTATCGACCGCCTGCACGCGACCAACAACTTCCCGGAGTTCACCGGTCGGCTCTGCCCGGCGCCGTGTGAGGCGTCCTGTGTCCTCGGCATCAACCAGGACCCGGTGACGATCAAGCAGGTCGAGGTCGAGCTCATCGAGAACGCCTTCGACGAGGGCTGGGTGACCCCGGTCTACCCGACCCGCATCACCGGCAAGAAGGTCGCCGTCGTCGGTTCGGGCCCGGCCGGTCTGGCCGCCGCCCAGCAGCTGACCCGCGCCGGTCACACCGTGACCGTGTTCGAGCGCGCCGATCGCATCGGCGGCCTGCTGCGCTACGGCATCCCGGAATTCAAGATGGAGAAGCGCTTCATCGACCGTCGTCTCGCGCAGATGGAGGCCGAGGGCACCATCTTCAAGACCGGCGTGAACGTGGGCGTCGACATCACCGCCGAGCAGCTGCGCGAGCAGTTCGACGCGGTCGTGCTGGCCGGTGGCGCCACCCTGGCCCGCGACCTGCCGATCCCGGGTCGTGAGCTGGACGGCATCCACCAGGCGATGGAGTTCCTGCCCTGGGCCAACCGGGTGCAGCTCGGCGACGACGTCACCGACGCCGACGGCCTGCCGCCGATCCACGCCAAGGGCAAGAAGGTCGTCATCATCGGTGGCGGCGACACCGGCGCGGACTGCCTCGGCACCTCGCACCGCCAGGGCGCGGCGTCGGTGCACCAGTTCGAGATCATGCCGCGTCCGCCGGAGGAGCGCGCCGCGTCCACCCCGTGGCCGACCTACCCGCTGATGTACCGGGTCTCCTCGGCGCACGAGGAGGGCGGCGAGCGGGTGTTCTCCGTGAACACCGAGCGTTTCGTCGGCGCGGACGGCAAGGTGACCGGCCTGGAGGCGCACGAGGTCAAGATGGTCAACGGCCGCTTCGAGAAGGTCGACGGCACCGACTTCACCCTCGAGGCGGACCTGGTGCTGCTGGCCATGGGCTTCGTCGGACCCGAGAAGCCGGGCCTGCTCAGCGATCTCGGTGTCGGCTACGACCAGCGCGGCAACGTCCAGCGCGACAAGAACTGGGCCACCAACATTCCCGGCGTCTTCGTCGCCGGTGACATGGGCCGTGGTCAGTCGCTGATCGTCTGGGCCATCGCCGAAGGCCGTGCCGCGGCCGCCGCGGTCGACCAGTTCCTCGAGGGCGAGACGGCGCTGCCCGCGCCGGTGACGCCGACGATGGTCGCCCAGCGCTGATCTAGTCGCACAACGCGAACACGAGGCGCCCGTGGACAGCTCGTCCACGGGCGCCTTCGCGCGTTTGCTCGCTGAAATCGGACATCAGCGGGCCCCGAATGGCATCTGGGGCGCGCGGGCCCTATTGTGATCTTCGGCGTGCGGCGGGGCCTGCGAGATCCGGGAGTCGTCGGCACGTCACGTCGGCGGGTAACTCGAGTTGACCCTCCGTTCACTGGAACGACATTCGTGGAGTCCAGCATGTGAGCGGCAACTCGTTGGGGACGCCCCACACAACCGGGGCCAGGGTGTGAACTGGAGCAGTATGCAGTTGAAGAAGCTTGTCGCGGCCCTCGGCGCGTCCGCGACGATCGCGTCCGGCTTGGTGATGGGCAGCAGTGGGACCGCCGCGGCGGACAACTGCCCGACCCTCCATGTGGTGGCCATCCCCGGCACGTGGGAGACGGGTCACGACAAGACGCCGCAGCCCGGCATGTTGGCCGGCGTCACCCGTAACCTGCCGCGCTCGGTCGAGGTCGACTACGTGACCTACGCCGCGACCGCCTTCCCTTGGGAGGGCGAGGTTTACGGCAACTCGAAGAAAGAAGCCGTCAGCGCCGCGCGCGGATTGATCGGCGACATGGCGAGGCGTTGCGGTGCGACGGAGTTCGCGCTCGTCGGGTACAGCCAGGGCGCCGACGCCGCCGGTGATCTCGCGGCCGAGATCGGCACCGGCCTCGGCGTGGTCCCGCCCAATCGTGTCGCGGGCGTCGGCCTGATCTCGGATCCGCGCCGCTCGCCGACCGACATCCAGGTCGGCCCCGTCGCGCAGGGCGCGGGCGCCGGTGGCCCCCGGGTCGGCGGCTTCGGCTGGCTGAGCGATCGCACCCGCACCATCTGCGCCGTCGACGACCTGTACTGCGCGACCGCGACCGACGACTTCGTCACCCGTTTCGCGGGCTTCCTCGCCCAGAGCTCGGACGCCAATCCCGCCAACATCTGGCGGTACCAGCTCGAGGCGGGCGCGATCATCAACGATCTGATGGCGTTCGGCGGCGTGCCCCTCTTGCAGTCGCAGCTCACCGAGTCGGCGAACCAGCAGCGGGCCAAGGATCTGGAGCGCTTCTACCGTTCCCAGGCGCACACCGTGTACGGCAGCTACTCGGTCGGCGGCGGGCAGACCGCGATCTCCTGGATGCACAACTGGATCGCGGGCATGGCCTGATCGGTCCGTAAGCCACGACGAAGGCCACCATTCCGCGCGGGATGGTGGCCTTCGTCGTCGCCGGATCAGCCACGGTGGCCGGACGTGGTCGGCGGCATCACTTGCTGGTCGGCAGGGGGCTCCGCACCGGGCGACGTGGAGTCCGACCGGTGCGAATCCATGCCGCTGTGCCCTGGCTGACCTGGGAAGCCGTGGTGCCCAGGATGATGCGGACGGCCGACATCCGTGTGTTCCAGTGCTGGACCCTCCGCCGCTTGCTGAACCCGAACGGCGTCGGCCGCGGGCGCTTGCGCACCGGCCGTAGCCGCCATCCCGGCCAGCGGAATCGTCAGCAGCGCGCCCGCGATGGCGAACCGGAGGGCCCCTCGGCGCATGTTCGATGTGGAAAGCATTTCGGAACTCCTTCTCTCAGAGCGCGAGTCGCGATGACTCACGAACTCTTATCGAAGGCCTCGGTGCTATGACCCGGATAGGACGAGTCTGGTATTCGACTGTGAGCCGAGGGGCCTTTCTTTGAATCTCCGGTCGTTGTTAACGGTGGCGCGCTGACCTGCGATAACGCGGGCGATATTGCGAGGCAACGAGTTTCGCTCGATTCGCCGCCAGCGTTAACGGAGGTCGGCTTTCCCGCGATTCCGCGGACGGGCGAGAGGTCCCGCTCGAACCGTGGCCGTTGTCGCTGGCGGCGACGGTTCGGTGCGATCCCGCCAGCGGATGTTGCGGGGCAACGAGTTCCGCTCGATTCGTCACCGGCGTTAACGGTGGTGGACTTGCCCGCGATTCCGCGGCCTATTGCGCGGGATTCGTCCCGGTGCCAACGGGCGAGCGAAGGCCACGTTCCCCGCGCGGGACGTGGCCTTCGTCGTTCGGCGGACTGCCGCTAGCTGCTTCCGAACGAGCCGGTCGGCGGGAGCGTCTGGTGGAAGACGCGCGGGCCGGGGCCGGGGAAGTCGTGCTCGGGACCGCGGAACTCGACCCGCGGTCCGCCGGGGCCGGGCCTGCCGGGGAACCCCTCGCCCGGATGCGGACGGCTGACATCGGCGCCCTCGAGTGGGACGCCCTCCGACACCTGCTGCACCTGGGTGGCGTCGGCGGGGGCTTCCGCGCTCGCGGTGGCGGCCACGGCGGCGAGCGGAATCGTCACCAGGGCGCCCGCCACGGCGATCCGGACCGCTCCTCGGCGCATGTTCGTCTTGGAAAGCACTCGGTATTCCCTTCTCTCGGAGCGTGAGTCGCGGTGACTCACGACTCCTATCGAAGGCGGCGGCGCTGTGACCGCGGTGCGACGAGGCTGGTAGTCGGCTGTGAACGGCGGAGCGTTCCTGTGAATCAGCGACCGATGTTGCGCGGCAACAGGTCCCACACGTGCCCGTTCTCGTTCACCGTGGCGGCGGTGCGGCGGCCGGTGCGGGAGAACAGGATTCGGGTGATCGAGCAGTAGTCGATCGGAAAGGTCAACGGCCGCGGCAGGCCGAGCACCTCCTGGAGCAACACGTTGATCACGCCGCCGTGCGCGAAGGCCAGCACGGTGTCGGCCGGGTCGGTGTTCGCGGCGATCTCCGTCGCCACCTCGCGCACCCGGTGCACGAAAGCGGGACCGTCGATCTGCTCGGGCAGGTATCCGGCCTTGATCCGGTCGTAGGTGTCGCGGAACTCCAGCTTGGCGTCCTCGATCGGAATGTAGGCGGGCAGGTCGCGATCGTATTCGGCCAGGTCGTCCACGATCTCCACCGGCAGCCCCAGCTTGGCCGCCGTCGGCGCCGCGGTCTCCCGCGCCCGCCGCTGCGGACTGCTCAGCACCCGCGCGATCCGATGGTGGCTCAACGCCCCGGGCACCCGCTCCGCCTGCTCCCGCCCCACCTCCGACAACTCCGGATCGGCGGGCCCGGACGCGTTCGACACCCGAACCGGCTGAGCATGACGAACGAGAATCAACTGCACCCACCCACTCTGCCGTATGCCCACCTGGCGGTTCGGATCAGGTGGCGTTGTCGGGGCGCGAAAGCTCGAGCCGCCGCGGCGACCGGGGCATTCGCCCTGCAACTCTGGGGTCCAGCTCAGTGCATGCTTTTCGAATACCTCGAATCGAGACCCGGTGACATACTCGTAGCCATGACCGTCGAGTCGTTCCCGCAATGGCTGCGTCCGCCGCCCGGCGGGTTCGTCGCCGAGGATTTGGATCGCCTGCCCGACCTGCCACCGCACACCGAGTTGATCGACGGGAGTCTCGTCTTCGCGAGTCCGCAGGCGGAGTTTCACATGCTGGTCATCTCGTTGCTCGAATCGGTGCTGCGTCGCCTGGTGCCCGCAGATATGCGAGTTCGGCGTGAGATGACGGTGACGCTCGGCCGAGACCAGCGCCCGGAGCCGGATGTTCTGGTGGTGCGAGCGAACATCGGTGGCGACACCAAGCGGACAACCTTTCGCCCCGAGGAAGTCGTGCTGGCCGTCGAGGTTGTGTCGGTCGAATCGCGATTTCGGGATCGAGAGCGTAAGCCGCAGCTGTACGCAAAAGCCGGAATCATGCATTTCTGGCGAGTCGAGGATATCGACGGCCGACCGGTGGTCTACGCGTACGAACTCGACCCGGCGACAAGGACGTACGCGCTAACAGGCATCCACCACGACAAATTGCGACTGAGCGTCCCGTTCGATATCGACATCGACCTGACCGAGATCGCCCGGATGTAGGCTGGCGAGCCGAGCCGACTCGGCAGCCGAACTAGGGCGGACCGAGCCGATTCCGCGCCGCACACGAAAGCCCGGGCCTACGCGGCCCGGGCTTTTCGATGGTGGAGCCGGTCAGTGCTGACCGTACGGGGGCTGACCCTGCGGCGGCTGGCCGTAGGGCGGCTGGCCCGGGCCGCCGTAGGGCGGCTGACCTGCCGGAGGCTGCTGGTCGTTCTTCTTGCGCTTGTTGAGCAGGAGGTAGATGCCGACCGCGATGGCGATGACAACGAGCAGGCAGCAGATGCCGCCGAAGATCAGGCCGTTGTTGCTCTTCTTCTTTTTCTTGGCCGTGTATTCCATCGCCGTTGTCCAGGTGTCCGGGCTCGCCCACACGGACGGATCCAGCAGGCTGGCATTGGTCAACAGGTCAACGTACATATGTCCCATCCCGATCGTCGTAGGTATCGGCCCCCTCCTCCCGAGGCCGAATCTCCAAGGTTATCGGCAGGACTCGATTACCGTTAACCCTTCGCCGATGCAATCCCTCATCGTGAGATCCTCGCGGCGGACGCGAAAGTCTCAGCGCGGCTTGACCAACGGGAACGGCAGCGTCTCGCGGATGCTGCGGCCGGTGATCAGCATGACGATCCGGTCGACGCCCATGCCGAGACCACCGGTGGGCGGCATGGCGTGTTCGAGCGCCTGCAGGAAGTCCTCGTCCAGCTCCATCGCCTCCGGATCGCCGTTGGCGGCGAGCATGGACTGCTCGGTCAGCCTGCGCCGCTGTTCGATCGGATCGGTGAGTTCGCTGTAGGCCGTGCCGAGTTCGACCCCCCAGGCCACCAGATCCCAGCGCTCGGTGACGCCGGGAATGCTGCGGTGCGCGCGGGTCAGCGGCGACACCGAGGTGGGGAAGTCGATGTAGAACGTCGGCTCCTGGGTTTGCGATTCCACCAGGTGCTCATACATTTCCAGCACGACCTGCCCCGCGTCCCAGGCGTGCTGGTACGGGATGGCGGCCGCGTCGCACAGCTCGCGCAGGTCTTCCACCGAAGTCTCCGGCGTGATGGTGGACCCGATGGCCTCCGACACCGCGCCGTGCACCGTCTTCACCGACCACTCACCGGAGATGTCGACGGCCTCGAACGAGCCGTCGGCCGCGGGCCGCATCGCGACCATGGCGCCGTTGGCGGCCAGCGCGGCGTTCTGGATCAGGTGACGGCAGGTGTGCATCATGCGCTCGTAGTCGCTGTGCGCCTCGTACGCCTCGAGGATGGTGAACTCGGGATTGTGGCTGAAGTCGACGCCCTCGTTGCGGAAGGTGCGGCCGAGCTCGAACACCTTCTCCATGCCGCCGACGCACAGCCGTTTCAGGTAGAGCTCGGGGGCGATACGCAGGTAGAGGTCCAGATCGTAGGCGTTGATGTGGGTGACGAACGGCGTCGCGTTGGCGCCGCCGTGCACCTGTTGCAGGATCGGCGTCTCGACTTCGAGATAGCCCCAGGAGTTCAGCGAGTCGCGCAGCGAGCGCACCACCGCGCTGCGCTTGGCGAGCACGTCGCGGGACTCCTGACTGATGGCCATGTCGACGTAGCGCTGGCGCACTTTGGCTTCGGGATCGGCCAGGCCCTTCCACTTGTCCGGCAGCGGATGCAGGCATTTGCCGTTCATCCGCCAGTCGGCCGCGAGCAGCGAGAGCTCGCCGCGTCGGCTGCGCCCGATCTGCCCGCTCACCTCGATCAGGTCGCCGAGGTCGAAGTACTCGCCGAACTCCGCGCTGCGTTCGGCGCCGACCCGGTCGCGGTCGATCATCAGCTGGATGTCGTCGGTCCAGTCGCGCAGCACCGCGAAGATCACCCCGCCGTAGTCGCGGATGCGCAGCAGCCTGCCGCACACCCGGACCGTGGTGCCGCGCGGCGAGCGCCGGGCCGCCGCCACGGTGTGCGTCGGGGGATAGGCGACCGGGTACGGGTCGATGCCCGCCTCGATCAGCCGGTCCAGCTTGTCCATCCGCACCCGCACCTGCTCGGGGCGGCGCGGGAATTGTTCGGCGAGTTCGATTTCCGGCGCTTCCGGCGCGCTGCCGTCGGCGTGCAGCCCGGTGACGGTGTCCGGCACCGCGCTGTGCAGACCGGTGTGCACGGCGGTCTCGGGGTCTTTGCCGATGCGCGGCAGGAACCCTTCCGCCAGGCCGCTCGCCATCGCGACTCTAGGCAACTGCCTGCGTTCCTCGAAAAGGAAGAACCGCGGCACCCAGTGCGGCTGATACTTCACGTTGGACCGGTACAGCGCCTCCAGCTGCCACCAGCGCGAGAAGAACAGCAGCACCCCGCGCCAGAGCCGCAGCACCGGGCCCGCGCCGATCCGCCCGCCCTCCTCGAACACCGAGCGGAACACCGCGAAGTTCAGCGACACCTTGGTGATGCCGTGCTGCTCCGAGGTCAGCGCCAGCTGCGAGATCATCAGCTCCATCACGCCGTTGGGGCTCTGCGGGTCGCGGCGCATCAGCTCCAGCGACGCGCCGGTGCGGCCCCACGGCACCAGCGACAGCATGCCGAGCACCCGGTCCTGCGGGTTCACCGCCTCGACGAGCAGGCAGTCACCGTCCAGCCGGTCGCCGAGCCGACCGAGCGCCATGGAGAAGCCGCGCTCGGTCTCGGTGTCGCGCCAGGCGTCGGCTCGGGCGATGATCTGCGCGAACTCCTCTGCGGAGATGTCCGAATGACGGCGGATGCGCACCGAGATGCCGTGTTTGCGCAGCCGATTCGCGGCCTGGCGGACCTGCTTGAGCTCCGGGCCCGCCAGCGAGAAGCTCCTGGTGTCGAGAATGGCTTCGTCGCCGAGGCGCAGCGCGGAGAGCCCGGCCCTGCGGTATGCGGTCGCTCCGTGTTCGCTGGCGCCCATGACCGCTGGCGCCCAGCCGAATCGGTCGGCCAGCCGCAGCCAAGCATCGATCGCCTGCGGCCAGGCGTCCGTGGTGCCGACCGGGTCACCGCTGGCCAGGCAGACGCCCAGCTCCACCCGGTAGGTGACGGCGGCCTTGCCGCTCGGCGCGAACACCACCGCCTTGTCGCGGCGGGTGGCGAAGTAGCCGAGCGAATCCTCGACGTCGGAGCGGTCCAGCAGGCCGCGGATCGCGGACTCGTCCAGGCCGGTCATCGCGTTCTCGGCGCGCTGCGAGCGCAGCAGGGTGATCACCGCGGCCAGCAGCGCGAGCGCGCCGAACAGGCCGAGCAGGAAGTTGACGAACGGACGCGGATGACCGTCGAAGTGCTCGTTGTCCACCAGAATCGCCGCGGTCACCCGGTACACCGCCCAGCCGGGCCGCTGCCAGCCCGCGGGCAACGTGCCGGGGAACAGCTCGACGAGCGCCCAACCGAGCAGACAGCCCGCGGCCAGCCCACCGAGCAGGACGCCGAGCGCCTTCCAGCCCGCGCCACGGCGCACCCTGGTGTAGAACTCCCGCCACGACGCGATCAGCACACCGATCACGCCGAGCTGCACGATCATCGCGACCAGCGCGTCGATATTGCCCTCGGCGGCGAAATCCAACGCGTTGGTCATCGCGAAGAGCGTGAGATAGCCGACGAGCAACCACCAGGCGATTCGCTTGCGGCTGGCGATCGCTCCGGCCAGCAGACCGACGATCAGCGCCCACATGAGGTTGGTGTCGGGCGCGTCGAAGTAGTAGTCGTCGATGTAGCGGCGCGGCACGTGGGTCAGGAAGCGCAGGGCGGGCGAGAGGCTCCACAGGAAGCACAGCACCGCGAAGACACCGAGCACGGTGCCCGCGATATGCGGGACCTGAGCGAACCGGCCGTGCCCGCGGTGCGGAACCGGTGGTGTCGGTCTGTTCGCCGGTAGTTCGATCTCGGTGCGCGCACCGGCCTGCGTGGAAGTCACCAACCCAGTCTGTACGTTGCTGTGTTTTATTGCCGCGCCTTCGGCGCGGCGTGTTCGCGGCCCCTTTTGTCTCGCTTCCGAGCGGTCGAGACTCGCGACTTCGTCGCATGCGCTTCGACCACTCGGAAGCGAGACGGGCCGCGAACGGGCTCGTAAGACTCGCCCTCGACGTGGTTGGGATTGCGCTGTGCCGGGCTCGTTCGACGGCTTGCCGGTGTGCGGCGGTTTGGCGATCCGGGGGTCCTGGCGCGAGGATGTACGCCATGTCGGATCCAGTCGATGTGCCGATTGATGACGACGTCATTCGGCTCGGCCAGTTCCTCAAACTGGCGAACCTGATCGATTCCGGTTCGGAGGCCAAGACGGTGATCGCCGCGGGCCTGGTCCGGGTGAACGACGAGGTCGAGCTGCGCCGCGGACGTCAGTTGCACGTCGGCGACGTGGTCGCCCTCGCCGGTCACAAGGTCCGGGTCGCCCCGGACTGATCAGCTCAGGATTCGGCGCGCACCACGATGCCGTCGTGGTCGCTGTAGAGCATGTCACCGGGCACGAAGGTGACGCCGCCGAACTCGACGGTCACGTCGCGCTCACCGCTGCCGGTCTGGGTGCTCTTGCGGGGGTTGGTGCCCAGCGCTTTGATGCCGATGTCGAGGGTGCGCAGGATCGCCGAGTCGCGCACCGCGCCGTTGACGATCACGCCCGCCCAGCCGTTGTCCACGCCGCGGCCCGCGATGATGTCGCCGACCAGGGCGGTGTGCACGCTGGCGCCGCCGTCGACCACGAGCACCGCGCCGTTGCCCGGCTCGCTCAGCGTCTGCTTGACAAGCAGGTTGTCCTGGAAGCAGCGGATGGTGGTGATGCGCCCGGAGAACACCTCGCGGCCGCCGAATTGGATGAACTGCGTGTCGCAGCTACGGATCTCGGGGCCGATCTCGTCGGCCAGATCGGCGGTGGCAATGTTCACTGATTCGGTCACGAATGTCAGCTTAGGGGTGGCGGGCCGAGCGGTGGCCGCGACCGGTTGCTCGATGTGAGCTCGGTCGCTACTCGCGCCGGGAACGCGCTGTTATGTCTGGCCCTCGTGATGGCGATAGCGCAATTCGTACCGCTCCCGATCGCGGTCGGTGATCCTGTTGTGGTCGAGCAGGTCCGGGCTCAGTCCATGCTGGATCAAGCGGAAGCGGCGCCACACGTAGCTCAGCGCCACCGTGAAAACGACCAGCGGGACGATCATCATCACGATCATGCCGATCTTGAGCGGCATCGGTCCTGGGAACAGCAGCACCAGCGCGAAGAACGGGATGATCGGCACGAGGAATCGGACGAGGTACCGCTCCATGGCCCCGTGTCCGACGAGGTCGTGGACGACCCACTCGTGAAACTCCTCCGGGAGTTCGCGGCCCAGATCGTAGGTGATCCGCTGCCCGAATGTGGGTTTGTTCATGCATACAGGCTATGCCCGTGATATATGCCACCGCCAGCGTCGCGACTGCGGTCAGCCGCCTCCGACCACGGGTTTTCCGGCCGCCGAGCGGGCGCGGCGCCCTGCATGGTTTCCGCGCCTGCGCCCGAACCGCGGCCGGATCAGGCGCGGCTCGCGTGGTACGCCGCGATCTCCTTCACGAGATTGTCCGTGGTGTGCTTGACCGCGATCTTCACGAACGGCTCGATGGTCTTACCGAGCGCCTTGCCCGCGAGCCCGCCCGGCACGCGGAAATCGATGATGGCGTCGACGGTGCACAGCGCGTCGTCCTTGGCGTGGAACAGGAAGGTCGACACGATCTCGAAGCCCTTGATCGACTTGATGCCGATCGCGTAGTTCTCCTCCCACCGGATCACCTCGACACGCGAATGCAGCGAGGCGGGACCGAGCTTCATGTGGCCGTCGAAGACGGCGCCGACGCCCTCGGTCTGCTCGCCGATCGGAGTGAAGGACTGGATGCCGTGCAGAAAGTTCGGCAGGTTCCGGTAGTCGTTGACGTACTGAAACGCTGATTCGGCCGACGCGGCACAGTCTTCCACGATCTTCACTTCGGTCATGCGGGCAACTGTAACGGGTTTCCGAAGGGGGAGCCGATCACGCCGTGACGGCGAGGGTCGCCGCCAAACCGAAGGCCACGGCCATGACGGTCACCTCCAGCACCGCGCGGCGCAGCGAACCCGCCGCGTCCATCCGGTGGTCGGCGGCCAAGCGGACCCAGCCGCGCCGCCACCACCACCCGAGCACGAGCAGACCGGCGAGCACCGCCGTCTTCGCCAGCAGGATGCGGCCGTACCCGGTGCTCAGCAGCGGTTCGAGGCCGCCGAGGCGGACGATTCCGTTCACCACGCCGGTCGCCGCGACCACCCCGATCAGCGGCAGCGCCAGCGCCGAGTACCTCGGCAGCGTCGCCGCCCACTCGCCGCGCGTGCGGACCACCAGCGCGAGCGCCACCAGCACGCCGAACCAGGCCGCGGCCGCCAGCGCGTGCACGGCGGCCAGCACCGAGCCGAACGGTTGCTGCGACATGTGCCCGGTGATCGGCCGCAGCGCGAGCGCCACCGCGGCGAAGACCAGCACCAGATCGGTGGAAGCGGCATCGGAACCGCGAAAGGCCAGTGCCGAATAACCGGCCACCGCGGCGGTCGCGACCAGGATGGCGATGCCGACCTGACCGCCGCTGATCTCGGTGAGGAAGGTGCCGAACCGATCGGCGGACAGCCGCCGCACCGGAACCCCGACCACCTCGGCCGCCTCGAAGACCAGCACCGCGAACTCGGTCACGAACCAGGCCCCGGCCAGCGCGGCGAGCATGCGCCACGGCGGCGCCAGCCGTTCGTGCAGCCGGGGCAGCGCGGCGAGTCCGAGCACCGCAGCGCCCAGACCGTCCGCGAGTACCCGCACCGCGCCCTCGGCGGGCGCGGTTCCCGCGGTGAGCAGCCAGGCCAACCCGACTCCGAGCAGTCCGGCCGGGACGATCAGCAGCAGTGCCCCCGCGTCCCGGCCGCCGGTCGCCCCGCCGCTCACCTTCTTCTCACCGCCGCTGCCCGCCGCGGAAGCCGATCAAGGCCACGGCGAGACCGCCGCCGAACAGCACGACCGCGCCGAGCACGAAGATCCACACCGGGATGCCGTCGGAGCCGTCGTCCTCGGTGGCCCTGCCCTTGGCGTCGGCGCGCGGGCCCGGCGTGCCCTTACCCGGCTGGCTGAGCGTGAACGTCCGCTTGCCGGTGACCGGATGACCGTCCGCGGAGGTCACCCGGTAGGCGATGATGTATTCGCCGACCGGGCCGAGATCGCCCACTTCGACGCTCACCGACTTGCCGTCGACGACCGGCTCGCCCTCCGACCAGAGGTTTCCGTCCGGGCCGGTGAGGGTCAGCGACGGAAAGTTCGGCTGCAACTCCTCGTTGAAGGTGACGCTGATCCGGCCGGGGCTGGTGTCCACCGTCGAACCGTCCTCCGGCACGCTGCCGACCGCCGCCGAGTGCGCGGCGGCGACGCCCGCGGTGGCCAGCCCGACGCCGAACAACAGCAGCACGGCGGCGAGCGCGGCGCCGAGACGGCGAATCGCCTTGGCGGACGGGCGAATCGCGGTACTCATGAGCGCCTCCTGATCAGGCTGCCGAGGCCGAGCGAGACACCGAGCAGGCCGAGGGCCAAGCCGATGCCCGCCAGCCAGCGGGCGGTGTCGTCGGTGTCGTCGTCCTGCTCCGCGGCGCCGCTGTCCACGCGGTGGCCGTCGGCGTTGTCGTCTCCGCCCGCCGCGAGGGTCAGCGTGGGAGCGGGGTGCTCCGGCTCCGCGCCGTCGGGGCCGACGGGCTGGTTCCAGTCGACGACCTTGCCGTCGCTGTAGGTCTGCTTGGCCGGGAAGCTCACCGTCTCCGCGCTGGGCAGCGGGCCGAGCGAGACGACGAAGCGCTGGAACTGGCCGGGGCCGACGCCGGGCGCGCCGGGGTCCGCGGTCCAGGTCACCGCGACGGCCTCGGATTTGTCGTTGCGCTCCACCCGTGCCGTCCAGCCCGGCATGGGCTCGGTGCGGGCGCTGCGCACGTTGGGCAGCGTCACGGTGAGCGCGGTGGTGGACGCGGTGTCCGATTCGGTCGGCACCCGGAAGGTGACGACGGAGTACTTGCCCTGCTGGGCGCCGGGCGCGTCCACGGTCACGTGCGCGGCGGCGACACCGCCGGAGAGCAGCACGAAACCCGCGGTCGCCACGGCGCCGCAGGCGCGCGAAAATGAACTTCGCATGGGAGGGGCTTTCTGTCCGAAGGGAATTGGGAGCGGGTCAGGCGAGCGCGGGTGGGGCGCGCGGCCCGATGGGCCCCTGCGGAGGAAAGCGGTAGGTCGGAGTCGAGGGATCGGTCCAGCGGCTGACCCGCGCGACCGGGACATTTCGCGGTGCGTTCAGGGCGGCACGAACCGCGCGGGTGATGATCCCGTAGAGGCGCTCGGCGGCCATGATCAGGACCGCGCAGACGACGGTCGCGAGCACGTGCGCGCCCAGCATCCAGCCGGTCGGCAGGAAGCCCGCCACCGGGGCATCGCCGCGTGCGATGTGCGATGCGCGCTCCCCGTGCGTGTGCCCGAGTAGCCCGGCCAACACCGCGTGCCCGCCGAGCTGTCCGGCCGCGAGTGCGGCGAGCAACCGTCCGGCCCCACGTCCGCTGCCGTGCGCCGCGAGTTGTCCGGCCGCGAGTAACCGCTCGCGTCGACGTCCGTTGCCGTGCTCGGAGCGATGGCGGCTGTCGCGGTCGACCGAATCGCGGTGTCGTGCGGCGTCTTCGGGTCGCCAAAAGCCGCTGCCGCCAGGCGATTTGCCGCGCCGGACGACTCGTCGTGCGCCGGAGCCGAAGCGATGCCGGTCGCCCGGCCGCCTGCGATCGGGCGTGCGAGCGGCCGACGTCCGACACGGTGCGCCGTTCCGTGCGAATCCGGTCGCCGCACACCCCGCCGCGACCGAAATCGTCAGCAGCAGGGCGAATTCCGGGGAATCCGGGTAACCCCCGCCCGCGGCGCCGTGCGCGGCGACGCTGAGCAAGCCGACCAGCGCGCCGACCGAGCCGCCGCGCGGCAGGCCGGTGCTGGGGTGCATGGCGGGGACGGCGTTCAGTTCACACCGAGGCGGGCGAGCACATCGGCCTCGATGCCGGACAGCTCGTGCGAGATCGAGGTGTGCACCGCGCGCCTGCGCGAGGCGGGCATCTGCTCGGCGGTGCGGACCGCGGCGCCGAGGCTGTCGAGCCGGGCGCGGGTCGCGGTGACGAACTTCTGCGTCTCGCCGCCCTTGTCGTCGATCTTGCCGAGCGCCGCCTCGGCGTTGGCGAGGCGGGCCTGCAGCTTCGCGCCGTGCCCGGTGTAGTCGCCGAGCTGGTCGACGCCGATGCCGAGCTGCTGCGCGCGCCGGGTGTCGAGCTGGCCGCGGACGAAGGTCGCGCCGCGGTAGGCCAGCGGCGCGAGCACCGGAACGAGCACCCGTGCCACGCCGAGGTACTTGCGCACCTGGCCCGCGCTGAACACGTCACGTTCGGCCTTCGCGGCCAGCTTCAGCGCGGCCTTCTCCTCGGCCTGCAGCGTGGCGATCTGTGCTTTGGCGACCTTGGCCTGGGTGCGGGCCTCGGCGCGCTTGGCCTTGCGATCGTTCTTGGCGAACAGCTTGGCCTCCATCGCGGCCTTGTGCTTGAGGGCTTTGGCCTCGGCCCGGCGACTCGGACGCCGCTTGCGCTTCGTGAACAACCCCATCGGAAGGCCCTCCGTCAATGCTGTGTGCCAGGGCAGCGCTCTCGGCGCGAGGCCGTCTGCCGTCTACCACGCGGTTTGCGCCCACCTTATCGGGTCGACGGCGGCGGCAGCGAGGGCACACCGTGTCCTGTCGGGGGTCTGGACCATACTGCATACGTGTATTCGGGCAGCGGTGACCGCGAGGGTCGCAAGGAGGACGGCTCGGCCGCGGACCGGTCGGGCGAGCTCACAGCCGCGCCCGTGGAGCCCGCGCCGAGCGCGCCGATCGAAACCGCGCCGAGCGCGCCGATCGAAACCGCGCCGCGCGCGCCGATCGAAACGGCGCCGAGCGCGCCGATCGAGGACTCCGCGCTGAGCGCGCCGATCGAAACACCGCCGCGCGCATCGATAGAAGCTGAGCCGAGCGCGCCGATCGAAACGGCGCCGGTCGCGTTCATCGACGCGCGGGCCTTGATCGGATGCCGACACCGCCTGCGCTTGGACGCGGCCAACCCGGGGCTGCTCACCGACGTCGCGGAGGATCCCGGCGTGCGCCAGCGCCGCGAGGCCGCGACAGCGCACCGCAACCGGGTGCGCGACGCGCTCGTCGCCGCCGATCCGGACAGCTGGGTGATCATCGACCCGGCGACGCGCGCGTCGGATCGCGCCGCGGCCACCATGAGCGCGTGCGCCGCTGGGACGCAACATATCTGGGGCGCGCTGCTGCCGCAGGAACCGGACACCGGACGCCGCGGCGGTTCGGAGATCCTGCTCCGCGACCGCGATCGCGGCGGCTACATCCCGATCATCGTGGTCAACCACAAGGTCACCGACCCGCGCAAACCGGAACCGGCCGACTTCCACCCGACCACCTCGGACCTGTATCGCTGGGACCCGCGCCCCGATCCGTCGCGCAAGCTGCGCCAGCAGCCGCGCGATCAGCAGCGCCTCGCCCACCTCTACCGGATGCTGCAGCGCCACGGGCTGGCCAGTCCCGCGCTGGTCGGCGGCGTCATCGGCTACCACTTCGACCGCATCCTGGTGCACGACCTCGGCCCGGTGCTCGACGACTACGACCGCCGCTACGCCGACCGCATCGCGGTGGTGCGCGGCGAACTGCCCACGGTGCCGTCCAAAGTGCCCGAGTGCAGGCAATGCCCTTGGTGGACAAGGGGAGTCGAGGGACCGAGCTGCGAGGGCTGGCTGGCCGAGCACCGCGACGTCAGCCTGGTCGCGCCGGGCTCGCGGGCCGACGTGCTGCGCGGGCACGGCGTGGAGACCATCGACGACCTGGCCGCCTGGACCGGCGACGACCCGGAGGACTGGCAGCACGGCCCGTTCGACGAGGCCGTTGTCACCGCGCGCGCGTGGCTGGCGGGCGCGCCGCTGGTCCGCCGCTTCGACCGGGTGCACGTGCGCCGCGCCGACGTCGAGGTGGACGTCGACCTGGAGAGTTTCCAGGAGCACGGCGCGTACCTGTGGGGCACGTTGCTGGACGGGCGCTACCGGCCGTTCGTCACCTGGGACCCGCTGCCCACCGAGGACGAGGGCCGCTCCTTCGGCGAGTTCTGGACCTGGCTGATGACGGTGCGCGCCGAGGCCGCGACGGCCGGGAAGACCTTTGCCGCGTATTGCTATTCGCGCACCGCGGAGGACAAGTGGCTGTACGAGTCGGCGCGCAGGTTCGCGGGCCGACCCGGGGTCCCGACGGTGGACCAGGTGCGCGCGTTCGTGGACGGGCCGGAGTGGGTGGACATGTTCCAGGCCGTCACCGACCAGTTCATCTGCCCGAACGGCAAGGGGCTCAAGAAGATCGCGCCGGTGGCGGGCTTCGCCTGGCGTGATCCGGAGGCGGGCGGCGAGGCGTCGATGAGCTGGTACCGCCAGGCCGTCGGCTACGACGGTGCGCCCGATCTGACCCAGCGCACCCGCCTGTTCGAGTACAACGAGGACGACGTGCGCGCCACCCAGGTGCTGCGCGAATGGATGATGCCGCGGGTGCCGAATCCGCACTGCGCCGAGCTGGAGGTGCCCGCGCTCGCCGACTTCGGGCGCGCGCCGGAGTTGCCCGCCGGTGGCCGCGGCGCGGCGCCCTCGCTCGGCCGCGGCGCCTGATCGGGTGTTCGGCCGCGCCGTCGGTGCGCGGCGGTAACATCGCGTCGTGACTCAGCACGTCGAACAACTCGAGTTCCAGGCAGAAACCCATCAGCTGCTCGAGCTGATGATCCATTCCGTCTACTCCAACAAGGACACGTTCCTGCGGGAGCTGATCTCGAACGCGTCCGACGCGTTGGACAAGCTGCGGCTGGCGTCTTTTCAGGACAAGGACCTGCACGTCGACACATCCGACCTGCACATCGAGCTGGAGGTCGACAAGGACGACAGGGTCCTCACCGTCCGGGACAACGGCATCGGCATGTCCCGCGCCGAGGTCGTCGACTTGATCGGCACCCTGGCCAAGTCGGGCACCGCGGAGCTGCGCAGGCAGCTGAAGGACGCGAAGACCGACGCCGCGGCCGAGGAGCTGATCGGCCAGTTCGGCATCGGCTTCTATTCGACCTTCATGGTGGCCGACAAGGTCACCCTGACCACCCGTAAAGCAGGCGAGACCGAGGGCACCCGCTGGGAGGCGGGCGCGGGCAGCTCGACCTACACCATCGAGGCCGTCGACGACGCGCCGCAGGGCACCTCGGTCGCGCTGCACCTCAAGCCCGCCGACGAGGAGGACCACCTCTTCGACTACACCCTGGAGTGGAAGCTCAGGGAGATCGTCAAGAAGTACTCCGACTTCATCGCCTGGCCGATCCGCATGCAGGTGGAGCGGACCGTCACCGAGGGCGAGGGCGAGGACAAGCAAGAGAAGACGATCCTCGAGGAGCAGACCCTCAACTCGCAGAAGGCGCTGTGGACGCGCCCGAAGAGCGAGGTCTCCGAGGAGGAGTACAAGGAGTTCTACAAGCACGTCAGCCACGCGTGGGACGATCCGCTGGAGATCGTTCCGCTCAAGGCGGAGGGCACGTTCGAATACCAGGCGCTGCTGTTCATCCCGTCGCACGCGCCGTTCGACCTGTTCACCCGCGAGCACAAGCGCGGCGTGCAGCTCTACGTCAAGCGGGTGTTCATCATGGACAACTGCGAAGAGCTGATGCCGGAGTACCTGCGCTTCGTCAAGGGTGTGGTGGACGCGCAGGACCTCTCGCTCAACGTCTCCCGCGAGATCCTGCAGCAGGACCGGCAGATCCAGATGATTCGCAAGCGCCTGGTGAAGAAGGTGCTCTCGACGGTCAAGGAGCTGCAGGGAGCCGAGGACCAGGAGAAGTACCAGACCTTCTGGAAGGAGTTCGGCCGCGTCCTCAAGGAGGGCCTGCTCTCGGACTTCGACAACCGCGAGACCATTCTGCAGGTCTCCTCGTTCTCCTCGACGAACTCCGAGACCGAGCTGACCACGCTCGCGCAGTACGTCGAGCGGATGAAGGACGGCCAGGACGCGATCTACTACATGACGGGCGAGTCCCGTCAGCAGGTGGAGAGCTCCCCGCACATGGAGGCCTTCCGTGCCAAGGGCCTCGAGGTGCTGATCCTCACCGATCCCGTCGACGAGATGTGGGTCGGCTCGGTGCCGGAGTTCGACGGCAAGCGGTTCCAGTCCGTCGCCAAGGGCGAGGTGGACCTGGAGACCGAGGAGGAGAAGAAGGAGTCCGAGGCGCTGCGCGAGCAGCAGGACAAGGACTTCGCCGAGCTGCTCGGCTGGCTCGGCAAGACCCTGGAGGAGAGCGTCAAGGAGGTGCGCCTGACCAACCGGCTCACCACCTCGCCCGCCTGCCTGGTCGGTGACGTCTTCGACTTCACGCCGATGCTGGAGCGGATGTACCGGGCCTCGGGCCAGATCCTTCCCGAGACCAAGCGCATCCTCGAGCTCAACCCGACCCACCCGCTGGTCACCGGCTTGCGCGACGCGTACGACACGCGCAAGCAGGACGCCGACGAGGGCAAGGTCCCCGAGCTCACCGAGACGGCCGAACTGCTCTACGGCACCGCGGTGCTCGCCGAGGGCGGTGAACTGAAGGACCCGGCGCGCTTCGCGCACATCCTCACCGATCGGCTGACCCGCACGCTGTGATTCGCTGAACCCGAAGGCCCCCTCCCAGGAGGGGGCCTTCGTCGTCTGCGCCCCCGGGTGCCGTAGCGATGCTCCCACACGCCGCGTATACGCCTCACATAGGCGGTGGCTATGTGAGGCGTGCCGTACTTGTGTGCGGGAGACCTGTGGCTCCCGGCGGTGCGGTCGGGCGCGGTTCGGTTTCGAGTCCACGGACGGGTGTCCGGATGCCTTCGTACGAGGTCCCTAGTCCGCTGATGAGGGTTTGCTGCCTGGGCCGTGCGGGTTACCGAAACCTGTGGGTAGGAGTACCAAACTTATTGTGCGCATTGCGATTTGGCTTACAGCGGGTTGGCGTCCACGAGATTGCTGGGGTAGGGTCGGATGTAGCGAAGGGGAGTAGCCCCCAATCACGCAGTCGACATACTGACCCGCCGCCTCCCCGAGGCTCGGGTCCGGTTGTGTGAACCGGGTTTTCGTCCGGTGGGCGAGACCTTCGGCCTGAACAACCATTCGTTGTCGGCCGGAGGCGTACCCAGATCTCCGGCAGGCAGGCCGGAGACCCGGGAGTACGTCACACAATGATCGCCACCATCCTGCTGAGCATCGGCATCGTCTTCCTCGCCGAACTCGGGGACAAGTCCCAGCTCATGGCGCTGACGTTCGCGTTGCGCTATCGCTGGTGGGTGGTGCTCGGCGGCATCGCGACCGCGACCGCCGGTGTGCACCTGATCTCGGTCGCGGTCGGTTACTTCCTCGGCGCGGCCCTGCCCACCCGCGCCATCTCCTTGGTCGCCGCCCTCACCTTCCTCGCCGTCGGTCTGTGGACGTTGCGCGAACACCTCGGCGCCCCCGACGAAGACGACGAGCCGCGACCGCCCCGCTCCACCGCGGCCCCGTTCCTCGTCGTCCTCTCGGCTTTCCTGCTCGCCGAACTCGGCGACCGGACCATGTTCGCCACGGCCGCCCTCGCCACCGACAACAGCTGGTTCGGCGTGTGGCTCGGATCCACCGTCGGCATGGTCGCCGCCGACGCGCTCGCCATCGCGGTGGGCATCGCGGTGGGCAAGCACCTGCCGGAGCGGCTCATCGGCATCTGCTCGGGGCTGTTGTTCCTCTACTTCGGCAGCACCACGTTGCTGGGCGCGGCGGTTCCGTCGCTGGGTATGTGGGCGAGCGCGGGAATCGCGGCGGTTGTTCCGGTGACGGTGGGCGCTGTCGTCCTGATGCGTCGCGTTCGGGCGGCGTCGGTGGTCGCGGTCGAGGGCGTTGTCGCGGGGTCGGCCGAAGGCCAGTTCTCGGGACGGTGATCAGGCGCGGATCTCGTCGGCGACCATCGCCGACCCGTAGAGATCACCGCCCCGCCGGACCATGTCGAGCAGCGGCGCGGACAAACCGCGCAGACCGTCCAGGTCGTCGGCCGCGATGCGGGCGGTGACCATCGCGCTGACCGCCGCCGCGAAGGTCTGGCAGGCGAAGCGCTGCTGTTCGGTGTGGGCGTCGAGCACCTCGGCGATCAAGGCGACGAAGGAGTCCTGGAGCTGGGCGCGGCGGGCCAGGGCGTTGGAGCCGACCGCGTAGACCTCGACCAGGTAGAGCCGGGCGTAGGCGGGGTCCTCGATCAGGCCCTCGAAGTACGCGTCGAGCAGTCGTGCCATGCGGTCGAGATCCGGTCCGCGCGTGGCGTTCTCGTCCTCGGGGCCGGACGCCTCGGCGATGCGGGCGACCAACCGCTCGACGGCGCGCTCGTAGGCGGCCTCGAAACAGTCCTCCTTGGAACGGAATTGCTCGTAGAAGGTCTCACGGGAGACGCCCGCCACTTTCAGCACGGCCGCGACGGAGGTGCCGACATAACCGGTGACCGCCATGGTCTCGGCCATCGCGTCCAGGATCCGGTCCCGCTGGGACGCGATCACCTGCTCCCGAGGTAAACCGTGCCTGCCCCTGGGGAGTTGGCGGGCGGTGCCTGCGGTGTCGGTCATGCGGTGGCTCCGGGTGTTCGGTGGGGCAGGTGTTCGACGGGCGGGTGCTGTGGCAGCGCCGCGCCGATCAGGCGGGCCGCTCCATTCTGCGGGGTCGGGTGGGCTGGTCGGTGGTCAAGGGTGTGTCCTCGGTGCGGGCGATCTCCAGGGCCCCGGCGACTCCGCGGCGCAGGGCGGCGTCCACGAGGCGCTGGGCGAGCGGGCGGAAGGGCAGCACGACGGCCACCCACCAGGGCGAGACGACCTGGCGGCGGCGCCGGGCGATGGCCCGTTCGGTGGCGTCGATGGCGGGGCCGAGCGGTGCGACGCCCGAGACGGTGGCGCGGCCCAGAATCGCCCGCGCCGCGGCCGTGCCGAAACCACGGGTGGTCATGTCGGTGTCCAGCTCGGCGAAGTAGGCGACGCCGACCTTGGCGCCGGTGTGCCTGATCTCGTTGCGCAGGGTGTGGCCGAGCGCTTCGACGCCCGCCTTGGACGCGCTGTAGGCGCCCGCGAGCGGCAGATTCACCACCCCTGCCAGCGACGAGACGATGAGCGCGTACCCCCTCGGATGGCAGATGTGCGGACCGGCGGCGCGCAGCGTGTAGTAGACGCCGAGCACGTTCACCGCGAGCGTCTCCTCCATCACCGAGGGATCGCCGCCGATCAGCGCGAGCTGCTTGGCCACCCCGGCGTTGGCGACCACCACGTCGAGCCCGCCGAGTTCGCTCGCCAGCGTCGTCACCACCCGCTCCACCTGGGCGGGGTCGCCGATGTCGCAATAGCGCCACGGCGCGTCGCCGCATTCGCGCGCCACCTCGGCCAGCAGATCGGGTTCGAGTCCGAGCAGCGCGACCGAAGCCCCGTGCGCGTACAGCTGCCTGGCGAGCGCGGCTCCGATGCCCCGCGCCGCTCCCGTGATCAGCACCTTCCTACCGGCGATCGCTGGGCCGGAGAACAGCTTCATGCAGCGACGATACCACCGATGAACAGCGATGTTCGCAAATATTTCGCCGCGCGCGAACCACGATCATGGAGTCGTTCCCGACCCCTCCCGAGTTACACACCGGGCGCACCTTCTGCTCGCTCCGGCCGTGAGAGGGAGTCGTGCTGTATCTCTCACCGCGTACCTATTAGGGTGCAATTGACGAAGGGCCAACTGGCTGTCACGAACGAGAGGACCATCGTGGAGATTTCGGGTTCCGCCGCCATCATCACCGGAGGCGCATCCGGCCTCGGCGCCGCCACCGCCAAGCGGTTCGCCGAGCTGGGCGCCACCGTCTTCGGCCTGGACGTGCCGCAGTCGATCGAGCGCGCCGGTGACAACGTGCCCGCCGGAGTCACCCTCATTCCGGCCGACGTCACCAGCAACGACGAGGTCGCCGCCGCGGTCGCGCAGGTGGTCGAGTCGGGCGCGCCGCTGCGCATCGTGGTCAACTGCGCCGGTGTCGGCTGGGCCGGTCGCATCCTGTCCAAGAACGGCCCGCACGATCTGGAGCTGTTCCGCACCGTCATCACCGTGAACCTGCTCGGCACCTTCAACGTCATGCGCTTGGCCGCCGACGCCATCGCCAAGACCGACCCGGTCGACGAGTACGGCCAGCGCGGCGTCGTCATCAACACCGCCTCGGTCGCCGCCTTCGAGGGCCAGGTCGGCCAGATCGCCTACTCCGCCTCCAAGGGCGGCGTGCACGGCATGACCGTCCCGGCCGCGCGCGATCTCGCGCAGTTCGGCATCCGCGTGAACACCATCGCCCCCGGCATCATCGACACCCCGATGCTGGCCGGCGTCACCGAGGAGTACCGCAAGGGCCTCGAGGCGGGCGTGCCCTTCCCGTCGCGCCTCGGCCGCCCGGAGGAGTACGCGCAGCTGTCGCAGTACATCGTCGAGCACGACTACCTGAACGGCGAGACCATCCGCATGGACGGCGCGCTGCGCATGGCGCCGCGGTAATCTCCGCTCGAAAAGCCGTCTCCGATTCGCTTCGGGGGCGGCTTTTTTCGTGGTCAGGGCAGGGGCTTGTGGCCGATGCCGAGGAAAGCGGTGGTGGCCAGCGGGGTGTTCGGACGGTAGTTCTCGACGAGGTAGGCCCGCATGGCCTCGGAACGCGCGGCCCACTCGTCCTCGCCGATCGAGCGCCGCAGCACCGCCATCGGCGCGCTGCCACGCGACATCTGTTCCCAGAGCCGATCCGCGTCAGGGTAGGACACCGATGTGGTGTGGCGCTGGATGGACACCCCGGCGAATCCCGCGCCGCGCATCTCGGTGGCGAACACCTCCGGATTCTCCAGGCTCAGGAAGTTCGGCGGCGGCTCCTGGATATTCGGATCGCCCGCCGCCAACGCGCCGAAACGCATCCGCATCAAGGGGGATTCGGCGACCGGCGCCCAGCTCGACACCACCGCGACACCGCCTGGCCGCAACACCCGGAACAGTTCCGCGAAACCCTGGATCCGGTCGAGGAAGAACATCAGGCCGAACATGGAGAAGCCCGCGTCGAATTGATCGTCCTCGAACGGCAGCTGCTGACCGTCGCCGACGCGCACGTCGATGTTGGTCAGCCCGGCGTCGCGCGCGGCGGCACGGAGGCGTTCGAGCATGTGCTCGGCGAAATCCACGGCCTGCACCCGGCGGACCCGCGCGGCGGCGGGCAGGCTCAGCGTTCCCGGCCCCGCCGCGACGTCGATGATGTGCGCGTCGGCGGGCAGATCGGCGATTTCGAGGGCGCGGTCGGAGAAGGGCGCCATGATCGCGAGCGCGGATTCGGCGTAGCCGTCGGCGACCAGATCCCAGGGTTCGGCGGCGGCGAGGGGATTACCGGACATGTCTTCCACGATCCTTTCGACCGTCACAGGCTAACTGTGTAGCCCCCTCGCAAACCACCGACTCGCGCGAATGTCGCTGTGCGCGTGCGTGTTCGCGCACGGTTCACGGCGAAGTGGCGCCGTCCGCATCCGCGGAGCAGCGCGCGCAGCCGTAATGGTGCCGGATCGAGTGGCGGATGTGGCCACTCGGTCGGCGGTCGACGGTGCGTTTCAAGCGGCGAGCAGCATCGCGAGCACGGCGGTGTCCGGATCGCAGATCGGATCGAGGCCGACCCGGCTGACCAGCGAGGTGACGGTGCCGTCGGATTCCGCCTCGGCCCAGGCCGCGCGGTGTTCGAGGCCGAGGTGCGGCACGCCGGGCAGCAGCACGCAGCCCGAGGCCGCGCCCGCGCATTCCGGCAGCGACGGGCGGGTCTCCGAAGGCGGGTGCAGCATGAGCAGCGCGGGCGGCACATGGTCGGCGAACCGGCCGGGCTCCAGCGCCTCCTCGCCGAGCACCGTGCCCTCGGCCAGCACCAGCCCGACCGTGCCCGGCTCCGGATCGTCCGGCAGCTCCTCGCGGACGCCGAAGACGGTCGAGGTGGCGAGCAGGCCAGGCAGACTCGCGACCCGCACGGCGAGCACGAGCACCTGCGCCCATTCCTTGGTGGTGTCCGGCCAGCGACCGGAGATGACGAACCCGCGCAGCGATCCGCGCGAGTGGAACGGCGTGACGCCGATCGGCCCGTTGGTCCGCATCGTGCCTCCCGAGATGAACCGGGGGCGGTCTTGCCCGTCCTCGAACTGTTGGATTCAGAGGATGACTCATGGATCATCTGGCACACAAGTACCAATGAGTGCTAATCGGCAGCGGACGCCCTGATCGGGCGGCAGACACGAAAAAGCCCGCCGGGCGATCCACTTCCCGACGGGCCAACTCGTAATCCAACTCGCCGCCCGAGCACTCCCAGCCACCTCGAGGGCGAGTCTTACGAGCCCGTTCGCGGCCGTCTCGTTTCCGAGTGGTCGAAGCGCATGCGCCGGAGGCGCGAGTCTCGACCGCTCGGAAGCGAGACATAAGGGCCGCGAACACGCGCGCGCCAGCGCGCCAACAACTCAGCCGAAGATGAGGCCCTTGCCCTGGGTGACGGCGCGAGCGAAGCGCTCCTGCACGTCCTCCCAGTTGACGACGTTCCAGAACGCGGTCACGTAGTCGGCCTTGACGTTCTTGTACTGCAGGTAGAAGGCGTGCTCCCACATGTCGACCTGCAGCAGCGGGATGATGCCCAGCGGGACGTTGGCCTGCTGGTCGTAGAGCTGGAAGGTGAGCAGCTTCCCGCCGAGCGTGTCGTAGCCGAGCACCGCCCAGCCGGAGCCCTGCAGGCCGTTGGCGGCCGCGGTGAACTGCGCGCGGAACTTGTCGAACGAACCGAACTGGTCGTCGATCGCGGCGGCCAGGTCGCCGACCGGCTTGTCGCCACCGTTGGGGGAAAGGTTCTTCCACCAGATGGAGTGGTTCACGTGGCCACCGAGGTGGAACGCGAGGTTCTTCTCGTAGAGGAAGATCGCGCCGTGATCACCGGACTCACGAGCCGCCTCGAGCTTCTCGAGAGCGGTGTTCGCGCCCGCGACATAGGCCGCGTGGTGCTTGGAATGATGCAGCTCGTTGATCTGCCCGGAGATGTGGGGCTCCAGGGCGCTGTAGTCGTAATCCAGATCTGGCAGCGTGTACTCAGCCACGATGTCCCTTTCTCAGTTGTCGGGCTGTGGCGCCCGGATCGGGCGCTTCCAACCATCATTCGTACACCCGCTCGGTTCCAACCGGGTGGTGTGCCCCCACATTCCATCGGAGATCTGATGATCACGCAGGGGTTGCTTGCGGCGTGAGCGAACGCAGTGAGCGAATCATGTGCCAGCGCGCACCGCGCATGCCGGAGCCGAGCGCCAGCGAGGCGCAGGCGTGAGCGGAAGGGCGATTCGACCGCGAGCATTCGTGAGTAGCATCGAACCATGTCGTTCTTCGACGAACTGGTCGGACGGATCCGCCTCCCCGAGCCGGTGATGGTGGCGCCGGACCAGGCGCTCCCCGGCCGCGAGGAACCAATTCTGGTGCCGGATACCCACTTCGTGAACGGACATCCCCTCCGTCCGCCGTTTCCGGAGGGCATGCGGGTGGCCGTCGTCGGTATGGGTTGTTTCTGGGGCGCGGAGAAGGGTTTCTGGGAACTCGACGGCGTCTTCACGACCGCGGTCGGATACGCGGGCGGGTACACCCCGAACCCGACCTACGAGGAGGTGTGCAGCGGCCGCACCGGCCACACCGAGGTGGTGCTCGTCGTCTTCGACCCGGCGGTGCTCGATTACGCGAACGTGTTGCGGCACTTCTGGGAGGAGCACGATCCGACCCAGGGCATGCGCCAGGGCAACGATCGCGGAACGCAGTATCGGTCGGCGATCTTCACGCTGGACGACGAACAGGCCGAGCTGGCCAGGAGTACCGCGGAGCGCTACGGAAAGCGGCTGGCGGAGGCGGGATACGGGTCGATCACCACCCAGATGGCTCCGCTGCCGACGCCGGGCGCGGATGCGCCGGGACCGAATCTGTCCGGGTTCTATTACGCCGAGGCGTATCACCAGCAGTACCTGGCGAAGAACCCGGGCGGTTACTGTCCGGTGCACGCCACCGGGGTGAGTTGCCCGGTCGGGCTCGGAGCCTGAGAGTCCTTGTGCCACGGGCCTCGTGCCGTGCTCCAGATGCTGCCGTTCTCGGTGGTGACGCGCGTAGACGCCTGAACACGAACCGCCGCGCACCCGGTGTGATCGGACGCGCGGCGGTCGCGGAAATCTCTACAGCGGCGGAACGATTCCGGGGCGGATGGTGCGCGGATCGCCCGCGTCGTGCGCCTTCCACCAACGAACACCGCCCGCGATGAAGTCGGCGGGCGCGATCTCCTTGCCCTTGGCGTCGTGCACCGTGAGGCTGTCGAACCACACTCGGACGTCGAGTTCGCGCGGGTCGATGCCCTCCTCCTGGGAGAACTCCAGCACGTGCGAGGGGGTGTGGTCGTCGATCTTGGTGTCGAAGCTGAGCAGTTCGCGCCACAGCGCCCACCCGCTGTCGTCGACGTCGATGAATTCCCAGCCGTGCAAACGGCCGCCGCCGAAGCTGCGGATCGCCTCGTCGAGGCCGTCGAGCTGCAACGGAAGGATTCTCGCCTCGATGTCGTCCCAGCGCTGGACGCGCAGCGAGGCCGCGACCCGGCTGACGCCGGTGAAGGTCAGGCGGACTTGGTGATCCTGCGGCGCCGCCTTGTCGGCGGGCAGCGTCAGAACGGTCAGATCGAGGCGCAATATCGCCGCCTCGGTATCGACCTCGAGCCCGAGGCAGGTCGCCTCCGAGATCGCGGTGTTGAAACCGGTGGAGTCCAATCCGTCGAGTAGCCCCCTGCGCACGTCCATGGCCCCAGGCTACCGACAGCTCCAGCTGGAACCCGGTATTTCATTTTTTCTAGTGTTCTCGTTTTTTCTGGAACCGAATCGTTCCCCGCGCCGTCCAAGTAAGTGTCGGGACCCGCTCGGCCGCGGTTCCGAGGCGGCGGCGAACGACCGCTCCGGGATGGATCAAGGAGGGGAGTCCCGGATCGGTCGTTCGTGACGCGCGCTTCGCCGCGGATCAGCTGAACCGGGCCGGTGGGTCCCGATCCCGTCTGGACGACGAGGGAACGGATTCGCGGGACGATTGCTTATAGCCGCGTCCTGTGAGTGTCCGAGAACCTGATAGGTCCCGCCTGTGGATCAGCTTGTGGATTATGTGGATAACTCTCATGGAGAGGTCGAGGCCGCCCCGGACGCGCGCGTGACCGCAACGCGGGCGACGGCACGTACGTGCGCCGACCATGGCAGGATCGAATCGTGACGAGCTCCGAGATCCCGTCGGTGTCGGTGGCGGACCTGCCCGGCGAATTCGACCACAGCGAGCGACCGGACCAGGTCCGGGCCATCCTGCTCGACGTGCGCGAAGACGACGAGTGGCAGCTCGGGCACGCCCCTGGCGCGATCCACATCCCGATGGCCGACGTGCCGGCCCGCACCGAGGAGCTGGACTACGACGCCGAGGTCTATGTCGTGTGCAGGCAGGGCGGCCGGTCGATCGAAGTGGTGAAATACCTGGCCTATATCGGTTTCGAGGCCGTGCAAGTCAGCGGTGGCATGGTGGCCTGGCAGAAGTTGGGTCGCCCGCTGGTCGGCGAGAGCGACCAACCGGCGAAGATCTACTGACGAAAGAGCGAGGTGCCCAGGCAATGAGCGTCAGGCCGGGAAGCGGCTGCCCGCGCGACCACGCCGGGCGAGCGAAGGACACGCTGTGAGTACCATGCTGCAGCCCTGTGCGCGCTGCGGCGCGCGGTGGGCCGTGCACGGGACCCCGATGCACTGGTGCCCGCGCTGCCACGGCGTGCTGCTCTCGCCGGGCCCCCTCGACGCTCCCGCCGAACGGCGCAATTACCGCTGGGTCGCGCGCCGACCCGACCAGCGGCACGGCAGGCCCGTCGCGACGGGGGCTCGCAAGCCCGCCACGCCGACCCCGCGCTACACGCAGATTCCGCGCTGGGGTTTGCGCGACGAACCGGCCGCCGCGGCCGACGCGACCCCGCGTCGGCGCACCGCCGTGCTGGCGGGCTGGGTCACGCCGTTGCTGCTCGTCACCGCGGTGATGTTCGCGGTCGCCGCGGTCGGCGAGCTGGTGCGTTACGTCATCCTGCTGGTCAACCGGACCCGTCTCATCGATCCGTGGGCGCTGCGTTTCTCGGATTGGCTGGTCACCGTGTCGTCGCTGCTGGCGCTGGCCTTGGCGCTCGGCAGCGGCGTCGCGCTGCTCGGCTGGCTCGTCGAGACCCGCCGCGCGGTGTTCGCGAAGGCGGGCCGCAGCGATCCCCGTTCCGCTCCTGCGCTCGTCCTCGGCTGCCTGATCCCGGTGGTGAATCTGGTCTGGCCGGGTGTGTTCCTCACCGAGATCGCCACCGAACGCGACGACCCCAGGGGCCTGCGCGCGATCCGGATCTGGTGGTGCGCTTGGGTTTTCGGCGGACTGATGGCCGCAGCCGCGCTGCTCTGGCGGACCGCGGATTCGCTGCAGGTCAAGGCGGACGGCGTGCTGTTCGCGGCGTGGACCGACGCGGTCGCCGCGGCGGTGACGGTGCTGACGCTCTGGGCGCTGCGACTGCTGGACGGACGCGACCTGTTCGGGCGGCTCCGGTTGGCGCGCCGCTGGGTGGTCGCCGTCGATCCGCCGGTGCCGGTCATCGAGCCGGTGCACCCCGCCCGCGCCGCGGCGCCGGTCCGGGATGCGGCCGACGCCGACATCATCGAGGATCGGGATACCGACAGCGGTGCCGTTCAGCACGAGGAGGTCATGGCCAAGTGAGCCAGAGCAGTCGCGCACCGTTCGTCGTCGCGCACCGTGGCGCTTCGGCGGCGCGTCCCGAGCACACGCTCGCCGCGTACGAACTCGCGCTCCAGGAGGGCGCGGACGGCGTGGAATGCGACGTCCGGCTGACCAGGGACGGACATCTGGTCTGCGTGCACGACCGCACGGTCGACCGCACCTCCACGGGTTCCGGGCTGGTCAGCGAGATGACACTGGACGAGTTGCGCTCGCTCGATTTCGGCGGTGACGGCCAGCCGGCCTCGGTGCTGACCCTCGGCGAACTCATCGAGCTGGTGCTCGACTGGCGCAGCAGGCCGACCAAACTGTTCATCGAGACCAAGCACCCCGTCCGCTACGGCGCGCTCGTGGAGAACAAGCTGCTCGCCGAGCTGCAGCGCTTCGGCATCGCCACGCCCGCCTCGGCGGACCATTCGCGCGCGGTCGTCATGTCGTTCGCCGCGACCGCGGTGTGGCGGATCCGCCGCGCCGCGCCGCTGCTGCCCACGGTGCTGCTCGGCGAGTCCTCGCGATACCTCGGCGGCGGTGCGGCGACCACCGTCGGCGCGACGGCCGTCGGGCCGTCGGTGAAGACGTTGCGCGAGCACCCGGATCTGGTGGACCGGGCCGCCGCGGCGGGTCGCGCGACCTACTGCTGGACCGTGGACGATCCCAAGGACGTGCGGCTGTGCGCCGATCTCGGCGTCAGCTGGGTCGCGACCAATCACCCCGGCCGCACGAAAACCCTGCTCGCCGCCGCTTGATTCGTACTGCCAGACGCCGATTCGACCATGTTTGGCGCCGTGCGAGATTCGCGTTCCGCGATTCCCGCGTTCCGCGCCGTGGCGCATCGCGGCGACAGTCACAGCACCCTGTAGTTTGAGCCCTCGTGGGTAAGAGCAAGCGCAACAGTCCGAAGCCCGGAGGGAACCGGGCGCAGCGTCTCGCCGAGCGCAAGGCGGCGCAGGAGCAGGCGGCCAGTGCCGTCACCCGGCCGTTCGAAGGGTTGGCCGCGGAATGCGATCTGGTCGCACTGCGGGAATTCGTGCCGTCGGCGACCGCGACTCTGAAGCTGTCGCCCGAGGTGGCCGCCGAGCGTTCGGTCGTGCTCGCCACGGTGCTGCCCGGCGCGGTGGCCGCGCTGGTCCGCGCCGGTGACGAGCCGACCGGTTACGTCGGCACCCAGGTGCAGTTCCAGGGCGCCGACCCGGCCGCCGATATCGCCGCCGCGATCCTGTGGACCCAATCCGCCGAGCCCGGTGACTCGCTGACCTCCGTCGAGAGCGTCGCGGGCGGTCCGCGGCTGGCCGACGTCATCGATCCGGGCGCCGACCTGGAACTCACCGTGCACCAGGACTTCGACTGGTGGGTGCCGGAGGGCGTGACGCCAGATCCGCAGGTCGCCGCCACCATCGAGCAGGCCAAGCAGGCGATCATGCCGTCGGCGCGGCTGGAGCTCGGCGGCGATGCCGTCGGTGCGGCCTGGTGGGTCGACGCGGGCGAGAAGGCGCATGTGCGCTGGGTCCGCCCGGAGAACGAGGACGATTTGATGCTGGCGCTGGCCCGGCTGCATGCCTCGGGCGGGCTGCACATGGGCGAGGGTTCGCGCTTCGCGGGTTCGTTCCGCACGCACGGGCTGCTGGTGCCGGTGTTCGACCTGGATCCGGAGCGCCACCCCAGCGAGTGGACCGAGACCGCCGCCGAGTTCGGCGTCCGCCTGCTCGGTGCGCTGGCCACGGACGCGCCGCTGACCGCCGACGAGCGCCGCTCGCGCGATGGTCTGCGCTCGCGTCAGGTGACCCTGCGCTGACTCCGGAAATTTCCCGGAGCAATTTTGTGAAAAACCCTTCTTTCGGATCTGCCGCGGGATAAGTTCTGACCATCACCGTTACTGGTGATGGTGCGGTTTACCGCACCGCACAGATGAGGAAAGTAGGGAACACCATGGACGCCATTCTTGCGCTGCTCAAGACGCTGCTCAGCTCGTTGAGCGCCAGCTGAGGCAACCATCTCGGTCCGAACAGGCCCAGCTCGTCGCGAAGAGCTGGGCCTGTTTGCCGAAATGCCTTTTCAGATGTGGCCGCCCGCTGTCGAGGGCGCGCCCGAGGTATCGGCGGGAGAACTCATCTCCCGTGCGATGAAATTCTCCAGGTCGAACAGGTTCGAGCCGGCGCGGTCGGCGATGTTGAGCAAGGTCGTCATATTCGCGACCTCCTCGACCTGCTCCTTCAGGAACCACTGCATGAACTGCTCGCCGAGGTAATCGCCCTCTTCGCGGGCGGTGCTCGCCAACCGGATGATCTGGTCGGTGACGGTCTTCTCCTGGTTGAGAGCCAGGGCGATCGGTTCCCGAACATCGTCGAAATGCGACTTCGCCGGATCGATGCCGGAAAGCTCGATGCTGATATCCCGGTCGAGGAAGTACTGCACGATCATCATCGCGTGATTGCGTTCTTCCACGGCCTGCGCGTAGAACCGCTTGGCCAGCTGCGGCAGATCCGCATTGTCGAACCACACCGCGATCGCGATGTATTGGTGTTCGGCATTGAATTCGTGCCGGATCTGGTCGTGAAGCAGGCTGTGGAATTTGCTGCGTGGGGATTCCGGATGGCTGGACATGACGCCACATTAACGCTGGTCAGGGCGCGTGTCATCCAAGTGCACCCTTATTGAGGCTAGTATTGCCTAATTAAATGTTCGTTGCGCCAGCCATTTTCGGCGCCGAAATGTCGGGCTTTGCCGGAGCGCGTACCTCGCGCGCCACGAACTGTTCGACGTCGAAGAGGTTGCCCTCCCGGTCGAGCACCGTCAGCAGCGTCGTCATCCCGGCGACATTGTCCAGCTGCGCTTTCAGGAACCACTGCGTGAACCGCTCGCCGAGGTAGTCGCCGCTCTCCCGCGCGGCCTTCGCGAGCGCGGTCACCTGCGCGGTGTACCCGCGCTCCGCCTCGAGCAGGAAAGCCATTGCGGCGCGCGGAGATTCGAAGTCGGAGCGGATCGAGTCCAGCCCGCCGACCCGGATCTCCAGATCCCGGTCGAGCAGGTACTGCACCATGCGCAGCGCGTGCCCGCGATGTTCCTCCGAGCGGGCATAGCAATGTCGGGCCAACTGCGGGAGCCGGTGCGAGTCGAAGTAGACCGCGCCGGCGAGATACTGCTGCGCGACGGTGAATCCGTGCCGGATCTGATCGCGCAGCAAGGCCGGGAAGGGCGGGGCGCCATCGGTGTCGGACATACTCCGACGCTACCGCGTGAGCAGCTCTTCCGGGATGGATCTGTCGTCCGCGAGCGCCTCGAAGAACGCGCCCGCCTTCGTCTTGTCCCAGAGCAGCACGTTGCCGATGCCGGAGACGTCGTCGAATCCGCCGACCGGCACCGTGGTCGCGACCGTGTCGCCGCGCATCGCCCAGCCGAGGCGGCCGAGGTCCCAGATGTGATCGCCCTCGTCGACTTTGAGCGAGCGCGCCGTGTCGCCCGCCAGCGGCCACAGCTTGAACGGATTGGCCAGGGTGGCGCCGCTGGTCGCCTTCTGCAGCAGGGCGGCCATGAAGAGACGCTGGTTGTTCATCCGGTCGATGTCGGCGAGCGCGGTCGCCCTCGACCGCACGAAGCCGAGCGAATCCGGTCCGTTCAGCTTCTGGCAGCCCGCCTCCAGGTTGATCCCGGCGAGCGGGTCGTCGATGGGCTTGGGCACGCAGACGTCGATACCGCCCAGCGTGTCGACGATGCCCGCGAAACCGGCGAAGCCGATCTGGGCGTAGTGGTCGATACGCAGGCCGGTCGCGACCTCCACGGTCTGCACGAGCAGCTGCGGCCCGCCGATCGCGAACGCCGCGTTGAGCTTGTCCCTGCCGTGGCCGGGGATGCCGACGTAGGAGTCGCGCGGCAGGCTGACCAGCGTGGTCGGGCCCGACTTCGGGATGTGCACCAGCATGATCGTGTCGGTGCGCTCCGGCCCGACCTCGCCGCCGGTGGCCAGCTCCTGCTCCTGTTCGGGGGAGAGCCCGCCGCGACCGTCGGAGCCCACCAGCAACCAGTTGGTGCCCGGGGTGTTGTCGACTCGGTCGGTGTATCCGGCCAGGGCGTCGATGCGGGTGAGCTTGCCGTCCAGGTTGATCACCGCTGCGACCGAGCCGACGACCAGGAGCAGCAGGAACACCAGGAACCAGCGGAACGGACGCCGCTTGCGGCGCGGGCGCGGAGCGCGATCGGCGCGCGGGGGAGCGGCGGGCGGCGGCGGTGTGCCACGGCGTCCGCGCGGGCTCGGGGCGTGAGTGCGCGGGACGGGATCGTGGAACGGCTCGGGTTGTTGCGTCGGTGCGTACTCGGGTTCGGCTTTGCGCATGCGCGGGGGTGCTTCGTGCGAGTCCCGGGGGACCTGCGAATAGGCGAGGGCCTGGGCGTTGGGGTCGGCGCCGTCGCGGCGGAGGATTTTGGTGGTCCGATCGATTCGGCCGTGGGGAGGGTGGCCGTGTTGGGCGGCCGCGTCGCCGTGCGGCGGGGCGGCGCTGTAGCCCGCAGCGGCGTGACCCGGGCCGGGAGCGTCTGCTCGGCCCGACCGCGGGACATCACCTCGGCCATGGGGCGGTGGTGGGACGGCGGTGCGGCCGTGCGGCGGTGCACCGGCGTGGCTCGATCGCTGGGTAGCGGCTTGGTCTGGGGGAGGCGCGGCGGACCGGCCTCCGGGCGGGGCGGCGCTGGCCTGCGGGGTTCGACCTGGCGGCGGTGCGGCGTGGCCCGGACGGGCGGTGGCAGCGTGGCCCGGCGGCGACGGGTGCCCACCCTGTGGCGGTTGGGCGGGGCGGCGCTGTGCGGGCGGAACGGCATCGCGGCCGTGGGGCGGGTTGGCTCCCCGGCCGTGCTCCGAGGGTGGCACGCCCTCGCGGCGGTGCGGCGGGTTGGCCCGGCCGTGTTCTGCGGGCGGGATGCCCTCGCGGCGGTGCGGCGGGTTGGCCCGGCCGCGTTCCGAAGGCGGGACGGCGCCTCGGGGCGGTGGCGGGACGGCGGCGCCTTGCTGGGGTGGTTGCGGCACGCCGGGTCGGCCCTGCGGCGGCGGCACCCGGCGCGTCCGCGCGTTGCGGGGGTCGTCGCCGTTCATCACACTGACTCTACTGATCGGGGGCGGCACTGGTTTCTTCGATAATCACCCGGCCGGGGGTTTCCGTTACGGCAGCCAGGAAACGTGTCCGCGCAGCGCCGTGTAGCCGATGTAGGCGACCGCGTCGATGGTCGCGTGCGCCAGGATCAGCGGCCACAGCCGGTTGGTGCGTTGCCAGTAGCGGCCGAAGATCAAGCCCATCACGAGGTTGCCCAGACCGCCGCCGAGCCCCTGGTAGAGGTGATAGCTGCCACGTAGCAGCGCCGAGGCGGCCAGCGCGGAATTCTCCGTCCAGCCGAGTCTGCGCAGCCGCGTGATGAGGTACGCGACCACCAGGATCTCCTCGGCGAACGAATTCGCGCAGGCGGAAAGGATCAGCACGGGCAGCCGCCACCAGTGCTCGTCCAGCGAACTCGGCACGATCGTCACGCTGAACCCCATCGCGTGCGCGACCAGATACAGCCCGAGCCCCGGCAACCCGATGATCGCGGCCAGTACGAGTCCGGGCACCCCGTCCGCCTTCGGACGGAACCGCGCGAGTCCGATCAGCCGCGGCCCGATCCCGCTGCGCCACAACAGGTACAGACCCAGCGCCGCCCACCCGGCCAGCCGCAACACCCCGAGCAACTGGAACAGCAGATCGATCAGCGAATGGTCGGAGCGCGAGGCGTTCAGCGCGACCGTCCGCCCACCGACGCCTCCCGGCCCCAGCGCACTGTCCACCAGCGAAAGCGCCGCGCTGACCCCGCTCAACCCGAAGGTGACGGTCAGCACGATCGCGATCTCGATCCGAATCCCGAGACGCTCCCGGTCCGTCAACTCGGATTCGCCAGGGGCATCCGACTCAGCGCGCATGCGTCGAATCTAGCGACGGGTCCGCGTCCGGGCGCTCGTCACCCGTTTTCGACGAGGCCACCACGCAGGCGCCCACTTCCGATGGGGGGTCGATCGGCCGAGTCGCGGTCGCTTCTGCCAGCTCCGGCGGAGGCGACCGATCCACGGCCGCGGTCATATGCGGCGGAGGCCGTTGAGGAAGGGGCAACCCGCCAGGGTGCGGACGGCGCGGCTCAGGGATTCGATGTCGTTGGCCGGGGCGCTGAACGGAAGGCGGAAGTCGTGGTCGCCGTCGTGACCTTCGACGCGCAGGGTGACGCCGTAGCGGTCGATGGCGAGCGGGTGCACGGTGCCGGTCTGCAGGCGCGGCGGCAGGTGGCGGGCGAGCTGGGCGATGACGTCGGCGTGGTCGGCGTCCATGTGCTGCAACCAGGCCGACTCCATCGTGCAGAACGGGTCCGGCTGGGCGAGCCGCAGTTCCTCGACGCAGACCGCTTCGGCGCCGGTGGAGTCGGCCATGACGGCGCTGTTGATCACCAGGCGCAGCAGCGTCGAGGTGTGCCCGACGTCCAGCAGCGCGGGGTCCGGGTTGTCCTTGGCGACCTCGCCCGCCAACGCGCGCTGGGCCTGCACCGGCACGGAGCGCACGGTTCCGCGCAACCACACCAAGGCGCGGACCGGCTCGCGCAGCGGCAGCGGCGCGTGATCGGTGAGTTCGAGCACCGCCGCCGCGCCACCTGGCCCAGAGTTACCGATCAGCACCGCGGCGAGCGAGCCGTTCGGCACCGCCACAACCACATCCCCGCACTGGCGCAGGTGATGCACCGACGTCGGGGTCGGGTCGATGCCCGGCAGCGCGAGAACCGCCTGCTCCGCGTGGGCGCACGCGCTGCGCACCCGCTCGGCGGTGCTAGGCGCGACGGTCGGATTCGGCATGCGGACCTCCGTGGTGATGGCGGCGGCGTCAATTAGGTAAACCTAAGCTAAGTGAGCCGCCCTCGATCTGCAAGCGTTACCTTCCGGCTGATTCCAGAATCTGGGCCCGCTACGGTGATCTCGTGGGAGATGCGACACCAACGGCAGGCCACGGCGCGACCGAACCGGTGCTGGTCACGCTGTCCACCCCGGCCCGGCGCAGCCTGGTCGACGGGCTCGTCCGCCCCGTCGGCTCGGTTCCCGAGGTCCCGGCTCTGGACGCCGCCGCTCCCGACTCCGAGATCGCCGACTTCCTCGCCGCCATCGCGCACTCCGATACCGGATTCGTCGCGCGCACCGACGATGGTGAGCGCGCGGTCGCCATCGTTGCCGCGACGGCTGCGGCGTTGTGCGGTGAGGACATTCGGGATGCGCTGGTTCGGCCGGACATCGGCTTTTTGACGGGGTTGAAACCGCCTGCGGTCGAGGCGGTTCGGGGGGTTCTGCTTGCTGTGGAGACCGGTGCGTCGGATCGGGTTCGCGCTGCCTTGGAAGTGCTTGCGCCCTGAGTTGTTGTCCGCTTCGGGGTGTGGCGGTCTGGTGAGCTGACGGTTTCCGAAGTGGAAGGCTTCGGAAGGGCGCGCTGGCTTGTTCGAAGCTGGCTGCTTTCTCTCACCTCCTTCCGGAAATCACCAGCTACTCACCCCGAAGAACGCGACCACAGCCCAGATGACCACGCCGGGAGACGCGCCTACGTCCAACGACGGCGGGAGGTAAGTCGGGTACGGCACCCGACGTGCCCAGCACCGTTCGAGGAGAACCTGGGTAGCAGCTCGTGAATGCGCAGGTGAACCCGAGGAACAACGTCCCTCGACACACACGCACACCAACTCGACGACGACCGCCCGATCAAGCACCGGGACCTGACGCGCACTAGATCAAGGACCGCTGACCGGCACCCCCAGCGAAGGACGCACCCCCACGAACCGGTTTGCTGTCTCCTCACCGCTTGTAATGTCGTAGGCGTGCCGCGCATCGCGTATTTCGGACCGTCCGGAACCTTCACCGAGATGGCCCTCGCCAAGCTCGAGTCCTCGGCGGTCTTCGACGGACCCGTCGAGCGGGTCGCCGCGCCCAGTCAGGGCGCGGCGCTGGATCTGATCCGGTCCGGTGATGTCGACGGCGCGGTCGTTCCGATCGAAAGTTCCGTGGAGGGGTCGATCTCGGCGACGCTGGATTCGCTGGCCATCGGGCCGCGGTTGCAGATCGTCGCGGAGACCGAGCTGGAGGTCAGCTTCACCATCCTGGCGCGGCCGGGCACCGAGCTGGCCGACGTGCGCACGCTGGCCGCGTACCCGGTGGCCGCCGCGCAGGTGCGGATGTGGATCGCGCGGCGCTTGGCCGACGCGGAGATCTACACCTCGGCCTCGAATGCCGCCGCCGCCGAGGACGTCGCGGAAGGGCGCGCCGACGCGGCCGTCTCCACCGTGCTGGCGGGGGAGCGGCTCGGGCTGACCGCACTGGCTTCCGGTGTGGCCGATCACGAACAGGCGATCACCCGCTTCGTGCTGGTGACCCGGCCGCGTGTGGCCCCGGCGGCGACCGGCGCCGACCGCACCTCGATCGTGTTGGAGCTGGCGAACGAGCCCGGCTCGCTGATGCGCGCGTTCGCCGAGTTCGCGACGCGCGGCATCGACCTGACCAGGATCGAATCCCGGCCCACCCGAACGGGTATGGGTACCTACCGGTTCTATCTCGACTGCGTCGGGCATATCGATGACACCGCGGTGGCCGAGGCGCTCAAGGCGCTGCACCGCACGGCCCGGATCCGTTTCCTCGGTTCCTGGCCCGCGACTTCGGCGACCGGGACGCCGCCGCCGTCCGACGAGGCGGCCGCGGAGTGGCTGACTCAGTTACGAAAGGGGGTGGCGGACTTATGAACGAGATCGCGGGCAAGCTGATCCTGGTCCGGCACGGGGAGACCGAAGGCAACGTCGCCAAGATTCTCGACACCAGGGTGCCCGGACTGCCATTGACCGAACGCGGTGCGGCCCAAGCGAAGACGTTCGGTTCGAACCTGATCGCGCCCCCACGCGCGCTGCTCTCCTCGGCCGCCCTACGCGCCAGGCAGACCGCGAGCTACATCGAAGCGGCGACCGGCGTCGCGGCCGACGTCCTCGACGACGTGCACGAGGTCCAAGTCGGCGAACTGGAAGGGCTGAACGACCCCCATGCGCACCGGACCTTCCAGCGCATCTACCGCGCCTGGCACGAGGGCGACCTGACCGAGCGAGTCCCCGGCGGCGAAAACGGCGAGGACGTCCTGGCGCGATTCCTCCCGGTCATCGAAACCCTGCGCACGTCCTTCCTGCTGCCCGAGGCGGGCGGCGGCGACGTGCTGCTGGTCAATCACGGCGCGGCGATGCGATTGGTCGCGCGCACCCTCAGCGGAGTGGCGCCGCCGTTCACCACGAACAACCACCTCGACAACACCGAAACCATCGAACTGGTCCCGCGCCCCGACGGCGGCTGGGACTGCATCCGCTGGGGCCGCTTCGTCCCACCCTTCGGCTACGAGGTCTCACCCACCGCCGACGACCCGATGGGCTGAGAACCTGAGTTCGCCGCCATGCGCGGGCCGCTGACGGACCAAGTCCGCCAGAACCCGAACCCTCGAGCCTTCGACCCCCCCGAACCGCCGAACCTCGCTGAGCCCCGAACTACTTCGCCACTCCCCGCGGAAAATCCTCCCGCTCCGGCAGCGTATTCATCAGATCCAGCAACGCCGTCCGCAGCCGCGCCGTCGTACCCGAACTGATCGACGACCACTTCGTCCCGTCGTCGGCAACACTGGCCGTGATCAGGAACCGCCCGTTGCGCGTATTGAAGATCGCGATGTGATTGTCCGAGATGTCCCGGGTCCCGTCGCCGTACGCCACGCCGGAAATCTGTGCGTGCGAATGGATTTCGACCAGCGCCGAGGCCAGCGTCTGCGCGTCGCGATTCGGGTTGCACACCTTCGCCAACCGGTTGGCCGTCGCCGCGGCGTCGCCGGTCTCGTTGAATATCGGGGCGAGCAACTCGGTCTCGACGTTCATGCTTTCCAGCTCGAGCGGCTCGGCCGGACCGAGCGCCGCGACGATCGGTCCCGGCAGATCCTCTTCCACCTCGTCGATGACGTAGGACTCCGGCCCGCGGAGGGCGACGACCACCAGGTCGTCACCCTTCGCGAGACACAACCGGCTGACCTGTCCCTCGACGTTCCACCGCAGCGCGAGCACCCAGTGCGGCCGGTACAGCGTCCGCAACCGGTCCTCGAGCTCCCGGTGGACGATGCCGTCGATCAGGAAGTCCCGCTCGGTGAGCGACTGGGCGGCCACGTCCATCGCGGCGTCGTGGTCGGTCTGGTTGTCGTAGCGACCCATCGCTTGCAGCACGACGGGAAGCTCGTCGAACTCCAGTTTCTCCAGGAGAAACTGCATTTCGTCGAGCGACAACGTGACGCCCCCGAGCATCGACGGGCCGCGGCCCGCACCCAGAATCGTCACTTAGCCGTCCCGGCAGGGTCGGCGCCGATGACGCCATCGGCGGAGAAACGACCGTCGGTGAAGTGATCGCCGCGCAGGTAGTCCGCGCTCTTGTGCACCGACTCGTCGTCCTCGGCGCCGCGCGTGTTCCCGAGCAGCGGGCTGCCCGCGGGGTTGGTGGCGGCCGGACGGACCGGCGCGGCATCGACCCGGGCGACGACCTCGGCCACCGGAGCCGCGGCGGGCGCGTTGGTCGGCAGACCCGAACCCCAGCCGTCCGGCAGCTTCAGCGAGCCGTTGTTCAGGTTGACGCTCGGTCCGAAGGTCGCCGAGCGGGTCGAGGCTGCGGTCGCCGCGGCGCCCGCCATGCCGCCCGCCATCATCGTCATCGGCGCGGCTGGCGCGACGCTCGGCGCGCCCACGCTGGTGACGGCCGCGATCGCGTTGGCGCCGAGGTTGCCGACGGTGCTCACGCCACCGGTGGCGACGGTGCCCGCCACGTTGGCCACCTGGGTCGCGACGCTGGCGACGGCCGGGTTGTTCACCACCGAGACGGCGGTCGCGATGGCCGACTGCACCGGGTCACCCTGGAAGGTGGCCTCGGCCGAGCCGGGATCCGCGGCGCCCGCGCCGTTGGCGATCGGCGGCGGGTTGTAGAACTCGCCGGGGGTGGTGACGGTCGCGGTGGTCGCGGCCTCGTAGGTCTCCATGACCAGCGCGGCGCGGATGTCCATCGCGTGCTTGGCGAGTTCCGCCGCCTCCCACGCGCCCGACACCGCGCCCGCGGGGTTCGCGGAGACGAAGACGGCGGTGTTGGTGGCGACGATCTCCGGCGGACTCGGCATGGTCAGCGCGGCGACGGTGTAGGCGGTGGCGTTCGCCGCGGCCTTGGCTCCCATCGAGGCGGCCATCACGCCCTGCTGCTCCGCCCAGCCGGTGAATCCGACCAGCCGGGACAGCGCCGCGATGCCGTTGACACCCTGCATGCCGACGCCGAGCTCGGCCATCACGCGGGTGACGGTCGCGGTCGCGTCGACCCAGGCCGCGGTGAGCCCGCCCCACGCGGTGGCGGCGGCCGAGATCGGTACGGCGTGCGCGCCCGAGTGGAGCAGCGCGGAGTTCACTTCGGCCATGCGGGGCAGCCAGAACACCCCGGTGATACCTGCGGTCATGCTTGTTTCTCCCCTTGTGTCTCGATGTCCGCGATCAGGCGCCGATGGTGCCCGCGACGCCGTGCATCACGCCCGCCTTGACGACGTCCTCGGCGACGTGGGTGGCGAGCTGCATGCGCAGGACGGCGGCGGCATGGTGCAGCTCGAGAATGCCCTGGGCGACGGAGCCGTCGTGCGTCGCGGCGGCCTTGTTGAAGTGGTGTGCGGCGAGCAGCGACACCTCGTCCGCGCCGGACGGCAGGACATGCGTCGCCGGGGCGGTCACCGCCGCGGCGGCAGCCAGTCGTTCGGCCAGCAAGTCCAGCTCGGCAGCGGCGGCGAGGATGATCTCGGGCGAGATCGAAACGTGGCCAACCATTACTCGACTCCTTCTAGTGGCGGCTATGGGGCGGAACCACGAGAATTCCCCCTACGAGTGATAGGACGCGACAGCCACGCGATCGGTTCCATCGAATCCCCTACTTCTTTGCGATCTTGCCAGCCGTCCGCGCTCCCCTGCGCACCGTGTCCGTCCGGATGAACGCGGCTCGCACAGACGACTTGGTAAAGACTAGCCCCATCCCAGCTGATGCAACCGGTCTTCGTCAATGCCGAAATAGTGTGCGATCTCGTGGATCACAGTGACAGCGACCTCTTCGACGACCTCCTCGTCGTCGGCGCAGATCTCCAGAATCGCGTCGCGATAGATGGTCACGGTGTCGGGAAGAGAGCCGCCGTACTGACTGTCCCGCTCGGTCAACGCGATTCCGTGATAGAGCCCGAGCAAATGCGGGTCTTCCATATTGCGAGGTTCGATCAGCACGACGACATTGTCGATGGCGCGCGCGAGCTCAGCCGGAATCAAATCGAGTGCGTCGGAGACCAGTTCCTCGAACCGGTCTTCGGACATGAAGACCGCCATGGGGACACGCGCCCTACCGCGGCCGCGGTTGCGGCGGCAGCGGAGCGGCGCCGGGCAGCGGCGCGGGGGTGGAGCGACCCGAATTCGGCGGCGGCACAGGGGCTTGGCCGTTGATCAGGATCTCACCCTTGGCCGTACCGGTGATGGGTGCGAAACCCTCACGGTCGGTGCCCTTGCCGATCATGCAGTCCAGCTTACGGCTGCCCGCGAGCCAACTGCGCGCGTCGACGTAGTCGAAGAACAGCGTCAGCGTCTTGTCGCGGATCGCCTCGGGGGAGCCGAGGTAGTCGGTGGCCGCGTTGGCGCACTGCTCCTCGACGTACTTGTCCTGCTCCTCCTTGGCGGGTGGACCGCCGGTGAAATGCGCGCCGAGATCGACGGTCGCGATGATCTCCACCGCGTGCGCCTGCGCGCAGTCCACCGGATCGGTCGGCAGATTCTGGTTGATGCCGAGGCAGGTGCCCGCCTGGAAGACTCTGGACTGGTCGTGTTCCACCGCGCTGCCCTGCGAGGGCAGCGGCGTTCCGGTGCTGCCGGAGAACTGAAGGCCGCAGCGCAGGGTGCGGTCGCCGTTCTTCCAGCCCTCCGGACTCGGATACATCAGGCCGACGACATAGCGACCGCGCGGGTCGAACTTCCCGTTCATGTACTGCTGCACCGAGGGCACGCAGTGCTCTTCCTTGAGCTCGGTGAGCCGCAGCGAGTCCGGGAAGCGCGAGCCGGGCCCGAATTCGACGCCCGGGTACCTGCTCATGTCGATGTCGGCGGCGACCTCGAACAGGTGCCTGCTGCCGCAGGACACCTTCACCAAGTCGCTGCGGTCGGGTTTGGTCCAGCTCAGGCAGTCGCCCTTGGACGCGGTGCCGAACTCCTTGTCCAGCACGGTGTGCGCGGGCGCGCCCGGGTTGTGCGCTTCCAGGCCTGCCTCGTTGTCGAAGCCGGTCACGAAAAGCGTGACCAAGGCCGCGGTGACGGCGCCCGCCGCGACGGCGAGCAGACCCCAGCGCAGCGTCGGCGCGGACAGGTGCAGTCCGCCGCCGTCGGTCAGCGCTTGGCGCGCGGACGTCAGGGATCGAGGGAACGAACCCGAGCGCGCCGATGCACCCGCCGGCGACTTCTCGGGCTGCGGAGTCTGGGACACATCATCGGAGGACATCGCGGTCCATCATGGCAGCGTCTGCCCTCCGGTGCCACGACCTGGCCGAATCCGCGCGTCTAGGTTCTGTCTCGAGTTTCGTCCGGCGCATCCGCGGATGATCCGGCCGGACTGCGAGACAAGGGCCTAGCCGCGGAACGCGGAAAGGAACAATCCGGGCAGCCGCGCCGGATTTCGGTCGGCGTAGAACTCGGTGAGCTTGCGGCCGGTCGTGGCGGCGGTGCTGTTGTCGACGAACCACGGCGGTTTGGGCGAGAGCGCGAGCTCGCCGCCGAGCAGCGACCGAGGCGCGGGCCGGAACGGTCCGCGCACCACGGTGCGTTCGACGTCGTCGAGCAGGAAGGCGTTGTGCACCACGCCGATTCCGCTCTGCACGTCGTCGACGGTGTGGCCGGGGAAGGCGCCCCAGCTCGCGCGCGGTGACAGGAAGGCGAGGCCGGTCCACGCGTTCACCGCGACGGTCCCGTAGCGAAGACGCTCCACCGCGCGATCGAAGGCGGTGCCGAGCCTGCCGATCGTCTTGGGATCGGCGAGCACGTTGGCGCCGAGGGTTCCGGTCAGCTCGGTGTTGGCGAAATCGACCGCGCGTTCGAGGAATTCGCCGCCGCGCCCGGGCAACTCGACCACGCCGAGCACCGGCGAGAAGTACTCGGTGCGCAGCAGGGGCGTTTCGGCCGACGGCAGACCGTCGATCAGCACCCGGCCTTGGCCGAGCCGCTCCGCCGTCGGATAGGAGGCGAGCGCGTCGGCGACGCGGGTTTCGCTGCCCGGGTAGTAGGCCGTCCGCTGCGGCGCCAGCTCGAGCGCCGTGCGCAGTTCGTCCAGGAAGCGGTCCTTCTGCGGCCAGTCGGCGGCGAGCACCACGGCTTGCGCGGCCACGCAGTTGTAGCCGCCGTTGTGCAGCCGCTGGGTCGCGATGTGCCGGGCCTGGTAGCTCAGGTCGGCGTCGGACCAGTCGCCGGGGACGACGATGGTCGGGGAGACGCCGCCGAGCTCGCTGGTGATCGGCTTGTCCAGCAGCGGCGTGCCCGCCCGCCGGTTCGCCTCGCCCTCGGCCCCGCGTCCCCAGACGATCGCGTCGTGGGTGTTGGCGCTTCCGGTCATGTGCACGTGCGCGACATCGGGATGGCGAACCAGGTAGCCGCCCACCTCCGCGCCACCGACCAGGATCCGCAGCACGCCGAGCTCGATGAGCGGCGCGAAGATCATCTCGAACACCGTGAACAGCGGATCGGTGATCGGGTTGAGCTTGAGCGCCACGACGCGGTTGTGCGCGTACAGCTCGTAGAGGGTGTCCAGCGGCGGGATCGAGGTGATGTTTCCCGCGCCGAGCACCGCGCCGATGCCGCCCGTCGCGGCGGGATCGAGCTGACCCAACCCGGCCTGGCGGCGTGCGGTGGCGGCGTCCACCCCCGGTCGCAGCCAGACCTCGCCGCGGAAGCCGCTGAGCAGCAGCCGGTCGTAGACGTCGAGGGGCAGGATCGGCACCGCGACCCGGTCGCCGGGCGCGGTGGTCAGCCGGACGCCGTCCAGCGGGCTGCGCCCGGCCTCCAGTTTCGCCAGGGTGGCCGAGAGGGCTGCGGTGGCCTGCAGGAGCGTCAGCGGGCCGGACATCCACTCCTCGCCGACCAGCGGCGAGTCCGCGTCCAGGTCCTTGACGGTGCGAGCGGCCTGCACCCAGTCACCGGCGAAGCGGCCGGTGCGTTTGTGGATCTCGTCGAGCAGTTCCCTGCGCTTGCCCAGCGGGGTGGCCGCCCAGGTCTTCTCGCCCGCGGCCAAGTCGGCCAGGGCATTGTCGATGGTCGTCTCGTCGAAAGTCGTGCCCACAAGCCAACTATGCGCGCGCAGCGCCCCGAGTGGCCAGGAACTGGACATATCGGCGCAAACAGGTCGGCGGAGCGCGCCGGCCGGAGTCCATCGGCGGTCACGACGGAAGGCCGAGCTACGCCGATCGGACCCGCTGAACCCGCAGACCGATATCGGGGTGAAGTGCCGACGGTCCGCCGACTAGGCTGATAGCCCATGATCGACCTCCGACTCCTGCGGGAAGACCCCGACGTGGTGCGCGCCTCGCAGCGCGCCCGCGGCGAAGACCCCGCCCTCGTCGACGCCCTCCTGGAGGCGGACGCCGCGCGCCGCGCCGCGGTCGCCACCGCCGACAACCTGCGTGCCGAGCACAAGGCGATGGGCAAGCTGGTCGGCAAGGCGTCCAAGGAGGAGCGCCCCGCGCTGCTGTCGCAGGCGCAGGAGATGTCGGTGAAGGTCAAAGAGGCCGAGGTGGCTCAGCACGCCGCCGACGCCGACCTGGACGCCGCGCATCGCGCGATCTCGAACGTCGTGCAGGACGGCGCGCCCGCGGGCGGCGAGGACGACTACATCGTCCTCGAAACGGTCGGCACGCCGCGCGAATTCGATTTCGAGCCGAAGGACCATCTGGAACTCGGCGAGTCGCTCGGCGTCATCGACATGGAGCGCGGCGCCAAGGTGTCGGGCGCCCGGTTCTACTTCCTCACCGGCTACGGCGCGCTGTTGCAGCTGGGTCTGCTCCAGCTGGCCGCGCAGAAGGCCGTCGCCAACGGCTTCACCATGATGATCCCGCCGGTGCTGGTGCGCCCGGAGATCATGGCGGGCACCGGCTTCCTCGGCCAGCACTCGGCGGAGGTCTACCACCTGGCCGACGACGACCTGTACCTGGTCGGCACCTCGGAGGTGCCGCTGGCGGGCTACCACTCGGGCGAGATCCTCGACCTGAGCGGCGGCCCCAAGCGGTACGCGGGCTGGTCGTCGTGCTTCCGCCGCGAGGCGGGCAGCTACGGCAAGGACACCCGCGGCATCATCCGGGTGCACCAGTTCGACAAGGTCGAGATGTTCGTCTACACCACGCCGGACCAGGCCGAGGCCGAGCACCGGCGCCTGCTCGACTGGGAGCGCGAGATGCTCGCCGCCATCGAGGTGCCTTACCGCATCATCGATGTCGCCGCGGGCGATCTCGGCAGTTCGGCCGCGCGCAAGTTCGACTGCGAGGGCTGGGTGCCCAGCCAGCAGACCTACCGCGAGCTCACCTCGACCTCCAACTGCACCACCTTCCAGGCCCGCCGCCTCGCCATCCGCTACCGCGACGAGAACGGAAAGCCGCAGATCGCAGCCACTTTGAATGGAACGCTGGCGACAACGCGCTGGATCGTCGCGCTGCTGGAGAACCACCAGCAGGCCGACGGTTCGGTGCGCGTGCCCGAGGCGCTGGTGCCGTTCGTCGGCACCGACGTGCTGCGACCCGCCGGCTGACCACGGGCAATAGCCACTGGTTCGCCACGGGCGGATTCCGGGGATGTGGCAACCAGTGAGATGCCTTGTGTCTAGGCTGTTCCCCGTGCGAGGAATCGGGGCGCGCGGCGATACCCGAACCCGGGTGCGGGCGGCATCGGCGCTGGCGACGGCAATGGTCATGGCTCGAACCACCGGGGCGTTCTACGTCATGGGTGGTGTGCTTGGCCTGGTGATCACGGCCATCGCACCGGGCGACGAGGGTAATCGGCCACTGGTCGGGACGGCGGCGGCGATCGCGCTGGCGCTGGGTCTGACGCTGCTCGCGTGGGGTCCGCGCCTGCCGCATTCCATCCACCACGGCTACGTGGCGATCGCGACCGTGCTGGTGACGATCGCGGTGCATTCGTTCCCGAACACGGTCGGCGGCATCAGCCTCGCCTCGTTCTACGTCTTCATCGCCTGCGACGCGGCCCTGTTCTTCCGGTGGCCGCAGGCGATGGCGCACATCGCCTTCGCCATGGCGCTGTGTCTGTGGGCGCTGCCCGCACGCGACCTGCCCTGGTGGTCGGGCATGATCCCGGCGGGCGTGACGTTCGGCGTCGGCGTCGTCGTCGGCATCCTGACCAGGATGGCCTCGGAAGCCGATATCGACGTGCTCACCGGACTGTTGAACCGCCGCGGCTTCGACCGCGCGCTGAACACCGCGATCGCGCAGGCCACCCGCAACGGGCAGGGCCTTTCGCTGGTGCTCGTCGACCTCGACCGCTTCCAGAAGATCAACGATCACCTCGGCCACCGCGCGGGCGACGCGGTCTTGCAGCGCGTGGCCGACACCTGGTCCAAACTGCTGTCCGAGGAACAGCGGCTGGCGCGCTACGGCGGCGACGCCTTCGCGCTGCTGTTGCCGAACACCACCGAACAGGCCGCGATCCTGCTCACCGAGCAGTTGCGGGCAGCTGTCACCACCGGCTGCTCGGCGGGTGTCACGTCGTGGCAGCCCGGCGAGTCCGGCTCGCTGCTGGTGAGCCGGGCCGATGTCGGTCTGTACCGCGCCAAGCAGGCCGGTCGCAACCGGACCGTGCTGGAGTCCTCCAGGCAGCTGCCGCTGGCGGTCGAACTGCGCGAGGCCATCGACCGCGGCGCGCTGGACGTGCACTACCAGCCGATCGTCAGCCTGACCGAGGGCGGCGGCAAGGCGGTCGGCGTCGAGGCGCTGCTGCGCTGGTCGTCGAGCGCGCAGCCGGACGTCACCACCGAGGGACTGATCCGGGTCGCGGAGGAATACGACCTCATCTCCGATCTGGACGAACTCGTGCTGCGCCGCGCCTGCGCCGACGCGGCCCGCTTGCAGGAGACCTTCGCGCAGCTGGACCTGACGCTCAACGTCAACGTCAGCGGGCTGGAACTGGCCGAAACCGGTTACGCCGACCGGGTTTCCGACATTCTCGCCAGCACCGGATGGCCCGCCGACCAACTGGTGCTCGAGGTGACCGAGAGCGAACTGGCCGCCGAATCCCAGACCGCCATCGCGAATCTGCACACCCTGCGGGACCGAGGCGTGCGCATCGCCATCGACGACTTCGGCACCGGCTACTCCTCGCTCAGCCGCCTCGCCACCCTGCCGAGCGACATCATCAAGGTGGACCAGTCCTTCGTGGCGGCCATCCGCTCCGATTCCCCGGCCCCGCCGCTGCTCGGTGTGATCGCCGCGCTCAGCAGCGCGCTCGACCTACAGGTCATCGCCGAGGGCGTGGAGACCGAGTACCAAGCCGCGGTGCTGACCGAGCTCGGTTTCGCGCTCGCCCAGGGATACCACTACAGCGACTCGCATCCGGTATCGGAGTTGATCAACGACCTGAACGAGGGGCAGGGCCGGGTCGGCTCCGGGTTCGCCGACCGGGAGATCGGCGACGATCCGATGCCCGCGGCGAACGGCTGGCTGCCGCTGGGCTGAGCCCCGGAAAATCGCTTGACGCGGACGCGGCCCGGCGTCGAAGCTGGAGGACATGCGCTTGATCATCAACGGCTATTGAGCTACACGCGCACCCTCCACACGACGTGGTCGTGATCACGGTGTCCGTGGTCTCACCGCGCGTGCGGTGCTGTTCAAGGGATCGCGCGATCTCATCCCGCTCTACGCGCTCTACGCGCTGCTGTTCGCCGAACACGGCCTGAACACCGCGCAGATCTCCTCGCTGCTCGCACTGTGGTCGATCACCGCGTTCGTCCTGGAGGTGCCCTCGGGCGGCTGGGCCGACACGGTGTCCCGGCGCGGCCTGCTGATCCTCAGCGGCGTGCTGGTGCTCGGCGCGTTCACGCTGTGGACCGTCGCGCCGTCCTATCCGGGCTTCGCGATCGGCTTTGTGCTGTGGGGTGTGTCCAGCGCCCTGGAGTCGGGCACGTTCGAGGCGCTGATCTACGACGACCTGGTCGCCAGAAACGAACCCGCCGTCTATCCGCGCATCATGGGCTACGCCCGCGCGGCGGCGGAAGCTGCGGTGGTGGTGGCGATCCTGGCCGCGACGCCGTTGTACGCGGTGGGCGGATACGCGCTGGTCGGCTGGTCCAGCGTGGCGATCGCGGCGTTGCACGTGCTCGTCGCGGTGTCGCTGCCGAGTGCGCCGAAGGCGGCGTCGGTCGACGATCTGACCGACGACGCGCCCGATGCCGTCGCTGCCGTGCCCGGTCATCCCGTCGTGCCCGGCGACGGCCGAGCCCCGGCGGCGGGCGAACGGACCGGTGTGCGTACCTCCGCCTTCGCTCCGGCCATGCGCGTCCTATTGACCCGGTACCTGACCATGCTGCGCACCGGCGTCGGCGAGGCGATCCGGGTGCGGCGAGTGCGCAACGGCGTGCTGCTCGGCGCGCTGCTCTTCGGCATCACCGCCTACGACGAGTATTTCGCGCTGCTCGCGCAGTCCGCGGGCGCGCCGACCGTGGTGGTTCCGCTGCTGGTCGGGCTCACCGTCGTCGGCTCGCTCACCGGTTCGCTGCTGGCCGGGCGCACGGCTCGGCTGTCGGCCCGCACCATCGCCGCGGCCGTCGCCGTCGGCGGGTTGCTGTTCATCGGCGGCTCGCTGATCTCGGGACTGGCCACCGATCGCCCGGACGCGGTGTACCTGCTGACCGGCATCGGTTTCACCGCGATCGGCATCGGCTACGGCGTCGTGCTCAACGCCGAGGTGGTCGCCGAATCCCGATTGCAGGACGCGATCGAGGGACCGGCCCGCGCGACCGTCACCTCGGTGTCCGGTCTGCTCTCTGAGGTGGTGTCGCTGGTGATCTTCGGCTTCGTCGCGCTGGCGACGATCCGGCTCTCGATGGCGACGACCTTGGCGCTGCTCGGCCTGGTCATGTTGGCGATCGCCGCGCTGACCCCCGCTTGGTTGCCGCGGCCGGTGGTGCGCTCCGCGGCGGGACAGCGGTGATCGGCGCATTTCTATGAGCTGGGCGCCCATATCTGGCAGAGCATATTGCCAGATATGGGAATTTGTGGGACGGTCGAGTCAGAACGCGCTGATATCGGGCGCGAACCTCGAAGTGATGGGTGCAATGCAATGGCGCATGACAACCGGAAGTTCCTGCCGACTCCGAAGCTGTTCACCGAGTTCCCGTTCAAGTACGCGGTGCCGGTGCTCGCGCCGGGCGACCTGCGCTGCACCGCGACGCAGCGGGACTCCTTCCGCCGATTCGCCCAGGTCGGCGACCCACTCGCGGACGACGTGGTGGCGATGATCCAGCGGCTGCCGGTCGGCGAGGGCCGCCGGATGTTCGAGACCGCCGTGGTGCGCGGCATCGCCGAGGTGCCCGACGCGCCGCGCGAGCTGCGCGCGTTCTTCGAGCAGGTGGAGGCCGAGCCGTACTGGCTCGACCGGACCAAGATCGAGCGCGGGGCGCGGGTCGTCGGCCGGACCAGCGTCTGGGGCGGCATCGCGATGGGGATGTTCGCGCTGATGGGCGGCTATCTCGCGTCCCGCGCGGACAAGACGCTCGTCGGCACCGGCGATCTGGACGCGATGGCGCCGCGCAGGCTCGCGGAGACCACGCAGTGGTGGCTCGATGTCACGACGCCCGGCTCGCTGGAGCGCAACGGGGTCGGCTACCAGAGCGTGCTGCGGGTGCGGCTGATGCACGCGCTGGTGCGCTCGGGCATGAACCGCCGCCCCGACTGGGATTACGCGGCCTGGGATCAGCCGGTCAACCAGGTGCTCACCGTCGGGACCCTCGGCCTGTTCTCGATGGCGAACCTGGTCGGCGCGCAGGCGCTCGGCCTGCGGTTCTCCGCTCGCGAGAAGGACGCCGTCTTCCAGCTGTGGCGCTACGTCGGGTTCCTGCTCGGCATCGACCCGCAGATCCTGCCGACCTGCGAGACCGACACCTGGCGCTCGTTCTGGATCCTGGCCGACACCGAGTTCATCCCCGACGAGGACTCCCAGCGCCTCGCCCAAGCGCTGATCCCCGCGGCGGGCGGACTGTTCATCGGTGACCGCACCCCGGCGCAACGCGCGATCCGCCACCTGCTCACCCAGTACATGGTCGCTTACAGCCGAATCGTGCTCGGCCGCACCAACGCCGACTTCCTCGGCCTGCCAGACAGCCGCTTCTTCCAGTCCGCCGTCCTGGCCACGGCCGTGCTCAACGGCGCGCTGGAAGTCCCGCGCCGCGTCATCCCGGGCGCCACCCGGCTGAACGAGAACGTCGGCGCCCGCGTCCGCACCCGCCTCGTCCGCGGGTCGATCGCCCGCAACGGCGGCGACCGCACGTACGCCAGGCACGACCGCTTCGCCGCCGACCGCGAGGCTTTGCGCGCGGGTTGACGTGGCGCGCATCGCTCCTACGGCGGCCCTCCACCCAGCGGGTACGGTGCGGAAATGAGCGGGCGGACGAGACTCGGGTTGGGGTGCGGGTTCTGCATCGGGGCGGGTGTGGCGGTGCAGGCGCGGGTCAACGGTGCGCTCGGGGTTCGATTGCAGGATGGGATCGCCGCGGCCACGGTCAGTTTCGGGACCGGGTTGATGTTGCTCGCCATCGCGTTCCTGCTCAGTGCACGGCTGCGCGCGGGGCTCGGGGCGGTGGGGCGGGCGTTGGGTGATCGGACGTTGCGCTGGTGGCAGCTGCTCGGTGGGTTGTTCGGCGCGTTCTTCGTCGCGTGCCAGGGGCTGACCGTGGCGGCGATCGGCGTCACCGCGTTCACCGTCGCCGTCGTCGCCGGGCAGCTGTCGAGCAGTCTGGTCGTCGACCGGCTCGGTCTGGCGCCCAGCGGCGCGACTCCGGTCACCGCGCTGCGGGTCGGTGGTGCGGCGCTCGCCGTCGGCGCGGTCTTCGTCGCCGTCGCCGACCGCTCGGGCGCGACGCCGGGCGCTCTCGCCCTCCCCGAATCGCTGCGCGCGGTCCCGTCCACGCTGCTCATCGCGCTGCCCGCGCTGGCGGGCATCGGCCTGGCTTGGCAGCAGGCCGTGAACGGACGCGTCGGCGCGGTCGGCGGATCGTTCTCCGCCGCCCTGGTGAACTTCGCCGTCGGCTTGCTCGCCCTGCTGGTCATCGAGTCCGCCCTGCTGATCGGAACCAGCGGCCTCGGCGAATTCCCCACCGAACCGTGGCTCTACCTCGGCGGCGCGATCGGCGTCGCCTTCATCGCCCTCGCCGCACTCACGGTCCGCTGGATCGGCGTGCTGCTGCTCGGCCTCACCTCGGTCGCGGGTCAACTCGCCGCCGCCATCGCCCTCGACCTGCTCACCCCGACCGGCCCGCCCCTGTCACCGTGGTCGATCCTCGGCTGCCTGCTCACGTTCGCGGCGGTCGCTCTCGCCGCGAAGCAGCGGCCCGGCGCGGACTTCACATCTCCCGAGTCCGAGTTCACAAACTGACCAACTTCCCGGGCATGCCGGGTCGGCGCGCGGCGGCCCGGTCGACTGGCGTACAGCAACTCGTGACGTAGAAGCGGCCGGACACCGGCCGAGTTCGAGCGCGGCAGACCGGCGCTTGTCGTTTGCTCTCCGCAACACCTCGAATACTCTTCCGGCGATTCCGTTTTGGAATAACCGCTGATGTGGGAGGGTGCGGCCCATGCTGATCGAATACGGGGTGTGGGTGACGCGGTTGGCGCTCGCCGCGGTGTTCGGGTTGTCGGCCTGGGGAAAGCTGGCCGATCGCGCCGGGACGCGGCAGGCGGTGGGGGATTTCGGGGTGCCGGTGCGGTGGGTGCCCGCCGTGGCGTGGGGACTGCCGGTCGTCGAGGCGGTGCTCGCGGTGGGCGTCGTCCTGCCGTGGACGGCCGCGGCGGCGGCGATCGGCGCGCTGCTGCTGCTGACGGTGTTCACCGCGGTGATGGTCCGGCTGTTGCGGCTCGGGAAACGTCCAGCGTGCTCATGCTTCGGTGCGGCCAGCGCGAAGCCGATCGGCGCGCGCAGCATCGCACGCAACGGTGCGCTGATGCTGCTCGCGGCGCTGGCGCTGTGGGGCGCGTTCGCCCATCCGTCGGTGCCCGCCGGGCTGCCCGCCGATGCCGCGACCGGGCTGGCGCTCGTCGCGGCGCTGTGCGGCGCCATCGCGTGGCTCATCGGCCAGGTCGGAGCGCTGCGCCGACGGCTGGACGAGCAGGCGCTGTCCACGCTGGGCGCCGAGGGCCTTCCGGTCGGATCGGTCGCGCCGGAGTTCGAGTTGCTCGACGTCGCGGGTGACCGCACGAACCTCGCGGACCTGCTCGCGGCGGGGCGGCCGGTGCTGCTGGTCTTCGTGCATCCCGGCTGCGAGCTGTGCGCCGCGCTGGCCCGCGAGCTGCCGCGCTGGCAGGCGCGTACCGCGCTGACCATGGTGGTCGTCGGGAACGGTGACGCCGTGGAGCAGGCCGCTTGGGGCGTCGAACAGGGGCTCGGCGACATCCCCTCGCTGGTCCAGCAGGGCAACGAGGCCGCACTGCGGTATCGCGTCCGCGGTACACCGTCGGCCGTGCTGATCGACGCCGACGGACGGGTCGCCGCGCCCGTCGCACGGGGCGCTATCGCGACCCGCGAGCTGATTATCGCCAGGAAAGCCGTCCGCGCTCAGCTTTCCTCTCGAAGCAACGGCCAGCGCGCCGCCGCCAACGGCCGGAGCTGACCCACCCGGCACGTTTCCCGGCGAGGAAACCGACCTTTGGTCCAAATCGATTGTCGCGCATCGAATTTCGCGAACAGCAGCCCTCGTCCACCGATACGATCGGACAGCATCGATGCAGAACCGCGCGGACCAACCAACCACCTTCGGTAGGGAGATGTCATGGCGGACTTCGCATTCACCGATTACTCGGGCAAAGAATTCATCATCCGGCTGACCAACGAGCAGCGCATCGAAGAAGCGCGCCGCATCCTGTCCGGCCAGGAGACGATGTCGACCCATGTCATGGGCCGGATCAGGAAGACTACAGCCGACTACAACCCGGGGTGGAGCTTCCACTTGGACCCCGACACGATCACCTTCTTCACTGTGGCGATCGAGGTGTGCGACTCGAGCATCTATTACGTCGAGGACCATCTGGACGAGGCGTGCGGCGCCTTCCTACCCGGCTGCTTCTGGTGTCCGTGGTCGTCCAAGCTGACCCGAGAGATCCGCTGATCAGCGAAGTTGTTCGCAGCGGACCCCGGTCGACGACCACCGGCCGGGGTCCACTGAAAACCCGGCTCAGAGCTTGCGTGACCGCAGCTCGTGCCCCTTGGACGTCTTGCACCGGCCCGACTCCAGATCCCACTGCCAGCCGTGCAGGTTGCAGGTGAGGGTGTTCCCCTCCACCACACCGAACTTCGACAGGTCGGCCTTCAGGTGCGGGCAACGCCGCTGCACTTCCCAGCCCGCGAGCTCGGTCGAGGCCGAATCGTCGTGCGCCTCGGAGAACCAGCCGTCGGCGTAGGCGATGCGCTCGTCGGTGAGGCACTTGAAGAAGGTGTAGAGGAATTCGTTGTAGCCGCCGATGCGCCACGCCTGGAACCGGGTGGACAGGAAGATCGTGTTCACCCAGTCGGGCTCGTCGTCGCGCAGCACCGTGCGCACCAGCTCCGGCGCGATGCGGAAACCGTAGCGGTACTTGCCTTCACCCTCGATGGGGGCGCGCACCGCCCGCTTCGGGAAGTCGAGCACCACGGTCTCGTCGCCGATCACCAGGCCGACGGGGTAGCCGATGCCGTCGCAGATCAGGTCGCTCTGCGCCATGATCGGCTCGAACAGTTTCTTCAGCGGCTCCAGCAGCGAGCCGTCGCCGGTCGCCCAGGACGCCTTCTCGGCCTCGATCACCGGAGCCAGACGCTCGGCCATTCGCTCGATGTAGCCCGCCTTGTCGGCGTAGATCTCGGCCGGGTCGAACGGGTGGGTGAGCGACAGTTCCTTGCCGTGCACGTCGGCGACCGAGCCGGGGATCATCAGGATCCCGCCCTCGTTGCCGTGGATCTCCATCTGCTCCAGGAACACCATCTGGTCTGGGAAGATGTTGCCCTCGTCGCCGCGGTCGTCGTTGAGGTAGCGCAGTTCCGGGTCGAGGAACACCGGCGGACCCGCCGACGGCACCACCCAGGTCGCCCCGACCTGCTCGATGTAGCTGCGCGCCCGGTCCATGCCGCGCTGGCGCTTCTGCTTGCCGAAGTTGGACTTGGTGCGGGACGGGATGTCGTAGACCATCGGGTACCAGATGGCGCCCGAGTACTGGAGCAGATGGATGTCTACGTGGCCGAACGCGTCGTGCAGGACGTCCATGTCCACCGGGCGGGCGTCGTTCATGTTGAAGCAGACCGTCTCACCGTCGGAGACGATTAGGCCCGAATCGCCGATCGGTCCGTCGGCGGGCGCGCGCAACGCGATGATCATGATGTCCAGCTCGCCGCCGGGACCGGTCACCGTGTGCTTGACCGAGTCCTCGGTCTCGACGAACTTGTGGAAGCCCAGCTTCTCCAGCTCGCGGCGCAGATCCGGCACGGGGTAGTCCGGCAGCAGCACCGTCGCGTCCTTGTTGACGTGCTCGGCCAGGTGCTTGGCGTCGAAGTGGTCGCGGTGCAGATGCGAGACGTAGAGGAAATCGCAATTGCCCAGCTCGTCCCAGTCCAGCTGGGTGTTGTCGGGGAACGGGACCCACGAAGCGAAGTACGCGGGGTTGACCCAGGGATCGCAAAGGACCGATCCCGCCGCGGTTCGAATGTGGAATCCGGCGTGTCCGACGCTGGTGATCTGCACTAGCTGTTCCTCCTACGCCTGAGGGGCGTTGCCAGCCACCCAGGTTAATAGCTGCATTCGCATGACGACGCTCACGGTGCCCGCTACGGGGAGACGTCGCCGATGCAGTAGCCCTCGTCACCCTCGGCCAGCGTGAACGTGCGGATCTTGGTGACGCCGGAGGAGTTGGTGATCGGCACCTCCACGGTGAGGTAGCCGGAGCCGAGGCGATCCGAGAAGATCTGCTGACCGGCGAAGTCGGTCGCGCCGGTCAGCTTGCCCGGGTTGTTCGCCAGCGGCGGCTGGGTCGGGCTTCCGGTGCCGTCCGGGTCCCATTCGGCGGGGGTGGCCTTGCAGACCAGCGGGTAGTCGCCTTCCTTGTCGGCCGGGTCGAGCGGTTCGCCGACGAAGCGGGCCAGGTAGCGGCGCACCATGTGGCGGGCGTCGGCGTCGTTGGGGCCGATCTCCGTGCCGGCCGGGAACACGCGCGGGCAGGCGTAGCCGGTGGCGATCGCGTCGCGCTCCACGGTGACGGTGGCCGCCCTGCCCTTCCAGGTGACGGTCTTCGCCGTGACGGTGCCGGGCTGGGCGATGGTGGCGAGGATGGTCTGCTTGTCCTCGTACATGTCGGCCACATTGCCCGGCGCCATGGTCCAGCACTTCTCCTGGAGTTCGGCGATGGTGGCGGACTCCAGGTCGGCGGCCCAGCGCCGCAGCGCGGTCGCCGCCTCCGGGACGCCGGGCACCGCGCCGACCTCGGGGGCGTCGGCGGGCGGCGGGGGGAGGGTGCTCGTTTGCGCGGTGGTGGGGGCCGCCGAGGGGGTCGCGGCGGGTGGGGTCGTCAGCGCTCTCGCGGGCGCGGGGTCGTCGCCGGGGATGCCCGAGACGGAATCGCACGCGCTCAGGAGTAGCGCGCCGCCGAGTGCCAGCGCACCGGCGAGCGTCCGCGCGCCGCGGGGTCGTCGGCCCACCGTGCTCGAGTGGGCGTGTTCTTCAGGCGCGCAGGTCCGTCCGGCCGCGCGTTCGCGGACGGCGGCTCGGCGTCGGCTGGGTGCCTCGGGTTGGTCGGTGCCGAGGGCGGCGCTGTCCGGTGCGGCCGTGCTCCGGCGGCCCTGTTCGTCAGGCGTACCGGTCTGTCCAACCACGTGTTCGCGCGTGGGCGCGTGGGCGCCGGGCGCGGTGCGGCCGTTCGCGATCGGGAGTCTCGGCTCGGATGATGTCGCGGAACTCTCGCTCGATGCTGCGTTCCTGATGGTCCGGTCGCCGCACGGCAGCGGTCGGGCGCGTTCCACTTCGACGATCCTCTTTCTAGGCGCGATCGGTGCGGATCCCGGATCCGGCGGGCGTCGCAGCTGCCGGATGGGAAAGTCTGCGACTACGCTAGCGGAATTGTGGAACCCGTCTACCGGACGATCATCGGGCTGGCCCGGACCGTCTTCTTCGTGCAAGGTCTGAAGTTCACCGTCAAGGGCGCTGAACATATTCCGCCGACCGGTGGTGCCGTCATCGCGGTCAACCACACCGGCTACATGGACTTCACCTACGCCGGTCTGCCGGTGCGCAAACCCAAGCGCTACGTCCGGTTCATGGCGAAGAAGGAAGTCTTCGACAACAGCATCTCCGGCCCGATCATGCGGGCGCTCAAGCACATTCCGGTCGACCGCGGGGCGGGCGCCGACTCCTACAAGGCCGCGGTGGACTACCTGCGGCGCGGGGAGCTGGTCGGCGTCTACCCCGAGGCCACCATCAGCCGCAGCTTCGAGATCAAGGAGTTCAAGTCGGGCGCGGCGCGGATGGCCATCGAGTCGGGCGTGCCGATCATCCCGATCGTCATCTGGGGCGCGCAACGCGTCTGGACCAAGGGGTTCCCGAAACGCTTGGGCCGCACCAACACTCCCATCTCCATCATCGTCGGCGAGCCCATCCAGCCCTACGAACCCGCCGCCGACCTCACCGCCGAACTCCGCACCACCATGCAGCGGATGCTGCTCGAAGCGCAGAACGGCTACGACCACGAGCCCGGCGCCTACTGGGTGCCCGCGCGCCTCGGCGGCAGCGCACCGACCCTGGAGCAGGCCGACGCCATGGACGCCGCCGAAGCGGCCGAGAAGGCGGCCCGCCGCACGACCCGCACCGACTGACGCCTACGCGGGCGCCTGGCACGGCGTCGGGGCGGGCAGGTGCCCGCGGAAGAACTTGTGGCGTTCGCTGACGGCGAGGTCGGCGGCCACGGCCGGGATCGACCGCCCGGTCGGCTCGGCGAGCGCGGCCGCGGCGCCGATGAGCAGGCCGCGGTGGGCGCGCTGGGTGGCGTTCTCGGAAAGGCGTTGCGGTAGTTCGTGTTCCAGAAAGGCGAGGATCTCCTCGTGCGGTAGTTCGCGAAGCTCGTCGGCGAGTTCGCCCGCCGGGCCCGGCATATCGGCGAGCCGCACGACCCGATCGGTGAGTTCGCTCGCGGCGACGCCCAACATCGGGTTGGCGGCGCCGGGAGCCAACCGCAGCCGCACGCAACTCGCCGGCGCTTTCGCCACGGAGTACGTCGCCCTGGTCCGCGGCCCGAGCACCAGCGCCTCCCGCCGCCCACCCTGCTCCGCGCGCAGCACGATCGTGGTCGCGGTGTGCGGGATGTGCGCGAACGGCTCGGACAACTCACGCACCAACGGAATTCGCCCGAGTTCGGTCAGCCACGGGCGCAGCGATGCTGGTGTGCGTTCTGGTCACCGGTGCCACGGGCACCATCGGCAGTGAGATCGTCCGTCGGCTGGCCGCGCGTGCGGTGCCGGTCCGCGCGGTGACGCGCGACCCGGCGCGGGCACGGATGCCCGAGGGCGTCGAGGTGGTGCGCGGCGACTACAACGACGCCGCTTCGATGGCGGCGGCCATGACGGGCGTCGAGGCGGCGTTCCTGGTCGGCGTTCTCGGTCCGGAGGACGCCGACACCGACCGCGCGCTCATCGCCACGGCCCGCGCGGCGGGCGTGCGGCGCATCGTGAAGCTCTCGGCGATCGGCACCGGTGAGCCGGACCTCGGCCGTGTCGGCACCTGGCACCTGCCCGGCGAACAGGCGGCAAGGGAAAGCGGACTCGAATGGACCGTCCTGCGGCCGAGCACCTTCGCCTCCAACACCCTCAGCTGGTCCGAGCCCATCCGCGCGGGGCAGCCGGTGCCCAACCTCACGGGAGCCGGAGCGCAGGGCGTCGTCGACCCGCGCGACGTCGCCGCTGTCGCCGTCGAAGCCCTCCACTCCGCCGCGCACGCGGGCAACACCTATACCCTCACCGGTCCCGAGCTGCTCACCGCCGCCGACCAAGCGGCCGCGCTCGCCGCGATCCTGGGTCACCCGATCGAGGTCGTCGACGTCCCCGAGGAACAGGCCCGCGGGCACATGCTCGCTGCGGGCATGTCGGCCGAGTACGTCGACGGCGCACTCGCCGGACAGGCCTACCTCCGCGCGGGCCGCAACGCCGTCCGCACCGACGACGTGCGAACCGTCCTCGGCCGCCCACCCCGCGTCTACGCCGACTGGGCCGCCGCCCACATCGCCGCGTTCCGCCGCGCACCGGAACCGGTCGGCTGAAGCACGGCGACCTCGATCACCCCTCACGCACGCGGCCCAACCCGTGTGAGGAGGGCCGATTTTGAATCATCCGCACGCGCCGACTAAAGTTGCCCCTCGCACGGCAACGCGCCCTCGGGTCGTCGCGCGGTGCATGCGGATGTAGCGCAGCTGGTAGCGCATCACCTTGCCAAGGTGAGGGTCGCGGGTTCGAATCCCGTCATCCGCTCTTCCCACTTCTTTCGGTCGTGCGTTTTCGACATCAATCCATCACAAGGGCCTCAGGTGTGTGCCGCGCCACGTGCCCAAGATCGGCTACGATCACTCCTGCCTCTCGGTCCAGCAAACGGCCGCTGAGTATGTCGGCGTGCTCCTTGGGGTAGCGCCAGTTCGTCGTGATCGGAGGCCGTGGTGTCGTTGCACACCCACGATCCTGATATCGCTGTCGACGCGGGACGGTTGGACCGGGAACCGACGATGCTGTTGGTCGAGGACGATCCTGGCGACGCCCTGCTGGTCGAAGAACTCGTCGCCGATGTCGCGCAAGGTCTGCGCCTGGAATGGGTTCGGACGCTGGCCGAGGCGGGTGAGCGGATGCGCGTCTCGGTTCCCGACTGCGTACTGCTCGATCTGCATTTGCCCGACGCCCAGGGCTTGGAGGCGCTGGCCAGGATCCGCGCGTACAACGATCAGGTCGCCGTCGTGGTGATGACGGGCCTCGACCAGGAGCGCACCGGCTTGGACGCGGTCGCCTCCGGCGCGCAGGACTATCTGGTGAAGGGCCGGGTCGAACCCGAATTGTTCGTGCGCGCAGTGCGTTACGCGATCCAGCGCAAGCACGCCGAACGCACCAGCGCGGCACTTCAGGCCAGCCAGATGCGGGCGCAGGAGAACGCCCGACTGGAGCGCGGCCTGCTGCCGACACCGCTGCTCGGGCCAGGCCGGACCGTGGACGTGGTCTCGCGGTACCGCCCCGGACGCGCGCATTCGCTGCTCGGCGGCGATTTCTACGACGTTGTCCAAGGCGAGGACGGCACGGTGCACGCCGTCATCGGCGACGTTTCCGGACATGGGCCCGATGCCGCCGCCGCCGGCGTCGCGTTGCGATTGGCTTGGCGCACACTGGTTCTCAGCGGCGTCACCGGACTGCGGCAGCTGCGTCTGCTGGAGCAGGTGCTGCTCGCCGAGCGCACCGATCGGCAGACCTTCGCGACAGCGACCAGCCTGGTCCTCGACCCGCGGACCCGCCGAGTGCACGTCTGGCGCGCCGGGCACCCCGGCATGCTGCGTCAGCGCGGCGACGAGTTGCACTGGCTCGAGGTGCCGGGCGGACCCGCCCTCGGCTTCCTGCCCGGACGCGCCCAATGGTCGAGTCACGAGGTCGATCTGCCGGACGACGCGGGCTTGATGCTGTTCACCGACGGCCTCTTCGAAGGCCACGTCGGCGCTGCCGGGCAGCGGCTGGGTGAACAGGGCCTGCTCGAACTGGCGGGCACGGTGCCCGCCGAACGAACCGAACCGTTCGTCGATGAGCTGATCCGTCGCGTCGAGGAATTGGCGAGCGCCGCAGGCGGTTTGGACGACGACGTGGCGATCTTGTATCTGCGCTGGGCAGCGGACGGGAGGCTGGACCGATGACGAGAACGACCGTCGGCAGGCTGACAGCGCAGGGTTGGTTCCAGCTCGTGCTCGCCGTGATGATCCTGGTGGTGATCGTCGGCGCGATCGCGGGCGGACAGGTCATCGCGCACACCAACCGCGTCACCGACCGTCTGCTGAGCCAGACCATGCCCGCGGCCGCCCAGGCGTACCGCCTGGAAAGCGCGCTGGTAAACCAGGAAACCGGCCTGCGCGGCTACGCCATCGCCGCCGATCCGCGCTTCCTCGAGCCGTACGACGAAGGCAAACGGGAACAGGAACGCGCCGCGGCCCGGCTGCGCGAGCTGCTCGCCGACCGGCCGGACCGGATCGCCGATCTCGAGACGGTGGAGCGAGCGGCCGCGCGGTGGCGCGACGAGTACGCCGACCCGCTCGCCGCGACCGTGACCTCCGGCACCACCCGTCCGGTCGAGACCACCGCGGCGCTGCGCGGCAAGACCATCTTCGACGAGGTGCGCGCCGCCTCCACCGCGCAGCACGACAACATCGCGGCCGAGGTCGCGCGGGGCAACGAGGAACTCGAGCGTGCCCGCACGGTGCGCAACGTCGTGCTCTCCAGCATGATCGCGGCCTTCCTGCTGACCGGAGTCGTCTTGACCGAGCTGCTTCGGCGGCTGGTCGCGCGCCCACTCGGCTACCTCACCGGTTCCTCGAAGCGGGTCGCCGACGGCGATTTCGACCATCGCATCGATGCGCACGGTCCCGCCGACCTGGCCCTCGTCGCCGAGGCCGTCGAGGACATGCGTCGCCGGATCGTCGCCGAGCTCGGCGCCTCCCGCGGGCAGCAGGCGCTGCTGGAGCAGCAGAAGGCCGACCTCGACCTGCAGGCCGAGGAGCTGCGCCGCTCGAACGCCGAGCTGGAGCAGTTCGCCTACGTCGCCTCGCACGACCTGCAGGAGCCGCTGCGCAAGGTCGCCTCGTTCTGCCAGCTGCTGGAGAAGCGCTACGGCTCGGAGCTGGACGAACGCGGCAAGCAGTACATCGACTTCGCGGTGGACGGCGCCAAGCGCATGCAGGTGCTCATCAACGACCTGCTGACCTTCTCCCGCGTCGGCCGGATCAGCGACGGCATCGAGCCGACCCGGCTCGACCAGCCGTTGCAGAAGGCGCTCACCAACCTCTCGTCGGCGATCGAGGAGAACGGCGCGACCATCGAACTGCCGGACGAGCTACCCGAGATTCTCGGTGAGCCGACCCCGCTGACGATGTTGTGGCAGAACCTCATCGGCAACGCCATCAAGTTCCGCAAGCCCGACGTACCGCCGGTCGTGCGCGTCCACTGTGAGCGCGCGGCGGAAGCGACCGAGGGCTGGCAGTTCTCGGTGACCGACAACGGCATCGGCATCGCGCCGGAATTCGCCGAGAAGGTGTTCGTCATCTTCCAGCGCCTGCACGGCCGCGACGAATACAGCGGCACCGGAATCGGATTGGCCGTCTGCAAGAAGATCGTCGAATATCACGGCGGCAGAATCTGGATCGATACCGACTATCGCGACGGCACCCGCCTCTGCTTCACCCTCCAAGCCGTCGAAACCGCGAGCACGGAGTCCAGCCCCCTCACCGAAGGAGCCAGCGCATGACCATTCCCGGCCAGCCGATCGACATCCTGCTCGTCGAGGACGATCCCGGTGACGAGTTGATGACGCGGGAGGCGTTCGAGGACAACAGGATCGGCAACACGCTGCACGTCGCGCACGACGGGCAGGAGGCGCTGGACTTCCTGTACCGGCAGGGCGACTTCACTGACGCGCCGCGACCCGATCTGATCCTGCTCGATCTGAACCTGCCGAAGTACGACGGCAGGCAGGTGCTGGAGAAGATCAAGGCCGATCCGGAGCTGACGCACATCCCGGTCGTCGTGCTGACCACCTCGGCGGCCGAGGAAGACATTCTGCGCAGCTACAAACTGCACGCCAACGCGTACGTGACCAAGCCGGTGGACCTGGACCAGTTCGTGGCCGCGATCAAGCAGATCGACGAGTTCTTCGTACAGGTCGTCCGGTTGCCGCGGCAGCGCTGAGGGCGTACCCCGGCCGTGCGCGGGCTGTAGACAAGCCTCGGCAGCGCTGACCGGGCGAGCTCAGCTCGGAGTGCTGCTCTCGTCCGCGGCGAGCGCGGCGTCCAGCGAGGGGAACACCGAGAGCAGCTCGTCGAGCGCGGTGAGTTCGATCGGGCGGCGCACCGCGTCGGAGGCGACGACGCGCAGCCGGGTCGGCTGCGCTTCGGAGGCGACGAGCAGCACGCTCAGTCCCGCCGAGCCGAGGAATCCGACCGCCAACATGTCGATGACCAGCGACTTTCCGCCGCGCTGAGCTTCTTCCAAGGCGGCTTGCAGCTGCGGCGCGGAAGCCATGTCGACCTCGCCGTGCACGGTGACGACGGCCACGTCGCCGTGTTCGCGCACCTCCACGTCGAGAACCTTGGACGCGCCCTCGCCGCTCACCGCCGGCCTCCCAGCTCGCAATTCGCCACTTTCCCACCTCTGCAGCATCGAGCCTCGTCACGCTGGGCGCGACAAGGCTGTGAGCGTCTCCCAAGTCAATTTACCCGATCGTGACTGTCGTAATCGCCGCGTCCAAATACGGAGACGGACATTACTATCGGCCACCTCATACCGGGTGATCGGGCATGCGCGGTGTGCGAATGGGTATTGCTCTGGGCGAGAAGGCAATCGACATGGACGTTGCAGGGAGGCAGCGAGGTGACCACGTCCCGCTCACTTCGGCTTCGAACGCCGCCGAGACCGTTGGAGCTGGACTTTCCGGCAACCGCCGATCGTTTGGCCCAGGTCCGGCACACTTTCCAGGACTGGCTGGAACGGTGCGGCATCGGTTCCGACCGCGCTTACGACGTGCTGCTGGCGGTCGGTGAGGCGTGCACCAACGCGGTCGAGCACGGACATCGCGGCGACGGCGGCACCGTGCGCGTGCGTGCCGCGTGCACCGGGGCCGAGCTGAATGTGACGGTCGCCGATCACGGCCGCTGGAAGCCTCCCGACCCGCAGACGCGGTCCGTGCGCGGTCGCGGGCTCGCGATCATCCGGGCAGTGATTCCCGACGTCGCTGTGACCACCGGGGAAGGTGGGACCACTGTGGCGATGCGGCTGCCGCTCACCGCGTGATTCCCCGGACATAAGCCCGCGCTTTCCGGCCATAGCCGGAATACTGGTCGTGTGATCGAGGGCAGGGAACTGAGCCCGCGTGCGATCGGCGCGCTCGGCAGTGTGATCGGCACCGAGTCGTGCGCGAACGCCGGAGAGTTCCGCTTTTTCTTCGCGGACCAGCGATGGGAGTGGTCCGACGAGGTCGCCCGCATGCACGGCTACGAGCCGGGCGCCGTGGAACCGACGACGGCGTTGCTGCTCTCGCACAAACATCCCGACGACCGCGAGCTGGTCGAATCGATGATCGCCAAGGTGGTGGACACCGCCGAACCTTTCTGCAGCAGGCATCGCATCATCGATACCGAAGGCCGGGAGCATCCGGTCATCGTCATCGGCGACTATCAGACCGACGAGAACGGCGCCGTGATCGGCACGGCCGGGTACTACATCGATCTCACCGATGCCCTCGAGGGTGAGCGCGAGGACGTCATCGAGGACGTGCTGCCCGAGCTGATCGAGTCGAGAGCGGCGATCGAACAGGCCAAAGGCGTGCTCTCGCTGGTCTACGCCGTGTCCGTCGACCAGGCCTTCGCGATCCTGCGCTGGCGCTCCCAGCACACCAACACCAAGCTCCGCGACCTCGCGCAGCAATTGGTGCTCGACGCGCGGAACATCGACGCCGACCTGGCAGGTCTGCGCACGCGGTTCGATCACGTACTGCTGACCGCGCACGAGCGGGTCGTGCCGGAATAGGCTTGCCTCCGCCTTCGCTGCGGGCGTCGGCCTGCGTCGGCAGGACTGATCAGGCGAAGCCGCGGGCTTGGTGCAGGGTCAGCGGTGGGAGGTACTCGTCGACGAGTTCGCGGCGCCAGCAGGTGTGGTCGCGTCGGAGTTCGCGCAGGCTGGTGTAGCGGTATTCGTACAGCCGGGCGCGGATATAGCGGGGCGGGTCGTCGGGGAACGGGCAGCGGCGCAGCAGACGCAACGTCGCGGGGTCGTTCTGGAGCAGTCGCACGACGAAGGGGAGCAGCCAGGATCGGGCGTAGCGCGGCGAGATGGCGGCGAACCACATCAGCCAGTCCAGCCGCAGGTGGTAGGGCGCGAACTGGCGGGGCCAGCGGCGCGGGTCACCGGGTTTGCCCTTGAATTCGTATTCGCGCCACACCGTTTCGTCGGAGATCGAGGCGTCGGCGGTGCCTTCGATCACCACCTCGTTGCGCACCCGATCGATGCTTCCGAAGGCGCCGTAGGTGTTGACCAGGTGATACGGGTTGAACGAGGTGTTCATGCGCTGGTTCTTGGAGAGCAAGTTGCGCACCGGCCAGTAGCTGAGGCCGATGGTCACCACGGTCAGGGCTATCACCGCGCCCGCGAACCACAGCGGCGGCTCGGACAACGCGGGCGCGCCGGGCAGCGGGCCGAAGACGCGCGCGTCCAGTGCCGTGACCGCGAGCAGGATCGTCAGCCAGTTCAGCCAGGCGAAGTTGCCGGAGAGCACCAGCCACAGCTGCGTCACGATGACGAGTCCCGCGGCGATGCTCGCCACCGGCTGCGGCGTGAACAGCCCGAACGGCACCACGAGCTGGGCGAAGTGATTGGCCGCCACCTCCGCCCGGTGCAGCGGCCGAGGCAGGTGGTGGAAGAACCAGCTGAGCGGGCCGGGCATCGGCTGGGTCTCGTGGTGGTAGTAGAGGCAGGTCAGATCGCGCCAGCACGGGTCACCGCGTAGCTTGATCAGCCCCGCGCCGAACTCCACCCGGAACAGCAGCCAGCGGGCGAGCAGCAGAACCAGCAGCGGCGGCGCGACGGTGTCGTTGCCGAGGAAGATCGCCAGAAAGCCCGTCTCCAGCAGCAGCGACTCCCAGCCGAAGTAGTACCAGGCCTGGCCGATGTTGACGATCGACAGATACAGCGCCCACAGCACCGTCCACAGCGCCATGGCCGCCCACAGCGGCACCACATCTCCGAGCCCCGCGACCATCGCCGCCGAGAGCGCCACTCCCGCCCACGCCACACCCGCGAAGAACCGATCCGAATAGTGCAGGTGGAACAGGCTCGGCGAGCGCCGCGGCGAGACCCGTCGCAGGAACCGCGGCGCGGGCAGCATCCCGTGCTCGCCGATCAGCGCACGAAACTGCAACGCCGCTCCGAGGAAGGCGAGCAGGTACACAACGGCCAAGCCACGCTGAAAGATCAGCCTGGCCTGCCAGTATTCGGGCGCCGTGAACCACTCCATGCCCGCAGCTCCTCGGACGGTGGGCGTCCATGGTGCTTCCGTACTACCCAACCGCCCAGCACGGAAACGCCCCGCAGCCGCCTTGGCTGCCCCGGTGGCACAGACGGTGTGGACGCTTCACATAGGCACCGGCTGTGTGAAGCGTCCACACGCTGTGTGGCCCCGCCAATCGCAGGCCGCCGCAGGCGCTTCGACCAGCCGTTGGCAGTGCCGCGAACGCTTTGGCTGTCCCGGTCGCACAAACTGTGTGGACGCCTCACATAGGTACCGCCTGTGTGAGGCGTCCACATGCTGTGTGGTCCCCGCCAACCGCTCGCTGGCCCGGGGTCAGGTGACGGTGAGGACCGTGCCCGCGCCGACCGTGCGGCCGCCCTCGCGGATGGCGAAGCCGAGGTTCGGCTCCAGCGGGAGCGCTCGGCCGAGCTCGACGGTGAGCTCGACCGTGTCGCCCGGGTGGGCGAGCGCGGTGTCGGCGGGCAGCGTGACGTCGCCGACCACGTCGCCGGTGCGCACGTAGAACTGCGGCCGGTAACCGGTGGCGATCGGGGTGCGCCTGCCGCCCTCGGCCGTACCGAGCAGGTACACGCGCGCGGTGAAGCGGGTGCGCACCGCGATGCTGCCCGGCGCGGCGACCACCTGGCCGCGGCGGACCTGACCGCGCTGCACGCCGCGCAGCAGCAGCGCGACGTTGTCGCCCGCCTCGGCGAACTCCATGGTCCGGCCGAAGGTTTCGACGCCGGTCACGACCGTCGTCAACGCCTCACCGCCGAGACCGAGCAGCTCCACCCGGTCGCCGAGCCGGACCTGGCCGCGCTCGATCGCCCCCGTGACGACCGTCCCGCGACCGGTGATCGTGAGGACGTTCTCCACCGGAAGCAGGAACGGCGCGTCGGTGTAGCGGACCGGTATCGGCACGTGCGCGTCCACCGCGTCGAGCAGGTCGAGCAGCGCCGCCGTCCAGCGCTCGTCGCCCGCCAGCGCGCGCAGCCCCGAGACTCGCACGATCGGCGCGGTGTCGCCCGGGTAACCCTGGGCGGTGAGCAGCTCGCGGATCTCCAGCTCGATCAGCTCGAGCAGTTCCGGGTCGCCCGCGTCGGCCTTGTTCAGCGCCACCACGATGTGCTCGACGCCGACCTGCCTGGCGAGCAGCACGTGCTCGGCGGTCTGCGGCATCACGCCGTCCTGCGCGGAGACCACCAGGATCGCGCCGTCCAGCTGGGACGCGCCGGTGATCATGTTCTTCACGAAGTCGGCGTGGCCCGGCATGTCGACGTGCGCGTAATGCCGTGTGGCGGTCTCGTATTCGACGTGCGCGATATTGATCGTGATGCCGCGCATCGCCTCCTCGGGGGCCCGGTCGATCCGGTCGAACGGCACGAACGCGCCGCCACCCCGCTCGGCGAGCACCTTGGTGATCGCGGCGGTCAGCGTGGTCTTGCCATGGTCGACGTGCCCCATGGTGCCGATGTTCAGGTGCGGCTTGGTGCGGACATAGGTTTGCTTCGACATGTGTGTTCCTTGGTTCCCGGGCGAGCGCCCGAATGTCACGGGGGGACCTCTTCGACGGGGGCACCTTCCCCGTCGGAGATCCCGGGACATCCCGGGGAAGGTCAGCGTCGGGCGCCGTCGAACAGCGCGGCCACTGCCGCCGCTGCCAGGGCAGCCGCCATCGCGCCCGCGACCGCGGACTCCAGAACGATGGCGAGCCGGAACATGTCGAGCAGAGTACGGCTGCGGCGGGCCGCACGGCGAGCGATTTTTCTTGCGATGAGTTTCGCGGCCGTGCGCCGTCTGTATGTGTGAGATGCTCCGGACGTTCCGGGCACACAGCAACACATAAGCGAGGTCATGAAATGGGCAAGGTCGTTGTCTCCGAATTCGTTTCGGCCGATGGCATCATCGAGAACCCGGCGTGGACGTTCCCGTTCTGGAACGACAGCATCGCGAACTTCAAGAGCCGCGAGGTGTTCGACGCGGACGCGCTGCTGCTCGGTCGCACGACCTACGAGGGCTTCGCCGCGTCCTGGCCGGAGCACCCGGAGGAGGGCGAGTACAAGGACCGGATGAACAGCATGCCCAAGCACGTCGCCACCACCTCGCTCACCGAGCTGGCGTGGAACGCGACCCGCATCGAGGGCGATGTCGCCGAGGGCGTTGCCAAGCTGCGCGCCGAGCACGATCTGCTGGTCTTCGGCAGCGGCGCGCTGATCAACACGCTGCGCGCCAATCACCTCGTCGACGAGTACCGGCTGGTGATCTACCCGGTGCTGCTCGGCAAGGGCCAGCGGCTGTTCGAACCCGTCGACGCCGAGGACACCATGGAGCTGGCCGCCTCGGAGGTCCTGGACAATGGCGTGATCCTGGCGACCTACAAGGTCACCGCCCACAGCGTCGTGCGCCCCTCCTTCGACTGATTTCCGCGCGAAAAGGCGGGACGGCCATGTGGGGTGCCGTCCCGCCCTCTCTGTTTGTTGTCGCGCCCTACAGCGCCGTGGAGCGAAAACCGCGCAGCCGCAGGCTGTTGCTGACGACGAACACCGAGGAGAACGCCATCGCCGCACCGGCGAGCATCGGGTTCAGCAGCCCCGCCATGGCCAGCGGGATCGCGGCCACGTTGTAGGCGAAAGCCCAGAACAGATTGCCCTTGATGGTGCCGAGTGTCTTGCGGGACAACCGGATCGCGTCCGCCGCGGCGCGCAGGTCGCCGCGCACCAGGGTCAGGTCGCTCGCCTCGATGGCGACGTCGGTGCCGGTGCCCATGGCGAGTCCGAGATCGGCCTTGGCGAGCGCCGCGGCGTCGTTGACACCGTCACCGACCATCGCGACCACCTTGCCCTCGGACTGCAACCGCTCGACGGTGGCCACCTTGTCCTGCGGCAGCACCTCGGCGATGACCTCCTCGATGCCGACCTGATCGGCGATGGCCCGTGCCGCGGCCTTGTTGTCGCCGGTCAGCATGATCGGGGTCAAGCCGAGCGCCTTCAGCTGCGAGACCGCCTCGGCCGAGGTCGCTTTCACCGCGTCGGCGACCACCAGCACGCCGCGCGCCTTGCCGTCCCAGCCGACCGCGACGGGGGTCTTGCCCTCCGACTCCGCCGCGTGCCAGGCCCGCTCCAGCTCGGCGTCCAGGTGCTGCGACCAGTCGGCGAGCAACCGGGCCCGCCCGACGATCACCGCGTGCCCGTCGACCACGCCCTGCACGCCGAGGCCCTCGATGTTGGCGAAGCCTTCGACCGCCGCCAGCTCGCCGACCTTCTCGCGGGCGCCCTTGGCGATCGCCTGCGCGATCGGGTGCTCCGACGAATCCTCCAGCGCGCCAGCCAAACTCAGCACTCGATCGGTGTCTTCGCCGTCGGCGGCGAGCACGTCGAGCAGGGTCATCTTGCCGGTGGTGACGGTGCCGGTCTTGTCCAGCACCACGGTGTCCACCCTGCGGGTCGACTCCAGCACCTCGGGGCCCTTGATCAGGATGCCCAGCTGCGCACCGCGTCCGGTGCCGACCATCAGCGCGGTCGGTGTGGCCAATCCGAGGGCGCACGGGCAGGCGATGATCAGCACCGCGACCGCCGCGGTGAACGCCGCCGCCACGGAACCGCCGGTGCCGAGCCAGAATCCGAGCGTCGCGACCGCGAGCGCGATCACCACCGGCACGAAGATTCCGGAGATCTGGTCGGCCAGCCGCTGAACCTGCGCCTTGCCGTTCTGCGCGTCCTCGACCAGCTGCGCCATCTGCGCGAGCTGGGTGTCGGCGCCGATCCGGGTGGCGCGCACCACGATCCGTCCGCCGACGTTGACCGTCGCGCCGACGACGGCGTCGTCCGTGGCCACCTCGACCGGCACCGATTCACCGGTCAGCATCGACGCGTCGACCGCCGAGGAACCTTCCACGATCACGCCGTCGGTGGCGATCTTCTCGCCGGGGCGGACCACGAATTCGTCGCCGACACCGAGTTGTTCGATCGGAATCCGCTGCTCCACGCGGTCTCCATTGCCGCGAGGCCCTCCGTGGTCACGCTCACTGCCTCCGTGCCCGTCACTCGCGCCGGGACGCAGCACCGAGACTTCCTTCGCGCCGAGCTGGAGCAGAGCGCGCAGCGCCGCGCCCGCCCGCCGCTTCGACCTCGCCTCGAAGAAGCGCCCGGCCAGGATGAACGTGGTGACGCCCGCCGCGGCCTCCAGGTAGATGTTGCCGGTGCCGTCCATCCGGGAGATGGTGAACTCGAACGGGTGGGTCATGCCCGGCGTGCCCGCGGTGCCCCAGAACAGCGCGTAGAGCGACCAGCCCAGCGCGGCCAGGGTGCCCATCGAGACCAGGGTGTCCATGGTGGCGGTGCCGTGGCGCAGGTTGGTCCACGCCGCACGGTGGAACGGCAGCGCGCCCCAGATCACCACCGGCGCGGCCAGCGTCAGCGAGAGCCACTGCCAGTTGGTGAACTGCAACGCGGGGATCATCGCCATGGCGATCACCGGAACGGTCGACACCAGCGAGACGAGCAGCCTGGTCCGCAGGGCGGCGGTCGGATCCGCCTCGGCCGACTCTTCGGTCTTCTCCTCGGCCGGTGGTGCGGGCAGGGCGGCGGTGTAGCCCGCCTGCTCGACGGTGGCGATCAGGTCCTCGGGGGAGACGTCACCGGTGAAATCGACCCGCGCCTTCTCGGTCGCGTAGTTGACGGTGGCGGTGACGCCGTCCAGCTTGTTCAGCTTCTTCTCGATGCGGTTGGCGCAGGATGCGCAGGTCATGCCGCCGATCACCAATTCGACCTGGCCGGTGGCCGGTGATTGCGTCGCGGTCGTCATCGGTCTTCCTTTCTTTGCGGCATGTGGTGATCAGTGGCCGTGGCCTGGCTCGCCATGGCCGGTCTGCGCGTTGCCCGACGGTACCGAGAGCGTGAACTCGGCCGTGCGGACGACCCCTTCGTGCTGGAAGTCGAGGAACAGGCGGTAGTCGCCTGCCGTCGGCGCGGTCACGAAGAAGGTGACGCCGGGACCCGCCGTGGTGACGCCGTCGCCCGGGTGGCCTTCGGGGTGAACGTGGAGGTAGGCCAGGTCGGCGGCACGCAGCGCGACCAAGTGGCCGTAGGCGCCGAGGTAGGGCTGGAGGTCCGTGACGGGCTTGCCGCCCCTGCTCACCGAGAGCGTGACCTTCGAGGCCTGGCCGGGAATGACCGCACCATCCAGGGTAACGGTGTAGTCGCCCAGCGCCGTGGTGGTGGCGGGTGCGGGCAGCGGCCGCGGGTCGTAGGCGCCCGCGACGCGGAGGTCGGCGCCGAGCGTGCGGTTCGTGCCGCCCTCGGGGGTGAAGTCGGCGAACACGCGGTAATCACCCGCGCGGGTGAGGTCGAGCGGGACGCTCCAGGTTCCGTTGCCGTCCAGCGCCGGGTGCACGTGCTGGAAGGCGGTCATGTCACGGCGGACCACGATCAGGTGCAGGTCCTTGTCGTGGCTGCGGACGTAGCGGGTGACCGGTGCGCCCTGTCGATCCAGGATGCGGAAACGCAGCGTCGAGTTCGGCGCCGCGGTGGTCTGCGCGGTGTCCAGGCTCAGGGTGTAGCCGTCGGCGGTGGCCAGTAGGCCGCCGGGCAGCTCCTCGGCGCCGGGCCCGCTGTCGGTGGCGGGCCCGGTCCCGTGTGTGTCGTGTGCGGCGGGCTCGGTGGGTTCCGGGCCGATCGCGGCTCCGGTCGCGAGAGCGATGACGAAGACCGCCGCGAGTCCGAGGGTGAAGCCGGTGAACTTGGTCGTGGCGTTCATCGGGGCTCCCTTTCCGGGTCGTAGTGCTGGGGATCAGTCGGCGAGCTGGAAGCCCGCGCGGTCGATCGCGGCGGCGATGGTGGCGCGATCGAGCTGGGCTGGTCCCGACACGGTCACCGTCGCGCCGTCCAGGTCCACGCTCACCGCGGTAACGCCGGGGAGTGCGCCGACCTTGTCGCGGACCTTGCCGACACAGCAGCCACAGGTCATACCGGTGACGGCGTAGGTGGCTGTGGCGGGTGCGGTGGTGCTCATGTCTGTCTCCTCGTTGCTTCGACGGCTTCCTCCGTCGGCGTCGTTTTTACCATACCCCCCTAGGGTACTTTGTCAATCGTTTGCGGCTGTGGGTTCCGCGGCGGGGGGTTCGCATGGTCACCTCGCGGCGATGTCCGCTGCGGCGAGCGCGAGCACCGCCGCGCCTTAGAACGGGGCCGAGCAGACGCTGGTCAGCTCGGAGGAATCGGCGATCTGGTTGGCGTCGAACGCCGCGGCGACGGCCGTGATCGCGGCCGAGCCCGCCTGATGGGAGACGTGGACGATGCTCGAGGCGGGCCAGCCGCCATTTGGCTACTTTCGATAGAGAAACGGATTCGACGGTAGTCGTATGGTGGCTTTTCAAGATCGAATAGCGACCATTCGACTACCGTCGAATTTCGGGGCATTGCACTGGTTGCCGAGGCTGGCAGAGGCCGCCCTCGAGCGACGCGGTTACCTCAACTCACCTGCGCTCCATGCAAATTCCGAGCGGTGGGCGAGGTGTCCACCTCGCTCGGGTCCGGATACGTTCCGAAGATGCGGTCCGCGGTGCCGGAACTCGTGACGGTGAACCAGAAGTGCTCGTTCTTGTAGTGGTGGTGCCGGTGGTTGCGCCAAACGGCGCGGTACAACGCCCTTTTCGGCTTGTAGTCGGTGTGGATGAGGTAGTGCGTCCACTCGTAGCCGAGGCCGAGCACCGTGATGGTCAGCAGGAACGTCAGGCCGAGGCCGAGGCGGGGGAATGCGAAGGCGGTGATCGCCAGCAACGCCACCATGACGAAGACCAGCGAGCGGGTCGGGATGAAGATCAGCGGAATGTTGCGCGGATCGACGTGGTGCTGGCGGTGTTTGCGGGCCAGCTCGCTGTCCAAGGCGATCGGGCCGAGGCGCTTCGGCCGCCAGTGCAGCACCATGACGTGCACGACCCACTCGAACGCGGGAAACACCGCGAGCATCACCAGCGGCAGGACTGCGTCGCGGAGCTGCCAGTCGCCCACCAGGATTCGGGCGACCAGGGCGAGAACCAGTGCGGTGCCGATCATCCAGGGTGAGGGGTGGCGGAGGAACTCGTGGAAGGCGTCGCCGAGGGTGAGACCTCGGCGCAGCTGGGTTTTGGACATGGTGTCACCTCGGGTGTTGCGTGATCAGCGGCCGCCGAGGGCCTCGATCAGGGCGGTGGTCGCCGGTTCGAGCAGGGCCCGAGCCTTGTCGGCGGCCTTCTGCGGCCGGCCCGCCACGATGGCGGCGGCCAGTTCGCGGTAGCCCTCGGCATTGCCCACCTCAGCGGACATGACGGGGGCCAGCGCCGCGAGCGCGGGTTCGTAAGCGGTGCGCAGCATGTTGAACATCAGGCGGAACACGATCGAGTCGGCCGCGTCGACGACGTGATCCCAGAACTCCAGCGCATGCCGTTGCAGCGCGACCGGATCGGTCTCGACCGTGAGCGCCGCGACGACGCGCTCGAGATCGTCTCGCACCTGTTCGAACTCGGTGCTCGTCTCGGTGCCGGACTGGCTCGCCCCGCTTTGGTCCAACGCCCCCATCCGCGCGGCCGCCAACTCGGCGACCTTCGGCCCGTTGTGCATACGGACCTCCAGGATGCTGCGCGCGACAGCGGGTTCGAGCATGCCCTCCCGGATCAACAGCCGGGGTAGAACCTCAAGCCCGGCGCCGCGCCGATAGTCGAGCACGGTGGTCGCGTCGCCCTGCCGCACCGCGACGAGCCCCGCCGCGGCCAGGCGTTGCAGCGCCTCGCGCACCGCGGGCCGCGAGACGCCGAGCGCTTCCGCCAACTGCCGCTCGCTCGGCAAGGTCGACCCGGGCGCAAGCTCACCGCTGAGCACATCCGCGGCGATCTGCTCGAACACATCCGCCGACACCGACCTCTTGACCACAGGTTGCAACGCCATGCGTCTACTGTGCGCCTCGGTGGTCAGCTGGTCAAGTGGTCAGACCAATTTGCGGCCTAGTTCGGAGACGGCATCACGGCCGGTACGCCGGATGGCAGGCGACGATCTGAGCCACAAATGCATCGGGCCGGACTCGAGACTGGGCCTAGCTCGGATCGGACCCGCGAATGGCCGCCAGCCAGGTCGCGGTAGCCGCCGCGACACACAGCGCGCCGACAAAAGCGACAAGCCCCCCACCATCGACGTAGATCCACAGCAGCGCGGCGAAGGGCGCGGCAACGGCGGGTTGCACGTCGAACAGCAGGCGGCGCGTCACCCGGCTCGCGGCGAGCACGGGTGCGTCCGGATCGGGCCGACTCGGATTGTCGACGAGCCGCCCGGGCGGTTCCGTATCCCGCGCCCGCCCCGAGGGATACAGCCGCAGAGCCCCCGCACGAAGGACGCGCCCGTCGAACTCGGCCGAGCTCTCCGTGAAAGTCACCAGCGCCGGATCGAAGTACACCGGCAACCACCGTCGCGCACCAGCCGGACCGGTGACCTCCAACCACGATCGGCTCACCAACCGGTGCTGCTGCCGAACCCGAGCGACCCGAAGAACCTCGGGCAACCCGCAGGACAGCACCCCGAAGGCCACCAGAAGCCGAATCCCGGTGTAGCCCAGGATCCCCAGCGCCACCGTCGCCAACCCGGCCAACTGGTCCACCGTGGCGAACGGCGCCCACGCGGCACAGACCGCGAGGGCGCCGAGCGTCACGCCGATCGGATAGGCCAGCGGGTGGGCCGACCTCGAACTCACTTCAGGAAGCCGACTTTCGTGTAATCCGGCGTCGCCAACCCGAACGCGCCGTAGTTGGCGAGGTTGTCGCGCACCGCGTAGGTGCCCGAAGCCTGGTTCAGCGGAACCGAATAACCCTCGGCGAAGATCATCTGATCGCACTGGTTCGCCAGCTCGATCGCCTTGTCCGGATCCAGCTCCGCGATGGTCTTGTCGATGAGAGCGTTGAGCTCCGGCGAACCGATGCGGGCCTTGTTGCCCATCAGGTTGTTCGGGTCGTAGTAGTAGACCTGCTGCAACACGCCGAGCGGCAGCGCGCTACCGCCCCAACTGAACTGGGCGATGTCGAAGTTACCTGGGTCGATCACGTCCTTGAACAGACCCGTGCCCGGCACGGTCTGGATGTTCAGCTTCACGCCGACCGCGGCCAGGTTCTGCTGCACGATCTGCGCGGTCTGCACCCAGGCGTCCTGCTGGTACATCACGTCGCGGAGCTCGAGCCTGCGGCCGTCCTTCTCGCGCACGTCGCCGTTGAGCTTCCAGCCGAGCTCGTCCAGCATCCGGGCCGCTTCGGCCGGGTCGTAGGAGATCGGCGCGGCGTTGTCCTGGTAGCCCTTCTGGCCCGCCATGAAGATGTGGTTGTTCAGCGGCTTCGGATTCTCGACCACGCCGTTCTGCGACGCGGTCACGATGCCCTGCCGGTCGATGGCCTTGGAAATCGCGATCCGCAGCTGCGGGTCCTCGAGCAGCGAACCGGGCGCGCCGTTGAAGGTCAGGTGCGACCAGCTCGGCTCCGGCGCGCGCCGGATGACCACGTTCGCCGCGTTGCGCGCCGCCGTCACGTTCTCGATGCCGGCCATGTAGGCGATGTCGAGCTCGTTGTTCTGGATGGCGGGCAGCCAGGCGGTGTGGTCGAGCACGCTCAGGGTGATGGCGTCCAGCTTCGGGGTGTCGCCCCACCATTTCGGGTTGCGGCTCAGCGTGATTCGCTGCTGCGCGCGGTCGATGTCGCTGATCACGAACGGCCCCGCGCTTAGTGTCAGCCCGTCCCGGTTAGCGGTGTTGAACGCCTCGGGAGATCCGGTGACCGACTTCGGGTAGAGCGGGCCGAACTGGCCGCGCCATTCACCGTAGGGCTGGGCGAAGGTGACGATCGCCTGCCGGTCGTCGACGCCGCGCTCGACCTTCTCCACCCGGTCGAAGCCGCTCAGCGCCGCGACCAGGTACGCGTTGTCCCTTCCGCTCAGCGCGTTCGCCTGGGAGCGCAAGTCCTCCCAGGTGATCGGGCTGCCGTCGGACCACACGGCTTTCGGGTTGATGGTGTAGGTGACCTGCTGCGGGCTGGTGTTGGTGAGCTGCACGTCGGTGAAGAAGTTGTGATCCACCGAGAGCTCGCCCGCCGCGTTGCTGACGAACGGCGCGGGCATGGTCGGGCCCGCCACCGCCGCACCGTCCTGGGTGTTGCCGTCCACATGGAGCACATTGAAGTTCTCCGGGAACGAACTCAGCACCAACCGCAGGTTCCCGCCCTCGCGCAACTGGCTCGGGTCCACCGGGTTGATGTCGTTGGTGCTGCCGATCGTGCTGGTGCCGGGGGCGATCGCGCCGTTGTCGGAACAACCGGTGAGGATCAGGCCGAACGCGGCGAGTGGCACCGCCACCCTGGTGGTCAAGGAACGTAAGCGCATCGAGCTGGTCCTTCCGCGTCGGCCTGATCGTCACATCACTGTGTGAACCCGACCTTAGTTACGTCGGCGGAGGCCAAGCCGAACGCGCCGTAGTTGGCGAGGTTCGCGCGCACGGCGACGGTGCCGGGCGACTGCACGATCGGCACCGAGTGGCCCAGGTCGAAGATCATCTTGTCGGCCCGGTTGGCCAGCTCGATGGCCTTGTTCGGGTCGAGTTCGGAGATCGTCTCCTCGATCAGCGCGTTCAGTTCCGGGCTGCCGACGCGGCCCTTGTTGCTGAGCCGGTTGTTCGGATCGTAGGCGTAGATCTGCGGCAGCGCGCCGAGCGGCAGGATGCCGCCGGACCAGGTGAACTGGCAGATCTCGAAGTTGCCGGGGTCGATCACGTCGGTGAAAAGACCGTTGCCAGGGAAGGTTTGGATAGTCATCTTCACGCCGACGGCGGCCAGGTTCTGCTGCGCGATCTGCGCCATCTGCACCCAGGTGTCCTGCTGGTACATCACATTGCGCAGTTCCAGCCTTCGACCGTCCTTCTCGCGCACGTCGCCGTTGAGCTTCCAGCCCAGTTCGTCGAGGATCCGCGCGGCGCCCTCGGGGTCGTAGGCCACCGACTGAGCGTTGTCCTGGTAGCCCTTCTGGCCGTTGAGGTAGATGTGGTTGTTCAGCGGCTTGGGATTGTCGACGATGCCGTTCTGCGTCGCGGTGGCGATGCCCTGCCGGTCGATGGCCTTGGCGATCGCGACCCGCAACCGCGCGTCCTCGAGCAACGAGCCCGGCGCGCCGTTGAAGGTGAAGTGCGAGAACCGCGGCGCTGCGGCCCGGCGCACCTGGATGCCCGGCGAGTTGGTCGCGGTCTTCACCTCGTCGATGCCGGACACGGTCGCGTAGTCGAGCTCGTTGTTCTGCAGCGCCGAGATGCGCGCGGAGTAGTCGAGCACGCTGAAGGTGACGGTGTCGAGCTTCGGGGTGTCACCCCACCACTTCGGGTTGCGCTTCAGCACGATGCGCTGCTGGGCGCGGTCGATCGAGTCGACGAGGAACGGTCCCGACGAGATCGGCAGGCTGTTGCGCGCCCAGTTCTCGAAGGACTCCGGCGACTCGGTGGACGCCTTCGGATACAGCGGGTTGAACAGCCCCTGCCATTCGGCGTAGTGCTGGGCGAAGGTGACGATCGCCTGCCGGTCGTCGACGCCGCGCTCGACCTTCTCCACCCGGCTGTAGCCCTGCGTCGCGCGCACCTGGTAGGCCGTGTCGCGCCCGTTCAGGGCGTTGACCTGCGAGCGCAGGTCCTCCCAGGTGATCGGGGCGCCGTCGGACCAGACCGCTTTCGGGTTGATCGTGTAGGTGATCTGCTGCGGGTTGGTGTTGGTCAGCTCGATCTCGGTGAAGTAGTTCGAGTCGGTCGTCAGCTCGCCCGCCGCGTCCGAATTCACCGTGCCGGGCAGCGTCCAGCCGACCACCTCGGAGACGTCGCCCGAGGCGTCCACGTGCGAGGAGTTGAAGGTTTCCGGGAAGGCGGTCAGCGCCAAGCGCAGATTGCCGCCCTCGCGCAACTCGCTGCGGTCGCGGGGGTTGATGTCGTTGCTGGTGCCGATCGAACTCGAGCCGGACTGCACATCGGCTCCCGCGCCACAGCCCGCGAGCAGCAGCGCGAAGGCCAGCGCGGGCGCGGCGACCACTGGGCCGAGCCGACGACGAGAGTGTATTGCTGCGGTCATTTCACGAATCCGATCTTGGTGTAGTCGTAGGACGCCAGGCCGGGAGAGCCGAAGTTGGCCACCTCGGCTCGGACGCCCCAGCTGCCGTCCGACTGGGTGAGCGGCAGCGAGTGCCCCTCTTCGAACACTTTGCGATCCACCTCGTTGGCCAGCTCGATGGCCTTGGCGGGATCCAGCTCGCGGAGTGTGCGCTCGATGAGCGCGTTCAGCTCCGGCGATCCGATGCGACCGAAATTGCCCTGCAGATCGTTCGGGTCGTAGTAGTAGATCTGCCGGATGCTGCTGAGCGGGAAGGCGTCACCCTGGAAGGTGAACTGGGCGGCGTCGAAATCGCCCGGCTGGATGACGTCGGTGAAGTAGCCCGCGCCCGGTTTGGGGTCGATGACCAAGCCGACGCCGATCTGCGCCAGGTTCTGCTGGATGATCTGCGCGACCTGCACCCACAGCGCGTCGTTGTACATCACGTCGCGAATGATCAGCTTGCGGCCGTCCTTCTCGCGGACATCGCCGTTGAGTTTCCACCCGAGCGCGTCGAGTTCGCGCGCCGCCGCGGCCGGATCATAGGGCAGGCTGTTGTCCTGGTAACCGCGCTGGCCCTGCAAGTAGATGTGGTTGTTCAGCGGCTTCGGATTCTCCACCAGGCCGTTCTGGATGGCGGTCGCGATACCCTGGCGGTCGATCGCCTTCGAAATAGCCACTCGCACCGCCGGATCGGCGAGGATCGAGCCGGGCGCGCCGTTGAACGTGATGTGCCGCCAGCGATTGCCCGGGGCGCGGCGCACCACCAGGCCCTCGGCGCCGCGCACGTTCTTCACGTCATCGATGGAATTGAGCAGCACCGCGTCGATCTCGTTGTTCTGCAACGCGGCGACCCAGGCGCTGCGGTCGAGCACGGAGTAGGTGATGGTGTCGAGCTTGGGCTGCTCGCCCCACCACTTCGGGTTGCGGCCCAGCACGATCCGGCCCTGGCCGCGATCGGTCGACTGCACCTGGAACGGACCCGCGGTCGGACCCATCGCGTCGACCAGGCTGTTGTTGAACGACTCCGGGTCCTGCGTCACCGACTTGGGGAACAGCGAGGCGTTGCCCGCGAACTGGCCGCGCCATTCGGCGTAGGGATGATGGAAGGTGAGGATGGCCTGGCGATCGTCGACGCCGCGCTCGACCTTCTCCACGAACTCGAATCCGTTGGTGATCGCGATCAGGAAGCGCTTGTCCTTGCCGCTGAGCGCGTTCGCCTGGGAACGGATGTCCTCCCAGGTGATCGGCGTTCCGTCGGACCAGACAGCCTTCGGGTTGATCGTGTAGGTGACCTGCTGCGGATCGGTGCTGGTCAGCGCGACATCGGTGAAATAGTCGTGATTGATCGACAATTCGCCCGAAGCGTCGGTGTGGAACGCGCGCGGCATCATCGGGCGCTCGATGTCGGCGATCTCGCCCTCGTTGCCGTCGTTGGACAGGGTGTTCCAGTTCGCCGGGAACGAGGTGGTGGCCAGCCGCAGATTGCCGCCGTCGCGGATCTCCTCGCGCGGCTTGGGGTTGATGTCGCTCGTGGTGCCCAGCGCGTCGGACAGACCCGCCGCCGAGTCGTCGTCGGCCGTACCGCACCCGGCGGCGATCAACCCGACCGCCATCGCTCCCGCGACCCACCGCATACCGTTCGAACGGATCCGCATGCTGCCCTCCTGCCTATCGGCTGACGACCGGCACGGGCACCGCGTCGATCAGCCTGCGGGTGTACTCGTGGCTCGGGTCGGCGAAAATCCGCTCGGCGGGCCCGGATTCGACGATCTTGCCGCGATACATCACCGCGATGTCGTGCGCCAGGTTGCGGACCACCGAGAGATCGTGCGAGACGAACAGATACGACAGGCCACGCTCGGTCTGCAGGTCGCGCAGCAGATTCAGCACACCGGCCTGGATCGAGACGTCCAGCGAGGACACCGGCTCGTCGAGGACGAGCAATTCCGGATCGAGCGCGAGGGCCCGAGCGATGCTGATGCGCTGCTTCTGGCCGCCGGAGAAGTCGGCGGGATAGCGGTCGGCGTGCTCGGGCCGCAGACCGACCTGCTCGAGCAGCTCCGGCACCCGGCGAGCGATCTCGGCGCGCGGTCGTCCGTCGATGCGCAGCGGTTCGGCAAGCGCGTCGAAGATCGGCAGGCGCGGGTCCAGCGAAGCGGTCGGATCCTGGAAGACGATCTGCATCGTGCGCCGGATCTCGCGCCGCTGGGCCTTGGTCAGGGTGGACACGTCGCGGCCCATGATCTCGATGGTGCCCGACTGCGGCCGCACCAGGTCGAGAATCTGGGTGAGCGTGGTGGATTTTCCGGAACCCGACTCGCCGACCAGGGCCAGCGTGCGGCCGGCGCGCACCTCGAAGCTGATCCCGTCGACCGCGCGCACCTCGCCCTTGCGGCGCTGGAACACCACGCCCGAGGTGATCGGGAAGGTCTTGACCAGGTCGGTGACCCGGAGCACCACGCGAGACTCGGTCTCGACCTCGGCCTCCGGCTCCGCCATCTCGGAGCGGTACGCCTCGAACAGCCCCTGCGTGCCGACCTCCTCGGTGCGGATGCAGGCGGCGGCGTGGCCGGGGTCGGTCATCTCCAGCGGCGGTTCGGCGGCGCGGCAGTCGTCGATCGAGATCGGGCAGCGCGGCGCGAACGAGCAGCCGGGCGGCAGCGCGTGCATGGCGGGCGGCGCGCCGACGATCGGGATGAGTGGTCGGCGCGCCGGGCCGTCCATGCGCGGGATCGAGCCGAGCAGACCCACCGTGTACGGCATTCGCGGCGCGTTGAACAGCGCGCTCGCCGTGGCGGTTTCGACGATGCGGCCCGCGTACATCACCGCGACGCGGTCGGCGAGTGTCGCCGCGATGCCCATGTCGTGGGTGATCATGATGACGCCCGCGCCGGTGATGTCGCGCGCCTTGCGCAGCAGATTCAGGATCTGCTTCTGCACCGTGACGTCCAACGCGGTGGTCGGCTCGTCGCAGATGATCAGCGCCGGATCGTTGGCGATGGCCATCGCGATCACCACGCGCTGGCGCATGCCGCCGGAGAACTCGTGCGGGAACGCCTTGGCGCGCATCTTCGCGTCGTCGATGCCGACCAGCTCCAGCAGCTCGACCGCCTTCTCGGCGGCCTCCTTCCGGTTCATCGCGCCGTGCGCGAGCAGCGCCTCGGCGATCTGATCGCCCACCCGGTACACCGGCGTCAGCGCGGAGAGCGGGTCCTGGAACACCATGCTGATCGAGCTGCCGCGCAATCGCGACAACTCCCGGTCGCCGAGGCCGAGCAACTCGCGACCGCGCAGCCGGATCGATCCGTTGATCCGCGCCTGCTCGGGCAGCAGACCCATCACCGCCAGCGACGACACCGACTTGCCCGAACCCGATTCGCCCACGATGGCGAGCACCTCGCCGTCGGCGACGCTGTAGTTCACCCCGCGCACGGCATCGATGCGGCCCTCCTCGCTGGGGAAGGAGACCCGCAGATCGGAGACTTCGAGCAGCGGTGCTGTGGAGTTGGCTGTCGCGGTCGAATCAACAGTCGCGGTCATGCCTCTGCCTTCTCCTTCTTGCGCGAGCGAGCCCGCTTGGCGCTCGGGTCGAACGCGTCGCGCAGGCCGTCACCGACCAGGTTCGCGCACAGCACGGTGACGATCAGCAGGCCACCGGAGAACATGAACAGCCAGGGATAGGTCAGCGCGGACTTGGTGCCCGCCGCGATCAGCGAGCCGAGCGAGACGTCCGGCGGCTGCACGCCGAAACCCAGGAAGCTCAGGCCGGTTTCGGCCATGATCGCCGAACCGACGGTCAGCGTGGTGTCGATGATCAGGATCGACGCGATGTTCGGCACGATGTGGCTGACGATGACGGTGCGCGTCGGCGCGCCCATATACCGTGCGGCCTTGACGAATTCGCGGTCCCGCAGGCTCAGCGTCAGGCCGCGCACGATGCGCGCGCTGATCATCCAGCCGAACACCGCGAGCAGAACGATCAGCAGCGCGATCGAACCGCTGCCCTTCGTGCGCGGCGCGAACAGCGCGATGATGATGAAGCTGGGCACCACGAGCAGCAGGTCGACGAACCACATGATGGCTCGGTCGGTCCAGCCACCGAGCAGACCGGCCAGCGCGCCCGCGGTGGCCGCGATGGTGGTCGAGATGATCGCCACGCACAGGCCGATGACCAGCGATTTCTGCAATCCGCGCAGGGTCTGCGCGAGCACGTCCTGGCCGATCTGGGTGGTGCCGAAGGGATGCTCGGCGCTGGGCGGTTTCAGCAGCGCGGTGTAATCCATCTGCTGGTAGTCCCAGGGCAGGAAGGGCGGCAGCGCGAAGCTCGCGACGAACAGCAGCACCAGCACGGCGGCGCCGACGACCGCGGGCTTGTTGCGCAGGAAACGCCGCAGCACCAGCTTGCGCCGCCCGGCCGCGGCGACCTCGGGCGCGCCTTGGACGATGATCTCGGCTTCGGTCATGCCGTTCTCCCCCTGATGAGAACCCCGTGGTCAGGCAGGTTCATCCCACACGCACCCGTGGATCGAGAATCGCGTAGACGATGTCGGACAGCAGGCCCGACACCAGCACGACCAGACCGGCGAACGCCGTCACCGTCACCACCACGTACAGGTCCTGTGCGTTGATCGAATCGACGAGCCACTCGCCGACGCCGTGCCAGCCGAAGATCTTCTCGGTGAACGTCGCGCCGGTGATCAGGCCGCCGAGGCTGTAGGCGAACAGGGTGGCCATCGGGATGAGCGCGGTGCGCAGGCCGTGCTTGTACAGCGCCTTGTTCCTGGTCAGACCCTTGGCGCGGGCGGTGCGGATGAAATCGCTCTGCAGCACGTCGAGCATCGCGTTGCGTTGGTAGCGGCTGTATCCGGCCATGCCGCCGAGCGCGAGCGCCGCGGTGGGCAGCACCAGGTGCTGGAGCCGGTCGACCAGCTGCGGCCAGAAGCCCTCGATCGCGCTGGCCGAGGTCTCGCCGGTGTAGAGGAATATCTGCGATCCGGTCGCCGAATTGATCTCCAGCGCGCCGTATTTCAGCAGCGTGGCCAGCAGGAATATCGGTGTGCTGAGAATCAGCAGCGAGACGACCGTCGTGAAGTAATCGCTGAATTTGTATTGCCGAATCGCGCCCGCAGCGCCGATCAGCACACCGAGCACCGTGCCGACGAGGGAACCGATGATCAGCAGCCGCAGGCTCACCGCGACCCGGCGCGGCAATTCCTCGCTCACCGGCTGACCGGCGAGCGTGGTGCCGAAATCGCCGCTCGGGATGCCCTTCAGCCAGGTGATATAGCGTTCTGGAATCGGATCGTTCAGATGCAATTCCTCGGCTTTGGCGTCGATCACCGCCTGCGGAGGGCGGGGGTTGCGCTGTTCGAGACTGTCCAGCGGCCGAAATGTCAGCGACGCGAGGCTGAACGTCAAGAACGAAGCCAGCAGCAACAGCACGACATAATTGAGCGCGCGTCGTAGCAGGAAGCCGGTCATCAGTCCTCTGGTTCTCCAGCCGGCTCGGCCGGCATTCGAGTGTTAGCCCCTGATCATAAGGACGCCGCCGTCGACGCGCGTGCCATGCATCTTTCCGGCATGTCCGGCGAACCCGAGCCGACCGCGACCGCGCCGAGACGGTTTTCCGGCAGGATGGAAGAGGTGACACGCCTGCACCTGCCCAAACCCAAAATGGTTGCCACCGACGTGGACGGCACACTGATCGATCACGACGAACGCGTGACCGCGCGCACCAAGGCCGCGGTCGCCGCGCTGATCGCCGACGGTGTGCCGTTCGTGCTGGCCACCGGCAGGCCGCCGCGCTGGATCGACCCGGTAGTCGAAGGACTCGGCTTCGCGCCGCTATGCGTCTGCGGCAACGGCGCGGTCATCTACGACAGCGCTTCGGACCGGGTGCTCGCGAGCCGTTCCCTGGACGTGGAGACACTGAGCTGGATCGCCGACCTGGCCGAACGAGCGCTGCCCGGCTGTGGACTCGCCGCCGAACGCATCGGCGCCAGCGCGCACGACGCGGCGACGCCCCAGTTCGTCAGCTCCCCGGAGTACGAGCACGCCTGGTTGAATCCGGACGACACCGCCGTCGCCCGGCACGAGGTGATCGACACGCCCGCGATCAAGATGCTCATCCGGTTGCGCGGGGCGCTCAGCGGGGACATGCGCGCGGTGCTCGCGCCGCTCATCGGCGATCGCGCGGACATCACCTACTCCACCGACCACGGGCTGATCGAGCTGTCGGCGCCCGGCGTCACCAAGGCGTCCGGGCTGGCCACCGTCGCGCAGCGGCTTGGCGTGCAGCACTCGACGATCATCGCCTTCGGCGATATGCCCAACGACGTCCCGATGCTCGCGATGGCCGGGCATGGCGTCGCCATGGCCAACGCGCACCCGGAGGCGTTGGCCGCGGCCGACGAGGTGACCGCGACCAACGCCGAGGACGGCGTGGCGCAAGTGCTCGAACGTTGGTGGGTCTGAGCGGGTTTCAGCTCCCGGTCGAGTGCTGCGACCGCAGGGACTAGTGCCCCGTTGGTGCGGGAGCGTCCGAGCCTTCGAGGTCCACGTCGGCCGCGGGAGCGGGTGCTGCGGGCAGCGAGGCCGGTGCCGGAGCGACCGCGTCCGCCTGAGCGGGGAGTGGAGCTGCGGCTGGGGCGGGAGCGGCAGGCAGCGGGGCGGCGACTTCATCGCCCCGGTTGCGGCGCATCTCCTGCTGATACGTCTCGTTGTAGGTCTTCCACACCGTCGTGACGATGCCGGTCAGCTGGTTCAGGATCAGTGAGCCGTACTGGAAGTCCGAGCGCAGGCCGTCCGGCACCGGATAGGCGTTGGTGAGCGGCAGGCCGAGAATGCCCGAGTCGGCGCCGAGTTGCAGGAAGCGATCCAGGATCGCGCCCATCACCTCGATGACCTGACCGTCCGGCGCGGTGTAGACGTAGCCGTTGGCGAACCTGGCGTACTGCTGGCCCTGCGCGGCGGGCTGCGGCTCGGACAGCGCCTGGCCGAGCGGGCCGTCGGGACCGCCCTTCGCCGAGTAGTGCTTGGCGATGATGTTCTCGTTCACCATGCTCAGCAGCTTGGCCGTCAGCGCGGCGAGCGTCGCGAGATCGGACTGGGTGCGCGGCGGCGCCTGCGGACTCGGCCGACCCTGTGGCGCAGGCGAGCCGCCCGGCACGCCCGCGGCGATGTCGCGGATCCGGTCCATCAGCTCGTAGGCGGCGTCGCCGGGGCAGCTGGTGTTGCCGACGTCGCGGTGCGCGAACACGATCGGCAGGCGCACGGCCTCGCCCTCGGCGTACGGGGTGTACTCGGTGCCCTCGGAGTACATCGTGGTGTGGCCCTTGGGATCCAGGCCCGCGACCCGCGCCCGCCAGCCGACGAATTTGCCGACGGCGGTCACCGCTTGCTCGGACGGAATCTCCGACTCGTGATTGCCCATGAACGCCACGCCGGAGGTGTTCTCGTTGAACCCGCCCGCGTGCGCGCCCTGCACCGGGCGATCCAACCCGCCGTGGCGGCCTTCGAAGATCTGGCCGTACTTGTCGACGAGGGCGTTGTAGCCGATGTCGCACCAGCCGAGCGTCTGGGCGTGATAGGTGTAGATCGCGCGGACGATGCCCGCCGATTCGGCCTTGCTGTAGTCGTTGCGGCCCGCGGTGTGGTGCACGGTGACGCCGCCGAGACCGTCGTCGTAGGTGGGTTCGTCGCAGCGGATGGATTCGTCCGCGCCCCACTGGGATCGGGTGATCACATTCGGTCCACCACCCGGCAGCGCGGAGGCGACGTTGTTGAGCGCGCCGTCGATGGCGCCGCGACCGGGATCGATCAGGACCGCGGTGAGCGACGGCAATGCGAACTGGGCCGGATCGTTGTCGCGCGGTGCCGCGGCCGGGGTTGGTTGCAGCGGGCCGGATCCCGGTGCCGCACTGGAAGTTTGCGCGGTCGTAGCGACCGGTTTGCGGGTGACCAGAATCTGGACCGCGTTGGTGTTCCCGACGTAGATCGGCTCGGTGCCGACGGTGTCGTCGGCCGGTGCGTGGTCGTTGCGGCGGGTGTCGATGGGTTCGGACTCGTACCAGGGCCCCCACGTGCCGTTGGGTTGGCGCGCGCGGACCATCGCCCTGGTGTTCGCCAGATCCCGCGCGGTGAGCGCGACGACGCTGAACGGCGTCTCCCTGGACAGCTCCTTCACCTGCGCGCCCACCTGGTCGAGCAACTCCGGCGGAAGCGCGCCGGGCGCCAGTGCGGGTGTGTCGGGGGTGGTGCCTTCCGGCAGGTCGGCCGGGTCGGCGATGAACTTCACGCCGGGCTGCGGTACCGGGCTCGGCGTCGCGGGCGCGGGGACGGACTGGCCGGGGACGGGCTGCGCGGGCGCCTGGACCGTTTGGCCAGGTATGGGCTGCGCCGGTGCCTCGACCGTCTGACCTGGGATGGCCTGCGCGGGCGCGGGGACGGACTGGCCCGGGATGGCCGGCGCGGGTGCCGGGACGGACTGGCCGGGAATCGCCTGCGCGGGCGCCTGGGCGGTTGGGCCTGGCAGCGGTGCGACGGGCTGGGCTTGTGCCGGGAGGGATCCCTGCGCGGACTGACCGGGGATCGGTTGATTGGTGGTCGGCGCGGTGAATCCGGGAGGCACGGGTTTCGGCGCGGCGGGCAAGCCTTGATCGAGGCGGGGGAGCGGGATTTCCTTCGGCAGCTGCACACCGGGCGGCACCGGCAGGCCATCCGGTATCGGAATGGCGGGCGGGATCGGCAGCATCCGTAAATCGGATAGTCGCAGGTCGGGGAGGTCGAGGCCGGTCAGTTCGCGCAGCGGGAGGGTGATGTCGGGCGCCTGGGTGAGCATCACTTCCGCCAATTGCGCGGGCACTGCGGCCAGCTCGGCGTCGTTGGCCGTGCGGTAGTCGGTCGAATCGCCCTGTGCGAGCGTCGCGAGCGGCGCCGCTACCGCAAGTGTGGTCACCATCGGGAGCACGTAGGAGCGTTTCGGTTTGCGGTACGGCACGAGCATCTCCAATCAGGTCGAACCGGTGATCAGGTGCGGGAAATCAGGCTTGCTTCCTGATGCATCAACGATCACACTAGTTCACATCTGTCACAGATCTAAACCTCTTGTTGAGGATTAGAATCACGTGATTGCTCGAATGTAGCTCTCGAAATGCGACCGAACGGCACGACATGCCGACAGGTATCCAAACCGATCCGGTCCTGGAAAACCATGGGAGATACGAATGCGCAGAATTCGACCCGCCCCGATTTCGCTGAGGCCGGTGCTCGTCACCGGGTGCGCCGCGGTTATCGCGGGAACATCCCTCGCGCTGTGCGCCTGGCCCGGCGACACGCCCGTCAGGCCACTCGCCGGTCCCGGCCACGGCCGCGGCATGAGTCAGGTCGGCGCCTTCGACAGCGCCCAGCAGGGCTGGCTCGCCGAACGAATACTCGAGCACTACTACCCGGGCGCGACACGCGGGACCATCCCGCCGACCAATCTGGCCGTGCGGCTCATGGAACAGGACGATTCCACCCTCGACGCCTACGCCGAGGCCGGATTCCGGGTGGCCGGTCGGCAAATGGCGCCGGGCCAGGTCGCTCACCTCACCCCGCTGCCGGACGGCGGCGCGAACGTGGTCGTCACCCTCGGGTGCGACGGCGAAGTCCTATGGCAGACAGCCACTTCCGATCCGTGGATCTATCCCCTCGATCCCCGTCCGAACCGGCCCGCGACCGAACATCTCACGCTCTGCGGCGGCACGGCCTATCGCGGCTCGCTCGGCGTCGCCACCGAGAACGGGCAAGCGCGCACGATCAACCGCGTCGACGTGGAGGACTATCTGCTCGGCGTGGTCCCGGCCGAGGTCCAGGCGAACTGGGTCGACAAGGGCGCGGGCGAGGCGCTGCGCGCGCAGGCCATCGCGGCCCGCTCCTACGCGCTCGCCGAGCGCAGGTATTCGTACGCGCAGACCTGCGACACCACCGACTGCCAGGTGTATCCCGGTACGGCGAAAGAGGATCCGCGCACCGCCGCGGCCATCGCCTCCACTGCGGGCACCGTCCTGCTGCGCGACGGCCACATCTTGCGCTCGGAGTATTCCGCCGCGCCGGACGGCGGCGAACCTGTCGATATCTACGCCCTCGACGTGGGGCCGACGCCAGCGGAACTCGCCGTCGGCCGTCCGCCTACTGATCCGCGGACCGACCCGCGCAGCCGGGCCGCGTCGACGCCGTCGGCGATCGAGCTCGAGTACCAGCGCGTCGGCGGCGAGTCGGGCTCGCTCGGCGCGCCGCTCGGCCCGGAGATGCTGCTGCCGCAGCGCGCGGGCACCTACCGGCTGTTCACCAATGGCGTCATCATCGCGACGCCGACGTTGGGTGTGCAGGTGGTCGACTTCGCGACGCTCATGCAGCTGGTGCCCGATCCGGCGATTCGCGAAGGGCTGCCGACGGATTCGGCGGCGCAGCCCGGAACTCTCGCGCCGACCACCGCGTCCACGCCGACGCCGCGACCGGAATCCAGGGCCGTGCCGTCGGGTGGTGCGCTGCCCGAGTCGGCGCTGCCCGGTGCAGCCGCGCAGCCGCGTACGCCGGAGTCGGGTCAGGTGCCGAACTCGGATCTCGCGGTGCCGTCCCTCGAGGAGGTGTTCGGCGACCGTTGACCGGGCGACGGCGCGATCACATCGGCTGCACGATCAGTCCAGTGCGGTGTCGCCCAACGACTCGGCGAGGCGGCGTAGCAGGGCGGCCAGCTGGTCGCGATCCTGAGTGTCGAGGGCGTCGAGCAGGCGCTGTTCGTTGGCGACGTGCAGCGGCAGCAGGTCGTCGACCAGCTTCCTGCCCTCGGCGGTGAGGCGAACGCGGACGGAGCGCCGGTCCTCGGGGCAGGGCATTCGTTCGACGAGGCCCTTGGCGGCCAGCCGGTCGATGCGGTTGGTGATGGCGCCCGAGGTGACCATCGCGGCACGGTTCAGCGCGCCCGCGGTGAGGCCATCCGCGCCACCGGAGCGGCGCAGCGTCGCGAGCACGTCGAACTCCCAGAACTCCAGGCCGTGACCGGCGAAGAAGCGCTTGAGGTCCTGCTCGAGGACCCGGGACAAGCGGGTGATTCGGCCCACGATGTGCATCGGCGAGACGTCCACGTCCGGACGCTCGCGGTGCCAGTGCGCGGTTATCAGATCGACTGCGTCGCCCATCGCGACTCCTCTCTGTCCTAAGAATTTCAACGTTCATCTACTTGACGATGAGACACCAGTCGGAGTAGATATTTCAACGTTGAGATTATCAATGAGGAGCGACCGACATGTCCATCACCACCGCGGCGCGGAACCCCTACGCGGGCACCCTCGCGCTCACCGCCCTCACCCCGATCGTCTGGGGCTCCACCTACGCCGTCACCACCGAGTTCCTGCCGCCGGACCGTCCGCTCTTCACCGCGCTGATGCGCGCGCTGCCCGCCGGGCTGGTGCTGCTCGCGCTCACGCGCACGCTGCCGAGGGGAATGTGGGTCGGCCGCGCCGCCGCGCTCGGCGTGCTCAACATCGGCGCGTTCTTCCCGCTGCTGTTCCTTGCCGCCTATCGGCTGCCGGGCGGCGTCGCCGGGGTGCTCGGGGCGGTCGCGCCGATGTTCGCGCTGGTCTTCGCCACCGGGGTGCTGAACGAAAGGCCAACCGGCCGTAAGGTTCTCGCCGGAGTGATCGGCGTGTTCGGCGTCGCGCTCGTGGTGCTGCGCGCCACCGCTCAACTCGACACCATCGGGGTGATCGCCGGACTCGTCGGCGCGGGCTCGATGGCGCTCGGCACCGTGCTGACCAAGCGGTGGGGGCGGCCCGACGGTGTCGGCCCGCTGGCCATGACGGGCTGGCAGCTCACCGCCGGCGGCCTGTTCATCCTCCCGCTCGCCGCGCTGATCGAGGGCGCACCGCCCGCCATGGACGGCCGCGCCATCGGCGGCTACCTCTACCTCGGCGTGATCGGCACCGCGGCGGCCTACTGGCTGTGGTTGCGCGGCATCGCGAAGGTGCCAGCCACGTCGGTCGCGTTCCTCGGACTGCTCAGCCCGGTCTCGGCGGCGGTCATCGGGTGGGTCGCGCTCGGGCAGGCGCTCACCGGGTTGCAGATTCTCGGCATGGCGATCGCGCTGGGCGGGACGTTGCTCGGGCAGACCACCGCACGGGTTCGAATCGACGAGGCCGGGAATGTCGGTGCGGCCGCGGAGATCCGCGGCGCCGCCGACGCTGGTGAGCCTGCCGAAGATGCGCTCATTCTGGTGGGAGCGAAAAGCTGAGAAAACGGGTTGACCTTGACGTAGCGTCAACTTGCAGACTGGTTTCACCGACGAGAGAAGGAAGGAGTCCAGGTCGTGACCGCGGGCACCCGAGCAGGCGAATGGTCCATCCAGGATCTGGCGAAGGCGGCCGGTACCACCAGCCGCGCGCTGCGCCACTACGGGCAGCTCGGGCTGTTGCCGCCCAGCCGGATCGGCGCCAACGGGTACCGCTACTACGACCAGGACTCCCTCGTGCGGCTGCAACGCATCCTGCTGCTGCGGGAACTCGGCCTCGGCCTTCCGGTCATCGCCGAAGTGCTCGCGGGCGAACAGGACGCCGCCGCCGCATTGCGTACGCACCTGGAACTGCTTCGGCAGGAACAGGATCGGATCCGACGCCAGATCGACTCGGTGCACACCACGCTGCGGAAGACGGAAAGAGGTGAACAACTCGTGGCAGCAGAGGTTTTCGACGGGTTCGACCACACACAGTACAAGGACGAGGTGATCGAACGCTGGGGCAAAGAGGCCTACGAGAGCGGTGACCGCTGGTGGCGCTCGCTCACCGACCAGCAGAAGAAGGATTTCCAGCAGACCCAGCTGGACATCGCCGCGGACTTCGGTCGCGCGCACGCCGCCGGGCTTCCGGTGGACAGCGACGAGGTGCAGGCCATCGTCGCCCGGCACCGCGCCTGGGTCGGTGACGGCTGGCAGGGGCGGCCGGTGACGGCCGACGCCTTCATCGGACTCGGCGAAATGTACGTCGAAGACTCGCGATTCGCGGTCAACTACGACGTGCACGGCGAAGGCACCGCCGCCTTCGTGCGCGACGCGATGAAGGTCTACGCGGAGGCCAACCTGCGCTGAGGCATCCGCCTTTTGCTCTCCGTCAATGCGCGGGTCATCGGCGGACGCGCCCAGCCAGCGCCCATTGGTGGAGTGAAAACCCAGCGCCCGCACGCGGATTCGCGTGCGGGCGCTTTTGCGTGCATGACGTCGGGTTCGCTCGAAGCGGGAGGGTCACGCATGCACGAGCAGGAAATCGATCGGAACGAGCCGGTCGCACGGGAATCGGATTCGCGGCCAGCGGATTCCAGCGCGGCGCCACCGCCGAGCGGGGCGCCCGCGAAGACCGCCGCGGTGCTGGCGATGCTGGTCGGCGGCATCGGGGGTTTCGCGGCGATCCCGTGGCTGGTACCCGGCGAGCGCACCGAGGCCGCCGGTCCGGCCGGCTATGTGCTCGGTGCGGTGATCGCATCGATCGGAGTGCTCTACTTCACCGGGGGAGTGCTCCTGTTCCGGCGGAAAACGGCCGGGCGGATCATCGTGATCGGTGTGGCGGCGCTGCTCGCGCTCGCGAGTTTCATCGCCGCCGGTTTCGGTCCGGCGGTCGGTCAGCGTGATGCGTTGGTACGCGGGTTCTTCCAGGTCGGGATCCTCACACTGGCCGCGCTCGGTGCGACGGGGGAGTGGATCGCGGCGGGCCGATCGCCGCGCTGACCGATCGCCGCGCGCGGGGCGGTCCGTGCGCATACTTTAAGTGTTCGACCGGCTGATTCGGAGGGACGAGACGCATGCTGTACAGCCAGGAGAGTTCGGGCACGCGGCCGGTCGAGCCCGTCGGGGCACTCGCGACCGCGGTGGCGCTGTTCGCGGCCATCGGCGCGGCGGCGAACCTGGTCGGGCTGCTCGTGCTGGCTTTCGGTTTCTTTCCCGATCCCGGTCGATACGACGATTCGCTCGCGGTCTCGACCGCGCTCGGTACGCTGCTGCTGGTCTGCGCACTCGGCTACGGTGCGGTGCTGACCGTCCGCGGTGACGAGGACGGGCGCTTCACGGTGCTCGTCGCCGCCGGTGTCTGGACGGTCGTCGGTGTCGCCGGTGTGTTCGCCGCACTACGCGGCTATCGGTCCGAATACGGCATCCATTGGGCCGAGGAGGGCGGTCCGGCGGTGGACATCGCCACGTCGACCGCGGGTCTGGTCGGCTCGGTGACGGCCATGGTGCACGGTGATTGGCTGGTGAATCTCACGGGGCTGGTACTGCCCGTGATCATCGTGACCCTTGCCGCATCCGCGATTCCGTCGGCTGCTGCCCCTTCGCCGAGCGCACCCCCGCCGAGTGCCGCTACCGCCATCGACGAGGTGGTCGCGATCACCACGGGGGTGCTGGCGGCCTTCGTCGGTTTGCTCGGCGCGGTCGGCTCTTGCCTCGGCCTTGTCGTGGCGCTCGGCTCGGACAACGAAGTCGCGCCCGTCGTGTTCGTCGGCTTCGGCGTTGGCGCGCTGATCGCGTTGCTCTGGCTGCTCGGTGCGCTGCTGCTGTTCCTGCGGCGGAATGCGGGGCGGCTCATCCTCATCGGCTTGTCCGCGATCGCCCTGCTCGGCGCATTCGTTCTGGCCGCCGCCGTCGGTGGCCTGGTGGGCTGGCTCCCACTCGTCCTGTCCGGCGCCGTCTTCGGTCTCTCCGTCGCGCGCCCGACGGGCCGGTGGATCGCCGCACGGCGCCGACCGTTGCTCAACGCTCGAGCGCCGATGGATGATTCGCGGTCGAGCGGCGCGGTGACAGCGCGGTAGAGTTCACGGCGCAGCTACGAGGGGGTTTCGACATGTACCCAGGTCCGGGTTATCCGGCGTATCCGCCGTACGGGTACACACCGCCGCCGCCCAGCGGGGGTACCGCCATCATGGCGGGGGTGCTCGCGCTGCTCGCGGGTGCGTACAAAATCTTCACCGCCCTCAGCGGTTTCCTTGCCCTGCAACGGCTCGCGGACGTGCGCCGTGCGATCGGCAGCTCGGGCTCCGCCGAACCCGAGCTCTACATCATGGTCGCGATCTCGGCGAGCATCGCGGCCATGCTCCTGCTCGGCGGCATCCTGCTGCTGATCCGCAAGAGCGCGGGGCGCACGCTCATCGTGGTGGCCTGCACCTTGGCGGTTATCGAGGGCTTCGTCAGCCTCGGCGCCATCACCGACGCGGGCATGATGAGCGAATCCGCTGCGGCCACCGTCGGTTTGGCCCTGGGCGTGAGCCTGCCGCTGCTCATCGGAATCCTTGCCGCCGTCGGCCCCACCGCCCGCTGGGTCGCCGCGGGCCGTACCCCGGTCGCTCCGATGTACGGTCAGCCGACATACCCCTATGCCCCGCCGCAGTATCCGCACTACTGACCACGAGTGGACTCGGTCGTCCAGCGATCCTGTCGGAGCGGCGCGGTAGGGTTTCGATGCATTGAAGGGGGAGTTCCATGGGCTATCCGTACGAGCCGCCTGGCTATGGCTATCCGCCGGCCGCGCCCGGCTATCCGCAGCCGGGATACGGTTTTCCGCCGCCCGCACCGAGCGGCGCGACAGCCATCATAGCGGCGGTGCTGTCCACGCTCGTCGGCTTGCTCGGCTCGGTCGGCATCTGCATCGGCCTCTTCGAAGCCCTGGACCCGGACAACGAAGTGGAGCCCGCCGCGTTCATCGGCATCGGCGTCGGCGCGCTGATCGCGATGCTCTGGCTGCTCGGCGCACTGCTGCTGTTCATGCGTCAGACCGCGGGGCGCGTCATCATCATCGGCCTGTCCGCGATCGCCCTGCTCGGCGCACTCGTTCTGGTCGCCATCGGCGGCGTCGCCGGTGGCCTGCCACTCCTCCTGTCCGGCACGATCTTCGGCCTCTCGGTCGCGAGCCCGACGGGCCGCTGGATCGCCGCCCGCCGCCAACCCACCTACCCACCCGCTTATCCACCCCCGTCGTACGGCCAGCCGCCCTACCCGTACCTCTGACCGCCGATCCCGCCCACGGTCCAGGACGTCCGCGGACCGCGTCGCGTGAGTTCCGCGCGCACCGATAGGTGCGATCGATGAGTCACCCGGCGTCGATATCGCGCACATCACCAACGGCGAACTGGGCGAACACTATTGGCGCGTGGACACCGAGACGTCCACGGCGAACTCGACGTCGGCTTCCCGGCCTGACTCGGCCAATTGCGACGGCGCATCCGCTCGGCGTGGGCCGCAAACTGCGCGAATCCTCAGACCGCGCACATCGACTGCATGACCCCTTTGAGGATCGGCGCGCCATAGGTCGCGGGCGAGAAGGCGAGCGTCTGGATGATCGACAGCGGTGTCGTCACGCTCGAGCCGACGCCGGTGAAGCCGAGCGCCATATTGCCCGCGGTCAGCAGCAGACTGGTGACGTCCAGGGTGAGCGTCGCCAGGTCGAAGGCGTGCTCGACGCGCACCTCGGCGAGCGGAACGGTGTTCAGCGCGCGGCCCTCGTAGAGGCTGAAGCCGAGATTGCTCAGGAAGGTCAGTGGCCCGTAGTCGATCGAGTGCACCAGGGGGCCGAGTTCCTCGGTGCGGCGCAGCAGCGCCAGCTCGGCGACCCGGTTCTCGCCGAGAAAGGCCTGGAGCGCGTCGGCGGCGGCGTGCATCGCGGGCCGGTCCAGCGGCAGATCGGCGGCGTCGAGGTAGGCCCTGGTGCGTTCGACCAGCGTGGCGGTGGTGAGTTCGGCCATCGGCGTGCACGTCCCGTCGGCGCGTACCAGCGCGTTGGCCAGGTCGATCAGCGGCGCGGGAAGTTCGACGCGCTCGATCGGATATTCGTCCAGCTCGAGTTTCGGGTAGGCGTTCGGCGCCGCGCAGTTGGCGGCGATGAACTCCTGCACCTTGCGCGTCACCGCCTTCACGCCGTTGAACATCGCGCCGACGATCGGCTTCAGGAAGAAACCGGCGGTGGGCACCATGCTGGCGGCCAGCTGCGCCGGGATCTTCACGATCCTGGTCGCGAGCACGAACACCTCGATCGCGTCGTTCACGGTGAGGTGGGCGACCGACATGGTCTCGTGCACGCGGCCGGTGCGGATCGCGTCCAGCCCGTTGACCAGATAGGTGACGATCGGGTCGTCGAGGAACTCGGGCCGCTCGCCCACCGCGCCCGGGTGCTTGGGCAGACCGTCGCGGTGCACGCGCACGGCGGCGAGGGAGGCGCGGAAGTCGGCGACCTGGCGGTCGTAGCCCGCGACCTGCTCCGGCGGGACCAGGGTGCGCACGGCGGTGGCGGCGGCGGTCACCACGTCGTCGAAAGTCGGGGCTCCGGTGACGCAGAGCGCCGCGGCGTCGGTGATCGGCGTCGAGGCTAGTGAGTCGTCCTCGGCGTTGGCGGTGGCGGGAATCAGGACGCTGCCGCCGAGGACCGCGCACAGCGCGAGGATGCCGGTGATCGGGGCGAGGAGGCGCGGAAGACGCATGACGACTACTCCGGTCGGACGATCGTTGGGAAACCCAACGCGACACCAACTGGACAGATGTTCAGTTGGACGGTCCTCTATGTAATAGCGCCTTCATGGCCGCGACGTAGCCGTTTCGGCGAACAACGCGGGAAATTCCGGTTGCCGGGGCCGCCCGCCGCCTTCCCCCCGGGCCGCGTGCGGACTTCCGATACGCTGGGCTCCCGTGACCGTCGCATCGTCCCCCGGTACCTCCGCCAACCCCTCCGCACAGTTCGATCTGATCGTCGTCGGCTCCGGCTTCTTCGGGCTGACCATTGCCGAACGCGCCGCCAATGTCCTCGGCAAACGGGTGCTAGTGCTCGATCGCCGCTATCACATCGGCGGCAACGCCTACTCGGAGCCGGAACCGCAAACCGGGATCGAGATCCACAAGTACGGTGCGCACCTGTTCCACACCTCGAACAAGAAGGTCTGGGATTACGTCACGCAGTTCACCGAGTTCACCGGCTATCAGCACCGCGTGTTCGCGATGCACAAGGGGCAGGCCTACCAGTTCCCGATGGGCCTCGGCCTGATCTCGCAGTTCTTCGGCCGCTACTTCACCCCCGACGAGGCAAAGGCGCTGATCGCCGAGCAGGCCGCCGAGGTCGAGACCAAGGACGCGCAGAACCTCGAGGAGAAGGCCATCTCGCTGATCGGCCGCCCGCTTTACGAGGCGTTCGTCCGCGACTACACCGCCAAGCAGTGGCAGACCGATCCCAAGGAACTGCCCGCGGGCAACATCACCCGCCTCCCGGTGCGCTACAACTTCGACAACCGCTACTTCAACGACACCTTCGAGGGCCTGCCCGCGCAGGGGTACACGAAGTGGCTGGAGAACATGGCCGCCTCCGACCTCATCGAGGTCCGGCTGGACACCGACTGGTTCGAGGTCCGCGACGAAGTGCGCGCGCAGAACCCGGACGCCCCTGTCGTCTACACCGGTCCGCTGGACCGCTACTTCGACTACAGCGAGGGCGAACTCGGCTGGCGCACCATCGACTTCGAGACCGAAGTGCTCGAAACCGGTGACTACCAGGGCACCTCGGTGATGAACTACAACGACGCGGACGTGCCGTACACCCGCATCATCGAGCCGCGCCATTTCCACCCCGAGCGCGAGTACCCCACGGACAAGACGGTGATCATGCGCGAGTACTCCCGCTTCGCGCAGACCGGCGACGAGCCGTACTACCCGATCAACACCCCGGAGGACCGCGCCAAGCTGCTCGCCTACCGCGAGCGCGCCAAGCAGGAAACCGCGTCGGCGAAGGTCCTCTTCGGCGGCCGCCTCGGCACCTATCAGTACCTGGACATGCACATGGCCATCGGCTCCGCGCTGAGCATGTTCGACAATGTGCTGCGACCGCATCTGGAGTCGGGCGCGCCCCTCGTGGACGAAAGTGCAGAATGACCTCCTCACCGATGTTGGAAGAGATGACGACCGAGACCCGCGCGAAATCGCTGCTGCAGCGCATCATCCTGCCCAGGCCGGGTGAGCCCCTCGACGTGCGCACCCTCTACCTGGAGGAATCGGCGACCAACGCCAAGCGCGCGCACGCGACCACCCGTACTTCGCTGTCCATCGGCGCGGAGTCCGAGGTCTCGTTCTGCACCTACTTCAACGCGCTGCCCGCCAGCTACTGGCGTCGCTGGAGCGTGCTGACCTCGGTGGTGCTGCGGCTGGAGCTGGCCGGACACGGCCGGGTGGACATGTACCGCTCGAAGGCCGACGGCTCGCGAATCCACGTACAGGGCAGCGAGTTCGCCGTCGCGGCGGGCGCCGACTCGACGACGGTGGAATTCGAGACCGATCTCGCCCCGTTCGAGGACGGCGGCTGGATCTGGTTCGACATCACCACCGACACGGCGGTCACGCTGCTCTCCGGCGGCTGGTACGCGCCGATCGATGCGCCGGGCGACGGCAGCATCGCGGTCGGCATGCCCACCTTCAACCGGCCCACCGACGCGGTGAAGACCCTCGGCGCGCTCGGCTCCGACCCGCTGGTGCTGGAGAAGATCAAGGCCGTCATCATCCCGGACCAGGGCACCAAGAAGGTCGTCGACGAGCCCGGTTTCGCCGAGGCCGCCGCGGTGCTCGGCGACCGGCTCGCCATCCACGACCAGCCAAACCTGGGCGGTTCCGGCGGCTACAGCCGGGTCATGTACGAGGCGCTGAAGACCACCGACGCCCAGTACATCGTCTACATGGACGACGACATCGAGATCGAGCCCGACTCGATCCTGCGCGCGCTCGCCTTCTCTCGGTTCACCAAGTCGCCGATGCTGGTCGGCGGGCAGATGCTCAACCTGCAGGAGCGCTCGCACCTGCACGTCATGGGCGAAGTGGTCGACCGGAGCATCTTCATGTGGACGGCGGCGCCCAACGTCGAATACGACCACGATTTCGCCAAGTACCCGCTGCGCGACCGCGACAATTCCAAGCTGCTGCACCGGCGCATCGACGTCGACTTCAACGGCTGGTGGACCTGCGTGATCCCGCGCCAGGTCGCCGAGGAGCTCGGCCAGCCGCTGCCGCTGTTCCTGAAGTGGGACGACGCCGAATACGGCCTGCGCGCCCGCGTCGCCGGTTATCCGACCGTCACTCTGCCGGGTGCGGCGGTCTGGCACATGGCGTGGAGCGACAAGGACGACGCCATCGACTGGCAGGCGTATTTCCACCTGCGCAACCGCCTGGTGGTCGCCTCGCTGCACCTGCCGGGCGACGGGCGCGCCATGATCGTCAACACCGTCAAGGCCACGCTCAAGCACCTGCTCTGCCTGGAGTATTCGACGGTGGCGATCCAGAACCTCGCCATCCGCGACTTCCTCGCGGGCCCGGAGCGGCTGTTCCAGCTGTTGCCGAGCGCGCTCGGCGCGGTGCACGAGCTGCGCAAGCAGTACCCGGACGCGGTCATCCTGCCCTCCTCGACGGAGCTGCCGCTGGCCAGCCACATCGGCGTCGGCGCGGTGGGCGAGCCGCCGAACCCGATCGCGAAGGTCGTCCGGCTGGTCAAGGGTCTGGTGCACAACGTGCGCCCGGCGCACACCGAACACCACCGGACCCCGCAGCTCAACGTGCCGACGCTGGACGCGCGCTGGTTCCTGCTCTCGCAGGTCGACGGCGTCACCGTCACCACGGCCGACGGCCGCGGCGTCGTCTACCGCAAGCGCGATCCGCGCCAGGCTCTCGGCCTGTTCAAGGAGGCGATGCGGCTGCGCAAGGAGCTCGCGGCCCGCTTCCCGGAGATGCAGCAGCGCTACCGTGCCGCGCACCCGCGGCTCACCAGCACCGCGGCCTGGGAGAACGCCTTCGGCATCGATCAGAACGGAACCAAATAAGTGAGTGCGGTCAACCCCAGCCTCCAGGATTCGGCCACCCGGCCGCCGGAGGTCGCGATCATCAACGCCGTGCAGGCGAGCATCGGCACGAATCCGTCGGTCGTCTCGGCCGCGCGCGGAATGTCGCACTTCGGCGAGCACGCGCTCGGCTGGATCGGCATCGCCGCCGCGGGGTGGTTGGTCGACAAGCCGCGGCGGCGGCAGTGGGCCGGGGTCGCGGTGGGCGCGGTCGGCGCGCACGCGGCCTCCATCGTGATCAAGCGCGTGGTCCGGCGCCCGCGTCCGAACGACCCGTCGGTGCAGGTCAACGTGGGGACGCCGAGCAAACTGAGCTTCCCCTCCTCGCACGCCACCTCCACCACGGCGGCTGCGGTGTTGCTCGGCAGACTCACCGGGCTACCCTTGCCTGCGGTGCTCGTACCGCCGATGTTGCTCTCCCGAGTCGTACTCGGGGTGCACTATCCCTCCGACGTGCTCGCCGGATCCGCGCTCGGTGCCGCGTCCGCCGCTGCCCTGCTCGCCGCCGAAAAGCGACTCGACCCGCGGGGCGAGCGACGGGCCCGGAGGGGGTAGCTTGCGTAACCATGCAGGGCACCGGGAGCGCCGCAAATCAAACACCGTTCGCACAAGAAAAGGCCTTGGTTGACATGAGTGAAGAGCCGACCGGCGCCGATCTGGCCGAGGCCGTTGTCAAGGGGCCGCCCAAGACGCTGGCGGGCGGTCTGATCAAGGCAGTCCGGCCGCGTCAGTGGGTCAAGAACGTCCTGGTGCTCGCCGCCCCGCTCGCCGCGGGCTCGGTGACCGAGATCGACGTGCTCGCCCACGTCGGTGTCGCCTTTGTGGTGTTCTGCATGGCGGCCTCGGGCATCTACCTGGTCAACGACGCGCTGGACGTGGAGGCCGACCGAGCCCACCCGACCAAGCGGTTCCGGCCCATCGCCGCGGGCATCGTCCCGGTGAACCTGGCCTTCGGAATTTCCGCGGTGCTGCTGGTCGGCTCGATCGTCGGCTCGTTCGTCGCGGCCTGGCAGCTGGCCGTGGTGATGGCGGTCTACATCGTCATCCAGCTGGCGTACTGCTTCGGGCTCAAGCACCAAGCGGTGCTGGACATCTGCATCGTGTCGAGTGGCTTCCTGCTGCGCGCGGTCGCGGGCGGCGCGGCGGCGGCCATCCCGCTCTCGCAGTGGTTCCTGCTGATCATGGCGTTCGGTTCGCTGTTCATGGCGGCGGGCAAGCGCTACGCCGAACTGCAGATCGCGCTGGGCACCGGCGCCAAGATCCGCAAGTCGCTGGAGTACTACACGCCCACCTACCTGCGCTTCATCTGGACGCTGGCGGCTACCGCGGTCGTGGTCTTCTACGGGCTGTGGGCCTTCGAGCAGGATCGGGCCAACGACACCACCTGGTTCGCGATCTCGATGATCCCGTTTACCATCGCAATCCTGCGTTACGCGGTCGACGTCGACGGTGGCGAGGCCGGAGAACCCGAAGAGATCGCGCTGGGGGATCGCGTCCTCCAGTTCCTCGCAATCGCCTGGATCGGAGCGGTAGGTGTCGCTGTCTATCTCACCTGACGAGATGCTGGTAGAGGGAGCGGAGCGAACTGAAGACGAGGCGGAACGCACTGCCAACGCGCAGGCGCGGTCCGCCTCGTCTTTCCAGCGCCTATCCCGAGCCACGTTCGTCGGTGGGATCGCGCTCACCGCGGCGCTTTTCGCGATCGGCGGCTGGCAGCGTCGCTGGATCGCCGACGACGGCCTGATCGTGCTGCGCACCGTCCGCAACCTGCTGGCGGGCCACGGCCCGGTGTTCAACATGGACGAGCGGGTCGAGACCAACACCAGCACGGCGTGGACCTACATCGTCTGGTTCTTCAGCTGGCTGACCCAGGCGCGGCTCGAGTACGTGGTGCTCGGCATCGCGCTGACGCTGTCGGTGGCCGCCATGGTGTTCGCCATGCTCGGCACGGCCCGGCTGTGGGGCGGCACCAGGTCGGCGCTGCTGTTGCCCGCCGGTGTACTGGTCTACATCGCGGTGCCGCCCGCCCGCGACTACGCCACCTCCGGCCTGGAGAGTGGACTCGTCATCTGCTGGCTCGGCGCGCTGTGGTGTTTGCTGCTGCGCTGGGCGCAGGCCGAGCGGGTGCGCCTCGGCGGGCTGTTCGGTCTGGTGTTCTTCGCCGGACTCGCACCGCTGATCCGTCCGGAGATGACCCTCGTGGGCGCGCTCGCGCTGCTGATGATCTTCTTCGCGCCGCTGCCGGAGACCCGTTTCCGCCCGATCGTGCTGCGCGCGGTCATCGTCGCCGTGGCGGGCCTGGTGCCGTTGGGCTACCAGATCTGGCGGATGGGCTACTACGGCCTGCCCTACCCGAACACCGCCGTCGCGAAGGACGCGGGCGGTGCGAAGTGGAGCCAGGGCTTCACGTACCTGTGGGATCTGGTCGGGCCGTACTACCTGTGGATCCCGCTGCTCGTGCTGCTGGTCCTGGGTGTCGTCGCGGCCCGTTCGATGGTCGCGCCCGCGGGGAGCCCGTCGACCGAGGGGCGCCTGCGCCGGTTCAGCGCGTGGCTGCGCTCGCCCGCCGCGGTGGTCACCCTGGTGCTGGTCAGCGGTTTTCTGCTGACGATCTACGCGTTGCGCGTCGGCGGCGACTTCATGCACGGCCGCATGTTGCTGCCGCAGCTGTTCCTGCTGCTGCTCCCGGTCGCGGTGATTCCGCTGCGGCTGCCCGAAGGCGGCCTGCGCGCGGCGAACTGGCCGGTCGCGGTGATCCTGATCGCCTGGCTCGGCACGCTCGGCTGGGCGCTGTTCGCCTCGGGCACCACGGCCATCAAGACCGGCACCAAGATCAGCTCGTCGGGCATCGTCGACGAGCGCGTCTACTACGTGCTCAACACCGGCCACGACCACCCGATCCGGGCCACGGACTACCTCGACTACCCGCGCATCCGCGCCATGGTGAACAACATCCAGGAGACGCCCAACGGCGGCCTGCTGCTGAACTCGCCCGCGTTCACGTTCTGGTACATCGCGCCCCCGCCGCAGCCCATCCCCGACGGCGGCGCCGGTCACACGGTGTACTTCCTGAATCTGGGCATGACCAGCATGAACGTCCCGCTCGACGTGCGCGTCATCGACCAGATGGGCCTGGCTTATCCGCTGGCGGCGCACACCGAGCGGCTGGCCGACGGCCGCATCGGCCACGACAAGAGCCTGTACCCGGACTGGGTCGTCGTGGACGCGGGCATGGTCGACAAGAAGCCGTGGATGCCCTGGTACCTGGACGAGAAGTGGGTCACCCAGGCGCGCACGGCCATGTCCTGCCCGGACACGCAGGCGCTGCTGATCTCCTCGCGCGATCCGCTGACCTTCGAGCGTTTCCGGCACAACCTGCGCAACGCGCTGTCGTTCGCGAAGTACCGGATCGAGCGGGTGCCGAAGTACGAGATCCAGCGCTGCGGGCTGGTCGACCCCTTCCCCCAGCCGCCGAACTGAACCTCTGGAGTCACACTGGGCCCACGGATCTCCGTGGGCCCAGTGGTTTCTGGTGAACTTCTCATAAACGTGTCGTACGCCGCTTTATCTCTTTTTGATAACGCCCTTGCATCGATGGCGGGTTAGGCTCATCCGGTATGCCCGCCGGGGTGTCCACTCGACGTGGACGGGGACCGGCGGTCTCCGTCGAGGCGCGGCCCTCTCCGGTCGCTGTAGGGAAAGGCCCAAAAAATAATGCGAGGCGTGATCGGGCGCAGCGCGCAGGCTGGTCGCCTGCGTGCTCGCAGAGCCGGTGGATGGCTCAAGAAGTCGGTCCTGGTTTCGATGGCAGTCGTGCTACCGCTCGGGGCGTCGGTGGCAGGCCAGGGCGCCACCGCGTCCGCGGCGTTCAACCCGGAGGGCTTCGACTTCTGGGTCGACTCCAGCATGGGGCCGATCAAGTCGCGGATCTTCCGCGCGGCCGACGGCAACACCAACCGTGTGGTCTATGCCCTGGACGGCATGCGCGCCCGCGGTGACCTGAGCGGCTGGGAGATCGACACCGAGGTCGCCCGCGAGCTGACCAAGTGGAACATCAACGTGGTCATGCCGGTCGGCGGCCCGTCCAGCTTCTACGCGGACTGGAACGCGCCGAGCACCTTCCTCGGCATCCCGACCGGCTCGGGCCCCTCCGGCTCGTCCTCGGGCTCCTCGATGACCGGCTCGTCCGGCTGGAACGAGACCGTCGGCAAGGTCAGCACCTACAAGTGGGAGACCTTCCTGACCCAGAACCTGCGCTGGGCGCTGCGCGACCGGCTCGGCTTCAGCCCGAACCGCAACGGCGTGTTCGGCCTGTCGATGGGCGGTTCGGCCGCGCTGACCCTCTCGGCCTACCACCCGGATCAGTTCAGCTTCGCCGGGTCCTACTCCGGCTACCTGAACATCTCCGCGCCGGGCATGCGCGAGGCGCTGCGCGTCGCGATGCTGAGCGCCGGTGGGTACAACATCGACGCGATGGCGCCGCCGTGGGGCCCGCAGTGGCTGCGCATGGACCCGTTCGTGTTCGCGCCGCAGCTCAAGGCCAACAACACCCGCCTGTGGATCGCCGCGGGCAGCGGCCTGCCCGCCGCGGGTGACGTGCACTCGCTGATGGACGTCGTCCAGGGCGTGCCGCTGGAAGCGCTCGCGCTGGTCAACACCAGGGCGTTCCAGGTGCGGATGATGACGCTCGGCGCCAGCAACGTCACCTACAGCTTCCCGTCCGTCGGCATCCACAACTGGCGCAACTGGGAGTCCGAGGTCCACCGGATGATTCCGGACCTCTCGGCCAACATCGGCTGATTCCAGGCTCGACCCGAAACCGCCCGGCGCTCCCCGCGCCGGGCGGTTTTTTCGTCCGCCGAACGGGCATCCGCAAGCGGGGTAGGCAACGAATCAGCAGCGGGAAAGCCATGAATCCTTGTGGGCTGGATCACTTTCCAGCAACATATAAGCATTCGTTGCCGATTTATACACATAGTGCATGCACAAAGGTCGAAACGTCCGTTTTCAGCGCGGACGCGTGATCTTCGTGCCCGATGAGGGGGCCGGTCGAGTTGCTTGCTGTTTGCCTCCTCCGGTCGCCGAGGAAAGGTCGAGTCGAATGCGTACTGCCCGTGGGAAACACCGCCCGAAGCCGTCATCCGGATCGTGGATGCGCAAGTGGGCGTTCGGAGTCGCTGTCGCGATGTTGGCGCCACTGGGGGTTTCCGTGGCGGGCACCGGAGCCGCGGCCTCGGCGGCGTTCAATCCGGCGGCCTTCGACTTCTGGGTCGACTCGGGCATGGGCCCGATCAAGTCCCGTGTCCTGCGCGCCGCGGACGGCAACACCCACCGCGTCGTCTACGTCCTGGACGGCATGCGCGCGCCCGAGACCCTGAACGGCTGGGAGATCGAAACCGACGTCCCGGCGCTGCTGGCCAGCCAGAACATCAACGTCGTGATGCCGGTCGGTGGCATGTCCAGCTTCTACGCGGACTGGAACGCGCCGAGCGAACTCCTCGGCATCCCAGCGGGTTCCGGCTCCAGCTCCGGCTCCGGCGCGATGAACGTGCTCGCGGGCGGTCCCGGCAAGAGCTACCGGTATCAGTGGGAAACGTTCCTCACCCAGAATCTGCGCTCGGCGCTGCGTGATCGCCTCGGATTCAACCCGAATCGCAACGGCGTCTTCGGCCTCTCGATGGGCGGCAGCGCCGCGCTGACCCTGGCCGCCTATCATCCGGACCAGTTCAGCTTCGCCGGTTCCTTCTCCGGCTACCTGAACAACTCCGCCCCCGGCATGCGCGAGGCGATCCGCGTGGCCATGCTCGACGCGGGCGGCTACAACGTGGACTCGATGGCGCCGCCCTGGGGCCCGCAGTGGCTGCGAATGGACCCGTTCGTCTTCGCACCCAACCTGATTCGCAACGGAACCCGCCTGTGGGTCGCCGCGGCGAGCGGGTTGCCCACGGCCACCGATTCGCCTAGCTTCAACACCCTCAACGGCATGGGGCTCGAGTCGCTCGCGCTGGTCAACACCCGGGCTTTCCAGGCGCGCATGGCGACGCTCGGCGGCGGCAACGCCGTCTACTCCTTCCCGGCCTACGGCATTCACGCCTGGAACAACTGGGCCGACGAGGCGAAGCGCATGCTTCCGGACCTGTCCGCGAACATCGGCTGACGAACCACCGAGGACCGCTCGGGGCCATCGGGTTCCGAGCGGTCCTTCGCGTTGGCTGAACGATCGCTGGCGGGCGATCGAGAACCGGCCCCCTATATAAGGAGGCGCCCCACCGGGAGCGGAACCGGCCGCCGTCCGGTTTTGATCACGATCCGATATAGGCGCGCGTCTCGCGTCGGTTTGCTTCGAATATGCACATATAGAAGAGCAGTACCGCTTCGAAACGGCAGTACCGCCGAAACCCGTGCTAGTCCGGTTCTCGGCGCCAGTGGCGATCCTCATGCACGACGGTTGCGGTCGATGAAGACCGCGCGGGCGAAAGGTCTGGTCGATGCGAGTTGACGGGTTGAGCGAACGCAGTGAGCGAATCATGGGCTGGCGCACACCACGCACGGTGATGCCGAGCGCGGGCGGGGCCGGGGCATGAACGGGAGGGTTGCCGGGGGGCGGCGATGGTGGCGGCGTTCGGTCGCCGGTCTGGCGCTCGCGCTCGCGGTGCCCTTCGGCGCGGCGACCGCCGGGCTGACCGCACCGGCCACGGCGGGCTTCGATCCGGCCGGTTTCGATTTCTGGGTCGATTCCAGCATGGGGCCGATCAAGACGCGCATCTTCCGCGCGGCCGACGGCAACACCAACCGCGTCGTCTACGCGCTGGACGGTCTGCGCGCACGCAACGACCTGAGCGGCTGGGAGATCGACACCGACATCTCGCGGACCCTGACGCAGTGGAACATCAACGTCGTGATGCCGGTCGGCGGTCAGTCCAGCTTCTATTCGGACTGGATCGCGCCGAGCAACACCAACGGCCAGACGATCACCTACGCCTGGGAAACGTTCCTGACCGAGAATCTGCGCTGGGCGCTGCGCGACCGGCTCGGTTTCAATCCCAACGGCAACGGCATCTTCGGTCTTTCCATGGGCGGTAGCGCCGCGCTCGCGCTGGCCGCCTATCACCCCGATCAATTCCGTTATGCGGGTTCGTATTCCGGATATCTGAACATTTCGGCGCCCGGCATGCGCGAGGCACTGCGGCTGGCGCTGCTCGACGCGGGCGGTTTCAACATCGACGCCATGTGGGGCCCGCCGTGGGACCCGCGCTGGCTGCGCCACGACCCGTTCATGTTCGCGCAATTGTTGCGGCAGAACGGCACTCGGCTCTGGATCTCCGCTGGCAGCGGCGCGAACGGACCGCGCGACGCGATCACCGCGCCGATCGACGCCTATCACCTCGGCAACGCCATGGCATTGGAGACGCTCGCGCTCGCCAACACGCGCGCGTTCCAGGCCAGGATGGACACCCTCGGCGGCGGGAACGTGGTCTACAACTACCCGGCGGTCGGGGTGCACAACTGGCATTACTGGCAGGACCAGGTGCTGGCGATGCTCCCCGATATGAGCGCCCATCTCGGATGACGTAACAAATTGACCTTCGGGGACGACATCACTGCTGGAACGCGGTATGGTCACCGCACGATCACAGATTGTGCGCGGGCGGATTTCGGCCACCCGGTCGACCGCAGCCTTGCTAAGGATTCGGACGTCGAATATCCTCCTGCGAGCGTAAGTGTGACCATATCGTTGTAGCGCCGTCGATTGATGCCGGAATGTCGGGAACCGGTATCGGTGTGACGCGCGTCTCGTTGGCAGCACGGGTGTCGCCCCGCCGGTTCGGCGCGGCGGCACCGCAACAGCAGAAAGTGAGCAGGATTCATGCGTTTCGGCAGGGCCGCCGCGCCGAAGAGTGTCAAGTCGGGTCGGCGAGGCGCACCTCGTGGTTGGCGTAATCGAATTCTGGCTGTCGGAGCCGCTGCGCTAGCGCTGCCGATCGCCGCCGGACTGGCTTCCCCGACCGTCGCCACAGCCGCTCCCGTGCACGCCCCGGTGCTGCGCGCGCCGGCCGGTGGTTACGAGGAGTTGATGGTCCCGTCGCAGATGGGTCCGATCAAGGTTCAGGTGCAGTGGGCATCGCGCGGCGGCAACGCGGCGCTGTACATGCTCGACGGCCTGCGCGCTCGCGACGACCGCAACGCGTGGTCGTTCGAGACCAACGCGATGGAGCAGTTCAAGAACGACAACATCACCCTGGTGATGCCGGTCGGCGGTCAGTCGAGCTTCTACACCGACTGGTACGCGCCGAGCAACACCAACGGTCAGAAGACCACCTACAAGTGGGAAAGCTTCCTGACCAACGAGCTGCCGAACTTCCTCGCGGGCTACGGCGTCTCCAAGAACAACAACGCGGTCATCGGCCTGTCCATGGGCGGTAGCGCCGCGCTGGCGCTGGCCGCCTACCACCGCGACCAGTTCAAGTTCGCCGCGTCCTACTCCGGCTACCTGAACATCTCGGCGCCGGGCATGCGCGAGGCGATCCGCATCGCGATGCTGGACGCGGGCCGCTACAACGTGGACTCGATGGCCGCGCCGTGGAGCCCGCAGTGGCTGCGCATGGACCCGTTCGTGTTCGCGCCGCAGCTGAAGGGCCTGCCGATGTACATCTCGGCGGCGTCGGGTCTGCCCGGTCAGTTCGACCGGCCCGCCTCGCCGGTCGGCCTGTTCAACACCGGTAACGCGATGGCGCTCGAGGCTCTGTCGCTGGTCAACACCCGCGCGTTCCAGGTCCGCCTGAACTCGCTCGGCATCCCGGCCTTCTTCGACTTCCCGGCCGCGGGCACCCACTCCTGGAAGTACTGGGAGGGCCAGCTGTGGAACTCGCGTAAGGGCATCCTGGACGCCACCGGCGCCTGGTGATCACCGCGCACTGAACAACCGCACGACGCCGTCGCTTCCTCGCGAAGCGGCGGCGTCGTCGTTTTCCGACACGCCGGTTCGCTATGGGCGCGGCTACCGGAAACTGAGGGTTTGCCGGAGTAGAAAACTCATGTGGCTGGAGTTGCGTGTGGTAGATGGGGGAGAGTCCGACGACGCGGCGGACGCACGGCGCGCGGCCGTTTCGCCATGCTTGCCACCGCCCTGGTGCTACCCCTCGCCGCGGGAATCACCACCCCGCTGACCTCGCCTGTCGCCGCCCAGCCCACGGCAGCCCTCGCCGAGGCCACCGTGCAGAACGTGGTCTGGCACGGTGACCGCAGGGTGGCGCTGTGGGTGAACTCGCCGTCGATGGGCGCGCCGATACAGGTGCAGTTGCTGCTTGCCAGGGACTGGAACAACCGGCCGGACGCCAGGTTCCCCGTGCTGTTCCTGCTCGACGGCCTGCGCGCCACCGAGGACGAGAGCGGCTGGACCAAGGACGCGGGGGCGGCGGGCTTCTACGCCGACAAGAACGTCACGGTGGTGCTGCCGGTGGGCGGCCAGTCCAGCTTCTACTCCGACTGGTTGCAGCCGAACAACGGCAAGAACTACAAGTGGGAGACCTTCCTCACCAAGGAGTTGCCGCCGCTGCTGGAGAGCCAGTGGCGGGCCGCCGCTGTGCGCGGCATGGCGGGCCTTTCGATGGGCGGCACCGCGGCCATGTTCCTCGCCGGTCGCAATCCCGGTTTCGCCAAGTACGCCGCCTCGTACTCGGGTTTCCTCACCACGACCACGCTCGGCATGCCGCAGGCCATCGAGTTCGCCATGCGCGACGCGGGCGGTTTCGACTCGGCCGCGATGTGGGGTCCGCCGACCAGCCCGGAGTGGGAGAACCACGACCCGTACTTCCTCGCCGACCGGCTCGAGGGCACCAGCATCTACGTCTCCAGCGGCAGTGGCGCCACCGGGCCGTTCGATCAGGCCTCCGGCATTCCCGGCGTGAGCACCAACTACGCGGGCATGGGGCTGGAGATCCTGTCCCGGCTCACCTCGCAGAACTTCGTCACCAAGCTGGCCGAGCTGTCCATCCCCGCGCAGGTCAACTACCGGCCATCGGGCACCCACTCGTGGCCCTACTGGGACTTCGAGATGCGCCAGTCCTGGCCCCAGGCGGCGGCCGCGCTCGGGATCGAATCCGACAAGCCCGCGTGCGCGCCCGCCGAGTCGATCGGCGCCGCGGTGGCCGCGAACGGCTGGCTCGGCGAATGTCTCACCGGGGAGTACCAGGTGGCGGGCGGTGTCGCGCAGGACTTCCACGGTGGGCGGGTCTTCTTCGCGCCGGAGAGCGGCGCGCACGCGGTCGGCGGCATGATCGGCGGCGGCTACCAGGCCGCGCACGGACCCGCGGGCCCGCTCGGCCTGCCGACCGGCGGTGAACGCGGGCTGCCCGACGGACGCGGCCGGTTCCAGCCATTCCAGCACGGCTCGCTGTATTGGACGCCACAGACCGGAGCGCAAGTGGTGCGTGGCGCGATCCTCGACGAATGGGGCGCGCAGGGCTTCGAACGCGGACCGGCGGGCTATCCGACCGCGCCGGAGATCAAGACGCCGAACAAGGACGGCGCGGTGCAGGCCTTCGAAGGCGGTCCGTTCTATTACAGCGCCAAGACCGGCGTGCACCGGGTGCACGGGCTGATCCTCGGTAAGTACGCCCAGCTGGGATACGAGAACAGCTGGCTCGGTTTCCCTGCGGCGGAGGAACTTCCGCTGAAGGATCTCGGCCGCTACAGCCGATTCGAGGGCGGCAACATCTATTGGAGCCCGCTCTCCGGAGCCTGGGCGGTGCGCACCGGGCCGATGATGGACGCCTGGCAGAGCGTCGGCTTCGAGAACGGCAAACTCGGGTATCCGATCAGCGACGAGTTCGCGATTCCAGGCGGTGTGCGGCAGAACTTCCAAGCCGGGTTCATCACGGTGGTGAACGGCAAATCGGAGGTTCACGGTCTTTGATTCCGACCGGTCTGTTGGCTGACTGACGCCGGTCGGCCCGTGGTTGCCATTACCCTGGGGGCGACCGATCCCCCTTGCCCAATAGATCGAGGACAGAAATACATGCATCGGACCCGAGGAAAGGTACTCGGCGTCGCCGTGGCGATCGCCGCGACCGGCCTGCTCAGCGCCTGCGGTGACAACGACTCGACCGCGACGAGCACGCCGACTCTGAAGCCGACCACGACGACGTCGGCGCCCGCCGCCGCGCCGACCAGCCCGGCCGAGACCGGCCACGAAGGCCACGAGACCACCCCGGCTCCCGCGCCCGAGCAGGCGCCGCCGCCCGTCGAGACCGTCGCGCCGGAGCGTCCGGAGCCGGTGCCGACGAATGTGGTGCCGCCCGCCGACACCTCCAACCTCACCGAGAAGGACCGCAAGTTCCTCGACGCGCTGAAGGCGCAGGGCATCACCCCGTCCAGCCCGGATATCGCGCTGAGCATCGGTAGCTACGTCTGCCAGGGCGTCGCCGCTGGCGCGTCCGAGCAGGACCTGACCACGTTCGTCAACGCTATGGCCGGTTCCGACCCGTCCTTCGACCCGGCCAAGATGCCGGTCGAGCAGGCCGGTCAGATCTACATTCAGACGGCCAAGCAGAACTACTGCCAGTGATGGCGGGCGGTTCGAGACCCCGCCGGCTTCGGCCGGTGGGGTGCCTGGTCGCGCTGGCAGTCGTCGCGTTGATCGTCGTCGTGGTGATCTTGCTGTGGTTCCTGCTTGCCGGACGGCTGCGGGTGCCCAAACCGGGCCCCGAACCGCCGCCCAAGCCGCCGACCTCGCAGCCCGCCACCTGCCCGGACGTGCAGATGATCTCGGTGCCGGGCACCTGGGAGTCGAGCAGCGCCGACGACCCGCGCAACCCGGCGGCCAACCCGCTGTCGCTGATGCTCAACATCTCCGGGCCGGTGCGGCAGCAGTTCCCCGCCGAGCGGGTCGACGTCTACACCGTGCCGTACGTGGCGCAGTTCTCGAACCCGATCGCCATCCCGCCGGACGGTCAGGAGTCCTACAACAACAGCCGTTCCGAGGGCACCCAGCGGATGGTCGACATGATGACCGAGCGATCCCGTGAATGCCCCTTGACGACCTACGTGATCGCCGGGTTCTCCCAGGGCGCGGTGATCGCGGGCGACGTCGCCGCGCAGATCGGCGCGGGCAAGGGTCCGGTTCCCGCCGACCGGGTCCTCGGCGTGACGCTGATCGCCGACGGGCGACGCACCCTCGACACCGGCCCGGGACGCGCCATCCCGATCGGCGCCACGCCGCCCGGCGTGGGCGCGGAGGTCGCGCTGACGGGCCTGAAGGTCCCCGGCATCACGATGACCGGCCCGCGCGACGGTTTCGGCGCGCTCGCCGACCGCACCTACACCATCTGCGCACCGGGCGACATGATCTGCGATTCGCCGCCGCAGGCGCTGAACCCGGTGAACTGGATCCCCAGCGTGCTCGCGCTCGTGCGGGCGGTCGGAAATCCGGTGCACGCCTTGTACAACGGATACGTGGTGGACGGCGACGGCACCACGGCGACCCAGTGGACGGCGAGCTGGGCGAGCGGTCTGATCGAGGGCGCCCCTCGGCCGCCGCATTCGTGAGATGGCACAAACCACGCCGACGTCGTCGTGTGTTCGGCCAGCCTGTGCCGCAGCAACCGTACGGGAGTTCCCCGGCACGTTGTAAAGTGCGCTGATGATCGCGACTACCCCCGAGTATCAGGGGCGCGAGTCGCGCCGTATTTCCTTACAGCCAGGAGCATGAGTTCATGACACAAGCCGCCGCATCGGCCGGTGAGCTGACCGCATTGGGCACCCCGTTGCGTCCTTTTCGCTTCGGGGCTGCGGGCGAGGGGAACAAGCAGGAAGGCGGCGCCCGCAAGTTCATCCAGACGGCGCAGCAGGCCGAGGAGTACGGGTTCGACACCTTTTTCGTGCCCGATCACCTCGGTGATCAGATCGGTCCGATCGCCGCGCTCGGCGCACTGAGCCAGGCCACCGAGAAGATCCGCCTTGGTACGTCGGTGCTGGCCAACGGCTTCCGCCACCCCGTGGTGCTCGCCAAGGACCTGGCCACCATCGACGTGCTGTCGAAGGGCCGCCTCGAGGTGGGCGTCGGCGCGGGCTGGAAGCAGGACGAGTACCTGGCCGCGGGCCTGGTCTACGATTCGCCGGGCGTGCGTCTGGCCAAGCTGGACGAGGCGCTGACCATCCTCGACGTGCTGCTGCGCGGCCAGGAGTGCACTTTCGAGGGCAAGTACTACCAGGTCAAGGGCATCAAGGGCACCCCGCGTCCGCGGCAGGGCCCGCGCCCGCCGATCTGCACCGGCGGCGGCGGACCGAAGATGCTGCGCCTGGCCGCCAAGCACGCCGATATCATCTCGATCGTTCCGGTCACCACCAAGAACGGTAAGGGTCTGCTCTCCGGCATCACCATGGAGAAGACCATCGAGAAGGTGAACCTGATCAGAGAGGCCGCGGGCGAGCGGTTCGACCAGATCGAACTGAACTGGGCCATCACCGCGATCGTCATCACCGACGATCGGGAGAAGACCGCCGAAATGGCGCTCTCGGCCATCGATCGCGGTCTGCATCCCGACCTCGAGGTCGACACCAAGCTCTCGGTCGAGGACATCCTGAATTCGCCTTACGTGGCGATCGGGACGTTCGAGGAGATCGCCGAACAGATCCGTCGTGTGCGGCAACTCACGTCGATGTCGTATGTCGGCGTCTTCCCCACCCAGATGGACGCGTTCGCACCGGTTATCCCCCTGCTGCGGGAAGAGTGACCCGGTCTTCTCTGTAACATGTCTCTGGTTTGAGAACATCTAGCCAATAGCGGTCACCGCGCAGACCGCGTCGAATTTGCAGGTTTGGCTCTAGGACGACGAGCACCCGCGGGCGAAAGCGAGTCGGGGCCTCACAGGTAACAGGCGGCGTCGCCGCCGTCCTGCTGCGTGTGCCTCGGAGGAGAAGAAGGAATGGAAGAGACTTTCGACGACTACCTGGACGAAACCGGGAACATCCGTATTCCCGAGGATCACACCCTGGTTGATCACGTCGAGAAGCACACCCGCAACGACGCGAACACGCTCGCGTACCGCTACATCGACTACTCGCGGGAACGCGATGGCGAGGTGCACGAGCTGACGTGGCAGCAATTCGGTGTTCGGCTGCGCGCGGTGGCCGCCCGTCTGCAGCAGGTGACCAAGCCGGGCGACCGGGTCGCGATCCTCGCTCCGCAGGGCCTCGACTACGTGGTCTCCTTCTTCGCCGCCATCTACGCGGGCACCATCTCGGTGCCGCTGTTCGACCCGGACGAGCCCGGTCACACCGACCGCCTGCACGCGGTGCTCGGCGACTGTGAGCCCTCGGCCATCCTGACCGCGAGCTCCTCCGCGGCCGGGGTGCGTCAGTTCTTCCGCGCGCTACCCGCGGCGCAGCGCCCGCGCATCATCGCGGTCGACGCGATCCCGGACAGCGTCGGCGAGACCTGGGTCCGCCCGGACATCAAGATCGACGACATCGCCTACCTGCAGTACACCTCGGGTTCGACCCGGGTTCCGGCCGGTGTGGAGATCACCCACCGGGCCGTCGGCACCAACCTGCTGCAGATGGTCCACTCCATCAACCTGGACTGGAACTCGCGCGGCGTCACCTGGCTGCCGCTGTTCCACGACATGGGTCTGCTGACGGTGATCCTGCCCGCGGTGGGCGGCAAGTACATCACCATCATGTCGCCGAGCGCGTTCGTGCGCCGCCCGTACCGCTGGATCAAGGAACTCGCCGCGGTCTCCGACGGCGCCGGGACCTTCGCCGCCGCACCGAACTTCGCCTTCGAGCACGCCGCGGCGCGCGGTCTGCCGAAGCCGGGCGAGTCGCTGGATCTGTCGAACGTCATCGGCCTGATCAACGGCAGCGAGCCGGTCACCACCTCCTCGATGAAGAAGTTCAACGAGGCGTTCGCGCCGTACGGCCTGCCCAAGACCGCGATCAAGCCCTGCTACGGCATGGCCGAGGCGACTCTGTTCGTCTCCGCGACCAAGGCCGAGGACGAGGCGAAGGTCGTCTATGTCGACCGCAACGAGCTCAACGCCGGTCGGATGGTGAAGATCGACCAGAACGCCGAGAACGCCATCGCGCAGGTGTCCTGCGGTTACGTGGCGAAGTCGCAGTGGGCCGTGATCGTGGACCCGGAGACCGTCGAGAGCGACGGCGGCGGCCACGAGCTGCCCGACGGCCGGGTCGGCGAGATCTGGCTGCACGGCAACAACATGGGCATCGGCTACTGGGGCCGTCCCGACGAGACCGCGAAGACCTTCCAGAACAAGGTCACCGAGCGGCTCGCCGAGGGCAGCCACGCCGAGGGCGCCGAGGCCGACGGGCACTGGATGCGCACCGGCGACTACGGCGTGTACTTCGAGGGCGAGCTCTACATCACCGGCCGCGTCAAGGACCTGGTGATCGTGGACGGCCGCAACCACTACCCGCAGGACCTCGAGTACTCGGCGCAGGAAGCGAGCAAGGCGCTGCGCCCCGGCTTCGTCGCCGCGTTCTCGGTGCCCGCCAACCAGCTGCCGCCCGAGGTCTTCGAGCAGGGTAGCCACTCCGGCCTGAAGACGTTCGACGCCGACGACGCCTCCGAGCAGCTCGTCATCGTCGGCGAGCGCGGACCGGGCGCGGGCAAGGCCGATCCGCTGCCGATCGCCGACGCGGTGCGCGCGGCCGTCTCGCAGCGCCACGGCGTCACCGTGCGCGACGTGCTGCTGGTCCCCGCGGGCTCGATTCCGCGCACCTCCAGCGGCAAGATCGCCCGGCGCGCCTGCAAGACCGCTTATCTGGAGGGAACCTTGCGCGGTGGTTACACCCAGCAGGCTTTCCCCGATGCACCGGAAGAGTAATTGCCCAGGGTGAGTTAGAAGCCGACCAGCGACGCTCGGCGCGGATCTCATCCACGCCGAGCGTCAATTCACGGCGCGCCCGGTTACGCAGACAGGTAGCTTGAGGAATTGATGGCTGACAACGAGGGCACGCCCACCCAGACGACCGAAATCGCCTCCGCCGCCACGGAAGGCGCGGCCGCGCCTGCCGCCACGGACATCTCGGTGGCCGAACTGCGAGAGTGGTTGCGCCGCTGGGTCGCCGACGCGACCGGGCAGCCGATCGAGCAGATCACGGTGGATCGGCCGATGGAGGAGTTCGGGCTCGCCTCGCGCGACGCGCTCGCCCTCGGCGGCGACATCGAGGAACTCACCGGTGTCATGCTGAACGCGACCGTCGTCTACAAGCATCCGACCATCGCGTCGTTGGCCGAGGTCATCGTGCACGGTGAGCCCGAGGCGCCCGAGGAGTCGGCGGACGACGCTTTCTACACCGCCCGTTTCACCCCGGGCGAGGCGCACGACATCGCGATCGTCGGTCTTTCCACCCGGCTGCCCGGTGCGGGCGACACCCCGGAGTCGACCTGGGAGTTCCTGATCAACCGCGGCGACGGCATCCGGGAAAGGCCCGAAGGTCGCTGGTCGGAGTTCCTTAGCGAGCCCGAAGTCGCGAAAGCCGTCGCCGAGGGCAATACGCTCGGCGGCTACCTGGACCAAGAGGTCGTCAAGGGCTTCGACGCCGAGTTCTTCGCGATGTCGCCGATCGAAGTCGAGCGCGTCGATCCGCAGCAGCGACTCATGATGGAGCTGACCTGGGAGGCGCTCGAGCACGCCAGGATTCCGGCGAGCGAGCTGCGCGGTGAGTCGGTCGGCGTCTTCATCGGTTCGTCCGCCAACGACTTCCAGCTGATCGCGGCGCTCGGCCTCGGCGGCGAGCGCGACGGCAACCTGCCCGCGACGGCGCAGGGATACGCCATCATGGGCAGCGTCTCCAGCATCATCCCCAACCGGGTGTCCTACTTCTTCGACTTCCGCGGTCCGTCGGTCTCCGTCGATACGGCCTGCTCGTCGACGATCGTCGCCGTGCACCAGGCGGTGCGTGCGCTGCGCGACGGCGATGCCGATCTGGCGCTGGCGGGCGGCATCAACATGATCCTGACGCCGATGGCCACGCTCGGCTTCGACATGGGCGGCGGCGTCGCGAAGGACGGCCACATCAAGGCCTTCTCCTCCGACGCCGACGGTATGGTGCGGTCCGAAGGCGGCGGCCTGGTCGTGCTGAAGCGACTGACCGACGCGGAGCGGGACGGCGACCGGATTCTCGCCGTCATCAAGGGTTCCGCGGTCAACAACGACGGCCGTTCCAACGGTCTGCTGGCGCCGAACCCGGACGCGCAGGCCGACGTGCTGCGCGCGGCCTACCGCGACGCGGGCATCAAGCCCTCCACCGTCGACTACATCGAGGCGCACGGCACCGGCACGCCGATCGGCGACCCGATCGAGGCCGACGCGCTCGGCCAAGTGGTCGGTCGCGGTCGCGACGCCGACAAGCCCGCGCTGCTCGGCTCGGCCAAGACCAACTTCGGCCACCTCGAGTCCGGCGCGGGCGCGGCCAGCTTGGCCAAGGTGATCATGGCGTTCCAGCACAACGTCATTCCGCCCAACATCAACTACGCGGGCCCGAGCCCGTTCATTCCGTTCGAGCAGGCGCGGCTGAAGGTCGTCGACGAGCCGACCGAGTTCCCGCGCTACAGCGGCGTCGCCACCGTCGGCATCTCCGGCTTCGGCTTCGGCGGCACCAACGCGCATGTCGTGCTTCAGGAGTACGTGGCGTCTGCTGCCGCACCCGCTGAGGGTGCGCCGGTCGAGGTGTCTGCTGAACAGCGTCTGGACGACGAGACCACCGACGTGGTCGCCGAGGCCACCGAGATCGTCGTCGAGGCCGAGGCGGAAGCCGTCGAGGCTGCGGCCGCCGAGGTGGAAGCAGCCGAGGTGGAAACCGCGGCGCCCGCCGAATGGTCGGCCGACCGCGAAGAGCCGCTGCCGGTGATCCTCGCGGTGTCCGGCTACCTGCCCTCACGCCGCAAGCGCGCCGCCGCCGTGCTCGCCGACTGGCTGGAGTCCGACGCTGGTCGCGACGTCCCGCTCGCCGACGTGGCCCGTTCGCTGGCCAAGCGCAGCCACTGGCGTTCGCGCGGCGTCGTGGTCGCCAAGACGCACGAAGAGGCCGTCGCCGGTCTGCGCGCGATCGCCGCGGGCAAGCCGGGCACCGGCGTCTTCACCGCCGACGCCCCGGCCGCGCAGGGCCCGATGTGGGTGCTCGCCGGATTCGGCGCGCAGCACCGCAAGATGGGCAAGCAGCTGTACCTGGAGAACTCGATCTTCCGCGCCACCGTCGACCAGGTCGACGAGCTGGTGCAGGACGAGGCCGGTTACTCGATTCGCGAGCTGATCCTGGACGACGCCCAGGACTACACCGTCGGCACCTCGCAGGTCGGCATCTTCACCATCCAGATCGGTCTGGCCGCGCTGCTGCGCGCGCACGGCGCCGAGCCCACCGCCGTCGTCGGCCACTCGATGGGCGAGGTCGCGGGCGCCTACATCGCGGGCGGTCTCGCGCTCGAGGACGCGGTGCGGGTGATCTGCGCCCGTTCGCGCCTGATGGGCGAGGGCGAGCAGATGATCAGCGACGACGACGTGCGCAACATGGCGCTGGTCGAGCTCAGCGCCGCCGACGTCGAGGCGATGCTGCCGGAGTACCCCGACGTGGAGGTCGCGGTGTACGCCGCGCCGACCAACACGGTGATCGGCGGCCCGACCGAGCAGGTGCAGGCGATCGTCGCCAAGGTCGAGGAGGCGGGCAAGTTCGCCCGCGTGCTGCAGACCCGCGGCGCGGGCCACACCTCGCAGATGGATCCGCTGCTCGGCGAGCTGGCCGCGGAGCTGGCCGGTATCGAGCCGACCCGCATGAAGACGGGCCTGTACTCGACGGTGAACAAGGAGCAGTACTACCGTCCCGGCCACGACCCGATCCACGACGAGGACTACTGGGTCAAGAACATGCGCCACAGCGTGTACTTCACCAACGCGGTGAAGCTCGCGGTGGACTCCGGGCACACCACGTTCCTGGAACTCGCGCCGAATTCCGTTGCGCTGATGCAGGTTCTGGGCACCACCTTCGCCGCGGGGCTGCACGACGCGCAGCTCATCCCGACGCTCAAGCGCAAGGAAGACGAGTCGGCGGGCGTGATCTCCGCGCTGGCCCAGCTCTACGTGCACGGTCACGCCGTCGACCTGCCCTCGCTGCTGCCCGCCGGTGACTACGCCGACGTGCCGCGAACGGTGTTCGTGCGCAAGGAGTACTGGCCGAAGGCGCAGATGACCAGCGGCAGCGGCAACACCAAGGTCCCCGGCGCGCACGTCGCGCTGCCGGACGGCCGCCACGTCTGGGAGGTCCAGGCGGGCGCCGTCACCGAGCCGCCCGCGCTCGTACGCGCCGCGGCGGCGCAGGTGCTCAGTGATGTCGCCCTCGGTGCATCCGTGCCGCACGGCGCGCTGCCCGCGGCGGGCACCCTCACCACCACGCTGACCCCGCACCTCGGCGGCGCGTCGGTGCAGGTGCACGCCAAGGAGGGCAACGCCTTCCGCTTGCTCTTCGAAGCTGTCGTGACCTCCGGCGCCGCGCTGCCGGAAACCGCTGTCGCGCAGCCGGTTACCGAAACCGCGGTCGCGACGGTCACCGAGCCCGAGGTCGTGGAGACCTTCGGCGACCGCTGGGACCCCAACGGCAGCCAGACCATCGAGCAGCGGCTCGCGATCATCGTCGCCGAGTCCATGGGCTACGCGGTCGAGGACCTGCCGATGGAGATCCCGCTCATGGAGCTGGGTCTGGACTCGCTGATGGCCATGCGCATCAAGAACCGCGTCGAGTACGAATTCGACATCCCGCAGCTGCAGATCCAGGCCGTGCGCGACGCGAACCTCAACGAGGTCGGCAAGGTGCTGCGCTACGCCATCGAGCACCGCGACGAGGTGCAGGCCATGGCCGACAAGCAGGCCGCGGGCGAGGAGATCGCCGTCGACGGCGACTTCATCGCCGCGGCGCGTTCGGCCCTGGAATCGGGCGAGGATCCGGCCGCCGCGGTGAAGGCCGCTGGCGCGCCGGTGCCGGGGCTCGACGCCGAGAACACCACGATCGAGGCCGAGGCGGAAAAGATTGTCGCCGAGGCGGAATCGGCCGCGGTCGCCGCGACGGTCGAGGCGCCCTCGGAGCCGGAGGAAGACGCCGCTGCCGCGCTCTTCGGCGAGCAGCAGTCGCAGGCCGACGAGGACGGCGTGCCGCCGCGCGACGCCGCCGAGCGGCTGACCTACGCCAGCTGGGCCGTTGTCACGGGCAAGTCGGCGGGCGGCATCTTCAACACCCTGCCGATCCTGGAGGAGGAGGTCGCCGAGAAGCTGGCGGCCCGCCTCACCGACCGGGTCGGCGCCGAGGTCACCGTCGACGACGTGCTCGACTCGGAGACCATCGAGCAGCTCGCCGAAATCGTGCGCGGACTGCAAGACAGTGGTGCCGACGTGGAGGGCTTCATCCGTCCCCTGCGCCCGCGTCCCGAGGGCTCGAATGCCGTGCCGGTCTTCGTCTTCCACCCGTCGGGCGGCAACACGCTGGTCTACGAACCGCTGCTCAAGCGCCTTCCGGCCGACACCCCGATGTACGGCTTCGAGCGCGTCGAAGGCGATATCGAGGAGCGCGCGCGGCAGTACCTGCCCGAGCTGCGCAAGATCCAGGGCAACGGACCTTACGTGCTGTACGGCTGGTCGCTCGGCGCGGTCTTCGCGCTCACGGTGGGACAGCTGCTGCGCGCGGAAGGCGCCGACGTGCGCTACGTCGGACTGATCGACCTCGCGATCCCGGCCGAGCCGGAGGACAACAGCCCGGCCGAGCGAGTCCGGCGCATCCAGCGCTACCAGGAATTCGCGAAGAAGACCTACGGCATCGAGGGCGAACTGCCCGAGGAGCAGCTCATGGAGCTGGCCGGTGCCGACGACGACGAGCAGTACACGATCGTCACCAACCTCATCAAGCTGACCGGCGCCAAGATCCCGGGTGGTGTGCTCGAACACCAGCGCACCTCCTGGGTCGAAGGACGGCACCTGGCCAAGACCACGCCGACCCGCTATGACGGCAACGTTGTGCTCTATCTCGCCGATCGCTACCACGACGGGATGATCGAACTCGAGCCGCGCTACGCGGACCGGCGCCCCAACGGCGGCTGGGACGAGTACATCCCCAACCTCGAGGTCATCCACATTCCGGGTGATCATCTGCAGATCGTCGACGAGCCGCGGATCGGCAAGATCGGTGCCGACCTGACCGCGAAGCTCGGGGAAATCGAGGCGAAAGGCGCACAGTGAGCACTACTGCCGAGAAACTCGCCGACCTGCGGAAACGTCTGGATCTGGCGCAGGAACCGGCGGGTGAAGCGGGGGTCGCGAAACGGGCCAAGAAAGGCATCCCCAGCGCCCGCGACCGGATCAACATGCTGCTCGATCCGGGAACCTTCGTGGAAATCGGCGCTCTGGTGCGCAAGCCCGGTGATCCCACCGCGCTGTACGGCGACGGCGTGGTCACCGGCCACGGCCTCGTGGACGGCAGACCCGTGGCGGTGTTCTCCCACGACCAGACCGTGTACGGCGGGTCGGTCGGCGAGATGTTCGGCCGCAAGGTCGCCTACATCATGGAGTACGCCGCCAAGGTCGGCTGCCCGGTCGTCGGCATCAACGACTCCGGCGGCGCGCGCGTTCAGGAGGCGGTCACCTCGCTGGCCTGGTACGCCGAGCTCGGCAGACGCCAGGAGCCGCTGTCCGGCCTCGTTCCGCAGGTCTCGATGATTCTCGGCAAGTGCGCGGGCGGCGCGGTGTACGCCCCCATCAACACCGACGTGGTGGTGGCGACCGAAGAGGCGTACATGTTCGTCACCGGCCCCAAGGTGATCCGCGAGGTCACCGGCGAGGACGTCAGCCTGGAGGAGCTGGGCGGCGCGCGGAGCCAGGCCGAGTACGGCAACATCCATCACGTCGCCAAGGACGAGACGGCCGCGTTCCAGTGGGTCCGCGACTACCTGAGCTTCCTGCCGACCAGCTGCACGGAGCGGGCGCCGATCGTGAATCCCGGCCTGGAGCCGGAAGTCACCGATTCCGACCGCGAACTGAACTCGATCGTGCCCGACTCCGACAACGCGGGCTACGACATGCACGAGATCCTGCTGCGCATCTTCGACGACGGCGATTTCCACGAGATCGGCGCGACCGCGGGACGCAACATCATCACCGGCTTCGCCAGGGTGGACGGTCGCAGCGTCGGCGTGGTCGCCAACCAGCCGATGGTGTACGCCGGTGCGCTCGACGCCCGCGCCTCGGACAAGGCCGCGCACTTCGTCCGCCTCTGCGACGCCTTCGAGCTCCCGCTGGTCTTCGTGGTGGACACGCCCGGCTTCCTGCCCGGTGTGGAGCAGGAGAAGATCGGCGTCATCAAGCGCGGCGGCCGCTTCCTGTTCTCCTTCGTCGAGGCGAGCGTGCCCAAGGTGACGGTGGTGATCCGCAAGTCCTACGGCGGCGGCTACGCCGTGATGGGCTCCAAGCAGCTCGGCGCCGACGTGAACCTGGCCTGGCCGACCGCCCGCATCGCGGTGATGGGCGCGGAGAGCGCGGTGAGCCTGATCGGGGCGCGGCAGATCGAGGCGGCGCCGGAGGAGCAGCGCGACGCGGTGCGCAAGCAGATGATCGACTTCTACAACGCGACCGTGGCGACGCCGTGGGTGGCCGCCGAGCGCGGGTACATCGACGCCGTCATCGAGCCGTCGAGCACCCGCCTGGAGCTACGCCGCGCTCTGCAGCTGCTGCAGGACAAGCAGCTCGAGCGCAACCCGCGCAAGCATCACCTGCTGCCGCTGTAACTTCCCAGCGAATCGAAATCGGGCCGTACTCCCTTGGGAGACGGCCCGATTCGCGTTCCTATGTTCGGCGCTCAGCCGATGCTCGCGGATTCGATGACGACGGCCTCGAGCGGCACATCCTGGTGCATGCCCGCCGAGCCGGTCCGCACTCCCGCGATCTTGTCGACCACCTCGGCGCCGTCCACGACCGCGCCGAACACGGTGTAGCCCCAGCCGGACGGCGTGGGCGCCGAGTGGTTCAGGAAGTCGTTGTCGGCGACGTTGATGAAGAACTGCGCGGTGGCCGAGTGCGGGTCGTTGGTCCGCGCCATCGCGACGGTGTACTTGTTGTTCTTCAGGCCGTTGTTCGCCTCGTTCTGGATCGGGGCGTTGGTGCCCTTCTGGCGCATGTTGGGCTCGAAGCCGCCGCCCTGGATCATGAAGTTCGGGATCACGCGGTGGAAAATCGTGCCGTTGTAGTGGCCGGCGTTCACGTAGTCCACGAAGTTCTGCACCGTCTTGGGCGCCTTCTCCGCGTCCAACTCCAGGACGATCGCTCCGAAATTCGTCTCGAGATTCACCTTGGTCATACCCACACCTTTCCATTCGACCGGTAATGGGTCAGCACGTCGGGTCGTGTTTCGGGGTGAAAAGTACCCCGGATCGAAATTCGGCGAACTCACAGCACGCTTCCGGGACCCGGTGCCGTCCCGTTATTCGCTAGCATTGCCAACCGTGCCCGACGCCGCAACCGCTGTCTTGACGAAGCCTCCCGCCGCACCCGAGGTCCGACCGAAGGACTATCGAACGGCGCGAATAATCGCGCTGGTGGCCGGGGTGCTCGGTGCGCTGCTGGCGCTGGCCACGCCGTTCCTGCCCGTCGAGCAGACCACCGCGGTGCTGAAGTGGCCGCAGGGCGGCACGCTGGGCAACGTGCAGGCGCCGCTGATGTCGCAGGTGCCGACCGGCCTGCGGGCGACCATCCCGTGTTCCGCGGTGGCGTCGTTGCCCGCGCAGGGCGGCATGCTGCTGGCCACCGCGCCGCCGCAGGGCGACCGTGCGGCGCTGGAGGCCATGTTCGTGCGGGTCTCCGAGTCGTCGGTCGACGTGGTGGACCGCAACGCGGTGGTCGCGTCGGCCGAGCGTGAGCGGATGGGCGAGTGTTCCTCGATCGTCATCACCTCCGATCGCGAGCGCACCCACGCCGCGTTCGAGGGACTGACCAGGACCGTCGACCAGCCGGTCGAGGGCGGACGCGGCGTCGAGAGCGTCCAGGTTCCGGTCGAGGGTCAGCTGATCGGTGATCTGCGGCCGCAGGTGGTGGGCGTCTTCTCCGATCTGAAGGGCGCGGTCCCGGCCGGTCTGGCCTTCGACATGACTGTCGACACCCGGTTCAGCTCCAGCCCGACGCTCGTCAAGATGATCGCGATGATCGCGGCGCTGCTGTGCACCCTCGTCGCGCTGGGGGCGCTGGCCCGCCTGGACAGCAGCGATGGCCGCGGACACCGCCGCTTCCTGCCCGCCAACTGGCTGAAGCCGACCTGGGCCGACGGCGCGGTGATCGGCACCCTGCTGCTGTGGCACTTCGTCGGCGCCAACACCTCCGACGACGGCTACATCCTGAGCATGGTGCGGGTGGCCCCGGAAGCCGGCTACATGGCCAACTACTTCCGCTGGTACGGCGTGCCGGAGGCGCCGTTCGGCTGGTACTACTACGTGATCCAGGTGTTCGCCGAGATCTCCACGGCGAGCCCGTGGGTGCGCCTGCCCGCGCTTGCCTGCGCCATCCTCTGCTGGATGGTGATCAGCCGCGAGGTGGTGCCCCGCCTCGGGCGCGGCGTGCGCGCGAGCAAGGTGGCGCTGTGGACCGGCGGCCTGGTGTTCCTCGCCTTCTGGCTCCCGTTCGACAACGGCCTGCGCTCGGAGCCGATCGTCGCGCTCGGCGCGCTGCTGACCTGGGTCTCCATCGAGCGCGCCATCGCGACCGGACGCCTGCTGCCCGCCGCGGCGGCGGTGCTGATCGCCGCGTTCACGCTGGCGGCCGCGCCGACCGGTCTGATGTGCGTCGCGGCGCTGCTCGCCGGTATCCGTCCGCTGGTGCGGGTCGTGGTGCGCAGGCACCGCGAACACAGCGCGCTGCCGCTGCTCGCGCCGATCGCGGCGGCGGGCGTGCTCGTGCTGACGGTGGTCTACAGCGATCAGACCTTCGCCGGTATCCAGGAAGCGAACCGGGTGCGTCAGGCCACCGGCCCGAACCTGGCCTGGTACGAGGACTACCTGCGCTACTACTACCTGTTCGTGGAGACGGTGGACGGCTCGCTCTCGCGCCGCTTCGCCTTCCTGATCATGCTGCTGTGCCTGTTCACCACCATGCTGGTGCTGCTACGGCGCAGGCGGGTGCCCGGCATCGCGAGCGGTCCGACTTGGCGGTTGATGGGCATCGTGCTCGGCACGATCTTCTTCATGATGTTCAACCCGACGAAGTGGACCCACCACTTCGGCGCGTACGCGGGCATCGCCGGTTCGCTGGCGGCGGTCACGGCCGTCGCTGTTTCGGCGAGCGCGTTGCGCGCACGCAAGAACCGGGCGATATTCCTCGCGGGTCTGCTGTTCGTGCTGGCGATCGCGTTCTCCGGCATCAACGGCTACTGGTACGTGTCCAGCTTCGGCGTGCCGTGGTTCGACAAGCGGATCTCGCTGAGCGGCTACCAGTCGAACACGGTGATGCTGGTCCTGTTCGGCCTCGCGCTCGCGCTGGTCGCCTGGTCCGCGCTGCGCGAGGACTACGCCAAGCCGCAACCCTCGGCGAAGACGGTGCGGGGCAAGCGGATTCGCAAGTTCGCCGCCATCCCGCTGACCGTGGTCGCCGCGATGATGGTGCTGCTCGAAGTGGCCTCGCTGGCCAAGGGCGCCTACTCGCAGTACCCCGCGTACTCGCTGGCCCGCTCCAACTTCGACGCGCTCGGCGGCAACATGTGCGGCCTGGCCAACGACGTGCTGGTGGAGTCCGACCCGAACGGCGGACGACTGAACCCGATCATCGATCCGGCCGACCCGCCTGCCAACGGCGACCCGCTGGCGGGCGCGAAGCCGGTGGGCTTCGATCCCAACGGCGTGCCGGACGACCTGTCCGCCGACAGCGTCGAGGTGAAGCCGGGCACCGGCAACACCTCCACCCAGTCGGTCGGCGCGGCCTTCGCCGAGGGCGAGAGCGCGGGCACCGGCGGCGGTCAGGGCGCGCTCGGCGTCAACGGCAGCACCGTGGCCCTGCCCTTCGGTCTCGACCCGGCGACCACGCCGATCATGGGCAGCTACCAGGAGGGCGTGCAGCAGCCCGCCAACCTGACCTCGAGCTGGTACGAGCTGCCCGCGCGCTCGGCCGAACGCCCACTGGTGGTGATCTCGGCCGCCGGACGCATCCTCTCCTTCGACGACACCGGCTCGATGAAGTACGGCCAGTCGCTGACGGTGGACTACGGCCGCCGCCAGCCCGACGGCAGCGTGCAGAAACTCGGCACCTACCTGCCGCGCGACATCGGCCCGTTCCCGTCCTGGCGCAACCTGCGGGTGCCGCTGGACGAGCTCGCGCCGGACGCCGACGCGGTGCGCATCGTCGCCAACGACCCGATCCTGATCGGTGACCAGTGGCTGGCGTTCACCCCGCCGCGGATGCCGAAGCTGAACTCGCTCAACGACTTCCTCGGTTCCGAGCAGCCGATCCTGCTGGACTGGGCGGTGGGTCTGCAATTCCCGTGCCAGCGGCCGTTCTACCACGAGAACGGCGTGGCCGAGGTGCCGAAGTACCGCATCCTGCCGGACCGGCCGCTGGCCATCAGCTCCACCAACACCTGGCAGGCCGAGGAATTCGGCGGCCCGCTCGGTTTCGCGCAGATGCTGGCCAAGTCGACCACCATGCCGACCTATCTGAAGGACGACTGGGCGCGCGACTGGGGTTCGCTGGAGCGCTACGACCAGTACGACCCGAACGCCAAGCCCGCCCGCCTGGAGACCGGGACGGCGAACCGTTCCGGCATGTGGTCGCCGGGCGATATGCGGGTGTTCTGACCCGAAACGTAGGCAGGGCCGTGCCGCAGGTGAGAATTCACCGGCGCACGGCCCTGTGCGTTTTCGGGGGGACGTAGTAGGGATTTCGGACAGACTCGTACTCACGGCTTTTCGGCTTTCGCCGGGCCGCCGCGGGTGAGGTTTCGGGGGGTCGGCTCAGACCTCGAGCATGCGGCGCCCGAGTTCGCGGCGCAGGACCTCCTGGGAAGGGAGACGGCCGAGTACCCGCTGCACCGCAGGGCGTATTTCGCGCTTTTCCTCGTCGGTGAGCAGATCGACGAGATCGCGCAGATCCATGTCATCGAAGGCTGCTGTCATACCCACAAGATTACGGTCCAAACGCGGCCGCGTCTCGTATTCGAATCATCGGTTACGGAGGTGTCACCTCATCGAAACCGACAGTGCGTCAGGAGGTTTCGTGGGCAGCCCGAGACGCGGGGCGGCAGTTCGAAACCGACCGTACGGCCTCCCGGTCGGTAGGGCGACCGGCGATCTGTTCGGCGTCGAACTCCCCGTCGTCCCGGCCGATTCGTGCCGGGACGACGCATTCGAATCCTCGCTCGGCCGAGCGAAGACGCCTCGACTCCGCGCGTGGCCGTGACGCCTACTTCACCCGAATCGGGTCGTCCTTCGCGATGCCGCCGCGCGTCACCGTCGTGACCCCGATCGACGCGGGCCGCGCCTCGGGATCATACGGCGTGAACTGCTCCAGCGAACCCCAATCGCGTGCCCAGTCGTGGTCGAGATAGGTCGGCACCGTCTCGGCCTTCAGCAGCAGTCCGGTCCAGCCGAGCGGGCCGCCGCCGATGTCGTCCTGCCAGGCGTTGGAGGCGTCGGAGCCGACGCGGTCGGGCAGGATCCGCCACTTCGGCGCCTCGGCGACGCCGTCGTGGTGGTCGAACGGTCGCTGGCACGGGAAGGCCAGGCCGACGTGCCAGTCCAGCAGCACCGGATCCGATTCCCCGACAACCGAATTCAGGGTCGCCAGGCGCGGCAGGCGCGGCGGGGTGACGGCGAGCCACTGCTTCGAGGTGATGTCGTTGTCCACCGCGACCAGGCGCACCGCGTTCGCCTCGGCGGGCAGCCGATCGAGCGGCACCCGCAGATTGCGCCAGGACGGGGCCCCGCCGATGTCGAGCGGGTTCACCGAGCCCAGCGCGGTCACCGCGCCGTCGGCGCCGCGGGTTCCGTACTCCAGGCGCAGGTCCTGGCCGTAGGTGACCACGCCGTCGGCGTCCACCGACCTGATCCGGCCCGCCGCGGTGATGGCGAGCACGCGGTAGGCGGGGTCGTGGCGCATGCTGTCGGTGAGCTCGAGGCGGTACCACTGCGAGGTCAGCGACGACTGTTTCTGCTCGCCCTCCTGGTAGGAGCCCATGACCGGGGTGCGCGCCGGGTCGAGGCCGAACGGCAGCGCCACGGTGCTGCCGTTGATGCCCGCCTGCTCGGTGGAGCCGCCGCCGGTGCCCGCGCCGGTGGTGTTGGTGGTCTTGTTCTTCGAGTCCTTGTCCACCGTGTTCGCGCCGCCCGTGGTGGTCTCTTCCGCGTCGGCGGTCAGGTCGCTCGCGACGCCGTTGGGGGAGAAGCCCTTCGATTCGGCGTCGAGACCGTCGGCTGGCGTGCCCTCGTAGGGCAGCAGCAGCGAGTCGGCGGTGTCGGTCTCGACCAGCACCTCGTCGGCCAGCGCGCACGGATTGCCGCGCAGGGATTCGACATTCGACTTGGCGATCGAGTACGCCGGGTACTGGGTGGCCGCGGCCTTGGCCAGCGAGGCGAACTCGAACAGCACGAGCAGCGCGGCGGCGATGGTCAGCGGCGCGGACGCCAGCCGGTCGAAACCGTTGGCGGGCTTGGTCCTTTCGCGCCGGTAGGGCTCGCGGTAGTGGAACCAGAGCGCGAGCAGCAGCGCGACGCCGGTCAGGCCGAGGAACAGCGTCGAGATGCCCTTGCCCGCCACCAGCGGCGCCTTGTCCCACCACGGCACGCCGTAGCTGGAGACGTACCACCAGCCGTTGGAGCCGGTGAAGGTGATCGCGAGCAGGAACAGTACGGCGGCCGCGAACAGCGCACGGTTGCGGGCGGAGCGAATCGCCGCCGTGCCCACCGCGACGGCGGCCAGCGCCGCCAGCGATCCGGCCAGGCCCGCGTAGACGCCGAAGTGGTGGGTCCACTTGGTCGGCGTGAACATCATCAGGAACAGCGAGGCGAACACGATGCCGAGGATGCGCACCGAGGGACCGCGCGAGGTGCCGGGAATGCGCCCCTTGCGCAGCACTTGGAGCACGCAGACCAGCAGGCACAGCAGCATGAGCAGCACGCCGAAACGTCGGGACAGCGAGCCGTCCGGGGCGAGCATGAGCAGCGAGTCCCAGCGGGTGCGCTCGTCGAACCAGGCCACGTTCGGGCCGACGACCGTGCGCACGCGGGTCGCCTCCATCACCGTCGACAGGGTCTGATCGGCGAAAACCGCGATCAGCACGAGGGTTCCGGCCGCGAGACCGGGAAACACCAGCGCGGAGTAGCGGAAGACCTTGGCGCCGAAGGAGTCCGTGGCCGAGCCGCGCGCCCGCTTCACGATGATCTCCAGCACCGGCCGCGATCCGGCGATCAGCGCGGCGACGCAGATCAGGCCGGTCGGACCGGCCGCGAGCGAGAAGGCCGCGATGAGCACGGCGACGGCGGCGGGCAGCAGCCTGCCGGTGGCGATGGCGCGCTCGATGGAGCACCAGGTGAGCAGCGCGCCCGCGGCGATCAGCGGTTCCGGGCGCAGTCCGTTGTCGTAGGGGAGCCAGAAGGCGAGGAAGACCAGTCCCGCCGTCCACAGCGCGACCCGGTCGCGGCGCACCCGAGCGCCCAAGCGCGGCAGCACCTCTCGGCTGATCACCAGCCACGAGACGATCCCGGCGAGCAGCGTCGGCAGGCGCATCCACGGGCTGGCGTCGGAGATCTTGGTCATCCAGGCCAGCACCTCGTAGGACCAGCCGAACGGGGCCTCCGGCACCGCGAACCAGCGGTAGTAGTTGGCCATATAGCCCGAATGCTCCGAGGCCCGCGCCATATTGAGGATGTAGCCGTCGTCGGAGGTATTCGCGCCGATGACGTGCCAGGCCACCAGTGCGCCGAGCACCACGGCGTCGGCGGGGGAGAAGCGCCACCAGTGCGCGGGCAGGAAGCGGCGGGCCCGCCTGCCGTCGCCGGTGTCGATCAGATGCAGTGCGACGAGCGCGATGATCGTGCAGACCGCGGCCGCGATCATGGCGGCCAGTTTCAGTGCGCTCGGTGTGGAGGAGAACCGGGAGTCGATGTCGGCGCGCAGCTTCGCGCCGCCGAGCTGTTCGGCGGTCAGATCGGTGAACACGCCGACCACCTGCGGCCGGATGTCACGGTCGATCGTGTTGCGGAAGGCGGTGCCGTCTTCGCGTCGCACGCCGGTGAATTCGACGGTGGTCGCGGCCGCGGTCGAGACGATCTCGATCCCGCCGCAGGACGCGATTTCGGCCACCGGCGCGGACAACAGCGGAATGTCGCGTTGCAGCACCGAGAGCGTGCCGTCCGCGATCGAGACCACCAGACCCTTGCTGTTGGCCTGGCCGGAGGCGACCGGGATGGTGGACAGCACCGTGTCGGCGCCGGACTGGAGCGTCGAGCACGGCAGCGTGGCTTCCAGCCGCAGCGGCACATAGGAGACCAGTGGCGCCTCGACGTCGGTGGCGCCCGGCTGGGGCCAGTCCAGCGTCGCCCGGTCCTGCTCCACCGGCAGCAGCGGCGTGAGCAGCGCCAGCACGAATCCGAGAAGTCCGGAGACGAGGGCGATCAGGCGGTATCGGGAGAACGCTCGAGTAGATCGGTCCGGTCGCACGATCGTTCATGCTAATCACCGCCCGAACGTGACTCTCGGCACCGAGGGCGGGGCCCGCTTCAGACCAGTGCGCGGACGTCCCAGATCCACACGTCCTCGACGCGCGTCGGGGCGAAGCCGAGCAGCTGGGTGACGGTGCTGGTGAGCACGTCGGAGTTCTTCGCGGTCGGCAGCACGAGCACATCGGCCTGCCAGAACCGCAGATCCGCCAGCGCGGCGGCCCGCGCCTCGGCGCCGATCGGCGGTACGGCACCGGTGTCCTGCGCTTTCACCAGGAGCATCGCGGTTTGCCGGGCCTCGGGTCCGTAGCTGCCCTTCTTCTCGACTCCGGTCGGACCGACGAAGTAGCCGTCGGCGAGCGGGAAGGCGAAGTCCGTGTCGGCCTGCCAGCGCAACGCCCGCGCGTCGGGCGGACGCGGCGGCGGGATCACGACGACCGAGCCGTCGTCGACGTACTGTCGCACCGCGCCGTCGGTGAAGAAGCGCGGCGCGGGCGCGCGTTCGGTCACGGGCAGGACGGTCGGCGTCAACGGCAACAGCGCGAAGGTCAGCGCCGCGAACCAGGCGAGCGGCTTCCAGTCCACCGCCGACTGTTTCCAGGACGCGACGGCACGATCGGATGCCAGCGCGAACACCGCGGCGATCGCGGGCACGGCGGCCATCGTCAGCCGGGTCTCCAGCACCGAATTCAGCAGTGGGATCTGTTCGGCCAGCGCCCACGGCAATTGGACGCCGGTCGGGCGCTTGCCGAGGGTGGCAACGGAGCCGAGCGAGAGCACGCCGAACACCGCGATCACCGCGGCCGCCGCGCGCACCACCCGGTCGCGCCAGAGCAGCGCAACGGTGGCGATCAGCACGAGCAGCAGCGGCCAGCCGAAGTAGGCGTTCTGTTCGGTCTCGTTGATGGCGACGTTCTGGCCCGGGGCCCACGCGCCGCCAAGGGATTCGGACGGGAACTGCACCAGGGTCTTCAGATCGTTGCCCATCGGACCGTGGTCGATCGAGCGATAACTCTGCGGACCGAAGAACTGCCACCACAGCGGGACCGCCGTGAGCAGCAGGGTGAGACCCGCGGCCGCGGCCACCGTCGGGGCGAGCGCACGCAGGACGCGCACGCCCTGTCGCGGCTCGCGCAGGTGGTACACGACAACGAACAGCCCGAACGCGAGCGCGAAGATCAGCAGCGGCTCCTCGCCGAGCGCGATCTGCGCGGCGACGAGCAGGGCGAGCGCTACCGCGTCTCTGATCCGGTTGCGCGGCGCGGCCGCGGCGACCGCCCCCGCCCTGGCAGGTGCACTTGTGCGGAGACGGCGCATGAGCAGACCGTGTCTTTCCGTTGCAGGCACGCACTCGGAGAACCACTTATGGGCAGGTAACCCTGCCCCCGCCCTGGCGGGTGCACTTGTGCGGAGACGGCGCACGAGCAGACCGTGTCCTTCCGTTGCAGGCACGCACTCGGAGAACCACTTATGGGCAGGTAAACCCGTTTTCGCCATGCGGATCAGCAGCCCCGCGATGATCGGCAGCAGCGCCAGCGCGACGAAGTTCGGGTGCGCGTTGGCGTGCGAGATCATCGCGGGAGCGAAGCCGCAGAACAGGCCGCCGATCGCCGCGGCCGCCCGCGAACTCACCAGTTCCCGAGCGAACAGCCAGTACCAGGCGTAGGCCGTCGTGGCCAGGCCGAGGGTGAGGGCGAGCACGAACGTGACCGTCGGACCGAAGAGCAGGGTGACCGGGGTGAACGGGACGCCGACGCCGAACATGGCGGTGTTGGCCATCATGTTCACCCCGGCCGGGAAGTTCTGGAGATTCGTCCCGAGCGGGCTTTCCAGGTTCGCGACCGAATGCGCGGTCACCGCGAAGAACCACTCCCACATCGTCTGGTCCTGACCGCTCTTGATCAGGTAGCCGCTGTCGGTGTCGCGCCACTGCGCGGACAGGACCGTCGCTGCCAGCGCGAGGTAGGCGAAGGCGATGAGGAGGTCGGCCGGGTGGATGCGGGAGCGTATCCGCTCGCGGGCTCGACGGGTGATCGCGCGCGCGGGCCTTCGCGCTGTCGCGGACCGTTCGAGCAGGACCCGTCTGTCCGCCGAGCCGTCCTCCGCCGATTCGTCCATTGTGTCCTGATCGGCGCTGTTCGACCGCACGCGTGAAACTCTCCCTCTGCCCTACCGGAAATCAGCCGCCAACGGTATCGCCGGAGGCCGAGAGCGCGCGCTCACCGAGCCGGACGGAACCTGGCACCAAGACTTCGGTTGCCCAGAAATCGCCGCGCCGACACATTTGTCCGGCGCCGGAGGCTGTGACCTGCGGGTTCTCTTCGCTGGGCGGTCAGCGCCGGACGGTGATCAGCGTGAAGGGGCCGATATCGGTGGTGGTGAAGGCCGGGTCCTCGAACAGTTCCTTCGGGAAGCTCACCGAGTAGCGCTTGACGTTCGGGTCGTTCGGGTAGACGTCCTCGGCCAGGCGCAGCGTGTAGGCGTCGCCACCGCGGCGAAACAGGAAAGCGTCCGGCGCGCGCCACGGACTCTTGTCCATCGCCTCCAGCAGCTTCGCGGGCGAGTCCAGCTTGCTCCAGTCCTTGATGGTCGCCGCGCGGCCCGCGAAATCGGCGAGCGGGTTCGCGTAGTGCGAGGTGAGGGCCTGGAAACCCCAGTAGGGATAGAAGGAAAGGAAGCTGGTGTCGGCGGTGAGGACGACCGACTCGTCGCGCGGGCGGCCGGTCTGCGTCAGCAGCGCGGCGTCGATCTCGTCGTAGTAGGAGACCGCCGACGGATCGCGCTTGTCGGCGCGTTTGCCGTCGCCGTCGGTGTCGGTGTAGGCGGTGGTGATCTCCGCGGTCAGCACGTGCGGAATGTCCTGGACGAAGGCGAGCGCGCCGACGATCGCGAGCGCGACGACGGCGACCCGGAACCGGGCGGGCTCGTTGAACGCCTGGTACGCGGCCCGCGCACCCTCCACGAATCCGAACGCGCCGGCCGCCGCGAGCAGCACGAGCAGCGGCGCCTCCAGCCGGAACGACAGCAGCGTGGTCCCCGCCGCCGTCGCCACCATGGACAGCAGGCACCACAGGTAGATCGCGACCACGCCGATGCCGAGCGCCTGCGCGCGCCGGGAGGAGCCCGCCCGCACCACCAGCCAGATGGTTCCGATCAGGCACAGGCCGCCGAGCAGGGTGAACTCGGTCATCGGCAGGGGGAGTTCCGCGCCCGACTTGGGGAGATAGTGCAGGGCGGTGCCGGAGCTGGGGGTTGTCGTGGTGAGCGACTCCAGCAGATACGGCAGCCAGACCACCGACGCGACGAGACCGGAGATCACCGCGATCGCCGCCAAACGCACCAGGGGCGGTACGGCTGCCCGCCACGCCGGACCGGACGGAACGGCGGTCGGCGCGGTCGCCGCCCGGCGTGCGGCCCTCGGGTGTCGCGCGGCCCGCCGCTGGTACACCTCGGCGACCGCGGCGACCAGACCCATCAGCGCGATCGCGAAAGCGGCGACCAAGAAGTGCAGGGTGTAGAACGTGGCGGCGACGCCGAGGAACAGACCCGCGCCGACGACCGCGCCCCAACCTCCTGCGGTCCGGGGAGCCCGCGGAGCCTCGACGGCAGGCGCTTCCGCTCGCGCATCCGCCGCGACCTCGTCCGCGCGGATCGCACCGGGTCCGTTCGGCGGGTTCGTGGCGCGGGCCGCGTCCTCGACAGGCCGATAGAGCGCGCCCCAGGCCAGCACCAACGCGGGCGGCAACAGCACGACGATCACCGCGCTGTACGCCTCGGGCGACGCGTATGTCACCGCGACCGCGGTGGTCGCCGCCGTCACCGCCACGGCCCAGTCGGTGCGGATCAGTCGCGTCCACAGCACCAGCGCGAGCACCGCCGCCACGGCCAGCGACCCGATCGCGTACGGCTTGAACGCTTCCCAGCCGTCCATGCCGAGCACATTCGCCACGCGCCCGCCGACCCAGAACCACCCGGCCGGATAGAACGGCGGCACATCCACGTACGTCATATCCCGCAGCGCCGCACTGTCGGTGAGCCGCGTCAGATACTCCGTCCGAAACTCCTGATCCACCGAAACGCCGAACAGATACAGCTTCGTCGCCGCCAACGGCATCCCGAGCGTCACCGTCACGAACGCCGAAATCCCCACCCAGGAAAGCAGTTTCGCCACCAACGGCCACCGCCGCACCCGCAACAACCAAATCGACGCGACCAGCAGTACAGCCGCCCCCACCTGCCCCACCGTCGTCAACGCCCGCGTCACATTCGACGAATTGAACGCGGGCCACTCCACCAACGAGAACGCGACCAGCCCCACCGCAGCCACCACCCCGGCCACCACCGCGGCCAGCGCCCCTTCCCCGACCTGCTTCAGGAACAGCGTCGTCCGCCCAGGTGCGGTCGCGGTGCTCTGTTCCGTGACAGGTGTGCTCATAGCGCCTCCGGTTTCAGTAGGTCGGCTCCGGGCTCGTCACGCACCGGTCGCCGCCGCGGATCCGAACCGCACGCTAACAAACTCGCCGCACCGAGGCTGGGGAGCGGTCTCACCGCCGCCGAGCAAGCACCTCTTCGCCAGGCATTAGCTCGAAGACATCGCAGTGTGTCGGCACGACTTGGCGGAAGTGGCGATGGTCCAGGGTCGCGATCCGCGTGACGCCGAGCCGCTCTGCCACCGCGACGACGGAAGCGTCGGCGGCGCCGAGCGGGAAGCTCCCATATTTGACGACGAGGTCCGCTATGCGGGTGTAGTCGGCAGACGTGTGTGACTCGACCTGAAGTTCGCCCGCGGCCAACGATCGGAGGGAACCAGCTTCCGCCTGCGGTCCCAACCTGCCGAGCATGTAGCAGACTTCGGTGACTACCAGTGCGGGAACGATCAACGGCCTGGGCGCATTCTCGAGCGCGGCCAGGCACGCCGCATGCTCGCTGTCGTTCTTGTTGGCGACGGCCCGGAGCGGCCCGGTATCGCAGACGATCACTCGCGGCCGCCGAGCTCGCGCCGGAGAACTTCCTGTGAGGTAGCAGCGAAATCTGGCGAAGCTTCGACTGTTCCGGCGAATGATAGGCGCGGCTGCGGCGACGTGCCTTCGGCCTCCGGCTCGGTCCGCTCGCCGTGGCTGGCGACCAAGCGCAGGACGACAGGACGCAGGTCCTGCTGCTCTTCTTTGGTCAACAGACCGACGAGCTCAGGCAGGTTCATGTGGTCGTACGCCGCCGTCATGTCTTCAGGTTAGCGCCCGTCTGCCGACCCGCACACGGTGGCGCAGATGCGCAGCAGGCCGACGGACGACAAACAGCTACGACTCCCGAGGCCGCTGTTGTACATCGCCGCGCGCGATGGAACGAGAACTGCCGCAGCATCGGGTGATGGCGCGGCAGTTCTGGTCCGAGCCGAAACTCAGAGGGGGAGTTTGCGGAAGATGGGGCGGGGGATGTGGCGGAGGATGGACATGAGGTAGCGGACGGGGCCGGGGGCCCAGATGAGGTCCTTGCCCTTTTCGGAGGCCGCTACGGCGAGTGCCGCCACTTCTTCCTTGTCGACCGTGAACGGGGCTTCCTTGGCGCCGGTGGCCTTCCAGTGGTCCAGGGTTGTCTTGGTGCGGACCTGGCCGGGGCGGATGACGAGGACGCGGGGGCCGAAGGGGCGCAGCGCCTCGCCGAGGCCGAGGTAGAAGCCGTCCAGGCCGGCCTTGGTGGAGCCGTAGACGAAGTTGGAGCGGCGCACCCGCTCGCCGGCCACCGAGGACATGGCGATGATGCGCCCGTAACCCTGCGCCTTCATCTTCTCGCCGACCAGCACGCCGACGGAAACCGCTGCGGTGTAGTTGATTCCGGCGATCTGCACGGCCTTGCGCTGGTCCTGCCACAGCTGTTCGGCGTCGCCGAGCAGGCCGAAGGCCACGATGGCGACGTCCACGTCACCGCCGGACCAGGCCGCGTCGATCACCTTCGGGTGCGAGTCGGTGTCGAGCGCGTCGAAGTCGACGACCTCGACCTTGCTCGCGCCGGCCGCCTCCATCTGCGCCACCGCACCCTCGCGCAGCGGATCGTTGGGCAGGGTCGCGAGGACGATCCGCGCCGGCCCCTTCTTCAGGTACTCGGCACAGATCGCGAGCCCGATCTCCGAGGTACCGCCCAGCAGCAGGATGGTCTGCGGGTTGCCTACGGCATTGATCACTGAAGCTCCAGCCTTCTCGCCATATCGGACATGAAAACGCCTGTGGGATCGACACTTCGGCGGACCTTGATCCACTCGTCGATCCGGGGGTACATCTTGTGGAAGGTCTCGGCGGTGGTGCGCGAGTCCTTGCCGGTGTAGAGCCGCCCGCCGAATTCGAGGACCCGGCGGTCCAGATCGGTGACGAACTCGTTGAGGCCCGCCGAGATCGGGAAGTCGACGCAGATGTTCCAGCCGGGCATCGGGAAGCTCAGCGGCGCTTGGTTACCCGGGCCGAAGAGCTTGAAGACATTGAGGAACGAGTAGAACCCGGACCGCTGGATGTCGACGATGATCCGCTTGAACTCGTCCACCGACTCCGGTGGCACCACGAACTGGTACTGCAGGAAGCCGTTGGAGCCGTAGCCGCGGTTCCATTCACCCAGCATGTCGAGCGGGTGATAGAACTGCGTCAGGTTCTGCACCTTGCCGCGGTAGGTGCCCGACTTGCGGTACCAGAGCTCGCCGATCGGGGTGAAGGTGTACTTGTTGGCCAGCCCGTTCGGGAACACGTCCGGCAGCGTGAAGAACGTCTTGCCGTTGAACCGCAGCGGATCCTTCTGCAACTTCTTCGGCAGCTGATCCAGCTTGGCCAGGTTGCCGCGCGAGATCGCGGCCCGGCCCAGCTTGGGTTCGGGGCTGATCGCGTCGAACCACGCCGAGCTGTACTCGTAGCGATCCTCGGAGCCGTCGCTGTGGAAGGCGATGGTGTCGTCCAGCGTCGGCGTCACATCACCGTCGGCGATGAAGTACGCGGTCTCCGTCGGCGTCATCTCGATGGTGGCGCGCAGGATGATGCCGGTCAGACCGCAGCCGCCGATGGTGGCCCAGAACAGCTTGGCGTTCTTCTTCGGCGTGATGTGCTGCACGGTGCCGTCGGCGGTGAGCAGTTCCATCGAACGCACGTGGTTGCCGAAGCTGCCCGCGCTGTGGTGGTTCTTGCCGTGGATATCGGAGCCGATGGCGCCGCCGATGGTGACCTGCCTGGTGCCGGGCAGCACCGGAACCCACAGGCCGAACGGCAGCGCGGCCTTCATCAGCTGGTCGAGGTTCACGCCCGCGTCCACGTCGACCAGGCGGGTGTCGCGGTCGATGCGGTGGATCTTGTTCAGCGCGGTCATGTCGACGACGAGGCCGCCCGCGTTCTGGGCGTTGTCGCCGTAGGAACGGCCTAGCCCGCGCGCGATCACGCCGCGGCGTAGATGGGCGGGCTTGCCGTCGTTGTCCTCCGCGACCATGGCGACGGCCTTGGCGATCACTTCTGGATCGCTGGTCGAGAGCACTTCGGCGGAGGTTGGCGCGGTGCGACCCCACCCGGTCAGCGCCAGGGTCCGGGTCGGCAGCGCGAAGCTGTCGGCGCTCGCAGCGCCGTTGGCGGTGCTACCTGCGGTCCCGCTGACACCGTTCGTCGTGGTGGCGGTCGAAGCTTTCGTGGACATCGGCATAGAGGCTACAGGCATGACGGCGGGACGGGTCGATCTCACCGTACTCGTCAGTATGGGATCGGTCTCTCCGGCGTTGGCGCCCTGCGCGGGCAGACGACGGACGAGGTCCGGCCGCGCCGGTTACGCTCGTGCGCGTGCAAGCCGAACCCCACCTGCCGCTCCCGGCCGAACTGCCGCTGGTCGACGAACCGGCCGGTACCGATGTCGACCTGAAGACGCAGATCATCCGGTTCACCGTGACCGGCGGCCTGTCTGCGATCGTGGACTTCGGGCTGTACGTCCTGCTTTACGCGCTCGGCCTGCCGGTCTGGCTCGCCAAGTCCATCGGCTTCATCGCGGGCACCACCACGGCGTACCTGATCAACCGCAGGTGGACGTTCCAGGCGCCGCCGAGCCGAGCCCGCTTCGCCGCCGTCGTCGCGCTGTACGCCACGACCTTCGCCGTGCAGGTCGGCATCAACCAGGTCGTGTACTACGCGATCGGCGAACAGTGGTGGCGGGTGCCGCTGGCGTTCGTCGTCGCGCAGGGCACCGCGACCGTCATCAACTTCGTCGTGCAGCGGCTGGTGATCTTCAAGATCCACTGAGGCGCCGTCCGAAGACGCGGTCCGTCACCGGCCGCGCACGGCCGAACGAATGCGAAGGGTTCCGCTCGACTGTCGGACGTAGCTCGTCACCAGCCGCGCACGGCGAACGCGAGAGTTCCGCTCATCTGACCAGCGCGGGCGCCGATTCCGGTAGGTCCGCGAGTTCGGACCGCGCCTGGGCTTTCACACCGAAATAGTCGCCCCCCTTGGCTCGCATATTGTCGGTGCCCCAGTCCCGCTCGCGTTCCGCGGGCACGAGGTGCGGAATGTGCTTGCGGCAGTGGATGTACGCCTCCTCGACGTCGACCACGACCCAGAGTTCCGCGGCCCTTCCCTTGACGTTCGAGGGTAGGTCGGGGACGCTGCGCCGCAACGTCTCGTCCTCCACGATGCGGGCCGACCCGTTGATGTGCAGGCCGATGAGATCGCGTACGAAATCCATTAGCAGGATGCCTACGTGTGGGTTCTCCAGAATATTGCCGAGACTGGCCATCACGCCGTTGCCGCGGTACTCGGGGTAAGCGACCGTACGGTCGTCCAGCACGTGCAGAAAACCGGGCGGACCGGCGCGGAAGCTGTTGTCGCATTCACCGTGTTTGTCGGCGGTCGCGATGAACGCCATGTCCATCCTGCCGATGAATTCGATCATCGTCTCGTTGAGCCGATCCACCACCTGATCTGCGTAGAATCGGTCGGCTCTGCCCTGCGTACCGTATCTTTCCTGTAGTTCGTGCTCGCCGTCGCTGCCACATCGTGTACCGGGCATCGAGCCCCCTCTGGTCGCCGGAATCCGGGGTACCGCGCGACTCGACGCTGAACCGCGACTTGACCGAAATCCTGTCCATTTTAATGGGATCGGGCAGGGCAAATCTACGAAACCGACATCGAGGATGCACTGAATGTGAAGTTAGCGCAAGGCTTTCCACAAGTTTGCTGAATTCCGACCGACCGGAATTGTTTCCGGCCGGTCGGCGCCGCATCAGGCGGCCTTCGTTTCACGCGGGCGTCAGCGTCACCGGCACGCCGTTGAACACCGCGTTCCCCGAGGGCACGTCGACCACCGAATCATCGGTCAGCGCATTGGCATTCACCCCGGCGTTGGCTTTCGCCACCGTCTGCGGGCTGCCGTCGTGGCCCCAACCATGCGGCAGGCTCACCACGCCGGGCATGATTGCCTCGGTCGGTTCGAGCGGCACGGTCAGCGTCCCCGCCGCGGACTTCACCACGGCTTGGTCGCCGAGTCCGAGCCTGCTGACGTCGTCGGGGTGGATCTGCAGCGTGCACCGGTTGGTACCGCTCACCAGGCTCGCGACGTTGTGCATCCAGCTGTTGTTGGAGCGCAGGTGCCGCCGCCCGATCAGCACGAACTCCGGTGCGTCCGCGGCCAGTTTGGCGCGCAGCCGCGCCACGTCCGCGAGCAGCGGCGCGGGCGCGAGCTCCACCCGCTTCGAAGCGGTGCGCAGCGCCTCCGGCAGTCGAGGTCGCAGCGGGCCGAGATCGACGCCGTGCGGATTGTCCAGCAGCACATTCAGATTCAGCGTGCCGCCGTTCCACTCGCCGTAGGGCCCGAGCCGCAGCATCAGATCGATGCGCTGCTCGGTGCTGGTCTCCCCGTGCAGTTCCGGTCGACGTTCCGGAATGCCCGCTTTGTGCAGCATTCCGGCGATGACCAGTTCGTCAACCATGGTCAGCGGATCGGTGTCCCCGGTGCCGTTGTGCGGCTTGCCAGTCAGTGCGGCGCCGAGCCGGGCGAGCACCCCGGCCTCCGACGGACGGTCGCCGAGCGGCACCAGCGGCCGCGAGTAGCGCGCATAGTTGCGCACCGCGAATTGGAGCAGCGCGAAATCGTAGTGCGGGGACTGGAGCGGGCGCGGCGGCGGCAGGATGACATCGGCGTGCTTGGTCGTCTCGTTGACGTAGCGGTCCACGCTCACCATGAACTCCAGCCCGGCGAACGCCTCGTCCAGCCGCGCGCCGCTCGGCGCGGAGAGCACCGGGTTGCCCGCGACCGTCACTATGGCGCGCACCTGGCCCGCGCCCGGTGTGCGGATCTCGTCGGCGAGGGTGGCCACCGGAAGTTCGCCCATGGACTCGGGCAGCTCGCGCACCCGGCTGGTCCAGCGTCCGGTGCGGAACGGTTTGGTGCGGGTGATGCCGCCCGCCGCGGCGGTCGCGAACATGGCGCCGCCAGGGCAGTCCAGATTGCCGGTGAGGACGTTGAGCACGTCGACGAGCCATTGGGTGAGGGTGCCGAATTCGGCCGTGCAGGTGCCGATCCTGGCGTAGACCGCCGCGGTCGGGGCGGCGGCCAGCTCGCGGGCGATGCGGACGACGGTCTCGGCGGGCACCCCGGTGCGCGCCGCGACGACCTCCGGCGTGAAATCGGCGGCCGCCGCGCGCACTTCGTCCAGGCCCGCTACTTCGACCCGCACGTCGGTCAGTTCCTCGGCGAAGAGCGTGTGCACGATGCCGAACAACAGGTACGCGTCGGTGCCCGGCCGGACGAACAGATGCTCGTCGGCCAGCTTCGCGGTGCGTGTCAGCCGGGGATCCACCACGACGAACTTTCCGCCGCGGCGGCGCAGCGCCTTCAGGCGACCTGGGAAATCGGGCGCGGTGCACAGCGATCCGTTGGATTCGAGCGGATTGGCTCCGAGCATCAGCAGATAGTCGGTGCGGTCCAAATCCGGCACCGGCACGGTGAGCGGGTCACCGAACATGAGTCCGCTGGCCACCTGCTTGGGCATCTGATCGGCGGTGCTCGCGGAGAACAGATTCCTGGTGCCGAGCGCGCGGATCAGCACCGGCAGGTACAGCGCGCCCGCCACGGTGTGCGCGTTCGGGTTGCCCAGATAGAGTGCGGCCGCCTGGTTCCCGTGCTCGGCGACGATCGGCGGAAAGCGCTCGGCGATGTAGTCGAATGCCTCGTCCCAGGTCGCGGTGCGCCGCTCGCCGGTCTCCCGGTCGCGGATCAGCGGTTCGGTGACGCGGTCCGGGTCCTCGTCGAGATGTCCGAGGCTGGCGCCTTTGGGACAGATGAAGCCTTTGCTGAAGGGGTCCTGCTTGTCGCCGCGAATCGAGGTGACGTGATCGTCGCGGTCGAGGGTGATCTCCAGCCCGCACACCGCTTCGCACAGCGGGCAGGTGCGCAACAGGTTGCGGGAGAGCTCTGTGATCGGGGCCATACCCCATCTTGACCCGGCGGCGGCTCGGAAGGGAAGGCTAATTTGCGACATTTCTGGTGAATGTCCCATAGCCGCGACGTGCGATGGAAATGAGGACGACCGGCATCCGTCGGGCGGATGCCGGTCGTACAGGGCCGGTAGTGCGGGCCGTCCCCTACCTCGGGGAGCGAATCAGCAGGCGACGCTGGTCAGCTGGGCCCGGCGACGGATGCCCGCCGAACGGACCGCGGCGCTGATCGCGACCACCGGCGGCACCCAGCGGGCCTCGTGCGGAGCGACACCCCAGCAAGCCGAACCGGCCGAGAGCTTGCTCGGCGGCAGCGGGATGCCCGCGCCGTCGGTGTACACGACGGCGCCCGCCTCCTGCAGCGCCTCCAGCGCCATGGCGGCCTTGCGCAGGCCGGTGACGAGGTGGATCTCGCGACGGTCGGCGCCGGGGAACTCGATCACCGGCCCGGACAGGTTGTTGGCACGCAGGAAGCGGCGGACCGCACCGGCCAGCTCGCCGCTGACCTCGATGCCGGAAATCTCGTCATCGGTGATCAGACAGATCCCGTTGGCCGTTTCGGCGACCGTCCACCCGCGCTGGATGTAGTCCTGCGCCGCGGCGTCCATGTCGGCCGCGGAGACGGAAGTCGGAAACGAGGTGCGCACTGTTTTCTCCATTCCCCGATAGATCTGGGTCCTGCGTTCATGGTTCGTATCGAGGGGCGGTGGCCCCGGCGTTACGCGATTCGGCAAAGTTTCTTGAACTGTGGACTAGGTCTCATTCGGCGGAGGTTCGGTCGGGGTCGTTCGGGTCGCTGACATCGGCCAACTTTCAGCGATCCCGCTGTCGGGCCGCTGTGTTCGGGCTGTGAGGTTCCTGGGGGCTGGTTCGGGGAGCGGAATGCGGGGAAGATGCGCGACATGACCGACGAACCGACCACTCCCGCGGAGCTCGTTCCCGAGGAGTACGAGACCGAATCTCGTTGGATCGCTTGGAAAGAGTCGGCCGCCAAGCGCTTCCGGGCACAGGATCGCGACGAGGAGCCCGCCGAGCCGTTCCGCAGCCCGCGCGCCTTCCGGCAGTGGAGCGCGGAGACCGCGCGTGCCCTGATCGATGTGCAGTTCCACCGCACCGCGACCACAACGCTGCTGCCGCTGGCCTACATGCTCGGCCTGATCTTCGCCCTCGCGCTGCCGATCGCGATCACCGTGTGGATGTGGCAGATCTCCGCGGTGCTCGGTGTGCTCGCCGGTTTGGTCGCGGTGCCGCTCGGCCTCTCGATCGCCGCCGCCGTGCGCCTGATGCTGGAGTTCCTGGTCAACGCTTCGCGATTGGCCACAAGGGTGGAGCACATCAGCGAGCTGGCCGACGACCTGTTCCAAGCGCTGTCGGATGTGGCCGAGCCGGTGAATCAGCTCTCCGAGGACGTGCGCGCCGTGCAGTTCTGGCGCTTCCGCAAGCGGGGTTCACGCAAGTAGGTAACTAGACAGAGTTTCCACGTAGGGGCCTTGCCGAACCTCATTGTCTCTCTTGCGACATCGACCTGCCTGTGACAGCAATCCTGCACTATGTCAGTTTTGCTGTGAAACAATGCTGTTCGAGCGTCCGGGAAGGCTCCGGGCACTGGGTAGGGAGCGCCGATTTCGGGTGACACGGGAGTTTCGCCGTGTCTCGTCGGCGCATGGCGCGAGGGGGAAAGCATGGCTTTACCGCAGGCAACAACCGGATCGACCATGCCGCGTCGGCAACTCGGCCGACACCTGCGGGACCTGCGTAACCGCGCCAGGATGACCACCAGGATGGCCGCGCAGCAGCTGGAGTGGTCGGAGGCCAAGATCTGGCGGATCGAGACCGGCCAGACGTCGCTGCGCAGCCTGGACGTCGAGGCGATGTGCAAGATCTACGGCGCCCCCGGCGATCTCGTCGGCCCGCTCACCGCGCTGGCCAAGGAGACCAAGGCCAGGGGCTGGTGGACTTCCTACAGCGACGTGCTCGGCGAGGGCTTCGAGATCTACATCGGTCTCGAGGAGGCGGCGCGCCAGCTGTCCACCTACGAGAACGAGCTGGTGCCAGGGCTTTTGCAGACCGAGGAGTACGCGAGGGCGCTGCTGAGCGCGGCGCGGCCGGACGCCCCGGCCGCCGAGATCGAGCGCCGGGTCCAGTTGCGCCTGGCCAGGCAGGCTTTGGTGACCCGGGGCGAATCGCCGGTGCAGCTCACGGCGGTGATCAGCGAGGCGGTGCTGTGGCGGCGCGTCGGTGGCGCGGATGTGACGGCGGGCCAGCTCGAGCACCTGCGGCGCATGTGCGATCTGCCGAACGTGCGGCTCGAGACCGTGCCGCCGGAGTCCGGGTATCACGCCGGGATGGAGGCGGGCCGGTTCGTGATGCTCGAATTCCCCGAGGGGCGCATGGGTGAGGCGCCGGAGCCGCCGGTGGTCTACGTCGAGGCCTTCACCGGCCCGGTCTACCTGGACAAAGACAACGAGATCGACCGGTACCGGAAGGCTTTCGCCGACATAAAGTCTGTCGCGGTCGACGCGCGTCAGGTGCTGGACGACGCCCGCGCCGCGATCGTCTGATACCGCTCGGGCGGTATCGGGCGGCGGCCGAACTGGACGGTCGATGCGGCCGTGAACGTCCGAGGGGCGGCGTGGGATTCGCCTGATCGGCGCCGTCGGATCTGCCTTTGTGCGGCCGCATGGCTGGAGCGGCGTGGGGGTTCGGCTTACTGCCAGGTGCGGCCGAGCACGTCGCGGTGCGTCGGTAGCGCCTCGTCGTAGGCCTGCTTCCCCTTCTCCGTCATGCAGACGAAGATCGCGCGCCGGTCGTCGGAGCACATGCTGCGCTCGACGAGCCCGTCGCGTTCCAGTCGCGCCACCGCGCGGGAGAGCGCGCTCTGGCTCAGGTAGATGTCGTTGGCCAGATCGCTCATTCGGTACTTGCCGCAGGCGGCGTCGACCAGCCGGTCCAGCGTCTCGAACTCGCTGAGCCCCATCTTGTGCTTGCCCTGCAGGGCTTTCTCCAAGGCACAGCTGACAGCGGCGTGCCGATCGAGCAGTTCGCGCCATTCGCCAACCAGCTCGGTGGGCGCGACGGTGCGCCGAGCGGTGTCTGTGGCCGGCTTCGACATGGCCCCATCTTAGTGGCCGAGGCCAGTTCATGCAACGACATTTAATGTGTTGGCATTTAATGCGTGCGCATGTAATGTCCTCCGCATGACTTCACCGGCAACGCTCTCGGCCGCCGCGACGGCGACCGATCCGACCAGATGGTCCGCACGGCTCTGGGGCATGCTGATCACTCTCTGCATCGTGTTGTTCCTCGACGGCCTCGACGTCTCGATGATCGGTGTCGCGCTCCCGTCCATCGGCGCCGAACTCGATCTGTCCACCTCGACCCTGCAGTGGCTGGTGAGCGGCTACGTCCTCGGATACGGCGGCCTGCTGCTGCTCGGCGGACGCACCGCCGACCTGCTCGGGCGGCGCAAGGTCTTCCTCATCGCACTGGCGGTCTTCGCCATCGCCTCGCTCGCGGGCGCCCTGGTCAGCTCGGGTCCGCTGCTGATCCTGACCCGTTTCATCAAGGGCCTCGCCGCCGCGTTCACCGCGCCGACCGGTCTGTCGATCATCACCACCAACTTCGCCGAGGGCCCGGCCCGCAACAAGGCGCTGTCCATTTACACCGTGTTCGGCGCGGGCGGTTACTCCTCCGGCCTGCTGTTCGGCGGACTGATGACCGGCGTCGGCTGGCGCTGGACCTTCCTGCTCCCGGTGCCGATCGCGGTGGCCGCGCTGGCCGCGGCGTGGGTGCTTGTGCCCAAGGACAAGCCCGCCGAAGAGGGCGGCCACGACATCCTCGGCGCCGTGTTCTCCACCGCCGCCATGCTGCTGCTGGTCTACACGGTGGTCACCGCGCCCGAAGTGGGCTGGGCTTCGGCGCGCACCATCGGTTCGTTCGTCGCGGTGATCGCGTTGTTCGCGGCCTTCCTCGCCGTCGAGCGGCGGGTCGCGCACCCGCTGGTTCGTCTCGGCATCCTGCGCAAGTCGTCACTGGTCCGCGCCAGCCTCGCCATCGTCGCGGTCGCGGGTTCGTACTTCAGCTGGCAGTTCATCGTGACCCTGTACATGCAGGACACCCTCGGCTGGTCGCCGCTGAAGCTGGCCATGGCGCTGCTGCCGGTCGGTCTGCTCGTCGCGCTCTCGGCGGTGTTCTCCGACAAGCTGGTCGACCGCTTCGGCACCGGCCCGATCATCGCCGTGACCATGGTCGTGATGGCCGTCGGCTACCTGCTGTTCCTGCGACTGAACACCGACCCGTCCTACCTGACAGTGATCCTGCCCGCGGTGCTGCTGATCGGCATCGGCTGGATCGGCTTCCCCGCCATCAACATCCAGGCCACCAACGGCATCGATGACGACGAGCAGGGTCTCGCCGCGGGCGTGCTGCAGACCTCCATGCAGGTCGGCGCGGCCATCGTGCTCGCGGTGACCACCGCGATCATCTCCTCCGGCGGGCACAGCGCCTCGCCCGCGGACATGCTCGACACCTACCGTCCCGGTTTGGAATTCGCGGCGGGCGTCGCCATCGTGGGCGCGCTGGTCGCCCTGCTGGCCTTCGTTCCGAAGCGCGGCAAGCAGCACCAGGCTGCCGCCGAACCGGAACTCGAGCTCGTCGGCTGACCGCAGCGGCCGACGAAAAATCGGAAGCCACGTCCAGCGGCACGCGCCGCCGGACGTGGCTTCCGGCTTTGTACAGAGGATTCAGGAGAACGGCGGCGCGGCGGCGTCCTTGGGCGAGCGCAGGTAGGTCAGCGGTGCGCCGTCGCGGCCGACCTTCGGCCATTCGATCGCCAGCCGGGGATCGAAAGCGTCCAGGTCTCTGTCGAATTCGGGGGTGTACTCGATGGAGCACAGGTAGGTGACCGTGGACTCGTCCTCCAGCGAGAGGATGGCGTGCCCGAGCCCTTCGGACAGGAAGACCGAGCGCCGGTCCACGTCGTCGAGCAGCACGCTGTCCCAGCGGCCGTAGGTCGGCGAGCCCCGCCGCAGGTCGACGACCACGTCCAGGAACGCGCCGCGCACGCAGGTCACGTATTTGGCCTGACCGGGCGGGTCTTCGGTGTAGTGGATGCCGCGCAGCACGCCCGCCGCCGAAACCGAGCAGTTCACCTGGTGCAGCTCGAACGGGCGTCCCGTCGCCTTCTCGAACTCGGAGGCCTTGAACGATTCGAGGAAGGTGCCGCGTTCGTCCTCGAACCGGCGCGGGGTGATCACCCAGGCGCCGGGCACCGCGAGCTCGCGAATCTCCATGCTCACCAATCCCGTCCGCGTTCCAGCAGATCGAGCAGGTAGGCGCCGTAGCCGGAGCGGACGAGCGGCTCGGCACGGGCGCGCAACTGCTCGTCGTCGATATACCCCATCCGCCAGGCGACTTCCTCGGGCACGCCGATCTTCAGTCCCTGCCGTTCCTCGATGGTGCGCACGTAGTTGGCGGCGTCGAGCAGCGAGTCGAAGGTGCCGGTGTCCAGCCAGGCGGTGCCGCGGGCGAGCACGTCGACGCGCAGCCGGTCCTGTTCCAGGTAGGCGCGGTTGATGTCGGTGATCTCGTATTCGCCGCGCGCCGAAGGCCGCAGGCCGCGGGCGATCTCCACCACGTCGTTGTCGTAGAAGTACAGCCCGGGGATGGCGTAGTTGGAGCGCGGGACCTTCGGCTTCTCCTCGATCGACACCGCGCGGCCCTCGGTGAATTCGACGACGCCGTAGGCCGTCGGGTCCGAGACCCAGTAGGCGAACACCGCGCCGCCGTCGATCCCCGCGAACCGGTTCAGGCTGGTGCCGAGGCCGGGGCCGTGGAAGATGTTGTCGCCGAGCACGAGCGCCGCGCACTCGCCGCCGATGTGGTCGGCGCCGAGCACGAAGGCGCGCGCGAGACCGTCCGGTTCGGGCTGGACGACATAGCTGATCGATATGCCGAACCGGGAACCGTCGCCGAGCAGCCTGGCGAACGCCTCGGCGTCCTCGGGCGTGGTGATCACCAGGATGTCCTTGATGCCCGCGAGCATCAGCGTGGACAGCGGGTAGTAGACCATCGGTTTGTCGTAGACCGGGACCAGCTGCTTGCTCACCCCGCGCGTGATGGGGTGCAGCCTCGAGCCGGTGCCGCCCGCCAAGATGATTCCGCGCATGTCCTGGAGTCTGCCAGTTCGACCGCTCTCGGATTCGGGGAGGTTCCGACTCGTGCACGAATTCATCACGAACGTTTCGCCGCCCGGCGCGGCGGGCGATTGATGTTGCATAGATCACTTTCGCGTGGTCTTCTGAAAAGCGCTGCGACGTGAGCGACGGGCGCGGTAGGTAGCTTGCGTGACCACGCAGGGCCCCGGGAGCGTCGCGAATGTGCGCAGCGTGAGATGTCAGCGTCGACTCTCGCCCGTGGCCTCGCCCGAATGGGGTTCGGCTCCGTCCGGTCGTCGGCGCGCCAGTGTGAGGTAGGTGCGCGATGACAGCGACCAGGGCCGACGGCTCCGCCATCGTGATGAATCCGGACGGCCCAAGCGCCGCGGCGCGGCTGCTGCTCGCGACCTGCCGCGGTGTGGTGCGGCCGATGCTGCGGATGGCCCCGATCACCCGGGCCACCATTCCCGTCGGCGCCTTCGCCATCGACGGGCTGGCCCGATTGCGCCCCGCCCCGCGCGGCATCGAACGCGAGCAGGTCACCCTCGGCGGTTTCCGGATGGAGATCGTGCGCCCGTCCGGCGCGGCGCGGGCGCTGCGGCACGGCGCGGTCTTGTACATGCACGGCGGCGGCTTCGCGGTGTGCGGACTGGAGACGCACCGGCCGGTCGCGGCCAGCCTGGCAAGGCGCATCGGTCTTCCGGTGGTCAATGTCGACTATCGGCAGTTGCCGGTCGGCAGCATCGGCGAGTCGGTCGAGGACTGCCTCACCGCCTACCGCTGGCTGCTGCGGCACGGCGCCGATCCGGCCCGGATCGTCTTCGCCGGTGATTCGGCGGGCGGCTACCTGACCTTCGCGACCGCGCTGCGCGCGGTGCAGGCCGGACTTCCGGTCCCCGCCGGACTGATCGGGCTGAGCCCGCTGCTGGACCTGGACTACGCCGCCAAGCGCGAGTACGTCAACGTCGCGCGCGATCCGTACATCCCGCTGTCGGCGCTGGAAGCCGTCGTGAAACTCGGCGCGGAGATCGACGGCGCGCTCGATCCGCTGCTCTCGCCGGTGAACGGCGCGCTCGCCGGGCTGCCGCCGGTGCTGATGATCGCCGCCGAGGACGAGGTGCTGCGCTACGACTGCGAGCTGATGGCGCGGCGGCTCGTCGCGGCGGGCGTGCCGCACGCGGTCGAGCTGTGGCGCGGCCAAGTGCACGCGTTCATGAGCATCGCGCCGAACCTGCCCGAATCCCGGGCGGCGCTCGGCCGGGTCGCGCGTTTCGTGCGCACCAGGTTCGAGCAGTTGGAGCAGGCTCGGACGGCCTGATCACGGTCGGCCGGACGAGTCTTGTCCCGCCCCGGGCCCGCGCCCGGGGCGGGATGCTGTCGTATTACCTCTGACGTAATCGACTCCGATGTCGCGTTTCGGCAGGCTGAGCTCATGGTGGCTACAGAGACGACCCCGATGACACTCGACCGGGCTCTTTCGGCGCTCGCCTACGGTCGCATCGCGCTCGGTGCGACCGCGCTGGCCGCGCCGCGCACGGCGGCGCGCCTGGCGCTGACCCGCCCGACTCCCGAACTCGGCTACATGACCCGGATCTTCGGCGCTCGCGCGCTCGCGCTCGGTCTCGGTTACCTGACCGCCGCGCCCGCCGACCGACCGCGCTGGCAGCGTCTCGCTCTCATGGTCGACGTCCTCGACACCGCGAGCGGAACGGCGCACGTGGTCCGCGGCGACATCCACCGCGGTGTCGCCGCCGCGCTGGTCGCCCTGACCGGCGGCTATGCGACCATCGGCGCGCGCCGCTTCCTGCGGGACCGGCTCACGTCGCAGGGAACGGCGCGTTGATCGGGCTCGAGTATCGGGCGCGCGCCACCATCGGCGCGCGCCGCTTCCAACAGGACCGAAATGCTCACTTCGCCGGGAAAGGCGCGTTGATCGTGGTGAAGTACTGGGCGACCGCCGCGATGGCGACGGGAGCCGTCACGAACAACTGACCCGCGACCGCGCCCAGCGCGCCGATCGCGGCGATGCCGCCGAGGCAGCCGACGGCGGCCGCGGGCAGGAACGGCCCGAACAGTCCGCCGATGGTGGCTGCCGCCACGGTCGCGCCCGCGATGCCGCCGAGGACGCAGCCGACGGCCGCGCCGCCGAGTCCGCCGAGCAGCGCGCCCATACTGACGCCCAGGCCGATCGTGCTGGTCATCCGCGACCATGCGGCCTGCTCACGTTCGTATTCGCTCTTCCACGGGGCCTTGTCCTCGAACGGGAGGGCGACGGGCCGGTAGCGCGCCTCGTCGAGGGCGAGCCGCGGCGTAAGGGTGACGGTGCGGCCGGAGATCTCCGCGGCGATGGGGAACTCGAAGTCGTCGACGCGGAACTTCAGCGGCGTGCCCGCGAGGACGGTGCCGTCGTCGGCCCGGATCTCCAGGACCTCGTCCGCGATCACGAGCGCTCCGGCGTCGATGCCGATCACGGCGGTGTCGCCGGTGGTGCTCGCCGTGAAGCCGATCGTCTCGGGGTGGCCGGTCACGGGAATGCCATCGGTGCGTGGCGTCAAGCCGATCGTCTCGGGGTGGCCGGTCACAGCGGTGCCGTCGGCGCTCCCCGTGAAGCGCGCCGTCTCGGTGTGGCCGGTCGCGGCGGGCCCATCGGCGCTCGCCGTGAACCCCGCTCCCTCGGTGTCCGCGGTGGCGGTGCCCGCGGTGCTCGCCACGACGGCGACCAGCAGCCAGGCGGTTGCGGCGAATTTCCTCATCAGCATTTGTCCGTATCCCCTTATCCGCGATGTGCCGGGAATTGTGCGCTCAGGCGCAAACAATTGGTAACCATAGGAATCAGTATTGTTAAGATTGTGTTCACTCGATTACCATCCGCTTCGACAATTCCCTGTTCGGAGCCGTTCGGTCCTCGGCTCCGCCTCGACGGTAGAACCTGAACTTTTGTTCGGGTCAAGCGCGCGGTGGCGCGGAACACAGCGGAACCGAACGGGTTGCGGAGAATGTGCGCCGCGTCGTGGCGCGGGTGCGTCGAGGTCGGGCCGCCCGGCATGCGAAAGCCCCGCCCGGTCGGACCGGGCGGGGCCTGCTGAAGCGCGACTCCGTCGCGCGAATTCAGTTGTGCGGCAAGCCGTTCGAATTACTTGGCCGGGGGCACGAACGGCTGGTTGATGGTGGCGAAGTACTGGATCGCGGCACCGATGGCCACCGGGGCGGTGACGAGGATCTGACCCGCGAGGGTGCCGAGCGCGCCGACGGCCAGGATGCCACCGATGCAGCCGATGGCCGCGGCCGGGATGAACGGACCGAACAGGCCGACGATGGTGGCCGACGCGACGGTCGCGCCCGCGATGCCGCCGAGGACGCAGCCCACGGCCGCGCCGCTCAGGCCGCCGACCAGGGTGCCGATGGTGGCGCCCATGCCGATGGTGTCCTTCATGCGGTTGAACGCGGCGAGTTCACGGTCGTACTCGCTCTTCCAGGGCGCCTTGTCCTCGTAGGGCAGGGCGACCGGCTTGTACACGGCCTTGTCGACGTCGAGCTGCGGGGTCAGGGTCGCGGTGCGGTCGGAGATCTCCGCGGCGATCGGGAATTCGAACTCGTCGACGCGGAACTTCAGCGGAGTTCCCGCGACGACGGTGCCGTCGGCCGCCTTGATCTTCAGCGCGTCGTCTTCGACGACCAGCGAGCCGGAGTCGAGGGAGATGATGGACTGGGTGTCGGTGGAGCTGGCGGTGAAGTTGATCGGCGCATCAGCGGCCGGAGCGGTGGGCGACGCGTTGACCGCGCCAGCGGTGACGCCGAGCGCGGCGATCAGCAGCGCCGAGGTGGCGGCGAATTTCCTCATCAGCATTTTGTTTGGAACCTCGATGTGAAGCGTTCGGAGGGGACTAGATGATCGAAATCTAGAGCAGCTAACGCGTGGTGAACCGTTTGTGACCGTTAATTCAAATTTTGTTCACCATTGCGCCTCACGGCTTGGTGCGGTCCCGGAAACGTGCACCCGAATCCAGGGTTTTCGGCGGCGAACCAAACCGGTCGTCATTCTCCTAGCGAAACGTAAAGAGACGAAGGTCACACTCTTCGGGCTAGAGCCTTTGATAGCCCTCCGCCATAGAAGTCGGGTGCCTGCCCACGTAAGGTCGTAGCGTGCGATTGCTCGTAACCGGCGGCGCCGGATTCATCGGTGCGAATTTCGTCCAGCAGACCGTGGCCGAGCGGCCCGGCACGAGGGTGACCGTGTTGGACGCCCTGACCTACGCGGGCAACAAGGCGTCGCTCGATCCGGTGGCCGACCGCATCGAATTCGTGCACGGCGACATCGCCGATCTCGACCTGGTCGACGAGCTGGTCAGCGGAGTGGACGCGGTGGTGCACTTCGCCGCCGAATCGCACAACGACAACTCGCTCACCGAGCCGTGGCCCTTCGTGCAGACGAACATCGTCGGCACCTACTCGTTGCTGCAAGCCGTTCGCAGGCACGACGTGCGCTACCACCACGTGTCCACCGACGAGGTGTACGGCGATCTCACCCCCGACGCGCCCGCCTTCACCGAGTCCACCCCGTACAACCCGTCGAGCCCGTACTCCGCGACCAAGGCGTCCAGCGACCTGCTGGTCCGCGCCTGGACTCGCTCGTTCGGCGTGCGCGCCACGCTGTCCAACTGCAGCAACAACTACGGCCCGTACCAGCACGTGGAGAAGTTCATCCCGCGCCAGATCACCAACCTGATCGACGGCGTGCGTCCTCGGCTCTACGGCGCGGGCCATCAGATCCGCGACTGGATCCACGTCGACGACCACAACCGCGCGGTGTGGGACGTCCTCGACCGCGGCCGCGTCGGCCAGACCTATCTGATCGGCGCGAACGGCGAACTCGACAACAAGACCGTGGTGCGGATGCTGCTCGAGGCGTTCGACCGCGACCCCGACGATTTCGACCACGTCACCGATCGCCCCGGCCACGACCAGCGCTACGCGATCGACGCCACCCTGCTGCGCACCGAACTCGGCTGGACCCCGCGCTACGCCGACTTCCGCGCGGGCCTGGCGGCCACCATCCAGTGGTACCGCGACAACGAATCCTGGTGGCGTCCGGACAAAGCCGCGACCGAACGCGCCTACACGGCGGCCGGTGAGCAGACTCTGGACCTCGCGTAGTTCACCGGCCTGGCCCGGTGAATCCCTAGATCTGCCCGCTGCGACAGCGGTAGCCGCCATTTCGACGATCCGCGGCGACCGCGCACACCACCGTCGCGCCGAAGCCGGCCCCGAGCTGGACGCCGGCCACCGTGCGGCTCGGAAGGCTCAGCCCCAGACGATGGTGCTGTACTTCGCGACCGAGGCGATCAGCGCGACCGAGCTCGCGACGACAATCGTCACCGCAGGTCCCCGCGTCGGCGTCTTCCCGCGAGCGTCGGTGAGCCGCAACGGCATCCAGCGCAGCAGCGCCGCGAACGCGACCAGCGCGAGCGGCACGAAGTAGCGGCCCTGCACGCCGTCGATGATGTAGTAGCCGACCGGCGTGAACGACATGTACAGCGTCACGTAGATCATCGCGACGCTGGCCGCCACCGTGAGCGCCACGACCAGCGTCCGCACGAAGGTGGCGGTGCGCGGGTTCATCCGGTCCGCGATGCCGACGCTCACCGCGAAGGCGAGCAGGCAGGCCAGCACCGCGACTGCGGGCACATCGATGTAGGCGAAGCCGAGTTCGCCGAAGAACTGGGTGAACCAGCGCTGGTCGCGGTAGGAGATGCTGTCGCCGAAGACGCTCAGGAAATGCAGTGGATCACCGAGGATCTCGCCGAGTTGTTCACCGGGCTTGACGGTGTACCACTGGTGCGGCGGACGCATCAGGCTCATGCCGTCGCCGGTGGGCGCCGCGATCTTCATCCAGACCGCGAAGGCGAGCGCGCCTCCGGCGGCGAAAGCCCACGGCACCAGTCGGCGCCAGGTGAAGCCGGAATCCGCCGCACCGCCGAAGAATCCGAAGCGGTCCACCGGCACCAGCACCACCAGCATGGCGAGCAGTACGTAGGTCGGCTTGCTGACCGGCAGCAGCAGCGTCGCGCCGAGCAGGGCGACCGTTTCGGCGCGGCTCAGGCCGTTGCCGAGGAACAGCGCCTTGATCAGCAACGCGGACACCATGATGGCCAGCGCGTTGGTCAGCGTGTCGGCGGTGACCGTGCCCGCCTGGAACACCGCGATCGGCAGCACCGCGACGGTGAACGCCAGCCACTGCACCCGATGCGCGCGCAGCGCGTACAGGCCGAAGCCGACCACGATCAGGTAGGCGAGCAGACCCGCGAGCCGGGTCAGCAGCACCATCGAGCCCACGTCCAGGTCGAAAAGCCCCGCGGCCCGAATGCCAACGGCGGCGGGCACATACGGCACAGGGGAGTAGGCGGCGGTGTTGGTGAACCAGACCGACGTCATGGGCGAGTCGACCGGGGCGCTCTTCAGCCGGTCGTACGCGCCGGGATCGGCCACCATGGGGTCCGGCTCTTGCGGGTTGTCCTGGTAGTCGCGGAACGAATAGCCCATCAGCGCGTCGACATTGACGGGCACATCGCCGCCGTAGGCGAGACCGCGACCGTCCTCGATCTGCTGCGGCAGGAAGCCGCCGTACGCGACCTGGTAAGCGCGGCCGAACTGGGTGATCTCGTCGTGGCCCCAGAACGGCGGGGAGAGCACGGCGAACAGCGAGCCGAAGAGGGCGGTGATCACCGCGAACGCGACAGTCGCCGCGCCGAAGCGAGTGACGATGGCGCGACCGGCCTTTCGGACCGTGCCGAACGCGCCGGAAGACGTCGAACCTTCTTCGCGTGTGGCGGCTTGTTCCGTGCCGGACGCGTCGATCGTCTTCGTGGTGTCGGCCGCGTCCTCTTCACGCGTGGCCGTGGCCTGTTCCGTGCCCGGCGTGACCTTCGCACCGTCGGTCGATTTCGCGGACCCGTTCGCCGACACGTCCCGACCTTGCTCCCCCTCGTGCCCGTCGGCCCCCACCGTGCTGCCGCGATCGGCGGACGTCGTCACCGCGCGTCCCCTGGGCCTGACGCGTCACCGCCGTTTCGGAACGGGTCGTCCTCCGCGACGACCGCCGAATAGCGCAGGTAGACCAGCCGCGCCGCCTCGTGGCGGGACCGGCGGATGCCGTCGAGGATCAACCCGGCGGTCCAGGCCAGGCTGCCGAGAAGAAGCAGCGTGAAGCCGAGGAACAGGGTGGGGAAGCGCGGAACCTCGTGCGTCCTGGTGAATTCGATGACGATCGGAATGGTCAGCACGATCGAGACCAGCCAGCTCAGCGTGCCGAACAGACCGTAGAACGCGACGGGCCGCTCGTGCCTGGCCAAGCCGATGATCAGCGCGAGGATCTTGAAACCGTCGTGGTAGGTGCGCAGTTTGGACTCGCTGCCCGCCGGGCGATCGCGGAAGCCGACCGGAACGGCGGTCTGCGGAACCCGCAGGTGCAGCGAATGCACCGTCAGCTCGGTCTCGATCTCGAACTCGCGGGAGACCGCGGGGAAGCTCTTGACGAACCGGCGGGAGAACACCCGGAAGCCGCTGAGCATGTCTTCGACGTTCTCGCCGAACACCTTTCCGACCACGCCGTTGAGCACCCGGTTGCCGGCCTCGTGGCCCGCGCGGTAGGCGGTGCCGGAAGCGTCCTGTTTGCGCACGCCGAGCACGTGATCGTAAGGGCCGTCGAGCAGCGTCTTGATCATCAGCGGGGCGTCGGCCGCCTCGTAGGTGTCGTCGCCGTCGATCATCAGGTAGACGTCGGCCTCGATGTCGGCGAACGCGCGCCGCACCACGTTGCCCTTGCCCTTGGTGTGTTCCTGGCGGACGATCGCGCCTGCCTGGCGGGCCAGTTCGGCGGTCCGGTCGGTGCTCAGGTTGTCGTAGACGTAGACGACGATTCCCGGCACAGCGGCTTGGAGGTCGGCGACAACCTTGGCCACCGAGGCCTCTTCGTTGTGGCACGGGACCACGGCGGCAATACGAAGCTCGGTGGAGTCCACCCGGGGTCATTCCTCGATGTCGGCGCGAATGGGGAACACGGGGGAGGGTACATGGCTCGGGACATCCGGCGCGCACCCGAGGCATTCGGGTGCTGGGGTACCGTCGCCCGGTGTCTTTCCCCGAGCAGCCCGTGTCGACGCCCGAGCGCTCCGAGTCCGCCGAGGCGTCCGCGCCCGCCCCGGTCCCGTCGAGCGAGTCGCTGATCACGAAGCTGGTCGCGGCGCTGCGCAAGGGCGCGGCCTTCCTGGTGGTCGGCGCGATCGGTTTCCTCGTCGACGCGGGCACCTACAACGTGCTGGTGTTCTGGGGCGGCGAGGGCGTGCTGTACCACGCGCCGCTGCCCGCCAAGATCATCGCGATCGCGGTGGCGACGGTGGTGACCTACTTCGGCAACAAGTGGTGGACCTTCGGCGACAAGCGGACCGACAATCCGGCGCGCGAGTACCTGCTCTACGCCGTGTTCAATGTCGTCGCCATCGGTCTGCAACTGGGCTGCCTCGGGTTCTCCCGCTACGTTCTCGACCTCTCCAGCCCGCTGTCGGACAACATCTCGGGAACACTGGTAGGTCAGATCGTCGCGGTGGTCTTCCGGTATTGGGCGTACGACAAATTCGTCTTCACCGGCAAAGTAGCAAATAGTCAGCAACAATAACGGGTGTGATACCCCTGGTTGCTGGACGGGCGGGCTCCGACGTCGGTTGATATCCTCGCTCCCGCCGCGCACGGCATCCAGGGGCGTGTCTGTCCCGTCGGCAAGAATGAGGATTTCGAGGACTTCATGGAGCAGTCGGCTACCCAGGCCGTTACCGAACCGAACGATCACGCTACGCCCGCCGCCGCGCCCGCCTCGCTGCGTGCCGATCATCGGGCGCCGGACCGGATGGTCCTGCAGCGGGGCATCTTCACCGGTCCATCGGCCAAGGTGAGCGACGAACTCTACGCGGTGGTCAAGGGCCGCGCGGCGCGGGAACGACTGGCGTTGCGCTTGGAGAAGGGCGCCACCGCCCACACCAACACCTACTTCGGCCGGTTCGCGGCCAGCTACTGGCAGCGCTGGACCACCGTCACCGAGGTGCGCGCCACGATGGTGCTCGACGTGACGAAGAAGGCCAGGGTTCGTCTGGTCGCCTCGGACATCGCGGGCCACCGCAGGATCGTCGACACCGCCAAGGTCGACGCGAGCGGCCCGCTCACCCTGACCGCGCCGCTCGATCAGTACGTCGACGGCGGCGCGATCTGGCTGGAGTTCGACGCCGACGGCGGCGAGCTCGGCATCTCCGAACTCACCTGGACCTCGGTCGCGCCGGAGCGGGTGCGCCCGGTGGCCATCGCCATCTGCACGTTCAACCGCGCCGCCGACTGCGCCGAGACGGTGGCCGCGCTGGCCTCCGACCCCACGGTGCTCGCCGCGATCGACGCGGTCTACGTGGTGGACCAGGGCACCGATCTGGTGCAGGACCGGCCGCGCTACCAGGAGGTGCAGCCCGTCTTCGGCGACAAGCTGCGCTACATCCGGCAGCCGAACCTCGGTGGCGCGGGCGGTTTCACGCGCGGTCTCTACGAGGTCTCCGCGGTCAACGAGCACGCGGACGTCATCCTGATGGACGACGACATCCTCTGCGAACCGGAAACGGTCCTGCGGCTCAACGCCTTCGCCAACCTGACCGTGGAACCCACCCTGGTCGGCGCGCAGATGCTGTTCCTGCTCAACCCCGACTACCTCAACGTCGGCGCCGAAGAGGTGCACCTGCACGAGCTGCGGCACGGCCAGAAGGTGCCCAAGGCGCTGCGCAACACCAGCATGCTGAAGAAGAACCAGGAGCGCCGCGTCGACGCCGGCTACAACGCCTGGTGGACCTGCCTGATCCCGGCCGAGGTGGTCGCCAAGATCGGCCTGCCGGTTCCGATCTTCTTCCAGTGGGACGACGTCGAGTACGGCGTGCGGGCGCGTGAGCACGGGTTCGTCACCGTCACGCTGCCCAACGCGGCGGTCTGGCACGCGGACTTCTACTGGAAGGACTACGACGACTGGGCGCGCTACTTCAGCACGCGCAACTCGCTCATCGTCGGAGCCATGCACGCCGATCTGGACGGCAAGAAGATCACCAAGCAGCTCTTCCGCAACATCGCCGAGCACTTGGTCGCCATGCAGTACGGGCTGGTGCACACGACGTTGCAGGGCATCGAGGACTTCCTCGAGGGTCCGAAGATCCTGCGCGACGGCGGCATCGCCGCGCTGGCCGCCGCCCGCACCAGCCGCAACGACTATGGCGAGACGATCAAGCACCCGGCCGCGACGCCGCCGGTGCGCGCGGCCGACATCCAGTTGCGCAGGGCGAGCGGCGAGCCGAGCCGGGAGGCGCTTGTGCTCGTCAAGCGCGCGATCAACCAGTGGTTCGGCCGCACCCAGCACGGCCTGATCGGGATCACCCGCGAGGACGCGCACTGGTGGCACGTCTCGCTGTTCGATCACGTCGTGGTCACCGACGCCTCGCAGTCCGGCGTCCGGGTGCGGCAGCGCGACAAGGCTCGCGCCCGCCAGCTGCTGCTGCGGACGTTCCGTGTGCTGCGCCGCCTGCGTCGTGAGCTGCCCGAGCTGCAGGAGCGCTACCGCGCCGCCATGCCGGAACTCACCAGTCGCGCCAACTGGGAGCGCCTCTACGGCATCAACGACTGAGCCGAGCCGCGGCGCCGTCTAGCCGACGGCGCCGCGCTGGTATCAGACCAGCTCGGGTACGCGCAGATGCGCGAGTGCCAGCTCGAATTCGGCGACGTCGGTCACCCGGAGGCCCATGTGCTGGGTGTTGGTCTCACGAATCCGGGCGGCTTGCTCGCGGTTGCGGTCCATCGCCAAGGCGCTGTCGAACGTGGTGGAGGAGACGCCGCGTCCGGAGGACCGGTGGACCATCAGGCTCGCGCTGCAGAAACCCTCGAGCTCTTCCATCCCCGGGAGCGCGCGGGTCTTGTAGGTCTCGATCGCCGTGTCGGCTCGGTTCGGGTCGCCCTCGACCCAGACCACGCGTGCGCAGGCGCCCTCTTGCGTGCGATGGTCGCGGTGCAGCACTGCGATCTCCCATTCCTCGACTTCGGCGTTGCCGCGGAACGTCTCCGCGGCGCGCTCCCGGATCGGCCGGACCCGGACCGCGCTGTCGCGCATCGCCTGCTCGGTTTCCCACGCCGTCGTGATGATGCAACGCCCGGATCCTCGGTCGACCAGCAACGACAACCCGATACAGCCCTGCATGCCTTCGACAGCGGGCATTACTTCGTCGCGCACGTGCGCAATCCCGGCGTCTATGGCGGAGGGCTGCGCGTGAACAGTGGTAGAACGTGCGAACACGATCCACCTCCTTTCTGCACGAGGCAGCGCCCGGTGGCGCCACCGGTACATTCCACACTTCTCCGCCAGCGACTTTCAGGCAATAGGCCTCGCAAAGGGTTCACATGCTTCGCAAGGTGGCCTGGGCTGAGGCGTTGGCGCGGTCTGCGGGGACGGGCCTGCCACCGGTTGTGAGTCGGCGGCGGCCGGTGTTCGTGGGGAGCGGTTCGGCGGGTGTGGTGAGTCGGGACCGGCCCGGCGAAAGTTGGGGTCCGCCGGGCCGGTTCGAGTATCAGAGGAAGAGGTCGGTGGTGAGCTCGGCGTCGCCCGGGACGACGCGGTATTTGTCGAGGTCGGTGATGCCGTGGGCGGCGAGCACTTCGTCATCGATGAAGAAGTTGCCGGTGGTCTTCGCGGCGGGCGAGGTGAGTACCAGGTAGGCGGAGTCGGCGTAGATGTCGGGGGTGCGCGAGGTCGCGATCATCTGGTCGCCGCCGAGCAGGTTGCGGACGGCGGCGGTGGCGATGGTGGTGCGCGGCCACAGCGAGTTCACGCCGATGCCGTCGTTCTTCAGCTCTTCGGCCAGGCCGAGCGTGGTGAGCGACATGCCGTACTTGGCGATGGTGTAGCCGAGCGAGGCGCCCGCCCACTTCGGGTCCAGGTTCAGCGGCGGGGAAAGGGTCAGGATGTGCGGGTTGCGCCCGGCCTTGGCCGACTCGCGTAGGTACGGCAGGCTCAGCTTGGACAGCAGGAAGCTGCCGCGGCAGTTGATGTCCTGCATCAGGTCGTACTTCTTCATCGACAGGGCGTCGGTGTTGGACAGGTCGATCGCCGAGGCGTTGTTCACCACGATGTCGATGCCGCCGAAGCGTTCGACGGTCTGGCGCACCGCTTCGGCCACCGACTCGTCGAGGCGCACGTCGCCGACGAAGGGCAGTACCTGCCCGCCCGCCTCCTCGAGTTCCGCCGCCGCGGTGTGGATCGTGCCGGGGAGCTTGGGGTGCGGCTGATCGGTCTTGGCGATCAGCGTGATGTTGGCGCCGTCGGCCGCGGCGCGCTTGGCGATCTCCAGACCGATGCCGCGGCTGCCGCCCGACATGATCAACGTCTTGCCCGCCAGCGGCTTCGAACCCGGTTCCGTCATGACCTGCTCCTGTCGTTCGTGCCGCGGACGAGACGCGCCCGCGACGCCACGTCTTGCAGGCTAAGCGTAGCGCAGTCCCCTATGCAACTAGTTGCATAGGGGACTGCTTACCTCAGGGAATCAGCGCCGTGACCCTCGCTCCCGATACATCTGACGTTGCTGTTTCCTGATGCCACGCCAGGCGCGGTCGCGTTCGGCCTGCAAGCGCTTGTCGGCCCTGGCCTCCATCCACGCGTTCTCCTTGGCGAGCTTGCGATAGCTGTCGAACCGGCGCTGGGTGAGGGCCCCGGTCTCGATGGCCTCGCACACGGCACAGCCGGGTTCGCCCTCGTGCGAGCAGTCGCCGAAACGGCAGAGCGCGGCGAAGGTCTCGATGTCGCTGAAGGTCTTCTCGATGCCTTCCGCGGCGTCCCACAGGCCGATGCCACGCAGACCAGGAGTGTCGATGAGCGTTCCGCCGTTGGGCAGCGGGCGCAGCTCCCGGTGCACGGTGGTGTGCCTGCCCTTCTTGTCCACCGCGCGAACGGCGTTGATGGCGAACACTTCCGCGCCGAGCAGCGCGTTGGCCAGCGTCGACTTGCCCGCGCCGGACGGGCCGATCAGCGCGACCGTCCCGTCGAGAACGGCGGTGAGCACCTCGATCCCGTACCCGCTGCTCGCGCTGACCGCGAGCACCGTCGCGCCGGGTGCGACGGCCTGCACCGTCTCGATCGGAATGTCCTCGGCCGCATCGGCTTTGGTGAGCACGACGACCGGTCGCGCGTTGCTCTCCCAGGCCAGGGCGAGCATCCGTTCGATCCGGCCGAGGTCGACGTCGCCGTCGGCGGGTGTGCAGACCAGCACGGTGTCGACGTTGGCGGCGAGCACTTGGCCCTCGGACCGCCGCGAGGCCGTGGAGCGCACGATCGCGGAGCGGCGCGGCAGCAGCGCGCGCACGTTGCGCTGCGCGTCGAGGCTCACCCAGTCGCCGGTGCACAAGCCGCTCGGATCGGCATCGGAGCGCGGGCATTTCGCGCGCGCCCAGCCGTCCGGCGTCGCCACATCGCATTCGCTGCGATCCATCCGGATCACCCGCGCGGGCACGCACCCGTCATCGATGAGCGCGGCGTATTCATTGGCTACGGCTTCCGTCCAGCCGTAGGGAACGAGCAGGTCGTAGTCGACCATGATGGGAAGAATCCATTCGTCGGGCGCCGAACCCGACCCGGGTTCAGCGAGAGGAAACAGAGGTGGAGTGCGGTGCGGCGGCACGCGGCAGCGCGGCGCACGCGGGCACGACAACCCGGACATTCGTCGTCACGATCTCCACCTCCTCACTTCCGTCTCGAACCGCCAACTTCCCAAGACCCTGCCAGACACCCGACACCCCCGCAACCGATTTATCGCCCGCTACCCGGCTGCCCGCATCGAGCGCACACCTTCGCGCTCGGAGGGGCTGGATTGCCTACCCGACTCAGCGGGCGCACGCCGAAATCGGCGGTAATCGAATGGCGGCTCGGTCTGCGCCGGGGTCGGAATTACTTCTCCGGCTTCCCGAACTGCTCGTTTCGCCCGAGCGAGCGCAAGTGGAACCACTCCTTCAGCCCGGCGGGATCGCGGCGGGTGACGAGGAAGAACCAGGAGAATCGGATCCACTCCTGCGGCAACAGCTTTCGCATACCCGGCTGAGCCATCAGGTAGCCGCGGTTGCGGTAGGTGAAGTAGCGCTTCACCGGATCGTCGGGGTACTGGGTGTGCATCCGGCCGCCCAGGATCGGCTTGAACTCGGCGGCGCCGTTGGGATGCAGGTAGGCCGTCTGCAGGCAGGTGCCGAAGGGTAGGCCCGAGCGGACCAGCCTGCGGTGCACCTCGACCTCGTCACCGCGCACGAACAGGCGTAGGTCCGGCACGCCGATCAGGTCGACCGCCGCCGTGGCGATGAGCGCGCCGTTGAACAGCGACGCGATGCCCGGCAGGAAGTCCTCGTCGCCGAGCTCGGAACGCAGCCGCCGCCACACCACGCCGCGGCGCAGCGGGAAGGCCAGCCGGTCCGGGTCATCGATGTCGCAGACAACGGGGGAGACTTCTGCGAGGCCGTGCCGCTTCGCGCAGTCCAACAAGGTGGCGAGCACCTCGGCGCCTTCGGGCCTGCCGTCGTCGTCGGCCAGCCACACCCAGTCCGCGCCCTGGGACAGCGCGTGCAGGATGCCGAGCGCGAAACCGCCCGCGCCGCCGAGGTTGTGGGCCGAGCCGAGGTAGGTCGTCTCGACCGGCTGCTGCTGCACCAGTTCGGCGACCTCGGGTTCGTTGCCGTTGTCGATCACGATGAGGTGATCGACCGGTCGCGACTGCGAGGCGACGACCTTCAACGATTCGGCCAGCAGGTCACGGCGCTTGTGGGTGACCACGACGGCGATGATGCGGGCGTCCGGCCCGGTGTCGGTGGGCGTGTAGACCACCTCCGGCGCGGGCGAGTCGACCGGGGCGTCGGCCCCAGCGCTGATCGGGGCGTTCTGCCCGGTCGGCTCGTTCATGCGTTGTTCCGCTCCAGTTCTCGTGCGCTGTCCTCGGTCTTTTCGGTCGCCGCCCGCTCCGCTGCCATTTCCTTCAGCACGGTCGCGACATGGTTTCCGGCGTCCGGACCCTCGTAGGCGCGCACCACCTCTTCGATGCCGCCGCGCAACCGGATCTGTCCATGATCGATCCACAGCGCGGAATCGCAGAGTTGAGCGAGGAATTCGTTGGAATGGCTGGCGAACACCAGGATGCCAGAACGCGCGACGAGTTCCTGTAACCGCAGCCGCGCTTTTTTCATGAATTCCGCGTCGACCGCGCCGATGCCCTCGTCGAGCAGCAGAATCTCCGGGTCGATGGAGGTCACCACGCCCATCGCCAACCGCACCCGCATACCGGTCGAATAGGTGCGCAAGGGCATCTGCAGATATTCGCCGAGCTCGGTGAACTCCGCGATCTCGTCGATCTTGGAAAGCATCTGCTTGCGGGTCTGGCCGAGGAAGAGCCCGCGAATGATGATGTTCTCGTAACCGGAGATCTCCGGGTCCATGCCGACGCCGAGATCGAACACCGGCGCCACCCGCCCGCGAATGCGCGCGCTACCCCGCGACGGTTCGTAGATGCCCGAAAGCAGCCGCAGCAACGTGGATTTCCCGGCGCCGTTGTGGCCGACCAGGCCGACCCGGTCGCCCTCTTTCAGCGACAGCGTGATGTCGCGCAGCGCTTCGACCACCACCACGTCGGACTGGTTGCGCCCGATGGCGCCGCCCGCCTTGCCGAGGAACGCCTTCTTCAGTGACCGCGATTTGGCGTCGAAGATCGGGAACTCGACCCACGCCTGACGGGTTTCGATACTCACACGGCTCATCGCAGCGGCTCCTATACCCAGTACGGTACGCGCGAACGGTACTGCTTCATGGCGAAGGCGGCGACGATCCAGCCCACCACGGTGATCGCGCCGACGATCACCCAGTGCCGAAGCTCCTGCGGCTCGCCGAGCAGCGGAGCGCGCACGATCTCCAGGTAGTGGAAGGTCGGGATGATCTCCACCAGCCGGGCCCGATCGCTCGCGCCGCCGATCTGCTCTTCCAAGGTCTTGGTCGTCCACATCACCGGCGTCAGCACGAACAGCATCAGCGTGGTGCTGCTGAGAATCGGCGCGATATCGCGGTATCGGGTGCTGAAGATGCCGAACACGATCGACACCCACATCGAATTCAGGAAGATCAAGCCGATCGCGGGTATCGCGAGCAGGCTCGACCAGCGCAGGTTCTCCCATATACCGAACGCGGCGAGCAGCACCACATAGATGACCATGTTGTGCGCGAAGAACAGCAAGTGCCGCCACACCAACCGGTAGATGTGCACGCTGAGCGCGGACGGAAGCTGTTTGATCAAGCCCTCGTTGGCGATGAACACCTCCGAGCCCTCGAGAATGCTCGCCTGGATCACATTCCAGACGATCAACCCGACGGTCACATACGGCAGGTATTCGCGCAGCGGCTGATCGAGCAGCGTCGCGTACAGGATGCCCATCGCCGCGGCCTGCACGCCGGTCGCGATGGTGATCCAGAACGGGCCGAGCACCGAGCGCCGGTAGCGCTGCTTGATGTCCTGCCAGCCGAGCGAGAGCCATAGTTCGCGCTGGCTGAAGCCGTCGCGCATGTCCTTGATCGCGCGCCGGAAGGTCTGCGAGTCGGAGGGCAGCGGCGGCATCGCCTCGGCTCCGCTCGGTTGCGCCGGCGCGGTGCTCTCGGCACTCACCGGACCCTCTTCGGTGGTCTCGGAACTGTCAGAACGCAAGCTGTCATCTGAACGCACTGGGCTCTCTTCAGGACGCGCCGAACTCTCGTCGGAGTCGGGGCGAGCGGCAGCGGCGGGCACGGTGCTCGACCCTACCCCTGCATCCTCGCACCGGGTCCGCTGGTACACGCGGGACGCGCGAAACTCCTCACCCGCGAAGCGGGGTTACAGATACTGGCCCGAACCGCCCATCGACTGGTCGCCGCGCCCGCCGCGCGGGTCGACGGTGTGGATGCCGGGCGGCAGCGCGCCCTGACGCATCTGCTCGAGCTGCGCGCGGGCCGCCATCTGCTGGGCGAACAGCGCGGTCTGGATGCCGTGGAACAGGCCCTCCAGCCAGCCGACCAGCTGGGCTTGGGCGATCCGTAGTTCGGCGTCGGACGGCACCGCGTCGTCGGTGAAGGGCAAGGTCAGCCGCTCGAGCTCGTCGCGAAGTTCCGGCGCGAGGCCCTGCTCGAGCTCGCGCACCGAGGACTTGTGGATCTCCCTGAGCCGGGTGCGGCTCGCGTCGTCGAGCGGAGCCGCGCGCACCTCCTCGAGTAGCTGCTTGATCATGGTGCCGATACGCATGACCTTGGCGGGCTGTTCCACCATGTCGGCGAGCGATTCGCCCGAGTCGTCGCGGTCGTCCGAGCCGTCGGTCTTCTTGTCGCTGTCGGTGACCACCTGTCCGGTCAGCGGGGTGCCCGCGTCGGCCGGGATGACCAGCGGCTGCCCGTCGGGTCCGACCACGACGATGGAATCGGGTGACTCATCCGAGTGCGTCATGTTCCCTATCATGTCGCGTACTCGCCGAAGGCGCTAAACGGGGCAGTCGCCGGACGCGCTGAACGGGCCAGTCGCCGAAGGCGCTGAACGGGCCAGTCGCCGGACGCGCTGAACGGGCCGGTCCCGGTGCAGGCGGGTCGGTGCCGCGGCAGGGCGGCGCCGACTATTCTGTGCGGGTCGTGTGGTTCGGATTTTGCTGAAAGTCGGTTGCCATGCTGATTCGAATGCCCAGCTCCGCGGCGCCCTCGAAGCCGCGGCCGGGTGCCGATGGCCGGTCCGGGCGGGGTCCCTCGCCGTCGCGTTCGCGAGCGGCCGGGGAGGGGAAGGCGGTTACGCAGCCTCGCCCGCTGCCCTTAGAGTGGCCAACATGACTTACGACGTCGCGAGGGTTCGGGGCCTGATACCGTCCCTGGGCGACGGCTGGATCCACCTCGATCCGCAGGCGGGCATGCTTGTCCCTGACTCGGTATCTCGTGCCGTGTCAACGGGTTTCCGCACGTCGTCGTTCTCCCATATCGGCCGCAACGGCGCCGCGGTGCGCAGCGCGGCCATCCTCGACGCCGCCCGCGAGGCCGTCGCCGACCTGGTCGGCGGCGATCCGGCGGGCGTCGTGCTCGGCCCGGATCGGGCGGTGCTGCTCGCCTGGCTCGCGGAGTCGCTCAGCTCCCGGCTCGGCCTCGGCACCGGGATCGTGCTGTCCCGCCTGGACGACGAGGCCAATGTCGCGCCCTGGCTGCGGATCGCCAATCGATACGGCGCGCACGTGCGCTGGGCCGAGGTCGAGATCGAGACCTGCGAGATGCCGTCCTGGCAGTTCGAGGAACTGATCGGGCCGACGGCACGACTGGTGGCGCTCACCGCGGCCTCACCCATCGTCGGCTCCGCGCCCGCCGTGCGGGTGGCGGCCGACCGCGTGCACGAGGTGGGCGGTCTGCTCGTCGCCGACGCGTTCGGCGCGGCGCCGTACGCGCTCATCGATATCGACGAACTCAACGCCGACGTGGTCGCGCTGAGCGCGCCCGCGTGGGGCGGGCCGCAGATCGGCGCGCTGGTGTTCCGCGACCCCGCGTTCCTGGACCGGATTCCGTCGATGTCGTTGAATCCGTACGCGAAAGGCGCCGAACGGCTCGAGGTCGGCGGGCACCAGTACGCGCTGCTGGCGGGGCTCACCACGTCGATCGACTTCTTGGCCGGTCTCGACGAGCGGGCCACGGGCACCCGCCGCGAGCGGCTGGAAATCTCCATCACCTCGCTGCAGGACTACCACGACCAGCTGTTCGAGCACCTGATGGACGTCCTGGACAAGATCCCGAACCTGACCGTGATCGGCCGCGCCTCCACCCGCATCCCGACCGTCAGCTTCACCATGGCCGGGATGCAGGCGGAGAAGATCGCCGCCAAACTGGCCGACGCCCGTATCGGCACGCTCAGCGGCGTGCACGGCGGAAGCAGGCTGCTCGACGCGCTCGGCGTCAACGACGAGGGCGGCGCCGTGACCGTCGGACTCGCGCCCTACACAACCAAATTCGAGATCGATCAGCTCGGCCGCGCGCTCGCCGCGCTGGAGTGAGGCGGGTTCAGCTCGCGTCCACCCGCAGGACGACCTTGCCGAACGTGTCGGCGGCGTCCAGCATCCGATGCGCCTCGGCGGCCTCCGCGATCGGCAGTTCGGCGTGGATCACCGGCACGATGGTGCCGTCGGCGATCAGCGGCCAGACGTGCCCGCGCACCTCGGCGATGATCTCGGCCTTGCTTCCCGCGCCAGTGGCCGGGCGGTTGCGCACGTTGGTCGCGTGCACCGAACCCCATTTCGACAGCAGCGCGCCCAGGTTCAGCTCGCCCTTCACCCCGCCCTGCATGCCGATCACCACCAGGTGGCCGTGCTCGGCCAGCGCCTCGACATTGCGAGACAGGTAGGCCGCGCCCATGTTGTCGAGGATGATGTCGGCGCCCGGCCCGTTCGCGCCGGACCGCTCGGCGCGGACCGCGGCGACGAAATCGTCCTCGCGATAGTTGATCAGCACGCTCGCGCCGAGTTCGGCGCAGCGCGCGAGCTTCTCGGCCGAGCCCGCGGTGACCGCCACCCGCGCGCCCTTGTGCACCGCCAGCTGGATGGCGTGCGTGCCGATGCCACTGCCGCCGCCGTGGATCAGCACCAGCTGACCCGCGCGCAGACCGGCCGTCATCACCAGGTTCGACCACACCGTCGCCGCCACTTCGGGAAGCGCCGCCGCCGCGGCGAGGTCCAAACCGTCCGGCACCGGAAGGACCTGTCCCGCCGGGACGACCACGCGCTCGGCATAGCCGCCGCCGGACAGCAGCGCGCACACCCGGTCGCCGACCCGCCAGTCCCGCACACCCTCGCCGACCTCGGCGACGACGCCCGAGCACTCCAAACCGATGATCTCGCTGGCGCCCGCGGGCGGGTTGTAGCGGCCTTGGCGCTGGAGCAGATCCGCGCGGTTCACCCCCGCGGCCACCACGTCGATCAGCACCTCGCCGTGACCGGGCACAGGGTCTGGGGCCTTGCCCCAGGTGAGTACTTCCGGTCCGCCGAATTCGGTCAACTCGATCGCGCGCATCAACCCATAGTGCCCGCCGACCGCTCGACGAACCACCGATCGGCCGAGGACCCTGCGGGAACGGACACAACGGACTAGCGTTCCCCGCGTGAGCAGCTTCATCGACTTCCAGAACGAGATCTACCTGGGCGGATTGGGCGGCATCGTGCCCGAATTGCCCATGACGGCCGCGGGTTTGGAAAGACGCGCGAAGGAAGTCCTCGGACCTGCCGAATACGCCTACGTCGCGGGCAGCGCGTCGGCGGAACGCACCGCGGCGGCCAACCGCGCCGCCTTCGACAGGTACCGGATCATTCCCCGCATGCTGCGCGGCACCACCGGTCCCGGCGCGCGCGAGCTCTCCGTGGACGTGCTCGGCACCCGGCTGGCCGCGCCCGTGCTGACCGCGCCGATCGGCGTTCTCGAACTGATGCACGAGGGTGGCGAGGTGATCGTCGCCGAGGTCACGAAGGAACTCGGGATCGGGTCGGTGCTGTCCACCGCGGCCTCGTCCACCATCGAGGAGGTCGGCGCGGCGGCGGGCGAATGGTGGTATCAGCTCTACTGGCCGAACGATCCCGAGCTGGCGCGGTCCTTCGTGCAGCGGGCCGAGCGCGCCGGGGCGAAGGCCATCGTGGTCACCGTCGACACCCCGACCCTCGGCTGGCGGCCGCAGGATCTGGAGCTCGCGCACCTACCGTTCCTGCACGGCAAGGGCATCGCCAACTATCTGTCCGACCCGGTGTTCCGCGCGAAGCTGCCGACGCCGCCCGAGGAGAGCGAGGACGCCATGCGAATCGCGATCCTCACCTGGGTCGGGTTGTTCGGCAACCACAATCTGCGCGCCGCCGACCTCGCCCACCTGCGCGAATGGACCGATCTGCCGATCGCCGTGAAGGGCATCCTGCATCCCGACGACGCTCGCCTCGTGGTGGACGCTGGCGCCGACGCGGTGGTGGTGAGCAACCACGGCGGCCGACAGGTCGACGGCTCGATCGCGGCGCTCGACGCGCTGCCCGCGGTCGTCGCGTCCGTCGGTGACCGCGCCGACGTGCTGTTCGACTCCGGCGTGCGCAGCGGCTCCGACGTGCTGATCGCGCTCGCGCTCGGCGCCAAGGCGGTGCTGTACGGGCGGCCGTACGCGTACGGTCTCGGCATCGCGGGCCGCGACGGCGCCCGGCACGCGCTGCGGCTGCTGCTCGCCGACCTGGACTCGGCGCTCGGGTTGTCCGGATGCGCGAACGTCGCCGACCTGAACCGCGGCACGATCGCCGCCGTCCGGTGAACAGAACCGGGGTTTGCCCAGTTCAGGGCCGCTTAGAATAAGGCGGTGGAACCCGAACCAAGCGGTCGCACGGCCGAGCCCCGCTGGCTGAGCCCGACGGAGCAGCAAGCATGGCGCTCCTACATGGACGGCCATCAGCGGCTGATGACGGCGCTGAACAAGCAGTTGCAGCGCGACAGCGATCTCAGTCTCGCCGAATACCGAATCCTGGTGCTGCTCTCCGAAGCGCCGGGCCGCGCGCTGCGCATGAGCGAACTCGCCGACGGTGTGCTCTCCTCCCGCAGCAGGCTCACCCACCAGATCCGGCGCATGGAAGCGCAGCACATGGTGCGCCGCAACACCTGCGAAGAGGACGGCCGCGGCGTTGTCGCCGAGCTCACCGACGAGGGCATGCGCCGCCTCGAAGCGGCCGCCCCCGGCCACGTCGAAGCCGTCCGCACCGACTTCATCGACCTGCTCGTCCCCGAACACCTCGCCGTCGTCGGCGAGGTGTTCGCCCGCATCGACAAGATAATCGGCGAGCGAGCCGATTGAGCCGTCCGTTAGGATCGTGGGCCTGGAGACGTGGCAGAGCGGCCGAATGCACTCGCCTTGAAAGCGAGCGTCGCGAGAGCGACCGGGGGTTCAAATCCCTCCGTCTCCGCTCCGCTCATGGGTGGCCCATGCCCACGGAAAGCGTGGGCCTGGTTCGCTTCGCAATGTTTTGTGGGGGTGCAACCCCCACGCCCCGCCCGGCGGGCTTCGCCCCCGGACCCCCAGCTTGTGGTTGGGCTGAGCATGATTCGGATACTTGGCTCGGGGATGCGGAGCCTCGAGTCGTCGAGCTGTCCGCTCAGGGCGAGCAAAGATCCGAATGGTTGAGCCGTCCGCTCAGGTGCAGCAGAGATCCGAATGGTTTACCCGGCTGCCGAGTCGCGGACCGACATCTGGATCGTCGTCCAGCTAGGTTGTGCGGCATCTGATGTGCCGTCGGCCAGATCCTCTCGGCCTGCGAGTAGGTGGTGCCCTCGAGCGGTTCCGCTGGCTGATCGACGGACGGGGATTGGCCTACGCGGCTAGCTCGTGATTCGGAGGGCGTCATGAGGTTGCGCGGATGGTTCCCACGCGGCCGAGGCGGGCAGGATTATGCGGTGCGCCACCGCGATTCCGGCTAGCAGCAGCACCGCGATGATGGCGTCGAGCCAGTAGTGGTTGCCGGTGCCGATCACGATGACGGTGGTGAGGGCGGGGTGGGCGAGGGCGAGCCAGCGCCAGCGGGTGCGGGTCGCGGCGATCATGGCGACGGCGAGCAGCAGGGCCCAGCCGACGTGGAGGGAGGGCATGGCGGCGAATTGGTTCGACATGCCGTCGGAATGTGATGGGCCGTAGACGGATTGACCGTGCAGGGCGGCGAGGTCGACGAATCCGCGTTCCGGCAGCATGCGTGGTGGGGCGAGTGGCAGCAGGACGTGCAGCAGCAGGCCCGTGCCGGTCAGCCCGACCATGAGGTTGCGCGTCAACCGGTAGTGCCGGGGGCGGAAGATCCACAGCCACACGATCACACCGACGGCGACGGTGAAGTGCGCTGTCGCGTAATAGAAGTTGGCCGAGACGGCCAGCGGATCCCAACGTAGAAACGGCGCCTGCACGGTGGTCTCCGCCAGCATCCCGAGCCGGTCTTCGACAGCGAGGAGATCGTGCGCGTTGCCGAAGGCGCGCGCGGTGTCGTCCGCCGTGATCAGCCGCCCGAACCGATAACCGAGATAGAGCACGGTGATCAGCGCCAGCTGCCGGATCGCCTCGCCGCCGCGGCCGTGCACCGCCGCCCGCCACCGTTCGAGCGTTCCGGCGACCGAAGCCCCGAGTTCCAGCCGCGGACCGGGAAAACCGACAGCCACCATCGCCCGTGGCCTCCTTCGCCATTGAACAAAACGCCCGAAACGTTTAACCGGAGGTACATACTCCGTTTACCGTAACAGCGTCTGCGCGTTGGCAAACCGGTCTGTGACCCGAGGAACAGCTCGGGTCGGACCGGCGGGGCCTCAGGTGGTTTCGCGGCGGACGAAGTTCGGGCGCAAGTTGTCGTCGGGCGGGTCGAAGTAGCGGTGGAAGGTCGGGGTGAGGCCGGCGGAGATCGGCGGGTTGATCCAGCTCCAATCGGTGGGGCAGGCGCGGCCCGCCGCCTGCTCCTTCGCCACGTGGTCGCAGAACTGTTTCGCGACGGTGTGATGGTCGACGATGTGCACGCCTGCCTTGCGATAACTGTGCAGCACAGCGCGATTCAGTTCGACGAGGGCTTGGTCGCGCCAGAGGGTGCGCGGATGCGAGGTGTCCAGGCCCATCATGTCGGCGATCAGCGGGAGCATGTTGTAGCGGTTGGTGTCGCTGAGATTGCGCGCGCCGATCTCGGCGCCGACGTACCAGCCGTTGAACGGCGCGAACGGGTAGGTCACGCCGCCGATCTCCAGATTCATGTTGGAAACAGCGGGTACCGCATGCCATTTCAGGCCGAGCCCGGCGAACCAGTCGAAGTCGGGATGCTCGATGTGCACCTCGCGCGCCAGCTCCCTCGGCACGTCGAACCACCTGATCGGTTCGTCGGGCGTGCTGATCAGCACCGGCAGGATGTCGAACGGCGTGCCCGCGCCGCGCCAGCCGAGCTTCCTGGCGAACTCGGTGATCGCGACATTGGCGGCGTCGCCGGTGACCGTCCCGTCGCCGTTGCGGTAGCCCGCGTAGCGCAGCAACTGCGGACTGACGATGCGGTACTCGCGCCCGTCACCCTGGCGCGGCGGACCGACGGTGATCATGGACTGCACCGCGCCGCCGTTGGTCGCCATGTGCAGGTGCTGCCAGCACACCTCGGCCAGGTCGCGCGCCGAGCGCACCCGCCGCGCGTCGAGCAGTTTCAGTGAGCGCCAATGCTTTCGGCCGACGCAGCGGGCGTGATTGCGCCAAGCCAGCTTGGCCCCGATCAAAATCTCCTCGGCGGTCTGTAGGTAAGTGCCGGTCTGGCGCAGCTGTTCCAGCGCGGTGCGGCGGCGCTGCGCACAGAGGTGGGCGAGTTCGGGTTGTCGGTAGAAGTCGTCGCACTCGCGCAGGCGACGGGCCAGCGCCATATCCAAAGGCACGGTGTCGGCGGTGTTTTCGAGCGGCGGAACGGGCAACACGTGGTTCACGATCTTTTCTCCGGTCGGGCATCAGGTACTGCGGCGAAACAGACGGACACAACGATCGAGCAGAGAATTCGCGCTCAGGGGCGCGTCGGACACACCCGTCTGGTCGGTGGCGCGCGGTCCGGCGTTAGCAAGACTCGCCGAATTAGCCTCTGCGTAGCCGGAAAACCGATCGGGCGGTGTGGACGCGGGCGCGCGTAAGGCCGACCTCTGCCGGGGTCACGGCTGTGTGCGGTCATCGCGGTCCCCATCGACGCCTGAAGAATCGCCCGAGTGGGAGCGTAAGGCCGGTGTGCTGGCGGTGTGCCCGAATTCGAAACAATCGTGAACGCCCGGATCGTGAAAGTGGCGCTGGTCACAAATCTTTCGAATGTGGGCAGGGACTCGAGATGGCGGCCCGCGTTCTGGCACCATGGCAAGCATGCTGTCTCGGCGTTGGGCGCGGCGACGGCTCGCAGTCGTCGCCATGAGCGCCGCATTGCTCATCGGTGCTTTCGGCGCAGGCGCGCCTCTCTCGATGGCCGCGCCCGACAAGCCGAGCACCGGCTCCTCCGACGGACCCGCTCCGGCCGAGCCCACCACGGCGGCGCCCGCCACGCCCGCGATCGAGCGCATCGAACCGATCACCGACCGCCGGGTGCGCGTATTCGTGAAGTCGCCCGCGATGAGCCGCACCGTGCAGGTGCAGGTGCTGCTGCCGCGTGACCAGAGCCGCAGCAGGCCAACCGTCTACATGCTGGACGGGCGCAGCGCCGAACCCGACACCAACAATTGGATCGAGCTCGGCAAGGCCGACCGGTTCTTCGAAGACAAAGACGTGAACGTGGTGCTCACCGTCGGCGGCCCGGCCAGCTTCTACACCGACTGGCAGCGGCCCGACCCGGTGCTCGGCACCAACCAGTGGGAGACCTTCCTGACCAGGGAACTCCCGCCGCTCATCGACGCGGAGTTCGACGGCAACGGGCGCAACGCGATCATGGGCGTCTCGATGGGCGCCGAGGCCGCGATGATGCTCTCCTTCCGCAGGCCGGAGCTCTACCGCGCCGTGGCCGCGCACAGCGGCTGCTTCTCCACGGGCACCGATATGGGCCAGGCCCAGGCGCGTGCCGTGGTGGCCACCTATCAGGGCGAGCCGGACAACATGTTCGGCGACGAGAACGACCCGGACTGGCTCGCCCACGACGTGCTGCTGCACGCGGAAGCGTTGCGCGGCAAGGCGATCTACCTGTCCGTCGGCAGCGGTCTACCGGGCAAGTACGACGCGCCGGGCAACCCGGACCTGGTCAGCACCATCGCCTTCGGCGGACCGCTGGAGGCGGCGACCAACGCGTGCACCCGCAGGCTGGTCGACCGGTTCACCTCGCTCCGGATTCCGGTAACCGCGAATTTCCGTGCAACCGGGACGCATTCGTGGCCGTACTGGGGCGACGAGCTCGCCACCTCATGGCCGACGATCTACCCCGCGATCCGCTGACGCGGCGCGGGGGTTCGCCGGTCTGACGCGCCGCAGTTCGCGGAATCGGCCCGGACCCGCCGCTGTCAGAGAAAGCGGGCCAGGACGCCGGGGTCGGTGGCGAAGGCGAGGAACTGGTCGTTCTCGTGCGAGTCGCCGACGGTGACCCGCACGCCGTCGGCGCCGTACGGCCGCACCAGCACGCCCGCTTCCGCGCTCGCCTCGCCGAACTCCGCGCTGCGCGCGCCCAGCGGCAGCCAGACGAAGTTCGTCTCGCTCGGCGGCACCGAGTAACCCGCCGCGAGCAGCGCCGCCCGCATCCGGTCGCGCTCCAGGACCACCGCGTCGGTGCGGTCCAGCAGCTCGAGGCGCGCCTCCAGCGAGGCGATCGCGGCGGCCTGCGCCACCCGGTTCACGCTGAACGGGATGTGCACCTTCATCAGCGCCGCGATCACCTCCGGATCGCCGACCGCGTAGCCGACCCGCAGGCCCGCCAGACCGTACGCCTTCGAGAAGGTGCGCAGCACAACCACATTCGGCCGGGTGCGGCCCAGCTCGACGCCGTCCGGGCGGTCCTGCGGTGTGAGGCGCAGGTACTCGTAGTACGCCTCGTCCAGCACGACGAGCACGTGCGAGGGGACCGCGTCCAGGAAGCGGATCAGCGCCTCGCGGCCGTGCGCGGTGCCGGTCGGGTTGTTCGGGTTGCAGACGAAGATCAGCCGGGTGCGCTCGGTCACCGCGGCCGCCATCGCGTCCAGGTCGTGCGTGAGCTCCGGCGTCAGCGGCACCTGCACGGCCGTCGCGTTGCCCACCTGGGTGACGATCGGATACGCCTCGAACGAGCGCCAGGCGAACAGCACCTCGTCGGTCGGTGCGGCGCAGGTGATCTGAACCAGCTCCTGGCACAGCGCGACGCTGCCGCAGCCCACCGCCACGTGCGCGGGCGTGACCCCGAGGAACTCGGCGAGCGCGGCGCGCAGGTCGGCCGCCTGATTGTCCGGGTACCGGTGCGCGAGCTCCGCGGCCTCGGCGATCGCCTTCGCCGCCGCGGGGAGCGGCGGCAGCGTGGTCTCGTTGCTGGCCAGCTTGACCGCGCCCGGGTGGCTGCGGCCGGGGGTGTAGGCCGGGATGGCGGAGAGGTCGGGACGGATGCGCGGTGTCACCCCTCCACCCTAATCGGCGACAGCAGGGAGTCCGGTCCCCACCTGAGGTCCGCCCACGAGCCGATTCCCCAGGCCGGAATCGCCCCTTCCGTACCGGAAAAGTTGCGGGTAATGGCTGCTCACGTGCAAATTCTCGCGAAGAACAGCGGCTCGCCCTACGCTGGTTTCATGTCGGGCATTTATGACGATATCGCCCCGCTACGCGGTGGCGACGACCTCGAGCAGCGCCCCACCGAAGGCAGCCGGGTGCCCATCACCGTGATCGAACCGGAGGGCAACTCGCGCGGCGGAATCGTGGTGCTGCACGAATCCCGGGAGTTCAGCGGCGCACTGCTGGAGTTCATGCGGGCGCTGGCGACCGAGGGTTGGACGGTCGTCGCGCCCAATCTGTTCCACCGGGCCAACGGCGAGGAGCCCCCGCACGAGGTTTTCGGCGACGAGCTCTTCGAAGATTTCGACGCCTGCTTCGACTGGCTGACCAGGCGCGGCGTCTTCCCCGACTGCATCGGCGTGCTCGGCTTCGACCACGCGGGCACCGCCGCCTTCCTCGTCGCCACCAACCGCCCGATCGGCGCCGCGGTCAGCATCGCCGCCGCGGGCATCACCGAACCGCTCACCGACGAGGCCGATGCCCTCTTGCGCGTCGCCCCCAACCTCCAGGCCCCCTGGCTCGGTCTGTTCGGCTCCGACGACCCGGCCACCCCGCCCGCCGACGTCGACCGGCTGCGCGACGCCGCCGCCCGCGCCTCCGTAGCCAGCCTGGTGGTCTCCTACCCCGGTCTGCACCACCGCGCCGACAACCCCGGCGCCGATGACGACGACAACGCCACCGCCATCGCTTCCCAAACCAGGATCTTCGACTGGTTCGACAGCAACTTACGCTGATAACCAGGCGTTTTGTTATCTGGTCGTTGGGTCATGTAACCTTCATGCTCGGCGGTTCGAAAGGACCGGTGCCCTCGAAGAGAAGGCTCCAGGAGGCGTGCCAGAGCGGCCGAATGGGACTCACTGCTAATGAGTTGTCCCTTCACGGGGACCGGAGGTTCAAATCCTCTCGCCTCCGCCACACCCGGTTCGCCGGGTGACAACTGAACAACGCTATGCGCCCGTAGCTCAACGGATAGAGCATCTGACTACGGATCAGAAGGTTAGGGGTTCGAATCCCTTCGGGCGCACTCTTCAGAAGGCCTCTCCTTTGTACAAGGAGAGGCCTTCTCGCATTTCCGGCTACGCCGATCGACGATGATGTCACGCCAGGCGGGAGGCTTGCGGCGGGATTGCGCGGTCAGCGGGCCGTGATGGTCGCGCGCCGGTACCGGTCTCCGTCGCGGCCGACCGGTGGGTATGCGTAGTGGATATCCGAGAACGCGGGTAGCGGAGTACGCGTGCCCGAGGGGTGGGGGGTGCGGGAGTCTTGGGGAGGCGGGCCGGGCGTGGGGATCGGGTCAGGGGCCGATATCCACCGGTGACGCCCTGGCGCCCGCGCACACCGTCTGACCACGGCTTTCGAGTAGTCGAGTACTCGTGATCGCGCCCGCGAAACGCGCGACCATGAAGATCGAACTCTTCCGCAGACGATCGGACGGAGGCCAGTCATGCGGGACGTGGTCGTGTTGATCCCCGGAATCGGCGGTTCCGTGCTGGCCCGCGACGGCAAGGAGCTGTGGGCTCCCACGCCGGGCGCGGTCCTGCGCGGCGTGTTGTCCCTCGGGCGCAGTATCAAGAAGCTGCGGCTGGACGGCGACGATCCCGCCGCCGCCGACGTGGACGGCGTCGTCGCGACGCGGGTCGTGCCGGATCTGCACATCGTGCCCGGTCTGGATTGGAAGATCGACGGCTACACCCGGTTCCGCAACCAGCTGGTCGAGCGGTTCGGGGCGGTCGAGGGCGAGAACTACTTCGAGTTCCCCTACGACTGGCGGCGCGACAACCGGGCGGCCGCAGCGAAACTCGCCAGGTCGGCGCACGACTGGCTGCGGAACTGGCGGGAGAAGTCCGGCGCCGCCGACGCGAAACTGGTCCTGATCGGGCACTCGATGGGCGGCATCGTCTCGCGGCTCTATCTGGAGCAGCTCGACGGATGGAAGGACACCCGCAGGTTGATCACCTTCGGCACGCCCTATTCCGGGTCGATCAACGCCCTCGACTTCCTCGCGAACGGGTTCCGCAAGAGCTGGGGACCGTTCGACGTCGACCTCTCCGACCTGCTGCGCTCGTTCACCTCGGCGTATCAGCTGCTGCCGTCGTACCGCTGCGTGGCAGGGCCGGACGGCAAGTGGCTGAATCTCGACGACGCCAGCCTGGATTGGAGTGGCACCGGCGTGGACGCCGCCCGGCTGCGGGATGCCGTCGAGCTGCACCGCGGCTTGCGCAAGCAGGTCGACGACCGGATCGCCGAAACCGGACCCGGTTACGAGATCCGGCCGGTCATCGGCGACTTCCAGCCGACGCGGTGGGCCGCGCGACTCACCGACGGCCGGATCGAGGTGCTGTGGGCGCGCAAGGCCGCGGGCGAGGACGGCGGCGACGGCACGGTCCCGAAGGTGTCCGCGATCCCGCACGAGCTGATGGACGGCTGGCGCAATGCCTCGTTCGTGAGCCAGAAGCACGGGTCGTTGCAGAACGACGATCCGGTACTCGACCATGTGGGCGGCGTTCTGCGTACCGCCGAATTCGGTGGCGTCGACGTCTTCCCCGCCGTCAAGGACCCGGTCGCGCTCGAGGTGGAGGACGTCACCACCGACGAGCCGATGGTCGTTCGCGCGAAAACGGTCGACCCCGCGGCGGCCTTGGTCGCGACGGTGAAGGATCTCGGCCGTGGCCTGTCCAGCAGGTATCCGCTGACCGAGGCGTCCGACGGTTGGCGACAGGTCACCCTGGCCAGCCTGCCCCCCGGTGACTACCGGATCACAGTGTCCGCCGACACCGTCCATCCGGTGACCGATCTGGTGAGCGTGGTAGACCTCGACGAGGTCGCCCGCAGTGCGGAAGGGCCGGGATAGCGATGCCGTCGGACCCCGCGCAGGCCTTCCACCGATTCGACATCAGTGTGCTGGATGCCGGTGGGCGCGTGTGGGTCTCGGCGTCCTCGCCCCAGGGCGCGGTGTATGCCGTGCCGCGCCCGCCGCCCACCTGGACCCTGCCGGACGGTTTCGAAGCGCCGTCCGAGTGGCTCAACGCGGTCGTGCGCAATGCCTGTTCCGGCGTCGAATCGACCGCCGTCGACATCGGGCGTGTCCTGACGCGACTGATCTTCGAAGTACCCGAGATCGACAATCTGTTCGCGCGAACCCGAGGCGCCGCCAGGCACGCCGGGGCGCAGGTGCTCGTCCGCGTCCAATCGGCGCCGCAGCACGTCAACGCCTGGCCGTGGGAGCTGCTGCTCGATCCGGAGGACGGCATCGCCGGAGGGGTCGACTTCCTCGGCTGCGCTCGGGATACGCACATCCTGCGGCTCGGGCGCTTTCGCACCTACCCGGTTCAGCAAGCGCCGGACCCGATCGAGGCGCCGTTGAACGTCCTGATCGTCATGTCGAGCCCGATGCCGAAGGTCGGTGAGCAGAACCGGGAGGCGCTGTTCGACCTGTACGCGGCGAAGCGCGCCTTGCTCGACGGGCTGCAACCGCTCGTGCGGCAGGGCAGGCTCAACATCGTCGTCGAGGACCGTCCGTCGACCGAGCGAATCCGGCAGACCATTCGCCGCCAAGCCGACGGGTTCCAGATATTCCACTACCTCGGGCATGCCGCGCCGAACGGCTTCAAACTCGAAGACGCCAGCGGCCGTGGCCGTTTCGTGCACAACGCGGAACTCTGCAAAATTCTCTCCGAACTACCCGACCTGCGGCTGGCGGTCTTCGCGGGATGCGAGACCGCGCGGGCCCCCGCCGCTGCCGCGGACGACGATTGGCGTGGTCAGATGTCCACCGCCGATTACTTCGTGCGCGACGTCTGCCCGATGGTCATCGGCATGCAGACGGTGCTGCCGTTCGGCACCGAGAAGATCTTCACCAGTTCTTTCTACGAATCGCTCGCCGCCGGGCACACGGTGGCGACGGCGCTGCGCCTGGCCAGACAGGCGATCGCGACCGACGAGTTCTCCGGTGGGGCACTGCTGAACTGGGTGGTGCCGACGCTGCACGTCGGCGCCAACGAGCCGGGCGCGCTGATCGACAAGCGCACCCGCGGCAGGCCGATCGTGTTGCGGCCGCGCGTCTACCGCCCGTTCGGCATCGCGCAGGGCGACCCGAGGTTCATCTCGCGCCTGACCGAGCTGCGCCAAGCCATCGACGTGCTGGGCGGAAAGACGCCCGCCCGGCTACTGCACGTCAAAGGTGTCGCGGGCAGCGGTAAATCGGCGTTCGTGGACCGCGTGCTCGATGATCTCGACGACGAGGTGGTCCGGGTGTTCGTCGCCGCTCGCTGGCTGCTCGACGAGTCCAAGTGCAGGCGCCGGGATCACAACCCGGTCGGGATACTGCACGACGCCGTGGCGGCCGCGATGACGGACAGCGGCATGAAACTGCCACGCGGCAGCCTGGCGAAGGACCCGATCGATCTGTGGGGAAACCTGCTCGGCAAGCTCGAGCACACACGCTTCGTGCTCGCCGTCGACGAGGCGGAACTGCTCGCGGGCGACGAGCGCGGCGCCGCCGCGTTGCGCGCGCTGAGTGAACTGCTGGACCGCCGCCTGCCCGCCAGGGTCGCGATCACCTCGACCAACGGCGTCGCCGGGCTGACCGACCGCCCCGACATGCCGTCGCGGACCAGGGAAATACGGCTGGACCTGCTGGCCTGGCCCGAGGTGTGGCAGTGGATCCGCAGCAATCAGCCGATCCTCGTCCGCTTCGGACCCGCCGTCCTCTCGCGCCTGTACGCCGATCTGTCGCGCCTCGAACAGTGGGACCAGCTCGCCGACCGAGTGCGGGCACTCGCCACACCTCCGTCGGCGGAAGCGCTCGCGGCCCTCGCACGCGAGAACGTCGAGGAGGTAACCGCACCGGTGGACGCGCAGGACCTGTTCACCGCGGCGACGGACCCGGGCAGGACGAAGCGCCCGCTGCGGCTCGCGCTGGCCGGGGCGGCGTCGGACACCGCCGGTGAGCTCGCGCGCACGATCACCCAGTTCGCCGGAGAACGCGGCGTCGCCGGGCGGGCGGTGCTGTTCGGAACCGGCGACAGCGCGGCCGTATTCGCCGAAGTGGTTCCCCTCGACGGCGTGACGGATCGAGATCGGTTCGCCCAGCAGGCGTGCGCGGACATCGTCGTGGTGGACGACGTCTCGGACGCGGCGATGCTGCACGGCCGGGACCACCTCGTCGTCGGTACCGCGGCCTCGGGGGTCGAGCACGCCGCGGGTGCTGCTCGGCGGCGCCTGTTGATCGCGGGTTCCGTCGACCATGCCGGGCCGGTCGATGTCGTCGTCGACCCGGTGCAGCCCGGCACGTCGGCGGAGATCGAAGCGGCCATCGCGGCGCTGATCGTCTGGGCGACAGCCCGCACGCTCGACGCCGCCCACGTCCGAACCCTGTTGCTGGAGACCGCCGAGAAGACGCGGCTCGCGGACGGGCGGGTCGTGCGACGGCTGAATGTGGCAACGGCGCTGGACACGCTGCGTAAACGCGACATCGTCGAAACGATCGGATCCGACAAGCTCGACCTGCCGCAGGTACTCGCCAGGACGGGCGCCCGATCGGATCAGGCCATCTCCTTGGTCGACAAGCTGGTCGAGAACGGCACGCTGGTCAAGACCGTCAACGATGGCGTCGAGTGGTTCACTCGGCCGGATCGGTGACGCCGCTCAGCGCCAGGCGGGTAGTTCCGGCAGCGGGCCGGACAGATCCCGGCCGGGGGAGCGGCCGGTGAGCCAGGCGAGCAGGGAGGCGGCCGGGCCGAGGACGGTGTGGGTAGGGGCGCCGGGGGTGAGGGAAGTGGTGAAGTCGAGGTCGGTGGCTTGGATGTCGAAAGGTGGAGTGTCGGGGGTGAGGAGGTTGGCGATGTCGCCTGCGACGCGGGGTAGGGCGCGGGTGACGAAGGAGGCGGGCCAGTCGGCGGGACTGTAGGGGGCGGCGAGGTCTACATGGTGGATTTCGACTTCGAGCAGCCGCATCCACGGGATTTCGGCCGCGGGGATGGCGCGGCCCTGGCGGGTGCGGACGGTGGCGGTCCAGGCTTCCGGCGGCGCTGTCGTGGCGAGGGCCGACCAGCGGTCGGCGGCGGCTTCGATGTCGCGAAGTTGTTCGGCGATCGGCCGCGGCGCGCCCGCGTCGATGTCGAACTCGCGCAGGAACGGGCTCGCGTATTGCGGTGTCTCGATGCCGGTGCGGGCCCAGATCAGGAGGTTGAGCAGGCTGTCGGCGTTGCGCGCGAGGTGGGCGAGCACGTGCCCGCGAGTCCACCCCGGCAGCAGCGAGGGGTCGATGACGTCGCCGTCGCCCAGACCGCGTGCGGTGTCGAGCAACCGGGCGGTCGCGTCGGCGACCTGGTCGAGCAGTTCGTGCGGCGTGGGATCCTGCGCGTCGCTGGTCACGCTCTCGACCTTAGTGGGCGCGGCCGGGCGAGGTCCGTCGAACCGCGCACGGCCGCAGGACTACTCGGCGACGAGCCGATCGAGGCGCTGATCGGTGACGACCGCGTCGGCTTCGATCTCGACCAGCAGGGCAGGCGTGATCAGGGCCTGCACTTGGTACATCGACGCGGCGGGCCGGATCGATCCGAACACTTCGGCGTGCGCGGCGGCGACCTCCGGCCACCGCGCGATGTCGGTGACGAAGATCCGCGTGCGGACGACGTCGGCCAGCCGCGCTCCGGCCTGGTCGAGCGCAACGGCGATGCGGCGCAGGGTTTCTTTGGTCTGCTCGCCGATGTCGTCGCCTCCGACGGCGGTCCCGCCCGGTCCCGCCGCGGTGGTCCCGCTGACCGCGACGAAGTCGCCGACGCGCACCGCCCGTGAGTAGCCGACGACGTCTTCGAACTCGGATTCCGAGGAGATGTTCACGCGCTCTGCCATGACGACAGCATGCTTCAGGACCAACCGGGGTTGCCACCATTGATTTCGAACAGCCCCCCAGCCACGCGAACCCGTCAAGGTCCGCCGACCGGTTCGGCCCACTCCCTGCCCTCGACGACCACCGCGACGGCCAGCGTGAGCAACCACAGCGACATCGACCCCACCTGGATCCGCTGGGCGATGCCGAGCGCGTAGTCGCCGGACAGGTTGTCGGCCACCAGCATCCACACCGTCGCCGCGGACCCGGCGACCAGCGCGACAACCCCGAACTCGCGCAGGATCCGCCAGCGGTGATAGCGGAAGGCCGCCAGGCTGAACGCGAAGACCGAGACCGCGATCGAGGTGACCGCGAGCGTGCTGGTCAGCGCGTGCGGCTGGTGCAGCTGCGGGAACAGCCCGTCCTGCTCGCCGCAACCCGGCTCGCCCGGGGTGCAGTCGCGCAGCGGGAGCAGCACGTCGGCGATGGTCGCCGCGCCGAAGCAAGCCAGCGCCACCCAGCCCACGGTGGTCAGCCTGCGCCGAGGGAAGATCAGCAGCGCGGCGAGCGCTGCGGGGATGAGCAGCGCGCCGACGATCTTGTCCGCCGTACCGAACACCTCGCGGTAGGGCTTGCCTTCGGCGTCGAGTTCGCTGAGGAAGGAGTTCACCGGGTCGGCGTCGATGGGCAGCACGAACTCCAGCACCCAGGACGAGTAGCAGAGCCCGGCGATCGCGATCGCGGCGGCGATCACCCAGGACGCGATCTGCGCGCGTCGTTCGGCGATCCTGCTCCCGTCGTCGGTCACCCTGCCCATTGTCGGCGAACCGTTCGGTGCGGAGTCCGAGGCGAAAGATGCGTGTTTCCCGCGGTTCGCACGACTTCGACACGCGGTGCACAGGCTACTGTCAGGTTGTCCGGCAAGTCTGGAGTGGAAGCGAGGAGGTTTCCATGATCGGATACGCGACAGCCGCAGCAGGTTTGGCGATGATGGCGACGATGGTGCTGTCGGGTTATCTCGCCGCCAACGCGCCGCGCACGCTGGTGCGCGTGCGCCACCGGTAACCCCTGCGTCAGCCGGGTTTCCGGCCCAGCGCGGCCTGCACTCGATCGGCCGCCGCGGCCGGGTTCTCGTGTTCCCAGATCCGCACCACCTGCCATCCGGCGGCGTGCAGGGTCGCGTCGGTGGCGCGATCGCGGGCGACATTGCCCGCGAGCTTGGTCGCCCACCATTCGGCGTTGTTCTTCGGATAGGTCGCGTGCTCAGGGCAGCTGTGCCAGAAGCATCCGTCGACGTACACCGCGACCTTGCGCCGCGGAAAGACCACGTCGGCGCGGCGGCGTTGGCCGCGAAGGGGCGCACGGTCCACGAAATAGCGCAGCCCCCGCCGGTGCAGTTCGCGGCGCAGGGCCAGTTCCGGCGCGGTCCCGCTGCGCCGCTGCCTGGCCAGCCGGGCGCTGGTCGCGGCATCGGTGCGTGGGCGTTCGATCATCGGCTCAGGCCGCCCAGCCGCCCATGCGGTCCAGGTGGTTCTCCACGTCGGTGAGGAAACCGTCGGGGAACCGCAGCGAGCCCATTCCCGCCCGCCGCAGGAATCCCGCGGTGGCGCGCGCGGAGAGCAGGCGCGAATCGGTGAGGAAGTTCTTCAGGTCCTCGTACGGCTCGTGCACCGGCCAGGTGGACACCGGCACCCGGTAGGCCGTTCCGCCCCGGCCCCACGCCGCCGTCGGCCACGGCTGACCGGTCAGCAGGACCCGATCGTGCGGAATCGGATCCAGCGGCGCGGCGAGTCGCGCGCCGACCCAGGCCGCCATCCGCACGCTGACCGCGTTGCCGATCAGTTTCCAGCGGTGTCCATGCCGGATGCCGCGGACCGTGGTGGCGGGCGCGGTCCAGTCGGCGGCGAAGCCCTGCAACCGTTCTCCGTCGACCAGGCCGGGTGTCACGATCTCGCCCGACGGCAGTCGCACGGCGGGCGGGCTCGCGATGCCCAGCGCCGACCCGCCTTTCAGGGTGGGCACCGCGTTCACCGCCCAGCCGAGCCCGCGCACGCCCTCGGTCCAGTAGAACCCGCAGGGGTCGCTGTCCGCGTCACCGAGGTCGAGCGGTCCCGCGTCGTCGCCGAAGAGCACGCGGCGCGGATCCTCGGTGCGCGAGGCCAGCATCAGCACGCGCTGGCGGCGCTGCGGCAGGCCGAAAGCGCGCGCGTCGACGACGCGGTATGCCCAGGTGTAGCCGAGTTCGTCCAACGCCTCGGTGATGTGCCGCATGGCCGCACCGCGGCCCAATTGCAGCATGAACGGGACGTTCTCGATCAGCAGCCAGCGCGGCCCGCGCTTGCGGCGCACCAGACGGAACACCTCGTCGACCAGGCCCGAGCGCTGGCCGGTGATGCCCGCGGTGCGGCCCGCTTGCGAGAGGTCCTGGCAGGGAAACCCGGCCGCTACGAGTTCGGTGCCCGCGGGAATGCCGCGCAGACGGGTGATGTCGGAATGCAGCGGGACGTCGGTGAAGTGCGCGGCGAGCACCGCCTGAGCGCCCGCGTCGATTTCGCAGAGCAACTCGGAACGCCAGCCGTGCTCGGCGAGACCGAGCTCGAGCCCGCCGATCCCGGCGAACAGCCCGACCATCCGCCCGCCCGTCACAGTCATCCCTTCTCGCGATTCCACGACGGGCGCCAACACGTCCGCGCTCCGTGTCCCGCACAGCACGTTACTCGAGCCCGTCCGCGCGGACCACCGGCAGGACCCGCCGGTACGCGTCGACTCGGAGGTCGCGGCCACCGTGTCGATTCGCGCGTCTTGCTGCGGATTAGCTCGGCCTCCTCGATAATCCCAATCGGCCGAATCTAGATCACGGCTGCTTCTCCTGCTCTTCCGCTTGGCCTTCCGACGCCGACGGCGTCGGCGCGCAGTTCCCGGAACACTCATGCGAACGCCAGGAAAGTGAGTCCTGATGCAGTCTCCGTCCACCAAGCGTGGCAACTTCCCCGATGTCGTGGTGACCAGCCTCGCGGCGACCACTTCGATCGCGGGTGATGTCGACTCCACCTGGAAGGGGTTGTTGAACGGCGAGAGCGGCATAGATGTCCTCGAGGATCCGTTCATCGACCAGTTCGAGTTGCCGGTGCGTATCGGCGGGCACCTGAAGGTGGCCCCCGATACCGCCCTGTCCCCCGACGAGGTCCGCATGCTGGCGTACGTGGAGCAGATGGCCACCGTGCTCGCCCGCGAGGTCTGGCGCAACGCGGGCAGTCCCGAGGTGGATCGGGATCGGCTCGGCGTCTCCGTCGGCACCGGCCTCGGCGGCGCGGAGGCCATGATCGACCAGCGCGACAAGTTGCACAACGGCGGCTACCGCAAAGTCTCGCCGCTGGCGGTGCAGTGGATCATGCCGAACGGCCCGGCCGCGTGCGTCGGCATAGAAGTCGGTGCCCGGGCGGGGGTCTGCACACCGGTCTCGGCGTGCTCGTCCGGCTCGGAGGCGATCGCCAACGCCTGGAAGATGATCGTGATGGGCGACGCGGACATGGTCGTCACCGGTGGAGTGGAGGGCTCCATCCAGGCGCTTCCGATCGCGGCGTTCACCATGATGCGGGCGATGAGCACCCGCAACGACGATCCGAAGGCGGCCTCGCGGCCGTTCGACGTGGACCGCGACGGATTCGTCTTCGGCGAGGCGGGGGCGATGATGGTGCTGGAGACCGAGGAACACGCCAAGGCCCGCGGCGCGACCATCCACGCCCGGCTGCTCGGCGCGGGCGTCACCTCCGACGGCTTCCACCTCGTCGCTCCCGACCCGGAGGGAACCGGCGCCGCGCGCGCGATGACCAGGGCGCTGCACACCGCCGGACTGACGAAAAGCGATGTCGCGCATATCAACGCGCACGCCACCGCGACCCCGATCGGCGACACCGCCGAGGCGCTGGCGATCGGCAAGGCGGTCGGCTCGCACGCGTCGGTCTACGCGCCGAAATCCGCGCTCGGCCATTCGATCGGCGCGGTCGGCGCCCTGGAGTCGGTGCTCACCGTGCTGAGCGTGCGCGACGGCGTCGTCCCGCCGACGCTGAATCTGGAGAACCAGGACCCCGAGGTCGACCTGGACGTCGTCAAGGGCGGCGCGCGGCATGGCCGCATCGACTACGCGATCAACAACTCGTTCGGTTTCGGTGGGCACAACGTGGCGATCGCGTTCGGAAGGTACTGAGGCAAGGGGAAGGCAGCGGGTGATACTCGTGCCGCATGACTGCGATCCGCAGACCTGCTAGCCTTCCCGACGCTCCGCTGTCGATCTGTGTTCGGTGTCACCGCGCGATTTCGCGCAGTGCGTTGGAAAAGGATGGCGATGATCCCCGAGACTTTCGGCGAATATCTGGACGAGCAGGGCAACATCACGATCCTGGGTGACAAGACTCTGATCGACTTCGTCGACCAGCACACCACCGCGAACCCGGACGGTCTCGCGTACCGGTTCATCGACTACTCGCGCGAGCGCGACGGCGAGTACCAGGACCTGACCTGGAGCCAGTTCAGCGTGCGGCTGCGCGCGGTGGCGGCCCGGCTGCAACAGGTGGCGCAGGCGGGCGACCGGGTCGCGATCCTTGCGCCGCAAGGTCTGGACTACGTGATCTCGCTGTTCGCCGCGGTGTACGCGGGCGCGATCGCGGTGCCGCTGTTCGACCCGGAGGAGCAGGGGCACACCGACCGGCTGAACGCGGTGCTCGCCGACTGCGCTCCCGCGGTGATCCTCACCGTCTCCACGGCGGCCGCGGGTGTGCGGAACTTCTTCCGGCACCTGCCCGCCGTGCAGCGGCCGCGCATCATCGCCGTGGACGCGATCCCGGACGGCGTCGGCACCAGTTGGGTGCGCCCGGACATCGACATCGACAGCGTCGCCTACCTCCAGTACACCTCCGGCTCCACCAGGACGCCCGCGGGCGTGGAGATCACCCACCGCGCGGTGGGCACCAACTTGCTACAGATGATCGATGCCATCGGCGTGAGCGAGAACTCGCGCGGGGTCACCTGGCTGCCGTTGTTCCACGACATGGGCCTGCTGTGCGTGATCCTGCCGACCGTCGGCGGCGGGTTCATCACGATCATGTCCCCGAGCGCGTTCGTGCGCCGTCCCTCCCGCTGGATCAAGGAGCTGGCCGCGGTCTCCGACGGCGCCGGAACATTCGCCGCCGCCCCGAATTTCGCGTTCGAGCACGCCGCGGCGCGCGGTCTGCCGAAACCGGGCGAGGAACTGGACCTGTCGAACGTCATCGGGCTGATCAACGGCAGCGAGCCGGTCTCGGTGACGTCGATGAAGAAGTTCAACGACGCGTTCGCCCCCTACGGCCTGTCCAAGACCGCGATCAAGCCCTGCTACGGCATGGCGGAGGCGACCCTGTTCGTCTCGGCGACCAGGGCGCAGGACGAGGCCAAGGTGGTCTACGTGGATCGCGGCGAACTGAACGCGGGTCGGATGGTGCAGGTCGAGCCCGGCGCCGACAACGCCATCGCGCAGGTGTCGTGCGGCTATGTGTCGCTGTCGCAGTGGGCCGCGATCGTCGATCCCGAGACCGGCGTCGAGCGGGCCGACGGCGAGGTCGGCGAGATCTGGTTGCACGGCAACAATATGGGCATCGGCTACTGGGGCAGGCCGGAGGAATCCGCCGCGACCTTCCGCAACCGGCTGCACCGGCGGCCGGAGGGCAGCCGCGCGGAAGGCGCCGCGGCGGACGCGAACTGGATGCGCACCGGCGATTTCGGCGCCTACTTCGACGGCGAACTCTTCATCACCGGCCGCGTCAAGGACCTGGTGATCGTGGACGGCCGCAACCACTACCCGCAGGACCTCGAGTACTCGGCGCAGGAAGCGAGCGACGCGCTGCGCCCCGGCTTCGTGGCCGCGTTCTCGGTTCCCGCGAACCAGTTGCCCTCCGAGTGCTTCGAACAGGGCGGCGCGGCAAGCGGATTCGACGCCGAGGACACCTCCGAGCAGTTGGTCGTCGTCGCCGAACGCGGCACCGGCGCGGCCAAGGCGGAGGCGGGCCCGATCGCCGACGCGGTGCGCGGCGCGATCGCGCAGCGGCACGGCGTGACGGTCCGCGACCTGCTGCTGGTGCCCGCGGGCTCGATTCCGCGCACCTCCAGCGGCAAGATCGCCCGGCGCGCCTGCCGCGCCGCCTATCTGGAAGGCACGCTGCGCGGCGGTTACCGGCAGCAGTCGTTCCCGGACTCGGTGGAGCGGGAACCCGAGGGCGCGGGAATTCGCTGATCCGCTACAGGCGGGTCTCGGCGGTGTAGTCGAACTCGCGCACGTCCGCGCCGACGATCCGGGTCTCCAGCCCGTCCGAGGGGCCTTCGCCGCGAAAGCGTTCGGCGTCGGCGCGGGTCGACCACCGCTCGTACACGTTGACCCGATCGGGCTCCAGCAGATCCGCGCCGAGACAGAAGTCGAGGCACCCCTCGGCCGCCCGCGCTTGTTCGACGACCACCCGGCAGCGCGCCAGGTAGTCGTCGCGATCGGTGACCCGTAGATATCCGGCGACGATCAGCATTCCCGCAGCTTAGACCGGCTGCGGGAATGCGGTGTGCGAAAAAATCGGTTGGCCGGAGCGAGCCTTGATGCGACCCTGAGATGTCGGATGCCGGTGCGAACATCGCCGGGCGGCCGATTCTCGGACACCGCGATCCACGAACCACGAGGGGGAGCCTTGTCAGTCACGCTGGAGTTGCCGTCGGCCGAATCGGACGCGGACAGACCCGAGCGGCCCGCCGCTACGCCGCCGGGCCGCCTGCATTCCCTGCGGCGCTTCGCGCCATACCTGCGCCCGCACCGGGCCGCCCTGATCGGGGCGACCACACTGGCGGTGCTCGCGACGCTGACCGCGGTCGTCATTCCGCTGCTGATCGCGCGCATCATCGACGGACCCATCGCGCACCGCGATCTCGGCGGTGCTGTCGTGCCGGTGCTGCTGGTGCTGCTGCTCGGTCTGCTGGAGGCGTTCGGCATCTGGGGTCGGCGGTGGCTGGTCTCCAAGCCCGCGACGGCGTTCGAGATCACGTTGCGCGCCAAGATCTTCCGCAAGCTGCAGGCGTTGGCGATCGGTCGCCACGATGCCTGGGAGTCGGGTCAGCTGCTCTCGCGCGCCGTCGACGACCTGGCCACCATGCGCCGGTTCGTCGCGTTCGCCGGGCCGTTCCTGGTGATCCACATCGTGGTGATCCCGGTCGGTCTGCTCGTGCTGTGCGCGCTGAGCTGGCGTGTCGGCCTGATCTTCGGCCTCATCGCGATTCCGTTGGTGTTCGTCGCGACCAACTTCGAGCGGCGCTACGCGGTGGCCTCCCGGCGCTCGCAGGACCAGTCCGGTGACCTGGCGACCACCGCGGAGGAATCCGTGCAGGGCGTGCGCGTCCTCAAGGCGTTCGGCCGCGGCCTGTTCTTCGGTTCGCGGTTCACCACCCAGTCGCGCGAGCTGCAACAGACCGAACTCGCGAAGGTGCGCCTCGACGCCAAGCTCTGGTCGGCCATGATGGGCATGCCCCAGCTCGCCATCGCCTTCGCGCTCGGCTACGGCGGTTACGCTGTGGCGCACGGCACCATGACGCTCGGCACCCTGGTCGCGGCCATCACGCTGGCGACTTTTCTACAGTGGCCGATCATCTGGACCGGCTTCCTGCTCGCCGAGCTGAACGACGCGCGCACCGCGGCCGACCGCTACTGGGAGATCATCGACACCCCGATCGACATCACCGATCCCGCCGACCCGGTGCGTTTGCCCGAGCGCGTCGCGGGTGAACTGACTTTGGACAATGTGCGTTTCGCGTTCCCGCGCGGCGAAGACGAGGGCGAGGACGCGACGCCGGACGCGCAACGCGAAGTGCTGCGCGGCGTCTCGCTGACGGTGCGGCCGGGCGAAACCGTGGCGCTGGTCGGCGCGACGGGCAGCGGAAAGACCGCGCTGCTCAACCTGATTCCGCGGCTCTACGACGTGACCGGCGGCGCGATCACCATCGACGGCATCGACGTCGCCGCGATGCGGGTCGCGGACCTGCGCTCGCTGGTGACGGTGGCGTTCGAGGACCCGGTGCTGTTCTCGGCGAGCGTGCGCGAGAACGTCGCGCTCGGCGATCCGGAGGCCACCGACGCGGACGTGCGCCGTGCGCTCGACGTCGCCCAGGCAACGGAATTCGTGGACAAGCTGCCGTGGGGTCTCGACACCAGGATCGGCGAACAGGGCCTGAGCCTGTCCGGCGGCCAGCGGCAACGGCTGGCCCTGGCCCGCGCGGTGCTCGGCCGCGACGGCGCCGGTGACCGCGGCAGGATCATGGTGCTCGACGACCCGCTGTCGGCGCTGGACGTGGAGACCGAGGAACGGGTGCAGGAGCGGCTGCGCACCGTGCTGGCGGGCGCGACCACGCTGCTCGTCGCGCACCGGCCCTCCACCGCGGCGCTGGCCGATCGGGTCGCGCTGCTCGCCGAGGGTCGCATCGTCGCCGAGGGCAGCCACGATCACCTGCTGCGCACCAGTGCCCGCTATCGCGAACTGATGGGAGGCGTGTCGTGAACGCGACCGAGACGGCCTCGAAAGACGCCGCGAGCGAGCCGGATTCGGGGGCGCGCGACGAGGTCGCCGACTGGCGCGGTATCGCCAGTGAGGACAAAGAGGTCACCGAGACCGGAAACCTGGTGCTGGCCGGGCGGTCCCGGCGGCTGCTGCTCGATCTGGTGCGCCCGTACCGCAGGCTCGCGGTGCTCGCGCTGGTGCTGATCGTGGTCGACAACGCGGCCACCGTGTCGGCGCCGCTGTTCATCGCCTACGGGCTCGACACCGGCATCGCCGAAGGCGCCGAAGGCAATTGGACGCCGCTGACACTCACCGTCGCGGGCTACCTCGGCGTGCTCGGCATCAGCGTGCTCACCACCTTCACCTTCCTGCGGGTCTCGGGCAAGCTCAGCCAGAGCGTGCTGTTCGACCTGCGGGTGCGGCTTTTCGAGCACATGCAGCGGCTGAGCGTGAGCTTTCACGAGAAGTACACCTCGGGCAAGGCGGTCGCCCGGCTCACCGGTGACATCGAAACTCTCCAGGAGTTGCTGGAGAGCGCGCTGAACCAGGCGCTGAGCGCGATCCTCTCGGTGGTCACCATCGCGGTGCTGCTCGTGTACCTGGACCAGACGCTCGCGGCGATCGTGCTCGTCGGTTTCGTGCCGCTCGCGCTGGTCACCAGGTGGGCGCAGCGCAGGCAGCGCGCGGGTTACCGGCGCACCCGCGGCGCCATCGCCAAGGTCGTCGTGCAGTTCGTCGAGTCCATGGGCGGTATGCGCGCGGTGCAGGCGTTCCGCCGCGAGCAGCGCAACGAGGCGGTGCTCGCCGCCGAGGACGCGGAGTACCGGACCGCGACCACCGCCGCCATGCGCGGCATGGGCGACTACGCCGGACTCACCCGGCTGCTCGGCAACCTCACCACGGTGATCGTCATCGTGGTCGGCGCGTGGCAGGTGATCGAGGGCAATCTCGCCGTCGGCGTGCTCGCTGCCTACCTGCTGTACCTCAACGAGTTCTACGGTCCGCTGGACGAACTAGCCCAGGTGTTCAACTCCTACCAGTCCGCCGCGGCGGCGCTGGAGAAGATCTCCGGCGTGCTGGAGGAGGAGCCCTCGGTGCCGGAACCGAAGGATCCGGCGCCGATGGGCAAGGCCGCGGGCGCGGTGCGGATGGACCGGGTGTGGTTCGGCTACGACTCCGCGCCAGGCCCGGAAGCGCTCGACGCGGAGAGGTCGCCGGGACGCGGGCCGGTGCTCCCCGAGTTCTCGCTGGAGATTCCGGCTGGGCAGGTCATCGCGCTGGTCGGTGCGACGGGCGCGGGCAAGTCGACCCTGGCCAAGCTGCTGACCAGGTTCTACGACCCGTCCGGCGGCACGGTCACGCTGGACGGGATCGACCTGCGCCGCATCTCCGACGCGGACCTGCGGCGCAATGTCGTGATGGTCACCCAGGAGTCCTACCTCTTCTCCGGCTCGGTGGCCGACAACATCCGGCTCGGCAAGCCGGAGGCCACCGACGCCGAGGTGCACGCGGCGGCCCGCGCGGTCGGGCTGTACGACTTCGTGGTGAAGCTGCCCGAGGGGTTCGACACCGACGTTCGCAAGCGCGGCGGCAGGCTCTCCGCTGGTCAGCGGCAGTTGGTCGCGTTCGCGCGGGTCTTCCTCGCCGATCCGGCGGTCATCGTGCTCGACGAGGCCACCTCCAGTCTCGACATCCCCAGCGAACGGTTGGTGCAGCGGGCGCTGGAGACGGTCTTGCGGGACCGGACCGCCGTGATCATCGCGCACCGGCTGTCCACCGTCGCGATCGCGGACCGCGTGCTGGTGCTCGAGCACGGCCGGATCGTCGAGGACGGCGCACCCGCCGAACTGATCGAAGGCGCGGGCCGGTTCGCCGGACTGCACGCCGCGTGGCGCGAGTCGCTCGTGTGATGCGCGCGAGTGGCCCGGAGGAGGTAGCGCGCCGTGACCACACAGGGACCCGCGAGCGCCGCAAAAAATCAGGGTGGCGGCTTTTTTCGCTTACGGTAGATACGTGACCAATCCAGCCCCTGCCCCCGACAGCAAACCGGCGGCACCTCGGTGGCCGGCGATTCTGACGTGGCGCGCGCACAACGCGACACGGATGGAGTCGGTGCGTGTGACGCTGAACGGCAATCGCATCCGCGCCGCCGGTCGCATGATCGGCGGCGCTTGTGCGGACCATCCCGCGTTCAGCGCGTCCTATGACCTGGTCACCGACGAGAACGGCGTCACGAAACGGCTCTCGCTGCGCACGACCACGGCGGCGGGGGAGCGGCACGCATCGATCGCGAGGGACGAGGAGAACTACTGGCTGGTCGACGCCGGCGGCAGTCACGTTCGCTCCACTTTCGCGGGCGCGCTGGACGTGGACGTGGTGCTCAGCCCGTTCTTCAACACCCTGCCGATCCGCCGCTACGGACTCCAGCACGCGGTCGACGACCTGGAGGTGCCGGTGGTGTACGTGCGCCTGCCCGATCTGCTCGTGCAGGAAGCCAGCCTGATCTACAGCGCGGGCGCCGACGGGATCAGCGTGCTGTCGCCGGTCTCCAGCGCGACGGTCACCGTCGACGAGGACGGCTTCCTGCTGGATTACCCGGGGCTGGCCGAACGCATCTGAAGACGCGGCTCAGCCCGTCGCGAGGTCGCGGAGCAGCCCGAGGCTTTTGCGCCGCGGTGGTTTCCGCGTCCTCCGATTCGGCCGTCTACGTGATGGCGACGAGGGTGCCGCCCCGGATCAGCAGTGCCCACCGGGTTGTCTGTGCGACCGGATCAGCAGTTCCTCTCGGACGGTGGTCACAAGTCCACCGCCGTGATCACGCCGCCGCGCTGCCCCGCCTCGCGCAGCCGGTCCAGCCATTCGTGGTCGCCGGGGCGCACGTCGGTGATCTCCCAGCGGCGCGCGGTCTCGTAGCCGTTCCTCGCGTCGTGGCCCGCCCGCGTCAGATCCGCGAGCGAACCGTCCTCGGCCAGGGCGTCGCGGGCCGCGCCGAGCACCGTCAGCGTTTCCTCGAGCACCGCGAGCAGGGCGTCGGCGTTCGGTTCGCAGATCGCGCGCACCAGTTCCGGGGCGGTCCCCGCCACCCTGGTGCCGTCCCGGAACGAGCCCGCGGCCAGGCCTAGCGCGAGCGGCCCGCCGCCCGCGCCCGCGATGGCCAGCGCCTCGGCGAGCACGTGCGGTAGATGCGAGATCCGGGCGACGGCCCGATCGTGTTCCTCGGCGACCACCGGAACCACCACCGACCCGCAGTCCAGCGCCAGCGCCGCCACCCGCCGCCACGGGTCCGCGTGCGTGCCGGGATCGACGCCCACCGCCCACACCGCGCCGCGGAACAACTCGGGATCGGTGGCCGCCCAACCGGATTCGGACGTCCCGGCCATCGGATGCCCGCCGACGTAGCGTGCGGCCAGACCGTGCTGTCGTACGGCCGCCGCGACCGGCGCCTTCACGCTCACCACGTCGGTGAGCACGCAGCCGGGTGCGAAGGTCGCCACGGAGGCGAGGATGTGGTCGACGGCGGGCATCGGCACCGCGATCACGATCAGCGCGTCGTCGGCCGCGGCCCGGCCGAGCACGCCGGGCAGGTCGTCGTCGACGTCGAAACCGTCGGCCCGCGCGGCCGCCACCCCGGCCCGCGATCTGTTGTAGCCGAACGCCGAATAACCCGCCGCCGCGGCGGCGCGCAGCAGGGAACCGCCGATCAGGCCCGTCCCGAGGACACACACCGGTGCTTTCTGGTCGCGAGTCACCGGAACAGATTCGCATACGACTTCAACATTTGAGCTCGAGCCGACTACCGTTGCGGCCATGGCAGCACAGCGCTCGGGCACGAACAGGGCGGCGTCGGAAGATTACGACGACGTGGAAGGGTTCGCAGTTGCGGTTGTCCGCGAAGAAGGCAAATGGCGGTGTAGTCCGCTGAGCCAGGAAGCGCTCAGCGATTTGTCCGTCGCGGAAAACGAGCTGAAGGCATTGCGCAGCTCCGGGGCGGTCTTCGGGCTGCTCGACATCGACGACGAGTTCTTCATCGTGTTGCGCCCCGCGCCGAGCGGCACCAGGCTGCTCGTCTCGGACGCCACCGCCGCGATCGATTACGACATCGCCGCCGATGTGCTCGAGGCCTTGAATATCGAAATCCCCGATATCGAGCCCGACGAACTCGACGACATCGAACCGTGGGAAGAGGGCGATCTCGCCGTGCTCGCCGACCTCGGTCTGCCCGAGCCGGTGCTGAGCGTGATCCTCGCCGAGACCGACCTGTACCCGGACGAGCAGCTCGGCATGATCGCGCAGCGCCTGGGCTTCGCCAACGAACTCTCGGCGGTGCTGGACAAGCTGCCGCGGTGATCGTGGTGCGCGCATGAACGTGCTGCCCGAGAACCCGCTCGTGTCCGACGTCGCGATGATGCGCGCCGCGCTCGACGCGGCGGCGGCCGCCGATCCGCGCGACGTGCCCGTCGGCGCGGTGGTCTTCGACGCGTCCGGCCGGGAACTGGCCCGCGCCGCCAACGCCAGGGAAGTCCTTGGCGACCCGACCGCGCACGCCGAGGTGCTCGCGCTGCGCCGCGCCGCCGAGGTCCACGGCGACGGCTGGCGGCTGGAAGGCGCGACCTTGGCCGTCACTCTCGAGCCGTGCACGATGTGCGCGGGCGCGCTGATCTTGGCCCGCGTCGGGCGGCTGGTTTTCGGCGCGTGGGAGCCGAAGACCGGCGCCGTCGGCTCGCTGTGGGACGTGGTGCGCGACCGACGGCTCAACCACCGCCCGCAGGTCCGCGGCGGCGTCCTCGAACCGGAATGCGCCGCCCTCCTCGACGACTTCTTTCGCACCCAGCGCTGACGGCCGCCGCACCCCCGCTCGCCAGCCGATTTAGCGATCCGGACCCGGTCGGGTAACCTAGTCGGCGGTGGCGTGTCCGAGCGGCCTAAGGAGCACGCCTCGAAAGCGTGTGAGGGGTAACCCCCCTCCGAGGGTTCAAATCCCTCCGCCACCGCCAAAGCCCCTCACCCCACATTCGGGTGAGGGGCTTTCTATTTCCAAGTGCACGAACACACCGTCACGACTCGCCGCCTGCCCGCCACTTCGGCTTCTGCGGTATGACTCGGTCATACCGCTGGGTAGAATGGCTTCATGGCCAAGATCACCATCAGCATTCCCGACGACATCGCCGAGAAGGCGAACAACGCGGTAGCCGCTGGACTGGCGGGTTCGGTGTCGGCGTACTTCACTCAGCTCGCGCAGCGCGAGCCGGATTGGGCTGCTGCCGCTGAGATCGTCGCTGAGCTTGCCACCGAGGCCGGAGTCACCGACGCCGACCGCGCCGAGGCCGCCGCCGCATTCACCGCCGCCGAGAACGCCGCCGCTGCTGACGCTCTCGGCGGTGCCGCGTGATCGTCGTTCTCGACTCCGGCGCACTGATCGGGCTGGAGAAGCGCGGCGCGGCAGCGGTGGCCGCCCTCGAGTACGCGCAGCGCAACACCTACGACGTCATCGTGCCCGCAACGGTTCTCGCGCAGTGCTGGCGCAACAGTCCCCGCCAGCACGCGGTGTCTCGGCTCTTGAAGACTCGCGCCGTCCGTGTGGTGGACCTCGCCGAGACACACGCCTACGCGGTCGGGAAGTTGCTCGCTGACACCGGTACCGCCGACGTGGTGGACGCGCACGTGATCGTGCTGGCGCGGGCACTGCGGGCAACGCTGGTACTCACCTCCGACCCCGACGACTTGAAAGCCCTCGATCCGGCGGTACGGCTGCACGTCGTATAGGAGCGGTCTCGTTTTGTCGGTCCGATGCCCGTTGTTGTCGAAGTCGAAAGGCACTGCCGCGGATCGGCTCCGCCGCAGTGCCTTTCGAGACCTCAGCGGGTGACGAAGATCAGCGCTGCCACCAGGATCCAACCGACGGACGAGATCAGTGCGCCGATCGCGAGATCCCGGCTGTTCCGGTCCTCCTTCGGCGTGCGGAACAGCGCGAAGATCGCCAGCGGGATGGCGAGAAAGACCCCGCCGAAGAAGCCGGTGATCCAGGCGGCCACGACTCCCCCCGGCGGCGACCCGCGAGCCAAGGGTAGTGCCTCGGGCGCGGCCTCCGCGCACCAGCGGATGAAAGGGCGATTCGGGCGGTAGAACCGCGAATTCCGGGTATACGCCGAACAGATGGAAGCGGGAAGGGATGTGACGCCTAATGCGCCGCCGAGCCGTCCGCGTGGGAACGATGCGCGAGAGTTACATGAGAATCGGAAGTGTGATTGTCCTGATCTGGCTGTTGATCGGTGTGGTCGCCGCGGCGCAGCGGGACTACTTCGACAGCGGTCCGGTGAACTGTGCCGGATTCGGCACCATTGCGGTCACCGTGATCGCGGGCCCGCTCAACTACATGGGCGTGAACCCGAAGATCGCGGATTGCAATGTGCCGGAACCGAGTCCGTAATCGGCGCGGTCAGCGCGTCCGGTGACGGAATCGCGGCCCCGGTGGTCCTCGCGTGACCTCCGGGGCCCGACTTCGGTCACTGCACGAGTTCCGGCACGGCCTGCTCCGGCGAGGATCTCGAGCACGCGCCGACGCCGCAACCACGGCTACGTAGCGGGCTCGGCCACTTGGAGCACGATCTTGCCGCGCGTGCGTCCCGTCTCGCCGTAGGCGTGCGCCTTCGCGGCCTCGGTGAGCGGCAGCACCCTGTCGATCTCCGCTCGAAGTTCGCCCGCCGCGACGAGCTCGGCGATGGCGGCGAGACCCGCCGAATCCGGTTCGACCACCGGCCAGTCGGCACGGACACCCCGCGCGTCCGCATCCGCCGCGTCGGGCAGGCCATCCGGTCCGGCCAGCGTCACCAGGCGGCCGCCGCGCCGCAGCACCGGAAGCGAGCGGACACCGTAATCCCCGCCGACGCTGTCGAGCACGATATCGACATCACGCAACTCGGCGGCGAAATCGACGGCGGTGTAGTCGATTACCTCGTCCGCGCCGATCGCGCGCAAGAAGTCGTGCTTGTCCGCGCGCGCCGTGCCGATGACGTAGGCGCCGTGCGCTTTGGCGATCTGGACCGCGAGATGTCCGACACCGCCCGCCGCGCCGTGGATCAGAACCCGCTGTCCCGCACGCAGTTCGGCGGTGTCGATCAGCGCCTGCCACGCGGTCAGACCGGCAAGCGGCAGGGCCGCCGCCTCGATATGGGAGATGTTGCCCGGCTTGCGGGTGAAGTGACGCGAAGGCGCGACGACGAATTCCGCGTACGCCCCGGCCTGGCGCGGGAAGGCGGGCATGCCGAAAACCTCGTCGCCGGGTGCGAACCGGGTGACGCCGGGCCCGACGGCCTCCACGGTTCCCGAGACGTCCCAGCCGACGATCGGCACTTCGCCCCAGGTGACGAAGGCGCCGCTGGCCCGAGTCTTCCAATCGACCGGGTTGACACCGGCTGCGTGCACTCGCACCAGGATCTCGGTCAGGCCCGGCTCCGGGCGCTCGATCTCGATCGGGGTGAGCACCTCGGGCGCGCCCCATTCGCGGGCGGTGACGGCGAGCATGGTCGGCATTCGCGCGGTCCTTTCTGTCTGCTCGTTCGGTGAGCGGAGACCAGATTGCCGTCCGTTTCCTGTCCGCAGTGCTGGCTGGACGGACAATATGTGACAGGATCTGGCCATGACCGCTCGACCGCACCGCGTCGTGGTGCTCGCCCTCGACGGCGTACCGCTGTTCGAATTGGGTATGCCAGCCCGGGTATTCGGCCAGGCATTCGACGCCGAGGGGCACCCGCTGTATCAGGTGATCGTCTGCTCGGTCGACGGTGCGCCGGTCCGCTCCGACGCGGGCATCATGCTGGCCGTCGAGCACGGACCCGACGCGCTCGAACAGGCTGACACGGTGCTCATACCGCCCCCGTGCGACAGCGATGACTCGCATGTCGGCGGACCGCTTCCGCCGCGCCTCGCTGACGCGTTCGCCCGGATCAGACCGGACGCCAGGCTGGTGTCCATCTGCACCGGCAGCTATGTGCTCGCCGCCGCGGGCGTTCTCGACGGCCGACCGGCCACCACACACTGGATGCGGACCGAGGAGTTCCGCCGCGCCTACCCCCTGGTGCGCCTCGACGAGGATGTGCTCTTCGTGGACAACGGTGATGTGCTCACCTCGGCGGGCGCGGGCGCCGGCATCGATCTATGCCTGCACCTGGTGCGCCGCGATCACGGCACCGCGATCGCGAACCAGGTCGCCCGCCGCTGCGTCGTCCCGCCCTGGCGCGACGGCGGCCAGGCACAGTTCATCGAACGTCCCGTGCCCGAGCCGACGATGACCTCCACCGCCGCCACCCGCGCCTGGCTGCTCGATCGGCTCGGAGAGCAGATCTCGCTGGAGGAGATGGCCGCCCACGCGCGCATGAGTGTGCGCACCTTCACCCGCCGTTTCCGTGACGAAGTGGGCTCGACGCCCGGTCGCTGGCTGCTCGCTCAGCGTCTGGAACGCGCCCGCGACCTGCTGGAGAACAGTGATCTCAGCATCGATCTCGTCGCCCACCGCGCCGGTTTCGGAACCGCCAATTCGCTGCGCCAGCACATGCGTTCGGTTCTCGGCACCTCCCCGAACACCTATCGCCGCACCTTTCGGCGTACGGCCTGACCGATCGCCTCGCCGCGCCGTTTCGGCCTGCGCGCGCAGTCCCGAATCGGCCGCGAACCAAGCCGAGGCAGCCGCGGCCACGACCACCATCGCGACGCCGCCCCACTGCGCCCCGCGCAGACCTTCACCGAGCAACAACATCCCCGCCACCGCGGCGACCGCGGGCTGCAAACTCATCCACACCCCGAACACCGACGCCTCGATCCGCCGTAGCGCGGTCAGTTCGATGGCGTGCGGCACCAGCGACGAGCACACCGCGACGACCGCGACCCCGGCCAGCAGCACCGGGTTCAGTAGCGCCGAACCACCTTGTGTCACAAGGAAAGGCAGAACGAGCACGCCGCCGAACGCCATGGCGAGCGCGAGTCCGTCGTGGCCCGCGGTGTGTCGGCCGACCACCGCGCCGCAGGCGATGTACGCGCCCCATCCGGCGCCGGCGAGCAGGGCGAAGAGCACGCCGGTCCACGACATCGGCCCGCCGGCATCCATGAGCAGAAGCACACCGGCGCCTGCCATGAGCGCGAGCGCCGCGTCGCGCGGCTTGCGTGATCCGAGCAGGGCGACAGTGAGCGGCCCGAGGAATTCGATGGTGACCGCCACGCCGAGCGGTATCCGCTCGATCGCCGCGTAGAAGCTGAGATTCATTGCGGCGATAGCGATTCCGAGCCCGGCGATGCCGCGAAGCGCGCGCCGGTCGACCCGGAGAGCGGGCCGCCAGAGCAGCAGTGCGATCGCACCGGCGACGACGATGCGCAGGCAGGCGACCACGTCCGCGCCCGCGAGCGCGAAGAGTTGTTTGGCCACGGCCGCCCCGAGATGAATGGACACCATCGCGCCGAGCACGAGCATCGGCACGGGCACCCGATCGACGGGGCTTCGAGTGGGAAGCGGGAGAAAGGTGCGCGGCGGTTTTTCGACCGAAGTGACGACCACGGGCGGAAAGGTAGGTGTGCGAAGTAAAAGTAAATTGACTGTCCGGTTGCCGCGCAAGCCTTCCCCGGTGGCGAAATGTCGGCCGAATTGTGGTCGAGCGCACTGGGAGTAACCGGTGGGCATAGGGGTATCTCCCCCCTTACGCCACCTGGCGCGATTGTGGAAGGAAGCGATGACTATGCGCGAGCGAGTGACTCACGGGCGGGCTGCGCGCGAATCCGGGATGCGGTGGTTCAGTCTGCTGCTCCTGGTGTGGTTGGCCGTCGGCATGATCGCCGCAGGCCAGCGTCAGTACTTCTCCAGCGGACCGATCAATTGCGCCGGATTCGGCACGATCGCGCTCACCGCGGTCTCCGGCCCCCTGAATTACCTGGGACTGAACCCCAAAATATCGAACTGTGTCATGCCGCGGCCGAGCGAGTGACTCGGTAGCAATCCGGTAGCGTCGGACTATCGCGAGAACGGCTCCACACCCGAACGGGTGCGGAGCCGCTTCGACCGCGCGAGGCGTCAATCGCGAACGGCGACGGATTCTCGCGCCGCGGCCGATTCGGCACGCAGCGCGTGCAGCCGCGCGCCCTCCACGTCGATATCGGGCACGATCCGGTCCAGCCACTTCGGCATCCACCACGCCCACTCGCCCATCAGCACCAGCAGCGAGGGGATCAGCACCATCCGGACCAGGAACGCGTCGAGCAGCACACCGGCCGCCAGCGCGAAACCCATGGACTTGGCGGTCGGATCGGATTCCAGCAGGAACGAACCGAACACCGAGATCATGATGATCGCCGCCGCGGTGACCACGCGCGCGCCGTGGTGGTAGCCGTTGACCATGGCCTCCTTGGGCGACGCTCCGTGCACATACTCCTCGCGCATGCGCGTCACCAGGAAGACCTGGTAGTCCATCGCCAGACCGAACACCAGGCCGATCAGCATGATGGGCAGGAAGCTGACGATCGGGTGCGGATCGTCGATCAGCCCGAGCTTGCCCTCCTGGAAGATCAGCACGGTCGCGCCGAACGTGGCGGCCATCGAGAGCAGGAACCCGAGCGCGCCGGTCAGCGGCACGAGTATGGAGCGGAACACCAGGATCAGCAGGACGAACGCCGCCCCGGCCACGATCGCCATGTACGGCACGATCTTGCTGAGCAGCACGTGGTCGATGTCGGCGTAGATGGCGGTGGTGCCGGTGATGCCGTACCGGATGCCGTACTCGGCGTTCAGTCCCGCCTCGGCTTCGCGGGCGTCGCGCACCAGGTCCTTGGTGTCCTGGTTGTTCGGGCCCGCCTTCGGCACGCCGTCGAGCAGCGCGCCGTTGCCGTCCTGGCTCGGCGTCGGCTCGGTGACGTAGTCCATGTCGGGGTAGGACATCAGCTTGTCGCGCAGCGCGGTCAGCGCTTCGGCCCGGCGCTCCTGCGGCACGTCGGTGAGGTCGACCGCGACGTTGAGGACACCGTTGCTGCCCTCGCCGAACCCTTCGGTGCGCAGTTCGTAGGCCTTACGCACGGTGGAGGTCTTGGGCATGCTGTCCTCGCCCGGCAGACCGAGGTTCAGACCTGCGGCCGGTGCGGCGAGCAGGCCGAGCACAAGGATGCTGAGCACCAGCGTGACGACCGGGATGCGACCGATCAGCCGGGCCACGCGCATGCCGTTGGTGACGACGGTGTCGTCTTCCGGGTCGTGCTGGGCGATGAGCGGCAGCCTCGGCTTGAAGAGGAACCGCCCGAGCGCGCCGAGCAGCGCGGGCATCAGCGTCAGCGCGACGAGCACCGCGAAGGCCGCCGCGACCGCGCCGCCGAGACCCATGAACGTCAGGAATCGAACGCCGACGATGCTCAGTCCGACCAGCGCGATGATCACGGTCAGACCGGCGAACACCACCGCCGAACCCGCCGTGCCCAACGCGGTGCCCGCGGCTTCCTCGGCCGAATCCTGCACGGCCAGTTCGTGTTTGTACCTGGACACGATGAACAGCGCGTAGTCGATGGACAGCGCGATGCCGATCATCGAGGCGAGGAAGGTGGTGAAGCTGGGGATGGACAGCACCGAGGTGCCGAGAAGTATCAGCGAGGTCGCCGCGCCGAGGCCGACGATCGCGGTGACGATCGGCACGAAGGCGGCCACGATGGCGCCGAAGGCCACGATCATCACGATCAGCGCGACGCCCATGCCGATCATCTCCGACTTGCCGCTCGGGACCTGTTGCTCGATCGCGATGGTGCCGCTGAGTTCTACGGTCAGCCCGGCGGCGCGGGCGTCGTCGGCGACGTCGTAGGCGGCCGCGCGGTTCTCCGGCGTGATGTCGGCGAATTCCTCGAGGGTGAACGGCACGCTGACAACCGCGACGGTGTCGGGCGCGGTCTCGTTCAGCACGTTCAGCGGGGCGCCGCTACACGTGGAGACGTTCGGTTCCGGCACGAGGCAGCCCATCTGCTGGGCCGCGGCGATCGGGTCGGTCAGCGGCTTGCCGTGGTCGACGATGTCGAGCTGGTCGAGTCGGCTGATCAGCGCCTCGATCGCCTGGTGGTTGGCCGGATCGGTGAGCTTCTGCCCTTCGGGCGCGCCGATCACGTAGGTGCCGGTGACGGCGTCGAACTCGAACGCGGCCGACATGCCGGGGAAGTGTTCGTCGAGGATCTCCGTGGCCCGTTCGGACGGCAGGTTCGGCAGGCTGAAGTCGTCGGTCATCGGTTCCTTCAACTGGGCGCCGAGCGCGCCGAGCAGAAAGAACAGGACGAGCCAGACCGGCAGGACTATCCACTTGCGGCGAAAGGCGAACTTTCCCCACCGGTATAGATACACGGACAACGGGTTCTCCTCGCGGTTGATCGGGTCGAGCCGGTTCGGGAACGAACACGCGGGCTCACCCGCCCGCGCTCGCGAATTACCTCCGCCGCGCCGATGCAGGCGGTCTACCGAGCAAAGAGTCGAACACCCCGAGTCTGCTGCGTACCGGGCACGAGAGCAAGAACCCCCGGAAACACGTCGGCCCCGCACCCAAAGGCATGGGTGCGGGGCCGACGGTTGGCGAATCCGATCAGCTCACAGTGACCGGTTCCTTCTTCAGCTCGACGGACTTCTGCTGCAGATCACGCAGCTTCGTACCCTCGACATCGATATCCGGCACGATCCGGTCGAGCCACTTCGGCATCCACCAGGACCACTTGCCCATGATCACCAGCAGCGCCGGGACCAGCACCATGCGGACGATGAAGGCGTCGAACAGCACGCCCGCCGCCAGCGCGAAACCGAACGACTTCGCGGTCACGTCCGACTCCAGGATGAAGGAGGCGAACACCGAGATCATGATGATCGCGGCGGAGGTCACCACGCGCGCGCCGTGGTGGTAACCGGCCACCACCGCTTCCTTCGGCGACTTGCCGTGCACGTACTCCTCGCGCATGCGGGTCACCAGGAACACCTGGTAGTCCATGGCGAGACCGAACACGAGGCCGATGAGCATGATCGGCATGAAGCTGACGATCGGCTGCGGATCGTCGATCAGGCCGAGCTTGCCCTCCTGGAAGATCAGCACAGTCGCGCCGAAGGTCGCGGCCATGGAGAGCAGGAAGCCGAGCGCCGCGGTCAGCGGCACCAGGATCGAGCGGAACACCAGGATCAGCAGGATGAACGCGGCGCCCGCCACGATGGCGAGGTACGGCGCGATCTTGCTGAGCAGCACGTGGTCGACGTCGGCGTAGATGGCAGTGGTGCCGGTGATGCCGTACTCGATGCCGTACTGCGCCTTCAGTTCGGCCTCCGCGTCGCGGGCGTCGCGCACCAGGTCCTTGGTGTCCTGGTTGTTCGGGCCCGACTTCGGCACGCCGTCGAGCAGCGCGCCCGCCTTGTCCTCACCGCTGAACTGCGGCTCGGTGACGTAGTCCATGTTCCCGTAGGATGCGAGCCGCTCGCGCAGGGCGTTGACCGCCTCGTCGCGCCGCTCGGGCGCGACGTTGCTCAGGTCGACCGCGACGTTGAGCACGCCGTTGCTGCCTTCGCCGAAGCCCTCGGTCCGCAGCTCGTAGGCCTTACGCACGGTGGAGGTCTTGGGCATGCTGTCCTCGCCGGGCAGACCCAGGTTCAGACCGGCCGCGGGCGCGGCGAGCGCGCCGAGCGCGACGATGGACAGCACCAGCGCGGCCCACGGGGCCTTGCCGATGAGACGGCCGAAGCGCATGCCGTTGGTGACGATGGCGTCGTCCTCCGGGTCGTGCTTGGCGACCAGCGGCAGCTTCGGCTTGAACAGGAACCGGCCGAACGCGCCGAGCAGCGCGGGCATCAGCGTGGTCGCGGTGATCACGGCGAAGCCCGCCGCGATCGCGCCGCCCAGACCCATGAAGGTCAGGAACTCGACGCCGACGATGCTCAGACCGGCCAGCGCGATGATCACGGTCAGACCGGCGAACACGACAGCGGAACCGGCGGTGCCGAGCGCGGTGCCCGCCGCCTCTTCCGGCGAATCCTGCACGGCCAGTTCGTGCTTGTAGCGCGAGACGATGAACAGCGCGTAGTCGATGGACAACGCGATGCCGATCATCGAGGCGAGGAACGTGGTGAAGCTCGGGACCTCGATGAACGAGGTGCCCAACAGGATGACCGAGGTGGCCGCGCCGAGCCCGACGATCGCGGTGACGATCGGCACGAAGGCCGCGACGATGGCGCCGAAGGCCACGATCATCACGATCAGCGCGACGCCCATGCCGATCAGCTCGGCGGTACCGCTCGGCTGCTCCTGGGTCTGGGCGATGGAACCGCTCACCTCGACCGCGAGGCCGGAGTTCCGCGCGTCGGCGCCCACGTCGTAGGCGGCCTTGCGGTTCTCGTCGGTGACGTCGGTGAACTTCGCGATGCTGAACGGCACGCTCATGAACGCGACGGAGTTCGGGTCGTCCTTGCCGAGCACGTTGAGCGGGGAGCCACTGCACTGCGAGGGATCGGGGTTCTCCAGGCAGCCCATCTTCTCCGCGGCGTCGATCGGGTTCACGATCGGCTTCTCGTGGTCGACGATGTCGAGCTGGTTGAGCTTGGCGATGAACGCCTCGACCGCCGCGCGATTCGCGGGATCGGTCAGCTTCTGACCCTCGGGCGCGCCGATGACGTAAGTTCCGGTCACGGCGTCGAACTTGAAGGCCTCGGACGCACCGGGGAAGTGCTTGTCGAGAATGTCGTTGGCTCGGGCGGAGGGCAGCTCGGGCATGCTGAAATCGTTGCTCATCGGTTTGCTGAGCTGCGCGCCCAGACCACCGAGGAGCACGAAGAGGACAAGCCAGACCGGAAGCACTATCCATTTCCGGCGGAAAGCGAACTTTCCGAATCTATAGAGGTAAACGGACACGCGGGTACTCCTAGCGGTGACTGGTACGTGCTGGATCGTGGCGCGTAGACAGCACTTTCGCGGGACTCCCTGCTTGTCCCCGCCTCCACTGACGCTTTCTGCCTACCGTGCGGTAGGTAGACTACCGACCGAGTAAGTGGAGGTACAACCTCAATTTTGGTGGCGACGTTAGCGCCGCGCAGCATCGACGAGAGGATCATCCAATGGCCGGACCCGACGCACCCGACAGCGTTATCGCAGGTAGCGGCACTAAGATCGCGATCCGCGACGCCGCTGTGAAGCTATTCGCCGCCAAGGGTTTCGAGCAGACGAGCCTTCGCGAGGTCGCGGATGCGGTAGGAATCACAAAGGCTTCGCTGTACTATCACTACCCCTCGAAGCTGGATCTGCTATTGGCGATCATCGATCCGATCATCGACCATCTGCGTTCGGTCGTCGAAGACATCGACGCGGTCCCGTACAACGCCGAGGGGGTGCGGGCGGTGTTGCGTGCGCACCTGCGCGGGCTCATCCGGCACCGCGACGCGGGGGCGCTGTGTGTGCGCGACGCGGTGGCGATCGTCAACGCGATGGCCGACCGATATCCGGACCTGATGGACAGCAACCGGGTGCTGCGCGATTGGCTGGCCGGTCCGGATCCCACCGACGAGGCGCGGGTTCGTGCCTGCGCGGCGCTCGAGGTTCTCGGGGTGGCGTTGATTTCCAAGGAACTAGTGCCCGGCGCGGACGACTCGCTGCTGGAGAACACGCTCCTGGACTCGGCCACCTGCGTGTTGACCGCCTGCGGCACCGCGTAGATTCGTGCGCGTCGTCGAACACGCCTGGGAGTAGCCGTGCACATCACCGCGAAGGTCGATTACGCGGTGCGAACCCTGCTGGAGATCGCCCGGGCCACGCCCGACGCCAAGATCAAAGCCGACGCCATCGCGTCCGCGCAGCGGATTCCGCCCAAGGTGCTGGAGACCGTGCTCGGTGAGCTGCGCCGCGCCGAGCTGGTCGTCAGCAGGCGCGGACCCGACGGGGGATATTCGCTGGCCAGGCCCGCGGCCGAGATCTCCATCGCCGACGTGATCCGCGCGATCGAGGGCCCGCTCGCCTCGGTGCGCGGGCAGCGGCCCGAGGACGTGAAGTATCCGGGCGCGGCCGAACCTCTGCAATCGGTGTGGATCGCGCTGCGTGTGAACATCCGCGCGGTGCTGGAGAACGTGACCGTCGCCGACATCGTCGCCGACCGGTTGCCCGAGTTCGTCGACGCGCTCACCGGCGATCCCGGCGCCTGGGAGCGGCGCTGAGCTGCGGTTCCGCCCAGAGAGAATCGCCACGACGGCTGTCACCGATTGCCGGTAGCCTGCCAAGCATCATGTTGATCAGACTGCTCAGAGCTCATCTGTACCCCTACCGCGCGCAATTGGCGGGGGTCGTTGCGCTCCAGTTGGTTTCGGTCATCGCGATGCTCTACCTGCCGAGCCTGAACGCCGATCTGATCGACAACGGCGTCACCAAGGGCGACATCGGCTACATCTGGACGACGGGGCTGTGGATGCTCGCGGTCACGGGCGTGCAGATCGTCGCGTCCGCGTTCTCGGTCTATCTGGGCGCACAGGCCGCCATGGGCGCGGGCCGCGACCTGCGCGGCGCGCTGGTGCACCGGGTCGGCACCTTCTCCGCGCGCGAGGTCGGCATGTTCGGCGCGCCCTCGCTGATCACCCGCAACACCAACGACATTCAGCAGGTGCAGCTGCTCATCGTGATGTCGGCGACCATCCTGGTGATGGCGCCGATCATGTGTGTCGGCGGCATCGTCATGGCGCTGCGCGAAGACCTGAGTCTGTCCTGGCTGCTGCTCATCGCGGTGCCCGCGCTCGGGTTGTCGATGGCGCTCGTCGTGGCCAGGATGGTGCCCGGCTTCCGCGACATGCAGGAGCGCATCGACGCGGTCAACCGGGTGCTGCGCGAGCAGATCACCGGCATCCGGGTGGTGCGCGCGTTCGTCAGGGAGCGGCAGGAGACCTGGCGGTTCGGCATCGCCAACACCGAGCTCACCGAGGCCTCGCTGCGCGTCGGCAGGCTGACGGCGCTGATGTTCCCGCTGGTCATGCTGATCAGCAACGTCACCGCGGTGGCGGTGATCTGGTTCGGCGGGCACCTGATCGACTCCGGCGAGCTGCAGATCGGCTCGCTCACCGCGATGTTGTCCTACATCATGCAGATCCTGATGGCGGTCATGATGGCGTCGTTCCTGGCCATGATGGCGCCGCGCGCCGCGGTCTCGGCCGACCGGATCGGCGAGGTGCTCGCCACCGAGTCCTCGGTGCTGCCGCCGCGGCTGCCGCAGCCGTTCGAAGGCGACCCGGCCTCGGTCGACTTGCAGTTCTGCGAGTTCGCTTTTCCCGGCGCGGAGAAGCCGGTGCTGCGCGCCATCCGTTTCCAAGTGGAGCCAGGGACCACGACGGCCATCGTCGGTTCCACCGGTTCCGGCAAGACGACGCTGCTGAACCTGATACCGCGGCTGATCGACGTCACCGACGGTGCGGTGTACGTGGGCGGCACCGACGTCCGCCACCTCGACCTCGAAGTGCTGCGCGAACAGATCGGCCTGGTGCCGCAGAAGGCGTACTTGTTCTCCGGCACCGTCGCCAGCAACCTGCGCTACGGAAACCCGGACGCCACCGACGAGGAACTCTGGCGCTGCCTCGAGATCGCGCAGGCCGCCGACTTCGTGCGGGAGATGCCGCAGGGTCTGGAGACGCCGGTGGCGCAGGGCGGCACCACGGTCTCCGGCGGCCAGCGCCAGCGCCTCGCCATCGCGCGGGCGCTGGTCCGCAGACCGCGCATCTACCTGTTCGACGACTCGTTCTCCGCCCTCGACGTCGCCACCGACGCCCGGCTGCGCGAGGCGTTGAAGCCGGAGACCGAGAACGCCTCGGTGATCATCGTGGCCCAGCGCATCGCCACCATCCGGGACGCGGACCAGATCATCGTGCTCGAAGACGGCGTGATCGCTGGCATCGGCACCCATGAGCAACTGCTGCGCGACTGTCCCGAATACCAGGAGATCGTGGCGTCTCAGCTGAGTGTGGAGGAGGCGCGATGAGGCCAGGAGCTCCGGCTCCCGGGGCACCGGACGCCAAGGCCAAGTCGTTCGGGCCGTCGCTGAAGCGGCTGCTGCGCAGGCTCGCCCCGGAACGGTTCTACGTCGGGTGCATCATCGGCCTCGCGGTCACCTCGGTGGTGCTCAACACCCTCGGCCCGTATCTGCTCGGCAAGGCGACCAACCTCGTCTTCGACGGCGTGGTCGGCAAGAACCTCGAGGCGATGCGCGGACTGTCCAAGGAGCAGGCCGTCGAGCGGCTGCGCGCGAGCGGCAACGACACCCTGGCCGACATGCTCAGCGCCATGAACGTCGTGCCCGGCGTCGGCGTGGATTTCGGCGCGGTGGGCCGGGTCTTGGTGCTCGTGCTCGCGCTCTACGTCGGCGCCTCGGTGTTCGGCTGGTTGCAGGGCTACCTGCTCAACATCGTCATCAACCGGACGGTGAAGCGGCTGCGCGGCGAGGTCGAGGACAAGATCCACCGGCTCCCGTTGCGCTACTTCGACTCCCAGCCGCGCGGCGACGTGCTGAGCCGCGTCACCAACGACGTCGACAACGTCTCGCAGAGCTTGCAGCAGACCATGAGCCAGCTGATCATGTCGGTGTTCTCGGTGCTCGGCATCCTGATCATGATGTTCTGGATCTCGCCGCTGCTCGCGCTGATCGCGCTGCTCACCGTGCCGGGCGCGATCGTCGTCACCGCGCAGATCGCCAAGCGGTCCAAGCCGCACTTCGTGGACCAGTGGAAGTACACCGGCCTGGTCAACGCGCAGGTCGAGGAGGCGTACACCGGCCACGAGGTGGTCACCGCGTTCGGCCGCGGCCGCGAGGTCGGCAGGGAGTTCGACGAGCGCAACCAGGCGCTCTACGAATCCAGCTTCAAGGCGCAGTTCATCTCGGGCCTGATCATGCCCGCGATCATGTTCCTCGGGAACGTGAATTTCGTGCTGGTGGCGCTGGTCGGCGGTCTGCGGGTGGCCACGGGCCATCTCTCGCTCGGCGAGGTGCAGGCGTTCATCCAGTACTCCAGGCAGTTCAGTCAGCCGCTGACCCAGATCGGCGCGATGGCGAACCTGCTGCAGTCGGGCGTGGCCTCGGCCGAGCGCATCTTCGAGATCCTCGACGCCGAGGAGCAGAGCCCGGATCCGGTCATGGAGAACACCCGGCCGGTGGATCGCGGGCGGGTCGAGTTCGAGGCCGTCTCGTTCCGGTACGAGCCGGAGAAGCCGGTCATCGAGCGGCTCTCGCTGGTCGCCGAGCCCGGACACGTCGTCGCCATAGTCGGGCCGACCGGCGCGGGCAAGACCACGCTGGTGAACCTGCTCATGCGCTTCTACGAGCTGGACGCGGGCACGATCACCATCGACGGCGTCGACATCACCGAGATCACCCGCGATCACCTGCGGTCGCGTATCGGCATGGTCCTGCAGGACACCTGGCTCTTCCGCGGCACCATCCGGGAGAACATCGCGTACGGCAATCCCAATGCGAGCGAGGCGGAAATCCTCGCCGCCGCACGGGCCGCGTACGTCGACCGGTTCGTGCACGCGCTGCCCGACGGCTACGACACGATCATCGACGAGGAGGGTTCGGGCGTCAGCGCGGGTGAGAAGCAGCTGATCACCATCGCCCGCGCCTTCCTGGCCAAGCCGTCGATCCTGATCCTGGACGAGGCGACCAGCTCGGTGGACACCCGCACCGAACTGCTCGTCCAGCACGCCACCGCGGCGCTACGCCGCGACCGCACGAGTTTCGTCATCGCGCACCGGCTTTCCACGATCCGCGACGCCGACCTGATCGTCGTCATGGAGGCGGGCCGGATCGTCGAGCACGGCACGCACGAGCGACTGCTCGACGAGCGCGGCGCCTACTACCGCCTCTACAGCGCCCAGTTCGCGGCGGCCGCGGCGGAGGCTTGACGGACTAGTCGCAGAGTTGGGGGAGGAGGGTGGTGTAGGCCCAGTCCTCCCAGTGCTGCGCGGTCCAGCCTCTGTTGCGGACCAGCAGGAGGAACAGTTCGGTGCTGAGTAGGCCGTAGAGCAGGTCGGCGGCTTCTTCCGCCGAGACATCTCGGCGCGCACCGGGTTTGGTCATCATGACGGTGGCGGTGTGCAGCTGCACGGTGTAGCGCGGGTCCGGTTGGTCCGCGGGCCACATCGCGGCGACTTCCGGGTCGGTGGCGGCGGCCGTCTCGATCACCTTGTGTATCGGCGCGATGCGTTCGAGCACCGGGCGGGTGCCCGCGATGTGCGCGCGCAGATGCTTTTGCGCGGTCGCGGCAGCCATGGCGGTGCGGAACCACTCCCGTTCCATGGTCGCCACCGGTTCGTCGTCGCCCGCGATCGTGACGTCGACCAGTTCTTTCAGCAGCGTGCGCTTGTTGGTGAAGGTGAAGTAGATGGTCTGCACGGCCACGCCCGCCCGCGCGGCGATCTCTTGCAGGTTGGTCGCGCCGTAGCCCTGCTCGACGAACAACTCGCCGGCGGCCGCGAGTATTCGCCGTCTCGTCTCCTGGGCTTTGAGGGCTCGCTTGTTCGTCCCCTTGACGGCGCTCATGACCGAAGTCTATATCTGATTAGAGTTGAACTCTAGTAAGGAATCCCTTCGACCAGCGCCCCGGGCGCGGCGCGGGGCGCACAGGGGCGCCTGAGAGGATGAAGGGCGTGTCAGCACCGGAATCGTTCTCCTTCACCGTCGGCGCCCGGCTGGACGGACGGCACGGTCGCTCGGGTGTCATCCAGACGCCGCACGGTGCGATCGCGACGCCCGCGTTCATCCCCGTCGGCACCAAGGCGACGGTCAAGGCGGTGCTGCCGGAGGCGATGAGCGAACTCGGCGCGCAGGCGCTGCTGGCCAACGCCTATCACCTCTACCTGCAACCGGGCGCCGACATCGTGGACGAGGCGGGCGGACTCGGCGCGTTCATGAACTGGCCGGGGCCCACCTTCACCGACAGCGGCGGCTTCCAGGTGATGTCGCTGGGCGTCGGCTTCAAGAAGGTGCTCGCGATGGAAGCCGTCGACGTCCGCAGCGACGATGTGATCGCGGCGGGCAAGGAGCGCCTCGCCACCGTCGACGACGACGGCGTCACCTTCCGTTCGCATCTGGACGGCTCCAAGCACCGGTTCACCCCGGAAATCTCCATGGGCATCCAGCACCAGCTCGGCGCCGACATCATGTTCGCCTTCGACGAGCTCACCACGCTGCTGAACACCCGTGGCTACCAAGAGAAGTCGCTACAGCGCACGCACGAATGGGCGCAGCGCTGCATCGACGAGCACGAGCGGCTGACCGCGGCCCGCACACACCGCCCCTACCAGGCGCTGTTCGCCGTCATCCAGGGCGCGCAATACGAAGACCTGCGCCGCAAGGCATGTCGCGAGCTGGAGGCGATCCGCGGCGCGGGCGGAACGGGTTTCGACGGTTACGGCATCGGCGGCGCCCTGGAGAAGCACAACCTCGGCGCCATCGTCGGCTGGTGCTGTGACGAACTGCCCCCGGACAAGCCGAGGCACATGCTCGGCATCAGCGAGCCGGAGGACATCTTCGTCGCGGTGGAGAACGGCGCGGACACCTTCGACTGCGTGAATCCCTCGCGCGTCGCCCGCAACGCGGCCATCTACGTCGCCGAGGGCCGCTTCAACATCAATACCAGCCGCTTCCGCCGCGATTTCACCCCGATCGACGAGACCTGCGACTGCTACACCTGCGCGCACTACACCCGCGCCTACATCCACCATCTCTTCAAAGCCAAGGAAATGCTGGCCGCCACACTGTGCACGATTCACAACGAGCGCTTCACCATTCGGCTGGTCGACCGGATCCGCGCCAGCATCGACGACGGCAGCTTCGACGAGTTCAAAGCCGAAACGCTGGGCCGCTGGAAGGGGCGGATTCGCACGCCCTGATCCCCGGTGCGGTCAGCGCACGTGCTGGCACCGGCGTACGGACTGGCTCGGCAGATGCGCCAGCCGCAGCACACGCGCTAGCCGCGCAGCCGCGCTAGCCCCGGCGCAGGCGCTGCTGAGTCGGCTGCACGCGTTGGCTCCGTCCGCACGACCCCCTCCGGTTGCACACTCTCGCCCCGCCGATGCGCTGGTTTCGGCGCACGCACTGGTCCGGCAGACGCGCTGCCGCGGCGCACGTGCTGGGCTCGGTTGCACGTTGCGGAGCCCGGCGGCACGCGCGCTCGGCTGGCCGCACGCAAGCGTTCGCCCGGCCGCATGCGCTGGCCCCGGCGCACGCACTGGTCCGTCGGGCGCCATCGCGCAGCGTGTTTCGGGCGGACCTCCGCCTGCGCTCCGGCCGTGTGCGGAGTGGGGTGTAGGGCCGCGTCCTAAGCGTGCAGCGGGTCGACGGCGCGCGGCGCGTAACCGGGTTCGTGCTTCTTCAGTAGTGCGATCACCCGGTAGGTGAGCGGCATGACCAGCACCTCGACCAGCGTCTTCCACAGGAAGCCGATGATCACGTAATTCACGAACTGCTGCCAGGTTTCGATGCCGATGGCGGCCGCGGCGATCGAGCAGAAAATCAGGGTGTCGGCGAATTCGCCGACCACGGTCGAGCCGATCAGCCTGGCCCACAGGTATTTCTCCTTGGTCCGTTCCTTGATCAGCACCAGCGTCGCGGAATTCAGCAGCTGGCCGACGAAATACCCGGCGAGACCGGCGATCACCAGCCGCGGCACCGGACCGACGATGGATCGCAGCGCCTCCTGGTTCTCGTAGAAACCGGCGGCGGGCAGGCGGAGCACGATCGCGAAGCACAGCACGGTCAGCACAAGGGCGCCGAACCCGTAGTAGATGGCGCGCCGGGTGGCGCGGAAGCCGTACACCTCGCTCAGCACGTCGCCGAGGACGTAGGCCAGGGGAAAGAGGAAGAACGCGCCGTCGGTGACGATCGGCAGGATCTGGAACGGTCCCACCGTGACCGATTCGTCGCGGAAGAATTCGACGCCCTTGGTGGCGCAGATATTCGAAATGATCAGCGTCGCGGTGAACAGCGCGACGATCGGTGTGTAGTACCCCCGCGCGACCTGGGCGAATGCCGCGTGGTCCGGCGCGGGGTACCCAGACCCGTCGTGTTCTTCTGATTTATGCACATCACTCACGGGCATCATCCTCCCAGCCGGGACCGGGTCGCGTGGGACGGTCCGGTCATGAAGGACAGACCACGTCCGTCTGCGCCCATTACGCTGTACCCATGACGAATCCCGGCGATTCCGACGAGTGGTGGAAGCAGTACGGCGGCCAAGGCGTGTCGCCGGACTCCGGCGCCCAGGGCTCGGTACCGCAGTATCCGAACTCCGAACCGACCGGGTACCCCTCCGCCCCGCAGTACCCGCAGCAGCCGCCGCCCTCGCAGCCGCAATATCCGCAGCAGTCGCAGTACCCGAACTACCAGCAGCCCGCGGGCGGCGCACCGTACCAGTCGGGACCGGCGCCCTATCCGCAGCAGCCGAATTACGGTTATCCCCAGGGCTATCAGCCGTACGGCGCGCCACCGAGCCAGGGCTCCAACGGTTTGGCGATCGCCGCGATGATCGTCTCCATCGCGGGCGTCGCGTCCTGCTGCTTCCTGCTGCCGAGCATCATCGGCCTGGTGCTCGGTGTGGTCGCGCTGAACCAGATGAAGCAGTCCGGCAACTACGAAGGCAAGGGCATGGCCCAAGCCGGCGTGTGGGTCGGGGTCGGCGGCATCGTGCTCGGCATTCTGTACTGGGTGCTCAACATCATCGGTGTGATCGCGGGGGCCTGAGCCGCGAAAACGACTCGCGCCGAAGACGACTCAGGGGCGCTCCCGTTGCCGGGAGCGCCCCTGAGTGTTTGCCGGGGGTGGGTCAGCCCTTGACGACCTGGGTGCCGCCCGCGAACTTGTCGTGCCAGCCCTGCTTGTTCGGGTCCTGCTCGATGGTGACGGCGATGTAGATGCCGAGGCCGAACGAGACCAGCCAGCCAAGGCAGTAGACGACACTGGCCGCGAGGAACACGTTGCGCTTGAGCGAGGTGACCGGGTCGATCTTGGCGCCGCCGGGCCCGACGACCCGGAGGCCGAGGATCTTCTTGCCGAGGGTGGTGCCCTGCGTCACCTCCATACCGACGAAGTACGCGGTGATCAGAGCGAAGTAGACCGCGTACGCGAGAATCTGGGTTCCCAGGTTCGCGGGCAGGAAGAGCAGGAGCATCGTCAGCACGATGGCCGATGGAATACCAGCGATGATGTTGTCGATCAAACGGGCTGCGAAGCGCGGCCACAGCTCACCGGGCTGCGCGCCGCCGAAACCGCCTGCGCCATAGCCCTGCTGCTGCGGGTACTGCTGCTGGCCGTACGGATCCTGGTTGTACTGCGGCTGCTGACCGTACTGCGGCTGCTGCTGCCCGTAGGGGTCCTGCCCGTACTGAGGCTGCTGGCCGTACTGCGGCTGCTGCTGGCCGTACTGCTGCTGGCCGTAAGGGTCCTGACCGTACTGCGGCTGCTGCCCGTACTGGGGCTGCTGCCCGTACTGCGGCTGGCCCTGGGGGTACGGCTGGCCGTACCCGCCCTGGGGATTCTGGTTGGGGTCGTACCCACCGCTCGTCATGCTTTTGTCCTCGTGGTGATCGGTTGATCAGTGGTCGATTCGGTACGTTACGGACACCCGCTGGGTTGCAACAACCCGTCGGCGGCCACGATCCAAGGTTCTCGCGGTAACCGCGCCGGATCGAAATGTTCGAGGAGCTGCGACGGGGTGCTCGCGGTGTAGCCGAGCGAGTCGGCGAGCAAGCTCACAACCTGTTCGGGCGTGTTGCCCAGGGCGCGTCGGTCGGCGAGCGTCACAGCGCCGTCGCGTTTGGCCAGCCGCTGACCATTTTCGTTGAGTACCAACGGCACATGCGCGTAGCGCGGAATGGGCAGGTCGAGCAGGCTGGCCAGGTAGGCCTGGCGCGGGGTGGATGGCAGCAGGTCGTCGCCGCGCACCACCTGATCGATGCCCTGCGCGGCGTCGTCGACCACCACCGCGAGGTTGTAGGCGGGGGTGCCGTCGCCGCGGCGCAGCACCACGTCGTCGACCGGGCCTCGGTAGCGGCCGTGCAGGTCGTCGATTACTTCGAACTCGGCGGCCGCGGCACGCAGGCGCAGCGCGGCGGATCTGCCCTCGGCCCTGCGGCGCGCGCGAGCCTCGGCGCTCAGGGTGCGGCAGATCCCCGGGTAGGCGCCCATCGGCCCGTGCGGTGCGGTCGCGGCCTGCTGAATTTCCCTTCTGGTGCAATAGCACTCGTAGGTCAGACCGGCGGCGGTGAGTCGTTCGATGGCGGCGTCGTAGTGCGGCAGGCGTTCGGATTGGCGCACCACCGGGCCGTCCCAGTCCAGTCCGATGGCCGCGAGATCGGCGAGCTGGCGCTCCGCCGCGCCTGGGCGCACCCGATCGAGATCGTCGATCCGCATCAGGAACCGGCGTCCGCTCGATCGCGCGAACAGCCAGGCGAGCAGTGCCGTGCGCAGATTGCCCAGGTGCAGGTCGCCCGACGGGCTCGGCGCATAGCGGCCCGCGCCTCGGGCGAGTGAGTCGAGCTGGGCGGCGGGCACGACTGCCATGGTAGGCGTCCGCACCGACGGCGCTCAGACGCGCAGCCGCGGCTTGAGGTCGTCCTCGGTGATCGCCGCGCCGGAGTCCAACGCGGCGAGAAGCGTTTCGGCGCGCGCGATCAGTCCCGCGCCATCGATGTCATAGGGCAGAGCGCGGTTTCGGAGTTCTGTCGAGTCGTCCGCACCCTGGTCGTGACAATCGTCGTCCGAATTGCCGCTATCGCCTGGTTCGTAGGCCCGCAGTCGGCCGACCGCGCGACCGAGCAGGGTGCGCGCTCCCTTCGGATTACCGCGTTGTATGTGTGTCAGACCGACCGCGTATTGCGCCAGACCCTGCCACAGCATCCTTTCGGCGAACGGCCCGTTCTTCCATGCCGCCTCCAATACCTCGTGTGCGTTGAATGCCAGACCGTCATCCAAGAGTTGCTGGGCGAGGGTAAGAGTTTGCTGGGGCGGCAGATTCAGATCGTCCGGAATTCGCGGCACGCCCTCGCTACCGAGCGGTAGCGGGCGGCCGAACCGGTCTCGTGGGCGGGGGTTGCGGGCGCGACCTGCCTCGTCGCGTGGACGTTCGACCATAAGATCCATGATCCACGCCGTGTCCAGGCGACGCCGCGAGAGGGTGGCCCTCGGTGCCTCCATCGACGGATCACAGACCAATCACGCTGGAACAAATGATTGCCCTCCGCGGCTTTTCGCCGGAAAGCTCAGGGCTGGCAATGTCCCCGCAACTTAATGCCTTCGCAAGCTTGGCAAATGGGATGGTTGAACTGGCAAGAGACCGGCAAATCCTTCGAAGAACCTGCTAGGGTTTAGCCCGCGGGGGCAACCCGCGGGGCGTATTCGTCCCGAACTTCAGTGCGATACCGCGCACCGATACTGTTGCGCGCTACCACCAAGCGCACCACGGTATTCGGCGTTCCCTGCGCCCGGATACCGGTGCTAGTTAGAACAATCTCGGTTGGAAATTCTCGTTCTCGACGCAGCAAAGGAGCTAGTGCCGTGGAAGTAGATTCGACGGGCGCTGTGTGGCGTAAGAGCACATACAGCGGCCCCGACGGGAACTGCGTGGAAGTGGCATTTCTCGACGGCGGCAATGTGGCTGTCCGCGACACCAAGGACAAGGGCGTCGGCCCGGTCTTGGCATTCACCCCGGGTGAGTGGGACGCATTCCTCAGCGGAGTATCGGCGGGGGAGTTCGACAAGGCCTGAACGTCAGGTCCGACGAGCAGTCAGCACGGGCCCCGGGTCCAATCGGCTCGGGGCCTTCGCGCGCTCGAATTCGACTGCGAGCTATTGGGTTTCGTCGCGGCCGTGTCCGTTTCCGGTGATGCGATCCTGGTAGCTCCGCAACACCGCGAGTTGCCGGTGTTCCTCTTCGTGCTCGATGGCGCGGTTGCGGTTGGACTCGGCCGTCGGATCGGCGCGGAAGAAGCTGCCCGTGCCCGGCTTGCCCGCCGAACCGAGGCGGTTCATCTTCTTCGGCACCGCCGCGCCTTGGTACTCCAGCGGGATCGGGTGGCCGTGCTCGTCGACCGGGCCGAGCGGCTGATGCACCTCGATGTACTCGCCATGCGGCAGGCGCTTGACCACGCCGGTCTCGATGCCGTGGTCGAGCACCGTGCGGTCGCTGCGTTGCAGGCCGAGGCACAGGCGGTAGGCGATGAAGTACGCGATCGGCGGCCCGATGAGGACACCGATGCGGCCTGCCCAGGTCGTCGCGTTCAACGAGATGTCGAACTTGTAGGCGATGATGTCGTTGACGCAGGAGATCGTGAGGACCACGTAGAACGTGATGGCCATGGCGCCGATCGCGGTGCGCACCGGCACGTCGCGTGGGCGCTGGAGCAGGTTGTGGTACGCCTCGTAATCCTTGGTCAGGCGCTTCTCGATCCAGGGGTAGGAGATCAAAAGGACGAACACCAAGCCCATGGTCAGCGCCACCCAGAACGAGGCGGGGACCGTGTAGCGACCCAGATACAGCTCCCACGGCGGCATCAGACGCGCCAAGCCGTCGGTCCACATCATGTAGAAGTCCGGCTGCGAACCGGCGGAGACCTGGGAGGGGTTGTACGGCCCGAGGTTCCAGATCGGGTTGATCTGGAACAAACCGCCCATGAGGCCGACGACGGCGAGAGTGAAGGCGAAGAACGCGCCCTGATCGGCGGCGAACACCGGCACGATGCGCGCGCCCACCACGTTGTTCTCGGTCCGTCCCGGCCCGGGGAACTGGGTGTGCTTCTGATACCAGACCAGCGCGATGTGCGCGGCGATCAGTGCGAGCATGATCCCGGGGAAGAGCAGCACGTGGGCGATGTAGAGGCGCGGGATGATGATCTCGCCGGGGAAGTCGCCGCCGAACATCAGCCAGTGCATCCAGGTGCCGATCACCGGGATTCCGATCGTGATACCGGAGAACGCGGCCCGCAGGCCGGTGCCGGAGAGCAGGTCGTCGGGCAGCGAGTAGCCGAAGAAGCCCTCGAACATCGCCAGGATCAGCAGCAGCGAGCCGATCACCCAGTTCGCCTCACGCGGCTTGCGGAACGCGCCGGTGAAGAAGATGCGGAACAGGTGCACGATGATCGAGGCCGCGAACAGCAGCGCCGCCCAGTGATGGACCTGGCGCACGAACAGACCGCCGCGCACCTCGAAGGAGATGTTCAGCGCGGTCTCGTAGGCCCGTGACATCCCGACGCCGCGCAGCGGCTGGTAGGCGCCGTCGTAGGTGACGTGCGCCATCGACGGGTCGAAGAACAATGTGAGATACACACCCGACAGCAGCAGGATGATGAAGCTGTAGAGCGCGATCTCACCCAGCAGGAACGACCAGTGGGTCGGGAAGACCTTGTTGATCGACCGCTTCATGAATGCCGCGCCGCGATATCGCTGATCCGCCGCATCAGCTTGTTCGCCAACTGTTCGCGCGAGTCCGTTCGCCATGGCCGACACTCCGCTCGTGCGTGTGTGGAATGGGTCTACTACAGACGGTAGCAGCGTTGCCGCGCGGAATCGATAGTTTCTATAGGGTCTCCCACGTGAGTTCGATGGCGCCGCAGGACGCGACCATGTTCTGGCTGTCGGCCCGGACCCGCAACGATCTGTTCCTGCTCTACAGCTTCGCCGACACGGGCGTGTCGACCGAGACGCTGCGCACCGCCGTGGCGGCCCGCAGCGCGCGGATACCGGACCTGCGGGTCCGGCTCCGTGAGACGCCCGGCGACCTCGGCTATCCGTCCTGGGTGCCGTGTGAATACTCGGCAAGTCAGTTCATCGAGCACCCGCTGCCGCGCCCGGACTGGGCAGCGGTGCGGGCCGCGCTCGGCGATCTGCTCGCCACCGGTGTCGACGCCACGTCGCACCCGTGGAAGTTGCACGTCTTCCGGGGCGTCGCGGGCGCGCCGATGCGGGCCTCGGACGACGAGCTCGCCACGGTGGTGGTGCTCCAGATGTCGCATGCGCTGGCGGATGGGATGCGGGCGGCGGCTGTCGCGCGGGAGTTGTTCTCCGGGGAGGACATCGTCGGCGGGACGGGGCGGCCGAGCGCGTCGGGTGCTGCCAGCGGTGGGCAAGCGACAGGACGCGCCGTAGATAACGGCGCTGGCAGCCGGGCGCGAGCGGCCGAGGGGTTCGCGGCGGAGCTCGGGGCAGGGCGAGGCGCCGATCGGGCGGCGGACGGCGACCTGTTCGGCATCATCGCTGAATCCTTTGCGCGCCTGCGAGAGTCGGGGATAGCCGGGGCCGCATGGGGTGCCGCTCGGTTACCTGCCGGAATGGTTCGTACGGCGGTTCGTGGGTTTCGCGCGTATCGGGCGCAGACAGAGTTGGCCGAGCTGACGGCGGCCGGAACGGTACCGCAGCCGGGGCCGGGCTTCGCGCCGAGTGCGGTGAACAAGATCGGGGCGGCTGGGGTTATCGATCATCGGGCGCGGATGATCGTGTGCGACGCCGAGGAGCTTCGCGTACAGGGCTGGACGATCACCGTGGTGGTGTTGACCGCCGTGTCGGTTGCCCTCGCCGAATACCTTGCGGCGCGGGGTGAACCGGTTTTGCGGCTCGGCGCGCAAGTGCCGATGGCGCTGTCGGGTGAGTCCGTGTCTCGCAACCACTATCGGAGCCTCGGCGTCGAGCTGTGCACCGACGAACCGGATCTGCGCCTGCGAGCCGACCGGATCGCCGCCGCGCTCGCCGAACGTCGGCTGCGGGCCCAGCATCCGCTGCTGTCCGCGCAGGATCGCGTGACCGCCGTGACCCCGGCCCGCATCCTGCGCCGCGATGTCGACCGGTATCCCATCGACAGCGTGCCCGACTCGATCGCCGGTCACACGGTCGTCTCCAGCGTGTACCGCGGACCCGCCGATCTCACCTTCGGCGGCGGACCCGTCCGCTGTACCGGCGGCTTTCCCGCCCTAGGCGCGGTCATGCACCTCACCCACGGCGTGCACGGCCTCGGCGACACCGTCACTGTCTCGATCCACGCCGATGCGGCGGTCGTCGATGTGGATTCATACGCGGACCTGCTCCGCACGGCGCTGCGCGAGGTGGCGGCGATGCTCGCGGCCCGCTGAACAGTGAACATGCGGCCCGGTCTCGCGGCTCGTCCCGCGCGGCGCACCTTGCTACGGTCACGCTCGCCGCTGCCGCTGCCGCTGCGCGATAGTCGCACGACTGTGGTGACCGTCGAAACGAGGACAGTCGGCGCTGCCGCTACTCGCCTTCCTCGACGAGCCCGTCGAAGACCCGCGTGTAATACGCGACGAAGAACCGCCGCCCCATCACCCGCGCCATCGCCAACCCCACCTGGGAGGACGGGCGCAGCGCGGTGTTGTCCCACACCCCGTGCACATCGCTGCCGCCGTCGTCGGCCGGTCGGATCGTCAGCTCGTGGAAACTGCCCGGCGCGAGGTAATCGCTGTCGACCACCCGCATGCGCACCGTCCCCGGCGTCGACCAGTCGTAGCGCCAGCGCGCCGTGATCTTCGGAAAGTCCTGCCCCTCCAGCACGTCCGCGGTGTGCTCACCCACCTCGAACACCCGATACTGCCGCGCCGACAGCGCGGGCCACCGCCGCGGCCGCTCCGCGGAGAAATCGGTGTACAACTCGACGACCTGCTCCGGCGAAGCCACGGTATGCAGGTCGAACTCGAACCGAGTACGCATCTCCCTCGCTAACCCCCGAAGCTCGCAGAGCCCGAGTCTAGGCCCGCCGACCACCTTTGACTCGAGACTTCGGCCTGCCACAACGGCGTCCCGTTCTCGAGGCGGTTCCTCGAATCCGTCGAACAAGGTAGGCTCGCATACAAAAATTTGTATATTGTCCGCGTGAAGCCGATCAGGTTCGTTGCCACCGCGCTCGACGACCTTCGCGAGTTCCCTCTCGCCGCACGCCGAGAGTGCGGGTACCAACTCGACCGGGTTCAACGTGGTCTGGACCCGACGGACTGGAAGCCGGTGTCGACCGTCGGACTCGGCGTTCGTGAGATCCGGGTCCGGGACCACAACGGCGCGTTTCGTGTCATCTACGTAGCGAAGCTCGCCGACTACATCTACGTCCTGCATTGTTTCCAGAAGAAGACCCAACAGATCCCGGCGGCGGATCTGGATCTGGCGGCCAAGCGGCTGAAGCAGGTCGTGGCGGAGTGCGAGAAGGGAGAGCGCTGATGGCGGACGAGACGTTCGACAGCGTGTGGGATGCGATCGAGGACACCCCACAGGAGGCGGAGAACATGCGACTGCGGTCGCGGCTGATGATCGAGCTGACCGAGCGGATCACCGCGCAGGGCTGGACGCAGGCCGCGGCGGCCGATCGGCTGGGCGTCACCCAACCACGGGTCTCGGATCTGGTGCGCGGCAAAGTTCACCTGTTCAGCCTGGACTCGCTCGTCAACATGGTGACCGCGGCAGGCATGCACGTCGAGATGACGGTCGAACCGGCCGCGTGACGGGCGCTGCCGGACGACGTCCGTCCCTGACCCGTGCACGGCCGGAGCGAAGGCGGTGACGCCCACGCGGGGCGTGCTGGGGCTCATCTTGCGTTCGGTCGCGGACGGTTGCCTGTAGGGTCTGGGACTCGTGGTGGACAGTGGAACTCTCGCTCCGCGCGAGGTGTACAAGTGGGGCTTCATCACGGCGCTCGGAGTGGTCGCGGGGTATGTCGCGGTTCTGCTGGCCAACGCTCGGCATTTCTATACCGACGACACCGAGTCCCAGTACGCCCCGCTGTGGGTGATGATGGGCAGGCGGCTGCGCGACGGTGACTTCCCGATGCTGGTGCCGGAGCACTGGATGGCGGGCAACTACACCATCGAAGAGGCGGGCCTGCTGAATCCGCCGCAGCTGCTGATCGATCTGATCGCGCCGTCGGTGGACAATCTCGCGCTGTACGCCACGGTAGTCAAGCTGATCTTCGCGATCGTGCTCGGCCTCGGCGTCTACCGGATCTGCCTGGCGTACGGGTCGCGCGCGCCGTGGGCGGCGCTGGCCGGCGTCGCCATCCCGTTCAGCGGCTGGCTGCTGTTCTTCGACGAGGGCAGCTGGATGACCGCGTTCACCGGCACCGCCTGGTTGGCGCACGCGTGGGCGTCGGGCGTGCGCTACGCGCGCGGTCGCTCGGGGCCGATCCCCACCTTCGTCTTCCTGTACCTGGCCATCTCGGTGCAGTACATCTTCCCGGCGGTCGAGGCCGGGATCATGATCGCCGCGGTGGCCGTCGGCGAACTGGTCCACCAGCGGAAGTGGCAGCCGTCGCTGCGCTTGCTCGCGGTGTCGGCCTGCGCGGCGCTGGCCGGGCTCGCGACGTACCTGCCGAGCATGCTCTCGGCCAAGGTCACCTGGCGCGGCACCGCGCAGATCAACAACGAGCAGCTGCTGACCGTGCCGTGGTCGGAGTCGTTGAACGCCAGCCTGCCCAGCACCCTGCCCGCGTTCACCACTTGGTGGGGTTACGTGCAGCCGATGCCGGTCGTCTACATCGCCTGGTTCGTCATCCCGGCGCTGGCCTTCATCGACTGGCGCAAAGCGCTGGACTCGGCGCGCGAACTCACCGCACCCGCGCTGTTCACGGCGATCATGCTGATGTGGACCGCGGGTCCCGGCGCCATCGGCCCGCTGCGCTGGCCCGCCCGCGTGCTGCCGATGGTGGCGCTCGGGCTGCTGGTGCTCGTCTGCGTGCTGCTCGGCCGCTTCGCGACGTTCGCGGACTGGCGCAGGCGCGGGTTGATCGCGGCGGGCTTGATCGGCTTGCTGTTGCTGCGCTCGGTTTCGGCCGCACCGCAGGAAGCGGTGTGGCACGTGGTCGCCGCCCTCGCGGTGGCGGCACTCGGCGCGGCCGTGGTGTGGCTGGCCCGTAGTCGTGGCGCCGCGGCGGCGTGCGCGCTGGTGCTGGTGTCGATCTTCCCGATCGCCTATCTCCAGGTGTGGTCGGCCCAACCGACCCCGCTCGGTTGGAACCTGCCGGAGCAGCGCTCGGAGATGAAGGCCGCCTTCCCCGATTTCCCCGGCACCACGCTGCAACTGGGCGACCGCGCCCTCATTCCGCGCGCGGAACGCACCCTGGACGGCGCGTACGGATCGCTGGTCTTCGGCAACTACGCCAAGGACTTGGAGCTGACCTACGTCAGCGGATACACGCCGAACGGCCATTTCCAGTTCGGCGAGCTGCTGTGCATGCTCTGGGACACCAGCGTCTGCCCCGACGCCTTCCGCAGGGCCTTCGCCGTCGAGCCGACCACCGGCAAGACCATCGTCGACCTGATGAAGGTGGACCGGGTCGTGCTGCACACCGCCCTGTACCCGGACGCGCGCAACCAGCCCGCACCGCAGGGCTGGAAGTGGGTCGACTACCCCGGCCACGAGAAGTACATCGCCGTGCTCGAACGCGAGAACGGCTTGCTCTCGACCGTCGACGGCCGCGTCTCCGCCACCGACGGCGTCACCGCCACCTCCCTCGCCGAATCGGACACGACCAGCCGCGTCCGGGTGAGCTCGGAGCGCGGCGGCCGGGTGGTGTTCGCGCGGCTGGCCTGGCCCGGCTACCGCGTCACCCTCGACGGTCGCGAACTGCCGGTGCAGAACGTCGCGAAAACCTTTGTCGCCGTCGATATTCCGGCGGGCACTCAGAACGCCGAACTGGAACTCGCCTGGCGGCCGCCCTGCTGGCAGATCGGCGCGGCGAGCGCACTGGCCGGGTTGCTCGGTGTCGGCGTGCTGCACTGGCTGTACCGGCGCGGCCGCCGGGAAGACGAGTCCGCTCCGACCCCAGCGGACGAGACCGGCGTGACCGAGCTGGCGGACGCCGTCCGATGAACTCCGTCGACCAGGCCGAACTCGATCCCGGGCCGCTGCTGCGCGTCGTGCGGCGGCAGGAGATCGCGTTCGCCATGGTCGGCATGGTGAACACCGGACTGGGCATCGCGTTGACGGTGATGTGGCTGGCGATCTTCGACGGCCGCGTCTCCGCCGCGCTCGCGCCCGCCGCCGCCTACAGCATCAGCATCGTCATCGCGTTCGTGCTGCACCGCACTCTGGTCTTCCGGGTGCGGGGGCAGGTGCTGCGCGATTTCTGCGCCTTCGTCGCGGTGAATTCCGGTGGGCTGCTGATGAACATGGTGCTGCTGCAAGCGGCCGTATCACTGCTGCACCTGCCGAGCATTCCGTCGGCGGTCGTGGTGATGGCGCTGGTCGCGGTCGCGAGTTTCTTCGGCCACCGGCATATCTCGTTCCGGCGCAAGGCCGCTGAGGCGGTCTGACGAGGGCATAGGGGCGCTGGCTGCCCGGCCTTTCGCCCTACGCGGCCGAAGCGGGAACGCGTTCGGCGGTGGGGAGCGGTTCGATGCCGAGTTCGGCCCTGGTGGCCTTGACGACCGACAGCTCCTGCTCGGCGGTGCTGGCAATGGCTTTGTGCCACAACGTCCGGATGTCGTCGAGGTCCTCGATGGTCGCGTCGCCGTCGAGAGTCAGCGTCAGCTTCTGGACGGTGATGTTCGCGGCCGCGGTGAGCGTGCGCAGCAGGTCTTCACAGCGATTCGGGAGACGCGGGCTCGACAGGATGCGCAACCGGGTCACCGATCCGCCGCATTGCCCGATGCTTTCGTGCAGATCGAGGCCGAACCTGTCGATCTCCCCGATGTAGGCGAAGTCCTGGCTGGACAGCTGCTGCCGGACGGCGGCCGAGGTCTCCAGCAGGGCGGTGACTGCCGCGAGCACCGACTCGCGCCGCCACTTCTCGTGCTCACGCTGTTCGGCCGCTTCCGTATTCCGTTGCGCCGCTTCGAGCGCGGCCCTGCTGCGCTGTTCGGCCGCCGCGTTGACCGCCTCCACGTTCCGCTGCGCGGCCTCCAGTGCGATGCTGCCGCGCTCGTCGGCCGCGTCGATCGCGCGACGGTTCGTGCGGTTGGTGAGGAGGACGCCGACCAGCACGACGAAGGCGACGACCAGGGAACTGAAGAGGGGAAGCCACTGAGTCACCCCGGAATCATCGCAGCCGACATGCGTTCCCGGCGTCGGCCTCGCCGACAACGCGTTCGGATGTCGGCACGCCCGCGATGACGGGCGGTTCGTTCGAGGTCCGTGGATGCGGCGGGGGACACCAGAATCGACGGCATTGACCTCGAGCAAGGTTGAGCTCTTAGCGTCGGCGCCGAGGAAAGGAAACACCGTGACAACACTGGTAACTGGCGCGACCGGCAACACCGGCCGCCATGTCGTGGCAGAACTATTGCGTCGAGGCGAGCGCGTCCGTGCGCTCACCCGCGATCCGGCGGCCGCGAAACTCCCCTCGGGCGTCGAGCTGGCGACGGGCACCCACACCGCACCCGAGACCTTGGGCCCGGCACTGGACGGAATCACCCGGCTGCACATCACCGTGACGGCCGGGCTCGCGGAGGTCGGCGAGGAACTGGTTCGCCGCGCCGTCGACGCGGGCGTTCGTCGCATCACCGTCGTGTGGGGCGGCGCGGTAGGCCCGGTCGAACAGGCTGTCGCGGACTCCGGTGTGGAGTGGACCCGGCTCGAACCGCAGGAGTTCATGTCCAACACGCTGACCTGGGTCGACTCGATCCGCGCCGAGGGCGTGGTGCGCGAACCCTACGACTTCCCGAGCGCGCTGGTGCACGAGGCCGACATCGGCGCGGTGGCCGCCGCGGCGCTGCTCGAGGACGGCCACGCCGGTCAGGCCTACAACCTCACCGGACCGGAATCGCTCACCTTGCAGGAACGTCTCGCGATCCTGTCCAAGGCGATCGACCGCGACATCGCCTTCGACCGGATCTCGCATCAGCAGGCGATCGACCGGCTCCTGGCCAGGGGTGTCTCCCAGGCCGACGCCGACTACGTCATCGGCTGGTACGCCGCACCGCCGACCGAAGCGGCCACCGTGGACGACACCGTCCCCCGAGTGCTGGGCCGCCCGGCGCTGACTTTCGCCCAGTGGGCGGCCGAGCACGCGGATCGCTTCCGGAGCTCCGCACCGGCTCCGGTCGGCACGGCTCGATAACATCGACCCGCCGACGTCCGATCGGCGCAGGAGCTGGCCGAGACGGCACGGCGGTCGCCATCCGGGCCGCCGTGCCGGCGTCTTCTTCGTTGAATACCTTGCCGGGTAACGATTTCGGCTGCGCGAAAGACGTAGTTCCCGGACCACTTCGACGACAATATGGCCGGAAACGGCCCATGGACTGGAATCGACTTATCGATGAAGCTTTCCGCACTACGCAGCATCGCCGCTCCGCGGACCGCCGCTGTCGCACTGACCGCCGCGCTGTTCGTGCCGTTGACCAGCGGTACGGTTTCGGCCGATCCGCAGCAGCACTCGGCCGTCACCTCCGTCGTCAAAGAGGGGCGCACCTGGCACCTGAAGGTGTACTCGGCGTCGATGGACACCGAAATCGAGGTCGATGTGCAGCGTCCGGCCGACGAGTCCGAGCCCGCGCCGAACCTCTACATGCTCAGCGGTCTGGATGGCGGCGAGGGGACTGCCAGCTGGCAGGCCGCCACGCACGCGCTCGAATGGCTGGCCGACAAGCCGGTGAACGTCGTCCTGCCGATCGGCGGTCGCGGCAGTTACTACACCGACTGGCAGCAGCGGGACCCGGTTCTCGGGCTGAACAAGTGGACGACTTTCTTCACCGAGGAACTGCCCCCGCTGCTCGACCAGACGCTGAACTCGACGGGACAAAACGCGTTGGCCGGTCTCTCCACCTCGGGCACATCGGTGTTGCAGCTGGCCGAGGCCAAGCCCGGCCTGTGGAAAACCGTCGCTGCCTACAGCGGGTGCGCGCAGATCGCCGACCCGATGGGGCAGCAGTTCGTCAAGCTGGCCACCGAAACCTGGGCGGGGGGCGACACCGAGAACATGTACGGCCCTGCCGACAGCCCGCTGTGGGCCGCGAACGACCCGGTGATCAACGCGGAGAAGCTGCGCGGCACGCTGCTGTACGTCTCGAGCGGCAGCGGCATCCCGGTGATGGAGGACGTCCAGTACTACCTGAACGCCGCACCCGGACCGATGGGCGCGGTCACCCTCAGCCTCGGTGTGATCATCGAAGCGGCCGTCAACGGCTGCACCGCCAACCTGAAGAACCGGCTCGACTCGCTGGACATCCCGGCGACCTACAAATTCAACCCGGTCGGCACGCACTACTGGCCGTACTGGGAAGAGGCGCTGCACGACTCGTGGCCGCTGCTCGCCCAGGGCATGGGGCTCGACGGCTGAGGCGGGCGCGCGAACGCGCCGGTTCGGTGTTCACCTCGCGGACCCAGCGGAGCTTCGCCAGGCTGCGGATGAATTGTTCGCCGGGGGGGAGATGCGGAACGGCCCAGGTCGGGAACGGAAACCGTGTCCGACCTGGGCCGTTGTGGCGGAGGATAGGGGATTTGAACCCCTGAGGGCGTTAACCCAACCCGCGTTCCAGGCGAGCGCCATAGGCCACTAGGCGAATCCTCCGTGGAGCAGCATACCGGTTGCCCCCGGTCGGACACCAAATTGGGGCCGGGCGTCGGGGCGAGGGGTAAGGCTTCGCGCTGGTCGAGGCGGTTTCCGGAGGGGGCGGGCGGCGGGGATGGGCGAGGTGTCTCGGCCCCGTGCGGACGGGGCGGCGGGGACCCGCTACACTGGCCGACGGATCCCGCGCGGCGCGCATCCTGTGAACTCCCCCAGGGCCGGAAGGCAGCAAGGGTCAACGGGCTCTGCCGGGTGCGCGGGGTCCCCTATATTTCCGGCCCATGCCGAAGATCGGGCGCTTGCCCTCAGTTCCGGATGATCGCCGAGCGGACGCGGCTGTCGTCGAACCGCGGATGCCCGTAGCGCGGGCGGAGGTATCGGCCCAATTCCGAGCAACACACGGGTAACGTGGTCAACGGTCCACCGACGGTCGGACGACTTCGGTACGGACATCGACCCCACGCCACTTCGCTGCTTCGAAAGGCTGCTCAGGATGCCCCGGCAAACGCAGATCGGTTTGATGAGCCATGAGGAGCTCGTGTCCGAACACGAGTCCCAGACCGCGAACTACGCGACGCTCGAGACCGAGAAGCTCACGCTGGACCTGACGCGCGGAAAACCCTCGCCGGAACAACTCGACCTCTCCGCGGAACTGCTCTCGCTGCCCGGTGACGGCGACTACCGGGACGGCACGGGCACCGACTGCCGCAACTACGGTGGGCTGCACGGTCTCCCGGAGTTGCGCGCCATCTTCGGTGAGCTGCTCGGCATCCCGGTGGACAACCTGCTGGCGGGCAACAACGCGAGCCTCGAGCTGATGCACGACGTCATCACCTACGCGATGCTGTACGGCACCAACGATTCCGAGCGCCGCTGGGCCGCCGAGCCCGCGCTGAAATTCCTCTGTCCCGCACCGGGTTACGACCGGCACTTCGCGATCACCGAGGCGCTCGGCTTCGAGATGATCCCGATCCCGATGCGCCACGACGGCCCGGACACCCACCGCATCGCCGAGCTGCTCGCCGCCGACCCGCAGATCAAGGGTCTGTGGGCGGTGCCGAACTACTCCAACCCGACCGGCGTCGTCTTCTCCGAAGACGTTGTGCGGGAATTGGTTTCGATGCCCGCCGCCGCGCCGGACTTCCGCCTGTTCTGGGACAACGCCTACGCGGTGCACCCGCTGACCGACACCGCCGCGCCCGTGTTCGACGTGCTCGGCATGGCCGCCGCCGCGGGAAACCCGAACCGGCCCATCGTGTTCGCCTCCACTTCGAAGATCACCTTCGCCGGTGCGGGCGTCAGCTTCCTCGGCGCGTCCACCGCGAACCTGGACTGGTACCTCTCGCACGCCGCGAAGAAGAGCATCGGCCCCGACAAGATCAACCAGCTGCGCCACCTGCGCTTCTTCAAGGACGCCGACGGCGTGCGCGCGCACATGCAGAAGCACCGCGAGATCCTGGAGCCGAAGTTCGCCCTGGTGCTGAAGATCCTGGAGGACCGGCTCGGCGCGTCGAAGGTGGCCTCCTGGACCGAGCCCAAGGGCGGCTACTTCATCAGCCTGGACGTGCTGGAGGGCACCGCGGCGCGGGTGATCGCGCTGGCCAAGGACGCGGGCATCGCGCTGACCGCGGCGGGTTCGGCCTTCCCCTACCGAAACGACCCGGAAGACAAGAACATTCGCATCGCCCCCAGCTTCCCGAAGCTCCCGGAACTGGAGAAGGCGATGGACGGCCTGGCCACCTGCGTGCTGCTGGCGGCCACCGAGAAGCTGCTCGGCAAGTAGTCGCCACCGGAACCGAAGACGGCCCTCCGCACCCGGTGCGGAGGGCCGTCGGCGTGTGTGGACGCCCTGGCGAACGAACGTCTGTGACGTCTGGCGAGAGAACTCAGTGCGGCTTGTGCGCCAGCACCGCGAACATCGTCACCGACAGATGGATGTCGCCACTGTCCGCGCCGCGTTCGAGATCGGCGAGCAGCTGGTCGCGCTGCGCCTCGGTGATGGCGCCCCGCGCCACCGCCATGGCCGAGATACGGGTGACCAGCGAGCCGGGACCCACGCTGCGGTCCTGCACCAGCGCGTGCGAGCCGATCTCGTCGATGACCAGGCCCGCCTGGGTCAGCAGGCCGGGCAGCCTGCGGCCGGAGAGCGGGTTCGTGGTCGCCGAGACCAGTGTGTCCAGCACCGCTCGGACCACCTGCCGGTCACCGGGGTGCACGATCGCGGTGTCCCAGTCGACGTCGACCACCACCGCGCGCCCGCCGGGACGCAGCACCCTGGCGATCTCGTTCGCCGCGCGACCCGGGGCGGTGAGGTGCTGGAAGACGCGCTCGCACAGCACCGCGTCGAAGGTGTTCGCGCCGAAGGGAATGCCGTAGGCGTCGCCGGAGTGGAATTTCGCGCGCGAGCCCAGCTGGTTCGCGCGGCGCTCGGCGGAGGCGAGCAGGTGCGGATCGGGCTCGACGCCGACCGCCTCGCCGGTCGGTCCGACCGCGTCGGCGAAGGCGAGAGTTTCCGTGCCGGTGCCGGAGCCGACGTCGACGGCGTGTTCGCCGGGTCGCAGCGCGAGCGCGTCGTGCGCCCAGGTGCGCAGCCGCCGGATACCGGGCAGCGCGGCCTGCAGGTCGCGCACGTCTACCAATTGATCCTGACCCGCGCTGTCGAAGCGATCCGGGCGTAGTGAATAGGTGTCCATGGGCGCGTGTCCGTCCCTAGGTATTGCCGTCGTCTGAGGCATGGCCAGAGCCTACGCGCGGCTGTGGCGTACCGCACAGTTGGACGCGGGTGAGATGATCGTCGGACGGAACGCGCCGACAAGCCGAAAGGAACGACGGTGACCGTCACACTGTGTCTCGCGCAGGAACCGGAGGCCGACAAGCTCCTGTCGGAGGACCCGTTCGCTCTGCTGACGGGCATGCTCCTCGATCAGCAGTTCCCACTCGAACACGCCTTCCGCGGTCCGAAGAAGATCGCCGACCGGATGGACGGGTTCGACATCCACAAGATCGCCGAGGCCGATCAGGAGGCGTTCGAGGAACTGGCCGCGACTCCGCCCGCCATCCACCGCTACGGACGCTCCATGGCGCGGCGTACCCAGGAACTGGCGCGCTACGTCGTCGAACACTACGACGGCGACACGGCCGCGATTTGGACGAACGGCGATCCGGACGGCAAGGAAGTGCTGCGCAGGCTGAAGGCGCTGCCCGGTTACGGCGACCAGAAAGCGCGCATTTTCCTCGCCCTGCTCGGCAAGCAACTCGGGGTGCGCCCGAAGGGCTGGGAAAAGGCGGCCGGGGCCTATTCGGAGAAGGATTCGCGACGCTCGGCGGCCGACATCACCGACGCCCAGTCCCTGCTAGAGGTGCGTGCGTTCAAGAAGCGGATCAAGGCGGAGGCGAAGGAGTCCGCGGCGAAATAGGTTTTCGCTCGGCGGTTGCCCATTCGAATCTCGCTGCTTTTTTCCCTCGTCCCGGATGCGCCGGTGCTCGATGCTTTCCCCTCGAACCAGCTCCATCGGATGAGGGATAGCAGTACGTATGAGAATCAGGAAGCTCGCCGTGGTCGCGGCACTCGTGACCATGGCGACCGGCGTGACCGCGGGAACCGCGGTCGCCGGTCCGGAGACCCCCGCCGGGGACGTCATCAACTACGTTGCCTCGCAGACCGAGACCGCGGCGATCATCAGCACCGACGCCGGCTCGATCGTCGCAGAGGACGACGCGCTGAAGATCAAGGCCGCGGACGGCACCGTGGTCGCGGGCACGCCGCTGAAGTTCCGGCTCGACGAGTTCGAGTTCCCGATCGCGGCGCAGATCTCGGATCGCACCGCGACGCTGACGCCGCAGCTCGATCTCGACCACGCGACCTACAAGCCGGTCGCGCTCCCGTTCGAGGACAAGGCGCCGTGGAAGTCCGAGTACGACCGTGAGGTCGCGGCCTGGACCCGGTTGACCAGCACCATCAGCATGGGCGCCACGATCGGCACGCTGGTCGGCGGCCTCGGCGGCGCGGCGGTCGGCTGCGTTGTCGGCGGCATCCTGGGCGGCGCGGCGGTCGGCGGCACCATCGTCGGCCTGTTCGGGCCCTTCCTGCCCGCCGCCGCTGTCGGCTGCGTCGCCGGTGCGGCCGCGGTCGGCGCGCTCGGCACCATCGCTGGCCAGATCTTCGTGACGGCGCCGGTCGCCATCGGGGCGCTCATCCAGTACTTCACGACGGTCAACGCCCCGTTCAACCCGCCCGCTCCGGCGAAGTAGGTCCGTTCGCGGTTCCTCGGTCGTCGCCGCCGTGGAAAACCGCCCCGCCCAACGCCTTTCGCGTGGGCGGGGCTTCGGCGTGCCCGCCGCTGACCAGGCGAAACGCTGTGTCCTCGAACACCGAGAATCGCGGAAGCTTGGTGCGCCGGTGAATTCGGTGTTACCTTTTTTTGCATGTCCAACAGCAGCCCCTCCGCCTTGCGGGTCACCTACGTGACCGCCGCGCTCGGCCTGCGGCTGCCGCTGACGCGGGAGCTGTGTCGCTCCCGTCGTCGCAGCTGAGCCGCCTTTTCGGCGCGCGCGCTGCCTCGTCGCCGCTCGTGTAGGCACGTCCCGTTTCTCGGACGGGACTTCAGCAAGGACTCTTCATATGTCGATCCCTACCCTGGAACGATCCGCTTCGCGGGTCGCCACCGGTCGCGTCCGTGTGCAGCGCCCCGTCGTCGCTCCGGAACTCCGCATCTCCGACAACCCGGCGGCCGCCGTGCTGCGCGCCGCGACCGGCGGACCCATCTCGCGCGACAATGCCGCGCGCGCAACGGGTTCGAGCATCGCGACGGTCAACCGTCAGGTGTCGGCGCTGCTGAACGCCGGACTGCTGCGTGAGCGTCCGGACCTGACCACCTCGGGTGCGGTCGGCCGTCCCCGGGTGCCGTTCGAGGTCGATCACGACACCTATCTGACCCTCGGCGTGCACATCGGCGCCGCCGCGACCAAGATCGTCGCCGCCGACCTGCGTGGCCGGATCCTCGGCGGTCTGGCGATCGCCACCCCGCAGACCGGCCAGGAATTCGCGACCACGACCGTCGCGCGCAGCGCGAAAGCCTTTCTGCAACGCTGGCATCGGCGAAAACCGCTGTGGGCCGGCGTCGCGATCGGTGGCCGCGTCGACCCGCTGACCGGCGTGGTCGACCACCCCAAACTGGAATGGAAGGGCGCCCAGGTCGGCGCGGTGCTCGGCGACGTGCTCGAGCTGCCGGTCTCGGTGGCGCCGCACGTCGAGGCGATGGCGGGCTCGGAACTGCTGTTGCCGACCCCGGAACCGCGCGAGGGTCAGCAGCGCGGCAGCAGCCTGTTCTTCTACGTGCGCGAAACCGCTGGCATCGCGGTCACTCTCGACGGCCGCGTGCACACCCCGAGCAACGGCCCGGGTTCGATCGCGCACCTGCCCACCGGCTCCGACGTCGAGTGCACCTGCGGAAGGCGCGGCTGCTTGGAGGTCACCGTCGGTGACCGTGCCCTGCACGCGCGGGCGGTCGGGCGCGGAATCATCCCGGCGTACAACGGAACCGCGGGCTCGACCATCGCGGACCTGTACCGAGCGGCCGCGGGCGGTTCGGTCCCGGCGCGCGAGCTGCTCGCGGAGCGGGCCGCCATGCTCGGGAGCACCGTCGCGCTGGTGCGGGACATGCTCAACCCGGACCGCGTCATCCTGGGCGGGCAGGCGTTCACCGGCTACCGTCCCGGCATCGCGCACGTCGCCGAGGCGTTCCGGCGGAGTTCCACCCTCCCGCCCACCGACATCCGCATCAGCGGATTCGGCGGCAAGGTCCAGGAATTCGCCGCCGTGGTGACCTCGCTCAGCACGCTCTACGCCGACCCGCTCGCCGCCATGCGACGGACCGCGTTCGCCGACTGACAGCGGATCGCATCGCCGTCGCTGATTGGCAGCGGTTCGCATTCGCCGATCAGCGCCATTGGCGATCGACGACCGACAGCGGTTCGCGTTCGTCGACCGACACCAACGCCCGGTTCGCCGGTGGCATTGCGTCGAAAACGCCGAAGGCCGGGTCCTCTTCGGAGAACCCGGCCTTCGGCGTGCGTCAGCGGGCCGGCGATCCGGTGAACAGTCCCTCGAGCGCCGTGATGAAGAACGGGAAGTGGGCGGCGAACCGGTGCAGATTCTGGTCGCGTTCGAAGCTGCCGAACCAGTAGAGCCCGGGTTGTGCGTCGGCGGCGGGATTGAGGTCGCGGAACGCGCGAATCCAGTTGTCGGCGCGGCCGCCGACCACGGTGAACGGCAGCGCGCGGGAGAACACCGTCTCCTGGTCGGTCGGCGGAATCTGTTCGCGCCGAGTGGCGTCCAGACCGCGTTGCAGGGCGCGCACCTGGCCGGCCAACCTGCGACCGTCCTGGGTGCGCACCGGTAGGTACTTCGGCATCAGCACGGTCGCCACGCCCGCGAGCAGGATCGCGACGCCGACCAGCGCGGAGCCCGATGTGACGGCCAACCCGACCGTGGCGGCGATACCCGCGACGATCAACGCACCGCCGACCCAGACCGGAAGCCCGATGCGGGACCGGTCGGCGAAGGCGCCGCGGCGCACCGCGTCGTCGATCATGGCCTTGCGGATCGGCTCGGCCTGCACCCGCCCGGGAGCGCGCAATTCGGCGACGGTGACCGCGTCGGCGCCCTCCGGCAGCAGCGCCGCGTACACCGCCTTCTCGTAATCGCGCAGCTGGTCGTCGGCGGCGTTCACCCTGGTGATGCGCCAGTTTTTTTCGCCGATGGGCGTGATCCAGATGTAGCGCCGCACCGCGAGATCCACGACGGTGGCGGCGATATCGATCGCGTCGGCGTGCTCGTCGAGCAGCACGCCCGCCTCACCGGGCAGGATGCCCTCCGGTGAGGTGAATTGCACCTGGTTGCCATCGCGCAGCAGCGGGTCGACGGTTTCGGAACCGCTTCCCGCCACGGCGTTCTCGCGACGGGCGCGCAGTACGAACGCCGCCAGACCGGCCAGCGCGAGCAGCAGCACGCCGAAGGCGGCGAGCACCGGACCGGTCACCGAGAACGGACCTGGCGCGCTTTTGTCCTCGATGTCGGCGTTCGCGGGGACGGTGCCGGGCGGCAGTTGCAGGGTCAGGTCGATCGCGTCGCCCTTGTTCAGGTCGGTCTGCTCCAGCCAGAGCACGCCGTCGGCCTCGATGCGCACATCGGCGCACGGCCTGGTGTTGCCGGGCGGCCCGAGTTTGCAGTCCACGATGGCCATTTCGTAGCTCGGGCTGATCAGGGAGGCGCTGATGGACGCGATGTCGGTGTTCATCACGCCGAGCCAGTGGAAGACCTGGGTGCCGGGCGCGTCACTGACGGTGTTGTGGATCGAGTACTTGTAGCTGGACTCGCCGGGCTTGGCGTCGATGGTGAACTGATCGTTGGCGACCGTCGCGGTGCCCGCGCCCTGCGCGTCGATACCCGTGACCTCGAACCGCCGTTCCACGTCGTCCTTCAACTGAAGGCGAAGTGGCAGTGACATCTTGAACGATTCGCCGGGCGGCACGGTCACCGTCTCGTCGACCTCGAGCACGCCCTCGCGGCTGAGTTTCAGATCTGCGACGATGGTCACGCCCTCGGGCGTCGGTTCGCTCTGGGCACCCGGCGCGGTCGCCACCAATCCCGCGGCGGCGAGAATCAGCGCGCCCGCGGCGGCCCCCCGAAATGTCAGCATGGGTGCCTACTCTAGACAGGTTGCTATTCTTCGTCAGCGGCTGTCGACGATCATCTGAGGCGAGGGGGTACGGGGGAGTGACCCAACCACCGTACGGATATGGACCGGTTCCACCTGGTGGACACCAGGTTCCGCCGCCCGGCTACGGGCCGCGTCCGGGTTATGGCCCGCCGCCCGGTTACTCGCCGCCCCCGCCCGGTTACGGCCCGCCGCCCGGGTACGGTCAGCGCCCGGGATATGGTCCGCCACCTGGCTATTCGGCGCCGCCCGGCTACGGACAGCCACACGGCTACGGCCAGCCGCCCGGGTATCGCCCGCCGATGCCGCCCCCGATGCCGTACGGCCCGCCGGGACGTCCGCCGCGGCCGCCGCGCAAGGGCGGCGGAAGCAGGATCGTCTCGCTGCTGCTCGTGGTGGTGTTCCTGGTGGCGGGCGCGTTGGTGCGCACCGCGATTCGCAGCGACCGCAACGACCGCGCCTCCGGACCCTCGCCCAGCTTCACCTACACCCCGGACGGCTCCCAGGGCCCCGCGGAGACGGGCAACAACCCGCTGCTCACCGATCCGAACGCGACGCTGATCCCGGCCGACTGCGATTACTCCCCGTGGAGCACGCAGGTCGAGACCGCGCGCAAGTTCTTCGAGACCGCGGCGGGCTGCCTCGAGTCGGCGTGGAAACCGGTGTTGCAGAAGGCGAATCTGCCGTTCACGCCGCCGACGCTGAACGTCAGCGCGTCCACCGCGGGTATCTCCACGCCGTGCACCGGCACCACCACCAACTTCGCCGCGTTCTACTGCCCGGCGAACAAGACCATCTACATGCCGATCAGCCAGTTGCAGACCGATCTGTTCAAGGACAACTGGGTGGTCTACCTGTCGGTGTTCGCGCACGAGTACGGCCACCACGTGCAGGCCGTGTCCGGCATCCTGCGCAAAGCCAACAGCGAGCGGGTGGACGCGGGCACGCGCAGCCAGCGCGGACTGGAGCTCTCGCGGCGAATCGAGTTGCAGGCGCAGTGCTTCAACGGCATGTACCTCGGCTCCTCCGAGGACGGCGGCGCGCTCACCTCCGCGCAGATCGGCGTCGCCAAGCGCGACGCGCAGGGCCGCGGTGACGGCCCGACCGACGCGCGCGACCACGGATCCTCGGCGAACAGCGGCGACTGGTTCGAAGAGGGCGTCGACAAGAACCGCACCAACCAGTGCAACACCTTCACCGCGCCCGCCAACCGGGTGAGCTGAGATGACCACGCCCCCATATGGTTACGGCCACCAGCCGCACTACCCGCCGCCGTACGGCCCACCCGGGTACGCGCCGCCGCCGGGATATCCGCCGCCGGGCTACCCGTACCCCGGGCACGCTCCGGCGCCCTACGGCCCGCCCGGCTATGCCGTTCCGCCGTACGGCCCGCCGGGATACGGGCGTCCCTACCCGCCGCCGCGACGCGGGGGCGGTGGATTCGGTGCGGTGCTGGGGGTGCTCGGCATCTTCCTGATGGTCGGCTCACTGGTCGCCGCGGCGATCGCGGTGGCGAGCAGCGAGAGCGAGAACGACCGCAGGACAACGGCGTACACGCCCAGCTACACCTATACCCCGACCATTCCGTCCACCTCCGCGGCGGCTACGACCACGTCGGCGGCACGCCCGACCACCAGGGCGAGCAGTTCGGTCCGCACCACTTCCGCGACGCCGACCAGACCCGCGGGGCCGCAACCGGTCGCGAAGCTCGGTGACCATCCGCTGTTCGCTCACGCGGACACGGGACTGAACAACATCCACTGCACGTTCTCCCGCTGGGCCCCGAACGTGGCGGCGGCCCAGGCGTTCTACCAGTCCGCCTCGACGTGCCTCGGGCAGATGTGGAAAGACCTGCTCGATTACGAGAATCTGCCGTTCTCGCCGCCGAACATCAGCGTCCCCGCGCGTGGCGTCGACGCGGTCTCGCCGTGCACCAGCTCGGGCGGCGACTACGCGGCGTTCTACTGCTCGATGAACAACACCATCTACATGCCGCTGGACAAGATCCAGACCAACGTGTACGGGGACAACTGGATCATCTACCTGATGGTGTTCGCGCACGAATACGGTCACCACGTGGAGGCGATCACTGGTATTTCGAAGCGCACGCACGAGGAGCGGTACAACGCTGGGCCGCGCAGCGCACGGGGTCTGGAGTTGTCGCGTCGCCTGGAGCTGGGCGCGCAGTGCTTCGGCGGAATGTTCATCGGCTCGTCCGCCTACGTCGGCTCGGTCACCGGAACCCAGGCCGAGTACGCAGTGCGGGACAACTACAAACGCGGTGACGATCCCGGTGACGCCCGCGACCACGGATCGAAGCAGAACTACGGTCTCTGGTACGAGTACGGCTACCGGAACAACCGAGTCCAGAAGTGCAATGCCTGGGCGGCCTCGGCCGACGCGGTGTCCTGAGCCCCCGTGCTGGTAGCCGTCTTTCGCCCCGGGACGTCCTCGAGACAGACCGACTATCGCCTTCGCGCCCGTGCGCGAGGATCGACCGCGGGGGGCATTCGGTCGGTCCGCGTGGGTGACGGCGACATCCGGTCGTCGGCCTAGCTCTCGTCCCGATCGTGCGGTGTGTGCCCGCCGCCGATACCGAAGTGCCCGCGCGGCGAATGCCCGTGCACCCCTTCGGCGTACGCGGTCTCCGCGTGCAGCGCGAAGTCGATGCCCGAGGTCTCGTCCTCCTTGCTGACCCGGAAGCCGATGACCTTGTCGATGCCCTTGCCGAGCGCGAACGAGACGCCGAAGGCGTAGGCCGCGACGACGATCGCGCCGAGCAGCTGCTTGCCGAGCTGGGTGAGCCCGCCGCCGTACAGCAGACCTTCCACGCCGCCGGTCATCACCTGGCTGGCGAGCAGGCCGACCAGCACGGTGCCGACCACGCCGCCGACGAAGTGCACGCCGACCACGTCGAGCGAGTCGTCGTAATTGGCCTTGAACTTCCAGCCGACCGCGAAGGAGCAGATCGTGCCCGCCGCGAGTCCGACGACGACCGCGCCGAGGGTGTCGACGTATCCGCAGGACGGGGTGATCGCGACCAGACCGGCGACGACGCCGGAGGCGGCGCCGAACGTGGTCGGATGCCCGTCGCGCACCCGCTCCACCGCGAGCCAGCCGAGCATGCCGAGGCAACCCGCGACGAGTGTGTTCAGGAACACCGCCGCGGCCAGGCCGTTGGCGTTCAGCGCCGAACCCGCGTTGAAGCCGAACCAGCCGAACCACAGCAAACCCGCCCCGAGCAGCACGAACGGGAGGTTGTGCGGGCGCATGGCGTCGACCTTGAAGCCGATGCGCGGCCCGAGCACCAGCGCGAGCGCCAGCGCGGAGGCGCCGGAGGCGATCTCGACGACCAAGCCGCCCGCGTAGTCCAGCGCGCCGAACTTCGCCAGCCAGCCGTCCGGCCCCCACACCCAGTGCGCGATCGGCACGTAGACCGCGAGCGTCCACAGTGGCACGAAGGCCATCCAGCCGGAGAACTTGGCCCGGTCGGCGATGGCGCCGCTGACCAGCGCCGCGGTCAGGATGGCGAAGGTGAGCTGGAAGGTGGCGTAGAGCAGTTCCGGCACCGTGCCGCGCACCGTGGTCGGGTCGATGCCCGCCAGGCCGACGTGGTCGAGGGTACCGATCAGCCCGCCGCCCGCGTCGGGACCGAAGGCCAGGCTGTAGCCGAACAACAGCCAGGTCACCGTGACGAGCGGGATGGCGATGAAGCTCATCATCAGCATGTTGAGCACGCCGGTGGAGCGCACCATGCCGCCGTAGAAAATGGCCAGTCCCGGCGTCATCAGCAGCACCAGCGCGGTGCTGCCGAGCAGCCAGGCGGTGGCCGCGGGATCGATGGTGGGTGGCATGGCGGTAACTCCTTCTACGCGGGCGTGCGTCGCGAAGAAGTTACCGAACGCTCACGATGTCTTCCGCCACTGTGGGAGGTTTTGGTCCAGCCAGGTATCGATCTCGTCGGGGCTCGGCGTGCCGCCGATCATGTTCAGCACCGTGTGCCCGAGGCAGGCCGCGCTCATGATGCGATCGGCGAGCTGCTCGTGATCGCCCCACGGCAGATGAGGTTTGGCGATCAGCAGCGAGGCGAGGCCGTGCGCGACGGTCCACATGTCCAGCACGATCGGCAGCGGATCGCCGGGGGCGATCGAGCCCTCCGCCATGCAGTCGCGCACGGTCGTCGCGAAATGCTGGAACGCGCCGCTGGTGAGCACCTGGTCCACTGCGCTGCCGCTCTCGGTGGGCCCGGTCGCCACCCGGTACTGCTCCGGGTGCTCCAGCGCGAAGCGCACGTAGGCCAGGCCCTGGTCGCGCAGCCGGTTCATCGGCGACACGGTGGGGTCGGTGGCCGCGCGCAGAGCCTCGGCCAGATCCTCGAAGGCCTTGGCCACCGCCGCCTCGATCAGCGCGTCCTTGTCGGCGAAGTGCCGGTAGATCGACGGCGCGCTGACGCCGACCAGCTTGCTCACCTCGCGGATCGACACCGCGTCGGCCCGGCCGGTGCGTGCGAGCAATTCCACTGTGGCGGTGAGGATCTCGGTACGCAACTGGGCGCCGGAACCGCGCGGTGATCGAGGTCGGCGGTGAAGGGTCATGAACGTCCTGCGTGCTCCGGTTCCCGTGCGCTGGTGCGGTGGTCGACGTCCTCGGTGAGGCCGATCCGGTCGTGCAGCCTGGCGAGCGGCTTCGGCGCCCACCAGTTGGCCGAGCCGAGCAGGCGCATCAGGGCGGGCGCGAGCAGGGCGCGGATGATCGTCGCGTCGACCAGCACGGTCAAGGTCAGGCCGAGACCCATCAGCTGCATGAACGAGACGTTCGAGGTAACCATCGCGCCCAACACGATAGCCATCAGCACCGCCGCGGCTGTGAAGATCCGTCCGGTGCGAGCGACGCCGATGGCGACCGCGCGGTCGTTGTCGTGCGTGCGCAGCCACTCCTCGCGGATCCGCGAGAGCAGGAACACCTCGTAGTCCATGGACAAGCCGAAGGCCAAGCAGAACATCAGGATCGGCATGGTCGGCACCATGTAGCCCACCGCGGTGAAGCCGAGCAGGTTCGACAGGTGCCCCTCCTGGAACACCCACACCATCGCGCCGAAGGCCGCCGCGAGCGACAAGGTGTTGAGTGCCAAGGCCTTGATCGGCAGCACGACGCTGCCGGTGAACAGGAACAACACGACGAAGGTCGCCAGCACGATGAGCGCGGCCGCCAAGGGCAGCTGGTCGCCCAGCGCGGCAAGCGAATCCGCGTTGACCGCCGCCGCCCCGCCGTACAGCGCGGGCGCGGGCGCGGGCACCGCCTTGACCGCGTCCAGCTGACGTTCGCCGTCCGGGGAGAAGGGATCGACGTAGCTGACGACGGTGAGGTAGGTGCCCGTGTCGTTGGCCATGCCGGGCGGCGCGATACCGACCCGCGCTCCGTTGGCGAAGGTGCCCGCGCTGGACAGCACGGCGGGCACGTCCGGAAGCTCGGACAGTCGCGCGGCGTAGGCGCCCACCGTCGCGGCGTCGCCGGTGTAGCCGTCCAGCACGATCGTGGTGCTCGCACCGGGGTCGGCCTGCGGGAAGTGCGCGCGCAGCTCGTCGCCGACCTGCCTGCTGGTCGAGGACGTGGGCAGCACCCGGTCGTCGGGGTAGCCGAACTTCACCGAGAGGAACGGCGCGCCGAGGAAGAGCAGCAGCGCGATGATCACCACCGCCACCGGCATCGCGTACCGCATCACCAGCGTGACCAGCCGGTACCAGCCGGACTGCTCCGGCGGCACCGGGCCCGCGGGCGCCGGTCGGCGCAACAGCCGCCGCAGCGGGACGCGCAGGTCGAGCGCGTTGACCCGGTCTCCGAGCAGCACGAGCGCGGCGGGCAGGATCACGATCGCGGCCGCCGCAGCGGTCACGACCACCGCGACGCCCGCGTAGGCGAAGGATTTCAGGAAGTACAGGTTGAACACGCTCAGCGCGGCCAGCGACAGCGCGACGGTGAGCGCGGAGAACAGCACTGTACGTCCCGCGGTCTGCACGGCGCGGATGGTCGCCGCCGTCGGGTGGAGGCCGTTGCCCAGTTCCTCGCGGTACCGGCTCACGATGAACAGGCTGTAGTCGATCGCCAGCGCGAGCCCGAGCGCGGTCGTCATGTTCAGCGCGTAGATGGACACGTCGGTGACCAGGGTGAAAAGCCGCAGGATGGCGAGGGTGGCGGCGATCGCGAACAGGCCGACGGCCAGCGGAAGGGACGCCGCGACCAGGCTGCCGAACACCAGAACGAGCACGATCATCGACAGCGGTATCGCGATGCCCTCGGCGACGGCCAGGTCACGGGTCGTCTGCTCGTTGACATCGTGATAGATCGCGGCGATGCCGCCCTGGCGCACGGTGATGCCGTCGGCGGTGCCGGTGAGCTGCTCGGTCAGGTCGCCCGCGGTCTTCTGGACGGCGGTATCGTCGCCGGTGAGGAACGCGGCGATCAGTGCGCTCGATCCGTTGTCGGTGCTGCGCAGCGCGGTCGAGAAGGGCGGCGGCGTGGTCCAGTAGGACTGGACGGCCCGCACGTCCTCGTGCGCGCGCAGGGCATCGACCAGCCGGAGGCCCGCGGCGCGCGCGGCTGGACTGTCGACGCCGTCCTCGGCGCTCACCAGCAGTACGAAGTTGGGGGAGGAGCCGCCGAAGTTGTCCTCGAGCATCTTGGCTACCTGCGAGGATTCGGCGTCGTCGGAGGTGAATCCGCCGGACTTCAGGTGCGCGGCGGCGGTGGCGCCGAACAGACCGCAGCCGATCACCAGCGCCAGCGCGGTGATCAGGATGGCACGCGGGTATCGCGTGGTCAGTCGTGCGATCCGATAGAGCATCGAGGCTCCCCTCCGTGAGTTAACGGGGTTAGCGTAACGCTGTTAACTCACGGATGTCGAGGGGCCGAGACGGTGAATCGACGCCGCGTGGCAATTCGCCAGCGTGCTGGGAATCGCCTCTCAGCCGCGGTTCTTGCGGGTCAGCGCACGCCTGCCGCGGCGGCCGGGGAGTGGCAGATCGTCCTCGACGGCGACCCATTCGGCGGTGGTGAGCCACAGTTCCTGCGCCCGCGCGTCGGCGGTGTCGTGGAAGACGCGCCGCCCGCGATCGTCGCGCAGGTCGCGCGCGAGGTTGGACCAGCGCGGCGGGCGGCCGTGCTCGTCGAGATGCTCGGCGAGATATCCGGTGACCAGCGTCCCGATCGCGTTGACCGGCCGCAGCGAGACCCGGTTGCCGTACTTGGCCGCGTGGAAACGCCTTGCCGCGCACAGGGATTGCGGATTCGCGTTGGACGCGATCCAGCCGGCGCGCTGGGCGCGTTCGATCAGCCACAGATGTTTGACCGCGTTGGGCGCGATCACGCCGATGCGCTCCCTGATCAGCGTCGTCACCGGCTCCGAGGAAAGGATGTCGCGGCGGGTCGGGCCGGTGCCGTGCGTCGTCCAGTGTTCGTGCGCGAGGCGGGCGAGCACGCGACCGAAGTCGTCGATGCTGCGCTGGGCGCGGCGGCCGAGTCGCTCGATGCGCTCGGCCTCGCGGCGCATCTCGTTCTGCGCGGTGAGGGTGCGGATCGCGGCCATGGTCGGCACTTGGCCGCGTTCGAGCAGTTCCAGGATGGCCGAGGCGGTGCACGGATCGGCGGCGGCCGCCACCGGCAGCGAATCGCGTTTGAGCGCGAAATCCTGGGGGCTGATCGCACGGCTGAGCAGTCCGACGGCGGCTCGATCGTCCGCGAAGTCGGTATTCGAGAGCCAGGCGGCGGCGATGTCGTCACACGACGGCACGGGGAACGTTCCTCCGATATACGCGGTGGGAGTTCGGCGATGTCGCCCTGGGGCCGGGAGATTGCCAGGTTGTGCCCCGGTCGGGATGAGGGACCGGCCGGGGTCACCAACCTGATGAAGGTTTGGCTACCGAAGTTGCCAATAGCCACCGTAGCCAGCGCCGGGGGTAACTGTCACACGGGTTGACTTATTCGTTACCTCCGTAAAATTTCGATAAACCGGGGCGTGAGTATGTATTTCCGCTGGCTGGAAGGTGAACGGACGGTTACGTACCTCGGTGGACGGTCTGCGGTTTCAAGATTGCTGCCGAGTTGCTAATTCGTGAGAGGAACGAAGCGGCGGAAGAAGTCCCGGAGAATTCTGTGATCTATCTCACAATTCGCCGGGTTTTGCGACACTGTGCGTGCTGGTGCGAAGGTCCGTGGCGGGCTGTCGGTCGTGACCCCCCGGTCGCCGCCCGCTTTGTCGGTGGTCGCCGGTAACCTCTGGCCGTGGCTCTGTACCGGAAGTACCGACCGGCAACGTTCGCTGAGGTGGTGGGTCAGGAGCACGTCACCGACCCGCTGAGCATCGCGCTCGACACCGGACGGATCAGTCATGCCTATCTGTTCTCCGGTCCCCGGGGCTGTGGCAAGACCTCGTCGGCGCGCATCCTGGCGCGCTCGCTGAACTGCGTGGAGGGTCCGACCTCGCGGCCGTGCGGCGTCTGCCCGTCCTGCGTCGCGCTCGGACCGGGCGGGCCCGGCAATCTCGATGTCATCGAACTCGACGCCGCGAGCCACGGCGGCGTCGACGACACCCGCGAGCTGCGCGACCGCGCCTTCTACGCACCGGCCGAATCCCGGTACCGCGTCTTCATCGTCGACGAGGCGCACATGGTCACCACCGCGGGCTTCAACGCGCTGCTCAAGATCGTCGAGGAGCCGCCCGCCCACCTGATCTTCATCTTCGCCACCACCGAGCCCGACAAGGTGCTGCCGACCATTCGCTCGCGCACCCACCACTACCCGTTCCGGCTGCTGCCGCCCGCGACGATGCGCGGCCTGCTCGGCAGGATCTGCGAACAGGAAGACGTTCCGGTCGAGGAAGCGGTGTACCCGTTGGTGATTCGCGCGGGCGGCGGCTCACCGCGCGACAGCCTCAGCGTGCTCGACCAGCTGCTCGCTGGCGCCGGGCCGGAGGGCGTCACCTACAACCGCGCGGTCGCGCTGCTCGGCGTCACCGATGTCGCGCTCATCGACGACGCGGTGGAGGCGCTCGCCGCGGGCGATGGCGCCGCGCTGTTCGGCACCGTGGACAGCGTCATGGAGGCCGGGCACGATCCGCGCCGTTTCGCCGTCGACCTGCTCGAGCGCTTCCGTGACCTGATCCTGTTGCGCGCGGTGCCCGACGCCGCCGACCGCGGCCTGGTCTCCGGCCCCGGTGACGTGCTCGACCGCATGCGCGACCAAGCCCAGCGCATCGGCCCCGGCACCCTCACCCGCTACGCCGAACTGCTGCACGAGGGTCTCGGCGAGATGCGCGGAGCGACAGCGCCGCGGCTGCTGCTCGAGGTCGTCTGCGCCCGCATGCTGCTGCCCTCGGTCTCCGACACCGAATCCGCCACCCTCCAGCGCCTGGAACGACTCGAGCGCGGTTTCGCGGGCGGAGTCGTCGCGCCACTCCCGCCCGCTGCCTCGACCGCTGCCTCCGCCGCCGACGCAGGGCCCGTTTCCGCTCCCGCGCCTGCCCGCGCACCGGGCGAACCCCCGCGTCGTCGTGGTGCGGAGGCGCTCGCCGCGCTGCGCGAGAACAAGACGCGCGGAGCCGACTCCGGACCGGGCGGCGGCGAAAGTGGCGTGAGTGCGCCCATCGCCCAGCAGACGACGGTTCACTCCGCGCCGGGCTCGGCCGATGACGATGCCGGTGCTCGGTCAGGACACCCCGGCGGTTCCGTACCCGTCGAGGGCTACACGAATGCGCCCACCTCAGGCGGCGGACCGGTCGAGGACCGCGGCGCGGCGGTGGATCGGTCCGGGCTCAGCGATGCGGATCGTCCGGCGCGGCGGTCCGACGATCGCCCGGCTGGGCAAGCCGAGGGCTCGGCGGATGCGCCCCTCGCTCAACGGGACGTCGTCGGTGCGGACGCCGCCGCTGCCGGTGCTTCCGCCGAATCCGGGCCGCGTGTGCGCGGCGACGTAGGCGCTTCGGTCGCGCCCAGCACCATCCCGGGCGACACCGATGCCCAGGCAGCCCAGTCGGTTTCTCGGGTCGTCGAGGCCGACGACGCACCAACACGCCAGCCTGCGCCGAGTGATGGCCCCGCCGACGGCCGAAGCGCGGGTCATCCCAGGCCGGGCGGCGCGGAGCCTCGGTCGGGGCGGCCCGCCGCTCCTCGGGATGCCGAGGGCTACGCGGCGGCGCCGACCGGGCGGTCCGCGAACCATGCGGGCGCCGCGGTCGCGCCCGGTGACGCCGCGGCCGAGGCGAGCCGTTCGGCCGACCGGCCCGCGACTCCGCGTGGCGCCACGACGGGTCCCGCCGATCGCGCGGGATATGAAGCGCCGCAAGCGATTACGGATGCTACGTCCGATTATGGTCAAGTGACCGGGGAATCGGTGGCAGGCCGTCGCGCCGACGACGCGGCGGGTGCGCGCACCGCCGCGAGCGCCGAATCGATGACCGCGGCGTTGCCGGACGAGCCCGCGGGCGCGCAGGGGGACGAGCTGCTGAGGGCCGTGGAAGGGGCGTGGACGGAGATCCGGGCCAAGGTTCGGGAGTTCGGGCCGACGGTGCAGGCGTTGCTGTCCGGTGCCTCGGTGGCGCGGGTCGACGGCGCGGTCATCGTGTTCGCCCATCAGCACGCGCCGCTGGCGCAGCGACTGTCGGATCCGCGCAATGTCGAGGCCGTGCGGTCGGCGGTGCGCGCCGTCCTCGGCGGCGACCACGAGATCCGGTGGGAGGCGGGCGGCGCGGCGCCGCGTGCCGCTGCGCAGCAGGCGAGTCGCGCACGGGGAGGCGGGCAGGCGGCCGGACGCGGTTCGGGCAATCCGGCGGGACGCGGTGAGGGCGGCCCGCCTCGGTTCTCCCGACCCAGCCAGACCAGGGCGAACGCCGCGGGTGACGCGCCCGCCCGGCAGCAGCGGCCCGCCGCGGCACCGCGGTCCGGCGACGACGATATCCCGCCGCCCGACTACCCCGACCTACCGGACGATCCCGGTCCTGGCGACTACCCGCCGCCGGATCCGGGCGACTACGAATCGACCTCCGGCGGCACGGGTTACGGCTCGGGCGGAGTGCCCGGCCCGTCGACTCCGGAAGAGGAGCAGGAAATGCTGGCCCAGGCCGCCGAACCGGTGGCTCCGGAGGCTCGCCACGACCCCGACGAGGTCGCCCTGGAATTGCTCAGGAGTGAGCTGGGTGCCACACGGCTGGATGGTTGACAACCACCGCCTCGAGCACGTTAAGTTAACCGGAGTTCGCACACGACGGTAGTATGAACGGGTGGCCGTGAGCTCCGGTGTGGCGGCGTTCTATGGTATGCCCAGGCGTACGGGCGTGTCCGGAACGTGCGTCCGCAGGTGCTTGCCAAGTTTTGTACAGCGTTATGCGGTGCGAGCGACGGGCCCGGAGACGGAACCTCGCGTCACCACGCTGGGCCTCGGGAGCACGGCAAACTGAATACGGACGGTCGGTCTCATGGCCGGTCGGCGAGGTTACCCGCGGCCGTGCCGCACAACGCGGTGCAGGCGCACCCCAAGGAAGGAACACTCCGATATGACCACAGAGGCCTACATTTACGAGGCCATCCGCACTCCGCGCGGCCGCGGCAAGAAGAACGGTTCGCTGCACTCGGTCAAGCCGATCGACCTGACTGTTGGTCTGATCCAGGAGCTGCGCAACCGCTTCCCGAACCTCGACGAGGACCGGATCTCCGACGTCGTCCTGGGTGTCGTCAGCCCGGTCGGCGACCAGGGCATGGACATCGCGCGCACCGCGGTGACCGTGGCCGGCCTGCCCGACACCGTCGGCGGCGTCCAGCTGAACCGCTTCTGTGCCTCCGGCCTCGAGGCCGTCAACATCGCCGCCCAGAAGGTGCGCTCCGGCTTCGACGACCTGGTCATCGCCGGTGGCGTCGAGTCGATGTCGCGCGTCGCCATGGGCTCCGACGGTGGCGCCTGGGCCCTCGACCCGGCCACCAACTACGACTCCTACTTCGTCCCGCAGGGCGTCTCCGCCGACCTGATCGCCACCATCGAGGGCTTCAGCCGCGACGACGTCGACGCCTACGCCGTGCGCTCGCAGGACCTGGCCGCCAAGGCCACCACCGGCGGCTACTTCGCCAAGTCCATCGTTCCGGTCAAGGACCAGAACGGCCTCGTCGTGCTGGACCGCGACGAGCACATGCGCCCCGGCACCACCGCCGAGGACCTCGCCAAGCTGAACCCCTCCTTCGCCGTGATCGGTGAGATGGGCGGCTTCGACGCGGTGGCGCTGCAGAAGTTCCACTTCGTGGAGAAGATCAACCACGTGCACCACGGCGGCAACAGCTCGGGCATCGTCGACGGCGCCGCGCTGGTGCTGATCGGCTCCGAGGAGGCCGGCAAGGCTTCGGGCCTGACCCCGCGTGCGCGCGTCGTCGCGACCGCCACCAGTGGCGCCGACTCCACCATCATGCTGACCGGTCCCACCCCGGCCGCCAACAAGGCGCTGGCCAAGGCGGGTCTGACCCTGGACGACATCGACCTGGTCGAGATCAACGAGGCGTTCGCCTCCGTGGTGCTGAAGTTCCAGAAGGACCTGAACATCCCGGACGAGAAGCTGAACGTCAACGGCGGCGCCATCGCGATGGGCCACCCGCTGGGCGCCACCGGCGCGATGATCACCGGCACCATGGTCGACGAGCTGGAGCGCCGCAACGGCCGCTACGCGCTGATCACCCTGTGCATCGGCGGCGGCATGGGCGTCGCGACCATCATCGAGCGGGTCTGACCCCAACCGACAGCATTTACCAAGGAGACACAGAGCTGTGAGCGAGACCAACATGATCGGTTGGGAGCAGGATTCGGACGGCATCGTCGTGCTGACGATGGACGACCCGAACCAGGGCGCCAACACGATGAACGAGCTGTACAAGACGTCGATGACCGCGACCGTCGACCGGCTCGAGGCCGAGAAGGACAGCATCACCGGCGTGGTGCTGACCTCCGCGAAGAAGACCTTCTTCGCCGGCGGCGACCTGAAGAACATGATGAAGGTCGGCCCGGAAGACGGCCAGGCCCTCATGGACGAGCTGGGCACCATCAAGGGCGCGCTGCGTCGCCTCGAGCTGCTCGGCAAGCCGGTCGTGTCCGCGATCAACGGCGCCGCGCTCGGCGGCGGCCTGGAGATCACCCTCGCGACCCACTACCGCATCGCGGCCGACGTGCCGGGTGTGCAGCTGGGCCTGCCCGAGGTCAGCCTGGGCCTGCTGCCCGCCGGTGGCGGTGTCACCCGCACCGTGCGCATGCTCGGCCTCCAGGGCGCGCTCATGCAGGTGCTGCTGCAGGGCCAGAAGTACCGCCCGGGCAAGGCCAAGGAAATCGGCCTGATCAACGAGGTCGTCGGCTCGATCGAGGAGCTGGTCCCGGCCGCCAAGGCGTGGATCAAGGCCAACCCCGAGGGCGGCGTGCAGCCCTGGGACAAGAAGGGCTACAAGATCCCCGGTGGCACCCCGTCCACCCCGGCCTTCGCGGCGAACCTGCCCGCGTTCCCGGCCAACCTGCGTAAGCAGCTCAAGGGCACCAACATGCCCGCCCCGCGCGCCATCATGGCCGCCGCGGTCGAGGGCGCGCAGGTCGACATCGACAACGCCTCGCTGATCGAGTCGCGTTACTTCGTCCACCTGCTGACCGGCCCGGTCGCGAAGAACATGATCCAGGCGTTCTTCTTCGACCTGCAGTCGATCAACAACGGCGGTTCGCGTCCGAAGGACGTGCCGAAGAAGGACATCAAGAAGATCGGCGTGCTCGGCGCGGGCATGATGGGCGCGGGCATCGCGTACGTCTCCGCCAAGGCCGGCTACGAGGTCGTGCTGAAGGACGTTACCATCGAGGCGGCCGAGCGCGGCAAGAACTACTCCGAGAAGATCGAGGCCAAGGCCCTCTCCCGTGGCAAGACCACCGAGGAGAAGTCCAAGGCGCTGCTCGACCGGATCAAGCCGTCCGCCGACGCGGCCGACTTCGCCGGCGTCGACTTCGTGATCGAGGCCGTCTTCGAGAACACCGAGCTCAAGCACAAGGTGTTCCAGGAGATCGAGGACATCGTCGACGCGGACGCGCTGCTCGGCTCGAACACCTCCACCCTGCCGATCACCGGTCTCGCGACCGGCGTGAAGCGCCAGGAGGATTTCATCGGCATCCACTTCTTCTCGCCGGTCGACAAGATGCCGCTGGTGGAGATCATCAAGGGTGAGAAGACCTCGGACGAGGCGCTGGCCCGGGTGTTCGACTACACCCTCGCGATCAAGAAGACCCCGATCGTCGTCAACGACAGCCGCGGCTTCTTCACCTCGCGCGTGATCGGCACCTTCGTCAACGAGGCGATCGCCATGCTGGGCGAGGGCATCGACCCCTCGACCATCGAGCAGGCCGGCTCGCAGGCGGGCTACCCGGCCGCGCCGCTGCAGCTGTCGGACGAGCTGAACATGAAGCTCATGCTGAAGATCGCCAAAGAGACCGAAGAGGCCATCGCCCGCGGTGACGCCACCATGGGCAAGAAGCGGCACCCGGCCATCGACGTCATCGAGTACATGGTGAACGAGGGTCGTCCGGGTCGCCTGGAGAAGGCCGGCTTCTACGAGTACGACGAGAACGGCAAGCGGACCGGCCTGTGGGGCGGCCTGCGTGAGCACTTCAAGTCGGTCACCGACTTCAACGTGCCGCTCCAGGACCTCATCGACCGCATGCTGTTCATCGAGGCGATCGAGACCCAGAAGTGCTTCGACGAGGGTGTGCTCGAGACCACCGCCGACGCCAACATCGGCTCGATCTTCGGCATCGGCTACCCGGCCTGGACCGGTGGTGTGCACCAGTTCATCGTCGGTTACCCGGGCGGCCAGGAGGCCTTCGTGGCTCGCGCCGACGAGCTGAAGGCCAAGTACGGCGACCGCTTCGAGGTTCCCGCCTCGCTGCGGAAGTAACGACGCCGCGTAGGTAGTCACGCAACGGCGAAGCCCGCCATCGCTTTTCGCGGTGGCGGGCTTTCGCCGTCTCCGGGCCCGATTTCCGATGGAGTTCACCGCGCGGTTCGCGAGTGCCGATACCGTGTGGCTCGTGCGCAGCATGATCGGATTCCTTCTCGTCCTCGCGGCCTCCGCCGTCGCGCTGCCCGTAGCGCAGGCCGAGCCGAACGTGCGGCTGCTGGGTCAGCGAATCCTGCCGCACGGCATGGACTTTCACGGCACTGTCGTCGGCGGGCTTTCCGGCATCGACTATCTGCCCGCCACGGGCGAGTACCTGCTGATCAGCGACGACCGCTCGGAACGCGCACCGGCCCGTAGTTACACCGCCCGCTTCCCGGTCGACGCGAACGGGGTCGGACCGGTGACATTCACCGGGACCCGGTCGCTGCGCACTGCGGACGGCGGCTTCTATCCGCCGAAATCCGTTGATCCCGAGGAGATCCGGGTCGATCCGTGGACCGGTGACTACTTCTGGACTCAGGAGGGTGAGCGCGCGGGCGACGTGCTCGCCGATCCCGCCGTGCGCGTCGCGCGGCCGGACGGGACGTTCGTGGCCGAACTGCCGATCCCGGACAACGAGCGGATGCGGCCGGATTCCGGGCCGCGCCGCAACGCGGTGCTGGAGGCCGCCACCTTCGCCGCGGGCGGCGCGCTGTTCGTCACGGCCGTCGAGGGGCCGCTGCTCCAAGACGGACCCGAGGCGACAGTGACCTCCGGCGCGATCTCGCGCATCACCGTGCGGGCACGGTCCGGGCCGCTGCTCGCGCAGTACGCGTACCCGATGGAGCCGGTGTTCGCCGAGTCGCGGCCCGAGCCGGGGCGCGGCGGCAACGGCGTCGCCTCGATCTTGGCCGCCGACCCGCTCGATCCGACGAAGTTCCTGGTGCTCGAGCGCGCGTTCGTGGACGGCGTCGGCAACAAAATCCGCGTGTACGAGGCCGACATCGCGGGCGCGACCAACGTGCTCGACGCTGCGCTGGGCGACGCGCGCCCGGTCGCCAAACGACTGCTCGTCGACCTGGACGACGTCGGCCTTCCGGACATCGACAACATCGAGGGCATGACCTGGGGACCGCGGCTGCCGTCCGGCGAGCGGACGCTGGTGCTGGTCAGCGACGACAACTTCGCCGAGAACCAGATCACCCAGATCGTCGCGCTCGCGGTGCGCTGAGCTTTCGAAAAACCGGGCTCAGTCGGCGCGGAATTCTTCTGTCGCTTCGAAATACGCGTCGGCGGCTTTGCGGAAATAGTCGAACAGCAGCTCGCGCTGCTCGGGCGCGTATCCGGCGATGATCTCGCCGACGCGCCGCCGGGCGGGGGCCAGCACGCGATCCAGTTCAGCGGGTTTTTCGACCAGCTCGACGGTGATCTTGCGCCGGTCGCCCGGAACCGGGACCCGCCGCACGTACCCGGCCTCTTCCAAACGGTCGACCAGCCGGGTTGTCGGCCCGGTGGTGAGTCCGGCGCGCGCGCCGAGTTCCCCTGGCGTCATCGGGCCGCCGAGTTCCAGGATGTTGAGTGCGTAGAGATCGGTGGCGCCGAGATCCACGGCCCGCGCTCCGGCCTGTCCGTGCGCCATCAGCGCGCTCAGATAGCGGCGATAGACCGTGCTCGTCTCCGATTGCTCCATCGGCACCTCCGGCTCGATCACTTCTCCAGTGAAGAGAAGTCTTCGACGAAGAAAGAGCCTACAAGCCCGGCGCCCGATCCATCGCCGAATGCCGCCGACGGGCCCATCACAGGTCGGGACGACACTGCGGCAATCTCCGCCCAACCGGCCCCGCACCGCGCTACGTTGGAGTATGCGCAGACAATTCGGACACCAGGTCGGCCCCGGTGCCCGATGTCGGTGTGTCCCACGATCGCCGGTGACGCCGATTCGATGTGCATTCGAGGTGGTCACGTGAATCCACAGAGGGGTTCGGGCAAGATGAGTCCCGAACCGGCCCCGGCCGATTCGAATACGCGCGGCATGGATACGCAGCGCGGCGTCGATACCCAGCGCGATACACCACGCCCCGAGTTGGCCGGCATCGCCGACGAGCTCGAGGCGATGGGGCTTTCCGGCGCTGTCGAGATCGGCAGGGGTGGCTTCGGCGTCGTGTACCGCTGCCTGCAAGTCGCGCTGGAACGGGTCGTCGCGGTCAAGGTGCTCTCCTCCGAGATCGACATCGAGAGCCGCGAACGCTTCCTGCGCGAGGAGCAGGCCATGGGCAGGCTCTCCGGCCACCCCAATATCGTCGACATCCTGCAGGTCGACGTCACCGCCAGCGGGATGCCGATCATCGTGATGCCGTACTGCACACACGGCTCGCTCGAGCAGCTCATCCGCGAGCAAGGCCCGCTCACCTGGGCGGATTCACTGCGGGCAGGCGTCAAACTGGCGGGCGCGATCGAGAGCGCGCACCGCGCCAGGATCCTGCACCGCGACGTCAAACCGGCCAACGTACTGCTCAGCGGCTACGGCGAACCGCAGCTCACCGATTTCGGCATCGCCAGGATTCCCGGCGGCTTTCGCACCTCCAGCAGCCTGATCACCGGTTCGCCCGCGTTCACCGCGCCGGAGGTGCTCAAGGGCGAGGAGCCGACCGTCCGCTCCGACATCTACGGGCTCGGGGCCACGCTGTTCGCCCTGCTCACCGGTCACGCCGCCTTCGAGCGGCAGGCGGGGGAGCGGGTGGTGGCGCAGTTCCTGCGGATCACCAGCCAGCCGGTGCCGGATCTGCGCGAGCAGGACATCCCGCCCGATGTGGCCGACGCGATCGAACGGGCCATGGCGCCAAATCCGGCCGATCGACCGGAGTCGGCGTACGAGTTCGGCACACTGCTGCGCTCGGTCCAGGTGGAACACGGCCAGCTGCCCGACGAGATGGCGCTGCTCGAGCCCACGGTGTTGCTCGAGGAATTCGACAGCACGCGTCCGGTGGTGGAAGCGCACCCGTCCACGCGCACCCGTCCGGCGGTGACCCGGCGCAGTTGGCCGCTGACGTTGCGCCCCGCCGTCTCGCAGCACCCGGGCGGCTCGACCACCCTGCCGCCCACCGCCGCCACGAAATTCCACCCACCGACCCCGGCTCGCGATCCGGTGCCTCGACCCCGCTTGCTGGACATCCTGCGTGCGGGCGGGCGACGCAGGCTCGCGGTGCTGCACGCGCCTGCGGGATTCGGCAAGAGCACGGTCGCCGCGCAGTGGCGCGCGGAGTTGAGCGGCGGCGGGGTACCGGTCGCGTGGATCGGCATCGACCGCGACGACGACAACGAGATCTGGTTTCTCGCCCACCTCATCCAGGCCATCCACCGGGTGCGGCCCGACATCGGCGCCGGACTCGACCAGACGCTGGAGGAACGCGCGGGCGACGCGGTGCCCTACGCCCTCACCACTCTGATCAACGAGATCCACGAGGGCGGGGAGACCATCGTGGTGGTGGTCGAGGACTGGCACCGCATCACCGATCCCGGCACGCACCGCGCGATGGAGGCGTTGCTCGACAACGGCTGCCACCACCTGCGCTTCGTGGTGACCAGCAGGGAGCAGTCCGGCTTGCCGACCAGCCGGATGCGGGTGCACGACGAACTGGTCGAGATCGGGTCCGCGGCGCTGCGGCTCACCGTGGCCGAGACCAAGCAGATCTTGGTGGATCGCAACGGTTTCGAGCTCACCGAGGCTCAGGTGGAGCAGATCCACGAGGCGACCGACGGCTGGCCCGCCGCCATCCAGCTGATCAGCCTCTCGCTGCGCGGCAACATCGACCCGGAACAGCTGATCGCGACGCTTTCCGAAGGTAGTCACGGCATCCGCGAATACCTCGCCGAGAACGTGCTCGACGCGCTCGAACCGCGGATGCTCGACTTCCTCAGCTCGATCTCGGTGACCGAGCGCGTGTCGGCGTCGCTGGCCGCCGCCCTGTCCGACGACAGCGAGGCCGAGCTGCTGCTCGCCCAGGCCGAGCAGCGCGAGCTGTTCCTGCGGCGTATCGAGCACGACCCGGAGTGGTACCGGATACAGCCGCTGTTCGCCGAGCATCTGCGCGCTCGGCTGGAACGCACTCAGCCAGGGAGGCTGAAGGCGTTGCACCGCAAGGCTTCCCGCTGGTACGCCGAACACCAGCTGTTGCGTAAGTCGGTGGACCACGCGCTGGCCGCGACGGATTTGAAGATGGCGCTGGATCTGGTCGAGGGCGGCGGCATGGATCTGATCGACACCGCCCGGCTGGCCACCCTGCTCGGCACGGTGTCGAAACTGCCGGTGCAACAGGTGGCTTCGCGGTCCAAACTGCTGATGGCGGTGGCGCGGGCCAACGTGAACCTGCAACAGTCCAGCGCGGCGCGCAGCGCGCTCGGCAGGCTGTCGAACATGCTCGCGCGCGGCTCGTCCGGTGACGCCGACGTGATCCAGCAGCGATGCGAAGCCGCAGTGCTCGCCGCCGCCGACCAGATCGCGCGCGATCACACCGAGGGCGTGCTCGACCGCGTCGCGGACTGCCTCGAGCGCCCCGACGAGCTGCCCGCGTGGACGGTCTCCACCGCGGCGAACCTGACCTCGTTCGTGCGGCTGTGCCAATTCGATTTCGACGGCGCCCGCAGCATCCAGGAGTGGGCGACCCCGTACCACGCCAGCTCGAAGGACCCGCTCGGCGTGGTGTTCGGGCTCTGCGGTCAGGGCGCGGCGGCTTACGAGCAGCTCGACATCGCCACGGCGATGCAGTGCTTCCAGCAGGCGTGGGAGACGGCGCGGCTCCGCTCGGGTCCGCGATCGCACGCGGTGCGGGTGGCCTCGGCGTTGCTCGGCGAATTGAACTACCGCCGAGGCGATCTCGACGTCGCCGACCGGCTGTTCGACGAGAGTCACCAGCTGGTCACCCGGATCGGGACAGTCGACTTCCTGATCTCGACGTACGTCACCGGCGCGCGGGTCAAAGCGGTGCTCGGCGATCTGGCGACCGCCGCGGCCCGGCTGGACGAGGGCGACCGGGTGGCCGCCGAACAGCGCCTGGTCCGGCTCGCCGCGCACATCCGCGCCGAACGGCTGCGGCTCGGTCTACCCGTGGAGTACCTGGCGCACGGCGACGGGCATGCCGAAGCGCTCGGCGTTGTCCATCACCGGTTGGTCGGTTCCGCCGCGCTCACCGCCGAGGCCGAGGAGATCGCGGGCATTCGCGGCCTGCTCGCGCATAAGCCGCTGCGCTCGGACGACACGGCGGTGCGCCGCGCCCGCGCCCTGCACGGCCGGATGCTCGAACAGGACCGTCCCCGAGCGGAATTGGACACCGCGCTGCTGCTCGCCGAATGCCTCGCCGCGTCCGGCTGGGTCGGCGAGGCCACCGGCCTGCTGCTCCCCGCCGCCGCCACCTGCGCCGAACTGGGCTGGACCCGCCCGCTCCTGGACGCGGGCCCCGGCGTGGTCGCCATCCTGCGCGTGCTGCGCTCCGAAATGCACACCGCCCCCGAGCAGCTCGAGGATGCGGCGCTACCCGCCCTTTTCCTGGAGCAGCTCCTGGACTGAAGGGCGGGCAGCGTCAGCTCAGGCCTCCCACCAGGGGCGAAGCGGGACCGTCCACGCGCCGTCGGGGGGTAGCTTGACGCCGAGCACCTGGTGCAGCTGAACCACGTTGCGCTGGAACCCGAGTCGGCAGCCCGCCATGTAGAGGCCCCAGACCTTGGCGGTGCCCTCGCCGACCTCCGCGACGCAGGCGTCCCAGTTGGTGACCAGGTTCTTGCACCATTCGTGCAGGGTCAGCGCGTAGTGCTCGCGCAGGTTCTCCTCGTGCAGCACCTCGAGCCCGATGTTCTGGATCTCGGAGATGATGCGACCGGAGCCGATCAGCTCGCCGTCCGGGAACACGTACCGGTCGATGAAATCTCCCGCCTTCGTGGTGCGGGTGTTGTCCGGGCGGGTGATGCAGTGGTTCAGGAACAGGCCGCCGTCGCGCAGCTTGCTCTTGATGAACTCGAAGTAGAACGGGTAGTTGTGCACGCCGATGTGCTCGGTGAGACCGATCGAGGACACGGCGTCGAACTCGCCTTCGGGCACGTCGCGGTAGTCGGAATGCCGCACCTCGGCCAGATCCGACAGACCTTCCTCGGCGATCTTCCGCTGTGCCCACTCGGCCTGCTCCGCCGAGAGGGTCGCGCCGATGACCTCGACGCCGCGCCTCGCCGCGTAGCGCACCATGCCGCCCCAGCCGCAGCCGATGTCGAGCAGCCGGTCGCCCTCCTTCAGGCGCAGCTTGTCGAAGACGAGGCGGTACTTGTTCTCCTGTGCCTGCTCCAGCGTCCAGTTCTCGTCGCCGTAGGTCGCGCAGGTGTAGGTCATCGAGGGACCCAGGACGTACTCGTAGAAGGTGTTCGAGACGTCGTAGTGGTGGTGGATGGCTTCCGCGTCGCGGGTCTTGGAGTGGCGCAGACCCTCGAACGCGATCCGGCGCCAGCGCGGCAGCGTCTCCTGCGGCGGCGGCGCGACCGGCTTGAGCCGTTCCCAGCCCAGCGAGCGCGCGATGGTGACCAGCGCGAGCGCCGACGGACGGCGGAATTTCAAGTCCTGCATCGCCTTCAGGACGTCGTACGGGTCGCCGGGGTGCACGCCGGTGGCGGTCATGTCGCCCGCGATGTAGGCGCGCGCCATGCCGAGATCGCCGGGCGCGGTGGCCAGGTAGTTGATGCCGCGCGGCGTCTTGATGTCGAGGGTGTAGTCCGAATCCTCCGGCCCGGTCGCGCTGCCGTCGTAGGCGGTCAGGCGAATCGGGACCTCGCCGTCGACGAGGGTCTCGAAGATCTCGGCAATGCTCAGCTTGGTTCCCAGGTCCGCGAACACGTCGGAACGGTCCTTGAATGTCGTCATTTCCGTTGCACCGCCTTCGAATACAAATCCAGCAAGCGCTGGTCCGGGTCGTAGCGTTTCTTCAGTTCGGTGTAGGTCTCGCCGCCGTACAGCGCCGCGAACTCGTCCTCGTCGTAGAAGGCGTCCGAGTACAGCGATTTGTGCCCGTCGAACTCGGTCACGGTGCGCTCGATGGCGCGGTTGGCCGCGCCCTTCGGCTGCCCGGGAACGGTGGGCACGGCCGACCAGAACCCCACGTTGACATAGGTGCGGTTCGGCTCGATCGGGTACAGCGGCCAGGGACGTCCGGTCGCGGCAGGCGCGCCCGTCTCCCGCAAGCGCAGCGGGCACAGCCAGATCGGCTCGATGGGAATCTCGCGCAGGAACCATTCGACGAAATCCGCGGTGCGCTCCACCGGGACCTCGATGTCCTGCACCACCCGCTCGCGCGGCGGGTTGCCTTTGCGGGCTTCCAATTTGTCGCCGATGTCGTATTTGTGGTCGAGGGCGACCAGCTTCCAGTAGAAGCTGCTGCGCCGATAGCGCTTCGGCCACAACCGGCGGATCCTCGGGTTCTGCGTGCCGAAGGCGCGCGAGCACCAGAACCAGTCGGTGTCCCAGCGCCACAGGTAGTCGTGGATGGTCAGGCGATCGCGCTTGGGCCGCGCGCCGTCGTGCTGGATGGAGCGGTAGTAGACGTCCATCCCGGTGTAGTCGCTGACCGGACCGGGCTCGTCGGTCTGCCTGCCGAGGGTCAGGTAGCTCTCCTCGGCGGTGAACACGACGCCGTCGAGGTAGTCGACCCGCTCGCCGTCGTAGGACTTCTCGTTCACGATCCGGGTGATCGCGGCCTCCAGTTCCCGCAGGTCGCGGAACCGCACGTGGCGCAGCGCGACGTAGGGCGGAACGGGCTCGAGCTCGATCTTCAGCCGGACGGTGTATCCCAGCGTGCCGTAGGAATTGGGAAACCCGCGGAACAGATCCGCGTGCTCGCCCTCCGGCCGGGCGGTGATCAGTTCGCCCGCCCCGGTCAGCACGTCCATCTCCAGCACCGACTCGTGCGGGAGGCCGTTGCGGAACGAGGTGGACTCGATGCCGAGGCCGGTCACCGCGCCGCCGAGGGTGATCGTCTTGAGCTGCGGAACCACCAGCGGCGCCAGCCCGTACGGCAGGGTCGCGGCCACCAGGTCCTCGTAGGTGGTCATGCCCGCCACGTCGGCGGTCCGCGCGTCGGCATCCACCGCGACGACCTTGGTGAGACCCGAAACGTCCAGGCCGGGTGCGGTGTTCTTGGCCCTGGCCCGGAACAGATTGGACGTCTTCTTCGCCAGCCGCACGTTGGCGTCCGCGGGTATGGCGCGGTAACTCGCCAGAAGGCGATCCACACCCGCTCGGTGCGCGGCAAACCCTGATTCGCGTGCGGCCGGACTGTGACCGGCCTTCCCCAACAGACTCACTGCCACCCCTCGACGCTAGTACGCACCGTGATCTTCGACCACCGAGAAATGCTCGAGCCGGGAGAAATGTCACGGGAATGTTGCATCGGGAATACTCGGTGTTCGACGTGGCAGGGGCCCGGCCGAACACGCGGTGGGACAACGTGAGCCTGGACGCCACGCACGCGCGGGCGCAGGGCAGGATAGGGGGCGGTCGAGACACCGCATCCGGACAAGGAGCTCATTGTGGGACAGGTCAGCGCCAGCAGTTCGATCACCGTCGACGCGGATCCGAAGCGCGCGCTCGAGGCCATCGCCGACTACGAGACGGTGCGTCCGCGCATTCTCTCGCCGCACTACCGCGACTACAAGGTGGTCGAGGGCGGCAAGGGCGCGGGCACCGTCGCCGAGTGGACCCTGCAGGCCACCGAGAAGCGCACGCGCAACGTGCACGCCGTCGTCTCGGTGGCGGATTCGATTGTCACCGAGCGTGATTCGAACTCCACCATGGTGAACACCTGGACCGTGACGCCGGAGGGCGCTGGCGCCCAGGTCACGCTGCGCACCACGTGGAAGGGCGCGGGCGGCATCTCCGGCATCTTCGAGGGCATCTTCGCGCCGCTGGGCCTGAAGAAGATCCAGGCCGAGGTGCTGGAGAACTTGAAGCGCGAACTGGCCTGAGCGCGAAGCGAATCGAGTAGCGGCGCGGCCGGACACCCGAAGGGGTCCGGCCGCGCTGTCGTGTGCGGACTTGGCCGACGATCAAGCCTTGCCGATGTCGAAGAGGTTGCCCTCCGGGTCGGCCAGTGTGGTCCACTGACCGCCGTACTCCTCGAAATCGCCGATGTGCTTGGCGCCCAAGGTGATGGCGCGCTCGATGTGCTCGCGCCAATCGGCCGCGTGCAGGTCCAGGTGCGCTACGTTCTTGCCCGGCGTCTTGTCGGGCACTTTGATGAACATCAGCACCGGCGCGAGTCCGGACTCCCGTCCCACCGTCGCGAAGAACTCACTGGCTCCTTCGTCGACGCGCTGATCGAGCAGCTCCGCCCAGAATCCGGCGAGCGCCGCGGCGTTCTCGCAGTCGAAGGTGACGTGGGCGATGGACAACGTCATGGTCGTTCACTCCTTTTCTCGGAGCCCGCCGATGGGCCAGCAGACTTCGGTCCGGTATTCGTTCGGGTCGTCGGTGTCGTTCGGGGCCACCAGGTAGAGCTCGCGCACCGGCTCCGTCAGGGCGGTGTCGTGTTCGGCGACGTGGCTGCCCAGCGCTCCGTAGGTGCGGTCGAAGTCCTCGAAGGCGCCGCTGTGAACGGCGATGGCGAAGCGACGTGCGGGCAGTTCGACGACCACGAGTCCCGCGGGAGGCTCGATGGCGTCGCGGGACGGGATCGGCACGAAGGCCACCACCTCGCCCGCGTCGTTCTCGAAGAACTCCGGCGAGTAGGTGGCGCCGCTGACTCCCGCGGGCTCGACGCCCGCCGCGGCCAAGGTCTCGTAGAGCAGCGTGAACGCACCGCCGCACCAGGAATCGATACCGTCGCGCTCGACGAAGTCGACGAGGGCCAGCGCCGGAAACGCCGGGATCGAGCGGTAACTCACCGCGATCGGCGCGGGCTCGGTCAGCAGCGAACGCAGCGACGCCACCACCGCCCGGGTCCGCTGCAATTCCGCCTCCATGCGTTCCAGATGCGCACGCAGCGCGCTGTCCCTGGAGGTGATGTCCGGCGCGGCGAGTACGGACTTGATCTCGGGCAGCGGCATGTCGAGGCGGCGCAGCCGCCGGATCAGATGGGCCTGCGCCACCTGCTCGGTCGAATAGCGCCGATAACCCGAGGCCGGGTCCACCTCGACCGGCTCGAGCAGTTCGATGTCGTGGTAGTACCGCAGCGTTTTGACGCTGAGGTAGGTCAGCCTGGCGAACTCACCGATCGAGACGGTCGCGGTCATGCGTTCAGCGAACACCCTCCAGCGACTGGAGAGTCAAGCGACCCTGTCACGCCACCGCCTCGCTGACGCTCGGCTGCGGCATGCCGGAGGCAGGCTGGCACATGGTTCGCTCACTCCGTTCGCTCACGCCAATGCGAAGGTCAACAGCAGGGTGTTCTGCACCGCGCCGCGCCACCACGAGTAGCCGAACCACACGCCGGGGGTCACCTCGCGGATCTCGTCGTAGACGGGCGGCGTCGGCGACGGGGCGTAGTCCAGCGCCCAAGCCGGGCGGCCGTCCAGCAACGCGGGCGCGCGGTACACGTCGGCCTTCCAGCCCTCCATGTCCCATCTGGTCAGGCGATTCAGCAGCCAGCCGCCGTCGGGACCGGTGTAGAAGTTCTTGCCGAGCCACAGACCGGTTGTGATGCCCTGGGCGTAATTCGGCCGGATCACCCAGCCGTCCTTGACGCCCATCGGGACCGCGCCTTGCGGCGCGTCGTGGAAGATCGCGTCCTGCTGCTCGGGCGAGCAGCGCAGCCGCAGCGAATCCAGGGTGGCCGCCTTGTCGTCGGGATACAGCACGCACCCGCCGCCGTAGTCGGACGCCGCGGGGACGACGTCGGAATCCGCAGGCTGCACATCGGAATCCGCGGTGGCCGCCGGAGCGCAGAGCACCGAAAGTGCCAGGGCGCCCACGAGGAGTACTCGGCTTGTGTTCATTACTGTCTCCAGAATTCACCGAACCGGTAACCGACCCAGGTCCAGGTTAGGTGGGTCGGGGTTGACTGTCTGGGTATATCCGGGAGGACTAGTCTGAACCGTGACAATCTCCCCTGAGAGAGGACGAGCAGTGCAGCCCGGTGGTCAGTTCGACATGCAGCAGTTACTCGCCCAGGCACAGCAGATGCAGCAGGCGGTGATGGAAGCACAGGCCGAGATCGCGGCCTCCGAGGTGGACGGACAGGCCGGCGGCGGTCTCGTCCAGGTGCGGATCAAGGCGACGGGCGAGGTGGTCTCGCTGACCATCGACCCGAAGGTGGTCGACCCCGAGGACGTCGAGAGCCTGCAGGATCTGGTGATCGGTGCGGTCAACGACGCGATGAGCAACGCGCAGCGGCTGGCGGCCGAGCGCCTCGGCCCGCTCTCCGGCGGACTCGGCGGCGGTTCGCTGCCCGGGCTGCCGGATTTCTGATCGAGGACGGGACGGTTGTACGAGGGTCCGGTACAGGATCTGATCGACGAGCTGGGCAAACTGCCCGGCGTCGGTCCGAAGAGCGCGCAGCGCATCGCGTTTCACCTGCTCCAGGTGGAGCCGCCGGAGATCGACCGGTTGCAGGCCGCGCTGCAGAAGGTGCGCGACGGCGTGCAGTTCTGCGTGGTGTGCGGCACCGTCTCCGACGGCGAGCTGTGCCGGATCTGCGCCGACCCGCGCCGCGACCGCAGCATGATCTGCGTGGTCGAGGAGCCCAAGGACGTCCAGGCGATCGAGCGCACCCGTGAGTTCCGTGGCCGCTACCACGTGCTCGGCGGTGCGCTCGATCCGCTCAGCGGCATCGGGCCGGATCAGCTGCGGATACGGGAACTGTTGACGCGCATCGGCAATCAAGAGGACGGCGTCGACGTCAGCGAGGTGATCATCGCGACCGACCCGAACACCGAGGGCGAGGCGACGGCCACCTACCTGGTGCGGATGCTGCGCGATTTCCCGGGACTCGCGGTGACGCGGTTGGCCTCCGGCCTGCCGATGGGCGGCGATCTGGAGTTCGCCGACGAATTGACCCTCGGGCGAGCGCTTTCCGGCAGGCGCGCGTTGTAAGAGCGATGCTTGTGTGCGGTCCGGCTGCGCCCTTTGGGCGTACCTCCGCATTCGGCTCCGGCGGTGCGTGGTCCGCGAAAGGGCTTTCGCCCGGCCGCGCACTCTGATTACTGTGCGGGGGATGAGCATCGAGTTTCTGCTGACGACGCTCGTCATCGTCGCCACGCCCGGTACCGGCGTCCTGTTCACCCTCGCGGCCGGACTCTCGCGCGGCGTGCGCGCCAGCGTCGTCGCGGCCTTCGGCTGCACCCTCGGCATCATCCCGCACATGATCGCGGCGGTGACCGGTCTCGCCGCGCTGTTGAACACCAGCGCCGTCGCCTTCCAGACGCTGAAGTACCTCGGCGTCGCCTACCTGCTCTACATGGCGTGGAACACCTTGCGCGACAAGGGCGCTCTCGCCATCCCGGACGCCGGAACGGAACGGGCCGCGCCGCGAGCTCGCCAGGTGATCACCTCGGCGGTGCTGCTCAACATCCTGAACCCGAAGCTGACCATCTTCTTCTTCGCGTTCCTGCCCCAGTTCGTGCCCGCGGGCGCGCCGAACGCGCTGGCCCGCATGCTCGAGCTGAGCGGGATCTTCATGCTGGCCACCTTCGTGGTGTTCGCGGGATACGGCGCGTGCGCGGCGGCGGTGCGCACGTACGTCATCGCGCGGCCGGTCGTGGTGACGTGGATGCGGCGGGTGTTCGGCGCGTCGTTCGTGGCGCTCGCCGGGCGGCTCGCCGTGCAGAACCAGTAGGGGTCAGAACTCCACGCGGGTCCACGGGATCCGCGCCAGTTCCTCCCGTTCGCCGGTTGTCCAGGCCCAGATCAGGTTGGCGACCGCGGCGGGGTCCGCGAGGGTGGCGCCGTAGTGTCGTTCCGGACCGCCGTCGCGGTATTCGACGGTGTACTCGCCGGGCTTGCCCCGGTAGGTCTGGATGTAGTCGTGGTCGCCCCGCTCCACGATCAGGTAGGGGTTCGGCGGCGCGAGCTCCGGAATCCAGTGGTCCACAAGGGTTTTGGTGAGGTACGGGAACGCGCCCGCGCCGCCGTGGGTGACGGTGACCGGCACGTGCCCCGCAGGGTCGATCAGCCAGGCCAGCTGCGGATCGTAGATCGCGTAGTCGCGCGGCGTCGCGATATCGAACAGCAGCTGCCGCACGTAGCCGATCGCGTCGTACGGGCACGCCACGTGCAGCACCGACCCGTTCGCCGCCCCGCCCACCGACTCACCGCTGAGAAAGCTGTCCTCCTCCGGCAGCTCCAGATTCGCCTCGTTGATCTCGGCCGCCATCTCGGCGACCACCTCGGCCTCGTCCACCCCCTGCTGCCCGACCAGATACGCCTCCACCTCGGCGAGGTTCGCAGCGACACCGGACGGCAACAACACGTGGTCGTAGTTCACCCGGCCAGCGTACGGGGAGCTACCTACCGGCTCTCCGCCTGCCACGGGCCGGGACGTGCGGACTGACCTACGATTCCTGCGACTACCAGCCTGAAGGACGGTCACATGTCGGAACTGTTCGACTGGTCTTCGCCGAAGACCTACATCCTGCCGGTAGACATGGACGACTACCTGGCCATGCCCGAGGAGATGTCGCGCGACGTCGAGATCAAGGACGGGATGATCGTTCACCGCGAGTCGGCCTCACCCGATCACAACGCGATCGCGCGCAACATCGAACGCGCGCTGCTGGAGGGCCGAGCCAAACGTGAATCGGCCGAGCCGTGTCTGGGAGCAGCTCCGCGGCCATCGAGACCGTAGTGCCTTTCGATACCTATGCCACCTGGCAGGACCTGGACGACGGAATCGATTGATCCAGGGGCGGTCAGGCTCGGCGGCGGGTGGGGGTCGAGTCCGTTGTGCAGGCGCAGCCGCCCGCTACGTCGGCGCAGTCGACGATGAAGGTGTGGCGGGCGTGGTCGAATGCTACGCAGTCGTCGTCGGTGCATTCGAGGACGCGGGTGGCGTGGACGATGAGGGTGCCGTGGCAGTGATCTACCGCGGATTCGCAGGCTGGGCAGGTCGCGCGCATGGGACCTCCTGACGAGATCGGTTGGTGATTCGGTCTTAGCACTCGAGTCCGGACGACGGTGGGAGGCCGGGTGGGCGTGTCGGCGACCTGAACGGGTTGGGATCGCCGCCGAAGATGTTGCGCGCCTAGCCCGGACGTCATGGCGGGGCGGTGCGACCGGGTCGCGATCGCGTGTCAGGGCGGGTGGACCTACCGCGACTCGGGGTGATCCCGCGGATTCGCGTGCGAAGATGGCAGCACGGTCGACCGACGTCGGCGCACCCGGCAAGCTGGAGCTACGCCGGACCGCGTCCCCTACGGACCCGACCGGCGACCGGTGCGGCACGAGCCGGACGCACGTTCGTCATGGCGAAACGTCTGACAGCGGAGGTGAGGTCGGCATGGTCGCCGATGCGGTGCCCCCGGCGGCGACGGCCGCCGACGTGCGCGCGCAGATCGCCGAGCAGCTCGCCCGCTACCGGGCCGAGGGCGGCCACACCGGCGCCTACGACGAGGTCGGCAGGCCGACCGGCGGCTACTACGACGAGCTGGTGGACACCGACGGCGTCGTGCGGCAGATGTGGTCGGAACTCTCGGCCGACTTCGTCGAGATCGGCCCGGCCGGGCTCGGCAGGCTGGACACCAGGGTGCGCAGGCTGATCGATGACGACGGCATCACCTACACCGAGGTGATGCGCGCGGGCGAGGCCGCGATCCCGACGCCGTGGCGACTCGATCCGATCCCGCTGCTGGTCTCCGCCGACGACTGGACCCGGCTGGAGGCGGGCCTCGTGCAGCGCTCGCGGGTGCTGGACGAAGTGCTCACCGACATCTACGGCTCGCGCCGCACCATCACGTCCGGGCTGCTGCCGCCTGAGCTCGTGTTCGGCAACGTGGGTTACGTGCGTGCCGCGCACGGCATCACGATCCCCGGACGCCACCAGCTGTTCCTGCACGCCTGCGACATCAGCCGCTGGAGCGACGGCGAGTTCCGCGCCATCGCCGACTGGGCACAGGCCCCCTCGGGGGCCGGTTACGCGCTGGCCGACCGCCGCGTCGTCTCGACCGCGATCCCGGAGGCCTTCGAGCACTCCAGCCCGCGCCCGCTCACCCCGTTCGCCAGGGCGATGCGGCTCTTGCTGATCGAGGCGGCGCCGGTGGCCGAGGACAATCCCGTCGTGGTGGTGCTGAGCCCGGGCGTGCATTCCGAAACGGCCTTCGATCAGGCGTATCTCGCCTCGACGCTGGGCTTCCCGCTGGTCGAGAGCGCCGACCTGGTGGTGCGCGACGGCGCGCTGTGGATGCGCTCGCTCGGCACTCTCAAGCGGGTGGACGTCGTGCTGCGCCGGGTGGACGCGGAGTTCTCCGATCCGCTCGATCTGCGGCCGGATTCGCATCTCGGGGTGGTGGGGCTGGTCGAGGTGTTGCGCCGCGGCGCGGTCACCGTGGTGAACACGCTGGGCAGCGGGTTGCTGGAGAATCCGGCGCTCGCGGGCTTCCTGCCGCGGATCTCCCGCGCGCTACTCGGCGAGGAACTGCTGCTGGACAGCGCACCCGCGTACTGGGGCGGTGACGCGAGCGAGCGTTCGCATCTGCTCGCCGAGTTGGACCAACTGATCATCCGTTCGACGGTGGACGGAGCCACGCTGTTCGGGCCGGATCTGTCGGCGACGATGCGCGAGGAGCTGCGGCGGCGCATCGAGGCGGACGGCTGGAAGTGGGTCGGCCAGGAACCGGCCCAGTTCTCGGTGGCCCCGGCGGTGCATGGGTACGGCGGTCTGGCCGCGGCGCCGGTGGGCATGCGGCTGTTCTCGCTGGCCCGCCGCGGCGGTTACACGGCGATGGCGGGCGGCCTCGGTCAGCTGCGTCAGCGCACCCAGCCGGACCGGGCGGTGATCAAGATCGCGGCCAAGGACGTCTGGGTGCGGGCCGCGCCCGCCACGACGACCGCGGTCGGCGCCGAAGCGCCGCGCGAGGAGCGTGAGCGGCGGGTCGCGCCGATCGTCGAGGAGATCAGCTCGCCGCGCGTGCTCACCGACATGTTCTGGATGGGCCGATACTGCGAGCGCGCGGAGGCGGCGGTCCGCCTGCTGATCGCCACGCACGACCGCTATCAGGACTATCGCTACCGACCGTGGTTGGAGGGCGCGGAGGCGCTGCCGGTCCTGATGGCGGCGTTGGCCGCGACGACCTGCACGGCCGCGCCGGACGCGGTGATCGGGGACGGCGGCGCGAAGCTGGAGTCGCGCGGCGGGGAGCCGGGGTCGGGCGGCGGTGCGCCGGAGGCCACGTCGGCTGGTGGGGAGCCGAAGTCGGGCGGAGGAGAACCCCAAGCCCTCGGCGGGGAAGTGCGGTTGGGTGGCAGGGAGTCCGAGTCGGGCCGCGAGGATCAGGGCTCGGACGATCGCAAGCTCGGGCCCGGCAGTGGTGAGTCGGGGTCAGGTGGCGGGGAACCCGAAGCCCTCGGTGGTGGACCGGGGTTGGGTGGCGCGGAGGCCGAGTCGGGCCGCGAGGATCAGGGCTCGGACGATCGCAAGCTCAGGCCTGGTAGTGGTGAGCCGGGGTCAGGTGGCGGGGAAATCGAAGCCCTCGGTGGTGGACCGGGGTTGGGTGGCGCGGAGGCCGAGTCGGGCCGCGGAGATCTCGGATCGGGCGGCGGGAAGCCCGGGCTCGGCGGCGGGAAGCCTGGGCTCGGCGGCGGGAAGCTGGGGCGGGGCGGTGCGAAGCCCGAGCCTCGCGGAGGGGAATCCCGAGCCTTCGGTGGCGGACTGGGGCCGGGTGGTGCACAGGTCGAGTCGGGCGGTGGGAAGCAGCGGGAGGCGGGTGGCGCCGAGCCCGCGTCGGGTGGCGAGATGGGGTCGGGCGGTGCGGAGTCCGAGTTGGGCGGCGCGGCAGACGGATTCACAGCCGCGAGCGCATCGGAGGGCAACGGTGGGGTGGCCGCGGTGGCGGGTGCGTCCCGCGAGGGGCACGACTATCTCGAAGCGTTGACCATCGATAGGGAGCTGCCCGGATCGCTGGCCTACGCGATCGACCGGTACGGCTCCTCGGCGCGCGCCGTGCGCGACCAGCTTTCGCACGACACCTGGATGATCCTCGGCTCGGTGGACCGGGCGCTGGCCGAGTATCGCGAGAGCGACGGCGACGAGACGGCGCTCTCGGCGGTGCATTCCCTGACGCTGGCCGCCCTGCTCTCGCTGTCCGGCATCGAGGCCGAGTCATTGGTGCGCGACATCGGTTGGTGCGTCATGGATATCGGCAAGCGCATCGAGCGCGGGCTGGCTGTGACGGCGCTGCTCTCGTCGGCGCTGACCGAGACCTATCCGGCGGAAGCCGAGCTGGTGGTCACCGAAGCGGTGTTGCAGGCGGCCGAATCGTCGGTGAGTTACCGTCGGCGACACCGGGATTCGGTGCGGGTCTCGGCGGTCGCCGGGCTGCTGCTCTTCGACAGGGGCAATCCGCGATCGCTGGCCTACCAGCTCGAACGACTCGACGCGAACTTCGCCGCGCTTCCCGGCGCCTCGGGATCCTCACGGCCGCAACGGTTGCTGGCCGACGCGCAGCGCATGCTGCGCCGCGTGGATCCTGACGACCTGAACGTCACCGACGAGAACGGAAGGCGCACCGAGTTGGCCGAACTGCTCGACGGTGTGCACCTGCGGCTGCGCAAGGTGGCGGAATCCTTCGAGACGACGAAACTCTCGCTGCCGGTGGGCATTCAGCCGCTGTGGGGCAGCACGCGGGTGGTCGGATGATCGGCGGCGACGGCGCGACGCGGCGGTATCGGGTAGCCCATCGCACCACCTACTCCTACTCCGAGGAGGTCACCAGCTCCTACGGGCGCGCCTATCTGACCCCGCGCGAGTTCCCCGGTCAGCGGGTGCTCGCGCACGAGGTGCACGTCGACCCGGCGCCGTCGGACCGGTCCATCGGCACCGATGTGTACGGCAACACCACGCACTACTTCCACGTCACGGCCGAACACTGGGAGCTGGTCGTCAGCGCGGAGTCGACGGTCGAGGTCGACCCGCCCGCCGAGCTGACGGACGATCCGGCCCGGCTGCCGTGGGAGTCCGCGCGGCCCAGTCATGCGAACGGCCCGCTGGCCGTGGAGTTCACCCTCGACTTGCACCCGCCGGAGATCACCGAGGAGATCACCGCTTACGCGGCGCGCTCGCTCACTCCGGGGCGGCCACTGCTCGCCGCGGTGACCGATCTGACGACCCGCATCTACACCGATTTCACCTACTGGTCGGGTTCGACGAACGTCTCGACCAGGGTCTCCGACGTGTTCTTCGCGCGCGCGGGCGTCTGCCAGGATTTCGCCAGGATCGCCGCGGCCTGCCTGCGGTCGCACGGGCTCGCCGCGCGATACGTCTCCGGTTACCTCGCCACGGACCCGCCGCCGGGCAAGGAGCGCATGGTCGGCGCCGACGCCACCCACGCCTGGGCGGCGGTGTGGGTCCCCGGCCGGAACTCGTCCGAACGCGCGGGCCGCTGGATCGGCTTCGACCCCACCAACGACCAGCTCGCCGACGAGCGCTACGTGGTCGCGGCGTGGGGACGCGACTACGCCGATGTGCCGCCACTGCGCGGCATCATCTACACCGAGGCCAAGGAGAGCTCGATCACCGTCTCGGTCGACGTCGCTCCGCTCGAAGTGTGAATACCCAATTCGCGACAACCTTCGGCTCGGCCCCTTCTCGAGGTCACCAGCGACTCCGCGCGAAAAGGCTGCTCTCAGGCGCGGAGGCGTTCGCGGCGTAGTTGGTCGACCTCGGGGAGGTGCAGTGGTTCGAGGGTGTCGACGCCGAGGGCTCGGGTGAGGAGGAGGTCGGCGAGTTCGGGGTTGCGGGCGAGGGCCGGGCCGTGCATGTAGGTGCCGATGACCGAGCCCTGGACGACGCCCTCGAGTCCGTCGCCGACGCCGTTGCCGACGCCGCGGGTGACGCGCGCGAGGCCGGTCGCTTCGAGGCCGAGTTTCGTTCCACCGCGGTGGTTCTCGAAGCCGGTGAGCGGGGCGGTGAGGCCGTCGAGCATGGGACTGGTGGTCACTTCGCCGATGGCGCGCTTGGCCTGGGGCGAGGTGGTGACGTCGATGAGCCCGACGCCGTCCACGCGCTCGCCCGAGGAGGTCTCGTACCAGTTGCCGAGCACCTGGATCGCCGCGCAGATGGCAAGCACCGGAGCGCCTTTCGCGGCCGCCTCCTGCAGGCCGGGGTAGCGCTGCAGGTGCCGGGTGGCCAGCCGCTGCGCGGAGTCCTCCGCGCCGCCGAGGGTGTAGATGTCCAGCGAGTTCGGAACCGGGTCGGGCAGCGTGACTTCCACGATCTCGGCGTCGTAGCCGCGCATGCGCAGCCGCTGGCGCAGCACGAGCGCGTTGCCGCCGTCGCCGTAGGTGCCCATCACATCGGGCAGTACGAGGCCGATCCGTACCGTCGAGTCACCCATGATTCTCCAAGTCGCGGTTGAGGTCGCGGAAGGCGGTGTAGTTGGCGAGCACCTCGACCTGCCCGGGCGGGCAGGAAGCGATGGCGCGCAAGGGATCCGGGACGGTGGTGTGCTCGACGCCCGCGTACGTGAGGCGGACCGCGAGATCGGTGGCGCGCTCGCCGGAGGCGACGACCTGCACGCCCTCGAAGTGCTCGAAGCGCACGTCCCACAGCCAGGAGAGGTCCTCGCCGTCGGGCACCTGCCCGTTCACCGCGATCACCAGCCCGGCCGCGCTCGGCTCGATCATCGACAGGGCTTCCTGCCAGCCCGCCGGGTTCTTCGCGAGCAGCAGCCGCGCGGCGTGCTCGCCGACCTGCACGGTCCGGTAGCGGCCCGCGATCTCGCGCACGGTACCCGCGGCGACGACGGCCTTGGCCGTTTCGGCGCCCAGCGCGACCGCGGCGGCGACCGCCTGCGCGGCGTTACCCCGGTTGGCCCGGCCGGGCAGCGCCAGCTCGAGCAGGTGGCGTTCGCCGTCGGGGCCGACGAGGTCGTTCCCCTGTAGGTGCCAATCCGGTTGCGGCCGTTGGAAATCCGTACCGGTGCTGCGCCAGTGCTCGCCCTCCCAGACGATCGGCTCGCCGGAGCGCGGACAGCTCGTCGCGTCCATCGCCCAGCCGCCGCCCGCGGCGACCCACACCACGTTCGGGTGGTCGTAGGCGATCGAGGTGACCAGCACGTCGTCGCAGTTGGCGATCACCACGGTGTCGGGGTGACGGGCGAGACCGGCGCGCAGCTTGCGCTCGATCATGTTGATCTCGCCGACCCGGTCCAGCTGGTCGCGGCTGAGGTTCAGCAGCACCACGGCGGCCGGGTTCAGCGAGTCGCTGACGTGCGGCAGATGCAGTTCGTCCACCTCGATGGCGGCCAGCGGCACACCCTGGTGCGTGCTCAGCGCGGCGACGATGCCCGCGTCCATATTGGCGCCGTCGGCCTGCGTGGCGACCTGACCGAGGGTGCTCAGCGCGGCGGTGGTCATCCGCGTCGTCGTCGACTTGCCGTTGGTGCCGGTGACCAGCACCGTCCGCCTGCCACGTCCGAGCTGGTCCATGATCGTCGGGTCGATCTTCAGCGCGATCAGGCCGCCGATCATCGAACCCTTGCCGCGTCCCGCCTTCTGCGAGGCCCACGACGCTGCCGCCGCGGCCCGCAGGGCGATCCGCCCACGCATCGATATCTTCGCCACGCCGAGAGTCTATGTGCGGGGTTCGGGGTGCGCCGCGACAGCGTGGTCGGTGAGGTCGGGGTCACGGCGCGCGCCGGGCAAGTTACGGCTGTCGCACCGAGGTAGGGGTGGTGGCCACACAGTCTGTGCACTCCTCACATAGGCGGTGGCTATGTGACGCGTACACGGGGCGTGTGGGAGCGGCTGCGACGGGAGTCAGTCGCGGTACAGTTTTGCGGCGTAGTTTTCTGGGGAGTAGTAGTGCTCTAGGTCGTCTACCGTTTCCTTGATGTTCGGGTCTACGTCCTTGACCAGGCAGGCGGTGCTGGGGAGGGTGTCGGCGGGCCACTGCTCCGGCTCCCACAGGTGGCTGCGGAGGAACGCCTTGGCGCAGTGGAAGAAGATCTGTTCGACGGCGACCTCGACGGCGAGGATCGGGCGGTGGCCCTTGACCACCATGTCGTCGAAGTAGGCGGCGTCGCTGACCAGGCGGGCGCGGCCGTTGACGCGGAGGGTGTCGCGGCGGCCTGGGATCAGGAAGAGCAGGCCCACGTGCGGGTTGGCGAGGATGTTGAGGTAGCCGTCGGCCCTGCGGTTGCCCGGGCGCTCGGGGATGGCGATGGTGCGATCATCGAGCACTTTCACGAAACCCGCCGGGTCGCCCTTGGGCGAGGCGTCGCAGTTGCCGTCGGCGTCGCAGGTGCTCATCACCAGGAACGGGGAGCTGGCGATCCACTCACGATCGCGCTGGTGCAGTGCGACGCGCTCCTTGGTCGCCGCGCGCGGCATCACCGCACCGAGCAGCGCACGCAGGTCGTCGGGGTCGGTGATCTTCGTGGTCTCGCCCATACTTCGATTGAAGCACCGCGGCGACGGCCCGCGCGATCGAATACCGGGGGTACCTGCACAGACGGTGGGTCTCAATGTGAGTGCCTGGCAACGGAAGACAGGGTCTGCTTGTGCGCCGTCTCCGCACAAGCGCCCCCTTGGGCAGTACACACGCCCCCGCCTTGGCAGGTGTGCTTGTGCGGCGACGGCGCGCAGCGGGCGTGTGTTCTCCCGTTGTCAGGCATTGACCCGGAGAACCACTGCTGGGCAGGTACACCCGCTTCAGTCGAACAGATTCGGCAGACCCGCCGCGTACCGATCGGCGTCCATGCGCCGCAACGGTTCCAGCTCGGTCGCGCGGTACAGCGTGTACATCCGGCAGCGCGGCGCGTCCGAACCCGCGACGTCGAGCAGCGCGTTCACCGCGGCCCGCGCCGACTCGTTGGCGCCCTCCATGGTGGCCAGGTCGACGTTGGTGCGCACGTAATCGCCCGCGAGGAACAGGTTTTCGAGATCGCCGTGCGGTTCGGGGCGGAGCTCCCACGACCCGGCGGTGTTGATCAGCAGCGGGTCGGCGTTGGTGTTGCGGCGCTGTTCGGACTGCCAGACGATCGCGGGATCGAGGAACCAGGAATGCAGGTCGGCGTCGCGCAGTTCCTCGCCACGATCGTTGAGGTGGGCCTGCAACTGCGCCCACACCTCGCGCGCGATCTCCTGGTGCGTGCACTCCTTGGCGGTCTTGCCGTACAGGATGCCCGGGGTGTTCCAGTCGGAGATGTCGACCGAAAGGCAGTCCTGCACAGTGCCGTCACCGAATTCGGCGAGCTTGCGCGTCCACAGCTGGTTCTGGCTGATCGAGGTGAGCGACCACGGCGCGTCGATGTAGGCGGTGTGGCCCCTGGAGATCTCGGCCGGTCTGCGCAGGTAGAACTGGATGCCGGTCATCCAGTCCACGAACAGCCGGTCCATCGCGGCCAGCTCGGGGCGCACCTCGAGCACGTCGGGCGACCACAGCGCGCGGGCCTGTTCGGCGGCCAGCGCCACCACGAAGTAATCGGCCTCGACCGTGCGGCTGCCGTTGCCGTCGACGATGCGAGCGCCGCTGATGCGCCGGTTCCGCACCTCCAAACCGCGCACCTCCGCGCCCAGCGCGAACTCGACGCCGAGCTCACGCAGCCGCGCCGTCCACGGATCGATCCACGCCGCGTTGGTCGGGCCGTTCAGCACCCGGTCCAGCGCACCGTCGTTGCCGACCTCGAACGGGTTGCCGAGGAACTGCTCGCCCATGTTGCCGATGGTGCGCACGCTGGCGAGGTTGTCCTTGGCGGCGACCATGATGCTGGTCAGCGTGCGCGAGATCAGCGCGCGGAATTCGTGCGAACGGTGGTGCGCGCCGACGAAATCGCGCCAGGCCATGTGCTCCCACTGGCCGTAGCGGCGGGCGTCGCAACTGGTGTTGAACACGAGCAGCCGGTTGGCGAAGAAAAGTCCTTCCGCGGCGGGCATTTTCAGTGCCGTCGCGATGGCGGCGCCGACGGTCTCGCGGAAGTCCTCCGGCCGCGGATTCGGTCGGGCGCGGAAGCCGAGCGGGATCTGGAAGTCGTCGCCGTCGCGGCGGGACATGCGCGCCTCGGGTATCGCGATCAGGTTGTTCCAGACTCCTTCGGCGTTGCCCGCGAACGGGATTCGCCGCATCGTGTCCGGAATGTGCTGGTAGAAGCCGGGAAAGAAACGGAAGCCGTGTTCACCCGGCAGATCGGGACGTCCGCCGGATCCGCTGCCCGGCACCGGAATGCTGCGCGCCTTGCCGCCGAGCGCCCGCCTCTCGTAGACGGTGACCTGGAATCCGCGTTCGGCAAGTTCGTGCGCCGCGGTGAGTCCCGCGACCCCGCCGCCGAGCACCGCCACCCGTCTGCCGTCGGGGGCGCCCGACGCGCGCCCCGGTCTCAGCGCACCGGCCGTGTGAACCCCCGCCGACGCGACCCCCATTGCCACCGTGCCGCGAATCATCGATCTTCGCGAGACGGCCCACCGCTGTTCTGCCATGCGCGACTCTGCTGCCTAGCCTTCGGTTCCCTACCTTCACCGCCGCACCCACTGTAAAGCGCCTGCTCGGGGCCATCCCACCCACCCCTGCCGCCGCTGGCTCGCGGCCGGTGACGAACCTCGGCCGCGGCGAGTACAGCGCCCCGAGAGTACCGCCGACCTCGCGCGGCGCGAGCTACTTCCCGAAACTCGCAATTCGCAAACTCGCACTACAGGCGGGTCTGCATCGCAGCCGGGATCGCAGACCCGTTCTGGTTCGGCGGCCTTCCCGGCCCACGGAACTCGCACTCGCCGGGCGCTCAGCGTGGGTTCGGTGGCCGGTGCGGGTTCGGCGGGTTTCGCGGCCCTCGCACCGTGCACTCCAGGCGGCTACTCAGCGCAGCGCGGGTTCGGCGGCCGCTGCTGATTCCGCGGTCTTCACAACCCTCGGCCGCCGACCACCGGTGGTCGCGACGAACGCACCCGTGATCACGATCAGGCCGCCGAGCAACTGCCACGCGGTGGGCGTCTCGTCGAGGAAAGCCCAGGCCGCGGCGATGCCGACGACCGGGACCAGCAGCGAGAGCGGCGCGACCGCGCCCGCGGGATAGCGGCTCATCAGGAACGTCCAGAGCCCCGAGCCCGCGACCGTGCCCAGCGCGACGATGTAGGCGAGGCCGATCAGCGCGGGCCATCCGGTCGGCGACGCGAGGTCGGCCAGTGCGTGCCAACCGATCGCCGGGCCCTCGGTGAGCGCGGAGAGGGCGAACAGTGGAAGCGGCGGCACCACCGTCATCCACAGGGTCAGGTGCAGTGGGTTGACCGCTCCTGAAGCCGCGGCCAGCCGCGAGCCGATATTGCCGAAGGCCCAGCCGAGCCCGCCCGCCAGGGTGAGCAGCAGCGGCAGCAGCGGCGCGACGTGCACGCGGTCGGCGCCGATCACCACGATCCCGGCCACCGCGACGAACAACCCGCCCAGCTGGACCGGGCGCAGCCGCTCGCCCAGCAGCAGCGCGCCGAGCACCACCGTGAACGGCGCGGAGGATTGCAGCACCAGCGAGGCGAGCCCGGTCGGCATGCCCGCGCGCATCGCGGTGAACAGGAATGCGAATTGCAGCACCCCGAAACCCGTGCCGTACAACAAGAGCCAGCGCAGCGGCACGTTCGGACGTGGCACGAACAGCAGCACCGGCACCGCGAGCACCGCGAAACGCAGGGCCGCGAAGAACAGCGGCGGGAAGTGGTCGAGGCCGACCCGGATGGCGATGAAGTTCAGGCCCCAGAGCAGGACGACGGTGAGGCCGAGCAGGCGGTCGCGGTTGGTCACGCTCACCATGGTCGAGCTCGGAAACCATCAGCACAATCGAATAAATCTGTACTGATATTGTAGTCAAGCTTCACTATCTACGAGAGGACGTGCCGGTGCCGGTCGAGTCGCAGGGACCGCCGATGTCCCTGGATCGGCTGCGGGTGCTGCGCGAATTCGCCGACCGGGGAACCATTTCCGCGGTGGCCGACGCGCTGTCCATGACGCCGTCGGCGGTCTCCCAGCAACTCAAGACGCTGGCCAAGGAGGCCGGTGTCGCATTGCTCGAACCCGACGGCCGTCGCATCCGGCTCACCGACGCGGGGCAGGCGCTGGTCGTTCGCGCCGACGAGGTGCTCGCCGCCATGGATCGGGCGGTCGCGGAGATGGCGCACTATCGCGGCTCGCCGCGCGGGCAGGTGCGGGTGGCGCTGTTCCCGTCGGGCGCGGCGCTGCTGCTGCCGCTGGTGCTGCCAGCGCTGGCGGGCAGCGATGTCGATGTGGTCGCCCGCGACGAAGACGTGCCGCCCAGCGGTGTGCCGCGCCTGCTCGCCGACTACGACATCGTCCTCACCCACCGCGACGAGCGCTCCGGCTCGGTGGCCGGACCGCGCATCACCTCGCGGTTCCTCATGCGCGAACCCATCGACGTGGTCGTCGCCCCCACGCACCGGCTGGCCGGGCAGCGCTCGGTCGCCCCCGCCGAACTCGCCGAGGAGACCTGGCTCAGCGTGCGCGGCGGCTTCCCGGTCGACGACGTGCTCGAATCGATCGCCACCGTGACCGGAGTGCAGCCGCGAATAGCGCAGCGGCTCAATGATTTCCGCGTCATCGAGACGCTCGTCGCGTCCGGCTACGGCGTCGCGCTGATGCCGCGCTTCGCCGTCGCCCACCCCGACCTCGCGGTGCTACGACTCTCCGGCGTACGCGCCGCCCGCAACTACGACCTGGTCACCCGCGCGCACGCGGAGAAGCGGCCCGCGATCGCCACGGTGCTGGCGGCCTTTCGCGTCGCGGCGGAGCAAGTCACTGCGGAGTAGAGGCCGCGAAGTCGCCGCTCTGCCCGCATGGTCCGCACCGGAGTAGCGGTCGGCGATCGCCACCGGCGGCTTCTGGTCTGTGGCCGACCGGGTCGAAGTAGCGGCTACGGACGCCAGGCGCTGCGGGGTTCGATCTGCGGTCGCCCAGGGTGCTGGCAGCGTTCCGGGCCGCGGCGAAGCAGGTCACCGAGGAGTGCCGCGGCGGAGCAGGTCACCGCGGAGTGCCGCGGCGGAGCAGGCCACCGGGGAGTAGCCGGTCCGCGCGTAGGGTCGCGTGCTCTCGCCGCCGTGCTTGTGGCCGCGCTGGGTACATCGCAGCGGGAAGTCGCCGGAAACGAACGCGGCCCGGCAGTTCGACTGCCGGGCCGCGACTTTCGACTACCGCAGCTCGTCCTCGGGATCCGCGGTCGGCGCCTTCGATCAGACGCCGACGCGCGCCGAGCTTCCGAAGCAGCGCCGCGCAGTGCGTCTAACGCAGACCCATCGGCCCAGGGTGGTGGTACTGCTGGGCGCCGATGTAGCCGAAATCGTCGGCGACCATCGCGGCCAGTTCCAGCAGTGCCCGCCGGGTCGGCTTGCTGACGAGCTCCAGGTCGATTTCGGCGCCCTCGGCGAGGTGATCGTCGAAGGGCACCACCTGCACCGCGCGGGTGCGGTCCAGGAACAGCTTGCGCAGCTGGTCCAGGTCGACGGTGGAGGCGCCGCGCCGCGAGGCGTTGACCACCACCACGGTGCGCTCGACGAGCTTTCCGTAGCCGTGATGGTCGAGCCAGTCCAGCGTGGCCGAGGCGCTGCGCGCGCCGTCGATCGCGGGCGAGGTGACCAGCACCAGCGAGCTGGCCATGTCGAGCACGCCGGACATCGCCGAGTGCATCAGGCCGGTACCGCAGTCGGTGAGGATGATGTTGTAGAACGACTGCAGGATGCCGATGGCCTTGCGGTAATCGGCCTCGCTGAACGCCTCGGAAACGGCCGGATCCTGTTCGGAGGCAAGCACTTCCAGGCGGCTCGGGGCCTGCGAGGTGTGCGCGCGGACATCCGAGTACCTGGAGATCTGCTGATCCTCCAGCAGGTTTCGCACGGTGGAGCGGGTCTGCCGCGGGACCCGGTGCGCCAGCGTGCCGAGGTCCGGGTTGGCGTCGATCGCGATGACCCGGTCGCCGCGCAGCGAGGAGAAGGTGGAGCCGAGGCCGACCGTCGTCGTCGTCTTGCCGACGCCGCCCTTGAGCGAGAGGATCGCGATCCGGTAGTCACCGCGCACCGGCTGGTTCACCCGGTCGACGAGATCGCGGTAGACGACGTCGGCCGCGGATTCGCCCGGGTTGATCATGCCGCCGGAAGCCTTGTGGACGGCGCGGCGCCACCCGCTGCGCGGCGCCCGGCGGGCCCGCTTCAGCAGGTTGAGGTCGTTGACCGAGTGGCCGGGTTGACCGGGCTGCGGCACGTGCTGCGGCTGGAACGGCTGGTGCTGCGGCTGCGGTGGCGGTCCGCCCTGCCACTGCTGGCCGGGACCGGTGAGCCCGGGCGGCGTCTGCCCGGGACCCGTGAGCCCGGGCGGCGTCTGGCCAGGACCGGTGAGTCCGAGCGGCGGCTGGCCGATCGGCGCGGGCGGCTCCTGGTACATCGGCTGCGGCGGAGCCATCGGCTGGACCGGCGGAGGCGGCGGCGCCCAGCTGTAGATCGGGCCGCTCTGTTGATCCTGTGCCGCACCGGCTTCCGGCCCGCTCTCCTGCGGAACTCGACGGACCAGACCGTCCGGTCCGATCTCCTGGCGGTACTCGCCGTAGGGCGCGCCCTGCTGCTCGGGACCGGGCGGCGGCGGAAGCTGTTCGGGGCCCGGCTGATACGGCCCGCCCTGGTAGGGACCGGGCTGCTGCATGAACTGGCCCGTGCTGTACGGACCGTACGGCTCCGCGGCTCCGTTCGGCGCGAAACCCTCGGCGGGACCGTAGCCGGGCGGGGCGACGGGCTGCGGATACACGCCGGTCGGATCGCCGGGACCCATCGCGGGCGGATAACCGATCGGATCGCTCGGGCCCGCGGCGGGCGGATAACCGGTGAACTGTCCCGGTTCCGGCGCGGCGTCGGCCTGCGCCGGTTCGCGAGCACCCGGTGCGGCCTCTTGGCCTTCGGCGGGTTCGGCCGCTGCTACGGCGTCCTTTTCGGGCGCCTCGGCGGGTGGCTCGTTCGTCTCGTCCTGCGCCGCTTGCGATCCGGAGGGTTCGGCGGTGACCGCGGCCGTATCCACCGAAGGACTCTGCAACCAGGGCGGAGAGGTCGGATTGTGGTCGTTGTTTGTCACAGTTCCCCCATCTGCTCGGGATTCGAGCAGAGAGCTCGGCGCTTGAGTGCAAACCAACGCTAGCAGGTGAGCAAACCCGCGCGCAGGCTGTGCCCGGCTGGGCAGCGGCCATAGCCTGGCGCGATGATCTTCGAGCCGCCGATGCTACTGCGCTGTGACGGCAAACCTTTCGCCACGATCGTCCGCTACGGCTACGAGACGCCGTGGGCCACCGGCGAGCTGCACGCGGACAACCTGGACGACTACGAGAGATTCGATAGCGCGGGTGCGCTGGAGCGATGGTCGCGCGAGCACGCCGAGTTGCTGACGGACGACGAATACGACGCGGGATACGCGCGCGAGCAGGCGCGTCTCGGGCTGTCGGATGCCGATGTGCGGCACTGCGAATCGGCGGTATGGACGATCGTCACCGCGGACGGGACTGAGCACCAGACGTATTCGCTGGATTTCCTGGACGGCTACATCCAGTGGCGCTGGTGACGACGCCGCCGAGCGCGCGTCGATCGAACCGGCGCGTGCGGCGATTCGGCGACCTACAGTCACGCGGCGACGCACTGATGACGTGGCCGGAGCACGAAGACCCCGGCCACGTCGGACGCGTCAGCTTGCGCGGTTGACCGCGGAGACGACCGCGCGCAGCGAAGCAGTGGTGATCGAGGTGGCGATGCCGACGCCCCAGACCACCTTGTCGCCGATGGCGACCTCCACGTAGGCGGCGGCCTGCGCGTCGTCGCCCGCCGACATGGCGTGCTCGGAGTAGTCCAGCACCCGCACGTCGTAGCCTACGGTCGCGATGGCGTCGACGAACGCGGCGAGCGGTCCGTTGCCGTTGCCGCTGACCTCCTGCTCGACGCCGTCCACCTTCACCACGGCGGTGATGGAGTCCACCCCGCCGTCGGTCTCGGACGCGGTGACCTTCTGCCGGATCCGCTCCAGCGGCCGGACCGGCGCCAGGTACTCCTCGTGGAAGACGTCCCACATCTCCTTCGGCGTGACCTCGCCGCCCTCGCCGTCGGTGATCCGCTGGATCGCCTGGGAGAACTCGATCTGCAGGCGCCGCGGCAGCACCAGGCCGTGATCGGTCTTCATGATGTAGGCGACGCCGCCCTTGCCGGACTGCGAGTTGACCCGGATGACCGCCTCGTAGGTGCGGCCGACGTCCTTCGGGTCGATCGGCAGGTAGGGCACCTCCCACACGATGTCGGACACGTCGGCGTCCTGCGCGTCGGCCGCGGCCTTCATCGCGTCCAGGCCCTTGTTGATGGCGTCCTGGTGGCTGCCGGAGAACGCGGTGTAGACCAGGTCGCCGCCGTACGGGTGGCGCTCGTGCACCGGCAGCTGGTTGCAGTACTCCACGGTGCGGCGGATCTCGTCGATGTCGGAGAAGTTGATCTGCGGGTCGACGCCGCGCGAGAACATGTTCATGCCCAGCGTCACCAGGCAGACGTTGCCGGTGCGCTCACCGTTGCCGAACAGGCAGCCCTCGATGCGGTCGGCGCCGGCCTGGTAGCCCAGCTCGGCCGCGGCGACCGCGGTGCCGCGGTCGTTGTGCGGGTGCAGGGACAGCACGATCGAGTCGCGGCGGGCCAGGTTGCGGCTCATCCACTCGATGGAGTCGGCGTAGACGTTGGGCGTCGCCATCTCGACGGTGGCGGGCAGGTTGATGATCAGCGGCTTCTCGGAGGTCGGCGCGATGATCTCGGAGACCGCGTCGCACACCTCGCGCGCGTACTCCAGCTCGGTGCCGGTGTAGGACTCCGGGCTGTACTCGTAGCGCCAGTTGGTGTCGGGGTAGCGCTGCTCGACCTCCAGGCACAGCTTCGCGGCGTCGGTGGCGATCTTCTTGACCGCGTCGCGCTCGGCGCGGAAGACCACGCGCCGCTGCAGGATGGAGGTGGAGTTGTAGAAGTGCACGATGACGCTGCCCGCGCCCGCGCAGGCCTCGAAGGTGCGTTCGATCAGCTCGGGGCGGCACTGCGTCAGCACCTGGATGGTGACGTCGTCCGGGATGGCGCCGTCCTCGATGATCTCGCGGACGAAGTCGAAGTCGGTCTGGCTGGCCGACGGGAAGCCGACCTCGATCTCCTTGTAGCCCATCCGCACCAGCAGGTCGAACATGCGGCGCTTACGCGCGGGGCTCATCGGATCGATCAGTGCTTGGTTGCCGTCGCGCAAATCCACGGCGCACCAGCCGGGGGCGCGGTCGATGATCTTGTCCGGCCAGGTGCGGTCGGGCAGGGTGATCGGCTCGACTTCCTCGGCGAACGGCCGATACCGGAATGTCGGCATCGAGGAGTTCTTCTGCTTGTTCCATCTGGGCTGGTCGGCTGGCGCGGCCTTGCTCGGAGCGGTGATGGTGCGCGAGCCGGAAACGTAGGCGTCAGCAGGGGACATGCGTGTTCTCCATGGTGTGGGGGTTTCCCGATTATGGGGCGACCGGCAGGCGAAACCCCGCGACGGGAGCCGGTCCGATCAGACCCCGTCGCGGCGGCCGAGAAGAAGTGCCCGCTGCATGATTCTCCCGAGTTTAGCGTGTCGCGGCGCGGCGCTGGAAGCCCGGTCCGATTGCGCGTGGTATGCGGGGCTGCCGATAGCGTGCCTGGAAGAACTGAACGCTTGTACGGGCCGCGGGTCCGACGGGACGTCTAAGGAACGTATCGGATGACTTGGCTCGAACTACTCGCCGTCTTCGGGGCGGGCATCGCCGCGGGCGGAATCAACACGATCGTCGGCTCCGGCACCTTGATCACCTTCCCGGTGCTGCTGGCCTTCGGGCTGCCGCCGGTCACCGCGAATGTGTCGAACACCATCGGCCTGGTGCCCGGTTCGATCAGCGGCGTCATCGGCTACCGGCGCGAACTCGCCGGTCAACGTTCCCGGCTGCTCCAGCTCGGCACGGCCTCGCTGCTCGGCGGCATCACCGGCGCGGTGCTGCTGCTGGTGCTGCCCGCCGCGGCGTTCAAGGCGATCGTGCCCGCGCTGATCATCGTGGCGCTGATCCTGGTGGTGGTGCAGCCGCGGCTCGCGGCCTGGGTCAAGCGGCGGCGCGAGAACGACAACGGGACCGTTCCGGAGCACGGCGGGCCGATCCTGCTCGCGGCGGTGTACGGGACCGGTATCTACGGCGGCTACTTCGGCGCGGCCCAAGGCGTGCTGCTGATCGGCCTGCTCGGCATCTTCGTGCACGACGAGCTCCAGCGGCTCAACGGCGTGAAGAACGTGCTGGCGCTCATCGTCAACGCGGTCTCGGCGGTGATCTTCATCGTGGTCGCCGAGGTGGACTGGCAGGCGGTGGCGATGATCGCGATCGGCTCGATCATCGGCGGCCAGCTCGGCGCCCACTACGGCAGGCGGTTGTCGCCCACCATGCTCCGCGCGGTCATCGTGGTGGTGGGCAGCATCGCGGTCGTGCGGCTGCTGACGTCCTGATCCGTGCCGCGAGAGGAGAACCATGGCGCTGGAGATGCGTACGGCGTGCGAGCGCTGCGATGCGGCGCTCGTCGCGGACGGTCCCGCGGTGATCTGTAGCTACGAGTGCACGTTCTGCGCGGCGTGCGGGCGCGCCATGGGCGGCGTGTGCCCGAACTGTTCAGGCGAGCTGGTGGCGCGGCCGCGGCGGACCGCGCGATGAGACGGCAAGGACCGGAAGCGATCTCGGCGATCTCAGGGACGAATTCGTCACAAAGGATGACGACGCGCGCGGTGCCGACGGCACAGGATGGTCACCGTGCGTAGGTGGAAGTTCGTGCTGATCCTGGTCGCGGCGGCGGCGCCGGTGCTGACCGCGTGCACCGCGGTTCAGCAGGCGTCGGCCGTCTCGGAGCTGGTCCGGCAGGCCGACGCGGCGCCGACGCCGCGCCTCGACTGGCGGCCCTGCGCCGACGCCGATCTCAGCGGCTTCGAATGCGCGACCGCCGCGGTACCGCTGAACTACGCCGAGCCCGAGGGCAAGACCATCGAAATCGCGGTGGTCCGGCAGCTCGCCACCGATCCCGAGCGCCGTATAGGCACCCTGTTCACCGCCGTCGGCGGGCCCGGCGGCTCCGGCCTCGACTGGGCGCGGCAGGGCGAGCTGGCCGAGGGTGAGCTCCGCGAGCGCTTCGACGTGATCACTTTCGACCAGCGCGGGATCGGCCGCAGCGCCGCGGTGCGCTGTTTCGACAGCGACGAGCAACAGCGCCGGTTCTGGGACGCCACGCTGCTGCCGCCCGCGAACGCCGAGCAGGAGCGCGCCGCCGAGCAGGCCGCGCGCACGCTCGCGGAGGGGTGCGCGAAGCACAGCGGCGAATTGCTCGGGCACCTCACCACGGTCGACGCGGCCAGGGACATGGACCTGCTGCGGCGCGCGGTCGGCGAGGAGCGACTGACCTACACCGGCGGGTCCTACGCCAGCTATCTCGGGCAGGTGTACGGCGCGTTGTTCGGCAAGCGCGTGCGCGCCCTTCAGCTGTCCTCGATGATCGACCCGAAGGTCTACACCGACGACGTCCGCGCCTCGGTCATCGATACCGCCGCCGGCACCACGGAGATCCACGCGGAGTTCCTGCGGCTGTGCGCCGAGGCGGAAAAGACGAAGTGCGCCTTCGCCGGTGGCCCCGAGCGGTCCGACCTGACCGGTCCCGCCACACCGCCGGAGCGGGCCGAGAAGGCGGGCAGCGCCGCGCCCGAGCGCGTCGAGACCACCACCCTCGAGCCCGCCGACGCCGGGGCGGATCGGTTGCGCGCCAGGGACAACGCCCTGCTCGAGCGGCTGCGCCAAGGCCCGATCACGGTCGGCGCGGGCGAGCACGCGTTGCCGGTGCGCTACAGCGAGGTCGTGCAGGCGCACGCGCTGCTGCTCTACAGCCCGGAGCGCGGCTGGCCCGCCCTCGCCGAACTGCTCATCGAACTGGAACGCGGACCAGCGGGCGATCCGGCGAAGGTGCGCGAGATCCTGGCGGCGGGCGCGCCCGGATACGACTTCCTGGACGCCTTCACCGCGATCACCTGCGCCGACCAGAGCGCGGGTTGGCGGGCCGCCGACTGGCCCGTTCTCGCCCGCGAGACCGCTTCCGCCGAACCACTTTTCGGCCCGTTCTGGCTCGCCATGCACCAGCCGTGCGCGACGTGGCCCGCACCGGAGGACGGCTACCCGCAGCGCCACACCGGCCCGTGGACGCTCGGCTCCGACAAACCCGCGCTGCTGCTGAACAACCGCTTCGACCCGGTGACGCCGCTGACCTTCGCCAAGCGCGCGCAGCAGGAGCTGGTCAACGCCAGGCTGGTGGTGGTGGCCGACGGCTACGGCCACGACCCGGACGGCGACTGCGTGCGGCGACTGCGCGAGCGCTACCTCGTCGACCTGCGATTGCCCGCGCCCGGCGCCACCTGCGCCGCCGATCGGCAGCCGTTCGCGTCCTGACCCACGCTGCCTCCGGTCGGGCCGTGACGTTTCACAGTAGATAGCCCACTCCCGCTCAGGCGCGCTATTCTGCGCTCGGCCATGCGTGATGAGGGAGGTGGCCTGGTGCACAGACGCGCCTTTTTCAAGGCGGCGGGTTTGGCAGCGCTTTTCGGCGCTGTTGGTTCGACGCTCGACTCGCGGCCCGCCGCGGCCGACCCCGTCTGGCACACGATGTTCCAGAACTGGGTGCCGGAAATCTTTGCGCCACTTCCCGATCCGCCCGAGCATTCGCCCGCTATCGTCATCGGCTCCGGTTTCGGCGCCGCCGTTACCGCGCTGCGGCTCGCCGAGGCGGGCGTCGCGAACACCGTGCTGGAGCGTGGATCGCGCTGGCCCAACGACCCGTGGCGGGAGATCTTCACCGGCGACGACCTCCCCGACGGCCGCGGCTTCTGGCACCGCACCGATTTCACCGGCGTCACCAAGGTTCCGATGCATTTCGCCAAGTTCGGCGGCGTGCTCGACTGCACCGAATACGCCGGCATCGATGTGTGGCGGGCGGCGGCGGTCGGCGGCGGCTCGGTGATCTTCTCGGGCGCGATGATCGCGCCGGAGCGCCGCTTCTTCGACGAGGTCTTCCGCGGTTCGGTGGCCTACGACGAGCTCGAGCGCGTCTACTACCCGCGGGTGCGCCAGATGTTGCGGCTGGACCCGATTCCGGCCGACATCTACGCCTCGGCCCCGTTCGCGCACTCCCGCGCCTGGGACGACCAGGTGCGCAAGGCCGGATACCACCCGCTGCCCAACGATTCGATCTTCACCTGGGACATCCTGCGCGGCGAGCTGGCGGGCACCACGCGGCCGTCGGCGACGGTGGCGCGCAGCAATCTCGGCAACTCGAACGGCGCGAAGTTCGACCTCAACCAGAACTACCTGCGCTACGCCCAGCAGACCGGCAAGTCGGCGGTGTTCCCCGGGCACCGCGTCGACGCCATCGGCAAGGAGTCCGGCGGTCGCTACGCGGTGCGCATCAGCAAGCTCGCGCCGACCGGCGAGGTGCTGGGCACCCGGACACTCACCTGCGACCGGCTCTTCCTCGGCGCGGGTTCGATCGGCACCTCCGAACTGCTCGTGCGCGCCAGGGCCACCGGAGCGCTGCCGGATCTCAACGAGCACATCGGCGAGGGCTGGGGCACCAACGGCGACGTGGTGCTCGCGCGCGGCGCCAGCTCGGTGGCCGGATTCGGCCAGGGCGTGCCGAGCGCGAGCCGCATCCTCGACGAGTCGACCGTGCCGGTCACGCTGGAGAACTGGTACATCCCCGGCATCCCGTTCGAGACGGGCGCGCTCGCCTCGCTCGGCATGGTGCTCGACCCGACGCGCAGCCGGTTCGGCTACGACCGGGCCAGCGACTCGGTGGGGCTGTCCTGGTCGACGCGCAATCGCGACGAGGTGGTCGCCGCCGCGCGCGCCGTCGATCGCCGCATCGCCGAACGCGCCGACGCGCTCGTGGAATACGGCGCGCTCGGCTACGACGCGAACGCCCTGTTCACCGCGCACCCGCTGGGCGGCGCGGTGCTCGGCTCGGCCACCGACGGCTACGGCCGGGTGCACGGGCATCCGGGTCTGTACGTGATGGACGGCGCGGCGATGCCGGGCAGCGCGGGCGCGGTGAATCCCTCGCTGACGATCACCGCGTTGGCCGAGCGCAACATCGAGGAGATCATCCGCTCCGGCCGCTGAGGATTCGCCGAGAACCATGTCCGGTCGGCCGTTTTCGGGCGGCGGGCCGATTACGCTCGGCGGGGACGTCGGCGTCGAAGGGATTCTTTCCGTGACAGTCCCCACCACAACATCGGACTTCGCGCAGGCACCGTACGCGAACGAGTACCCGCGTAAACCGCCCGCGCTGTGGACCGATTTCGTGATGCTCGCGCTCGCGGTGATCTCGGTGGGGCTGGTCGTGTGGATCACCTTCTTCACGGTGTCCGACCGCACCTATCGGACGATCGTGATCGTCGACTACGCGATCTGCGCGGTGTTCGCCGTGGAGTTCCTGTGGCGCTGGCGCAGGGCGGGCTGGCCGTGGACGTTCCCGTTCGTCTACTGGTACGAGGTCATCGGCATGATCCCGGTGGCGAACCCGTTGTTCCGCGGATTCCGGCTGCTGCGGCTCGTGGTGATCCTGGTGCGGCTGGCCAGGGTCGCCGACCGGGTCTTCGGCGATCGGGTGACCGCGGCGGTGGTCAACCGGTTCGTCAAGACCATCGTCGACGTCATCCGGCGGCCGATGACCATCGCGGTGCTCGACGAGGTGGCGCATGTGCTGCGCACCGGGCACTACACCCGCAACATCGCCGCCGCGCTGGAGGAGAACCGCGTGGAGATGGACGAGATGATCCTGGAGCTGATCAAAAAGGATCCGCAGGCCGGGAAGGTCCGCTACATCCCGTTCCACGACGACATCATCCGGCTGATCGCCGACACCAGCTTCCGCATCGTGTTCCAGGTCCTCGCCGATCCGCGCACCGACGAGCTGGTCTCGGACATGATCAGGGAGAACGTGGAGCAGATCCGGCAGGCGGTGCGCGACGGCGTGCGCGTCGAGCCGTCCGCCTACGGCCCGACGCGGCACGAGCACACGGTGCGCTACCTGCTGGCCGACGACAAACCGCTGCCGTAGGCGTGCCTCAGTCTTCGTTCCGGCCGTGATCGTTTTGCGTACCTGCGCCTTCGCTCCGGCTCTGCGCGTTTGCGTACCCGCGCCTTCCTTTCGGCCGTGCGGACTATCGGCGGACCGCTCCGGCTGTGTGGCTCACTCGGCGTGCGCCCCGTGCCGGATCTCGTCGCGCGGCCGCGCGTAGCGGATGGTCTCCCAGAGAATCAGCCCGCCGAGCACCACGAACAGGATGGCCAGCGAGGCCAGCGCGGGCAGCGCGCACGCCAGCGGGGTGAGGGCGAGCAGCACGACCGCGGCGACCACTCGCTGCACGGACACCATCCGGGTCGCGTAGTGCTTGAAGCCGACCAGTGCGAGCAGGTAGATCACCACGCCGCCGTACAGCGCGTAGAGCGGGATGCCGTAGAGCGCGTCCGTCAGCGTGTGATGGGACGAGTCGCCGACGTAGTAGAGCACCTTCTTCAGCCCGAGCGAGAGCGCGATGATGCCAACGACCATCGGAAAGTGCCAATACGTATAGCAATTGCGGGCGATCTTGATCTGGCGTTCGCCCTCGGCGCGTTTCAGTTCGTGTTCCACCGAGAGCGCGGCGACGTCGAAGTAGGCCCACCACAGCAGGCCGGAGACCGCGAGCCCGAGCATCGAGGCGAGCGCGATCGGCCAGGAGATCGGCAGTCCGGCCACGCCGATGCCGATCGAGACGATCGATTCGCCGAGCGCGACGATGATGATCAGCCCGTGCCGTTCGGCGAAGTGGGTCGCCGAGTTGAGCCGCCAATCCTCACCGGCGAACATCGTCCACAGCATGTCGCCGACGATCGCCGCGAGCCACAGCCCGATCTGCACCGCGCCGTCGGTCATCGCGGCGATCACCAGCAGGGTGGTGCCGATGGCGATCGAACCGAGCCCCCATCGCACCACCTGCCCGCGCAGTTGCGCGTCCTCGGCGCTGGCCAGCAGGAAGACCCATAGGTGCACCAGTCGAACGAGCAGGTAGGCGATCGCGAAGACGAGCGGGCCGAACCAGCCGCCGTCCAGGTCGTCGAAGGCTTCCGGGATGGTCAGCGCGGCGAGGAACGCACCACCCATCGCGAAGAACATCGCGATCCTGGTGATGCCTTCGTCGGCGCGGACCACATTGCCCACCCACGCGTAGGCGATCCACACCCACCACATGACCGCGAGCACCAGCAGCGCGCGCACGATGTTCTCGGCGCTGGTGTCCCCGGCCGCGAGGGCGGTCACCATGGTGAACGCGAAAACTAGGACGAGGTCGAAGAACAACTCGAGCTGGGTCACCGAGGCGCCTTCGGCCATCGGTTGGAACCGAACCCGTTTGGTACCGATCATGGTGCCCATCGTCGCACCCGCGCCGGTTCGGCGCGGCCCGGAAACAAGGCGCGACCGTGCTTTCGCTCAGGGCGTCATCGGCGCCCGGAATTATGCGCGCTCGCTATATCGCGAATTATGCGCACTCGCTATACGGAATGAAAACTCTCGGCTTCCGGGTAGCTTTCCGCGAATTCGATGAAGTTCTGCACGACTGTTTCATTCCAGCGTTGCACGGTGCGTTTCATCAGCAGGCCGGGCAGCGGGAGACGGGATTGCAACTCGGAGTGGTACCAGACGTTCGTGCCGTCCGCGCCGTCGGAGACCTCGAACCAGCCGCCGCCGCCGATCCCGCGCGAGCTGTCCACGACCTGCCAGGACGCGCGGTTCTCGGTCCATTCGTATTCGAGCACCTGCAAATCGGAGCTGCCGAGCACGTCGGCGGTGACGTAAACGCGGTGCGGCCTGCCGTATTCGTCGCGAGTGGCCACGCGCGCGTCCTGATACATCGACCATTCCGGCAGCATTTCGATCGCCGCCAAAGCGTCGAGAACGTGAGCCGGACTTACCTCGACGGTGAAGCGGATATCGGTTTTCGTGCGCATGCCTGTACCTCCGCCCCCCGGTGGATCAACTCGCCGATTCTGCACAGCGCTCTTCCCATTCGTCAACAACGAGGTCTATGGTGCGCGGTGCTACTGGCGAGTAGATATCAGCGAGGGCCGGAACGACTTTCGGGTCGGCCGTGGCAGCGATGTATTCGGACGCTATTCGCGGTGGTCGGGTCGGCGACCCGCCGGGAATCGGCGGGCCTGTTCGTCCCTTGGGCGGGGCAGCGCGGTTCAGGCGCCTTTACGGGCGATCACTCGGGGTGCTCGATCGTCGCGTCAGGTCCGGGATACACCAGGGATTCGTGTCCGTCCGTGAAACGAACCATGTAGGGCGGACCGCCGTCCGATCCGCGGACCTCGATGATCTCGCCTTGGCGATCACCTTCCCCCACCACGTGTCCGTGCACGTGCAGTCGGTCTCCAACGTTCGCCATCATCGGTCCATTATCGGATGGGCGTGACGCGTGTCACAAGGTTCCGGCGAATTCGCGCGGGTTCAGTCGCGGACGAGTCGTTCGACCGCCGTCTCGATCAGGTGCATGCTCTGTTCCTCGGTGAAGATGTCGGGCAGCGTCATGCGGTCCACGATCAGCCAGTTCAGCGTCAGATAGAGCAGGCGGACGGTGTCGGCATCGCCGGGCTGGCCGGACTCCAGGTGGTTGCGCACATTGAAGTCGAGATCCTCGCGCACCCGTTCGGTGAGCACCGCGCGCAGCTCCGGTCGGCGAGTGGCTTCCAGGCGCAGTTCCAGCATGGCGAGGTAGCCGGTGCGGAACGCCTCGATGCGCGCGACGATGTCTTTCATCAGCTCGGTGATGTTGGCGCGGGTACGCGGCCCCTCGGTCACCTTGGCCATGGTCTCCTCGCTCGGTTGCAGCCGCTCGTAGAAGCGGCTGCCCACCTGGGTCATCAGGTCGTCGCGATTGGCGAAGTAGTTCGACGCCGTGCCCGCCGGGACCGCGGCCCGTTTGTCCACCGCGCGGAAGGTGAGGCCGCGCGCGCCCTCGTCCGCCAGAACCTCGATCGCCGCATCGATGAGCGCCTGTCGCCGCTCCGGGTTCGTCCGCATGTTGACACCACTCCATTCGTAGTACTACAGTTCAAATCACTACAAGCAGAGTACAACATGTCAGGTGGTCCAATGCGAAAGCTTGTCTATTACGTCGCCGTCTCGCTGGACGGATACATCGCGGGCCCCGGCGGGGAGTTCGACTTCTATCCGCTCGCGGACGACATGTCCGCCTGGATCAATGCGCACTACCCGGAGCCGATGCCGACTTCGATCCGAGCGCTCACGGGGATGCCGGTGGATACGCCGAACAAGAACTGGGACACGGTTCTGATGGGGCGCGGCACCTACGAAGCCGGTGGGATCGCCAACCCCTACGCGCACCTGAAGCAGTACGTCATCTCCAGCAGCCTCGGCCCGAGCGGCGACCCGGCCGTCGAAATCGTGGCGGGCGACCCGGTCGCCTTGGTGCGGCAGCTGAAGCAAGCCGATGGCCTCGACATCTGGCTGTGCGGTGGCGGCAATCTCGCGGCCCAGTTGGCCGACGAGATCGACGAACTGATCATCAAGAGCTACCCGGTCGTCGCGGGCAGCGGCATCCCGGCCTTCGCGGGTGCGTTCACCCCGACGCTGTTCACCCCCGCCCGGCGCCTGGAATTCAGCAACAACGCCCAGGTCACCTGGTACAGCCGCGCCTGAAGCGCCCGACCGAACCTTCCCCAGAAAGCAGGATCCCCATGCGAAAGCTCGTCTACTTCGTCGGCATGAGCCTCGACGGTTACATCGCCGGTCCAGACGGCGGCATCGAGTTCTTTCCGATAGCGCCGGACTTCGCCGAATGGCTCGCCGCCGAGTACCCGGAGACCTTGCCGACGCACGCACGTCCGCATTTCGGTCTCCCGGCCGACGCGCCATCCAAGAAGTTCGACACGCTGGTGATGGGCCGCGGCACCTACGAGCCCGCCTTGGCCGTCGGCATCACCAGCCCGTACTCGCATATGCGGCAGTACGTCGTTTCCAGCACGCTCGGCCGGATCGAAGACCCCACGGTCGAGCTGGTCGACGGCGATCCGGCGGGTCTGGTCCGCCGGTTGAAGCAGGAGGACGGCATGGACATCTGGCTGGCCGGTGGCGGCAAGCTCGCGGGCGCGCTCGTCGAGGAGATCGATGAACTCGTCGTCAAGAGCTATCCGGTCACCGCCGGTGCGGGCGTCCGCGCGTTCGACGGGCCGTTCCGGCCGACGCTGTTCGCCCCGACGCGGCGGCAGGAGTTCGGTAACGGCACCCAGGTCACCTGGTTGACCAAGGCGTGACGATCAGGCGGCGGTGAGGAAGGACAGGCGCACCTGGCGGTCGGGATTGTCCACGTTCAGGTCGACCATGGCGATCGACTGCCAGGTGCCGAGCATCAACTTCCCGCCGACGACCGGCACCGTGGCATAGGGCGCGATCATCGCGGGCATGACGTGCGAACGCCCGTGCCCCCGCGAGCCGTGCGCGTGCCGCCACCGGTCGTCGGCGGGCAGCAGATCGCCCAGCGCGGCGAGCAGGTCGTCGTCGCTGCCCGCGCCCAGTTCGATGATGGCGATACCGGCTGTGGCGTGCGGCACGAAGACGTGCAGCAGCCCGTCGCCACCTGCCGTTCCGGCGAACTCGGCGCACTGCGGCGTGATGTCGTGCACCACCTCGTGGCGGCCCGTGGTGACCGCGATCAGTGAGCTCTCCATGGCCCCATCATTCCCGGTTCGCGACGCCGCGCGGATGATCATTCGAGAGTTCCCGCACGTGTGTGCTTTTGCACAGCTCGGGGAGGTAGCCACGAATCCCGTGGACGGCGGCCGGTACTGTTGGTGGCTGTTACCAGCTGATTGTCGATCTTGGAGGACCCAGTCGTGGCTCTCGTTGTTCAGAAGTACGGAGGATCCTCGGTCGCTACCGCCGAGCGTATCCGGCGCGTCGCTGAACGGATCGTCGAGACCAAGAAGCAAGGCCACGACGTGGTGGTCGTCTGCTCGGCGATGGGTGACACGACCGACGAACTCCTCGACCTCGCCCAGCAGGTGGCGCCCGCGCCGCCCGCCCGCGAGATGGACATGCTGCTCACCTCCGGCGAGCGCATCTCCAACGCGCTCGTCGCCATGGCGATCCACTCGCTCGGCGCCGAGGCGCGTTCGTTCACCGGCTCGCAGGCGGGTGTGATCACCACCGGCGCGCACGGCAACGCGAAGATCATCGACGTCACCCCGAGCCGCCTGCGCGAAGCCCTGGACGAGGGCACCATCGTGCTGGTCGCCGGTTTCCAGGGCGTCAGCCAGGACAGCAAGGACGTCACCACGCTCGGTCGCGGCGGCTCCGACACCACCGCGGTCGCGCTGGCCGCGGCGCTGGAAGCCGACGTCTGCGAGATCTACACCGATGTGGACGGCGTCTTCACCGCCGACCCGCGCATCGTCTCCGACGCGCAGAAGCTCGAGCAGGTCTCCTACGAGGAGATGCTGGAGATGGCGGCCTGCGGCTCCAAAGTGCTGATGCTGCGCTGCGTCGAGTACGCGCGCCGCTACAACGTGCCCGTGCATGTGCGCTCGTCCTACACCGACAAGCAGGGCACCTACGTTTACGGATCGATGGAGGACATCCCCTTGGAGAAAGCAATCCTCACTGGCGTCGCGCACGACCGCAGCGAGGCCAAGGTGACCGTGGTCGGTCTGTCGGACGAACCGGGATTCGCCGCCAAGGTGTTCCGTGCCATCGCCGACGCCGAGATCAACATCGACATGGTCCTGCAGAACATCTCCAAGGTGGAGACCGGCAAGACCGACATCACTTTCACGCTGCCCAAGACCGAGGGCGCGCGCGCCGTCGAGATGCTCACCAAGCGCCAGGGCGAGATCGGCTTCTCCCAGGTCCTCTACGACGACCACATCGGCAAGGTGTCGCTGGTCGGCGCGGGCATGAAGAGCCACCCGGGCGTCACCGCCACGTTCTGCGAGGCGCTGGCCGACGCGGGCATCAACATCGACCTGATCTCCACCTCCGAGATCCGGATCTCGGTCCTGGTCAAGGACACCGAGCTGGACGACGCCGTGAAGGTGCTGCACCGCGCCTTCGATCTCGGCGGCGACGAGGTGGCCGTGGTGCACGCCGGAACGGGGCGATAACACATGGGTATTCGAGTCGGAGTCGTCGGCGCGACCGGGCAGGTCGGCGCCGTCATGCGCAAGCTGCTGGAGGAGCGCGACTTCCCGGCCGACGAGGTGCGGTTCTTCGCGTCCGCGCGCTCGGCGGGCAAGAAGCTGCCGTGGCGCGGCGGCGAGATCGTGGTCGAGGACACCGAGACCGCCGACCCGTCCGGCCTGGACATCGCGCTGTTCTCCGCGGGCGCCACCATGTCCCGCGTGCAGGCACCGCGGTTCGCGGCGGCGGGCGTCACCGTCATCGACAACTCGTCGGCATGGCGCAAGGACCCCGAGGTTCCGCTGGTGGTCAGCGAGGTCAACCCGGAGGCGACCCGCAACCTGGTCAAGGGCATCATCGCCAACCCGAACTGCACCACCATGGCCGCGATGCCGGTGCTCAAGCCGCTGCACGACGAGGCGGGCCTGACCAGGCTCGTCGTCTCCAGCTACCAGGCGGTCTCCGGTTCCGGCCTGGCCGGTGTGGACGAGCTGGCCTCGCAGGTGCGCGCGGTGATCGACGACGCCGAGAAGCTGGTGCACGACGGCAGCGCCGTGGCGTTCCCCGCGCCGAACAAGTACGTCGCGCCGATCGCCTTCGACGTGATCCCGCTGGCCGGTTCGCTGGTCGACGACGAGTCCGGCGAGACCGACGAGGATCAGAAGCTGCGCAACGAGAGCCGCAAGATCCTCGGCCTCCCCGAGCTGCTGGTGAGCGGCACCTGCGTGCGGGTTCCGGTCTTCACCGGGCACTCGTTGTCCATCAACGCCGAGTTCGCCGACCCGCTGTCGGTGGCGCGGGCCAAGGAGCTGCTCGCCGACGCGCCCGGTGTGAAGCTGGTCGACGTGCCGACACCGTTGCAGGCCGCGGGCGCCGACGAGTCGCTGGTCGGCCGCATCCGCCAGGATCCCGGTGCGCCGGACGGTCGCGGTCTCGCGCTGTTCGTCTCCGGTGACAACCTGCGCAAGGGCGCGGCGCTGAACACCATCCAGATCGCCGAGGTGCTGCTCAGCGACCGCTGAGTTCGCTCGTCGAACCGGGCCGTCCGATCCGCCGCAGGATCGGGTCGGCCCGGTCGTCGTATCCGGGGCTGGCACAATCCCTCCGGTAGGCGAGTTCGGCGTGGAGAGGTGTGGCCGGTGGGTTCATATGTCGCCGTGCACATCGCGGACTGGCCGCGGCTGGCGCGGACGGTGACCGAGCGGGCGCCGCGCCGGTTCGCCGACCTGGACTGGCCCGACGAAGACCATCGCCAGCGGTACCCGATCGGCCTGCGCTGGCTGGACAGCGCCGAGCACTGGATCGCCGAATACCGTTTCCACGCCTACAGCTCCGCCGCGCTGCATTCGGAATTCGAAGCCGTCTGGCGCGAAGCCCGCCTCTTCGTGCCGTGGGACGCGCCGACCGAAACGGCCGAGCTGATCGCCGACACCGACCTGTTCCTACGCGGCCTCTACGGCGCCGAGCTGCCCGTCGAACCCGCCGCCCACCACCCGTGGCGTCCGCACAGCGACACCATCCAGCCCACCACGTGGCTCGCGCACTCTCCGGCGCACTTGGCCACCCTCGCCAACCTCTGGGGCCGCATCGCTCCCCGACTCTCCGACCTACGGCCCCACCTGGAACGCGAAACCGGCAGCCGCCACCGCATCACCAACCCCGCCACTTTCGAACGCCTCCTCCGCGACTGGGGCGAGGTGGTGCACGAAGCCGACACGCGACGCTGGGGCATGCTCGTCGACATGTGGTGAGACCACCCGTGCCGCGCGAGGTACGGACGGTCTGTGGTCGGTCAGCGGATGCCGGGAGTGCGGGGATCGTGCCCGAGGCAGACGACGATGAAGCAACCGGGGGGGATATCCGCGAACGGAGGCGCGAGCTGGTAGTTCAAGCAGGAGAAGACATTGCAGCCCGGATACGCGGCCGGGCCGATGCCGAAGACCGCGAGCAGCAGGTCGGCGTCGACGAGGCGGCGCGGATCCAGGCGGATCGGCGGCTCGACGTACGGGCCGGGATCGGGGACGGGATTCTCGGGCATGGCGGCGAAGAGCATGCGGAAGAACTCGTACGGCAGTTCGTCGGTGTTCTGCAAGATGCCGGAAACGCCCTTGCTGCTGACGTTGCCGAAGACGCCGGTCCACATCACCATCAGATCGAGCGAGGGCAGCACGAAGACGTTCTGCAAACCCAGCCCGGCCATCATGTACATGTCGGATGGCATGAACGCGGGCGATTCCGCGCAGTCGGGGCCGAGCCAGAAGAGGTAGCCGTAGCACGGGTTCGGCTGTGACGGCGTCAGCGCCATCCGGAGATACTCTTGGGACACGAGTTGTGCTGTGCCCCAACGTCCTTCGTTGCTCACCAGCAGGCCCAGCTTGGCGAGGTCGTTCGGCGGGATCATCAGATGCGCGTAGCCGTAGGTGTTTCCGGCGCGGTCCTTGGCCCAGTAGTAATCGGTGCGGAGGATGCCGAGCGGGTCGAACAGCTCGCGCTGCGCGAACTGCTGGAACGGCTCGCCGATGGCCAGTTCGATGACGAACGTCAGCAGATCGACGTTGCGCTGGCTGTAGCTGAAGACGGTGCCCGGCGGATTGTCCAGCGGCACAGCGAGCGCCTGCACCGCGCTGTGTGGATCGATGGGGACGACTCCGGTGATGCCCTCGGTGAGCACGCCCACCGTCATGCCCGACGTCTCGGTGAGCAGGTCCTCGACCCGGATGGCTCGGTGCGCGGAATCGCCGAGCCCCGGGGGCAGGTACCTGTCGACCGGGGCGTTCAGGTCGAGCAGGCCACGATCCCACGCGATGCCCGCGAGCAGCGAGACCACACTCTTGGTCACACTCCAGACGTTCCACGCCACGTTGTCGGACTTCGCGTTCTTCAGCCCTTCGCCGATCAGGCAGTTGTGTCGAAAGACCTGGATGTTGAAGCGGTTTCGGCCACTGGCGAACTCCAATGCGGCGTCGAGCAGTTCGGCGTCGAACCCGGCTTGCTCCGGAGTCGCGCGTTGCGGCTCCCGACCGGAGCTGACCTCGCAGCGAACCTGTTTCGTGGTAGCGGCCGGAGCCGCCTGGGCCGTCGCGCCCGCAAGGCATCCCGCGACCAGCGAAACCGCCGCGATTCCGGCGAGGAATCCACAGAAACGCCCCATGGGCAAGAGGCTAGCGCGCCGGACCTTCGCATACGGGCCAACAGGCGGCGGCGCGCGGCACGAAAATCGCGGCGGCTCAGCGTGCCCGGCGCGGCACCGCGTAGAGCGCCGCGCCGAGTGCCAAGACGGCGAGTCCGACGAGCACCGACGCCGTCGGCAGCGCGGCCGCGACGACCACGCAGCCGAGCGCTCCCACCACCGGAATCCACCGCGCGGGGCGGTCCTCCGCCGCGGTCAGCGTCCCCGCCGAGACATTGGCGACGAGGTAGTAGACCAGCACGGTGAACGACGAGAACCCAATGGCCGCACGCAGATCGAAGCCCGCCGCGACAACGGCGACCACCGCGCCGACGACCAGCTCAGCCCGGTGTGGCACCCCGAAGCGGGGATGCACCGCGGCGAGGGCGTGCGGAAGATGGCGGTCGCGCGCCATGGCGAGCGTCGTGCGCGAGACGCCGAGAATCAGCGCGAGCAGTGAGCCCGCCGCCGCGACCACCGCGCCGATCCGCACCACCGGCGCCAGCGCGGGGGCGCCCGCTTCCGAAACCACTCGCGCCAAGGGGTCGGTCGCGTCCGCCAAGCCGGACGAGCCGAGCACCGCGAGTGCGGCGGCCGCGACAACGGCGTAGACCGCGAGCGCGACGACCAGCGCGATCATGATGGCGCGCGGAATGGTGCGGCGCGGCTCGCGCACCTCCTCGCCGAGGGTGGCGATTCGGGCGTAACCGGCGAACGCGAAGAAGAGCAGCCCGGCCGCCTCCAGCACGCCGCGTGGACCGATCCGGTCCGGCAGCGCCGTGGCGGCGGTGTGCGTGCCCGCCAGTCCGATCACCGCCACCATCGCGAGCACCGCGAGCACGATCGCGACGATGACGCGGGTGGCCAGCGCGGACTTCTGCACGCCGGTGTAGTTGATCGCGGTGATGGCGAGCACCGTCGCGACGGCGACCGCCTCGGCCTGCTCGGGCCACGCGTAGTGGCCGACGGTGAGCGCCATCGCGGCGCACGAGGCCGTCTTGCCCGCAACGAATGCCCACCCGGCCAGGTATCCCCAGAACGGGCCGAGCCGTTCCCGGCCGTAGACGTACGTGCCGCCGGATACCGGGTAGCGCGCCGCGAGTCGCGCCGAGGACGTCGCGTTGCAGTACGCGAGCAACGCGGCGATGGCCAGCGCGAGCAGCAGCCAGGAGCCCGCGGCCGCCGCGGCGGGTGCGAGCGCGGCGAAGATCCCGGCGCCGATCATCGCGCCGAGACCGATCAGCACCGAGTCGGCCAATCCCAGCCGTCGGTGCAGCGCCGCGTCGCCTGAGGTCATGGCAGCATCTTGGACCATTTCGGTGAACGCGTCTCACCGACTTCGCGGCGGCGAGCGGTTCATCGATGGACTGTGCCGGGCAGCGCCGATATGCGAAACGCCGCCAGGTCGGGGGGTAACCTGGCGGCGCCGCGGCGAGTAGCGGGACGCCACGCCAGCATCCCGACTCGGGTGTCGACGTCCCACAAGCGCCTCTCGGCGAGTGGTCGCTCGAAGCGACGAAGGGTGCGGCCCGGGGCTGTCCGGACGCCGACGGTGAGCTACAACCGGCGCCCGGCGGCAACTATTCCAGTGCCCAAATGTGTTGTGCGTCACGCTCGGTGCGGGGCGGGACGTGACTCGAGGACGCGAGGTTTCCGGGCGGTGACCGATTAGGATCAGCGGGGTATTCATGTGCTCGAACGGGGGAACCGCCGTGACCGATGATCCGGTGCTGGTCGAAATGCTTGCCGCGCTGGACCGAAGCCCCGATGTGCTCGCGCTGCGATTGCGGGTCATCGAACTGCTCGCCGAGCGCGACCGCCACGCCGAGGCGCTCGCGCAGTGCGGCGCCGCGCTGACCCAGGAGCCAGGCAACGCACGGGCCGTGGAGCTGCTGCAACAGTGCACCGCGGCGCTCGCGGGTGGCGCGGCTGCCACGCCGCACGCGCCCAGCGCGCCTGGTTCCGATGTCACGGCGTCGAGCACGGCAGCGTCGGCTGATTTCAATGCCGCTGCGCCCGATGGAGTTCCGAATGCGCTCGCCGACTCGTCACGCGATGGGCAAGTTCCGGACGTCGAACCCGCCGCGCCGTCGAACCCCGAATCGGTCGCGGACTACGACTGGGACGCCGCCGAGGACCAGGTTTCCGACATCATCGCCCCGGCCTTCATCGATCCCGGGCCAGCGGAATACGCCGCGTCCACCGACGCCGGGTTGTTCTCCCGCAGCCGGGTGACGCTCGCCGACGTCGGCGGCATGGACGAGGTCAAGCGCCAGCTCGACCTCACCCTGCTCGGTCCGCTGCGAAACCCGGAGCTGGCCAAGGCATTCGGCACGTCCGCGCGCGGCGGCCTGCTGCTGTACGGCCCGCCCGGCTGCGGCAAGACCTTCATCGCCTCGGCGGTGGCGGGCGAGCTCGGCGCGAACTTCTATCCGATCGAGATCGCCGACATCCTCGACATCTACACCGGTTCCAGCGAACGCAACCTGCACAGCGTCTTCGAGGTGGCGCGGCGCAACGCGCCGTGCGTGCTCTTCCTGGACGAGGTGGACGCGCTCGGCCACAAGCGCAGCCAGATGTCGGGCAACTCGGCCATGCGCACCGTGGTGAATCAGCTGCTGAACGAGATGGATTCGGCCACCGTCGACAACGAGGGCGTCTACATCCTCGGCGCGACCAACCACCCGTGGGACATCGATGTCGCGCTGCGCAGGCCGGGCCGCTTCGACCGGATGATCCTGGTCGCGCTGCCGGATCCCGCCGCGCGCAAGGCGATTCTGCACTACCACCTGCGCGAGCGTCCGGTGGCGGGCATCGATCTCGGCGCGATCGCCGCGCGCACCGAAGGGTTCTCCGGCGCCGACCTCGCGCACGTGTGCACCTCGGCCACCCAGCTGGCGATGGCGGAATCGATCCGCACTGGCGCCGTCCGCCCGATCGGCATGGCCGACCTGGAGGCCGCGATGGCCCAGATCAAGCCGAGTGCGGGCGCGTGGTTCGAATCGGCGCGCAACGTGGTGGAATTCGCCAACGGCGACGGCAGCTACGACGAGCTCGCGATGTACATGAAGCGGATGAAGATGCGCTGAAAAGCTCTGCGGCATGACTAGTTTCGCCCACGAGGAGGTCGCGCGGGCCAAGGTGCTCATCGACCTCGGCCGGATCGAGGCGGCGCAGGCGAAGCTCGGCGCGGTGCTGGCGGGCGAACCCGACAACGCCGACGCGCTGATGTTGATGGGCTACGCCTGGTTCCGCACCGGCGAGTACGAGAAGTCCATCGGCTACAGCGCCGCCGCGCTGGCCGCGTTCCCCGACTACCAGTCCGCGCTGCGGGTGCTGGCGCTGGCCGAACAGGAACTGGCGCACCTGACCGAGCACGACCCGGCGGAACGGCAGCGGCACTACGATCGCGCGCTCGCCGCGGCCACCCGCAGCGCGGAACTCGACCCGGAGTACGTCGAGAACCTGCGCCTGCTCGCGGGGGTCCAGTCGGTGACGGACCCGGCCGCGGCGCTGGCGACCATCGACCGCGCGATCCAGATCGACCCCGACCACGCCGACCTGCACCGCGTCCGCGGTTCCATCCTGCGGCGCGGCGGCTCCTCCGCCGCGGACGCGGAAGCGGCGCTGCGCGAAGCGCTTCGGCTGCAACCCGAGCACGTCGACGCCACCCAGGAACTCGCGCTGCTCGACCTGGACCGCGGCGATTGGGAAGCGGGGGAGCGGGGTCTGCGCCTTGTCGCCCAGTGGGATCCGAGCCGCGCCGATTTCGTGCGCGCCACTCTCGCTGCGGTGGACGAACAGGCCGAATCGCTGGTTCGGCCGGAGTCTGCGTCCCCGTACATGCCCGCGCCGCCCGAGGTGCGGTACCTGCCGGAGACGCCGCGTTCGAACTGGCGGATCTGGGTGTCGCTGGTGTTCGGCGCCTTTCTGGTGCTGCGGCTGATCTTCGCCGCGGCGGGCTCCAACCCCGAGACGGAACCCTCGCGCCGGTCGCCGACGCATCAGGTGCCGACAGACCGTTTCCCGGGACACATTCCCACGCCTTATTTTCCGCCTACCCCGCGACCGTGGCCGTCGGGCTTCCCGCCGACCCTGCATCCGTGGCCATCGGGCTTCCCCCGGCCCGGTCTCACGCCGCCACGACCGCCTGTTCAGCCGCCGCCGAGGACGGTCCCGCTCCGCGTGCCCTGAGCCGACGGATCGCGCTGCGTCAGGAAGCCGGAGCTCCGACCGGCGCGAACAACGCCCTGAGCACCGCGGCGACCTGGGCGACCGCGCGCTCGACCGGGCCCAGCGGCTGGAAGAGGTGGCTGAGGGTGAGCCGGATGACGATCTCCGTGCGCGTCGTGAGTTCGTCCTCGGACAGGTCGGCCAGCTCGTATCGCGCCCGCACTGCCGCGCCGACCGCGTCGAGCGCCCGGCCGAGAATCGGCTCGGGGTCGGTCATCAGCGTCGGCAGCAGCTCGGTGTTGGCGGTGGAGCGCCCGGAAAGCACCGCCTTCAGCAGTGCGTTGTCGGAACCGGTGCGCAGCGTGAAGTCGACCGCGGCGGTCAGCCCCGCGGTCACGTCCGTCGGGTGCTCGGCGAGGCTGTCGGCGATACCGACCAGGAAGGTCTCCAGCTCCTGCTGGAGGACGAGGTCGGCGAGGTCCTGCTTGGTGCCGATCTCCTTGTAGAGCACCGGGCGGCTGACGCCGACCTCCTTGGCCACCCGCGACATGTTCACCGCGCCCCACCCCTCGGTGCAGACCAGCTCGCGCGCGGTCTCGATGACCCGCTCGCGCAGCAGCAACCGCATCTGGGACTGAAATCTCGGCGCTTCGGGCACGCCGTCCATCGTACACAGCACCCTAATTTGTCTGTTCTATTGACACTAGACGCCAAAGTGTATTCCAATTGGACACAGAGGCGCTATATGTAAAGTGCTCCACACCACACAAGATCGCCCGCGCCGACTCCGGCTTTTCCGGGCAAGCGCGAGTTCTACGAGGAGACGAAGAATGACGACATCGCGATCGGAAGCGCAGGCACCGGCGCTGGAATGGCAGGATCGCAAGCGATATCTGTGGCTGTTCGGCCTGGTCGCGCCCACCGCCGTGTTTCTCGCGGCCTGGCTGGTCTGGATGTTCAACCAATTCGGGTTGCAGCCGGTGGCGCCGGTGTGGTGGTGGATCGGCCCGCTGCTCGTCTATGTGCTGCTGCCGCTCCTGGACCGCTTCTTCGGCCCCGACGGGCAGAACCCGCCCGACGAGGTGATGGAGCAGCTGGAGAACGACAAGTACTACCGGTACTGCACCTACGCCTACATCCCGCTGCAACTGCTGAGCCTGGTGTTCGCCTGCTACCTGTGGACGGCGACCGACCTGTCCTGGCTCGGTATCGACGGTGGACTCGGCCTGATCTCCAAGATCGGCCTCGCGCTGAGCATCGGCACGATGGGCGGCGTCGGCATCAACACCGCGCACGAACTGGGCCACAAGAAGGACGAGCTCGAGCGCTGGCTGTCCAAGATCACCCTGGCCCAGACCTGGTACGGCCACTTCTACATCGAGCACAACCGTGGCCATCACGTGCGCGTCGCGACCCCCGAGGACCCGGCCAGCGCCCGTTTCGGCGAGACGTTCTGGGCCTTCCTGCCGCGCAGCGTGTGGGGCAGCTTGCGCTCGTCTTGGGAGTTGGAGAAAGCGCGTCTGGCGCGAATGGGCAAGAGCCCGTGGACGATTCACAACGACGTGCTCAACGCCTGGCTGATGTCGGCGGTGCTGTGGGGCGCGCTGGTCGCGGTGTTCGGCCCGATCGTGCTGCCGTTCCTGATCATTCAGGCCGTCTACGGCTTCTCGCTGCTGGAGACCGTGAACTACCTGGAGCACTACGGCCTGCTGCGGCGGCGGACGCCGGGCGGTCGCTACGAGCGCTGCACCCCGGAGCACAGCTGGAACTCCGACCACATCGTCACCAACATCTTCCTGTACCACCTCCAGCGCCACAGCGACCACCACGCCAACCCGACCCGGCGCTACCAGACCCTGCGCAGCATGGACGGCGCCCCGAACCTGCCGAGCGGCTACGCCAGCATGATCACCCTGGCCTACCTGCCGCCGCTGTGGCGCAAGGTGATGGACGACCGGGTGCTCGCGCACTACGGCGGCGACATCACCCGGGTGAACATCCAGCCGAGCAAGCGCGACCGCGTGCTGGCGAAGTACGGGGTGCGGTGATGGCCGTCTACCGCTGCCCGATCTGCGAGTACGCCTACGACGAGAGCGCGGGCGCGCCCCGCGAGGGCTTTCCGCCGGGAACGTCGTGGTCCGCGGTGCCGGAGGACTGGTGCTGCCCCGACTGCGGCGTCCGGGAAAAGCCCGACTTCGAAAACCTGTCCCTCACAACCGGAGACTTGCGATGAACACCGATTACAAACTCTTCCAGTGCGTCCAGTGCGGCTTCGAATACGACGAGGCGCTCGGCTGGCCCGAAGACGGCATCGAGCCCGGTACCCGCTGGGACGACATTCCCGACGACTGGTCCTGCCCCGACTGCGGCGCGGCCAAAGCGGATTTCGAGATGGTCGAGGTCAGTCGCGCATGACCGAACAGATCGTGATCGTCGGCGCGGGCGTCGCCGGAGCAACGGCGGCCAAGACCCTGCGCGCCGAAGGGTTTTCGGGTCGCATCGTCCTGGTCGGCGCCGAGGACTCCCTGCCGTACCGGCGTCCCATGGTCTCGAAGGAACTGCTCGCGGGCACCGCGGTCGAGCGGAGGACGTTGCTCGAGTCGCCGGAATCCTGGCGGGACAAGGACATCGAGCTGCGCACCGGCGTCACGGTCGAAACCATCGACACCGAGAACGGACGGGTGGCATTGTCCGGCGGCGAAACGCTCGGCTACGACCGCTTGCTGCTGGCGACCGGCGCCCGCGCCCGCACCCTGCCCGCGCCGCAGCGCAACGTGCGCACCTTGCGCGGCGCCGCCGACATCGAACCGCTGCGCGCGGCGATCGACGCGGGTAGATCGCTGCTGATCGTCGGCGGCGGTCTGATCGGCTGCGAGGTCGCGGCGACGGCGCGTTCGCTCGGCGCCGAGGTGACCGTGGTGCACGCCGGTTCGGCCCCGCTCGACCGCGTCGCCCCGCCCTCGGTGGGCTCGTTCTATCGAAAACTGCACGCGGACAACGGCGTCGCGATCCTGGACGACGTGCGGCTGACGCGCGTCGAGGGTCACGAGAGCGGCGTGACGGCGACAGCGCACGACGGCCGCGAGTGGACGGCGGGTGTGGCGCTCGTCGCCATCGGCTCGGTCCCCGACACGGCTCTCGCGGAGGTGGCGGGGCTGTCGGTCGACGACGGCATCCTCGTCGACGAGCACTACCGCACCTCCGCGCCGGGAATCTACGCCGCGGGTGACGCGGCCAGGCGCTTCGACCCAGAACTCGGTGCTCACGAACGCACCGAACACTGGAACAGCGCGCTGGCGCAGGGCGCGGCCGCCGCGAGAGCAATGCTCGGCAAACCCGCTGTCCGCCAGGATGTCTCGTGGGGCTGGTCCACCCAGTACGGTCTGAACCTTCAGTTCGCCGGACGTCTGCGGCACGACGACGACTTCGTGCTGCGCGGCACGCTCGCCGAGCCGAACTTCACCGTCCTCGCGCTGCGCCATCGCCGCCTGGTCGGCGCGGTCGCCATCGCCCGTCCCTCGGACATCCGTGCCGCCCGCGAGCTGATCGGCCACGGTGCGGTCCTCGACCCGGTCGAGTGCTCCGACGTATCGGTGGACCTCACCGAACTCCTCGCCCGGCACCGCGCGGAGCGGCGCTGATCCTTCGACAAAATTGGAATAGATCATTTTCTTGACTCATTCCAGAAAAGCATCCATGATGGGTTCATGCACACCAACCACACCGACCCTCGCGCCTTGCTGCGAGCGGCAGGCCTGCGGGTAACCGCCCCGCGGGTCGCGGTGCTGGACGCGGTCGCGGCCCGGCCGCATTCGGACGCCGACCGGGTGGCTGCCACGGTCCGGGAGGCCCTGGGCTCGGTGTCCACACAGGCCGTCTACGACGTGCTGAACGCCTGTGTGCGCGCCGGAATCCTGCGGCGGATCGAACCGGCGGGCTCGCCCGCGCGGTACGAGACCCGGATCGGCGACAACCACCATCACCTGGTGTGCCGGAGCTGCGGCACCGTCGTCGACGTCGACTGCGCCGTTGGCAGTGCCGCGTGCCTGCGACCGCTGAACGATCACGGTTTCGTCGTCGACGAGGCCGAGGTCGTGTTCTGGGGCTTGTGCCCGACCTGCGGCTCGCGGGAGCGGCAGCCCGACGCGGCGGACTGAGCTCCGCCCACCATGTCAGCCCGGGCCCGCCCATCCCCCGGGACAATGCTCATCTGCGAAGGAGGCTTCGAATGACCAAGCCGACAACCACGAACACCGGAATCCCGGTGGAGAGCGACAACGAATCGCTCACCGCCGGCGCGCAGGGACCGATCCTGCTGCACGACCACTACCTGATCGAGAAGCTCGCCCAGTTCAACAGGGAACGGGTGCCGGAGCGGATCGTGCACGCCAAGGGCTCGGGCGCCTACGGCGAGCTGGTCGTCACCAACGACGTCAGCGCCTACACCAAGGCCAAGCTGTTCCAGCCCGGCGCGCGCACCGAGTCACTGGCCCGGTTCTCCACCGTCGCGGGCGAGCAGGGCAGTCCCGACACCTGGCGCGACCCGCGCGGTTTCGCGGTGAAGTTCTACACCGAGGACGGCAACTACGACCTCGTCGGCAACAACACCCCGATCTTCTTCATCAAGGACCCGATAAAGTTCCCGGACTTCATCCGCTCGCAGAAGCGTTTGCCGGGCAACGGACTTCGCGATCACAATATGCAGTGGGACTTCTGGACCCTGCGTCCGGAGACCGCGCACCAGGTCACCTGGCTGATGGGTGACCGCGGCATCCCGAAGACCTACCGGCACATGAACGGCTACGGTTCGCACACCTACCAGTGGATCAACGCCGCCGGTGAACGCTTCTGGGTGAAGTACCACTTCAAGACCGATCAGGGCATCGAATTCCTGACCCAGGCCGAGGCCGACCGGCTCGCGGGCGCGGACGCCGATTACCACCGCAAGGATCTGTGGGAGGCGATCGAGCGCGGCGAATTCCCGAGCTGGACCGTGTACGTGCAGGTCATGCCGGTGGCCGAGGCCGAGGGCTACCGCTTCAACCCGTTCGACCTGACCAAGGTGTGGTCGCACAAGGACTACCCGCTGATCGAGGTCGGCAAGTGGACGTTGAACCGGAACCCGGGCAACTACTTCGTCGACATCGAGCAGGCCGCGTTCGAGCCGTCGAATGTCGTTCCCGGCATCGGCTTCTCGCCGGACAAGATGCTGCTCGGCCGGGTGTTCGCCTACGCGGACGCGCACCGCTACCGCATCGGAACCAACTACGCGCAGCTACCGCCGAACCGGGCGCGCGCGGCCGAGGTGAACTCCTACTCCAAGGAGGGCGCCATGCGCTACGACTACAACGACGCGAGTGTGCCGGTGTACGCGCCGAATTCGTTCGGCGGCCCGCACGCCGATCCGGAACGGGCGGGAGACGCCGGTATCTGGGACTTCGATCCGGCCATCCTGCGCGCCGGATACGTCCAGCACGCGGAGGACGGCGATTTCACCCAGGCGGGCACCCTCGTCCGCGAGGTGTACAACGACGAGCAGCGTGATCGATTGGTGGACAACATCGTTGGTCACGTTCTCGGCGGTGTCCGCGAGCCCGTGCTTTCCCGGGTGTTCGAGTACTGGAGGAACGTCGACGCGGATCTCGGCAAGCGCGTCGAGGAGGGCGTGCGCGCCGGTCTGAACGGCAACGGCTCCACCCCGCCGCCCGCGCAGGGCTGACCCGCAAGCGGCAAAGGTGCGCGCCGGCTACCGGTGCGCACCTTTCTCGTTCTACCGCAGCGATTCTCGGGCCGATCACGCTCGTACGCGGAGCGCGGGATCCAGGCCGTCGAGAATCATCTCGATCTGCTTGACGAAAGTATCGGCGGGCATCCGCACCTCGGCGGCGTCCAGCCGAGACACGTAGCGTTTGTGCATCCGCGGGTACGGCCGGGACGCGGCCTCGCCCGCCGCCAGCATCTTCTCCAGCCAGTCCGCGGTGTCGAGCCCGCTGCGCCGAATCACCGCCAGTGAAGCGGCTTCCGCGGCGGTGACCCCGATGACGTAGCCGAACAGCACGTTCATCGCGTCGTCGGCTTGCTCCTCGTCGAACCCGGCGGACTCGAGCACCGTGAGCATGCCCTCGTTGGAGCGCATCATGTTCGGCCCCAGGTACAGGGTGCCGATCTCGCCGAAGACCGTCGCCAGCCACGGCTGGCGCAGGATCAGCCCGCGCAATTCCGTCGCGAACTCCCGCATGGCCGCGCGCCAGCCGCCGGGGTGCGCCGGATCGGGAACGGTCAGCTCGCCGATGACCTTGTCGGCGGCCAGCTCGACGATCTCGTCCTTGTTGGCGACGTGGGTGTAGAGCGAGGTGGCCCCCGCGTTCAGTTTCGCGCCGAGCTTGCGCATGCTCAGCGCCTCGGTGCCCTCGCTGGCCAGCAGCTCGATCGCCGCGTCGACTATCTGCGCGCGGGTCAGCGCGGGCTGCTCGCGCTTGCGCCGCTGCGGTCGTGTCCATACGGACTGGATGTCCCCGTCGTCGGCTTCCACCTGCGTTCCTCCTCGGTCGTCCGGTCAGCCTATCCCGTGCTCGCACGGCGTTCGCGTGTATGGACGCCGTTCAGTTCTTGCGAACACCGTTCGGTGACCGTACAGTGTTCGGAAGAACGCACGCCGTACGGAACGGCTATTCGAAAGGGCTTCCGATGAAAACGACCGACCTCGCGGAGGCGACCGCGACCAGCCGCGACCCGCGGCGCTGGCTGATCCTGATCGTGTTGTGCCTGAGCACCCTGGTGCTGGTCATCGACAACATGGTGTTGAACGTGGCCATCCCGCAGATCGCCACCGACCTCGGCGCGAGCGCCCAGGACATCCAGTGGATCATCGACTCCTACATCCTGGTGTTCGCCGGGCTGCTGCTCACCTCGGGCAGCCTGTCCGACAAGTTCGGCCGCAGGCTGGTGATGATCATCGGCCTCGCGTTGTTCGGCGCGGCCTCGGTCCTCGCGGCCTTCGCGACGACGCCCGAACTGCTGATCGCGGGCCGGGTGGTGATGGGCATCGGCGGCGCGCTCATCATGCCGAGCACTCTGTCGATCCTGATCACCGTCTTCGACGAGGACGAGCGGCCCAAGGCGATCGCGGCGTGGAGCGCGGTCGCGGTGGTCGGCATGGTCGGCGGACCGGTGACCGGCGGGCTGCTGCTCGATCACTTCTGGTGGGGTTCGGTGTTCGTGCTGAACGTGCCGGTCGTGGTGCTGGCGATCGTGGCCGCGATGGTGCTGATGCCGGAGTCGAAGGGCCCGTGGCGCAAGCCGGATCTGCCGGGCATGGTGCTGTCCATCGTCGGCATGACCGCGCTGGTCTGGACGATCATCATGGTTCCGACGCACGGCTTCACCGACAGCGGCACCCTTACCGCGGGCGCCGTCGCCGTGATCTGCTTGGCGGGCTTCGTGATTCGCGAACTGACCACCGATTCGCCGATGGTGCCGCTCGGGCTGTTCGGCAACCGGGTCTTCACCGGATCGAGCTTCTCGCTGGTGCTGCTCACCTTCGCCAACGGCGGCCTGCTGCTCGCGCTCACCCAGTACTTGCAATTCGTGCTCGACTACACGCCGACCGAGACCGCCTTCGCGTTCACCCCGATGGCCGTGGCCGTGCTGGCGTTCAACGGACTCGGTGCCACCTTGGCGAGCAAGGTCGGCAACCGCAGCATCACCGCCGTCGGCCTCACCGTGACCGCCGCGGGCTTCGGACTGCTCACCCTGCTGGAGCCCACCTCGAGCTTCTGGCTGCCCGCGCTCGCGATGGCCGTCATGGGCAGCGGCTTCGGTCTGGCGATGCCCGCCACGATCGGCGCGCTGATGGGCGCGGTGCCCGGCGAGCACGCGGGCGTCGGCTCCGCGCTCAACGACACCATCCAGCAGGCAGGCGCGGCTCTCGGCGTCGCGGTGCTCGGCGCGGTGCTGTCGACCACCTACTCCGACGCGATGCCCGCCGAGGCACCGGAATCCGGCCGCGAGTCCATCTCCGACGCGTTGGCCATCAGCACCGCCACCGGCGACACCGGCCTGGCCGCCGCCGCCCGAGACGCCTTCACCTCCGGCATGTCGACCACCTTCATCGTCGCCGCCTGCTCGGTCCTCTGCGCCGCCGCCCTGTCCCTGGTCCTGCTGCGCGAACGCAAGCCGGACACCGACGCGGATGTCCTGGACTCGGACGAGTCCGCCGAGGTTCTCGCCGAATCACGCTGAGCGACGGCAGAACCGCGGAACAACGCCGAGCAGCCACGCCACCGACGAAAGTCGGCTCAGCAGAACCGCAGAAAGGTGCGCACCCGTACGGTGCGCACCTTTCGCGTTCTCGCAGTGCAGTTTTGCAACACCGCGCCGATGCCCGACCTCAACCGTCAGGGTCGCTCGAATTCGCCCTCCCGCACGCCCGCGGTGAAGGCATCCCACTCGCCGGGAGTGAAAACCAGTGCCGGGCCAGTGGGGTTCTTGCTATCGCGCACACCAACCGCGTCATCGACGAACGCGACCTCGACGCAGTCTTGGCCCCCGCCGCTGTAGCTGCTCTTGAACCACTCCGCTCCGGACAGGTCAACGCTCACTCTCGAACTCCCTTGCTACCTCGCGCAACAGGTCACGTGTTGGCCGTGTGTCCAGCGCCGCTCGCCGGATGGCGCTGTACGCCTCACGGTACCCGTTTACGTCCTTGGTCTTCTCGAAGTACATCGCGCCCGTGAACGCTTCCGCGTAGACCAATGTCGGCTCGTTGGCGGCCCCCTTACTCGCTCGTCCGAAATCCAAGATGGTGAATGGTCCGGTCGGCAAGCCGACTGGCAGCCCCGCGCGGAAGGGCAGCACTCGAATCTCGATGTTCGGTCGTGTGCTCAGGTCTGCGATGTGTCGCAACTGGGCCGCCATGATCTTCGGGCTGCCCACCGATGTCCGCAGCACCGACTCGTGAAGTGTCGCCTGAAAGTTCGCCGGTTGCGTTCGCCGGGTGATGACGCCTTGTCGGCGCAGCCGCAACTCGACCCGCTTGTCGAGCTCTGCGTCTGTGTCGTCGGGGAAGTACAGGCGGTCGAGCGTCCGCGCGTAATCGGCGGTTTGCAGAAGGCCTGGGACGGCGGAGGGCTTGAACAGCGTCATCTCGTGCGCCGAAGACTCCAGTCCCATGTACACATCGAAGTTCGGCGAGATGAAGGAACCGTAGTCGTGCCACCAGTTCTTGACTGCCGCTTGCTCGGCTAGCGCCGTCAGGTCGGCGACTTGCTCGCGGTCGAGCTGGTAGATCTCACCGAGCAAGGCGATGTCGTGCGTCCGAATGCGCTCGGTCTGTCCTTTCTCCAGGCGCTGCAAGCTCGACTTGCCCCACTCCATGAGCTTCGCGGCGTCGATCAGTGTCATGCCGATGGATTCGCGCGCCTCCCGTAAGTACCGTCCTAGTTGACGACGCGGCAGGGTGCTGTCGGCCTCTGCCATGCCTTCCCCCTTCGGGTCGTTGTGTGTTCCCGTGCCGGGAAATGTTCGCACCGGCTCTGGTCATTGCGCTGGGGAAACGCGCGATTCTTCTGGGTTCCCAAAATGTCGTTCCCATCGCGCCGCCGAAAAAGGTGAGCTGAATCGGCGTCCGGTAGAGGCTGCTCCCGAACCCTCTCCTCACGGCCTCATCCCGAGTCGGCGGACCCGACAACACTCGGGCCGGGCGCACCCCAACTCTTCGACGTGAGCAGAGGTCTAAACGCATGGACCAGATGGCTTTCGGGGACACGCCCGCGTCCCGCTGCATGTACTACCGGCGGGTGTGCGATCTGCCCGCCGTGCTCGACCCGCCCGCGCTCGGGCGCATCGTCGTCACCGCGTCGCACGTGTGGGCGTTGATCGTGCCCGCGCGCTTGGGGCAGGCGGTGAAAACCCAGATGCGCCAACGCGGGAACGAGGTGGGTCCGGTGCTGTCGCATCCGCGTTCGAAGCGCTGGTCGTTCCTGATCCGGCCCGATCTGCCCGACGACGTACGCCTGTTCGCGGAGATGTTCCGGCTGGACGTGTCCGTGGTGCGTACCGGCGGAACGATCGCATTGCCCTCACCGGCCGACGAGTGCGCGATGTTCCGGTGCTGGGTCGAGCTTCCGCGCTCGCGGTTCCGGCCGTCCGGGCTGGTCGTGGTCGATGCGATCCGGGCGTGCGCGGGACAGGCCGGGCGTTGGGCCGTTCCGGATGGCGTGAGCGTGGGCAGCTGGACAGCGTCGGGTGGCGAAAAACCGTGAGTAGCAACGGTTCTCCGCTGCCGAGCGAACCGGACGTCGTGCTGAGCGTGTTTCTGCACGGTGCGCACTTCCAGTTCGCCGCGTGTCTCACGGCCGCGTTGTTGTTCGTGCAGGAACACCAGGCCCGGCATTACGTGGACGCGGTCACGGTGCGGCTGGCGGATACCGCCGGCCTACCGCGCCTGCCGTGCGAACGCCTGTATCTGGGGCCGTGAGCCCGAACCGTCGTGCCGAACGGAGGTCCGGCCCGAGGGCGCGAGCGTTCTGGGCATCGGGCGCCGTGAGCGGTGTGCCCGGAGCGGGGCTCCGGTTCGCCGACGGGCGGCGGATCGACTCCGAGGTAGACCTGGCCGGGTAGACGGCCAGGTTGCGTTTCACTACAGGAGACCCCACCAGTACAGCACTGCGGCAAGGATCCAGACCACCACGGTTTCCATCGTCGCTCCAATCATCGATCGCAACGATTCCATCATCGCTCGCGCGGCGGGGAAGTGTTAGCAAATCCGGATCTACCAGGCACTTCTCCCATACAAGGTGTTCTTAAGTGCGCGGCAAGACGCGGGCCGCATTGTTTGTGTCAACACCGGTTCGACCGGAACCCCGGACCTCACGAAGGACGCACAGACGATGATCGGCAAGCTGACCACCGCCCTCGCTCTCTCCGCCACCAGCGCCGCGCTCGTGTTCGGCGCGGGCGCCGCCTCGGCCGACACCGGCGTCCCCGGCGTCGCGCTCACCGGTCAGGCGACCTGCACGCACAAGGACGACCGGATCGAGATCGAGATCGCCGCCCCGATCGTCTACGCGCAGCCCGGCTACCGTCCCGGCGAGCACCAGCAGATCCGGTACCGCACCGTCGTCTACGACGCCGCCCAGCACACGCTGGCCAGCGCGGGGGAGTGGGAGAAGGGCAAGGCCACCGACACCAAGCCCGCCGAGATGGACGACACCAAGGTCAAGGTGCTGCGCAACGACCCGAACGCCTACCAGGTGGTGCAGCAGATCGAGTGGCTGGCGCCGGACGGGGAGAACCCGGTCGCCAGCGCCGACCTCGCCGCCACCGGATACCTGATCAAGGACGGCCGTACCGAACTCGGCACGTTCGAGTACTGCCAGTAACCAGGGGGAAGGGGGAAACACGCCACCACCGGGGGTGGGGAACCGGGCACGACCTGTCCAACGAGGGGTGGACAGGTCGGGCCCCGGATACAACCCGGCCGGGTCGGTCCACGAGGGGTGACCGATCTGGCCGGATCTCCTCCGGCGGCGCCATCGACGGCTCTTCCTGGAGCTGGTGGGCGAAGGAGGATCGCCCCCTGCCGAAGGTAACCGTCCGGTCGCAGGCCTGGAGTCCCACCCGAAGGTATGGGCGGGCCGGTTCACGAGGGGTAACCGGCCCGCCCCATCGTTGTCACTTCGGTGAATCGCGTTCACGGTAAGTTCGTTTGCGGCGTCGAACGCGCGGCTGTCAGTCTGGATGGATGGAACGATCGGTCACCCCGACCGGGCCTGCCTATCGCCTGCTGGCCCTCGATCACGAGATGCAGTTGAGCGCCGCCGAAAAGCGGCTGCTCGACGAGTTCGTCACCATCTTCGAGCCCGAAACCGTTGTGGGCTACCTGTTTTCGTCGTACGAGGCGTTCAGCGCGCGGGCCACGGTGACGCTGTACCTGCCGACCCTCGCGGAGAAGTTCGCCCGCCAGCAACTGGAAGCCAGGGCGAAGCTGGAAGGCAAAGTGGCGCAAGCCCGTCCGACCGTCTTGTTCTTGTGCACCCACAACGCGGGCCGTTCCCAGATCGCCCTCGGCTTCTTCACCCATCTCGCTCGCGGCCGCGCGGTGGCTTGGTCGGGCGGCTCGGAGCCGAGTTCCCGGCTCAATCCGGCCGCTGTCGCCGCGATGGCCGAGGTCGGCATCGACATCTCGGAGGAGTATCCGAAACCGTGGACCGAGGAGATCGTTCGCGCCGCCGACGTCATCGTGACGATGGGCTGTGGGGACACCTGCCCGCTGGTGCCGGGCCCGCGCTACGTGGAATGGATCATCGAGGACCCGGCCGGATTGGAGCTCGAGGACGTGCGGCCCATCCGGGACGACGTGGGGCAGCGGGTCGAGGGTCTGCTCGCGGAACTCGGTGTGCCGGTCCGCTAGGCGTACCTCCGCTCTCGCTCCGGCCATGCGCGGGCGATCGACGGACTGCGTCGTTCGTGCGTACCTCCGCCTTCGCTTCGGCCATGGGCCGCTACGGACGGACTGCGTCCGGCTGCGCAGCGTAATCGGGCAGATCGTAGGACTCGGTGGCGGTGAGCATCCGCATCATCAGCGGCTTCATCACCTTGGCGGTCATCAACCGCGCCACCGCGCGCCCCGCGCGGATGCCGAGCCGGGTCTTCGGAGTCATCGCACGCAGACCACCGGGCGGCAGCTCCTGTGCCTTGGCGACGAAGGGGCGCAGCACCTCCTCGTAGCGGACCAGTGCGCGCTCCGGATCGTCTGCGCGCGAGGCGATTTCACCGGCGAGCACGTACGCGCCCACCAGCGCCATGGCGGTGCCCTGCCCGGTCAGCGGTGAGCCGCAGTAGCCGGCGTCACCGAGCAGGGCGACGCGGCCGCGGATCCAGCTCGGCATGTCGATGCGGGCCAGTTCGTCGAAGTAGAAGTCCTCGGCCTCGGCCATCGCGGCGCAGATGGCGGCCGAATGCCAACCGCCGCCCGCGAGTCGCTCCCTGATCAGTCGCTGTTGCGCCGCGAGATCTCGGCGCAGCGCCGGATCGGCGGCGCCGCGCAGTATGACGATCGCCTTGCAGGTCGCGGGGTCGGCGTCCGGTCGCAGTCCGATGCCGGTCGCGCCGACCAATGAATGCATCGAGAACCAGTGCGGCTCGGTGTTTTCCGGCGTCGGCATGGTGAAGAACGACATGTACCCGCCCAGGTAGGTCGCGAAGTCCTGCTCCGGCCCGAACACCAACCGCCTTGTCGCGGAATGCAATCCGTCGGCGCCGATCAGGATGTCGAAGCGCTCGACGGCGCCCGAGGCGAAGGTGACGTCGACTCCCGCCGCGTCCTGCACGATCTCGGTGATCCACTCGCCGTAGCGGTAGTCGACACCGCCCGCCTCCGCCAGCGCGTCGAGCAGGGCCTGATTGAGATCGCCCCTGGTGATCTCGATTTCGGCGACACCGCCCTTGCCGTCGAACAACTCGGCGGGCACGCGCAGTTCCTCGCGGCCCGCGTGGTCGAGGTAGAGCATGCCGCGTTCATCCAGCTGGCGGGCCTGAATGCCCGGCAGCAGTCCCATTCGCTCGGCGACCTCGCGGCTCGGTCCGCGCAGGTCGACCGCCTGCCCGCCGGGGCGCGGCGCGTCCGCCCGCTCGACGACGGTGGCGCGGATGCCCGCGCGGAGCAGTTGCAGCGCAACGGCATTGCCGCCGATGCCGCCGCCGCTGATCAGCACGCGGAGGGAGTTGGTGGTGGGGGTGATGCTCATGTCGGCGCTCCTGGTTCGAATGTCTTAGACAAATGTCTAACAGAGAAGTTGCACATTTGTCTAGTACAAATGTCTGAACGTCCGAAAGCGAAGACGCCGACGGCCCGGCAGCGGGTCGGCTGCCGGGCCATCGGGAGGAGGGCGCGATCAGTTCGCGGCGTTCAGATACGCCTTCCAGCCGCCGAACTCGGTGATGTCGGTGGCCGTCAGTGCCGCGTCGTAGGTGCACGCGAAACCGACCACGGACCGTCGGTCGGCGAGTTCGATGCTGGTCAACGCCATGGGCGGGGGCAGTTCCGCCAGGAAGCCGCCGAGCCCGGCGCGCGAGACGGTGAACAACTCGCCGAGGATCGGCGCGCCGAGGCCCGCGCCGTGCCGGACCAGTCCCGGCTTGGCGGGGACGGTGTCGAGTGCGGTCAGCCGATAGGCATCGGTGGTGTGGATCTCTCCGGCGAACCGGGCGCCGATCCGCTCGAGCTGCCAGTGCAGCGGTTGCCCGCGCAGGTGCGCGCCGAATACGGCGAGCTGCACCCCGCCCTCGACCAGCAGCGGTGCGTGCGCGAGTCCGCCGATGCGGGCGGCGATGTCGATCGCGACCTGATCGCCGAAGGCCGGCGTCACCACCATCACCCCGAAGGGAGTGCCCGCGGCGGTCGGTTGGCCGGGAACGGCGACGGCCGCCATGTCCAGCAGGTTGCAGAAGTTGGTGTAGGTCCCCATGCGGCGGTTGATGCCGATCGGATCAGCCTGCACCGCCGCGATACTCGGGTGTTCGGTGGTGGTCGGGAGCAGCAGTGCGTCGCAGTCGCGAAGCAGCAGCGCGGCTCTCGCTCGCGTGCGCGTCAGCGCGTCGAGATCGGCGGCGAAAGCGGGGCCGGTGGTGGACTCGGCCGCGCCGATGATGGCCGCCACCGTGGGATCCGCGTCCGCCGGACCGGTCGCCAGGAATTGCCCCACGGCGGCATAGCGTTCCGCGACGATCGCGCCGTCGTACAGCAGCAGCGCCGCCTCGAGCAGCGGCGAGATGTCCAGTTCGACCGTCTCGATGCCGGAATCAGCCACGGCGGCAACGGTTCTGGCGAAGGCGTCGCGGTATTCGTCGCTCAGGGCGGCAAGGTCGGCGGCTCGCGGCACCGCGACACGCGGGGTCTGCGGCGCGGCGAGCCGCACATCCGCGGGCCAGTCGCGGCTGCGCGGATCGTCCGCTTCGGGACCCGCCATCACGGCCGCCGCGGCGACCGCCCGGTCGAGATCCGCGGCGAACACCGTGACGGCGTCGTAGTCCGCGCAGGCCGGGACTACGCCGTGCGCCGGGATGATTCCCAGGGTGGCCTTGATGCCGACGATGCCGTGCAGCGCGGCGGGCACCCGGCCCGACCCGGCCGTGTCGGTGCCGACGCCGATGTCGACGAGGCCGAGCGCGACCGCGACCGCCGAACCCGAGGACGAGCCGCCGGAGATCAGCTCGGGATGCTCGGCATGCCGCACCGCGCCGTACGGGCTCCTGGTGCCGACCAGGCCGGTGGCGAACTGGTCCAGGTTCGTCTTGCCGAGCACGATGGCGCCGGCCGCTTGGAGTCGGGCTACCGACACCGCGGTAAGCGTTGCGGCATAAGCGAATTCGGGACAGGCTGCGGTAGTGGGCAGTCCCGCCACGTCGATGTTGTCCTTGACCGCCACGAGCTGCCCGGCCAGCGGTAATGTCTCGCCTGCCGCCAGCCGACGTTCCACTTCGGCGGCGTCGGCGGCGGTCTCGTGCTCGGGGCGCAGCGTGATCCACACTTCGGGGCGGTCCACCTCGGCGATGCGCCGATACGCGGCCGCGACCCGCGCGGTGGGCGAATCCCGCTGGATGCCAACGACGCCTGCGATCATTCGTCCACTCCGATCACTGCTAGCGGGGTACCCGGGGCCACTTTGGCGCCGGGCGCGGTCAGCACCCTGAGCACCGTGCCAGCGCCCGGGCTGTGCACGGGCAGCTCCAGCTTCATGGCTTCCAGGATGGCGACCGGCGCGCCTGCGTCGAGCCGCTGCCCTTCCTCGACCTCGACCCGCCACACATTGCCGATCATCGGCGCTGTCACGATGGCCGCGTCGGCGGGCAGCCCGGCCAACGGGTCCGTCACGGATTCGGGCTCCTCCGGTTCCGTTGTCGTACGCTCGAACTCGCCCGCCGCGTGCCACGCCCGCTTCTCGGCTTCGAACGCTGCCGTCTGCTTGGCCTCGAATTCCGCGATGGATTCCGCGTTCTCGGCGAGCAATCGCAGATGATCGGCCAGCGCGAAGGTTCCTTCGCTCACCTCGGCGTCGAACCGGCCCGCGGCCGCCGCCGCGCGATGCTCGAGCAGCTCCTCGGGACTCACCGGCTCCCAGACGATGCGGTCGAAGAACCGGAACAGCCACGGGGTGCCCGGCTCGAAGGGCGCGGACTGCCGATAGCTGGACCAGATCGGCACGGTCCGGCCGATCAGCTGGTAGCCGCCGGGGGATGCCATGCCGTACACGCACAGGTACTTGCCGCCGATGCCGACCGCGTCGGAGGGGGTCCAGGTGCGCGCCGGGTTGTACTTGGTGGTCACCAGGCGGTGCCGCGGATCGAGCGGAACCGCGAGCGGCGCACCCAGATACACGTCGCCGAGGCCGAGCACCAGGTACTCGGCGTCGAACACGGTGTCGCGCACTTGCTCGACGCTGTCGAGACCGTTGATGCGCCTGATGAATTCGACATTCGACGGAAGCCACGGCGCGGTGTCGCGGACGCCGCTGCGGTAGCGGTCGATCGCTTCGGTGATGGAGGGGTCGTCGAAGGAGAGCGGCAGCCGGATGGTGCGGCTCGGCACCGCGAGATCGTGCGTGGCGGGCAGCTCCGATTCCAGCTCGACCAGCGTGCCCAGCAACCGGCGCTGAGCAAGCACGTCGGGGTCGAAGTGGATGTGCAGCGAACGGACGCCCGGGGTCACGTCCACGATGCCGGGCAGACCGGCCGCGGCCAACGCCTCGGCGAGCGCGTGCACCCGCATGCGCAGACCGAGATCCAGCACCATCTCGCCGTATTCGACGAGGATGTTGTCGTCGCCGCCGCGCAGATACGCTACCGGCGGTCGCTCGTCGTCCCCGGCTGCCGAGCCGAGGACGCCGCGATCGCCGAGTGCGTCGCTGGTGGCGGCGACTGTCGCCGTCGCGCGCCGGTTGTCGGAACGGCGCAGCGCGGTGGCCTCGGCGTCGTCGACCGGCACGAACCGGACCGTGTCGCCGGGACGGAGCTGGCCGAGTTTCCACCGGTGCGCCGAGATCACGGTGATCGGGCAGGCGAAACCGCCGAGGCTCGGTCCGTCCGGGCCCAGCAGGATAGGGGTGTCGCCCGAGACGTTGAGCGCGCCGACGCTGTAGGGGTTGTCGTGCAGATTCGACGGGTGCAGGCCGGCATCGCCGCCGTCAGCCCGCGACCAGCTCGGCTTGGGGCCCTCGAGGCGGATGCCGGTGCGATTGGCGTGGCTGCCGACCCGCCACGGGTGCGCCGCGAACTGCTCCATGTCCGCGTCGGTGAAGTAGGCGGGGGCGGTCTGCGGGCCGATGCCGACGGCCAGCTGCCACTCGTGGGTGAACTCGGGGCGGGTCGGAGCGGGAGCCGGTTCGGTGAGTCCCGCGCGGTCGGCGACGATGTGCAGAACCTCCCCCGTCGCAACGGCTTTGCCCGTGGTGCCGCCGAATCCGCCGAGGGTGAACGTGGACGCGCTGCCGTGGTAGAGCGGGGCGTCGAGGCCGCCGCGCACGGCGAGATAGGTGCGCAGGCCCGCGTCGTTCGGTGCGCCGATGTCCAGCACCGAACCGGCGCGGAGCGTGATCGGTTCCCACATCGGTGCGGGCTCGTCGTCGACGGTGATCGGTGCGTCCGCGCCGGTTACGCAGACCACCGTGGTGGTGGCGAAGCGCAGTCTCGGGCCTTGCAGCGTGCACTCCAGGGCTGGTACGCCCGGCGGGTTGCCGACGGCGGCGTTGGCCAGGGTGAACGAGAGGTCGTCCATCGGGCCGGACGGCGGGATTCCGACCTCCCACAAACCGAGGCGGCCGGGGTGATCCTGGATGGTGGTCATGGTGCCGCCCCGCAGCACGTCGATGCGTGGTGCGATGGGTTGGATGTCGGCGAGCGTGCCCGTGACGTGGGACGCCGAGCGGACGAGCGAATCCGTTGCCGCGGCGTGCAATTGGGCGAGATTCGTCTGTACCCCGTGGATTCGGGTCGCGGCGAGGGCGTCGGCCAGTTCGGTGAAGGCCGCGTCGCGAGTGGGACCGGCGGCGATCACCTTGGCCAGCAGGGGGTCGTAGTACGGGCTCACCTCGGTGCCGGTGTCCACCCAAGTGTCGACGCGCACGTCGGCGGGGAATTCGGCCGCCGTGATCAGTCCGGCGCTCGGCTGGTAGTCCTGACCGGGATCCTCGGCGTAGACGCGGGCCTCGACGGCCCAACCCGACTGTGCCGGACCGGCTTTCGGCAGACCGTCGAGCATCGTGGCATCACCGCCCGCGAGCCGCAGCATCCATTCGACCAGGTCGACGCCGGTGATCGCCTCGGTCACCGGGTGTTCCACCTGGAGCCTGGTGTTCATCTCCAGGAACGAGGCTTCGCCGCGTTCGGCGTCGTAGACGAATTCCACCGTGCCCGCCGAGCGGTAGCCGACCGACTCGGCCAATGCTCTCGATGCGGAGAGCAATTGGTCGGTCAGCTCCGCGCTGAGGCCGGGTGCGGGCGCTTCCTCGATCACCTTCTGATTGCGGCGTTGCAGGGAGCAGTCCCTGGTGCCGAGGCTGACCACCCTGCCGTGCCCGTCGCCGAAGAGTTGCACCTCGACGTGCCTCGCGCGGGCGACGAAACGCTCCAGAAAGACGCCTGTCGAGGAGAAGTTCGTCGCGGCGAGGCGCTGGACGCGCAAGTATGCCGCGCGAAGTTCTTCCGCGGTGAGACAGCTCTGCATGCCGATACCGCCACCGCCGCCGACTGCCTTGAGCATGACCGGAAAACCGATCCGCTCGGCCTCGGCCACCGCGTGATCGGCCGAATCCAGCAGGCCGCTACCGGGAATCAACGGCACGCCGACGCGTTTCGCGGCCTCGCGCGCGGTGTGCTTGTCGCCGAAGATCCGCAGCTGCTCCGGCGTCGGGCCGACGAACGCGATGCCAGCATCGGCTACCGCGGCGGCGAAATCCGCATTCTCCGAGAGGAATCCGTATCCCGGGTGGATCGCGCCCGCACCGGTCGCGAGCGCCGCCTCGATCACCAGGTCGGCGCGCAGATACGACTCGGCGGCCTGCGCCGGGCCGAGCCGGACCGCGGCGTCGGCGGCCGCCACATGCGGCGCGGCGGCGTCGGCGTCGGAGTAAACGGCGACGGTCTTCAGGCCAAGCGCCTTCGCGGTGCGCAGCACCCGGCCCGCGATCTCGCCGCGATTCGCGACGAGCACAGTATCGAACTCCACCGTGCACTCCCTATTCAGTTGCCATCGACATCGCCGCGATGGCGCGGGTGACCCGCTCCAAAACGACATCCAGTGATTCCCCGATATGGGTGTGCAGCAGGCGATACGCCAGCGGCAGGTCGTCGGCGAGCACCGCGTCGAGGATCGCGAGATGCTCGGTGATCGTGGTCTCGATCCGGTTGTTGACCATGAAGTCGTACATGCGCACGTGCCGGATGCGGGAGTTCACCGATTGCAGCGCGCGCACCAATTCGGCGTTGCCCGCCGCGGTGAGCAGGGTGACGTGGAATTCCTCGTCGCGCACCACGAAACCCGGTTCCTGTTCCGGCGGAGCGGCCTGGAGCTCGAGCCAGCTCGCCCGCTCGGCCTCCAGCAGGGCATGGTCGTGGCGCACCGCCGGATTGCCGATGGCGCGCTGAATACCTCCTAGTTCCAAAGTGATTCGCAACTCGTACAGATCGCGAATGAGCGGGATGCTCGGCCGCACCGGGCTGAACCCGTACTCCTCGCGGCGCAACAGACCGTCCGAGCAGAGTACGGTGAGCGCCTCGCGGATCGGCGTACGCGAAATGCCGAAGCGCGCGGACAATTTCGGCTCGGTGAGCCGCTCCCCGAACTTGATGTCCCCGTTCATCAGCTCATCGCGCAACGCCGCGTAAACCATGTCCCGCAACGGCCGTCCCGCCGCATCAGCCGCCGTGGCCACCCTTGTCGACATGCGTGTATACGCTATGGATCTCGCGTTTCCCCCATGTGTCCGCAAGTTATCAAGCGGTAAGCGTCTCCTCACCGCCCGCCGGCCACCACCCTACTGCCGCTCAGGAGCGCGCCGGCTCGGCCCGCAGCCCGGGATACGGATCGATGATCCGCGGATCGCGCATATCATGCGGATGCGCCGGAGCAGCCAGGGTCGGCACTCGGGGCGCGGGTAGATGTTGGCCAGCACCTCGGTGCCGGTCGCATCGAGCTCCGCGTCACTCGGTCATTTGTCGATGGCGCATCGCAGGCAAATGTTCACCGGAGGCGCGGATCGGCTGGGAGCAGACTGCAACAGCGGGCTACACGGGGATGTCGTCGGCGTCATATCGGACAGCGAAGCTGGGTGTAGCCCCGGTACCGGGGACGATGCCGTTCCCTCATCGGCACGCCACCGGCCGCGCCTTCGGGTGGCGCCCCGGCGCCGGGGTGTAGGCCCCTGTCGCTGGGAGGAAGCTATGGACGCCTCCGTGTTCTTCGGATTGCTCGCGCTGGTGTGTGGGTTGCTCGCGGTGATCGCCGCGACCATCTGGTGGCCGGTGCCGGGCCAGCCATCCGACGACGAGCTGCCGCTAGTCGATGCCGAACGGCGTGGCTTAGCGGGCGATTCCGCTCGGCAGTGGGTGGGCCGGGTCGATCGCCCGCGTCATCAGCGCCTCGTCGGGCGCCTCGATACTCGGGGCGATGCCGTACCGCGAGGCCCGGTCGAAGCCGAACCGCGGGCAATACGTCGGATGGCATAGCCACCACGCCGCGACACCGCGAGCGCGGCGCGAACGGCGATCGAGCCCGCGCCCGCGCGACGGAATACGCAATCGGTCGAGTCCGAGACTCGCCGGAGCGACGCGCCGACGAATCCGGACATTCTTCGGGACATGCTGCGCGACAGGGTATTTGACCGACCGCATCGCCGAGTGTGTGCACACCTCCCGTCGAGGGGCGGTGGACTCTGGTCCAGACACCGCGCCCAGAAGGGAGGTGGTGGGGGAATGGCGAAGCATCGCCGGAAGAAGAGCAAGGCCCCGGTCGATTACGGCATCCTGTTGGTAGCAGCTGTCGTGACCGCCGGGGCGCTCTCTCTGGTCCGCCGAGTGCGGGCTAGGTAACCCACCCGGGTGGGGCGTCGTAACCCGCGGCGCTCCACCCTCTCGGCATCACCGAAGTGACGCCACGAACTATACCGTCTCGCCGTAGCCCCTGTCTCGAAAGCGATCTCGGCGGAATCAGCGCGTCAGCGAAGTCCTTCGAGCAGGTCGCGCATCAGTTCGGTGGCCTGGGGGCGGCCGTCGTCCACCTCGGTGAGGGTCAGTGAGAGTTCGGTGAGGGCGCCGTAGAACGCGCTGGCGAGCAACTCGGCGGGGTAGGGCTTGATCAGCTGGTCGGCCAGGAGGGTTCGGACGGCATCGAGCACCAAGCCGCCGAGATGCTGCCGATCGAGTTCGCGCCAGCGCTGCCAGCCGAGCGCGATGGGCCCGTCCATCAGCACGATCTTGCGGTAGTCGGGGTCGGCGCAGACGTCGAGAAACGCGCCGATGCCGCGCTCGGCCTGTTCGAGCGGATCCGAGCCCGACGCCGTCGCCTCGCGTATCCGTTGCGCCGCTTGGCTTTCCAATTCGTCGAAGACCGCCTCGAAGAGGCCGCGCTTGCCGTCGAAGTGATGGTAGAGCGCGCCTCGGGTGAGCCCGGCGGTCCGGACCAGCTCTTCGGCCGAGAGCTTGGCGTAGTCGCGCTCGACGAACAGCCGCCGTCCGGTGTCGAGCAACGTCTGGCGGGTGTTCTCGGCGTATTTGTCCCGCATGGTCTTGACAGGCTCCATACATAAGGGATATCACATACGCAATGAATCTCGAATACACGGTGTATGAAAGCAGGTCGGGATGGTGCAATCGACGGACGTCGTAGTCGTCGGGGCGGGTGTGGCCGGGTTGGTGGCCGCTAGCGAGCTGGTCCGCGCCGGGAAGGAGGTGCTGGTCCTGGAGGCGCGGGACCGAGTCGGCGGACGGCTGCGCAACGAAGACCTGCTCGACGGCGTCCCGATCGAGATGGGCGGGCAGTGGGTCGGTCCGGGGCAGGAGCGGGTGCTCGGTTTGATCGCCGAACTCGGGCTGTCCACGTTCCCGACCCATGTCGCCGGACAGAACATCGGCGAGTTCGGCGGAAAGCGCGCGGTCTTCAGCGGCCGGATTCCCAAGTTGAACCCGGTGGCGCTGGCCGACATCGGGCAGGCGCAGCTGCGGCTGGATCGGGTGGCGCGCGCGGTCGCCGCACGCGACCCGTGGCTCGCCGACCAGGCCGACAAGCTGGACGGGCAGACCTTCGCGACCTGGGTGAACAGGCACGCCTACACACCAACGGGACGCGCTTTCCTGCGGCTGGTCACCGAGGCGGTGTTCTCCGCCGAACCGGAGGACATGTCCGCGCTGTGGGCGGCGTTCTACGTGGGAGCGGCGGGCGGTCTCGACGCGCTGATCAATACCGATGGCGGCGCGCAACAGGACCGCGTGGTCGGCGGAAGTCAGCGGATCGCCCTCGAGCTGGCCGCGGCACTCGGCGAGCGGGTCGTTCTCGACGCTCCGGTGACGGAGGTGACCTGGAGCGACGACGAGTTGCGGATCTCGGCCGGGCACACCGCTGTGCGGGCCCGGCGGGCGGTGATCGCGGTGCCGCCGCCGCTCGCCGCGCGGATCCGCTACCTGCCCGGGCTTCCCGGTGGGCGCGATCAGCTGGTTCAGCGCATGCCGATGGGGCGGGTCATCAAATTCAATGTCGCGTATCGGGACCCGTTCTGGCGGGCGCAGGGTTTCAGCGGCCAGGCCAACAGCGATACGCGGCCGGTGGGCACGGTCTTCGACAACACCCCGCCGGACGGCGCGCCCGGCGTGCTGGTCGGGTTCTTCGAAGGCAAGCACGCCGACGTCGCGTCCCGGTTGTCTCCCGAAGCGCGCCGAGCTCAGGTGCTGAAAGATCTCGTCGGCTACTTCGGCCCCGCGGCGGCCGACCCGATCGCGTACCTGGAACGCGACTGGGCCGAGGAGGAGTACAGCCGCGGCTGCTACGGAGCTTTCGCGACACCGTCCACCCTCACCCGCTTCGGCCCCGCGCTGCGCACCCCCATCGGACCGCTGCACTGGGCGGGCACCGAGACCGCCACCCGCTGGCCCGGATACATCGATGGCGCGGTGGAGTCGGGGGAGCGGGCCGCGGGCGAAGTGCTCGCCGCGCTGGAACGCAGCGGTGAATCGACTCGACGACCGGCGGCAGCAGCCGAGAAGGGCTGAGACCGGACTGGGAGGCATGTCGACCGGAAAAGATAGAGGCCCTGACCGTCGAAACGGTCAGGGCCTCTGTCGTGTCTCAACCACACGAGTCGGGGTGACAGGATTTGAACCTGCGACCTCTTCGTCCCGAACGAAGCGCGCTACCAAGCTGCGCCACACCCCGTGAAGCGAACCTGGAGTAGCTTACAACAGGGAAGGTCCAGACGTTAAACCGGCAGGTCAATCAGCTTTCGTAGGAGCGAACGCTGCGGAAGATCCGCTTCGCGGCCTCGGCGTCGACGGCGTTCGGGACGCCGGTGTCGGCCGCGATCACCATGACGAAGCTGCCGATGTCGGCGCCGGTGGCGAAGGTGTACACCGAGTACTCGGTGGCGCAGCCGGGCTTCGCGTCGGTGATGGCGCCCCGGGTCTCGACGAACGTGCCGTGCTGAGCGCCGTCGAGAGAGTCCAGTGGCTGCGGGACGCCGGGGACACCGCCGCCGGGCGCGTTGGGGTAGGCGATCTTCGCCGTCTTCGTGCCGAGTTCGGTCGCGGCGCCGACGGTATCGGTGTTGTCCGAGCCGGTGACGAACGCCACGGTGCGCGTCGAACCGGGGCAGTAGTCCTTGCCCTCGGTCGCGTAACCCTTCCCGCCGACAGCATTGGGCGGCTTGCCGAAGCCCCCGGAGTCGCCGACGGTCCAGTCGGCGGGCACGTCGTACGCGGCGCCGCTCTCGGGCGCTACGACGACCTGGTAACCCGCCACCACCGGCGGCCCCGCGTTCGTCTCCTGCCGCCGCGCCGGAGCTCGCGTACCGGACGAGGTGGTCAGCGCGCTCACCATCGACGGCGTCCCGTCCGCGCTGGCCTCCTCCGGCCCGCCCGCGACGACCACGGCAGCCGCGCCCGCCGCCAACACCGTCGCAGCGACGCCGATCCCGACCCAGGCCCGCGCGCCTCCCGAGCCGGACCGAGGGGATTCGGTCACCCACTGCGAAACCGACCCGCCCGCGGTGGTCCACTGCGGAGTCGAACCGTCCGCGGGCATGTGCGGCGCCGCATCCGGCGCAGGCGACCAACCGCCGAGGTTCTGCTGCGGCGCGATACCCGGAGTGGGCAGATTGAGCCCACCCATCCGGTCGTGCGCCCGTCCGGTCAGATTGATGTGCGGCTCGATCCCGCGCCGGGCTTCCGGTGATCCCGCGGTGGACCGCATGCCCGGGGTGATGTCGCCGGGGGCGTGCGGAACCCGCGGCCCCGCCGCGAAAACGGACTCGCCCGGCGCTGCGGGTTCGACGGGCGAAGATGGCTGGTCCGCTTCAGGATTCGGCGCTGTTGCACCGCGGAAGTCGGGGTGGACCTGCGCCGCCGTCGTCTGAACGGTTGGCTGGCCCGTCAGAGGATTCGGCGCTGTTGCACCGCGGAAGGCGGGATGGCCCTGCGCCGCCGCCGTCTGAACGGGCGAAGACGACTGGGCCGCTGAAGGACTCGGCGCCGTTGTACCGCGGAACCCGGGTCGGTCCTGCTCCGTCGCTGCCGTCTGGACGGGAAAAGACGACTGGCTCGTTGGAGGATTCGGCGCGGTCGCACTGCGGAACTCGGGTCCGCGCTGCTCCGCCGCAGACGACGGGACGAGCGAACTCTGGTGGGCCACTGATGGATTCGGCGTGGTCGCACCGCCGAACTCCGGTCGGCCATGCTCCGTCGCCGAAGCGTGGTCAGGTGCGCCGGGCATGCCGATGACGGCGGATTCGGTGCGCGGGTCGTCGAATCCTCTGCTCAAAGTCGTCCCCTAGTCGACTGATTCAAGTTTCGGCACGCGACCCTACCGGGTCGGCACCAGACGGCTCACGCCCGGTAAGCGCGGATAACCCCTGCGCTGCTCGAGATATGCGCCCCCCGCCTGCGCTACGGCCATGCGGAACCCAAGGGCGACCCTGCGCTTCGGCCGCGCGGTCTGTAGACAAACCTAGGCTCCGCCGCCTGAGGACGACCTGTGTTCGGCCATGCGCGGCCTGTGAGTGGACTCCGTCCGACGGTGGCGCCCCGACGAACCGCCGCGCTCCGGCCAATGCGCAGGCAGTGGACGAGCGTTGCTCCGGCCGCGCGCGAGCCGAGGGCGACCCTGCGCTTCGGCCGCGCGGGCTGTGGACGAACTAGTGCTCTGCCATGCACAGGCTGTCGACGGACCTTCGTCCGCCTGTGGGCCGCCTACGGAAGCGTCAGCGGGACACGGTCTCCGAAGTCGACAGCCCGTGATTGCTCTCGGCGGTCGGACGCTTCGGCGGTGCGGCGACGAGGGTGAGCAGAGTGGCTTCGGGGCGGCAGCAGAAGCGGTAGGGCGCCCACGGCGAGGTGCCGATGCCCGCGGAGACGTGCAGCTGCGTGTGCTCGCCCCACTTCGACGGACCCTTCACGCGCGACTTGTCGATGCCGCAGTTGGTGACCAGCGCGCCGTAACCGGGCAGCACCAGTTGGCCGCCGTGGGTGTGGCCGGCCAGCACCAGGTCGTAGCCGTCGTCGGCGAAGCGGTCCAGCACCCGCGGTTCGGGCGAGTGGGTGAGGCCGATGCGCAGATCGGCGAGAGGGTTCGGGGGGCCCGCGACCGTGTCGTACCGGTCGCGCTGCAGGTGCGGGTCGTCGACGCCCGCGGTGGCGATCCGGACGCCCGCCACCTCGAGGTCGCGGCGCACGTGGGTGAGGTCGAGCCAACCGCGTTCGGTGAACGCCGCCCGGAGGTCCTTCCACGGCAGCGGCGCGCCGAAGACGCGGCGGTGGTCCTTCTTGAAGTACTTCAGCGGGTTCTTCGGCACCGGAGCGAAGTAGTCGTTGCTGCCGAAAACGAAAAGGCCCGGGCGGGAGAGCAACCCGCCGAGGGCCTGAACCACCGCGGGCACCGACTTCTGGTGCGAGAGGTTGTCGCCGGTGTTGACGACCAGGTCCGGCTCCAGCCGATCCAGTTCACGCAGCCACTGCTGCTTGAGCTTCTGACCGGGCATCATGTGCAGATCGCTGATGTGCAGCACCCGTAGGCTCGACGAACCGGGCGGCAGCACCGGCATGGTCGCCTCGCGCAGGACGAACGCGTTGCGTTCGATCAGCGAGGCGTAGCCGATTCCGGCTACCGCGGCCCCGGTGGCTCCAAGCGCGGTTCGGCGGACGGCGGCGGTCGAGATCACGGGCATTTGCCCAGCATAGGTGAGGGTGCCTCAGAACGCCGAGTGTGTTTCCGCACAGCTCCGCCGAATCGGTGGAGCGGGTCCGCGAGCAGCGGTGTTTCCGCTTCGAGCCTGGAACCACCGCGGCGCCGCCGCCGCGAAATGTAATGGGCCGGGCGACGGCGACCGGCTACCGTGTGCCTCATGTCGGAACTCAAAGATCGGCTGCGGACGGACATGACCGCCGCGATGAAAGCCAAGGACACGCTGCGCCTCGCGACGTTGCGCATGCTGCTTGCCGCGATCCAGACCGCCGAGGTCGCGGGCACGGAGGCGCGTGAACTCTCCGACGCCGAGGTGATCGCGGTGCTGCAGAAGGAGGCGAAGAAGCGCAACGAGTCGGCCGAGGTCTACACCCAGGCCGGTCGCGGCGAGCTCGCCGCCAACGAACACGCCGAGGCCAGGATCATCGACGAGTACCTGCCGACCCAGCTGACCGAGGCCGAGATCGCCGACCTGGCCGACACCGCGATCGCCCAGGTCGCCGAGGAAATCGGCGAACGACCCGGCATGCGCCAAATGGGTCAGGTCATGAAGATCGCGACCGCACTCGCCGCGGGCAAGGCCGACGGCTCGCGCATCTCCGCGGCCGTCAAAGCCCGCCTCTGACACAGCGCCCCGAAAACCAGAACCGCCGACCGGCAGCAACGCCGGTCGGCGGTTCTTCGTCTATCGATTACCTGGGCCACCAGGGCGGCAGCGGGAAGCCCGGCGGCAGCGCCGGAGGCGGCGGCAGCGGACCCTGAGCGGGCGGCGGCGGGGCCTGGCGCTCGGTGCCGTCACTGATGTAGATCGTGATGACCGATCCCGGGATGGCCGAACCGTTCGGCGCGGTGCTCATCACGCTGCCCTTGGGCGGCGGGCCCGCGCCGTTGACGGCCGACACCTGGAAGCCCGCGGCGATCAGCGCGGTGGTCGCCTCGCCCTGCGACATGCCGACCACGTCGGGCACCTGCGAGTTGTTCGCGCCGCGGACGTACTTGTCGTCCAGCGGCGGCAGCGCGGGCGGCGGGAAGTTGCCGATCACCGGCTTGATCGCGTTGAACCAGGTGCGCGCGGGTTCGTTACCACCGAACAGGTTGCCGTCACCGCAGTTGCGCAGCGGGAACGAGCAGATCTCGCCGGGCGTCGGGCTGTCGCCGTAGACGTAGACCGCGGCGGCCAGCGAGTTGGTGAAGCCGAAGAAGGCCGAGGAGCGGTGGCTTTCCGTGGTTCCCGTCTTGCCCGCCATCGGCAGGTTCCAGCCGGTGGCCTGAGCCGCGGCCGCGGCGGTGCCCGCGGTGTCGTCCTTGCTCATCGCGTTGGCGAGCGTGTTGGCCAGGCCGGGCTCGACCACCTGCTCGCAGGCCTGCTGGGTGAGCGGAACCTGCTTGCCGCTGCGGTCGACGACCTCCTTGATCGGCGAGGGCGGGCACCAGCGGCCGCCGGAGGCCAGCGTCGCGGCGACGTTGGAGAGTTCGAGCGGGTTGATCGCGACCGGGCCGAGGGTGAACGAGCCGAGGTTCTGGCCCTTGATCATGTCGGCCAGGCTCTGGTTGCCGTGCCCGGAGCTGCCCGGGTTGGTGAACGAGCGCATGCCGAGCCGCACCGCCATGTCGACGGTCGGGGTGACGCCGACGGCCTGGATCAGCTTGACGAACGCGGTGTTCGGCGAGGTGGCCAGCGCCTCGGTCACCGACATCGGCGACTTGTAGCGGCCCGCGTTCTCGACGCAGTAGGTGGCGGGCGGGCAGCCGCGCGCGCCGCCGTTACCCATGCCGCGCGCGTCGAAGCGGCCGGGCACGTCGAGCTGGGAGTTGATGCCGAGGCCCTTCTCCATGGCGGCCGCCGTGGTGAAGACCTTGAAGACCGAGCCCGCGCCGTCGCCGACCATCGAGAACGGCTGCGGTTGCACCGTCTCGTTGGCGTCGCGGTTGAGGCCGTAGGTGCGGCTGCTGGCCATGGCGACGACGTCGTGCGAGTCCTGCCCGGGCGCGATCACCGACATCACCTCGGCGATGTCGTCGAGGTTCGGGTTGGCCGCCTCGGTGACCGCGCGCTTGACCGAGTCCTGCACGGCCGGATCGAGGGTGGTCTTGATCAGGTAGCCGCCCTTGTCGATCTGTTCGCGGCTGATGCCCGAATTGGCCAGGTATTGCAGCGCGTAGTCGCAGAAGAAGCCGCGGTCCTGGGCGGCGATGCAGCCGCGCGGCAGGCCCTTGGGCTCGGGCAGCACGCCGAGCGGCTCCGACTTGGCCTTGCGGAACTCCTCGGCGCGCGCCGGAATGTTCTGGATCATCGTGTCCAGCACGGTGTTCCGGCGAGCCAGCACGCCCTGCTGGTTGGTGTAGGGGTTCAGCTTGGAGCTGGACTGCACCATGCCCGCGAGCATCGCCGACTGCGGGACGTTCAGCTGGGCCGCGTCGATGCCGAAGTAGGTCTGCGCGGCGTCCTGGATGCCGTAGGACGAATTGCCGAACGGCACGAGATTCAGATACCTGGTGAGGATCTCGTCCTTGGTGAGTTCCTTGTCCAGGGTCAGCGCCATGCGGATCTCGCGGATCTTGCGCGCCGGGGTGGTCTCGATCGCCGCGCGGCGTTCGGCGTCGGTCTTGGCGACGACGAGCAGTTGGAAGTTCTTCACGTACTGCTGGTCGAGGGTGGACGCGCCCTGCTGCACCTCGCCGCTGGTGGTGTTGGTGAGGAACGCGCGCATCGTGCCCTGCCAGTCCACGCCGTCGTGGTCGGCGAAGCGGCGGTCCTCGATGGAGATGATCGCCAGCTTCATGTCGTTGGAGATGCGCTCGCTGGGCACCTCGAACCTGCGCTGCTCGTAGAGCCAGGCGATGGGCGACCCGTTCTTGTCCACCATGGTCGAGACCGCGGGGACGGTGCCCTCGACCAGTTCCGCGGAGACGTTGTCCACGGCGTCGGCGGCCCGGTTGGAAACGAACCCGAATCCACCGGCGAGGGGGAACAAGAGCCCGGCGACGAGCACCGCGGCCAGCGCGCAGCTGCCCGCCAGCTTCGCGAGCGTATGTGTGATCGGCACATTCGACACGTTCCCAAGGGTACGGGGTGCGCTTCTCGCCCTCTCGGGTGTGCTTGTCCGAAGGCGAGATCCGGCGTTCGTCCAGGCCTGTTGGGCGTGTCGCTCAGGCGTGTCAGGCGTGTCAAGCACCGGCGTGTCGCGAATCGGCCCGACTGATCGGTTCTTTATCACGTTTGCATGGACGGGCGTACCAAAAAATCTCGAGACGGTCTTGCGCTCGGGCCATACCTTTACCTAGATTGAGAACCCAGTGTGATGGAGCTAACACTCAAAGTGGAATGTGGTTCAGAGCGCAGCGGGGTTCGGGTTGCTGCGATCTGGCACGCGATTCTGGAGCGCCGTTGACCCGGTGTTCGGACTGCAAAGGGGCACACCAAATGCATATGACAACCCCCATCGCTCGATTGGACGTAGAGCAGGCCGAAGCGCGAATCGCCTGGGTATCCCAGGCCCGATGCAAGGAAGTAGATCCCGATCAGTTGTTCGTCCGCGGCGCGGCGCAGCGCAAAGCGGCGACGATCTGCAGGCACTGTCCGGTGCTGATGCAGTGTGGAGCCGATGCCCTCGACAATCGCGTCGAGTTCGGCGTGTGGGGTGGGATGACCGAACGGCAGCGGAGGGCGCTGCTGAAACAGCATCCCGAGGTGACCTCTTGGGCCGATTTCTTCCAGGCCCAGCGCCAGCATCAAGTGGCGATGTAGTCGACAGAACGAGAAAACGAGCCCGCGTTTGCGGGCTCGTTTTCGTTTGCGCCTATAGCGATTCCGATTCAATACCGAACGTTATGGTTAAGCGGAGATGCGGGCTCCGGTCAGCTGATCGCCCACTGCGCGCAGCGCCTCGAGATCGCAGACCTCGAACGGCAGCGCGGTCACCGGGACCATCGGCACGCGCGGATGCGCGCCGGTGAATCGGTGCAACAGATGCTGCTCGCGCTTGGCCGTGGCGACCCGTTCGGCGTGGATGCGCAGCACCGAGCTGGTCAGCGGATCGGATTCGGCAAGCTGGTCGGCGGCGGTGAGCGCGTGATCCGCGGGTAGGTCGCTCAGCGCCGGATGGGTCCGGTTGAGCACCAGTCCCGCGAGCGGCATCTGCTCGGTGGAGAGCCGATCGACGAAGAACGACGCCTCGCGCAGCGCGTCCGGTTCCGCGGCGGCCACCACAAGGAAGTGCGTGCCCGGCTTCGACAGCAACGCGTAGGTGCGGTCGGCCCGGTCCTGGAAACCGCCGAACAGCGACTCCAGCGACTGCAGGAAGACCGACGCGTCCTTGAGCAGCTGCCCGCCGACGACGGTGGACACGCCGCGCATGGCCAGGCTCATCGCGCCGGTGACGAACCGGCCGACGCCGCGTCCCGGTGCCATGATGAGCCGGATCATCTTGCCGTTCAGGAAGTTTCCGAGGCGCTTCGGCGCGTCGAGGAAGTCGAGCGCGTTGCGCGACGGCGGGGTGTCGACCACGATCAGGTCCCATTCCCGCTTGTTCGCGAGCTGCCCGAGCTTCTCCATGGCCATGTATTCCTGCGTGCCGCCGAAGGACGACGCGAGGGTCTGATAGATCGGGTTGGCGAAGATCTGCTCGGCCTTCTCCGGTGTGGTGTGCTCGAGCACCATGTCGTCGAACGTGCGACGCATGTTCAGCATCATCGCGTACAGCTCGCCCTTGGCCTCCGGGCCGAGCGCCACCCGCTGCGGGCTGTTGTCCAGGTCGGCGACGCCGAGTGACTGGGCCAGTCGGCGCGCCGGGTCGATCGTCAGCACCACGACCTTGCGCCCCATCTCGGCGGCGCGCAGCGCGATCGCGGCGGCGGTGGTGGTCTTGCCGACGCCGCCGGAGCCGCAGCACACCACGACCCGCGCGGTGGGATCGGTGATGATCTTCGAGATGTCCAGGGTGGTCATCGCACTCCCTGCGCGCTCAGATGTTCGGCCAGCTCGTAGAGTCCGCCGAGGTCCATGCCGTCGGCCAATGCGGGCAGGTGCAGCTGCGACACGTCGACCTTGTTCAGTTCAGCCGCGCTCGCGTCCTGGGCCTGCAACCGGGCCGAGTGCTCGTAGGTCTCGGCGATCAAGCCCTCGAAACTGTCCTCCGACAAGGTGATTCCGGCTTGCTCCAGTCCGGCGCGGATGGCGGCGCGGTCGATGTCGCCCTCGGCGGCGCGGTTGCGCACGTCGGTGGGCAGGAAGCTCTCGCCCGCGCGGTTCACGATCACCGTGCCGATGCGCAGGTCGTTGGCGGTGAGTTCGGCGACGGCGTCGGCGGTCTCCTGCACCGGCAGCGCCTCGAGCAGCGTGACCAGGTGGATCATCGTCTGATCCGAATGCAGCAGCCGGGATACGCCCTCGGCCTGCGAGGCGATCGGCCCGCCCTTGGCGATCTCGACCATCGCGGTGGTGACGTCGAGGAAGCTGGCGATCCGGCCGGTAGGCGGTGCGTCCACGACGATTTCGTCGTAGACCCGCTTGCCCGTGTTGTCCACGCGGACCGCGCACTCCTTGATCTTGCCGGTCAAGATGACGTCGCGCAGACCGGGCGCGATCGTGGTGACGAACTCGACGGCGCCCATCCGGCGCATCGCCCGTCCCGCGAAGCCCAGGTTGTAGAACATGTCGAGGTATTCGAGGAAGGCGTGCTCGATATCGAGCGCCAGCGCGACCACCTCGCCGCCGCCGTCCGCGGTGGCGATTCTCGTCTCGGTCGGTGGCAGCGGCGGCAGGTCGAACAGCTGCGCGATGGACTGTCTGCTCTCGACTTCGACCAGCAGCACCCGGCGTCCGCCCGCGGCGAGTGCCAGCGCGAGCGCGGCGGCCACCGTCGACTTGCCCGTTCCCCCTTTGCCGGAGACATAGTGCAAGCGGGCCTTTTCCGCGCGCTTCGGCCAACCCGTCTCCAGCCCCGGCTCCGCCGAAATAGGCACTGCTGTTGGTACTCCCACGCTCGCGAGCCTATAGCCCGTTCTGCGATCACGCCCTAGGGATACGGTCACACTGCCGTTTTCGGCACCTTCTGTACCAGACAGTCTCGTCGGGGGCTATCATCCCGCCGACTCACGAGGCATATCCCGACAAGCCAGCCCGGGACGCGCGGCCCCGCGAGCTCGCCCATAAACTCACCGCATGAGTGATGTGACCCTGTGGGAGTACGCGACCGTTCCGCTGCTGACGCACGCGACCAAGCAGATCCTCGATCAGTGGGGAGCCGACGGCTGGGAGCTGGTGACGGTGCTGCCCGGCCCGACCGGTGAGCAGCATGTCGCGTACCTGAAGCGTCCGAGGCAGTAGGCCGTGGCTGTCGACGCGGCCACCCCGTGGCGTAAGAACCTGGAGCGGCTCGGACTGACCGTGCCTGCGGTGGCCGCGCCCGTCGCGGCCTACATCCCGGCGGTGCGCACCGGTTCGCTCGTCTACACCTCCGGCCAGCTGCCTTTCGTGAACGGTGAGCTGTCGGCGACCGGCAAGGTCGGCGCCGAGGTCTCGCTGGAGGCGGCGGCCGAGGCGGCGCGGCTGTGCGCGCTCAACGCGCTGGCCGCGGTGCACGACCTGGTCGGGCTCGACGAGGTGGTGCGGATCGTCAAAGTGGTCGGTTTCGTCGCGTCCGCGCCGGGATTCACCGATCAGCCGCTGGTGATCAACGGCGCCTCGGAGTTCCTCGGTGACGTCTTCGGCGACGCGGGCGTGCACGCGCGTTCGGCCGTCGGCGTCTCCGAACTTCCGAAGAACACCCCGGTCGAGGTCGAACTGATCGCCGAGGTGCGTTAGACAGGTTGTCGGACAACGATTCCGAACGACCGAGGTAATGCGATGACGCCTACTCATCCCGCGTACGGGCAATTACGCCAGGTGACGCCGACGGCGGCGGTGCTGCTCGCGGACAATCCCGGCCAGATGACACTGGACGGCACCAACACCTGGATCCTGCGCGCGCCGGATGCGGCGGAGTACGTCGTGGTCGATCCGGGGCCGAAGGACAAGAAGCACAGCGAGGCCATCGCCAGGGTCACCGACGGCAAGATCGCGTTGACCCTGATCACGCACCGTCACCACGATCACACCGGCGGCATCGAGCGACTGGTGAAGCTGACCGGCACGCCGGTGCGCGCGAAGGATCCCGAATTTTTGCGAGGTGCCGCGCCGCTGACCGACGGCGAGGTGATCGAGGCCGCCGGACTGCGGATCGGTGTGCTCGCGACGCCGGGGCACACCGCCGACTCGCTGAGCTTCGTACTCGACGACGCGGTGCTCACCGGCGACACCATCCTCGGCAGCGGCACCACCGTGCTGGACTCCACCGACGGCACCCTCGCCGATTACCTCACCTCACTGGACCGGCTGATCGAGGCGGGCGCGGGCAAGGCGCTGCTGCCCGCGCACGGCCCGGACCACCCGGATCTGGAACCGGTCGCGCGGTACTACATCCAGCACCGCAGGGAGCGGCTCGACCAAGTGCGCGCCGCGCTCGCCGAACTCGGTCCGGACGCGGGCGCCATGGCGGTGGTGCGCAAGGTGTACGCGGATGTGGACAAGCGGCTCTGGTTGGCCGCGCGCAGCTCGGTGCAGGCTCAGCTGGAGTATCTGCGCGCCGAGCGATAGCCCGATTTCGACGCAGCCGACCGGAGTCCGCCGACAGCCTCGCGCATAGCCGGAGCGAAGGCGAAGGTACGCCTATCAGACGCGACCGGACGGAGTCCGCCGACAACCCCGCGCACGGCGGGAGCGAAGGCGCAGGGACGTTCGCCCGAAACACGACGGCCCGCCGGATCCAGTGGAGCGCTGGATCCGGCGGGCCGTGTCGTATTCAGGAGCGGGTCAGCGGGCGCGCCGCGCGAGCCGCTCGGAATCGGAGATGAGCACGCTCTTGCCCTCCAGCCGCAGCCAGCCGCGGTGCGCGAAGTCGGCGAGCGCCTTGTTGACGGTCTCGCGAGACGCGCCGACGAGCTGGGCGATCTCCTCCTGGGTCAGGTCGTGGGTGACCCGCAGGGCGCCCGCTTCCTGGGTGCCGAACCGCTGCGCGAGCTGCAACAGCGCCTTGGCGACGCGACCGGGAACGTCGGTGAAGATCAGGTCGGCGAGGTTGTTGTTGGTGCGCCGCAGACGGCGGGCGAGCACGCGGAGCAACTGCTCGGCGATCTCGGGCCGCTGGTCGATCCAGGACTTGAGGGCATCGCGATCCATCGTGACGGCGCGGACCTCGGTGACCGTGGTGGCGGTCGAGGTACGCGGGCCCGGGTCGAAGATCGACAGCTCGCCGAACATATCCGACGGGCCCATGATGGTGAGCAAGTTCTCCCGGCCGTCCGGGGAACGTCGGCCGATCTTCACCTTGCCCGAGGTGATGATGTACAGCCGATCGCCGGGTTCGCCCTCGTTGAAAATGACATGGCCGCGCGGGAAATCAACCGGCTGCAGTTGTTTGGCGAGTGCCGCCACCGCGGTGGGCTCTACGCCTTGGAAGATGCCTGCTCTGGCGAGGGCCTCGTCCACGAATGTGCTCCTTATGGGAAATGGCTCTGGGCTGGACCGAAGCGAATCGGCCAACAGCGCAGTCTACGCGGCATTGTGGCCGCGTAGTGACAGACACCACGTAACGAGTGGATTGCGCGGCGTCCAGGTAGTGGATTCAGCTCGCTCGAGCGACGTCCAGGTCGTCGTTACGGGAACGGCGCTTGCGCATCCGGGCCACCGCGGCGGGCAGTCCGGCCTTCGTCAACTCCTTGACCTCGGCGTTGCTGGCCCTGTCCAGGTACTGCTGAACCTCGGGGTCGGGTTCGAGAAGTTTGCGGAGCCGATTCTCGACCCGCTCCATCAGCAGTGCGAACAGCATCAACACCACTGGGAAGAGCACCACAGCGAGTCCTTGCATATCGCGTAGTAAACACGCTGAAGGTCTCAGATGGAACACGGCAGCAGATCTGGCCGGCCACCTTGTCGGAGCGGTTCCGTAAGGTGGACGCGTGCGTGCCTCCCCGTCTGTGACCGATGTGAACGGGTCTTCGGCTGCCGCCGGGGCGACCGATGCGCAACCCATGGGGGCGGCCGTTCCGAAACGGAAATCTCGCGCGCGACAGGCGGAAACGAAGCTGGGACTCGTGCGAAGGGCGCGCCGGATGAACCGCACCCTCGCGGCCGCGTTTCCCGGCGCGCACTGCGAGCTGGATTTCACCACTCCGCTCGAATTGGCGGTCGCGACAATCCTTTCCGCGCAGTGCACCGACGAGCGCGTGAATCTCACCACTCCCGCCGTCTTCGCCAAGTACCGCAGCGCGCGCGATTACGCCGAAGCGAACCGCGCGGAGCTGGAGGAATACATCCGGCCGACGGGGTTCTACCGGAACAAGACGAGCTCGCTGATCGGCCTCGGGCAAGCCCTGGTGACCGAACACGATGGTGAATTACCTCACACCCTCGCCGAACTGGTGAAATTGCCGGGCATCGGCCGCAAGACTGCCAACGTCATCCTCGGCAACGCCTTCGACGTGCCGGGCATCACGGTCGACACGCATTTCGGCAGGCTGGTTCGCCGGTGGGGCTGGACCACCGAGGAAGATCCGGTCAAGGTCGAGCACGCGGTCGGCGAACTCGTCGAGCGCAAGGAATGGACAATGTTGTCCCATCGCGTGATCTTTCACGGTCGGCGGGTGTGTCATGCCAGGAAGCCGGCGTGCGGCGCGTGCGTGCTCGCCGCCGACTGCCCGTCCTTCGGCGCCGGGCCGACCGAGCCGGAGCTCGCGGCGAAGCTGGTGAAGGGTCCGGAGCGCGAACACCTGCTCGGGATGGTCGGCCTGTGAGATCGCGGGCCGCGGACGAAACGCCGCGGGAAGAAGATTCCGGTACGGCGAGATTCTCCTCCGCGGTGCGCTGGGCGCTGGTCGGCCTGATCGTGGTCGTCGCCGCCGTGATCGCGCTGTGGCCGCGCGGCGGTGGCGAAGACACGGCGTCGGATCCGCGACCCGTCCCCGGCACGCAGCAGGTCCCCGCGCAACTGCGCGCCGATGCCGCGCTCGCACCCTGCCCGCGGCCCGCGCCGAGCGCGACGGGAGCGGGCCCGCTGGCCGGGATCACCCTGACCTGCCTGGCCGACGGCGCGCCCGTCGACCTCGCCGCGGCGCTCGCGGGCAAACCCGCGCTGCTCAACCTCTGGGCCTACTGGTGCGGACCGTGTGCCGAGGAGTTGCCGTACCTCCGCCAGTACGCGGAGCGGGCGGGTTCGGCACTGACCGTGCTCACCGTGCACAGCGATCCCGAAGAGGCCAAGGCGCTGTTGCGCCTCACGGGATTGGACGTGCGTCTGCCCGGTGTGCTCGACGGCGCCGCGAAGGTGCGCGCCGCCGCGGGCGCCCCTGCCGTGCTGCCGATTTCGCTGCTGGTTCGCCCGGATGGTTCCCTTGCACAGGTTGTCGTGCGAACGTTTACCGGCGTCGACGACATTGCCGATACGGTGGCAGCGGCGCTCGGAGTGCGAGCGTGACGGCGCGCGTGGTCGAACAAAAGGTTTGCGATGCCGTGAGAAGGTCTACACCGCAAGACATCTCGCAGCGTCTGTTGCGGGCGGACAGAACGGTTGTGGAGGTGGTGGTGCGCAGGTTCACCGGGGGAGCGGCATGACGATTCCGCTGCCGACCGACATTCCGCACTGGCTGCGCCGGGCCGTCGAGCCCGCGCACGCCGACGCGAGTGACACGTTGCGGATCGCGCGCGCCCTGCGCCGAGCCATGACGATCACCGGCGAGGCGCGCCAAGCCGCCGTGCTCGTGCTGTTCAGCGGTTCGACCGAGGACGATCCCACCGCTCCCGGCGGGTTGCCCGCGGACGCCGATGTGCTGCTGACCCAGCGCGCGTCGACCCTGCGCCAGCACCGGGGACAGGTCGCCTTCCCCGGTGGCGCTGTCGATCCCGAAGACGAGGGACCGATCGACACCGCGTTGCGCGAGGCGTGCGAGGAGACCGGCGTCCTGCGCGAGCACGTGCAGCCGCTAGCGGTGCTGCCGAAACTCTTCGTGCCGCCGTCGCGGTTCGACGTGACACCGGTCGTGGCCTACTGGCGCACGCCCGGTGAGGTGCGGGTGGTGAACCAGAGCGAGACCGAGCGGGTGGTGCGGGTGCCGCTCTCCGAAATGCTCGACCCGGCCAATCGCTTCCTCGTCCGCGGCAGCCTCGGCTACCAGAGCCCGGCCTTCCAGGTCGACGGCATGCTGGTCTGGGGACTGACCGGCGGGATACTCGCGGGCATCTTCCAGTCCGCGGGCTGGGAACTGGAATGGGACCGCGACGATGTGCGCGACCTCGAATCGGCGCTCGCCGCAGTGGGGATGACCTTATGAGCTCCTCGGCCTGGCTCGACATCATCGTGGTGCTGCTCGCCCTGGCCGCGGCCGCGTCCGGCTGGCGGCAGGGCGCCGTGGCCTCGGCGCTGGCCTTCCTCGGCGTCGTGCTCGGCGCCGTCGCGGGCATCCTCATCGCGCCGCACATCCTGGTGCACGTCGACGAGGGGCGGACCAGGGTGCTCACCGGTGTGCTGCTCATCGTGCTGTTGGTGATCGTCGGCGAGGTCGCGGGCATGGTGCTGGGGCGCGCCGCGCGCAGCGGGATGCGACATCCGTTCACCCGCAGCGTGGACAGCGTCGTCGGCGCGATGCTGCAGGCGGTGGCGGTGCTGGTCACCGCGTGGCTGCTGGCGCTGCCGCTGGCCACCTCGTCGCAGCCCGCGATCGCCACCGCGATCAACGGTTCCCGGGTGCTCGCCGACGTCAACCAGGTCGCGCCGAACTGGCTGCGCAAGGTCCCCAACGAATTCTCCAAGCTGCTCAACACTTCCGGCCTGCCGGACGTGATCGGTCCGTTCGGTCGCGCGCCCATCGCCGCGGTCGAGCCGCCGGATCCGAGCGTGCTCGCCAGCCCCGTCGCGGCCTCGCTGCAACAGAGCGTGTTGCGCATTCGCGGCGTCGCGCCGAGCTGCCAGCGCGCGCTGGAGGGTTCGGGCTTCGTCATCGCGCCGGAGCGGGTGATGACCAACGCGCACGTCGTCGCGGGCACCACCAGCGTCGCGGTGGACACCCCGCGCGGACCGCTGGACGCTCACGTCGTGCTGTTCGACCCGTCCAAGGACATCGCGGTGCTCTCGGTGCCCGGCCTGACCTCACCGGTCGTGCCGCAGGCCCCGGCGCCCGCGCGCTCCGGCGACAGCGCGATCGTGCTGGGCTACCCGGGCGGCGGACCGTACACGGCCAGCGCGGCCCGCGTCCGCGAGACGCTCGACCTCACCGGCCCGACGATCTACCGCAACGGCACCGTCGAGCGCGAGGTCTACACCGTCCGCGGCCTGGTGCGAGCGGGCAACTCCGGCGGCCCACTCGTGGACACCGAAGGCCAGGTGCTCGGCGTCGTCTTCGGCGCCGCGGTCACCGACGACGACACGGGCTACGTGCTGACCCTCGACGAGGTCCGCTCCGACCTCGACGCGGCCACCGGCGCGAACCTCCCCGTCGACACGGGCGCCTGCGTACTCAGCTGAGTGCGGTTCCCGCGCAACGGCCGTCGACCGCGTACCGGTCGGCGGCCGTGCCGCGTCGAACGAGCGATATCAGCCGCCCTCCCGCGTCAGTGTCGGTGCCGCGGCATGGTTCGAGGAGAGCGCCCGGGTGCGGGCCCAGCGTGCCGACATCCGCGCGGCAACTCGGCCAGCGGCAGGTGCGGCACTCACGTCGGTCGCCTACGGGCGCCGCTGTGTGACTGGTCTCGGTTGTTCCGCGAAACATCCGCGCGTCGGCTTCGAAGCGCGGGGTCGGCTGCCACACGGGTCGGGTCGGTGTGTTGACCCTCAGCCGAGGAACTTGGCCAGTTCCGCGGTGACCACGTCCGGGTTCTCCTGGTGCGCGAAGTGGGCGGCGTTCGGCACGGTGACCATGCGGCGGCGCGGTGACCAGCGCAGGCCGCGGTGGAAGGTGGAGCGCAGCAAGTAGTTGTCGGATTCGCCGCGCATGGCGAGCACCGGGATGCCGATGGGGACGCGGACAGTGGCCATGAAGCGGCGGCCGTCGGGGCGCCACTGACTGCGGAAGGCCCAGCGCTGATATTCCAGCGCGCAGTGCGCGGCGCCCGGGATCTGGATGGCCGAGCGCATGCGCCGGGCCGCGTCCACGAATTCGGCGGTCCCCGACCAGGATCCGGTGACGCGCTGCCGCAGCAGGCGCTCCACCTCGAACCCGTCGCGGGTGGTCAGCCGGTGTTCCGGATAGCGGGGCAGCTGGTAGCGCAGGAAGTTCGGCAGCCAGGTCCTGCGCTGCCGCCGATCGCGCAGCACGGCGCTCTTCAGCGCGCCAGGGTGCGGCGAACTCACCAGCGCGATGGCGCGCACCAGCCTGGGGTGCAGAACCGCGGTGGCCCAGCAGACCAGCCCGCCTTCCGCATGGCCGACCAGCGCGGCCTCGGTGTGCCCGAGCGCGCGAATGAGTCCGGCGATGTCACCGGCGAGGGTCCAGCCGTCGTAGCCGCGCGGGGGTTTGTCGCTGTCGCCGTAGCCGCGCAGGTCTACCGCGACCGCGCGGAAACCCAGCTCGGTGAGCCCGGTCAGCTGGTGCCGCCAGGACCACCAGAAATCGGCGAACCCGTGCAGCAGCACCACCAGCGGTGCGTCGGTGCGCTCGGGCGCGGCCTCCACGACGTGGAATCGAATGCCGTTGGCATGAACGTCCCGGTGGGTCCACGGACCGTCGTAACGGACGCTGGACGGATCCGGAAGGAAGTTCGACGACACGCCGACCGAGCCTAGTGGTCGGCGCGCGGCGCCGCGACGACGACCCGCACGGTCAGTTGGTGCGCTTTTCCAGCGCCAGGTGCTCGTCGTGCGCGGCGGCGCCGAATCCGCTCGGCAGCACGGAGCGCGCCTGCTTCAGCGAATCGATCGTCTTCTCCGGCGCGCGCAGCTTCTTCACCCGCCGATAGCCGAGGAACGCGAGCGCCGCGGTCGCGACGACCATCAGCAGGAACACGATCAGGAACGCGGCCCACCTGGCCAGCCACACGTCGAGCAGCTCGCCGAGGAAGAAGAAAAAGAAGAAGGTGCTGAACAGCAGCACGGTCAGCGCGAGGATGAAGTAGACGCTGCCCTGCAGGCCCTTCTTGATCTCGCCCGTGACCTCGGCCTTGGCCAGCTCGACCTCGGCGCGCACCAGGGTCGACATCTGCTCGGCCGCGTCGCGGACCAGGGTGCCGAAGCTGGCGGAGCCGATCGGGTTGGCATCGGTCAGCGGAATGGAGGTGACCGTGCGCCCGCTCTGCGCGTCGTTCCCGTTACCGCCCTGGGTGAAACTCACTTGGTCGACCCTTCTCCCTGTCCCGGCACTGCTTTCAGCTCCGTCACGCAGGCTACCGCCTGTCGGCCCGTCGCTCGCGTGGTGTTCCTGCTGCGGCGTGCTCGCGCTCGCGTTCACTCTTCCGGTTCTAGCGCACGAGCCGCGCGCCGCGCCTGGTGGACACGCCCACGCCGCAACAGTAGCGCCGAACCGGCGAGCGATGCCGCCATGGAGGTCACCAGCACCGCGGCCTTCGCCAGTTCGACGGCCGAGCCGTCGCCGACGTCGGACAGCGCGAGTTCCGCCACGAGAAGGCTAACCGTGAAGCCGATCGCGCCGAGGACCGACAGGGCGAACATGTCACGGTATTCGAGATTGGCCGGCTTCTTCGCGATGCCGAACCGGATTGCCACCCAGCTGATCCCGAAGATGCCGATGGTCTTGCCGAGCAGCAGCCCGAGAATGATGGCCAGCGCGAGCCGGTCGGTGAACAGCTCGCCGAAGACCTTGCCGTTCAACGGGACTCCGGAAGCGAACAACGCGAACAGCGGCACGCACAGACCGGCCGAGATCGGCTGGAACCGATGCTCCCACCTGGTCGCGGGCGCCTCGTCTTCGTCGGGGTCCGTGCGCACCCTGGTCAGCAGGCCGAGCGCGACACCCGCCAGCGTCGGATGGATGCCCGCCTCGTGCAGCGCGTACCAGGAGACCAGCGCCAGCGGCACGTACACCACCGGCGAGGTGATCCGCCGGTGCTGGGCAAGCGCCCACGCCGCGAAGCAGGCCGCGGCGGCGAGCAGCCACAGCAGCGAGAGCGCGGTGGTGAACAGCACCGCGATCAGAATGATGGCCAGCAGATCGTCCACCACGGCCAGACTGAGCAGGAACACCCGCGCGCCCGCCGGAATGCGCGAACCGGTCATGGCGAGCACGGCCAGCGCGAAGGCGATGTCGGTGGCGACCGGGATGGCCCAGCCGCGGTCCATGCCTTCGACCCCGGATCCGACGATCGCCGCGATCAGCGCGGGCGTGACCACGCCGCCGACCGCGGCGATGATGGGTAACGCGGCGCGTTTGCGATCGGCCAGTTCACCGACCACGAGCTCGCGTTTGAGCTCGAGCCCCGCGACGAAGAAGAATACGGCGAGCAGACCGTCCTTGGCCCAATCGGCAAGCGTGAGTTCCAGGTGCAGCCGCTCGATCGGCAGCACCGTCTGGGTCATCGTGACGTAGCTGTCGCCCCACGGGGAGTTCACCCAGAGCAACGCGATCGCCGCCGCGACGAGAAGCAGGGCGCCACCGACGGTTTCGGTTCGCAGATAGCGAGCCAGCTCGGAGCGCACCTGGTTGATCACGGAAAACCTTTCGTCCGGGCGTGTAAAACCACGGACCCGCGATCGAGCTGTTCCGGCTCACACCACCTGCCCGCACGCCGACCAGACTTCCCGGCACACCTGACGCAATTCTAACGGGTACGCCCGGTGACAAGATCAGCCACCGGCCGTATCCTGCGCCCTCCCGGTGTGCACTTCGCAGAGCCGCCCACGCTTCGCAGGGGATACACCCGCTGCGAAGCGCGCGAACCGTCTGCGAGGAAGCTCAGGCGCGGCTGGCGCGGATCGCCTCGAAGACGTTGGGGTCGACGAGGGTGGAGGTGTCGCCGAGTTCGCGGCCTTCGGCGACGTCGCGCAGCAGGCGGCGCATGATCTTGCCGCTGCGGGTTTTGGGGAGTTCGGGCACGACGTGGATTTCGCGTGGTTTGGCGATGGGGCTGATCTCGCGGGCGACTTCGGCTTTGAGTTCGTCGACGAGTGCTTGGCCGGTGTCTTTGGCTTCGGCGGTGAGGATGACGAAGGCGACGATGCCTTGGCCGGTGGTGGTGTCGGTGGCGCCGACGACGGCGGCTTCGGCGACGCCGGAGTGTCCGACGAGGGCGGATTCGACTTCGGCGGTGGAGATGCGGTGGCCGGAGACGTTCATGACGTCGTCGACCCGGCCGAGCACCCACAGGTCGCCGTCGGCGTCGAGTTTGGCGCCGTCACCGGCGAAGTACCAGCCCTGTTCGGCGTAGCGCTCCCAGTAGGTGGCCCGGTAGCGCTCCATGTCGCCCCAGATGCCGCGCAGCATCGACGGCCACGGCTGATCGAGCACCAGGTAGCCGTTGGCCTCGGTCTCGCCGCGCTGCACCGGCTTGCCCTCTTCGTCCACGACTTGGGCGGAGATGCCGGGCAGCGGGGTCATCGCGGCGCCGGGTTTGGCGGCGGTGACGCCGGGCAGCGGGGAGATCATGATCGCGCCGGTCTCGGTCTGCCACCAGGTGTCCACGATGGGTGTGGCGTTCGCGCCGACGACCTCGCGGTACCAGCGCCATGCCTCCGGGTTGATCGGCTCGCCGACCGAGCCGAGCAGCCGGATGCTGGACAGGTCGTGCGCGGCGGGGATCTCGCGGCCCCACTTCATGAAGGTGCGCACGAGCGTGGGGGCGGTGTAATAGATGGTGACGCCGTACTTTTCGACGATCTGCCAGTGGCGGTGTTCGTCGGGGAAGTTGGGGGTGCCTTCGTAGACGACCTGGGTGGCGCGGTTGGACAGGGGTCCGTAGACGATGTAGCTGTGGCCGGTGACCCAGCCGATGTCGGCGGTGCACCAGTAGACGTCTTGTCCTGGTTTGTGGTCGAAGACGTAGTGGTGGGTGTAGGAGGTTTGGGTGAGGTAGCCGCCGGAGGTGTGCAGGATGCCTTTGGGTTTTCCGGTGGTGCCGGAGGTGTAGAGGATGAACAGCGGGTGCTCGGCGTCGAAGGGCTGGGCTTCGTGCTCAGGAGAAGCGGCCTCGACGGTCTCGTGCCACCACAGGTCGCGCCCCTCGGTCCAGGGCACCTCGACGCCCGTCCGGCGCACCACCAGCACGTGCTCGACGCTGTGTCCATTTTCGCCCGAGCGGGCGCCCTCCGTGGGAACTCCCTCCTCCTGGCCCTGACCGTCCGGGCGGGGCGGCACATCCCCATGCGCGTGGAGCGCTTCGTCCACGGCTTCCTTGAGCGGCGCCGACTTGCCGCGGCGCCACTGCCCGTCGGTGGTGATGACGAGCCGGGCGCGCGCGTCGTCGACGCGCTGGCGCAGGGCGGTGGGGGAGAAGCCCGCGAACACCACCGAGTGGGTGAGCCCGAGGCGGGCGCAGGCCAGGATGGACACGATGGCCTCGGGGACCATGGGCATGTAGATGGCGACCCGGTCGCCCGCCTCGAGCCCGAGCTCGGTCAGGTAGTTGGCGGCCTGGGACACCTCGTCGAGCAGCTGCCGGTAGGTGATGTCGCGGGAGTCGCCCGGTTCGCCTTCCCAGTGGATGGCGACCTGGTCGCCGTGACCATCGAGGACGTGACGGTCCACGCAGTTGTAGGCGACGTTGAGCTCGCCCCCGTCGAACCACTTGGCCACGGGAGCGTCGCTCCAGTCCAGCACCCGGTTCCACTTGCGATGCCAGTGCAGTCGCTCGGCCTGCTCGGCCCAGAACGCGTCGCGATCGTCGGCGGCCGCCCGGTACAGCGAGGCGTCGGCGTTCGCCGCGGCGGCGAATTCCGCGCTGGGCGGATACGAGTCCCGGTGGTCGGCGGTGGTTTCGGTCATCACGTCTCTTCTTTCGCGTCGGCTCTGCCCACCTCGACACTAGCCAACTGTGACCTACGCCGCGCCGAGGAGTACGCGCCGGGCCGCGCGCATTCGGTGACATAGTTTCGGTGTTTCGCCGATGTTGCCGCGTTGGTAACAAGTGAAACGAACATAGGGCGATCCGATGACAAGGTCACCCGCCGATGGCTAACGTCGCTGACATTCCGAGGCGGGACGTGCGGGTACGCGCTGGAGAGGATCACGGGGCGCCGCACAGCCGCCTTCGACCTTCTCGAAATCGGGAGTACGCGTTGCGATTCCACAGAGTTACCGCGCTCGCCGCGGCGGTCTTGCTGGCCACAAGCCTAGGACTGTCCGCATGTTCCACCGATGACGGAGCCGATGCCGACATCGTCACCGTCAACGGCGCCGAACCGCAGAATCCGCTGGTGCCGACCAACACCAACGAGAACATGGGCGGTCGGGTGGTCGATCGGCTGTTCGCCGGGCTGAAGTATTACGACGCCGACGGCAAGGCGCACGACGAAATGGCCGAATCGATCGAGACCACCGATCGCAAGAGCTATCGAATCACCATCGAGCCGGACTGGAAGTTCACCGACGGCACGCCGGTGACGGCCAAGTCCTTCGTCGGCGCGTGGAACTACGGCGCACTCGGCACCAACGCGCAGCTGCAGAGCTACGTCTTCTCGCCGATCGTCGGTTTCGACGAGGTGTCCGCGGAAAAGCCCACCGCGCAGACGATGTCGGGTCTGAAGGTGGTAGACGACCGCACCTTCACCGTCGAGTTGAAGGCTCCCTCCATCGATTTCGAGAGCGAGCTCGGCTACGCGCCGTTCTATCCGCTGCCCGAGGCGGCGTTCGAGGATATGCAGGCGTTCGGGCAGAACCCGATCGGCAACGGCCCGTACAAGTTCGCCGACGCGGGCGCGTGGGAACACAACGTCAAGATCGATCTGGTGCCCAACCCGGACTACCAGGGCGGTCGTCCGGCCAAGAACAAGGGCCTGCGGTTCGTGATGTACCAGTCCTTCGACACCGCCTACGCCGACCTGCAATCCGGCAACCTCGACGCGCTCGACACCATTCCGTCCAGCGCGCTCTCGGTGTACAAGCAGGAGCTGGGTGATCGCGCGATCGCCAAGCCGGTCGCGCAGAACCAGCACATCGGCGTGCAGTCCAACGTCCCGCATTTCGCGGGCGAGGAGGGCCTGCTGCGCCGGCGCGCGATCTCGATGGCGATCAATCGGGAACAGATCTGCGAGAAGATCTTCCACGGCACCCGCATCCCGGCCCGCGACTTCACCGCGAGCACGCTGCCCGGCTTCGACGGCAACCTGCCCGGTTCCGAGGTGCTGAAGTACAACCCGGAGGAGGCCAAGCGGCTGTGGGCGCAGGCCGACGCCATCGCGCCGTGGTCGGGCCGCTACGAGATCGCCTACAACTCCGACGGCGGCCATCAGGCCTGGGTGGAGGCGGTGGCCAACAGCGTCAAGAACACCCTCGGCATCGACACGATCGCGGTGCCCTACCCGACCTTCAAGAACATCCGCGACGAGGTGAACGCCGAGACCATCGGCAAGTCGTTCCGGTACGGCTGGCAGGGCGACTATCCGACGATGCTGCAGTTCCTCACCCCGCAGTACTACAGCTACTCCGAGACCAACAACGTCAACTACAACAATCCCGAATTCGACCGCCTGCTCGACGCCGCGCTGGCCGCGCCGACGCAGGAGGAGTCCTACCGGCTCGTCGCCCAGGCGCAGGCGCTGCTGATCCGCGACATGGCCGACATTCCGGTACTGAATTACGTGGCGGCGGCGGGACATTCGGATCGCGTCAGCAACGCGCGACTCGCCTGGAACGGCTTGTTCGACTTCGAGAACATCGAGAAGTAGCCGCGTTGGAGCCGGGCCGACGACGAAAGTCGGCCCGGCTCGGCACTTTCCGGAGGAAATATGGCTTGGTACATCCTGCGCCGACTGCTCCAGATGATCCCGGTGTTCCTCGGCGCGACGCTGCTCATCTACGCGATGGTCTTCCTCATCCCCGGCGACCCGATCAAGGCGCTGGCCGGTGAGAAGCCGCTCACCCCGGCCGTCGAGGCCCAGCTGCGGGCCAGATATCACCTCGACGAGCCGTTCTTCATGCAGTACCTGCTCTATCTCAAAGGCATTCTGACCTTCGACTTCGGCACTGCCTACTCGGGCCGTCCGGTCCGCGACGAGCTGGCGCGCGCCTTTCCGATCACGATCAAGCTGGCCTTCATGGCGGTCTTCATCGAAGGCGTTTTCGGCATCGTGTTCGGCCTGATCGCGGGGTTGCGCAAGGGCAAGCTGTTCGATTCGACGATGTTGGTGGCCAGCCTGGTCATCATCGCGGTGCCGGTGTTCGTCGTCGGTTACCTCGCGCAGTTCCTGTTCGGGGTGAAGTGGGGCATCGCGCCGACGACCGTCAGCGGAAAGGCGAGTTTCGCGGAGCTGCTGCTGCCCGCGATCGTGCTCGGTTCGCTCTCGTTCGCCTATGTGCTGCGGCTGACGCGGAACTCGGTGGCGGAGAACATGTCCGCCGACTACGTGCGCACCGCGACCGCCAAAGGATTGAGCAGGCGGCGCGTGGTGACCGTGCACATTCTGCGCAATTCCATGATCCCGGTGGTCACATTCCTCGGCGCCGACCTCGGCGCGCTGATCGGCGGGGCCATCGTCACCGAGGGCATCTTCAACATCCCCGGCGTCGGCGGCACGCTGTACCAGGCGATACAGCGGGTGGAGCCGCCGACGGTCGTCTCGTTCGTGACCGTGCTGGTGGTGATCTTCCTGATCGCCAACCTCGTCGTGGATCTGCTCTACGCCGCACTCGACCCGAGGATCCGCTATGCCTGAGCTGGAGAAAGACGGGGGCCGGCCCGGTCAGGAGTACTACGTCGCGCCGCCGGACGAGGTCGAGGTGCTGGCCACCGACCGCGTCGACGCCTCGGGCGAGCCGACGAGCATCTGGGGCGACGCCTGGCGGCAGCTGCGGCGCAACCCGATCTTCGTCGTCGCGGTCCTGTTGATCGTGGCGGTGACGGTGGTCGTGCTGTGGCCGGGGTTGTTCACCGATCAGGACCCGCGCCGGTGTCTCGGCGACGACATCATGGCGCCCCCGCGCCCCGGGCATCCGTTCGGTTTCGACCGGCAGGGCTGCGACGTCTACACCCGCACCCTCTACGGCGCGCGCGCCTCGGTGCTGGTCGGGCTCGGGGCGGCCGCGTTGTTCGTGCTGATCGGCGGCACGCTCGGCGCGCTGGCCGGGTTCTTCGGCGGAGTGCTCGACGAGATCGTCTCGCGCATCGCCGAGATCTTCTACGCCATCCCGATGGTGCTCGCCGCGATCGTCCTGCTGCAGATGCTGCGGCCCGCCACCATGTGGAACGTCGTTCTGGTGCTCGCGTCGTTCACCTGGCCGCAGGCGGCCCGCATCGCCCGCGGCGCGGTCATCGAGGCGAAGAACAGCGAATATGTCACGGCGGCAAAGGCGTTGGGTGTCTCGCGGACGGGGACGCTGGTGCGGCACGTGCTGCCCAACGCGGCGGGGCCGCTCATCGTGGTCTCCACCATCTGGCTGGGGGTCTTCATCGTCGCCGAGGCGACGCTGTCGTATCTCGGTGTCGGTCTGCCGCCCGACATCGTGTCCTGGGGCGGCGACATCGCCAGGGCCAAGAACGATCTGCGCACCTCGGCGATCCTGTTCTATCCGGCCGCCGCGCTGGCCATCACGGTGCTGAGCTTCATCATGCTCGGCGACGCGGTGCGCGACGCGCTCGATCCGAAGGCAAGGAAGAGGTGAGCGCCGCGATGCCGGACCGTCCACTGCTCGAAATCCGCGATTTGAACGTCTCTTTCAGTGCCGAGGGCAGGCTGGTGCCCGCCGTGCAGGACGTCGGCCTCGCCGTATACCCGGGCCAGACCGTGGCGATCGTCGGGGAGTCGGGTTCCGGGAAGACCACCACGGCGCACGCCGTCATCGACCTGCTGCCCGGTACCGGCCGGGTCACCTCGGGGTCGATCGTCTTCGACGGCAAGGAGCTCACCAAGGCGTCGAAGAAGGAAATCGTCGCGGTGCGCGGTCGCGGTATCGGGCTGGTGCCGCAGGACCCGATGTCCAATCTGAATCCGGTGTGGAAGGTCGGCTTCCAGGTGCGGGAGACGTTGGCGGCCAACGGAATCGCCAAAGGCTCCGCGGCGGGGAAGCGGGCCGTCGAACTGCTCGAAGAAGCCGGTATGCCGGATGCCGCGCGCCGGGTGAACCAGTACCCGCACGAGTTCTCCGGCGGGATGCGGCAGCGGGCACTGATCGCGATCGGATTGTCGTGCCGTCCGAAGCTGTTGATCGCCGACGAGCCGACTTCCGCGCTGGACGTCACCGTGCAGCACCAGATTCTCGACCATCTCGATTCGCTGACCAGCGAATTGGGCACCGCCGTCCTGCTCATCACGCACGATCTCGGGCTGGCCGCCGAGCGGGCCGAGCACCTGGTGGTGATGTATCGCGGTCGGGTGGTGGAATCCGGTCCCGCCCTGCGTATCCTGCGCGAACCCCAGCACGCCTACACCAAGAAGCTGGTGAACTCCGCGCCCTCGCTCGCCTCGCAGCGGCTCTCGGCGGTGCGCGAGCGGATCGAGATCCGCGAGCAGGCGGTGCAGGTGGCCGAACAGGGCGCCGCGGCCGCGACGGCCGATGTCGTTGTCGCCGAGCGCCTCACGAAGGTGTTCCCGATCCGCGGTAGGGCGCCGTGGAAGTCTTCGGAGTTCCGCGCCGTCGACGACGTGTCCTTCCGGCTGCGCCGCGGGACCACCACGGCCATCGTCGGCGAATCCGGTTCGGGCAAGTCGACCGTCGCGCAGATGGTGCTCGGCCTGCTCGCGCCCACCTCCGGCACGGTGACCTTCGACGGACGCGACGTCGCGAAGCTGGATCGCAAGAGCGCCTTCGCCTTTCGCCGACGGGTGCAGGCGATCTTCCAGGACCCGTACGGCTCGCTCGACCCGATGTACTCGATCTACCGCACGATCGAGGAGCCGCTGCGCACGCACAAGATCGGTACCTCGAAAGAGCGCGCCGCGACGGTGCGGGACCTGCTGGACAAGGTGTCGCTGCCTGCCTCGGTGCAGCGGCGCTATCCGAACGAGCTGTCCGGCGGTCAGCGTCAGCGGGTCGCGATCGCGCGGGCGCTCGCGTTGTCGCCCGAAGTGGTGATCTGCGACGAGGCCGTGTCGGCGCTGGACGTGCTCGTGCAGGCGCAGATCCTGAGTCTGCTCAACGACCTGCAGGCCGAGCTGGGCCTGTCGTACCTGTTCATCTCGCACGACTTGGCCGTGGTGCGCCAGATCGCCGACGACGTGCTGGTCATGCAGCAGGGCCGAGTCGTCGAGGCGGCGGCCGCCGAGGAGGTCTTCGACCATCCGCGCGAGGACTACACGCGCAGGCTGCTCGACGCGATCCCCGGGCGGGATCTGCTCGCGGGGTGAGGCGGGCGCGCAAGTAGCCTCGTCTTTCGTGACCGACCCGCTGCAGCCCCTCGTCGACCTGCCCGGCGTGCGCGACGCCGCCGACCGCGCCCGCGATGCCCTCGCGGCGGTGCACCGGCACAAGTCGAACCGCCGCGGTTGGGCGGTCACCGCGGCCGAGGCGGCGGTGCGCGCGGCGCGGTCCTCGGCGGCGATCGACGGCGGCAGCACCGAGCTGCCCGCGGACGGGCAGGTCGGGGATCCGATCCTGGCCGGCTCGCTGCGCGTCGGACAGGCGCTCGACGGCGACGCCCTGCGCAACCTCACGGGCACCTGGCAGCGCGCGCCACTCCAGGCGCTCGCCCGGCTGCACCTGCTCGCCGCCGCCGACCTGGTCTCCGACGAGGAGCTGCTCGGGCGGCCGCGCACGGATCCGGGCGTCGCCGAGCGGCTCGACCTGCTCGCGCAGACGGTGTTGGCCACGAAAGCGCCCGCGCCCGTCGTCGCGGCGGTGGTGCACGGCGAATTGCTCGCGCTGCGGCCGTTCGGCACGGCCGACGGGATCGTCGCGCGCGCGGCCTCGCGGTTGGTGTCGGTGGCAAGGGGGCTCGACCCGCACAGCCTGGGTGTGCCGGAGGTGTTCTGGTTGCGGCGCAAGCAGGCGTACGACGCCGCCGCCGCGGAATTCGGGACCGGTCGGCCGGACGCGGTCGGCGGATGGGTGATCTTCTGCTGCGGTGCGCTGGAGGACGGCGCCAGGGAGGCGACATCGATCGCGGACGCGGCGGCGGGGTAACGGCTCGGCTTCGGTGCCGCGTGCGCTGGTCGATGCCGCGTGCGCGGGATTCGATGCCGCTGCGCTGAGGCGTCCGCTCGTGCGGGTGCGGAATTCCCCCCGCACATCAAAGCGGGCGGCGTTGTCGTTGACGACCTCACCGCCCGCTAGCACGGACTACCGGGTTACCAAGCGTGCTAGGTGGGTTGTGTTCTGCGGCCTCGGCGACTATTCGGACTCCGCCGGTTCATCCCCGCAACCTGTGCGAGGCCTTCGCCGTCGACAATCCGAATCTCGCAGGCCCACAACGCTTCTGCCCTTGTCGCGGCGTGCTCCGCGTGGGTGCCTGGTGTCCGTGCTGGGAAGGGTGGGATGGGAGACTGAACCTTCTCTTCCGGCTCCGCCTTGGCCTTCCGTCCTTCCGTGCCTCCTTTCTACCACTGTGAGTGGGCTCACTCAAGGGTTGAGAAAGCAATGAATTATTGGCGTGTCTGTCGGCGTTTCGTGATTAAATGCCTGGTCGCGGGCGCCCCTCGTATCGGGTCGGCAGACCCCTTCGGCAAGCCTTCCGCTGCCCCGTTGAACAGCGCGGCGGAGGGCGTTCGGACCCCGCAGTCAATGATCAGCGTCGGGCCGTCGGCGATCAGCGGCGGCGGCGCAGCAGGCGGTAACTGATCGCTCCGGCCAGTACCGCGCTGAGTCCGACGGCCGCTGTCGCGGCAAGGGTGGTGGACGACGGCGACTGGAACCGCGCCCACAGCGAGACCGGGTTGGAGAAGGTGAGGATCGGCCAGCCGCGCGTGACCGCCTCGCGGCGCAGATTGCGATCCGGGTTCACCGCCGTCGGATGTCCGACGGCGCTCAGCATCGGCAGATCGGTCACCGAATCGGAGTAGGCGTAACAGCGCGAGAGGTCGTAACCCTCTGTGGCGGCGAGCTTTTCGATGGCCTCGACCTTGCCCTCGCCGTAGCAGTAGAACTCGACCTCGCCGGTGTACTTGCCGTCCGCGACGACCATCCTGGTGGCCGCGGTGCGCGAGGCGCCGAGCACCTCCGCGATGGGCCCGACCATCTCCTCGCCGGAGGCCGAGACGATCACCACGTCGTGGCCCCGAATCTTGTGGTCCGCGATGAGATCGGCGGCCTCGGCGTAGATCAGCGGGTCGACCAGTTCGTGAAGCGTCTCGGCGACAATGGATTTCACCTGTTCGACGTCCCAGCCCGCGCACATCTTCGTCAGATGTTCGCGCATACGCTCCATTTGGTCGTGGTCGGCGCCGGACAGCAGGAACAAGAAGTGCGCGTAGCTGCTTTCCAGCACCGCTCTGCGGTTCAGCAGGCCCTGGGCGAAGAACGGCTTGCTGAACACGAAGGTGCTCGATTTGGCGATCACCGTCTTGTCCAGATCGAAGAACGCGGCGACGCGCCCGCGTCCGATCGGGGTGCTGTTCACCGTCGTCGCGGCGCCCGCCTGGTGGTCAGGAACGGTTGTCTGGTCGCCCTCGGCCGTCACCCGTTCAGAATATGCACGCGATGCAAATCGCGGTGGCCGGGTGGGGTCTCCGGAGGCGGCCACGAGTTTGCCCGGGAGACGCCGGAGCCGCGGTGACGGCAAAGTTCTTCGTAGACAGACTTGCGTGACGGCCGGGGATTGGGTGTAGTATTGCTGGCACCTGGACATGGTCCAGGCGCGTTCAGCCCGACCCCCCGGGGCTGAACCCGACGGCCCCAGCCTCCTCCCCCCCCGGCTGGGGCCGTCCTCTATTTCGGGGACGGATTCCCCTCTTCGCTGGCTCGGCGGTTGTCCACAGCGGCGGAGTTATCCACATTCGGCATCTCGGGTCTTCTGGTGTGTCGCCAATTGCACCACGCTGACCTGCATGGATACCGACGCCGCGCAGACTGCCTGCATATCGCCCGCGCTCGTGCTCATCCGGGATGTCCGGTTACGCGACGAGGTCCGCCGGGTGGCGGCGGCAGCGGAACGCCAGCTGGACGAGCGTGAGCCGCCGGTGGGCAGGCATGTCTGGTCCGGAACGCCCCTGGTGATCCTCGACACAGTGGCTGCGCGCTCGTGCGCGGCGGCCGGTTGCGCCCGGCGAGTGGGCGTCGTTCTGGTGACCGACGGGGAGCCCGAACTGTCCGATTGGCAGGCCGCGGCGGCGATCGGAGCCGAGCGCGTCATCGCCCTGCCCGCGTCCGCCGAGGGACTTGTCGAGAAGTTTGCTGAGCACGGCGAGCGGCGCGCTTCCGACGGCATCGCGGTGGCGTTCGCGAGCGGATCCGGCGGCGCGGGCGCCTCGGTTCTCGCCGCCGCGACCGCCCTGCGAGCCGCCGCCGAAGGGTTCCGGCACGACGTGGTGCTCGTCGACGGGGCTCCCTTCGGCGGCGGTCTCGACCTGCTGTTGGGCATAGAGACAGGTATGGGTCCCCGCTGGCCGGACTTGGTCGTCGAGGACGGCAGGGTCGCGGCCTCGGCACTGCACAACGCACTGCCGAGGGCGGCGCCGGGGCTCAGCGTGTTGTCCTGCGGCCGCGGCGGTGCCGGTAGATTGCCGAGCCGCATCGGCGCCGGTGCGGCGCGCGCGGTGATCGAAGCAGGCCGTGCCGCAGGCGATCTCGTGATTTGCGACATTTCCGGCGAGCGCGGCGCGCACGCGGAGCAGATGCTCGATCGCGCGGATCTGGTGGTGTTGGTCGTGCAGGCGACACTGCGGGCGGTGGCGGCCGCGGAGTCCGTCGCGGCGTACATCGGACGGCGAAATCCCAACCAGGGATTGGTGGTTCGAGGCCCAGCGCCGGGCGGTCTGCGCGGGGCAGAGGTGGCCGAGGTGCTCGATCTGCCCCTGCTCGCGGCCGTGCGCGCCCAAGGGGGTCTTGCGGGCCGATTGGAACGTGGCGGTCTCCCCACGCCGCGGCGCGGACCGCTCAAGGACGCTGCCGACGCCGTGCTGGCCGTGCTCGGTACGCCGACGGTGCGGAGCGGACGGTGAGCGCGCTCGTCACGGCCGATCTGCTGGATCGCGTGCGAGAACGGCTGGCGGGCGCGCCAGGCGCGCCGGAACCGGCGGCCGTGGCGGCGGCCATTCGAGCCGAAGCGGGCGGCGTACTCGGCGACACCGACCTGCTGCGGGCGTTGCGGCTGTTGCAGACCGAGATGACGGGCGCGGGAGCGCTGGAACCCCTGCTGCACGACCCGCGGGTGGCGGACGTGCTGGTGACAGCGCCCGACGCGGTCTGGATCGACCGGGGGTACGGGCTGGAGAAGACCTCGATCACGTTCCAGGACGAGGCGGCGGTACGCCGGCTGGCCCAGCGATTGGCGCTCGCGGCGGGCCGCAGACTCGACGACGCGCAGCCATGGGTGGACGGCAGGTTGACCGGAAGCGAAGCAGCGCTCGGTGATTCGTTCGGCGTCCGCCTGCACGCGGTACTCGCGCCGATCGCGCACGGCGGTACCTGCCTCTCGCTGCGGGTGCTGCGGCCCGCCACACAGGGGTTGGACGCGCTCGCCGCGTCCGGCGCCGTGCCGCCGACGGCGAAAACGCTGCTGGAGCGGATCATCCGGGCCCGGCTCGCGTTTCTGGTGGTCGGCGGCACCGGCGCGGGAAAGACGACACTGTTGTCCGGCCTGCTCGCCAAGGTCGATGCCCGGGAACGGATCGTGTGCGTCGAAGACGCGGCCGAACTCGCGCCGCCGCATCCGCACGTGGTGCGCCTCGTCGCGCGCACGGCCAACGTCGAGGGCGTCGGCGCGGTGACGGTCCGGGACCTGGTGCGGCAGGCGCTGCGCATGCGACCGGACCGGATCGTGGTCGGCGAGGTACGCGGAGCCGAAGTGGTCGACCTGCTGACCGCGTTGAACACCGGCCACGACGGCGGCGCGGGCACCGTCCACGCGAACTCCCCGCGCGAAGTCCCCGCCCGCCTGGAAGCCCTGGCAGCGCTCGGCGGCATGGACAGCGCCGCATTGCACAGCCAGCTCGCCGCCGCGGTCCAGGTGGTGCTGCACGTGGAGCGCCGGGCGGACGGTTCGCGTGCACTGCGAGAGGTCGGTGTGCTCGATCGTGCGGAGAGCGGGAAGGTGCGGATCATCGCGGCTTGGCGGGCCGACGGTGGAGCGGTGCCGGGGGCGGGAGCGTTGGAAAGTCTTCTGGCGGAACGGGTCGGGCGATGAACAGACCGATGTCGTGGGTGGGCGAGCGGCTTGCGCAACAGGGGTGCGCGGACCCGACGGCAGTGCTGGCCGGGGCCGCCCGGGCGGACCTCCTGATGGGATGGAGTCGGCGATGACAGCGGCGATGTTGTGCCTGGCGCTCGCGGCTCTGCTCTTGCCCGGTGCGGGTGCGAGACGACGGTTTCGCGGACTGTTCTCGTTGGATGGCGCGCGAATTCCGAACTACAGCAAGGTTGTTCGTGTCTCGGTGATTCTGGGTGTGGTATCCACCGCGCTGCTGGGCGTCGGGACCTTCCTCGCCGCCGCGCTGCTGGCGGGCACCGTGGGGCTGCGTAGGCGGCGGGCTCGCGGCGACCGTCACCGTGCGGAGGAGTGCGCCCACCTTCTCGACGCGCTCGAGGCGGTCATCGGCGAGCTGCGAGTCGGCGCGCACCCGAGCACGGCCGCGGACGTCGCCGCTCAGGAATCGCGCGGCGCGGCGGCCCACGCCTTCGCGGTCAGCGCCGCCCGCAGCAAGCTGGGTGGTTCCGGCGCCGACGGCCTGCGCGACTCGGGTGCCGTCATCGGAGCCGAACTCGCTCGCATCGCCGACGCATGGCGGATCGCCGAAGACCACGGTCTGGCGCTCGCCGAGCTTCTGACGGCCGCCCGCGCAGACCTGCGGGGACGCATCCGTTTTCGTGCCCGCGCGACCGCCGCTCTCGCGGGTGCTCGCGCCACGGCCACGGTTCTGTCCACGCTCCCGCTGCTCGGATTGGCCTTGGGGCAGCTCATGGGCGCCGATCCACTGCGGGTCCTCTTCGCCTCCTCGGCGGGAGGCCTGTTGCTTCCACTCGGCGTGGGCCTGGCCTGTGCGGGACTGCTGTGGAGCGATGCGATCACGCGAAAGGTGCTGGTGTGAAAGGACGCGGTGTTCCTCGGAGCCGCCGGGGCGGTTTTCCATCGGCGACGTCGCCAGTGGTCCCGTCGCCGGTACTGGCGCGGATGTGTGCCCTCGCCACAACGAGAACCGCCTTCTGCGGACGATCGAGCCGCCGTTGCCTGGGCGAAGTCGGGGCCGGTCCGCGGTGGTTGTCCGGAACCGCGAGCGGTCGGCCTGTACGTGCGAATTCATTGCTGCGGAAGGGGAGTCGCCATGACGATCGAGACGGGCGTCGCGACTTTGGCGCTGGCCGGAGCCTTCGCGCTGTGGCCGGGGCGCGTTGGTCCCAATCGCCGACTGCGGCTGCTGGCGCCGGTCGCAGGCGCGACGAATACGAAACCGGAGAAGCCGAGCGCGGGCGACCCGCTCGATATCGCCTCGGTGTTCGATCTGCTTGCCGCATGTCTGCGCGCGGGTCTGCCGATGGCGGGTGCGGCGCGAGCTGTGGCGAGTGGAGCGCCGTGGTCGGTCGGTGCGGCGCTGTGCACCGCCGCGGACCTGCTGGCGCTCGGATCGGAGCCGAGCGCCGCGTGGGAGCGCGCGGCGCGGGAAGCGGCGGGGCGGCCGGGCTCGGCCGAGATCGACTCGCTGGCCCGGATGGCACGACGTTCGGCGCGCTCCGGCGCGTCGCTGGCGGTGGCCGTGGGAGAACTCGCCGATCAGCACCGCGGCGCGGTCGAGGATGTGGCGGCGGCCCGAGCGGAACGCGCCGGCGTGCTGATCGGCGGTCCGCTCGGCCTGTGCTTCCTGCCCGCGTTCCTCTGCCTGGGCATCGTGCCCGTGGTGATCGGCCTGGCGGGGCGGGTCTTGGATGGCGGTCTCCTATGAATGGGTACCGCCTCGCCGATGGCGCACGGCCGCAGCAGTCTTACCCGCGCGGAGGGGCCGCGCGGGCCGAAGGGAAAGGGGAAGCCGGTGCGAATCGACAAACCGACGGCTCGCGCGCCGCGACGAGTCGGCGGCCCGCTGCTGGCCGAATGGTGCGCTCGCGCCCACACGGCCGCACGGGATTCGACGGCCGAAGTGGTCCGCGCGCTGCGTGGTTCCGCGACGGACACGGCGAGATCGCCGGGAAGTTCGATCCGGCGGGCCGCCCGCATGGCGGGTGTTCGCTTGGCTCGGAGGCGTGTGAAGTCGCGAAGGAGGGCGCACCGCGCGGATCCAACGAGTCGGCACATGGTGCCTGCGAATGCCGCGGTCGCCGTGCGGCATCGGGATGCCGCATCGACGAGAGCCGAAGTAGATATGGCGGATTCGAGGTTTCCCTCCCGGCAGTTGCGTGCTCGCGCACGAGAAGCGATCGCGCGACTCCAGCTCCGCACGGTACGGGCAGCCGCTGCCGACGACGGCATGAGCACAGCGGAATACGCCATCGGCACGATCGCCGCGGCAGCGTTCGGCGCGGTGCTCTACGGGGTAGTGACCGGAGATTCGATCGTCGACGCGTTGACAAGGATCATCGACCGCGCCTTGAACACCACGGTGTAACGGCGGGCGCCGCGCGGCCCTCCCCTGTGGCGAGTGCTGCGCGGCGCTTCGCCGTGGTGGTGGGTGTCGTGCGGTGTTCCGTTGTGGCGGCGGGTCGCGCGCGGCGCTCCACTGTGATGGCTGATGCCGCGAGTTTCCCTGTGCCGGAGGGTGCTGCGCGCCCTCAACTGTGGCAGCGCGTGCCGTGTGGTGCTCCCACTGTGGTGGCGCGTGGCGTACGGCGCTTCGCTGCGGCTGGTGGTGCCGCGTGGTGCTTCACCGGGCTGGCGGCCGCGGCGCGGCGCTCCACTGTGTCGGTAAGTGCTGCGGGGCGCTCCACTGTCGCGGCGGGCGTTGGGCGGCGCCTTGGCTCTGCACGGATCGCGGGCGATCGCGGTGCTGTCACGGTGGAGGCGGCGATCGCGCTCGGGTCTCTCGTTGTCGCGGTGATGGCCTGCCTCGGAGCACTGCTCGCGGCGTCGACACAGGTCCGCTGCGTCGACGCCGCCCGCGAGGCGGCACGACTGGCGGCGCGTGGCGACGAGCCCAACGCCGTCACCATCGCCAGGCAGGTCGCCCCACCGAACGCAACCATTTCGCTCCGTACGGAAGGCGCTCACGTCGTCGCGGTCGTCTCCGCGCGAACGCCCCTCCTTCCCCTCGAGCTACGCGCGGAGGCTGTGGCGGCTTTGGAACCGGAGGTGACGCGGTGAACGGGAGATCCGGATCGCCCATGCTCAGATGCGGTGGCACCAGCAGCCCGGCATGGCGAGGGGAGACAGGCGGGGCGACGGTGTTCGCGTGTGTGGCGTTGGTGGGGTTGATCGCGGCGGCGTTGTCGATCGGGCAGGTGGGAGCGGTGGTGGTGGCGCGGCATCGGGCGCAGGCGGGGGCGGATCTGGCCGCGCTGGCGGCGGCCGGGGCTTTGGACGGAGGAGTCGAAGCGGGGTGCGCGGCGGGCGAGAAGGTGGCGCGACGGATGGGCGCGCGGATTAGTGAGTGCCGGGTCGACGGATGGGATGCCACGGTGTCGGTGGCGCGAAATGTACCAATGGGTCTGTTCGGTGCGCGGACAGTGCACGCGATCGCCCGGGCGGGGCCGGTCGAAGAAGAAGAGTGACCGGTACGTACTAACACTCTCCGGTGTTTGTTGTGATGTCGAACAGACAATAGGATTATTCGAATAATTACGATGCGATATCTATTTTCCGCGCCGGGCGGAATATGTTGGCTATGAATCCGCACGTCGAGTGTCCAAGGCCACGGCAATAGCCCAGTTAACCTGAATCTAATCCTTTTTATTCGGCCAGGCGGCACCGCCGCGCCTGGTAGGGCGGAAGAGGGCTGGTGGAGGCAGCCGACTCCCGGAAACCACCCCCTAGATGGCGGTCCGGTCACGCTCGTGGGACGCAGCTGTCACGAACCGAGATCCGCGCTGTGACCTGGGCGAATAGAACCGTCGGGTCGGTCGTTCAACTCCGCGATGACGGCGGTCAACAGGCGCGCGGCGGCCCCCTTGTCGAGCGGGTGGTTGCCGTTGCCGCACTTGGGCGACTGCACGCACGACGGGCAGCCCTCCGCGCACGCGCAGGACTCGATGGCCGACAGCGTCGCCGAGAGCCAGCGGTGCAGCTGGGCGAACCCGCGCTCGGCGAAGCCCGCCCCACCGGGCTGGCCGTCGTAGACGAAGACGGTGGGCAGGCCGGTGTCCGGGTGCTCCGCCGTCGAGACTCCGCCGATGTCCCATCGGTCGCAGGTCGCGACAAGGGGCAGCAGGCCGATCGCGGCGTGCTCGGCGGCGTGCAGTGCGCCGGGCACCTGCCGCGGGTCGATTCCGGCGGCGACCAGGAGCGCGGGTGTGACGGTGTAGAGAACGGCGCGGGTCGGCAGGGATTGCGGCGGCAGATCCAGTTCGACCAGGTCGAGGACCTCGCCGGTGGGCAGGGTGCGCAGGTAGCCGATCACCTGGCTGGTTACGGTGACCTGCGCCAACGCGCTGGTCACGGCCCCGTGTCGGTGCTGCTCGGTGAACGCGTCGACGGCGATATTGGTGACCTGCCGCGCGCTGGTCGTCCACCCGGGTTCGGCCGCGTGTACGAACGCCACGCCGCCCTCCATGTCGAGCTCGTCCACCACATAGGTCTCGCCTTGGTGCAGGTGGACGGCGCCTTGGTGCAGCGTCGCCGGGGCGCGCCCGGCATCGGCGGTGCCGAGCAGCCTGCCGGTCTCGCCGTCCACGATGGCCACCGGCGCGCCGATGCCGCCGCGGACGTCGACGTTGTCGTGCGGATGCGCGTCCGCGGTGACGTACCAGCGGGCGGCGCCGTCCTGACCTGCGTCGCGCCGCCGGATGAGACGTTCGGCGGCGAGGTCGGCGAGGACTTCACCGGCGCCGAGTTCCTCGACTTCGGCATCGGTGAGCGGCAGCTCGAGCGCCGCGCACAGCAGCTGCGGGCCCAATACATAGGGATTGCGCGGGTCGGTGATGGTGGCCTCGACCGGCTTGTCCAGCAGCGCCTCGGGATGGTGGACGAGGTAGGTGTCGAGCGGGTCGTCCCTGGCCACCAGCACGACCAGCGAACCCTGGGAACGCCGGCCCGCCCGGCCCGCCTGCTGCCAGAAGGAGGCGACCGTGCCGGGAAAACCCGAGATAACCACCGCGTCCAGGCCCGCTATGTCCACGCCGAGTTCCAGTGCGTTGGTGCTGGCCGCGCCGAGCAGGGAACCGTCGGAGAGTGCGGTCTCCAGGTCGCGCCGATCTTCGGCGAGGTATCCGGCGCGGTAGGCGGCGATCCGCTCGGCGAGGGCCGGATCGACCTCCGTGAGCAGCCGCCGCGCTTCCATCGCGGTGAGTTCGGCGCCGCGTCTGGACCGGACGAAGGTCAGCGTTCGCGCGCCCTCGATCACCAGATCGGCCATGATCCGTGCCGCCTCCGACGTCGCCGAGCGGCGGACCGGCGCACCGTTTTCGCCGGTCAGCGTCGTGAGCAGGGGCGGCTCCCACAGCGCGACGGTGCGCGCGCCCTGCGGCGAGCCGTCCTCGGTCACGGCGACGCAGGGCGCGCCGATCAGGCGGGACGCCGCGGCCGCTGGCTCGGCGGTGGTCGCCGAGCACAGGATGAAGACCGGATCGGCGCCGTAGCGGGCCGCGATCCGCCGCAGCCTGCGCAGGACCAGCGCGACGTGCGAGCCGAAGACGCCCCGATACGCATGGCATTCGTCGACGACCACATACCGCAGCCTGCGGAAAACCCGGGCCCAGCGCTGGTGTGACCGCAGCATGCCGACGTGCAGCATGTCCGGATTGGTGAAGATCCACCGTGCGTTCGCGCGGACCCACTGCCGGATCTCGGCGGGTGTGTCGCCGTCGTAAGTCGCCGGATGCACATCCCGCAGCGGGCCCTCGTGGGTCAGCGCGCCGACCGCGCGCAGCTGGTCGGCGCCGAGCGCCTTGGTCGGCGAGATATATAGGGCGGTGGCCTTCGGGTCGTCCAATAGAGCCGTCAACACCGGCAATTGATAGCCGAGGGATTTACCGGACGCGGTCCCCGTGCTGACCACGACGTGCCGTCCAGCGGCAGCCAACTCCGCGGTCCTGGTCTGATGCGTCCATAGGGCGTCGATTCCGCAGGCGCGGAGGGCTTCGACCACGTCGGGAGCGGCCCAATCCGGCCATTCGGTGCAGCCAGCATCCCGCGCCGGTAGCTCCACGACGTGGGTCAACCGGGGATCGCCGTCGCGGCCGCCGCTTTGGACACGATTCAGCAACGATCGCCCGTAGCCGGGGCTGCTGTCGCGCTCGGTCCGCGCCGCCTGATCGGTCGGATTCACGATGCCGAGGCTCCGACACGCGAGGAAAGTGTGAAACGTGTGCGAGTGGGAAGCTCCACCAGCCATTTCGATACCAAATAGCGACCTGGATCACATCTGGTTTGCCAGATGCTGTCCCGGTTATCCAGGGGCAAACGAACCTGAAGTACGGATTCGAGCATTGTGTCCCTCACCTGCACATTCGCAAGATCAACTTTTTTGCAAATTGTCGGTAACTCGACTGTTGAATTGCTCGAAGACATGGTTCACTAGTTCCTGGTCGCAAGCTTCTGTGTTCGAGGGACGGATCCAAAGTCCAAACCGTCAGCAGGATCGATGTTGCGAACGGTGTGCTTGGTGCTTTCCTGCAGGGGGAACCAAGAGTACAGCGGTCGGAACGGACCCGGTGGACGAACCCAGTTGTCCGCCGTTCCGGTAAGAAAAGAGAAGGAACAGAATGGCACAGGGAACTGTGAAGTGGTTCAACGCGGAGAAGGGGTTCGGCTTCATCGCGCCCGAGGACGGCTCCGCTGACGTCTTCGTCCACTACTCCGAGATCCAGGGGTCGGGCTTCCGGACCCTCGAGGAGAACCAGAAGGTCGAGTTCGAGGTTGGCCAGGGGACCAAGGGCCCCCAGGCCACCGGAGTCCGCGCGCTCAGCTGAGCGACGCTCAATCCACAGCTCGTCCCCCACCACCGGTGAGCCGGAGGTGGGGGACGAGCTATATCCGGGGTAGGCCGGAAAGGGCACCGGCGGTCCGTGAAAAATATGAACTAAATGCGCGGCTGCTGACCGGCGTCGACTCCGCGGGGCCGCGTTGCTCGAAGGATGCCGGTTCGCGAGCTTCGAATCGGTCGCCGGAGTGGGCGCGCATTGCGGTGCGAGGGTCGTTTCAGATGGAAAAACCGCAGCGTGCGGCACCTAACGCCCAGCCGCGTGCTCGGTCCGATCGCTGCCCGAACATCCGACCCAGCCACGACACCGCGACCGGTACTGGCACGCGGCGCATACGCTCGCCCGTCGCACAGCTGTGAAATCTGGCCCGCGCATGTCGGAGGCCGAGCCACGGTTACGCACCCAGTCGTCAGCAGCGGCAGAACGGCGCGATCCGGTCCGCGCCCGCGAACAGCGCGCAGGCGGTCCTCGTGGACGTAGGCCGAACTCCGGGAACCTCGGCGGTGAGCAGGCCGAGATCCCGGTTCATCCAGCTCGAGAACCTGCCCCGCGGCGAAGCGCCTTGTCATTCAAAGCGATTGGCACACGCGCACACATCCAACTCGCCCCCGCACTCCGTATATATCGGCGACGACCCCAATATCCCCACCCCACCAACCAGCCCAGGGCGAGCCTTACGAGCCCGTCCGCGGCCGTCTCGCTTCCGAACGGTCGGAGCGCACGCGACGCAGTCGCGAGTCTCGACCGCTCGGAAGCGAGACATAAGTGGCCGCGAACACGCGCGCACCAGCGCGCCGAACAACAGGGCATACTGATCGGCAGCGATCACGTACGCTCAGTGGTTCGGGTCGCAAGCACTCGACCACAACCAGCGTCAAGGTATAAACGTGACTGGTAGCGATGTCAGCGTCGCCGCCGCTTGCCCCAAACCGCGCACGAACGCGCACCAGCGCGCCGCGCGGGTCGAGAAGGAAAGGTGTATTCGCCGGTGGCAACACGAGACCGCGGTGCAGCCGACCAGGGCCGTCCCCTGCGTCGTCTCGTGATCGTCGAGTCCCCTACCAAGGCCCGCAAGATCGCGCCCTACCTGGGCCGCAACTACACGGTCGAGGCCTCGGTCGGCCACATTCGGGACCTGCCGCGCGGAGCGGCGGACGTGCCCGCCAAGTACAAGGGGCAGCCGTGGGCGCGCCTCGGTGTGGACGTGGACAACGATTTCGAGCCCATCTATGTGGTGAGCCCGGATAAGAAGGCCAAGGTCACCGAGCTCAAGAGCCTGTTGAAGGACGCCGACGAGCTGTACCTGGCCACCGACCCCGACCGCGAGGGCGAGGCCATCGCCTGGCATCTGCTGGAGACGCTGAAGCCCAAGGTGCCGGTGCGCCGGATGGTGTTCCACGAGATCACCGAACCCGCCATCCAGGCCGCGGCGGCGGACACCCGCGAGCTGGATCCGGATCTGGTCGACGCGCAGGAGACCCGGCGCATCCTGGACCGGTTGTACGGCTACGAGGTCAGCCCGGTCCTGTGGAAGAAGGTCATGCCGCGGTTGTCGGCTGGCCGGGTGCAGTCCGTGGCGACCCGCGTGATCGTCCAGCGCGAGCGGGAGCGGATGCAGTTCCGTTCCGCGGAGTACTGGGATATCGCGGCCAAGCTTGACGCCGGTTCCGGCGAGGCGGTCGACGCCTCGAATCCGCGGACCTTCGGCGCGCGACTGGTGAACGTCGACGGCGCGCGGGTCGCGACCGGTCGAGATTTCGGGTCCGACGGGCAGCTCAAGTCGACCAACGGCGTGATCGTCCTGGACGAGGGCTACGCCCGACGGCTGGCCGAGGCGCTCGACGGCGCGGATCTGGTGGTCTCCTCGGCGGAGGCCAAGCCGTACAGCCGCAAGCCGTACGCGCCGTTCATGACGTCGACGCTCCAGCAGGAGGCGGGCCGCAAGCTGCGTTTCACCTCCGAGCGGACCATGCGGGTGGCGCAGCGGCTCTACGAAAACGGCTACATCACCTACATGCGTACCGACTCGACCACGCTGTCGGAGTCGGCGATCGCCGCGGCCCGCTCGCAGGCGACCCAGCTCTACGGCGCGGAGTACGTGCACCCGACGCCGCGCCAATACACCCGCAAGGTGAAGAACGCGCAGGAGGCGCACGAGGCGATCCGCCCCGCGGGCGACACCTTCGCCACGCCGGGTCAGCTGCACGCGCGGCTCGACAACGACGAGTTCCGCCTGTACGAGCTGATCTGGCAGCGCACCGTCGCCTCGCAGATGGCCGACGCGCGCGGCACCACGCTGACGCTGCGCATCACCGGTGTCGCGGGTACCGGCGAGGAGTGCGTGTTCTCCGCTTCGGGTCGCACGATCACCTTCCCCGGCTTCCTCAAGGCGTACGTGGAAAGCGTGGACGAGGAGGCGGGCGGCCAGTCCGACGATGCCGAATCCCGGCTTCCCGCACTGGAAGAGGGCCAGGGCGTCACCGCGGTCGAGCTGAATCCCGATGGGCACAGCACGAATCCGCCCGCGCGCTACACCGAAGCCTCGCTGATCAAGACGCTCGAAGAGCTCGGCATCGGCCGTCCTTCGACGTATTCCTCGATCATCAAGACGATCCTGGACCGCGGATACGTGTACAAGCGCGGCAGCGCGCTGGTTCCGTCGTGGGTGGCGTTCGCGGTGGTCGGTCTGTTGGAGGCCTACTTCGGCAGGTTGGTGGACTTCGACTTCACCGCGGCCATGGAGGACGATCTCGACGCCATCGCAGGCGGACGCGAGCAGCGCGGAAACTGGTTGTCCAGCTTCTACTTCGGCGGCGATCACGGCGTCGAGGGTTCGGTCGCGCGCTCCGGCGGGTTGAAGAAGATGGTCGGCGAGCAGCTCGACGACATCGACGCCCGCGAGGTCAACTCGATCAAGCTCTTCACCGACGACGAGGGCCGCGACGTGGTGGTCCGGGTCGGCCGGTTCGGGCCGTACCTGGAGCGCATGGTCGTCAATCCCGATGACCCCGAGGGTGATCCGATCTCGCAGCGGGCCAACCTGCCCGACGATCTGCCGCCCGACGAACTGACGGCCGAGGCCGCCGAGAAGCTGTTCGCGACACCGCAGGAAGGGCGCAGTCTCGGCGTCGATCCGGAGACCGGGAACGAAATCGTCGCCAAGGAAGGACGTTTCGGCCCGTACGTCACCGAGATCCTGCCCGAGCCCGCCGCCGAGGAGACGCCCGCCAAGAAGACCGCCAAGAAGGCGGCAGCGCCCAAGCCGCGCACCGGTTCGCTGTTCAAGTCCATGGATCTCGCCACGATCACCCTCGACGACGCGCTGAAGCTGCTGTCGCTGCCGCGGGTGGTCGGCGCGGACCCGGCCTCCGGCGAGGAGATCACGGCGCAGAACGGCCGCTACGGCCCGTACTTGAAGAAGGGCACCGACTCGCGGTCGCTGGCGTCGGAGGATCAGATCTTCACCGTCTCGCTGGACGAGGCGTTGAAGATCTACGCCGAGCCGAAGCGCCGCGGCAGGCAGGCCGCGAGCGCGGCGCCGCTGCGTGAACTCGGTAACGACGCGGCGACCGGCAAACCGATGGTGATCAAGGACGGCCGCTTCGGTCCGTACGTCACCGACGGTGAGACCAACGCCAGTCTGCGCAAGGGCGACGAGGTCGAGTCCATCACCGACGAGCGCGCCTCTGAGCTGCTCGCCGACCGGCGCGCACGCGGGCCGGTGAAGAAGGCGGCCAAGAAGACCGCGGCCAAGAAGACGACGGCCGCGAAGAAGACCGCTGCCAAGAAGACGGCCACGGCGAAGAAGACCGCCGCCAAGAAGACGACCACCGCGAAGAAGGCCCCGGCCAAGAAGGCGGCCGCCGAGAAGTCCTGAGCGCCCGCCAACGGACTGGAGCTGGGTGGTCCGCGCTGCGTGACCGGGTTCGGGAGGACTGATCGTCTCGAGCCCGCACACGTGGCGTGGTATCGAATTGGTGCTATGTCGAACCTGAATCTGCGATTGCCCGAGGATCTGCACGCCGCGGCGTCGGCCGCGGCCGACGCCGCGCACGTGTCGCTGAATACCGCCATCTATTACCGCAGGAGGCGGAGGAATTCGCGCATCCAGGCCGGGTGGTCGGGCCAGGCGCGGCCGGTGACGATGTTGTCCTCGACGTGCGCTTCGCTGTCCACGAACTTGGCGCCCGCCGCCTCGATGTCGGGGGCGAGGGCGGGGTAGGCGCTGCACGAGCGGCCGGTGAGCACGCCCGCCGCGGCGAGGATCAGCGGGCCGTGGCAGAGGGCGGCAATGGGCTTGCGCTGCTCGGCGAAGTGCTGGACGACGCGCTGGCAGTCCGGGTTGTTGCGCAGGTACTCCGGCGCGCGTCCGCCCGGAACCACGAGCGCGCCGTAGTCCTGCGGCACGACGTCGGCCAGCGCGATGTCGGCGGGCCAGCTGTGGCCGAGCTTCTCGGTGTAGGTGTCGAAGCCGTCCGCGAAGTCGTGGACGACGAATTGGAGCTTCTTGACGGTCGGCGCCGCGATGTCCACGGCGTGCCCCTCCTCGAGCAGGCGCTGGTAGGGGTAGAAGACCTCGAGGTCTTCGGCGGCGTCCCCGGCGATCAACAGGATTCTCACGATGATTCCACCTCCGCATCGAGGATCCGCCTGTGCGATGAGCCTGGTCAACGACCCGCGCGTCCACTGCCGCGTGTCGCGACGGACAGGCCGAGAGCGGGTGGCGGGGAGAGCCCCCCGGGGCCGCCCGGGCTGCGGACTTTGTCGGACGGCACCACTAGGGTGTATGCCGTGGCGGGAGTCTTCGATCGGTTGGTCGGCCAGGATGCGGTCGAGTCCGAGCTGACGGCTGCCGCGATCGCGGCCCGCGCGGGAGCGGTCGAGGGCGCGATGACGCACTCCTGGTTGTTCACCGGTCCGCCCGGATCGGGGAGATCCATTGCGGCGCTGTGCTTCGCGGCGGCATTGCAGTGCACCGATCCCGGCGTGCCCGGCTGCGGAAAGTGTCACGCCTGCACCACGACCATGGCGGGCACCCACGGCGACGTGCGGCGGGTCGTGCCCGAGGGACTGAGCATCAGCACCAAGGAGATGCGCGAGATCGTCCAGATCGCCGCGCGCCGTCCGAGCACCGGACGCTGGCAGGTGGTGGTCATCGAGGATGCCGACCGTTTGACAGAGGCGGCGGGAAACGTGCTGCTCAAGGTGGTCGAGGAGCCGCCGGACCGCACGGTGTTCCTGCTGTGCGCCCCTTCGGTGGATCCGGAGGACATCTCGATCACGCTGCGCTCGCGGTGCAGGCACGTGCACCTGGTGACCCCGTCGGTGCCCGCCATCGCCAAGGTGCTGAAGGAGCGGGACCAGCTCGACGAGAAGACCGCGAACTGGGCGGCCTCGATCAGCGGCGGCCATGTCGGGCGGGCCCGGCGGCTGGCCACCGACGAAGAGGCGAGGGCGCGCAGGCAGCGGGCGCTCGCCCTGGTGGCGGCCGTCGGACGTCCCGGCGCGGCCTACGCCGCCGCCGACGAACTGGTGAAGGCCGCCGACGACGAGGCCAAGCAGATGAGCGCGGCCCGCGACGAACGCGAACGCGAGGAGCTGGCCACCGCGCTCGGTGCGGGCGGCACCGGCAAGGGGGCGGCGAGTGCGACCCGCGGTTCCGCGGGCGTGCTCAAGGATCTCGAGCGCCGCCAGAAATCCCGCGCCACCCGCACCGGTCGCGACGCACTGGACCGCGCGTTGATCGACGTGGCCGGTGTGTACCGCGACGCGCTCGCCGTCCGCTTCGGCGCGGCGCGCAACGGCTCGGGCGTCGCCCTCACCCACCCCGACCTGTCCGACCAGATCCACGACCTCGCCGATCGCGTGCGCCCCGAAGGCCTGCTGCGCTCCATCGAGGCCGTGCTCGACTGCCGCGAAGCCCTCGACCTCAACGTCAAGCCCCGCTTCGCCCTCGCCGCCATGGTCGCGGCGATCATGGCCGCCCAATCCGCCTGACGTTCACCCTGCTGAACCACCCGTTTTCGCGATCAGGGGGCGGAGACGATAGACTCGCGTGGCCGAGAGGCACGCCGCCTTAGCTCAGTCGGTAGAGCGCTTCACTCGTAATGAAAAGGTCGGGGGTTCGATTCCCCCAGGCGGCTCCAGGTCAGAGGCCCTTTCCGGTTCGCCGGGGAGGGCTTTTCTCGTTTCAGTGTGCCAACAGTGTGTGAACCGGCGGGAAGACCGCCCCGCAGCGCGGCGGCCAATCGCGATATCCAGGGACTCTACGGCAAGTTGAAACAGCCAAGTTCCACAGTGAGCAAGATTAACCTTGCGGCGCTAGTTTCTGTCTGCTCGCAATGAAGCGAGCGGATCGGAGTCGACACCCATGCACATCACATCGACCGCGCGCCGCCTCGGGATGGCCGCAATCACCCTGGTCGCGACGGCCACCGCCGCACTCGGCATCGCCACGCCACAGGCCGCTGCGGCGCCGGCGCGAGATCCGATACTTTTCGTCCACGGTTGGCAGGGATCGGCGTCGAACTGGGATTACATGTGGGGCCGATTCTTGGGCGCGGGGTACTCCGTCAGAGAGATCGCACGATTCAGCTACGACAGCTCCCAGTCGAACGAGGACATCGCGCTGGAGGTGAAGTCGCAGGTCGATGCGCTGCGCGCGAAAACCGGCGCCGCCAAGGTCGACATCATCACTCACTCGATGGGCGGCCTCAACAGTCGCTGGTACCTGAAGAATCTCGGCGGCCTGGGTTCCGTCGACGACTGGGTCTCCATCGGCGGCCCCAACCACGGCACCGAAGTCGCCAACGGATGCCTCGACGTCTCCTGTGTGGAGATGCGGCCCGGCTCGGCCTTCTTGACCGACCTGAACAGCACCGACGAAACCCCCGGTCAAGTGAACTACGGCACCTGGTGGTCACCGTGCGACGAGATCATCAACCCCGATGAGAGCACTATTCTCAGCGGTGCCGCCAACACCCGGACGCTGTGCCTCGGCCATCTGTCGCTGCTGGCGTCGGCGACGGTTTTCGAGGGTGTGCGCGACTTCGTGAAGTAGTCGGCTGAGCCCTAGCCCGGCCCGTCTCGCACCCGCGAGGCGGGCCGAGTCTCTTGGTCCGGTTCTCGGCGACGGCACCTACCTCGATTGTCATACCTCGCGAAAAGCGTACTGGATCAGCCGATTTGGTAGAGCAGGGTGGTGGTGAGGGTGGCTGCGGTAAGGGTGAGGGCTGTGGATACTCGAGCGAGATGGAAGTCCGCGACTCGTAAGTGAGCGATTACCGCGCCGACGAAGTACAGGACCAGGCCCGTGGCCGCGGCTATGCCGATGATCGGTATGGCGAAACCCGCCACGAGGCCGAGCGCTCCGGCGGCGAGCAGCGAGCCCAGCGGGAGCATCCACGATTGCGGGACCCGCACCTCTTTCGCGGCGGCTACGGGGATGGGGTGGCGGACGAAGTTCATCCACGCCCCGGTCGCGGCGCCGAGCGCGGTGAGTGTGGTCAGGGTGGCGTAGAGGGCGAACACAATCAGGCCTTCCGATGGTGACTAGCGTGCGCAACCAGTCTCGATTCGGTGGTCGTTGTGGCACCAATACCTGTATCCATAACCTAGGGGCATGGATGTCGACACTCGGCTGCTGCGCTACTTCGCCGCCGTGGCCGAGGAAGGGAATCTGACCCGCGCGGCCGAGCGGTTGTACGTCTCGCAACCGGCGCTCACGAAGCAGATCAAGCAGCTCGAAACCTTGCTGGGGGCGACGCTTTTCACTCGTTCACGAGCGGGAATGGGGCTCACCGAGGCGGGGCGCGCGCTAGCGCGGCGGGCACCCGCTTGGCTCGACGACTGGAATCGCGCGGTGGCCGAGACCAACGCAGCGGCCGCGCGGGAGACGCGCGTCCTGCGGGTGGGTTTCCTGGCCAGCGCCGCCAACGAGGCCACCACGGAGATCATCGCCGAATTCACTGCGCGCAGGCCGGGCTGGCGGGTGGATATGCGCCAGAGTGCCTGGTCGGATCCGACCGCGGGATTGGCCGACGGCCAGGTCGACGTAGCGATACTGCGGCTGCCGATCCCCGGTCAGGAGAAGTGGCGAGTGGAGGTGCTGCTCACTGAGCCGCGCTGCGTCGTCCTGCCGAGTACGCACCGGTTCGCCGATCGCGACGAGATCCCGTTCGCGGAGTTGTACGACGAGCCGTTCGTGGCCGCACCGCAGGCGACCGGTCCGTGGCGCGACTATTGGCTCGCGGTCGACGAGCGGGGAGGCGTGCCGCCGCGCATCGGCGCCGTCACCCAGCACCCGGACGACTGGCTGAACGCCATCGCGAACGGGTACGGGATCGCCTTGGCGCCGGAATCCGCGGCTCGCTTCTATCCTCGGCCCGGTGTCGTTTTCCGGTCGGTGGTCGGCATCGCCGCCAGCCTGGTCGGTGTCGCGTGGAATCCGATCGATGACGCCAACGCGCCGGTCCAGGACTTCGTCCGCAGTTGTCTGCGCTTCGAGCAGGCGTGAACGTCGCTCCCGGGCCGAGCGTCGTCGACCGGCCCGGGAGAACGATCGGGGTCAGACCGCGGTGGCGCGCTGGTCGCTCGCGCCCTGGGCGATCCGATCGATTTCGGCGTTGAAGCGGTCGGCCGCCTCGATGTTGCCGAGGTGGCCGGTGGGCCAGACCTGGTAGTCGGCGAGGGAGCCCGCGGCGCCGAGGGCGTCGACGATGGGGCGGTTCATCCTGGCGGGCAGCAGGTAGTCGTGCGCGCCCGCGATGACGGTGGTGGGGACGGTCAGGTGCTTGGCCGCGTCGCCCAGGTCGAGGATGGCGAGCGCCGCGGCGTGCAGGCCGCGGGTGAGCGGGCGGCAGGACCGGACGATGCCGAGCGAGAAGGCGACCTCGTCGGCGGTCGCGTTCTTCGTCATCAGCCTGGCTTTGATGATGGCGGTCACCAGCGGGCCGCCGGGCAGCGGCACCGGTGCGCTCAGCAGCGTCTCGGCGAAGACCAGCGGCATGCGCACACCCGCGCCGAAGAAGGTGACCGGACGTCGCGCCATCGTCAGCGGCTTGTTCAGCAGCGGAAGGAGGTCGGTCTCGTGGCGGATCTCGCGGGAGGCGGTGTTGGCGAGCACCACCGCGTTGGCGCGTGCGGGCACCTGCTCGGGATAGCGGGCGGCCCATGCCTGCAAGGTGATTCCGCCCATGCTGTGGCCGACCAGGGTGGCGCGCTTGCCGCGCGGGAGGGTGGCGTCGAGGACGGTGGCCAAGTCGTCGGCGAGAGTTTCGCCGGACGGGGTGGTGCGGCCCAATGTGCTCTCGCCGTGTCCGCGCTGGTCGTAAGCGATCACACGGTAGCGGTCCGCGAGTGCGTTGATCTGCGGGTTCCAGTACTCGATGCAGCAGCTCCAGCCGTGGATGAGCACGATGACGTCACCGTCGGCGGGTCCGTACGCGTGGACTCGGAGCTGGGCGCCGTCGACGGTCGTGACCGGGATGATCTCGCAGGGTGCGGTCGGCTTGTTCAGCGAAGCTGTCGCGAAAGTGCGGGACCGAAGTCCGGCACGGTAAGCCGCGGTGAGCGGCTCGGCGCCGCGCACCCCCGCCAGTGTCTTCATCGACGTCACCAGCATTGTGCACTCCTTTGTGTCATCCGCCACAGTACGATGCGAACAAAGTGCTTGCAACTGCAAGCGGTCGATGGCGGAAATCCTGGCGCATATCTGTGGGTACCCAATATTCGGTCCGGTGAACTCTGCCCGGAAGGAGAAACATCGCGCACGAGCGAAGTTCCCCTGGAGTGCAGACGGCTCGAACAGTCACATCCGGTACATCGCCGCCTGAGCCCGCGCCGCTATCGGCGGTACCCGATCGTTATCAGCCCGAGAGTCACGGACCCGCTCGCTCTCGGCGATATCAGGCCGCTGACCTGGCCGGGACCTCCCGATAGGCTGCGCGACGCCAACGTATTCGTCGATCGGACGGTCGGCAGCTTCTCTTCGGGGTGCTGGCGTAAGTCGCGCGCCTTCCGCGTCTCGAGCGAAGAGCGCTGTCGGTGCGTGGTGCGATGATCGGCCGATGACCTCCGAGGACATCCGTTTCGCCGCGCCGATCCCCGTGCTGCGCATGTTCGACACCGCGAAGGCCTATGAATTCTATTGCGATTACCTGGGATTCACCGTCGACTGGGAGCACCGGTTCGGTGCGGACTTCCCGCTCTACGCCCAGGTGTCCCGGTCGGACGCGAAACTGCATCTGAGCGAACACCACGGGGACGGCACCCCCGGATCGGTGGTGTGGATCGCGGTGGGCGACATCCACGCGCTGCACGCCGAGCTCGCCGCCAAGGACTATCGGTACGCCAAGCCGGGCTGCCCCGAGGACGGTCCCGGCGGTCCCGGTTTCGACCTGACCGATCCCTCGGGCAACGTCCTGCGCCTCGCACAACCGGATTAGCCCCATCCGCAGGCACTTTCGAGCCGGGAGCAGCACGGCCGGACAGTCGCGCGCCAACCGCCCGACGGCTGTAGCGCCGACCGGCTCGCCCCCGCTACCGTGGTTTCTCGTGGAGACCACGCACCTCGCAGGCCAGCCCCCGTTCCCGCCACCGCAGCGGGTACGGCGTACCGGTTGGCGCGCGCTCGGTCTGCCCGCGCTCGCGGCGGGCGCCGCGGTCGGAGCCGTGGTCCTGCTGCACTTCCGTGACCCGCACGTGGAGGGCTCCTACGGGATCTGCCCGATCTACGGCCTGACCGGGTTGTACTGCCCCGGCTGCGGCGGCATGCGCGCCGTGCACAACCTCACCGACGGCCGCCTGCTGGACTCGCTGCACAGCAACCTGCTGGCGATTCCGCTGCTCCTCGCCTTCGCGTTGTTCCTCGGCGACTGGGCGGTGCGTGCCTGGCGCGGCGAACGCCCCCGCGTCCCCGACCTCCCGCGCCCGTTCATGTGGACGGTGCTCGCGCTGTTCGTCGTCTACTCGGTGCTGCGCAACACGCCTTGGGGTACGTGGCTGGCGCCGGTCTAGGTGAGCCGCCGCCTCCGCTCCGGCCATGGGAGATTCCCGCGCCCCGAACCGGGCAAGCTCTCGGTATGACGGATTCACTCAAGGCGCGGGTGCGTGAAAAGCTGCTGCGCCAGCTGGCCGAGGACGCGCCCGACAACGAACACGACGACCCGAGGCAGATCTCGGTGGCCGCCGACCTGGACACCCTGGACAGCGTCGCCGAGGACGACCCGATCGTCGAGGAACTCGCCACCCGCTATCTGGTGTTCTGAGCGAACTCAGCGCGCGCCGGCCTGCCCGCCGTAGGGTGGCAGCTGCGGCAGCGGCTCGTCGCGCAGCCAGCTGTCCCACAGCGGACGCAGCGGAACCAGGCTGTAGTGCCCGGCCAGATCGGTGAACTCCTCGGTGCTCACCGAGGAATGCCGGTAGCGCAGCACCCATTCGCGCAGCAGGTCGAAGAAGCCGGGCTCGCCGAGTTCGAGGCGCAGCGCGTGCAGGGTGAGCGCGCCGCGTTTGTACACCCGATCGTCGAACATGCGCTTGGGACCGGGGTCCCCGATGACGATGTCCTGCGGCTGCCGTGCCAAGTTGTGCCGCACGGCCCGGGCCAGCTGATCGGCGGTCGGCCCGCCCGAGGCCTCGGACCAGATCCACTCCGCGTAGCAGGCGAAGCCCTCGTGCAGCCAGATGTCGCGCCACTGGCGCAGGGTCAGGCTGTTGCCGAACCACTGGTGCGCGAGTTCGTGCGCGACGAGCCGTTCGGAGCCGCGGCGACCGTCGCAGTGGTTGGCGCCGAACACCGAGATGCCCTGGGCCTCGATCGGGATCTCCAGGTCGTCGTCGGTGACCACCACCGTGTACCCGCCGAATGGATAGGGGCCGAACCGTTCGGTGAAGACCTCCATCATCCGCGGCTGGCGCGCGAAGTCGTGTTCGAACTCGGCCCGCAGCCGTGGCGGCACGACCGCCTGCATGGGCACCGGTCCGTGCGCCGGGCCGACGCGATGCTTGCGGTAGTGCCCGATCTGGATGGTGGCCAGGTAGCTGGACATCGGCTCCGGCTGCTCGTACACCCAGGTGGTCTGGCTCGCCTTGGTCTGCTTGCGCATCAGGGTGCCGTTCGCGACGGCGTAGTAGGGGCTGTCGGTGGTGATCGAGATCCGGTAGCTCGCTTTGGAACTCGGGTGGTCGTCGCAGGGAAACCAGGACGCGGCCCCGTTGGGCTGGCTGGCGACCAGTGCGCCCTCGGACAGCTCCTCCCAGCCGACCTCGCCCCACTGCCCGCGCACCGGCTTCGGCACGCCCGCGTACTGGATCACCATCGAGAGCACGCCGCCCGCCGGAATCCGCTGCTGCGGCGTGACGACCAATTTGCCGTGCTGGTGACCGTACTTCGCGGCCTTGGCGCCGTTCACGAACACCTTCGACACCGTCAGCGCCTGCGCGAGGTCGAGGCTGAACCGAGGCTGGACGGCGGTGGTGACCGCGGTGATCTCCGCGCGCCCGCTCAGCCGGTTGCTCGCCACCCGGTAGACCAGGTCGAGCTCGTACCGCGAGACCCGATAGCCGCGATTGCCGTTCTGCGGCAGGTAGTCATCGATGGGTTTCTCGTAGAACTTCTCACCCATCAGCCCTCCTCGCCCGGTTCGTGCCACGGTGCGATGGGGTTGCCCCACCACCTGGTCGACGGCGGCACGGTGTCGCCGCGCATGACGAGCGAGGCAGGCCCGACGGTCGCGCCCGCGCCCAGACCCGCCGCGGGCAGGGCGACGCAGTGCGGGCCGAGGGTGGCGCCCGCGCCGAGGGTGACGGTGTCCATGGCCATGATCCGATCGTGGAACAGATGGGTCTGCACCACGCAGCCTCGCTCCACCGTCGCGCCGTCGCCGAGTGTCACCAGATCCGCCTCCGGTAGCCAGTAGGACTCGCACCATACCCCGCGGCCGATGCGCGCGCCGAGCGCGCGAAGCCACAGATTCAGCACCGGTGTTCCGGTCGCGGCGCGGGCGAACCAGGGCGCGGCGACGGTCTCGACGAAGGTGTCGGAGACCTCGTTGCGCCAGACGAACGAGCTCCACAACGGATGCTCCTCGGCCCGGATCCGGCCGACCAGCAACCACTTCGCGGCCACCGCGCTGCCGCACGCGATCGCGCCCGCGACCAACAGCACGACGCCGCTGAGCAGGGCGGTCGGCAGGTGACCGATCCGCTGGGCCAGCCAGGCCAGTGCGAAGAGCACGCCGAGGCCGATGGCGAAGGTGACCAGCACCGGAATCAGCCTGCACGTCTCCACGATCGCCCGCGCGACGCGCAGCCGCCGCGGCGGATCGAAAGTGCGGCTGGCGTCGGCGGTTTCGGAGGCGCGGCGCAGGCGCACGGGCGGGCTGCCGAGCCACGAGGACCCCGCCTTGGCCTTCGACGGCGCGGCAGAGAGCACGGCGACCAGCCCGTTCTTCGGTACCCGGCGGCCGGGCGCGGTCATCCCCGAGTTGCCGAGGAACGCTCGCTTGCCGACCTTGGCCTCGCCGATGCGCAGCCAGCCGCCGCCGAGTTCGTAACCGGCGACCATGGTGTCGTCGGCCAGGAAGGCGCCGTCGGCGACGGTGGTGAACTTCGGCAGCAGCAGCACGGTCGACGCCTCGACGTGCTTGCCGACCTTCGCGCCGAGCAGGCGCAACCACAGCGGCGTCAGCAGGCTGGCGTAGAGCGGGAACAGGAAGGTGCGCGCCGAGTCGAGCAGGCGTTCGGTGGCCCAGGCCTGCCAGCCGACGCGGCTGCGCACCGGATGGTGGCCCTCGGTCAGCCCGATGGCGAACAGACGCACCAGGACGACGGTCGCCGCGGCGTACACGCCGAGCACGAGCAGCACGGCCACCGGCAGCACGGCGAAGGCACGGCCGAGCGCGGCGGTGAGCGTCGTGGTGTCCCGGACCCACCAGGCCAGGAACGCGCCGCCCGCGCCGAGGCCGAGGATCGGGAGGGCGGCGAGCGCCATCGAGGTGATGCCGAAGATCGGGACCCAGTGCCGGGCGCGCGGCGGCGTGTGCGCGGGCCACCGGTGCCGGGCGCGGCCGACCTTCACGGCGGGCGAGCCCGCCCATTCCTGTTCGGCCTTGACCTTCCCCGAAACGGCGGAACCTGGAGCGATCTCGGCGTTCTTCCCGATCCTCGTGCCAGGCAGCAGGATCGAGCGCGCGCCGACCACCGCGCCGGGGCCGATGCTGATCGGGCCGATGTGCACGAGGTCGCCGTCGATCCAGTAGCCGGACAGATCGACCTCGGGTTCCACGCTGCACCCGTCGCCCAGTTCGAGCATCCCGGTCACCGGCGGCAGTGTGTGCAGGTCGACACCCTTGCCGATGCGCGCGCCGAGCGCCCGCGCGAAGGGCGCCATCCAGGGTGCGCCGGAGAGGTTCTCGGCGCCGCTCGCCTCGGACAATCGCACCGCGGCCCACAGGCGCAGGTGCACCGAGCCGCCGCGCGGATAGCTGCCGGGCGCGATGCCGCGCAACAGCACGCGCGAACCGGCCACGCACAGCGCCATCCGGCCGGGCGGGGAGATGAAGAGCAGGAACGCGATCAGCGCCCACCACCAGGACAGCCGGGGCAGCCAGGGCAGCGATCCCGACCACGCCGCGATATTGCCGACGATGGCCAGCCAGGTGAGCCACTGCAATCCGGTCAGGGTGGTCAGCGGCACCGTGGCGAGTACCTGCACCCACTGCGCGGTGCGGGGAGTGGGACGCACGGTGCGTTCCGCGACCGCGGCGGCGGGGGCGCTGGCGTCGAGCAGGTCGGCGAGCGCGCCGAGGCGCGGATGGTCGTAGAGATCGGCGACGGCGACCCGCGGATAGCGTTCGCGCAGCGCGGTGACCAGCTGGGCGGCGGCGAGCGAGCCGCCGCCGAGGTCGAAGAAGTCGGCGTCGGGGCCGGTCGCCTCGGCGCCGAGGATGGCGTCCCAGAGTCCGGCGACCCAGCGCGCGGTGGGGGACATGTCGGCGTCGGCGGGCTTGGCCTTGGACAGCGGCCAGGGCAGCGCGTCGCGATCGACCTTGCCCGAGGTGCGGGTGGGCAGCTCATCGACCACCGCGAGGCGCGGCACCAGCGGTGCGGGCAGTTGGTCGGCGAGCAGTTCGCGCGCCGCGCGCGCGTCGAAGTCGCCATCGGGGCCGGTGAGGTAGCCGACCAGGATCTTGTTGCCCGCCTTGGTCGTTCGGATCGCGGCGGCCGCTCCCGTGACACCGGGCAGATGCTGGAGCGCGTTGTCGATCTCGCCGAGCTCGATGCGACGGCCGCCGAGTTTGATCTGATCGTCGGCGCGGCCGAGGAAGACGAGCCCGGCGCTCTCGTTGCGGACCAGATCGCCGCTGCGATAGGCGCGTTCCCAGCCGAGCCCGGGCAGTGGAGCGTACTTCTCGGCGTCCTTGGCCGGATCGAGGTAGCGGCCGAGTCCGACGCCGCCGATGACGAGTTCGCCCGATTCGCCCTCGCCGACCGGGTTGCCCTGCGCGTCGACCACGGCCAGATCCCAGCCGTCCAAAGGCAATCCGATGCGAATCGGCGGCTCCCCGGTGAGCAGGGCCGCGCACGCCACAACGGTGGCCTCGGTGGGGCCGTAGGTGTTCCACAGCTCGCGTCCCGAATCCTCGTCCCCAGCAAGGCGTTCGGCGAGTTCGGGCGGCACGGCCTCGCCGCCGAAGATCAGCAGCCGGACCGGTTCCAGCGCCTCGGCGGGCCAGGTCGCGGCCAGCGTCGGCACCGTCGAGACGATGCTGATCTCGCGGCGGACCAGCCAGGGGCCGAGGTCCGCGCCGGTGCGCACCAGCGCACGCGGCGCGGGCACCAGGCAGGCGCCGTGCCGCCAGGCCAACCACATCTCCTCGCAGGAGGCGTCGAAGGCGACCGAGAGACCGGCGAGGACACGGTCACCGGGGCCGATGGGCGCGTCCCGCAGGAACAGTCGCGCCTCGGCGTCGACGAAGGCGGCGGCGTTGCGGTGGGTGACCGCGACGCCCTTCGGGGTGCCGGTGGAGCCGGAGGTGAAGATGATCCAGGCGTCGTCGTCGGGTGCGGGGAACGTGTGGTCCGTGTCCTCACCGGCCGTGAGAGAGGTTGGGGCGGTGGATGTTACGACGGCACGGATGCCCTCGACGGTGACGACGGCGCTCACCCGCGCCTCACCGAAGACCAGCCGGGCCCGCTCGTCGGGATCGTCGGCGTCGACCGGGACGTACGCGGCGCCCGCCCACAGCACGGCGAGGATCGTGACGTACAGATCGCCGCTGCCGGAGGGCATTCGGACGCCGACCCGGTCGCCAGCGCGGACTCCGGCCTCGACCAGCTCGGCCGCTCGTGCCTCGACCGCGGTGAGCAGCTCGCGGTATGTGATCAGAATCTCGCCGTCATCGATGGCGTGCGCGTCCGGATGGGCTCGCGCGGTGGCGGTCAGGATGTCGACGAGGGTGCGCGGCGGAGGCGCCGCAGCGCCGCGTAGCAGGGGGTCGGACAACGACTGCCCGGTCGTCGGGCTAGTGCCCACCGCGGTGTCGACCTGCGGCTGGAGCATCACGTCCGGCCCACCTCTCATAGACCTGCCTTGCGTTTCCCGATGGTTGTTTCACATGAGGGTTACCGATTGGCAAACGCCACGGTGACCAACTGACCACGGTACCCGCGGTACCAGCGATATCTCCGGGACTGCGGTGTGACGTCGATCGGCGAGCCGAGGCGGGTGGATGGGGCCGTCAGGCGCACTTCCGCATTCGCTCCGTTTGGGCGGCGGCGCCTATCAGGTCGCCGAGGCCGCGGTACCCAAACCCAGCGCGGTGAGAATCCCGGCGCTCGCCTGCTCGAGCCGATCGCGGACCCTCGGGCTGCGCAGAAACGCCACCGCGCGGGCGGCGAGCAGGGCGAGCAGGATCATCTCGACGGCGGCGACGGTGCATTCGATCGCGCCGAGCGCGAGGGTGTTCAGGAAGGTGACCTCGGTCAGGAACTGGGGAAGCACGGCGAGGTAGAACAGGCCGACCTTCGGGTTGAACAGACACGAGACGACGCCCGCCGTGAACGCCGAGCGAACCGAGGGCGCTTTCCCGCTGCCGGAATGGAACTCGGCATCGGCCTGGGACCGCCGCTTGCGCAACTCGATGAGCGTACGAATTCCCAGGTACACCAAATAGATTCCGCCGACGATCTTCAGCGCGCGATACGCGGTCGCGGATTGCTCCAGCAGCGCGGCGACGCCAGCGGCCACCACCACCGCCCACACCAAGCCGCCGAGCGCCGAGCCCACCGCCGCGGCGATGCCGGGACGGGCGTCCACGATCGAAAAGCGCAGCACCAGAAACGAATCCGGCCCCGGCGTCAGGGAGAGCAGGACGCACAGTCCGACGAAGCTGAGCAGCAGCGAGGGCGTCACCCAACGAGTGCAGCGCAGTTCCCGCGGCGGCGCAACCGACTTTCGGCCGCGCGAATCCAGAGGTTGACAGAGCCGCGTGCGGTCTGCCAATCTCGGGACAGGTCACGAGTACCAGCGCTAAGCCCCGGCTAGCTGGTCGGCAACCCTCCTCCGCGGTGGGGTGCTCCGGGTGACGACCGGGCCGCCGTCCGACCGGGCGCGGCAAGCGCGGACTCGACGAATCCCTCGATCGCGAGTCCCAGAGCCGACGGGATTACGTGATGACCGCTGTTGTGGACCAGACCTGTGCCGCCTTCGCCCGCGTTTCGGGTGACGATCTGCCGGTGCCGCTCGTGCAGGGCGGAACCCGCACCTACGCCAACTTCGACTACGCCGCGAGCGCGCCGGCGCTGGCCCAGGTCACCGACCGGATCCAGCGGCTGCTGCCGTACTACGCCAGCGTGCACCGCGGCGCGGGCTACGCCTCGCGCATCTCCACCGAGTGCTACGAGGCCGCGCGCGGTTCGGTCGCCCGTTTCCTCGACGCCGCCGACGACCAGGTGGTGGTGTTCACCCGCAACACCACCGATTCGCTGAACCTGCTGGCGTCCTGCGTGCCGGGCGACACCGTGGTGCTCGACATCGAGCATCACGCCAATTTCCTGCCGTGGACGCGGCACGGACGCCGCGTGGTGCGCGCCGCCGACACCGTCGCCGAGACCATCCGGTTGCTGGTGGCGGAGCTGTGCAGCAAGCCCGCCGCACTGCTCGCGGTGACGGGGGCGTCGAATGTCACCGGGGAGGTGCTGCCGTTGGAGCGGCTCGCCGACATCGCGCACCAATGCGGGGCGCGCATTCTGGTCGACGCGGCCCAGCTCGCTCCGCACCGGCGAATCAGCCTGCGGGAGAGCGGGATCGACTACCTCGCCTTCTCGGGTCACAAGCTGTACGCGCCGTTCGGTGCGGGTGTGCTTGTCGGCCGCCGCGACTGGCTGGATCGGGCCGAGCCCTATCTCGCGGGCGGCGGTGCGGTGCGCGCGGTGAGCACCGAGCGCGCCGAATGGGCGCCCGCGCCGCAGCGGCACGAGGCGGGGTCGCCGAACGTGCTGGGCGCGGCCGCGATCGCCGCCGCCTGTGACGCGCTCGCCGCCATCGATCCCGTGGGGTTGGCCGCGCACGAACGCCTGCTCGCCGACCGCCTGCGCGAGGGACTGTGTGCCATCCCGGGCGTCGAGACGCTGCGCATCTGGTCCGACAGTCCCGATTCCGTCGGCATCGTGGCGTTCACCGTCGCGGGCTTCGCGCCCGGCCACGTCGCCGCCTACCTCTCCGCCGAACACGCCATCGGTGTGCGCGACGGCCGCTTCTGCGCCCACCCGCTGCTCGCCCGCCTCGGCCTCGACGGCGCACTGCGCGCCAGCATCGGCCTCGGCACCACCTCCGCCGACATCGACCGCCTCGTCGACGCCGTCGCCACCCTGGTCCACCGCGGCCCCTCCTGGAACTACGCCGAAACCGACGGCCTCTGGAACCCCACCCCCGAAACCCGCCCCTTCACCGCCGACCCGTCCACCGGCGCCACCCCCTGCCTGATCGCGTAGGACGCCACCGCGCGGTAACCGCCATTGGACCGCGCACGGCCGAAGCGACCGAGTGCGCCAGGATGTCGCGGCGCGGTTTCCGGGGCCGGTTGGGGGCGGTGGCGGCGGGATACTATCGGCGAGACCGTTCCTGACTTGGAGGTGGACCGATGAGCATTCTGCCTGCGTGGGCGACCGATCCAGGGGCGCTGCTCATCACCGAGGCCGGCTACGACGCCCTGCCGGAGGACGTGCAACGGCAGATCGAGGTGGTCGACGGTCACGTCATCTTCTGCCGCAGCGGCAGTTTTCAGCACAACAACGTCGCCAGGCGGCTGGCCAACGCGCTGGAACAGGCGCGCCCGGCCGAGCCGTGCACCGGTGTCGTCACCGACTTCGAGATGCACTATGTCAAGGGCAGGCCGGGCAGTCCCGGGTTCTCCTTCCGCAGGCCCGACGTGGTGCTGCATCGGTGCGTCGAGGAGGATCGGAAGCTCACCACGGCAGACGCGCTGCTGGTCGTTGAGGTCGTCTCACCGGGATCGGAGTACACCGACACCGTCGACAAGCGGGCGGAGTACGCGCACGAGGGCATCCCGATTTACCTTGTGGTGCACCTCGACGCCGACCGCCGCGTCAAGATCGTTCAGGAGTACCGCTTGGACTGGGCGAGCCGGACCTATCGGCTCGCTGAAACCCATCAGGACGCGCTGCGGTTGACCGGCCCGTTCCCGATGGAGGTCGCGTTCAAGGAGCTGGACGGCTCCTGAACTCGCTCAGCCCTCCAGGGAGGACGGGCGGTGGTAGCGGCCGTTGTAGTACAACAGCGGTGCGGCGGCCGGCTTTTCGTCGGTGTTGTCGTGGACGCGGGTGACCAGGCCGACGACGAACGTGTGGTCGCCGATGGGGATGAGTTGCTGGACGACGGCGCGGACCCAGATGGGGGTGCCGTGCAGGACGGGTTCGCCGGTGTCCAGCGTGGTCCACAGGGAGCGGTCGGTGAAGCGTTCCTCGGCGGAGCGGGAGAAGCGCTTGGCGATGTGCTGCTGGTGTTCGCCCAGGAAGTGGATGACCACGGAATCGGCGTCGAGCATCGCGGCCATGCTGGACGAGGTGTGCGCGATGTTGAACGACACCAGCGGCGGTTCCAGCGAGAGCGAGGCGAAGGAGGTCGCGGTGAAGCCGACCGGTCCCTTCGGGCAGGAGAGCGTGACCACGGTGACGCCCGCCGGATAGTGACGCATGGACGCGCGGTACTGCTCGGCGGTGATGCCGCTCAGGTCGTCGGGGATCCGGACGCCGGTGTGCGGCTGCGGTGCTTCGGTCACATGACGAACGTACGCCCGATTCGCCCGCTCCGGGCCGGGCGATTGTTGTTCGATTGCCGTTCGCCCCGGAAACCCGCAGCTCATGCGGCGGTGTGAGATTCAGTCCACATCGATCGGAAGCCCGGCGGTGATCCGCACCAACTCCCGGAAGGACGTACGGAACAGCGTGTTCGGATGCCCGCCCGCCGCCCACAGCTCCTGGTGCCTGGCCAGCGCGTTGTCCACCCAGGTCGGCAGGTTGGTGGGATGCCCGACCGGCGCGACCCCGCCGATCGGCTGACCGGTCACCTCGCGCACCAGCGCCGCGGGTGCGCGGGTGAGCGTGCCTTCCAATCGTGCGCCGGTCTGCGTCAGGTCCACGTTGTGCGCGCCGGAGACCAGCAGCAGCACCGGGTCCTGATCGAGCAGGAACACAAGCGATTTGGTGATCGCTCCCACCTCGACGCCGAGGGCGCGTGCCGCGTCGGCGGCAGTGCGGGTGGGTGTGGGTTGGCGGAGGATGACACCGTGATGGCCGCGCGCGATCAGCGTGTCGGCGACCCGGCAGGCGACCGGAGGTAGCTGGGCCCTGCTCATGGATCCAGGGTAAGCAAAACCGCGCATTTGCTCCTGCCGAGAACAGACCGCGTTCCTGCCTCGGCGCATTCCCCCTGACGGCCCGCGCAAGCGGCGTATACGCTGTACAAATGACTGACTGGCAGGCTTTCACCGTCGAGACAAAGGACCACGTCGCGCAGGTGACGTTGACCGGCCCCGGCAAGGGCAACGCGATGGGCCCGGACTTCTGGCGCGAACTTCCCGAGATCTTCCGCGGTCTCGACGCCGATCCCGAGGTGCGCGCCATCGTGCTCACCGGCGCGGGCAAGCACTTCTCCTACGGCCTCGACCTCCCGGCCATGGCGGGCACCTTCGGTCCGCTGCTCGCCGACAAGGCGCTGGCCGCGCCGCGCACCGACTTCCTCAAGGAGATCCGGCGGATGCAGGACTCGGTCACCGCGGTGGCCGAGTGCACCAAGCCGGTGATCGCGGCCATCTCCGGCTGGTGCATCGGCGGCGGCCTCGACCTGATCGCGGCCGTCGACGTGCGGTTGGCCAGCGCGGAAGCCAAGTTCAGCCTGCGCGAGGCCAAGGTCGCGATCGTCGCCGACATCGGTTCGCTGCACCGGCTGCCCGGCATCATCGGCGAGGGCCACCTGCGCGAGCTCGCCTACACCGGCAAGGACATCGACGCCGCGCGCGCCGAGAGGATCGGCCTGGTCAACGACGTGTATCCGGACCAGGAAGCGGTGCTGGACGCGGCGCACGCGATGGCGCGCGAGATCGCCGCGAACCCGCCGCTGGTGGTGCAGGGCGTGAAGGACGTACTGGACCAGAAGCGCGCGTCGGAGGTGGCCGAGGGGCTGCGCTACGTCTCGGCGTGGAACGCGGCCTTCCTGCCGTCGGAGGACCTGACCGAGGCCATCCAGGCCGTCTTCGAGAAGCGCGAGCCGCAGTTCAAGGGTCGATAGCCGTTTGCCTCCGGCGTCCACGCACCGACATACTTGCGACGAACAACTAATTGATTGGCGCAAGTAAAGGTGGCGGTGCGTGGACGCGGACGACCATTCGATCGACACCATCGCGGTGCAACTGACCCGGCTCCAGCGCATCCGCGACCGGACCGCCTTGCAGATCCGCACCACGGACGGCGTGGACCCGGCTGTGTTCGCCGTGCTGTTCCGGCTGCTGTGCGACGGCCCGATGCGCTCGGGCGCGCTGGCCGAGGCGGTGTTCTCCGACGCGTCGACGGTCAGCCGCCAGGTCGCCCAGCTGGTCGAGCGTGAGCTGGTCCGGCGGACGGCCGACCCCGCCGACGGACGCGCGACGGTGCTCGAGGTGACCAAGCGGGGGCGGGAGGTGGCCGAGCGTATCCGCAGGCGCCGCCACGACAACCTCACCCTGGTGATGGCCGACTGGACGCCGGACGACCGCGCGCTCTTCGCGGACCTGCTGCGCCAGTTCGTCGACGATTTCGAACGCGCGCGACCCGCGATGGTCGCCGGGCCGCGGCTCACGAATCCGGATGAAGCGGAGCGGCGTTCGTGACCGCCCCGACCGCCGTGACGCCGCAGGCGGGATTCACCCACCGGCAGATCCTGACCATCCTCAGCGGGCTCATGCTCGGCATGCTGCTCTCCTCGCTGGACCAGACCATCGTCTCGACGGCGATCCGCACCATCGCCGACGATCTCGACGGCTACGCGCTGCAAGCCTGGGCCACCACCGCCTACCTGATCACCGCCACTCTCACCACGCCGCTCTACGGCAAGTTGTCGGACATGTTCGGCCGCAAGCCGTTCTTCATGGCGGCCATCAGCATCTTCGTCGTCGGCTCGCTGCTGTGCACGCTCGCCCAGTCGATGTACCAGCTGGCCGCCTTCCGCGCCGTCCAGGGCATGGGCGCGGGCGGGCTGATGTCGCTGGCCCTCGCCATCCTCGGCGACATCGTCGGCCCCCGCGAACGCGCCCGCTACCAGGGCTATTTCCTCGCGGTGTTCGGCACGTCCAGCGTGATCGGCCCGGTGCTAGGCGGCATTCTCGCCGGGCAGGACACCATCCTCGGCGTCAGCGGCTGGCGCTGGGTCTTCCTGGTCAACGTGCCGGTGGGGCTGGTGGCGCTCGCGGTGGTCTCGCGGGTGCTGCGCCTGCCGAAGAAGCCGCACTCCACCGATCGGGTCGACTGGTGGGGTGTGCTCGTGCTGGCCGTCGGACTGGTGCCGCTGCTCGTCGTCGCCGAACAGGGGCGCGAATGGGGTTGGGGCAGCGTGCCTTCGGTGGTCTGCTACGTGATCGGCGCGCTCGGCGTCGCCGGGTTCGTCGTGGTCGAGAAGGGGCTGAAGGACGCGGCGCTGATCCCGCTGCGAATCTTCGGCAACCGGACCTTCGCGCTCGGCGTCGTCATCTCGTTCGTGGTCGGCGCGGCCATGTTCGGCGGCATCTCGCTGCTGCCGCAGTACCTCCAGGTCGTTCGCGGGGCGAGCCCGACGATGGCCGGTCTGCAAATGCTGCCGATGGTGCTGGGGCTGATGCTCGGCTCGATTCTGTCCGGCCAGTTGATCTCGCGAACCGGCCGCTACCGGATCTTCCCGATCATCGGCGCGACCACGCTGACGCTCGGCCTGTTCCTGCTGCATTTCCTGGACGCGGACAGCCCGCTGTGGCTGGCCATGCTCTTCATGGCCTGCACCGGGTTCGGTCTCGGCAACCTCATGCAGCCGCTCACCCTCGCCTTGCAGAACGCGTTGCCGCCCAAGGACATGGGCGTTTCCACCGCGGCCGCCACCTTCTTCCGGCAGATCGGCGGCACGCTGGGCGTCGCGGTGTTCCTGTCCATCCTGTTCGCGCGAATGACGCCGAACATCACCGACGAACTGCGCGCCGCCGCACGCGATCCGGAGTTCGCACAGGCCGTCCTCGCCGGTGCGCAGAGCGGCAATCCCGCCGACGCCGCATTGGCCAAAGGTTTGCTCGCCCAGGACACTTCGGCCGCGGGCGAGGTGCTGAAGGACAGCTCGATCGTCCAGCAGCTGAGCCCGGAGCTGGCCAGGCCCTTCCAGGTCGGTTTCGCGGACTCCATGTCGACGGTGTTCCTCGCCGTCACCTGCCTCGCGCTGCTCGCGCTGGTGCTCGTGCTGTTCTGGAAGGAAGTGCCGCTGCGCATGGTCAGCGGCATCCAGGCGGCGAACGACAAAGCCGAATCGGTGGTGGATGTCGAGGCGCGGGTCGTCGAGCAGACCGGCCTGCCGCTGCCGGGCGGTGCGACGGTGGAGCCACCGCTGGACAAGAGCGCGGATCGGGAAAGCGCGCGGCGCGGTGCGGACGGCCCCGGTTCCTGACTCGCGGCACAAAACCTCCGATCGCCGTGTGGCTTTCGACGTCGAGTCGGGGACGAGTCTTGCGAATTGCGAGTGTGCGATTCGAATCTCGCTGCCGTGGTGGAGAAGGTGGAATCGCCCGAGGGGGCGGGTGTTCGAGCCCTAGGGGTGGCTGTTCAGCGGCGTTTCGCTCCCTACCTTGAGAGAGGTCAACATCAACCTCGCTTTCCAGGAGCAGTGAAATGCGAATCAAGTCCTTCCTCGCCGCGGGCCTTCTTGCCACCGCAGCCGTCGCCGGGGTGTCGACGGCTGCGACGGCCAACGCCGCGCCGACCTACCAGGCCACCGGCTACGGGGCCACCTACATCGGCACCTACGCCACCTTCGAGGCCTGCCGCGCCGACGGCGTCTCGCCCAGCACCGGCGGCTACTACTGGGAGTGCGTCGAGGCCTGGGACGGCTGGGACCTCTACATCTACTACTGATCCCGCGAAACCACCCGTAATCGGCGCTCTCGCACCGTGATCGGATCCCCAGGGACGTCCGGCGCAGGCCGGGCGTCCCTTTCGCGTACGAGGACAACCCATTCGGGAAACGAAAAAGGCGGGAGGTCCGTACGGACCTCCCGCCTTCGTCGGGTGACTCAGTGGCCGCCCTTCTCCTGCAGACGCTTGAAGGAGGCTTCCACCTCGGCCTCGGCCTCGGCGCGACCGACCCACTCCGAGCCCTTGACGTACTTGCCCGGCTCCAGGTCCTTGTAGCGCTCGAAGAAGTGCTTGATCGCGGCGAGCTCGAACTCCGGCACGTCGGCCAGGTCCTGGATGTGGTCCCAGCGCGGATCGCCCGCGGGCACGCACAGCACCTTGGCGTCGCCGCCCGCCTCGTCCTCCATCTTGTACATGGCGACCGGGCGCGCCTCGACGATCACGCCGGGGAACACCGAGTCGGGCAGCAGGACCAGCGCGTCAAGCGGGTCGCCGTCCTCGCCGAGCGAGTTCTCGATGAAGCCGTAGTCGGCCGGGTAGGCCATGGAGGTGTAGAGGAAGCGATCGAGCCGAACACGGCCGGTCTCGTGATCGACCTCGTACTTGTTGCGGGAACCCTTGGGGATCTCGATGGTGACGTCGAACTCCACGCCATCTCCTTCTGTGCTGCATCCGGTGGCTCGAGCGGGCACGACCGCCGACTCGCCAGGTTGTTCGGGGGAACGGTAGCGGAACGAGGATAGTGTGATCGGTGGGGCCGAGGTTCAAAAGGGCATGGGTGCGCCGGTGGTGCGTGGCAGCCGAGTCAGGGAGACGACGGGTACGTGGTTGGTGGGAAGAAGAGAAATATCGGTGACTTGGCCGCGCGGCGGCGGCGCAGGATGTGGATCGGATTCGGGGCGACCTTCGGGGTGCTGCTGATCGCCGCCGGCGGTGCGTTGGTCGTCGTCCAGCCGTGGACCCCGGAATTCCGGCACGGCGGGCTCACCATCGCCGCGCCGCCCGCCCTGGTCAAGCCTTTTCCGCAGGTGGCTCCCGCGCCGTCGAACGCGCCCGCGCCGAGCCCGGCCGGTGTCGCGGCGGCGCTCGGCGGGGCGCTTGCCAATCCGGATCTCGGCACGTTCGCCGGTGTGGTCACCGACGCCGAGAGCGGAACCACGCTGTGGAGCCAGGATCCGGGCACGCCGATGATCCCGTCGTCCACCGCCAAGATCCTCACCACCGCGGCCGCGCTGCTCGCGCTGCCGCCGGACCAGCGGGTCGTCACCAAGGTGGTCGCCGGGGCGGCGCCGAACGAACTGGTGCTGGTCGGCGGCGGAGATCCGACGCTCACCGCGCAGGCCGACGGCAAGGGCTACTACCCGAAGGGCCCGCGCCTCGCGGACCTGGTCGCGCAGATCAGGCTGGCCGGGAGCGCGGCGGACACCATCGTGGTCGACACCACCGCCTTCGCCGGGCCGACCATGGCGAAGGGCTGGGAGGACGCCGACATCCCCGGCGGCTCGATCGCGCCGATCGAAGCGGTGATGATCGACGGCGGACGCGTCGAACCGCTCGTCGAATACTCCCCGCGCAGCTCGACCCCCGCGCTGGACGCCGGACGCAGGCTGGCCATCGAACTCGGGCTCGACCCGTCTCGGGTGCGCGCGGGCAAGGCGGCGCCGGGTGCGGCCGAGGTGGCGAGCGTGCAGTCCGCGCCGCTGCGCGACCGGCTGCGCGACATGATGGTCTACTCCGACAACGTGCTCGCCGAGACCATCGGCCGGGAGATCGCGGTGGCGACCGGACACGAACCGTCGTTCGCCGGCGCGGTGGCCGCCGTGGCCGCCACACTGGAGAAGGCGGGTTTCGATCTGAACGGGGTGGTGATGCACGACACCAGCGGACTCTCCACCGACGACCGCATCCCCGCGCGCCTGCTGGACAAGATCGTCGCCACCGCCGCCCAGTCGACCGACGACACGCTGACCCGGCCGACCGGCACCAAGGCTCGGCCCGCGGGCGGGAAGCTGGCGGCCACCCTCGCGCCGATGCTGGACGATCTGCCGGTCGCGGGCGCGACGGGCTCGCTGGCCAGCCGGTATGTCACCCAGAACCGCGGCGGCGCCGGATGGGTGCGCGCCAAGACCGGAACTCTCTCGGTGGCCAGCACGTTGGTCGGATATGTGCTCGACCGGGATGGCCGGGTGCTGACCTTCGCGTTGATGTCGAACGATCGGCCGCCGGAGGTGAGCAGGCCCGCGTTGGACGCCATCGCAGGCACGCTGCGCAACTGTGGATGCTCGTGACGGGTGGTTGACCATGATCGAAGGCGCTGACAAGACACGCGAATCCGCCGTCGCCGATTCGGCATCGAACGGCAAGGCGCGACGTCGCTCCGGCCTGTCCGGCGCCGTCGACTGGCGGTTGGCCGCGCGCACCGGATCGGCGTTGGTGCCGCCGGGTCCGCGCACCTCGCGGTACTCGGCCGAGCAGGTGGTCGCCGAGCTGGCCGAGGCGTCGGTGCGGGCCGAGGGACCGGTTCGCGAGGTGAGCGGACTGCTCGACGATCAGCCCGTGCCCGCGGCGCGCATCGTCGACCGGCCCGGCTGGATCGGCGCGGCCGCCGACTCCATGGCCCAGCTCACCGGTACCGGCGGCGATCCGCACGGCCGCGGCACGTTCGCGGGCAAGCCCGCGGGTGTGCAGGCGGGCGCGATGCTGGCGTTCCTCTCCACCGCCATCCTCGGCCAGTACGACCCGTTCACCGGGCCGGACGGCACACTGCTGCTCGTCGCGCCCAACATCATGGCCGTCGAGCGCGCGCTCGGCGTCCCGGCCGGTGACTTCCGGTTCTGGGTGTGCCTGCACGAGGTGACCCACCGGGTGCAGTTCTCCTCCGCGCCCTGGCTGGCCGACTACATGCGCAACAACGTCGACATCCTCTCCGAGGTCGGCGACGAACCGCTGACCGACATGCTCACCCGTTTGGTCGACGAACTGCGCGACCGCCGCCGCGGCACCGCATCCGACGATCCGGCCACCCGCGGCGTCGTCGGTCTGCTGCGCGCCACCCAGGCGCCGCCGCAACGCGAGGCCCTGGACCGGCTGCTCATGCTCGGCACCCTGCTCGAAGGCCACGCCGACCACGTGATGGACGCCGTCGGCCCCACCGTCATCCCGACGGTGGAGCAGATCCGCGCGGCCTTCGACAAGCGCCGCAAGCGCCCGACCAACCCGCTGCAGCGCATTCTGCGGGCCCTGCTCGGCGTGGACGCGAAGGTCGCGCAGTACGTCCGCGGCAAGGCGTTCGTCGACCACGTCGTCGGCCGCGTCGGCATGGAGCGGTTCAACGTGGTGTGGTCGAATCCCGAGACGCTGCCCCGGCCGGACGAGATCGAGAACCCGGACCGCTGGATCGCCCGCGTACTGGGCTGAGCGGACTTCGGCGACCGGCCGCGGATCGCCGCGCGGCCCCGGCATGTGGACTATCCGCACCGACGGAGCGGCGAGACACACAGCGTCCGGTGCGGCCGACGGCTCGGCTCGCGGCGCTGCCCGAGCACGGTGGTCGTCGGCGCGCCGAGCGGCGCGCCGAGCGGCGCGCCGAGTCCGCGATTTCCGTGAACCCGTCACGGTCTCGGAGGCGGCGCGACTCGGTAGTGTCCTCCCCATGGGCCGTGCGGTACGAGTGACGCCCGGGCAGCGCGAGGCGACCGGGTCGACCGCTGGCAGCGCTGGTTCGAGTGGGCCGCGCAAATTGCCGGAGACTGCGGCGGTGCTCGAGGTCCGGCGCGCGGTGCGGTCCTGGGCGGGGGAGTATCTGGCGCAGGGCGCTTCCGTCGCGGTCGGGCTGTCCGGCGGGGCGGATTCACTGGCTCTGACGGCCGCGGCGGTCATCGAGATCCGGCACGTCGACGCGTTGATCGTCGACCATCGCCTGCAAGAAGGCTCGGGACAGGTGGCGGCGGACGCGGCCGCCGCGGCCCTCGCGCTCGGCTGCCGATCGGCCCGCGTGCTCGCGGTGGAGGTCGGCGCCGAAGGCGGCTTGGAAGCGGCGGCGCGCACGGCCAGATACGGCGCGATGGACGCCGCCCGCCACGGCGCGCCCGTTCTGCTCGGCCACACCCTCGACGATCAGGCCGAGACCGTGCTGCTCGGACTCGCCCGCGGTTCCGGCGGACGCTCGATCCAGGGCATGGCCGCCTACGCCGAACCGTGGGGCAGGCCTCTGCTCGGTGTCCGGCGGGCCACGACCCGCCAGATGTGCGCCGACCTCGGCCGCACCCCGCACGAGGACCCGCACAACCTGTCGCCCGAATTCACCAGGGTCCGGCTGCGCACCGAGGCGTTGCCGCTGCTCGAGGACGTCCTAGGCGGCGGCGTCGCGGCCGCGCTGGCCCGCACCGCCGAACAGCTGCGCGAGGACGGCGCGCTGCTCGACGTGCTTGCCGACGAGTTGCTGGAGGCCGCGAAGGTACCCGGCCCCGCCGTCGAGGGTTCCGGCGCCGCCGATGATGAGGTGGCGCTGTCGATCGAGACGCTCGCCACTGCGCCCGCCGCGCTGCGCCGCAGGGCGATCCGCTCCTGGCTGCTGCACGGCGGAGCGAAAGCGCTGACCGACAAGCATTTACGGGCGGTGGACGCCCTGGTCACGGCGTGGCGCGGGCAGGGAGGGGTGGCAGTCGGCGGCGGGTCACCGGACACGAGGTTGGTTGCCGCGCGCGAACATGGCAGGCTGACACTGCGCGAACAAGACCGATGTCTGCGCAGTGACTGATGCCGAGCGGGATCGATCGAAACCAGCGGCGCACAGGAAGGGAAACCAACTGACGTGTACGGGGACGACATCGCGTCGGTGCTGATCACCGAGGAACAGATCGCCGCCAAGACGCAGGAGCTTGCCGAGCTGATCGCCAAGCGCTACCCGGCCGACGCTCCCGAGGGCGACCTGCTGCTGGTCGGCGTGCTCAAGGGCGCGATCTTCTTCATGACCGATCTGGCCAAGGCGCTGCCCATCCCGACCCAGATGGAATTCATGGCCGTCTCCTCCTACGGCTCGTCCACCTCCTCCTCGGGCGTGGTGCGGATCATGAAGGACCTGGACAAGGACATCGCGGGCCGCAACGTGCTGATCGTCGAGGACATCATCGACTCCGGTCTGACCCTGTCCTGGCTCAAGCGCAACCTGTCCACCCGCAACCCGGCCTCGCTCGAGGTGGTCACCCTGCTGCGCAAGCCGGACGCGCTGCGCACCCACGTCGACGTGGCCCACGTGGGCTTCGACATCCCGAACGAGTTCGTCGTCGGCTACGGCCTCGACTACGCCGAGCGCTACCGCGACCTGCCCTACATCGGCACCCTCGACCCGAAGGTCTACGGCGGGGCCTAGGACACCCAGCCCGAACAGCTCGGGGCACTCGCCCACAACAGCCCAGGGCACGACAGCTCAGGGCAGCAGCCCACGACAGCTCAGGGCACCAGCCCACGACGACTCAGGGCAGCAACGCGAAAATCGTTGCGGGCGAGCCCGACCCACCGCGATAGAGCGGCCCGCCGACCAGGATCCACGCGCCGGTCGCGGGCAGCTCAGCGAGATTCGCCAGGCACTCCAGGCTGATCCGGTGCTCACCGTAGAGCAGCTTGGACACCGCGTAGGTGTCGTCGGCGCCCACATCGGGTCCGAAGGTGTCGATGCCCAGCGCGCCGCGCCTGCCGAGCCGTCCCGTCCGCAACAGCCACTCCACCGTCTCCACCGCGAATCCGGGCTGGCGACCGGCCGATTCATCGACGCCGATGAAGTCGGGGCCGCCCCACTTGGCGTCCCACCCGGTCCACGCGATCACGGCCGCGCCGTCCGGGATGCGGCCGTGCCGCGACTCCCAGCGCCGCAGATCGTCCACGGTAACGGCGTAATCGCGGTCCGCCGCGCACCGCTCGCGGACGTCGATCTTCACCGCGGGCAGCAGCAGATCGGCCAGGTCCAGTTCGTCGGCCGCCAGCCCGTCGGCGTGGAAGTGGATCGGTGCGCCCCAATGCGTTCCGGTGTGCTCGCCCTGCTGGATGTACCGCAGGTAGTACCCGTCGTTGGCGACGGTGGCGACGATATCGGTGCGGAATTCCGGGTCGCCGGGAAAGATCGGCGTCGTCGCCGGATCGTGCACATGCGACAGGCTGACAAGTCTGCCGAACGGTGGCTTCATCGTGCTCCTGGGGTGGTGCCTACGAACCCGCCACTCACGCGGAGAGCTACGCCATCATGGGTACACCTGCCTCCGCCGCAGCGCGTACAGATCCTGTTCCATGGCCCGGAACAGCAGATAGACCGCGACGAAGGCGACGATGCTCGCGATGCACATTATCCGCAGTGCGACGATGATTTTGGCCAGGTCCGGGGGATGCAACAGGGTCGATCCTGCGACCGCGATGAGCGGAATGGACGCGGCGAGCACCAGATACACGCCGCTGCGGCGGCGCAGCGCGCGTAGGTCGTTCGCCTCGGAGCGCTCGATTCCGCCCTGTCCCAAGAACATCGGGTAAATGCACCGGATGAGGTAGAAGTTCGTCAGCAGGAACGGATACGTCATCGCGATGACGCCGGAGACGGTGTGCAGGATCATGAAATGCGCGTAGTCGCTGGCGGATACGACGTCGGGGGTGCCGCGCAACGCGAGCGGATAGACCAGACCGGAGACCAGCCACATGGTGAAGATGATCAGCGCGGCCCAGTCGCCGAGCCGCACGGCCGAGGCACGCGCCTTGTGCAGCACGTCTTCGTCGTAGCGGACGCCCGCGGCCAATCCGTGCGGCACCGTGATCAGGTATCTGGCCAGGTAGACCAGCAGCACCGTGCCGATGGCGAAGCCGAAGCCGTTGACGATGATCGAGTAGATCTCGAACTGCCGCTGCGTCTGCGCGGACTGCCTGCTGTGCATCAGCATGTTGTTGTGGTCGATGTTGTAGATCGAGGCCAAGATGTTGGGCACCCCGATGGCCAGGGCGATCAGCACCACCCGCCAGGGGCGCAGCCGCACCCGCCAGCTGTGCTCGGGCGGGTCGACCAGGTCGCGGGCGCGCGGGTCGAGACACAGGTCCAATTGCTCGGCCAGCACCGCGCCGTTCCGCCAGCGCCGCAGCGGGTCGGGCTCCAGACAGGTCAACAGGACGCGGCGCAGCGCGGGCGGGCAGTCGGCGGGCAGCGTCGCGAGCGCCGCCGCGGGCACGCCCGCTCGGCGGGCCCGCAGCGCCGCCTCCACGGTGGGCGGGTCGTCGGCGAATGGCCTTGTCCCGGTCAGCAATTCCCACAGCAGGATGCCGAGCGCGTAGAGATCGCTGCGGCTGTCCGGGGCCGGTGCGTCGGAGTCGAGCGCGGCGGCGAGCTGTTCGGGGGAGCGGTAGGCGAGCCACTCGCGAAGCGCCGCGGGTGAATCGGGTGGCGTTGTCGTGCCGTCGCCGGGCGCGAAGTCGGCCAGCTTGGGGGTGCCTTCGCTGGTGAACAACACGTTGGCGGGGTCGATGGCGTGGTGGGCGATGCCGTGGCGATCCGCGTAACCGAGTGCGTCGGCGAGGCGGCGGCCGATCCACGCCACCGTCTCCGGCAAGCTGAGCTCGGCGAGCTCGGCGCGCACCAGGGAGTCCGCGGGCCGGATCTCGCCCTTGGCCTCGATGGCGGCGTCCAGCGCGTCGAGTAGGAGCGCTCCGCCCATGGCCTCGTCCTGGCCGCGGCGGCGTTGTGCCGATTCCGCCGCGCCGCGGCGCTGTGCCGATTCCGCCGCGCGGCGACGCTGTGCCGATTCCGCCGCGCGGCGACGCTCGAGCACCTCCGCCGCGGTGCCGCCCGGCAGGTACTGCATGTAGACCAGCCTGCCGATCTCACCGTCGAACGCGAGCACCCGCTGGTCGAAGACGCGGACGATGTTCGGGTGGTCGAGCTGGACCATCGGTTGCGGGTCCGCACCGCCCGCCGCCGCGATCCGTACCGCGACCACCCGCTGCATGGACAACTGCTTGGCCAGGAACACCCGCCCGGCGCGGCCGCTGCCGAGTTCGGTCCGCAGGTCGAAGTCGTCGACCCGCTGGCCGGGGGCGAGGTCGGCGGGATCGCGGTCGACGTGCACAACCCCGGCGTGGCCCTGCTCGCCGGTGAGCCGGGCGCGCACGGTGTCGGCCAGTTCGGGGTACTCCGCGAGGAATTCCTCCAGCGGCAGTGGGCCGCGTCCGCGCCGGGCGGTGAACTCCTCGCAGATCAGGTCGGCCAGCTGCGGGCTGGCGTCGACCTCGGGAAACTCCTCGCGATACTCCGCGATGCGCTTGACCGGCCCGCGTCCGCTCCAGCGGTGCCGCAGGTCGATGCGGACCAGGTCGGTGAGCACGGCGGTCCGCACCTCGGTGCCGTCGGGCACGTAGTCGGCCAGGTGCGGCGGGCTTTCGCTGGCGGCATGCAGGCAGTGCCGCCAAGCGGCGGTGAAGCGTCCGACCGGATCGACGTGCGTGACGGTCATGGACGCTCCGCGGCCGCGCGCGGGCGGTTGTCGTACCGGGCGGAGCCGCCTTGCGCGGTCGCCGCGCCGGGCTCCCCGCTCGGCGCCACCACTCGCTCCAGCGCGCGCAGGTCGGCCTCGAGCGCGCGGAACAGCAAATACGACCCGACGAACGCGATGATGGCGCCCACGCAGAGCACGCGAACCGCGACGATCACCATGGGGATGTCCTCGGGCGGGAGGAAGGTCACCCCGGCTACCGCGAGTAGTGGCACCGAGGCCGCGATCGCGAGGTATAGGTTGCAGCGCCGGTCGAGCGCGCGCAATCTGCCAGCGTCCTCGGCGCTGATGTTCCCGTGCCGCAGGAAGATCGGATAGATGCAGCGGATCAGGTAGAAGGTCGCCAGGAAGAACGGATACGACCCGGCGATGGCGCCGCAGACCACCAGCGAGGCCATGAAGTGCACGACGTCGCGCCCGGTGACGTCGCCGGTGGACAGCTGCATCACGGCGGGGAAGGTCAGCGCGGCGAGCACCCACAACATGAACGGGATGGCCACCGCCCGCTCGCCGAGCAGCAGCGTGTCGGTTCTGGCGCGGGTCAGCGTGTCAGGGTCGTACCGTCTGCCCTTGCGCAGTCCCTTGGTCACCCGCAGCATGTAGCGCATCGAGTAGATGATCGTGAAGAACCCGATCGGGAAGAACACCGCGTTCACCGCGCCGGTGAGGATCAGGAACGTGTGTTGCGCGTCCTCGGGCATTCGGTCGACGATGAGGTTCTGGTTGTGCTGGATGTTGTAGAGCGAGGCGAGCATGTTCGGCACGGCGATGGCCACCACCATCACCGGGAGGATGTAGGGCTGCAGCCGCTCCCGCCAGCTGCCCGGTGTCGGGTCGACCAACCCGCGCGCTCGCTCGTCCAGGCAGAGGTCGAGCTGTTTGGCCAGCGTCGCGCCGTTGGACCAGCGCTCGTCGCGCTCCGGTCGCAGGCAGGTCAGCAGCACGCGGCGCAGCGCGGCGGGGCAGTCCTTCGGTACCCGGGCCAGCGCCGCGGCGTCGACGCCGACGCAGCGCCGCTCCAGCATGGCTTCCAGCGTGGTGTCGTCGCCGCGCTGGCCCGCGCCCGCGGTGTTGTCGTCGTAGGGCTTCGCGCCGGTGAGCAGCTCCCACAGCACCACGCCGAGCGAGAAGATGTCCGAGCGGGTGTCGAGGTCGGCGGCGGAGCGGGTGCGGCCGGGGTGGCAGGCCTCCAGCTGTTCGGGCGACATGTAGGCCAGCGAGCCGCCGAAGTAGGCGACCGGGCTCGTGCCCTCGACATTGCGGCTGAAGCTGATGTTGAAATCGGCCAGCTTCGGCACGGCCTCCGCGGTGAGCAGCACGTTGGCTGGTTTCACGTCGCGGTGCAGCACGCCGTGCGCGGAGGCGTAGTCGAGCGCCTCGGCCAGCCTGCGGCCCAGCCAGGCGACGGTCTCCGGCCAGCTCAGCGCGGCGATCTCGGCGCGCACGCTGGAATCGGTCGGCCGGATCTCGCCCTTCTCCTCCATCGCCGCGTCCACCGCGTCGAGCAGCAGCTGGCCGCTGCGTTCCTCCGGCGGGGTGGCGCGCACCCAACGCAGCACGCCGAGCAGCGTGCCGCCGGGCAGGAATTGCATGTAGAGCAGGCGCAACCGTCGCGCGGTCTCGCCCGCCTCGCCCGCGTCGAGCAGGCGCTGATCGAAGACCCGCACGATGTAGTCGTGATCCAGCTGGGCCAAGGTCTGCGGCTCGGTGCCGTGGTCGGCGGAGATCTTCACCGCGACCAGTCGCTGCATGGACCGCTGCCTGGCCAGGAAGACCCGGGCGAAGGCGCCGCTGCCGAGACCGGTCAGCAGGTCGAAGTCGTCGACGCGCTGACCGACCTCGATGCGGTCCAGCGGGTCGAGACGACCCGGTCCGGTACCCATCGTGGTGCCGATCGCGGTTTCTGTTCCGCCTAGATCGGCGGCCCTCGTAGCCTCCGCCGTGTGGTTCACCTCCGTACCACGAACGGACGTGGTGGTTCGGTTCAGCGCGGAGCTCTGGTCGGGGCCGGTCGCGGGCATGGTTCCGTCGAACGCGGCGCGGGTGGATTCGTCGATCGGGGACTGGCGCGTCTCGTCGAGTGCGGCCGTGTCGGTCTCGTCGATCGGCGGTCGGGTGGAGTCGTCGAGGGCCTCCGGCGGGGTTCGGCGGGTGCTCTGGTCGACGTCGTCGGCATTCAGCAGACCGCGTAACTCGGCCGCCTGGTTCGGATATTCGCGCAAGCATTCCCGCGGGTCGACGCGCTCGCCGCTCTGGCGCCGGACGACGAATTCCTCGTACACCAAACTGGCCGGTATGTTCTTGCGTTCGAGCTCGGGGAAATCGGCGCAGTATTCGGCCAGTCGTTTGCGCCGCGGCGCGGGCGGCGGCGTTTCCTGGCGGCGCGCTCCGAGCGCGGGCTTTCGCAGCCACCGGTGCCGCATATCCACCCGGATCAGTGCGATGAGCGCCTCACGGCGCAGGGTGCGCGCGTCGGGCAGGAACGCGGTGATCTCCGGTAGTGTTCCGGGGCCCTCATCTGGGGCGATGTTGATCGCGGCGGCCCACGCCGCGGTGAAGGCCTGCACCGCGACGAGCTCGGATCGGAGCAACTGGCCGCCGGACTCGGAGTCGGAAGCCGTATCCGGACGGGTATTTCTATCGGAGTCGGCACTCATTCTCGGACCTACTAGCTGTGGCGGAGTTCGGGAAATCCGCACTGGTCGGTGGGTGGCTGCACCGGATAAAATCCGCCACACCCGACGTCATCGTCCCCCGAGCAGTATCGGGAATGATAACTTGCGCCACAACAGCGGATCACCCGATTTCGACAACGATGCGACGGGGGCGAATCAGCACATGCACAACAAGGCTACGGCGGTGGCGGAAGGCTTGGCCGCGATCACCGAAACCACGAGCACCGAACCATTGTCCGCCCGGGAGGCACCCGTGGGCGATAGCGAGCGAGGGGGGCCGTACGCCGAGGGGCAAAGGGAGTCGCCGCGGGGTCCCGCGGTGACCATCGCCGCAGGCGTCCGCGAGGGCTCGCTGACACCGACCGAGGTCGTCGACGCGACCCTCGCACTCATCGCCGCCGAGGACGCGACGACCAACGCGTTCAGCGTGGTGCGCGTCGAGCGCGCGGTCGCCGAGGCCATCGCGCTGGAACAGCGGTCGGATCTGGACGTGCTGCCGATGGCGGGTGTGCCGGTGGCGATCAAGCACAACATCCCGGTGACCGGCGAGACCGTGCTGTGCGGTTCGGCGGCGACCGACACCGGCCAGGCCACGGCCGACCACCCGGTGGTGCGCAGGCTGCGCGACGCGGGCGCGGTCGTCGTCGGGCTCACCACCGTGCCGGAGCTGGGACTCTGGGCGATGACCGACGATCAGCACCGCATCACCAGGAATCCGTGGAACGTCAAGCGCAGCGCGGGCGGCTCCTCCGGCGGCGCCGCCGCGGCGGTCGCGGCCGGGTTGGTCCCCGTGGCGCACGGCAACGACGGACTCGGCTCGGTGCGCATTCCGGCGGCCGCCTGCGGCGTCTACGGCATCAAACCCGGCAGGCACACCGTGCCCTCGGAGGTCGGCCTGGACTCCTGGGGCGGCATGGTGGAGAACGGCGTGCTGGCGACGACCGTCGGCGACGCCGCGCTCGCGCTATCGGTCATGGCCGCCCGCCCCGACCTAGCCGAGCTGGAACCGCCGGGCCGACTACGCATCGCGGTGGCCATCGCCCCGCCTTCCCGGTTCGTCCGCGTCGACCCGCACTGGGCCGAAGCCGCGAACAAGGCGGCGGCCGTCGCCGCCGCGGCCGGTCACCAGGTGGAGACGACCGCGCTGCCCTACGGCAACGCCGTCCTCGCACTCCTGCTCCGTTGGCTGACGGTGGCGCTGCCCGAGGCCGCCACCCTCGCTCGTCCCGAACATCTGCAACCGCGTACCCGCCGTCATCTGGCGCTGGGCCGCTTCGTCCAGCGGCTCGAGCTGGTCCGAGCCGCACAGGTCGACCGGATCGAAGCCCGGTTGCTCGAATTCTTCGAAAGCTACGACGTGGTGATCACGCCCACGTTGGCCACTCCGCCGCCGCGGGCGCGCGCCTGGCACCGCAGGGGCTGGTTCGCCAATGTGCTGACCGGCTTCCGGTTCTCCCCGTTCACGCCGATCTGGAACCTGGTCGGCTGGCCCGCCGCCTCCGTGCCGATGGGCACGCACCCCCACTCCGGCACTCCGGTCGCCGCTCAGCTGGCAGGCCTGCCCGGCAGCGAAACCACCCTGCTGCGGCTTTCCGCGCAACTCGAACAGCTGCACCCCTGGCGGCGCACCGTGCGCTGACGGTGCGCCGGGAAACCGCTCAGCTGGCCAGCGGCTGCTGCTGGGTGGAGGAGAAGCCACCCTCGACGGCGCGGGCCGCGAACTCCAGGATTGTCGGTCGGGTGTCGTCGGCCCGCCACGCGACGGCGAGCTCGCACGGCGCGAGTCCGGTCAGTGGCCGCGCGGTGAGACCGGGCCAGCGGTACATCGGCACATTGTTCTCGGCGAGCAGGCAGACCCCGAGGCCGAGGCTCACGGCCTCCAGCTTGTCCTCGGGCGTCGCCGCTTCCGCGCCGATCTTGGGCTGACGGCCGTTGCGCGCGTCGTTGCCGAGCCAGAAGTCGCGCACCGCGCCCGCTTCCGAGGGCAGCGCGATGAACGGCTCGTCGAGCAGATCGGCGAAATCGATGCTGTCCTGATCGGCCAGCGGGTGGTTCTCGGGTAGCAGCACCCAGCGCGGCTCGGTGCGCAGGACCTCCCAGCGGTACCGGTTCGGGTCCGGCAGCGGCAGCCACACCAGCGCCAGATCGGCCTGCCTGCCCGCGAGACCGCTGGACGGGTCGGTCCAGGAGGCGGCGTGCAGTGCCAAGCGGTGGCCGCTCGCGCTCTCCAGATCGTTGAGCAGTCCGCGGCCGAGCGCGGACTGGATGCCGACGCGCAGCACCTCGCCCGCCTCCTGCAGGGAGACGTTGGTGACCTCCCAGAGCTCCAGGATCTTGCGGGCGCCTTCGAGCAACTCCTTGCCCGCGACGGTCAGCGCGACGCTGCGCTGGTTGCGGTCGAACAGGACCACGTCGAGCTGGCGTTCCAGCTGGCGGATCTGACGCGACAGGGTGGGTTGAGCGATGTGCAGCCGCTGAGCGGCGTTGGTGAAATGCAGTTCCTCAGCGACGGCGACGAAATACCGCAGGTCGCGCAAATGCGGGTCCATAGCCCCTTGCTATCAGAATCAGTCCTCAATTTCCAGCCTTATCAGGCCGAAAAGTTTGGATACGGGCACCGAAACAGTCGGCAGGTTTGTTAGGGACAGCATATTGCCTGGCATGGTCATCTGCACCACCGGCTCGGCGAATTTCCGGCACGCGCCGCGGCTAGGCTGCGTCGCACATTCTTTGGTCGTTTGACCAGCGCTTATGTTACAGACTCGTGATCTGCGGACCGGGCTCGCGGTGTGCTCCGCGAACTCAGTGACCGGACAGAAACCCCTCGCTGAGCGGCCGGACCCTGTTACGGCCGAAAAGAGTGATATTGATCACAAATTGCCGGGTTGTTGGTATAGCCGGAGTGACGGCGGTTGCCACCAGGCGCCCGCGCGGTGCGACATCCGGCACATACGGCGGAGGCGCTGTGATCGACGGCAAACCGCGATCACAGCGCGTCTCCGGACCGCCCGGGGGTTCCGGAGCAGTGGGAGTGTGCCCGTGGAGTCGACGGTGACTAACGCGGCATCGCCGTCCAGCGATGCGGTGTAGTGAGCCTCCGAGTGATCGGACATCACGGATCGGCGGAGCCGGTCCCGCTTTGCTGGCGGCCGCGGTGAAAGTGGCCGTCAGCACACGTTTTTTGGAGCTTGCGCCCGGCAGGCGCGGGCTCGAGCGATCCGGAGGCCCCCCGTGCCGCGAATTCTCTGACAAGCAACATGATTCGAGGAGAACAATGAAGTGCATCCTCTCCAGGGCGCAACAGTCGCTGCGACGGCGACTGGCACCGACCGCATGACCGGTCCCGACCATCCTGCCGCCGTCTACGACCGCCTTCTCGACTCGGCGCGACGTCTGTCGTTCGATCTGCGGGAGGCCGAAGTCGATGCCGCCGATCAGGATCGCTACGGGATGAGTCCGGAGTGGTCTCCGCTCTTCGGTACGCCGTCCTGGACGGACCTGACCGAATCGGCCAGAAAACATCTGACCAGGTGCGAGGCCTCGCACTTTCTCGGCGTCGCGATCTGGCTGGAGGTCGCGTTGCAGATCGTGCTGCTGCGGCGCGTCCACAACGTGGACCCGACAAGAGCCGATGTGAAATTCCTGTTCAACGAATGCGCCGACGAGAACCTGCACTCGCTGATGTTCGCCGAGGCCATCGAGCGGCTGGGGACCGGCCACTATCGCCTGGACCGTTCGATGGTCCTCGCCGGGTGGCTGTTTCGCACCTTCGCCTGGGACGAGATCGCCTACGCGATCGTGCTGGCGGGTGAGGAGGTCTTCGACGTCATGCAGCGTGATTGGATGCGCGACGACAGAGTCGCCGATACGGTGCGCCGGACGTCGTACGTGCACGTCGTCGAAGAGTCACGGCATATGTCGTTCGCGCGTCAGAAGATTCGCGACCATCTGGTGCGGGTGTCGCGGCCGAGACGTTTTGTCGGCACGATCGTCATCGCGATCGGCGCCCACATCATCGCCAAAGGCATGATCAACAAGCGGATCTACCGCAGTGTCGGCCTGGACTGGTCGACCGTGCGCGCCGAGATCAGCCGGAACGAACACCACCGGATGATGTTCCGCCGCGCGGCGTCGCCACTGGTCGCGTTCCTCGACCGAGAGAAGTTGCTGAACGGACCCGCGCGATGGATCTATCGCAAATCCCACCTCCTGTGATCGGCGGGCACGGATGAGCCATGTCATTCTGGGACACTGTTGCAAGGACGCGTCCTGTGTCGAGGTGTGCCCTCGCGACTGCATCCGTCCCGTACCGGGGGACCCGCAGTTCGAATCGGTCGAACACCTCTATATCGACCCGAACAGCTGCATCGACTGTTCGGCGTGCGTCCCGGCCTGTCCGGCGGGAGCGATCAAAAGTGAAGGCGCGCTGAGTGATTCGGAACGCGACTACGCCCGTCGGGCAGCCGAGTCCTTCGCGGCGATCGGCCCCGCGGGGCACTTCGCAGGGCTCGGACTCCCGCAGGCTCTCCCCCGAACCGCGACGCCGTTGCGGATCGCCGTCGTGGGTGCCGGTGCCGCCGCCATGTACACCGTGCGTGAGCTGCTGCAACGATCCAGCACTGTGCGGATCACCGTCTTCGAGCAACGTGCGGAGATCGGCGGGTTGTTGCGTACCGCGGTGTCGCGGCAGCATGACGGGATCCGAGACATGGTCCGACTCTTCGACATCCCGTTCGGCGACGACAGGGTGACCGTACGGTTGAACGTCCGTGTGGGTGTCGACATCTCGATTCCCACGCTTCGACGCCAGTTCGACGCGGTGGTCCTGGCCGTCGGGGCGTCGCGGCCGCGGGAGATCGGAGCCGGGCGAATCCCGGACGTACACCAGGCGCTGTCGCTGCTGTCGGCGGTCAACAGCGCCCGGCCAGGCACACCGGTGTTGCCGCTCCGCGGTCCGGCGACGGTTGTCGTAGGTGGCGGCAACGTCGCGTTGGACGTCGTGGCGGCCATCGCGAGGGGGCGCGTTCTCACTCGTTCCGGCGGGCCGGTCACCCAGGTAACGGTCGTCGCGCGGTCCCCGGTCGGACGCCCGTCGTTCACGTTGTCCGCGCTCTACGAACTGGCCGAGCTGGACGCCACCGTGACCGTCGCGCCCGCCTCGGAACTCGGCGACGCCTCCGACCCGGTCCAGCGCCTGCTGGCCGATCTGGCGCACCGTCCCGCCAGGTCGGCGGAGGGGCGACGGGCACTGTCGATCGTCCTGTCGTTCGGTCACGAGGTCACCTCCGTTCGCGCCGACGGTGACCGCATTCGGGTGGCGACCGGGGCGGGGCGAACCTTCACCGCCGACTCGGTCGTGTGCGCCACCGGCTTCACCGTCGCCCCGCCCGCCGGTATCCGGCTCGGTGATGGCGGCGTGGTCGCCAACCGGCACGGCAGAGTCGTCGCACCCGATACCGATGCGCCGATCGAGGGCTTGTACGTAGTCGGCTGGGCGAAACGTGGCGCCCGCGGCGGTGTCGGGGACAACCGGCGATGTGCCGCCGAGACCGTCGACCGGCTCGTCGCCGACTTGCTCGGCGCGGAAGCTGCGCAGGCCCCGTGATCTACACGCTTCTGGCGCGCTCCTCGTAGGCCTTGCGCTTCTCCGCGTCGACGTCGTCGAGGAACGCGTGGCTCGCGCCGAGCGCCCGCGCGATGCCGTCGCCGATCGCCTGCGGAAGCAGGCCGACGACCTGGGAGACGATCCCGGCCACCGCGGTGACCCTGACCTTCGAGCGCGGCGTCTCGATCAGCCCGACGATCGCGTCGGCGATCTCCTCCGGCTCGGCGGGACGCAGCAGCTTCGGCGCCGTCACGCCGGAGCCGAGCTCGGTGTTGGTCAGCGTCGGCAGCACCGAGGAGAAGCGCACGCCGGAGTCGCGGTACTCCTCGCGCAGGGTGTCGGTGAAGCCGAGCACCGCGTGCTTGCTCGCGTTGTAGGTGGCCAGGCCGGGGATGTGCGTCTCACCGGCGAGCGAGGCGATGTTGATGACGTGCCCGCTGCGGCGCGGCAGCATCCTGGCCAGTGCCAGCTTGGAGCCGAGGATCACGCCGTAGACGTTGATGTCCAGGATCCGGCGGGTGATCTGATCCGGCTCGTCGACCAGCCTGCCGGTCGGCATGATGCCCGCGTTGTTGATCAGCACGTCGATCGGGCCGACGGTGCGCTCGACCTCGTCGAGGAAGGACTCGAACGAGGTCGCGTCGGTGACGTCGAGCTTGCCGTACAGCTCGAAGTCGCGGGCCGATCCGGACTCCTTGACGGTGGTCTCGTCGACGTCGCCGATCGCGATCTTGGCGCCGAGCGCCTGCAACGCGGTGGCGGTGGCCAGGCCGATGCCGCGGGCGCCGCCGGTGATGACGACGACTTTGCCTCGGATCTTCGCCGGGTCGGTCACTTGTTGTCTCCCTTGAGTTTCAGCAGTGCGGGGATGTCGATACGGCGCAGGCCGCGCGCACCCGCGGCGCGCATGGCGCCGAGCGCGGTGAGCAGTTTGGAGTTCTGGTACGGGTACCAGAACAGTTCCTTCTGCAGGGTCGGCACCATCGGCTTGGTGATCGCCTGCTGGCGGCAGTACTTGCGCACGCCGTTGGCGCCGCCCCAGCGCGCGCCGACACCGGAAAGGCCCCAGCCGCCCATCGGCAGCGCGTAGCTGAACAGGTTGGCGAAGACGTCGTTGATGTTGACCGCGCCCGCGTTCAACTGGCGGGCGATGCGCTCGCCGCGGTCCTTGTCGCCGGTCCACACCGAGGCCGAGAGACCGTATACGGAGTCGTTGGCCAGCCGGATCGCCTCGGCCTCGTCGGCCACCTTCATCACGGGCAGCGTCGGGCCGAAGGTCTCCTCGGCGACGCACGACATGCTGTGGTCCACGTCGACGAGCACCGTCGGCTCGAAGAACGTGCCCTGGCCGGTGCGCTTGCCGCCGGTGAGCACCTTGGCGCCCGCCGCGACCGCCTCCTCGACGTGGCGCTGCACGATGTTCACCTGGTTCTCGTTGGCCAGCGCGCCCACGTCGTGCTTCAGCTCGCGGCCGTCGATGCCCTGGCGCAGCGCCTTGACATTGGCCGTGAGCTTGGCGACGAACTCGTCGTAGACCGGCGCCTCGACGTACACCCGCTCCACCGAGATGCAGACCTGACCCGCGTTGAACATGCCGCCGAACGCGATGCCGTGCGCCGCGCGATCGATGTCGGCGTCGGCGAGCACGATGGCCGGATCCTTGCCGCCGAGCTCGAGGCTGTACGGGATCATCCGCTCCACGCACGCCGCCGCGATCTTGCGGCCGGTGGCGGTGGACCCGGTGAACTGGATGTAATCGGCATTGCCGACCACCGCCGCGCCGGTCTCACCCGCGCCGGTGACGACGGCGAACACCGGTGGCGCGCCGATTTCCCGCCAGCCCCTTGCCAATTCGAGCGCGGACAACGGGGTCACCTCGGACGGCTTGAGAACCACCGCCGCGCCCGCGGCCAGCGCCGGGATCACGTCCATCACCGGCATGGCCAGCGGGAAGTTCCACGGGGTGATCACGCCGACCACCGGGTACGGGCGGTACGCGGTGGTCAGCTTCTTGACCCGGGCCAGCGGGCTGTGCGGCGAGGGGTGGTCGTCGGCGAGGAACTTGGCCGCGCGGCGGGCGTAGTAGCCGATCAGGTCGGCGCCGAAGGACGGATCGATGAGGGCGTCGGCGCGCGGCTTGGAGGTCTCCGACTGGAGCACGTCGGCGAGGTGCTCGGTGTTGTCGATCAGCCAGTCCTGCAGTTTCAGCAGCCATTCCTTACGGCCGTCGGGGCCGATGGCCTCCCACTCCGGCTGGTAGAGCCGCAATTCGCGCACCGTGGCCGCGACCTCGTCGGCGCTCTGCGCCGGCACCGTGCCGACGATCTGGCCGGTGCCGGGATTGCGCACCTCGATGACGGTCGGCGCGTCCTTCTTGGCGGCCGGTTTGCGCGCGGACGCCTTCTTCGCCGCGCTCGGCGCGGACTCGGTGTTGGTCACTGCTGTTCTCCCACTGCCCTCGTGCGCGTCGCGGTGCTCGCTGCCGAGCCGCGTCGGCGCTGTGAATCAGCTCACTGAACTATGATCGTGACACAATGACCGGGGAGTTTCTTGGCCTATTTTGTCAACTGGATCGGGTCTGATTGTGTCGAAAGTACAAAGCGGCGCGGCCGAATCGGCGGTCCGCATCGGACCGAACAGCGCGGTGGTGCGCGACTGGCTGGCCGACTACGTCTTCGAGACGATGCGCACCGAGACGCTGGAGCAGGTGGTGGAGCGGCTCGACAACGCGATCGTCGCGCGCGTGCCCGAATTGGCCGATCGCGACATGAGCCGCGACCTCGCCGCCAGCACCCGCGCCCACGCCAGGACCATGCTGAGCGGATTGACCAGCGACACCTTCGAACTGGCGCTACCCGAGGAGGCGCACGCCTTCGCGCGCACCATCGCGCGCCGCGGCTTCGACCTGCGCCTGCTGCTGCGCACCTACCACGTGGGCATGGAGGCGGTGCTCGACTACATGACCGACGCCGTCGAGCAGCGCGACGTGCCGCAGGAGATCGAGCGCGCCGTCATGCTCCGGCTGTTCGATCGGTCGACGAAATGGGTCAGCATGTCGGTGGAACTGCTCACCGACACCTATATGGAAGAGCGCGAGCGAGTGCTGCGCGCCGCGCTGAACCGCCGCACCGAGACGGTGCACGCGCTGCTGTCCGGCGAGGAGATGGACGGCGACCAGGCCTCGATCCGGCTCGGCTACCGGCTCGCGCAGCAGCACCTCGCCTTCGTGCTGTGGACCGACGCGTCCGAACCCGGCGCCGACGGCGAGTCGACCGGGCTGCTCGACCGCGCGGCCGCGCGGGTGGCCGCCGAACTCGGCGGCGCCAGGCTGCTCACCGTGCCGTCCGGAGCGAGCGGGATGTGGGCGTGGCTCGGCCTCGAGGACGCGGCGCAGGCCGCCGACCTCGCCGTGCCCGGCAGGCTGGAGCGATTGCTCGCCGCGCACGTCGACGCGCCGGTGCGGGTCGCTTTCGGGGTGCCCGCGGCGCGGGCGGGCGGCTTCCGTGCGAGCCACCGCGAGGCGGTCGCGGCGCGGCACGTCGCCGAGCTCGCCCCCGGCGGCGGTTCGCGCGTCACCGCCTATCGCGATGTCGAGATCGCCTATCTCGCCGGAACCGACGAGACGGCCATGCGCGGCCTGATCCGCCGCGAACTGCGCGAGCTGGCCGGCGCCGACGCCAACGCCGTCCGATTACGCCGGACTCTGCACGCCTACCTGGCAAGCCACCGCAGCCCGGAGGCCACGGCGAAGCTGCTCGGCGTGCACAAGAACACCGTCCGCTACCGGATCCAGCGGATCGAGGAACTGCTCGGCCATCCGATCGAGCAGCGCAGTCTGCCGCTGGAGGTGGCCCTGGCCTGCGTCGAGGCCTACGGGGTCTGAATCCGCTCAGTCCACCTCGGCGCGCCGCACCGCGGGTTCGGTGGACGGCGCGATCGTGGTGTCCGGCAGCTCGTCGAGCAGGGTCGTCGTCGCCGCCGCGATGGTCGCCACGGCCTTGTCGACGGCCGCTTTGGTCGTGCTGCTGAGGCCGGACACCCCACCGACCTTGCGCACGTACTGCAGTGCGGCAGCATAGATTTCCTGCTCGGTAGCGGCAGGCTCCAGGCCACGCAGGACGGTGATGCTCTTACACATGCGTGCACATTAGCCCTCCACCCGCCGATGCGGCAGGCCAAGAAACAAGGGAACTGAAAATCGCCCGTCTACTCGTGGGCGCGTCGGCGATAAGCACGGCCGCGGGTCGCTCCATGGGGAACAATCGGAGGCATGCCTGCCCGCGGTATACCAACGTTGACGACCTTCCCCTACGAAGAGCTCGACAAGCGGGAAGAGGACCACTGGTCCGGGGCCGCGATATCCGACGACGAGCTGCGCGCTCTCGCGCTCGGCGGCTTCTACTCGGCCCGCTGGGACGCTTTCCACGACGCCCTGCTGCTCGGGCCCGAGCGGGAACATCCGCTCGGCGACCGCAGGGAGCTGGCCATCGACACCCTGACCGGAGCGTGGGGCATCACCGACGGCACCGAGGCGCAGGCCTCGATGGAGCAGTTGCTGGACGGCATGCACGCCCCCCTTTATGCGATGGTGCACCCGCTCGTCATGGCCTCGATCAACGCCAGCGAGCGCGACCGCTTCGGCGAGCGCGCCGACCGGCACCGCGCGTTCCTGCGCCAGGTCGGCGCGTTCCGCGGCATGGACAACCCGGAGGCGCTGGTCCGCGACTACGACATCTGGTCGCAGGCCATCAAGATCGGCTTCACCGACCACCTGGCCCGCCCGTTGCCGACCGATATCCACGCCTGGGACCTGGCCCGCGTCGTCGCGGTCGCGAGGATGGCCTTCACTGCAGGTTATCTGGAAGCCGACGTGGCCTGGGGTTATCTCATGCGCGCGCTGCCGCTGGCCCAGCGCAAGTACCGGAACTGGCGTCAGTTCGGCGACGCCTACCTCGCCGGCTGGACCTACTGGCAGGCCTGCGAAGACCTCGCCGAACTCAAGAACGGCGGCGTCGACCGGCGCATGGAACTGCTCCGCCTCTGGACCCGTCCCACCAGCCCGTGGCGCCGCATCGCGCTGAACGAGAAGGCCCCGGATCAGGGCTGACCGATCCGACTCCTCGGCCTCCCGCCGCCGCGCGAGGCTAGGGAGTCGCGACGGAATCCGGCAGCGAGCGCAGAATCCCGCGCCCGTAGCGCTGGAACTGGCCGTCGTCGACCATGCCGAGCGAATGTCGCTCGACGAGCAGCTCCCACTCCGAATACAGCTGTGCCACACCGGGATCCGCGGGTCCGGCCGCGCCGTCCGCGGAATCGCGGCGGACCGCGAAGTTCACCGCGCAGGCGACCCGCTCGATGTCGGCGCGATCGGTGCCGGTGAAACGCAGGGTGATGTTGCCGTCGTGCACTTCCACGCTGGTCTCGCCGCGCGCGCCGATCTCGCCGGGCGCGGTCGGCGCGCCCTCGGTGGACCTGGCCCACAGCACCGCGGGGATCGGCAGCTCGTGCGCGTACCGCTCGCCGGGGCCGATCGAGACGAACAGCAGGCGACCGGTGGTGACGGCGAGCAGTCCGGCCCCGGTGCCCGCGGGCGGGTGCGCCACGGTGACCGCGGTCTCCAGGACGTATTCGTCGGCCGTCACGTAACGATGCAGAGCGCCTATCGCCGACCTGGCCTCGCGGCGCGGCGCCATCCTGCGCACCGCTCGCTCCACGTCCGCGCGCGTCGGGCCGGTCTTCGTCCAGGTCGGCGCGGGCGGGTTCAGATCGGGCGCCGCGACATCGATGCGCTGGGCCGCCATGATCTGGTCGTTGATCCGCTCCACGATCTCGCTCGCCGCGGGCACGTCGTGCTCGGCGATCAGCACCGGAAGCGGGGTGCGGTCGGCGGGCACGCCGGTCAGCACCGGGGTGGGATAACGCAAGTAGATCTCGATGACGACGGCGTCGTCCGCTCGCCGGCTGAGCCGGACCTTGAGCAGATCGGTGACCGGCACGTCGAGAACGCGCTCGCCCTCGCTGCCCGGACGCAAGACGATCAGCCGTCCGCGACCGTGGCGCACAATCGCTGTGGGTGTCCGTAGCTCGACTATGTCCATACCCCCTGCGCTCTGTCCGATGTGCGGGTTACCCACGGGTCCGAAGTGCGGCTTTCCCGTGATCCTTCTCGGTTCCGCGAGCCGTCACCTCGGTGCCGTGAGCTCGCGCGCCGCGTTCGTGTCGTGGTGACGCGAGCCACTGCCTCGTTGCCTGTCGGCTCGCGTTGTCTTGCCCAGTTGTCCGGTGCTCGCGAGGGCTCGCCTCCGCGGCCTCTCGTTCGCGCCGGATGTTGTGTCGTCGCTCACGATAGGCCGAACATGCCATGATTGTGACCACTCGAGGGAAACCGGAGCGAGGAATCGGGAACCACCGTGGTCCTCCGACCGTTTACTTGTCGAACTGCACCAACTGCCGAACTGCGCGATGTATCGAGTAGACCGTACGCGGTAACGTGGCTTGTCCGCATCCGAACCCTCCCGGAATCGGGTAGGACCGGGCGGAATGCAACACGACGCGCCCGACGTTTCGCTAGGCAGAACCGGAGACACCGGAAAGGACTGGCCGCCCGGCCTACGCTCTATGAACCGCAAGACAGTGTTCCGCACCCTGGCCATAGTCTCGGGCATCTTGCTCGTGATCTATGCGTTCAGCTATTTCGGCAATGACACGCGCGGCTGGAAGAGCGTCGACACCTCGGTGGCGTTGAGCCAGCTGGACGACAAGGGCAACGTCAAGAACGTCCAGATCGACGACCGCGAGCAGCAGCTGCGGATCGAGCTGAACAACGGTAACGACGCGACCGACGGCCAGAACAAGATCCTCGCGAAGTACCCGGGCGGCAGTGAGACCTCGGCGCAGATCTTCGCCGCCGTGCAGAAGTCGGGCGCTCCGTACAACACGGTGGTCAAGCAGGAGAGCTGGTTCACCCAGATCCTGCTGTTCGTGCTGCCGATGGTGATCCTGCTCGGCTTGTTCATCTTCGTGATGGCCCGTATGCAGGGCGGTGGCCGCGGCGGCATGATGGGCTTCGGCAAATCGAAGGCCAAGCAGCTGTCCAAGGACATGCCCAAAACCACGTTCGCGGACGTCGCGGGCGCCGACGAGGCCGTCGAAGAGCTCTACGAGATCAAGGACTTCCTGCAGAACCCGGTGCGCTACCAGACGCTGGGCGCGAAGATCCCCAAGGGCGTTCTGCTCTACGGTCCGCCCGGCACCGGTAAGACGCTGCTCGCGCGCGCAGTCGCTGGCGAGGCGGGTGTGCCCTTCTTCACCATTTCCGGCTCGGACTTCGTCGAGATGTTCGTCGGCGTCGGCGCCTCCCGCGTGCGCGACCTGTTCGAGCAGGCCAAGCAGAACAGCCCCTGCATCATCTTCGTCGACGAGATCGACGCGGTCGGCCGCCAGCGCGGCGCGGGCCTCGGCGGCGGTCACGACGAGCGCGAGCAGACGCTGAACCAGCTGCTCGTCGAGATGGACGGCTTCGGCGACCGCACCGGCATCATCCTGATCGCCGCGACCAACCGCCCCGACATCCTCGACCCCGCGCTGCTGCGCCCCGGCCGCTTCGACCGGCAGATCCCGGTCGGCAACCCCGACCTGGCCGGCCGCCGCGCGATCCTGCGGGTGCACTCACAGGGCAAGCCGATCTCCACCGAGGCCGATCTGGACGGTCTCGCCAAGCGCACCGTCGGCATGTCCGGCGCGGATCTGGCGAACGTCATCAACGAGGCCGCGCTGCTCACCGCGCGCGAGAACGGCGCGGTCATCACGGGTGAAGCGCTGGAAGAGTCGGTCGATCGCGTGATCGGCGGCCCGCGCCGCAAGAGCCGCATCATCAGCGAGCACGAGAAGAAGATCACCGCCTACCACGAGGGCGGCCACACCCTGGCGGCCTGGGCGATGCCCGACATCGAGCCGGTCTACAAGGTCACCATCCTGGCCCGCGGTCGCACCGGCGGCCACGCCATGACGGTGCCCGAGGACGACAAGGGCCTGATGACCCGCTCGGAGATGATCGCCCGCCTGGTCATGGCGATGGGCGGCCGCGCGGCCGAGGAGCTGGTTTTCCACGAGCCGACCACCGGCGCGTCCTCCGATATCGACCAGGCCACCAAGATCGCTCGCGCGATGGTCACCGAGTACGGCATGAGCGCGCGCCTCGGCGCGGTCCGCTACGGCCAGGAGCAGGGCGACCCGTTCCTCGGCCGGTCCATGGGCATGGGCTCGGACTACTCGCACGAGGTCGCCCGCGAGATCGACGAGGAGGTGCGCAACCTCATCGAGGCCGCGCACACCGAGGCGTGGGCGATTCTGAACGAGTACCGCGACGTGCTCGACGTGCTGGCCACCGCGCTGCTGGAGCGCGAGACCCTGCACCGCAAGGATCTCGAGGAGCTCCTGGCCGCGGTGGAGAAGCGCCCGAGGATCACCGCGTTCAACGACTTCGGCGAGCGCGTCCCCTCGGACAAGCCACCGGTGAAGACGCCGGGCGAGCTGGCCGCCGAGCGCGGCGAGGCCTGGCCGCCGGAGCCGGTGCAGCCCTCGCTGGCCGCCGCCACGCGAGAGGCCGTGCCCGCCAACGGTTATCCGCAACAGGGTGACCGCCAGGCCGAGCCGCAGTACGGCTACCCCAGCCAGCCCGCGACCGGCGGCTACCCGAGTCCGCACGCGCCGACCCAGGCGTACCCGCGCCAGGGCGGCACGCACGGCTCGCGCCCGGACTACGGCGCCCCGGCCGGTTGGTCGGCGCCGGGCTGGCCGCCGCGGGAGGAACCGCAGCAGCCCGCCGGACAGTCCGGCTACGGCGGCGGTTGGAGCGGCCAGGGCGAGTCCCGGCACGGCTACCAGCCGTGGAGCAGCCCGCAGCAGGGCGGTTCCGGCCAGGAGCACGGCGGCTACGACAACGGCGGCTACGAGGAGCCGGGTCGCCCGAGCCAGCGCGGCGAGGGCGAGAACCACGAGTGGGATGGACCGAACGGACGGCGCTGAGCGGGCGCCGATTACGCTCGACCATCGGGGTGCCGAGTGATTGCCGGCGCCCGAGATTTTGGAGGTGTCCTCGATTGTCGGCCAATCATCATGCCGTCGGCTCGGCGCTCAATGGTCGCGACGAGGTCGAGCGCAACGGTTCCGTGCCTGCGTCGACTCGGCCTGAACTGCGCGCGCTGGAGACGGGTCGGCCGTTCGACCAGGATCGGGCCGAAGCCGCGGTCCGGGAATTGCTGATAGCGATCGGCGAGGACCCGGACCGCCCCGGTCTGATCGAGACGCCCGCCCGCGTGGCCCGGGCCTACCGGGAGACCTTCGCCGGGCTCTACCAGGAGCCGGACGCGGTGCTGAACACCACGTTCGACGAGGGGCACCAGGAACTCGTGCTGGTGCGCGACATCCCGATGTACTCCACCTGCGAGCATCACCTGGTGTCCTTCCACGGCGTCGCCCACGTCGGGTACATCCCCGGCGAGCACGGCCGGGTCACCGGGTTGTCCAAGCTCGCCAGACTGGTCGACCTCTACGCCAAGCGCCCGCAGGTGCAGGAGCGACTGACCAGCCAGATCGCCGACGCGATCATGCGCAAACTGGAACCACGCGGCGCGATCGTCGTGGTGGAGGCCGAGCACCTGTGCATGGCGATGCGCGGCATCCGCAAGCCGGGCGCGAGCACCACCACCTCGGCCGTGCGCGGACTGTTGCAGACCAACGCCGCCTCGCGCGCCGAGGCACTCGATCTGATCCTGCGCGGGTGAGGGAGGACGCGGTGTCCGGTCACGTCATCGCACGCGACGGTCGTCGCTGCGTGGTGATGGGCGTCGTGAACGTCACCAGCGATTCGTTCTCCGACGGCGGCCGCTACCTCGATCCCGGGCTTGCCATCGAGCACGGCGTCCAGCTGTACCGGGCCGGCGCCGACATCATCGACGTCGGCGGCGAGTCGACCAGGCCCGGCGCGGATCGCGTCGATCCGGAGACCGAGGCGGCCAGGGTCGCGCCGGTCATCCGCGGGCTGGTCGCGGCCGGCGTGCCGACCAGCGTGGACACCATGCGAGCGAGCGTCGCCGAGGCCGCGCTCGGCGCCGGCGTGTCGGTGATCAACGACGTATCCGGCGGGCGTGCCGATCCCGATATGGTGAAAGTCGTTGCCGCAGCGCAAGTTCCGTGGATTCTCATGCACTGGCGGGCGGGCGCCGACTACCGGCACACCGGTCCGGCCGATCACTACGACGACGTCGTCACCGAGGTGCGCGCCGAACTGAACGCGCAAGTCGAGACCGCCGTCGCCGCGGGCGTCGACCCGTGCCGGCTGATTTTGGACCCCGGCCTCGGCTTCGCCAAGAACGCCGACCACAACTGGGCGCTGCTCGGCGCGTTGCCCGACTTCGTCGCCGACGGACTTCCGGTGCTGATCGGGGCCTCGCGCAAACGCTTCCTCGGCGCCCTGCTCGCCGACACCGACGGTCCGCGGCCGCCGGACGGCAGGGAGGTCGCCACCGCCACGGTCTCCGCGTTGGCCGCATTGCACGGCGCCTGGGGTGTTCGCGTGCACGACGTGCGCGCCTCCTTGGACGCGATCGCCGTCACCGACGCCTGGCAGCGCGCCGCCCGGCCGAATCCGCGAGGAGCGCAGGAATGAATCCGTCCACGGCGCCGGTGACCCACGAGGGCCGACCGGGGGAGCACCGCGGCCTGCCGTCCGGTCCCGACCGGATCGAACTACGCGGGCTGCGCGCCTTCGGGAACCACGGGGTCTTCGAACACGAGCGCCGCGACGGCCAGGAGTTCGTCGTCGATCTCACTGTCTGGGTGGATTTCGCGACGGCCGCGGCCTCCGACGACTTGGCCGCGACGGTGGACTACGGCGCGCTGGCCGAACGCGCGGTGCGGATCGTGCAGGGCCCGCCGCGCAATCTGATCGAGACGGTGGTCTCCGAGATCGCCGACGACGTGATGACCGATCCGCGCATCCGCGCTGTGGAAGTGGTGGTGCACAAGCCGTCCGCGCCGATTCCGCACACCTTCGCCGATGTCCGCGTGGTGACCGCACGCGTGCGCGAGGGCGCCGAATGAGTCGCGCCGTCCTGTCGATCGGCTCGAACATCGGGGATCGTCTGGCGCACCTGCGCAGCGTCGTGGACGGGCTCGAGCAGCGGGTCGTCGCGGTGTCGGCGGTGTACTCGACCGCGCCGTGGGGCGGTGTCGATCAGGATGATTTCCTCAATGCTGTTGTGCTGGTGGACGATCCGGAGCTGGATTGTCGCGGCTGGTTGCGCACGGGCCAGGAATTCGAGCGGGCCGCGCACCGGGTCCGCGAAGTGCGCTGGGGCGCACGAACACTCGATGTGGACGTGGTGTGGTGCGCCGAACCCGGTCCGTCGGGGCTCGTCCCGTGCGTCAGCGCCGATCCGGAGCTGACGCTGCCGCACCCGCAGGCGCACAACCGGGCCTTCGTGCTGATCCCGTGGCTGGACGTGGAACCCGAGGCGCGACTGTCGGTCGCGGGGGACGACCGGCCGATCCGGGAATGGCTCGCCGCGCTCGACGCCGACGAGCGGGCCGGTGTGCACCGGACCGAGCTGTCGCTGCACCGGACCGCAGGGGGAGCCACATCGTGAAGCTCAAACCGACCCGGATGCTCGACCTCGGGGCCAACGTGCTGATCGCGGCGGTAGTCGCGTGGATCGCCACCAGGATCGCCTACGCGAATTTTCCCCCGATCTCGATCTACGCGGGCGCCTCCCTGTATCCGGTGGCCGCCATCGAGGTGGTGCTTGCCTTCCTCATCCGGGCCAGGGTCAGCGACCACCAGATCGGCGACGGAAGCAATCAGCTGCATCCGATCACCGCCGCCCGCGCGGTCGCTTTGGCGAAGGCCTCGCTGCAAGTGGGCTCGATCGCCGCCGGCGTCTGGCTCGGCTTCCTGTGCTGGGTCTTCCCACAGCGCGGCACCCTGCGGGCGGCCGCCGCCGATTCGCCGGGCGCGGTCGTCGGCATGTTCGCGGGGGTGGCGCTGGTCGCCGCCGCGCTGTGGCTCGAGTATTGCTGCCGGGCTCCCGAGGAGCCGCCGGACGAATCAGCTACTACATAGCAAATCTTCTGAATGGAAGCAGTGGACCGTTTTCTGGGCGTACCGCGCCAACCCCGCTACCCTGGCGTGCATGGTTTCACCCTCCCGTAGCAGCACTTCCCGTCCACGGCGGGATCAGGCGGGAAAATTGTTCGTCGGCGCTTTGATTCTGCTCGGTCTGATTGCCAGTGTTTTCCTGGTCTTCAGCAACAGCTTGCAGTTCACCAGGATCGGTCTGATCGCCGCACTGTGGGCCGCCGCGATCGGCGCGCTCGCCGCGACCAAGTACCGCAAAGACGCCGATGTGGACAAGGCGAAGGTGCGTGACCTGCAGACGGTCTACGAACTTCAGCTCGAGCGGGAGATCACCGCGCGCCGCGAATACGAGCTCGGCGTCGAGTCGAGGGTGCGCGAGGAAGTCGGCGCCGACGCCGCGGAACTGGCCGCGTTGCGCGCCGAGCTGACGGTGTTGCGGCAGAGTCTGCAGCGCCTCTTCGACGGCGATCTGCCGATGGATCGGCCCGCGCTGCGCGCCGACGCCACCCGAATCCAGGAGTTGCCGAGCGCGTACGGCGATCCGGCGAACGATAGCTCCGCGAATGCCGACGGGTGGGTCGGTCCGCTTGGACAGCAACCGCGCAGCGCGGTCACCCCGGTCTTCGTTCCCGATCATCCGGAGCCCCCGGTCTTCGCGAGCCCCTTCGACGAGCCCGTCACCGCGGAGACCGCGATCGTCTCGCCCGACGACTACCCCGAGGACTACGACGACTACGCGGACGCCGAGTACGCGAACGCCCAATACGCGGAAGACGCGGTCGCCGACGACTACCCCACCGACCCGCCGAGTGCCCCCGCGGGCTGGTCGGACGCCTTCACCGACCCGGCCGAACGCGTAGAGCCTCGAGCCGAGCCATCCGTCCCGCTCCGCCTGCCGCCGCTGGACGAGGACGCCGCCCCGCGCCCGACCGTTCCGCCCCTACCCGCCCCGCACCCGACACCGACCGTCGGCACCGCCAGCTCCCGCCGTCGCCGCCGCGTCGACACCGACACCGACTCGGGCAACGCCTCCCGCCGACTATCGGTCGCCGAGATCATGGCCAACTTGCAATCCGAACAAAACGGTCACGGCTAAACCCCGGCTCGAACGCAGGCTCCAGGCCCTAGCCACCACCCCCAGGCGAGTCTTACGAGCCGTTCGCGGCCGTCTCGCTTCCGAGCGGTCGAGACGCATGCGCCCCGCGCGAGTCTCGACCGCTCGGAAGCGAGACATAAGGGGCCGCGAACCCGCGCGCGCCAGCGCGCCAAAGACACTGTTCGTTAAATCACGTCCCGGGGCCATGGCATCGGCAAACTTCGGGCCGATATCCTCGACCTCGTAACGTCTGGTACCCGCGGTGCGGGACTGGAACGACATCGAGAGGACAGTGTTGACCTCGAGAAGCGTGACTTCTGACAACGCGGCTTCGGGCTTCGACCCTGCGCCCGCACGCCTGACGGTGGGAATCGTCTCGGCGGGACGCGTGGGTTCCGCGCTCGGCGCCGCGCTCGAGCGAGCCGGGCACGTGGTGTTCGGCGTCGCCGCCATTTCCGACGCCTCCAAGCATCGGGCTCGGCTCCGGCTGCCCGATTCCGAGATCCTGCCGACCGAGGAGGTCGCAGCGCGCAGCGAGTTGTTGCTGCTCGCGGTGCCCGACAGCGAGTTGGCCGGACTGGTGCGCGGCTTGGCGAGCGCGGGCGTGGTCCGCCCGGGCGCCATCGTGGTGCACACTTCGGGCGCGAACGGCGTCGGCGTGCTCGCGCCGCTGGTCGAGATCGGCGCGCTGCCGCTGGCCATCCACCCCGCGATGACCTTCACCGGCCACGACGAGGACGTCAGCAGGCTGGGCAACGCCTGCTTCGGCATCACCGCCGCCGACGACATCGGCTACGCGATCGCGCAGTCGCTGGTGATCGAGATGGGCGGCGAACCGGTGCGGGTCTCCGAGGAGAACCGCACGCTGTACCACGCGGCGCTCGCGCACGGCAGCAACCATCTGGTGACCGTGGTTCTGGACGCGGTGGAAGCGTTGCGCGAGGCGCTGTCCGGTCCGGGGCTGCTCGGTCAGCAGATCGTGGACGACCAGCCCAACGGACTCGCCGAGCGCCTGCTCGCCCCGCTCGCGTCGGCCGCGCTGGACAACGCGCTGCGGCGCGGCCAGTCCGCGCTGACCGGCCCCGTCGCCCGCGGCGACGCCGACGCCGTCGCGACGCATCTCGCGGCGCTCGAGGCCACCGACGAGCGGCTCGCCGCCGGCTATCGAGCCATGTCGCTGCGCACCGCCGAGCGCGCCAAGACCAACCCCGCCCTGATCGAGCTCCTGGAAGGACGCCGTTGATGGATCCGAAATTGCGCGGCGCCTACAAGCCGGGCGAACTCACCGTGCACCACGATCCGACCGTGGTCGCCGCCGTCGCGAAGGCCTTGCGCGGCGTCGGCCGCACCATCGGCCTGGTGCCGACCATGGGCGCGCTGCACGAGGGCCACCTGGAGATCGTGCGCCGCGCGAAGCGGACCAACCAGGTGGTCGTCGTCTCGATTTTCGTGAACCCGCTGCAGTTCGGCGCGAACGAGGATCTGGACAAGTACCCGCGCACCTTGGACGCCGACGTGGAGCTGCTGCGCGCCGAGGGCGTCGACCTGGTGTTCGCCCCGAGCGTGTCCGACATGTACCCCGACGGTCCGCGCACCACGGTGCATCCCGGGCCGGTCGGCGCGGAGCTGGAGGGCGCGAGCCGTCCGACGCATTTCGCGGGCATGCTGACCGTGGTGGCCAAGCTGCTCCAGATCGCCCGTCCCAGCGAGGCGTTCTTCGGCGAGAAGGACTACCAGCAGCTCACGCTGATCCGGCAGATGGTGCGCGACTTGAACTTCGACGTGAAGATCGTCGCGGTGCCGACCGTGCGCGAGCAGGATGGTCTCGCGCTCTCCTCGCGCAACCGCTACCTGGATCCGGCGCAGCGGGAGGCCGCGCTCGCCCTCTCCGCGGCGCTGTCGGCGGGCAGGCATGCGGGCGGTCTCGGCGCCGATGGGGTGCTCGCCGCCGCCCGCGCCGTGCTCGATGCCGCGACCGGCGTCGACGTCGATTACCTCGAACTGCGCTCCTCGACCCTCGGCCCGGTCCCGGCCTCCGGCAACGCCCGGTTGCTCGTGGCCGCGAAGGTCGGCGCCACCCGGCTCATCGACAACATCGCCGTCACCCTCGGCGCTCCGATCGACGGCCATCCGAATCTCGAATCCCAGCCGGCACCGGCAGCTTTCTAGAAAGGCGACGACGAAGATGTTGCGCACCATGATGAAGTCCAAGATCCACCGCGCCACCGTGACCCACGCCGACCTGCACTACGTCGGTTCGGTGACGGTGGACCAGGATCTGCTGGACGCGGCCGATCTGCTCGAGGGCGAGCAGGTCTGCATCGTCGACATCGACAACGGCGCCCGCCTGGAGACCTACGTGATCGCGGGCGAGCGCGGTTCCGGCGTCATCGGCATCAACGGCGCCGCCGCGCACCTGGTGCATCCCGGCGACCTCGTCATCCTGATCGCCTACGGGATGATGAACGAGCAGGAGATCGCCGAATACGACCCCAAGGTCGTCTTCGTCGACGAGCGCAACCGCCCGATCGAGCTCGGCTCCGACCCGGCGCACGCCCCCGAGGGTTCCGGCCTGACCTCCCCGCGCTCGCTCACTTTCGCCTGACGGCCACTGATTCGAAAGTCGGGTGAGCAATGCTGCTGACCATCGACGTCCGCAACACCAGCATCGAGCTCGGCCTGTTCTCCGGCAGCGGCTCGCACGCCAAGCTGGTGCGGCACTGGCGGATGCACACCAATCCGCTGCTGACCGCCGACGAGTTCGCCATGCAGGTGCGCGGCCTCGTCGGGGCCCAGCTGGACGAGGTGATGGGCGTCGCGGCCCTGTCCACGGTGCCGCCGGTGCTGCACGAGCTGCGCGCCATGCTGGAGCGGTACTGGTCGCACGTGCCGCACGTGGTGGTGGAACCCGGTGTGCGGACCGGCATTCCGCTGCTCGTCGACAATCCGAAGGAGATCGGCGCGGACCGGATCGTGAACGCGCTCGCCGCCCAGCAGCGCTTCGGCTCGGCCGCGATCGTCGTCGACTTCGGCACCGCGACCACCGTGGACCTGGTCTCGTCCAAGGGCGAGTTCCTCGGCGGCGTCATCGCGCCGGGCGTCGCCATCTCCAGTGAGGCGCTCATCGAGCGAGCGGCGCTGCGCCGCGTCGAGCTGGCGCGCCCGCGTTCGGTGGTCGGCAAGAACACCGTCGAGGCGATTCAGTCCGGGGCGGTCTTCGGTTTCGCCGGGCTGGTGGACGGTCTGATCGACCGCATCCGCGACGAGTTCGACGCGTTCGCGGGCGACGACGTCGCCGTGGTCGCCACCGGCATCAGCGCGCCGCTGATCGTGCCGGAATCGGAGACCATCGACCATCACGAGCCGCACCTGACCCTGACCGGCCTGCGCCTGGTCTACGAACGCAACCAGCAGCGCCGCAAATCCTGACCGTGCCCCGGGGTGGGGTGTGAATCACCCCGGGTGGGTCTGTTCTTCTGTCGAAGAGCGCTGCTAGACTCGCCGACGTGTCTTTCCGCGTGAGCACCCAGGAGTGTTGTCGAGGCTGATTCCGGCCTCGACCGATCGAGGCCGACCGCGAGTCCCTCGACCGATCCCCACCTCCTGGAGTTTCGCTCATGCGTTCCTCTGTTCTTTCCCTTTCTTCCGCACGTGACAGCCTGTCGGCCAAGCCGCCGGTGGACCGTGCCATCGCGCCCGCGCTCCCGACCAGGCTGCGTCCCGCCGATCTGCTGCGGCTGACCGACGAAGGCGCCGAGGACGTGCTCGCGGGACGCTACGACCACCTGCTTCCCGCGGGCGGCGTCTGGCCCGTCGAGGAGCGCTGGGCTACCCGGCTGCTCTCCGACGACGAGGTCGACGTCTGGCTGATCAGCTGGACGCCGGGCAAAGCCACCGAGCTGCACGACCACGCCGGATCGCTGGGCGCGCTCACCGTGCTCAGCGGGGCGCTTTCGGAATTCCGTTGGAACGGCACGGAATTGCGCAGGCGGACGCTGACCGCGGGCGATCAGGCTTCCTTCCCCATCGGCTGGGTGCACGACGTGATGCGCGCACCGGCCGCCGCCGAATCCGCGGGCCCGCTCGATCCGACGTTGAGCGTGCACGCCTATTCCCCGCCGCTGACCGCCATGTCCTACTACGAGGTGACCGGCCACGGCACCCTGCGGCGTACCCGAACCGTTCTCACCGACCAGCCCGAAGGTGATATGTGATGGCCCCCTTGACCATCGACCAGATGCTCGACAACGCGCGCGAGCAACTCGACCGGATCTACGCGTTCGAATTGCCCGCCGCGCTCGCCAGGGGCGCCATTCTGGTGGACATCCGCCCGCAGGCGCAGCGCGATCGGGAGGGCACATTGCCGGGCGCCCTGGTGATCGAGCGGAATGTGCTGGAATGGCGGCTCGACCCGACCAGTTCCGCGCGTTTGGCGCTGGCCGCCGATCACGACGTGGAATGGATCGTCGTCTGCTCCGAGGGCTACACCTCCAGCTTGGCCGCCGCCTCGTTGCAACAACTCGGGCTGCACCGGGCCACCGATCTGATCGGTGGTTACCAAGCGCTCAAGGCGGCGGGCCTGCTCACCATCGCGAGCCGGGCGCCGCACTTCGCCCGCGAGGTCACCGCGCTCGCCTCGTTGTAATTCGGTACGAGATGCTTCTATCTCGAAATAGTAGGTAGGGCAATCGATTTCGGTATTCCAGCGGAGGCAGGCGTACCTGCTTGTGGTGCGGTTCTCCGGGTGAGTACCTGCCAACGGAAAAGGCAGGGCCTGCTCGTGTGCCGTCTCCGCGCAAGAACACCTGTCAGGGGCGGTGAAACCTGCTCGCGTTTCGGCAGACGGCCTTCGGAACGAAAGGCCATCAGGCGCCGGAAGCCGATGCCGATTCGTTACTATCGGGCGGAGCCCGGGCGGCCCGCAAAAGGATTTCCGGTGCACGCTAGGGTTGTCCGATGTGAGCACCCCGAACACGCCCTCGTCCGGTCGCTCCGCGGGTTCGGTTCCTGCGGCGCAATCCCGCCGACCCGCCCCGGAAGTCGACGACGTCCCGGAGCAGATGCGGATTCGCCGGGAGAAGCGTGAGCGGCTGCTAGCGCAGGGCGCCGAGGCGTATCCCGTTGTGGTGCCGCGCACGCACTCGCTGGCCGAAATTCGGGCCGCCTTTCCGGATCTTGCCGCCGATACCCAGACCGGGCAACTGGCCGGCGTCGTCGGCCGCGTCATTTTTCTGCGCAATACCGGCAAGCTCTGCTTCGCCACGCTCCAGGAGGGCGATGGCACCAAGCTGCAGGCCATGATCAGCCTCAACGGCGTCGGAGCGGACGCGCTGGCGGCCTGGAAGTCCGACGTGGACCTCGGTGACTTCGTTTTCGTGCACGGTGAGGTCATCGCCTCGCGCACCGGGGAATTGAGCGTCATGGCCGATTCCTGGTCCATGTCGGCCAAGGCGCTGCGGCCGCTTCCGGTGGCGCACAAGGAGATGAACGAGGAGTCCAGGGTCCGGCAGCGCTATGTCGACCTGATCGTGCGTCCCGAGGCCAGGGAAATGGCGCGGACCAGGGTCGCGGTGGTTCGTGCGCTGCGCGCCGCGCTGGAGCGCCGCGGCTTCCTCGAGGTGGAGACGCCGATGCTGCAGACGCTGCACGGCGGCGCGGCGGCCCGGCCGTTCGTCACCCGTTCCAACGCCCTCGATATGGACCTCTACCTGCGCATTGCGCCGGAACTGTTCCTGAAGCGGTGCGTGGTCGGCGGTTTGGAGAAGGTCTTCGAGATCAACCGGAACTTCCGGAACGAAGGCGCCGACTCGACCCATTCGCCCGAGTTCGCAATGTTGGAAACGTATGAGGCCTATGGCACGTACGACGACTCCGCGAAGATGATCCGGGAATTGGTGCAGGAAGTCGCGCAAGAGGCTTTCGGCACCCAGGTGGTGACCCTCGCGGACGGTACCGAATACGATCTTCGGGGCGAGTGGGCAACCGTCGAGATGTACCCTTCGTTGTCCGATGCGCTCGGTGTCTCGGTCACCCCGGAAACATCGGTCGAGGAATTGCTGGCACTCGCCGATCGGGTCGGACTGGAAATTCCGGAGGGCAAGGGCTACGGCCACGGCAAACTGGTCGAAGAACTGTGGGAGCACGAGTACGGCGACAAGCTCTATGCGCCGACATTCGTGCGCGACTTCCCGATCGAGACCTCACCGCTGACTCGTCAGCACCGCAGCAAGCCTGGAGTTACCGAGAAGTGGGATCTGTATGTCCGCGGCTTCGAGTTGGCCACCGGCTATTCGGAGTTGGTGGATCCGGTGATCCAGCGCGAGCGTTTCGTGGACCAGGCTCGGCTCGCCGCGCAGGGCGATGACGAGGCAATGGCGCTGGACGAGGACTTCCTTGCCGCGATGGAGCACGGCATGCCGCCGACAACTGGAACCGGTATGGGAATCGATCGGTTGTTGATGGCACTCACGGGATTGGGAATCCGCGAAACGATACTGTTCCCAATTGTGCGTCCGGTCACTCAGCGAGCCTCGGGCGACTGGTCCGCAGGCGGCGCCGGAGCGTAACCAGACACCGGTCGGCGAACATCGCAAATCAAACAGAGTCGGGTGCGTTTCGATAGCCGAAGTCTCGTCTTGGAATTTTCTGAATTCGAGGTATTCTTGCCTCGGGTAATCGGCCTAGTATGCGGGTCGCACGATTTCGAGAGGACGTTCATCTCATGGCAAAGAAGGTCACCGTTAGCCTGATCGACGATGTCGACGGTGAGTCCATCGCGGACGAGACCATCGAGTTTGCGATCGACGGTGTGTCGTACGAGATCGACCTGTCGTCGGCAAATGCCGCGAAGCTGCGTGACGGGCTGGAGCAGTGGGTTTCCAGTGCGCGCCGGGTGAGCGGCCGTCGCCGCGTGAAGGCCGCCGCCGGTGCCGCCGCCACCCCGAAGAGCCGGGTCTCCATCGACCGGGAACAAAGTGCGGCAATTCGCGAGTGGGCACGGCGGAATGGCCACAAGGTCTCCGCTCGCGGACGTATCTCCGCCGACATCACCGACGCGTACAACAAGGCCGCGAAGGGCTAGTACTTTTCCACCGCTGCCGCCTGGGCGAATCGTGCGACGCCCGGGCGGCAGCAGCATTTGTGACCTGTGCACGTTCGCCTCCACTTCGGGCGTGCGGGACATGGAAGGACTTCGTTCGACCGCGTCGGGCTTCGGACTCGACGCCGACCATCGACCGGACCGGCACGATCTTGCTCGTGGTACCCCGAAGCGGCACCATGGAAACTGTGCGAAGGTCGTCACTGGCGGTATGGAGAGATGAGGTATCGGCGCAGTGACTGGATTCGTCGGATCATTGTTGCGATTCACCGATGACTCGGGCCGCCAGCAGGAGCTGATGCTGAGCCCGGATCAGCAGCGAGTCACGATCGGCCGTTCGCCCCATGCCGATCTCGCGTTGCGCTGGGACGCGGAGGTCTCGCGCCTGCACGCGGCCGTCGAATATCTGGGCGCGCACTGGACGATCGTCGACGACGGACTTTCCCGCAACGGCACCTTCGTCAACGGCGAGCGACTGGTCGGCAGGCGCCGCCTGATGGCGGGGGACAAGATCCGGGTCGGCACCTCGCTGGTCTCCTTCCACGATTTCGGCGCGGTCGCCGATGACGCCACCCGCACCTCCACCGGCTCGATTCCCACCCTGCGTTCGCTCACCGAGACCCAGCGCGCGGTGCTCGTCGCGCTGTGCCGCCCGTACAAGAACGGCGCGGGCTTCGCGACCCCGGCCTCCAACCAGCAGATCGCCGAGGAGCTGTTCCTCAGCGTCGACGCCATCAAGACCCACCTGCGCGCGCTGTTCGCCAAGTTCGGCGTGGAAAGCCTGCCGCAGAACCAGAAGCGGGTGCGCCTGGCGGCACTGGCCATGCAGAGCGGCATCATCTCCGACCGGGATCTCTGACCCGCGTGTGGACGCCCGCTTAAGCGGGCGAGCGTCTCGACCATGGAAGCGCGGGCCCGTTCACGATTGACTTGTACTCGTCGCCGGACCGAGACGATTCGGACCGGGACTGTGAGGCAGGAGAAATCGAATGTTCGCGCTGAGAATCGCCGCGCTGGTGGCGGCCGTGCTGGCTACGGGTCTGACCGCCGGTGTGTTCTACGCCTACGCCATCTCGGTGATGCCCGCGCTGAACCGCAGCGACGACCGGACCATCGTCGACGTGATGCAGAAGATCAACGTGGTCATCATCAATCCCTGGTTCATGATCGCCTTCATGGGCACCGTCGCGTTCGGCATTCTCGCCGCGGTGCTGCACCTGGGCCGGGAGCACCGCGCGACGCTGGTCTGGATCGCGATCGCCGTTGCGCTCAACGTGATCGCGTTCGCGGTGACCGCGGGATTCAACGTCCCGCTCAACGATCAACTGGCCGCCGCGGGCGATCCAGGGCAGATCGCGGATATGGCGGCGGTTCGCGCGAACTACGAGGCCGACTGGGTGCGCTACAACGTGATCCGCGCGGTGGTGCACACCCTGGCCTTCCTGGTGCTGTGCGGCGCGCTGTTCGCGGCGGGCGTCCAGCAGGGCAAGAGCGAAGCCGCGGGTCCCGCCCATGGCGCCACGGGTCCCGCCCAGGGCGTGACGGCCTACGCCGCGCCCGCCGGATACGGTCCGCAGTACCCGGCAGCGCCCCGGCTCGGCTGATTCGCCGACGGTAGAACGGGTTACATAAGTTACTCGCCGGTATCGGCGCTATCTGGGACACGTCCTCGGTAGCTTCTTCTGGAACAAGTTCCAGAATCGGAGGCTCCATGCGACGTGTCCCAGTTCCGTTCGTGGTGGCCTTCGTGCTCGCCGCGCTGTGGATCGGCGCGGCGGGTTCCGCGCACGCGCAGCGCTACCCGGTCGTCTACAACTTCTTCTCCGGCATCCCGTCCGAGCTGGTCGAGCCCGGCGGCTCGCTGCCAGGCTCCAACGACTGGTCCTGCCGGCCGAGCGCGGAGCATCCCAACCCGGTGGTCCTCGCGCACGGCACCGGCGGTGGCGCACAGACCAATTGGGGCGTGTACGTGCCGCTGCTGGCCAATGAGGGCTACTGCGTCTACGCGCTGACCTACGGCGCCCACGCGCTGCCCTGGCCGCTGTCCGCGATCGGCGGCATGCGGCCGATGGAGCAGAGCGGCTCGGAGCTCGCCGCCTTCGTCGACCGCGTGCTCGCCGCGACCGGCGCCGCGAAGGTGGACATCGTCGGGCACTCGCAGGGCAATTTCATCGGCAACTACTACGTCAAGCGGCTCGGCGGCGCGGACAAGGTGGACAAGCTCGTCGGCCTCGCCCCGCCCTGGCTCGGCACCAACGCGGGGGGCCTCGGCGCCGCCGCCGCCTTCGCCGCTCGCCTCGGCGCGGGACCCGCCTTCGACATGGCGGTCGGCGCCACGATGTGCCACGCCTGCCGCCAGCTCATCGCGGGCTCGCCGTTCCTCGAGGCGCTCAACGCCGACGGCGTCTATCACCCCGACATCACCTATACGAACATCGCCACCCGGCTCGACGAGGCCGTCATCCCGTATACCGCGGGCCTGGTGCCCGGCCCGAACGTCACCAATGTCGTGGTTCAGGACGGTTGCGCGCAGGACTACTCCGAGCACGCGGGCATCGCGGGCACCGCGCGGGCGGCAGGATTCGTCATGAACGCACTGGACCCGGCCCATCAGCGGCCGGTACCGTGCCAGTTCGCCGCACCGTTCACGGGCTGAGCGCGGGAGTGGCGGCCGCCCGGCCGCCGCAACGATTCGAAAATCGGGGGTTGCCGGGAACACCGGGAGCGATTCGGTCGTTTGCACTGGCAGGGGCGTCAACGGGGCGACGATGGCCCGTGGATCGGGGCGAGATCGCCCGATCAGAGGGTGTTCGCTGTCGGCAAAACCGCATCGGAAACGAAACCCGAAACGCTCACGTTATGAGTGAATGACCGTGCTGTCGCTGGTCCCCAATAGGGTGGACTGGAGGCGGCCCGGACCCCCGCCAACTAGAGTGGATGGCGGGGGCCGCAACCCCCGGGCTTCATGGCAGGCTGACGACCGAAGGTTGACCACAGCACTGAAGCGTCGGACGCCTATGAAGGTCTGAGCAGGAGAGTGAGGGAGCGATGTTCGAGAGGTTCACCGACCGCGCGAGGCGTGTCGTTGTCCTGGCCCAGGAAGAGGCCCGGATGCTCAACCACAACTACATCGGCACCGAGCACATCCTGCTTGGCCTCATCCACGAGGGTGAGGGTGTAGCGGCGAAGTCGCTGGAGTCCCTTGGCATTTCGCTGGAGGGTGTGCGCAGCCAGGTGGAGGAGATCATCGGCCAGGGCCAGCAGGCCCCGTCCGGGCACATCCCGTTCACCCCGCGCGCCAAGAAGGTGCTGGAGCTGAGCTTGCGCGAGGCGCTGCAGCTCGGCCACAACTACATCGGCACCGAGCACATCCTGCTCGGCCTCATTCGCGAGGGCGAGGGCGTTGCGGCGCAGGTGTTGGTCAAGCTCGGCGCCGACCTCAACCGGGTCCGCCAGCAGGTCATCCAGCTGCTGTCCGGGTACCAGGGCAAGGAGCCGGTGGAATCCGGCGCCCGCGGCGAGGCCGGGACCCCGTCCACCTCGCTGGTGCTCGACCAGTTCGGTCGCAATCTGACCCAGGCCGCGCTCGAGGGCAAGCTCGACCCGGTCATCGGCCGCTCGAAGGAGATCGAGCGGGTCATGCAGGTGCTCAGCCGCCGCACCAAGAACAACCCGGTGCTGATCGGCGAGCCCGGTGTCGGTAAGACCGCCGTCGTCGAGGGTCTGGCGCAGGCCATCGTCAACGGCGAGGTCCCCGAGACGCTGAAGGACAAGCAGCTCTACACCCTCGACCTCGGTTCGCTGGTCGCGGGCAGCCGCTACCGCGGTGACTTCGAAGAGCGCCTGAAGAAGGTGCTCAAGGAGATCAACACCCGCGGCGACATCATCCTGTTCATCGACGAGCTGCACACGCTGGTCGGTGCGGGCGCGGCCGAAGGCGCCATCGACGCGGCCTCGATCCTGAAGCCGAAGCTGGCCCGCGGCGAGCTGCAGACCATCGGCGCGACCACCCTCGACGAGTACCGCAAGTACATCGAGAAGGACGCCGCCCTGGAGCGCCGCTTCCAGCCGGTCCAGGTGGGCGAGCCGACCGTCGAGCACACCATCAACATCCTCAAGGGGCTGCGCGACCGCTACGAGGCGCACCACCGGGTGTCCATCACCGACGGCGCGCTGGTCGCCGCCGCGACGCTGGCCGACCGCTACATCAACGACCGGTTCCTGCCGGACAAGGCGATCGACCTGATCGACGAGGCGGGCGCGCGCATGCGCATCCGTCGCATGACGGCTCCGCCGGACCTGCGCGAATTCGACGACAAGATCGCCGACGCGCGCCGGGAGAAGGAGTCCGCGATCGACGCGCAGGACTTCGAGAAGGCCGCGCGGCTGCGCGACAAGGAGAAGCAGCTCGTCGCCAAGCGCGCCGAGCGGGAGAAGCAGTGGCGGTCCGGTGATCTGGACGTCGTGGCCGAGGTCGACGACGAGCAGATCGCGGAGGTGCTGGCCAACTGGACCGGTATCCCGGTGTTCAAGCTCACCGAGGAGGAGACCACCCGTCTGCTCCGCATGGAGGACGAGCTGCACAAGCGGATCATCGGCCAGGAGGACGCCGTCAAGGCCGTCTCCAAGGCGATCCGCCGTACTCGCGCCGGTCTGAAGGATCCGAAGCGTCCGTCCGGCTCGTTCATCTTCGCCGGTCCGTCCGGCGTCGGTAAGACCGAGCTGTCCAAGGCGCTGGCGAACTTCCTGTTCGGCGACGACGACGCGCTCATCCAGATCGACATGGGCGAGTTCCACGACCGCTTCACCGCCTCGCGGCTCTTCGGCGCCCCTCCGGGCTACGTCGGCTACGAGGAGGGCGGCCAGCTCACCGAGAAGGTGCGCCGCAAGCCGTTCTCGGTCGTGCTGTTCGACGAGATCGAGAAGGCCCACCAGGAGATCTACAACACCCTGTTGCAGGTCCTCGAGGACGGCCGCCTGACCGACGGCCAGGGCCGGACCGTGGACTTCAAGAACACGGTGCTGATCTTCACCTCGAACCTCGGCACCTCGGACATTTCGAAGGCCGTCGGCCTGGGCTTCTCGCAGTCCAACAGCGAGGGCTCGAACTACGAGCGGATGAAGCTCAAGGTCAACGACGAGCTGAAGAAGCACTTCCGGCCCGAGTTCCTCAACCGCATCGATGACGTGATCGTCTTCCACCAGCTCACGACCGAACAGATCGTGCAGATGGTGGACCTGATGATCGGCCGCGTCGCCAAGCAGCTGAAGAACAAGGACATGGAGATCGAGCTGTCCGAGCAGGGCAAGGCGCTGCTGGCCAAGCGCGGCTTCGACCCGGTGCTCGGCGCCCGGCCGCTGCGCCGCACCATCCAGCGCGAGATCGAGGACCAGCTGTCGGAGAAGATCCTCTTCGGCGAGATCGGCCCCGGCCAGACGATCTTCGTGGATGTGGAAGGCTGGGACGGCGAGGGCTCCGGCGAGGACGCCAAGTTCACCTTCACCGGCAAGGCGAAGCTGACCAAGACGCCCGTCGAGGAGAAGCCCGAGGTCGTGCTGACCGGCGCGGGCGAGGGCTCCACCACGGAGGCCGCGTCCGGCGAGTAAGCCGCAACGAAAGGGCCCGCCCCCAACAGATCCGTTGGGGGCGGGCCTTTTTCGTATGCGCTCAGCCGAAGTGCATGACCGCCGCGGAGCCGGTCTTCGCGGCGTCGGCGAAGAACGCCACGAGGATCTCGTAGTGGTAGCGCAGGTAGTCGAGTGCTTGGTCGCCGTCCCTGGTCCAAATGCCCGGATAGACGTTCGCCTCGTCCATGGCGCCGGGGTCGTAGTGGGCGGCGAGCGCGGCGAACGGCGTGGCGCGCAGCTGCTCCGCCGTCGTCTGGACGAGATCGACCGGCCACGCGTAGTACTCGTCGTCGATGAGCTCGCCGCCGAAGAACAGGTCCACACCCGACCGGGCCGCTTCGAGCAGATAGCGCAGCCCGTCCCACGACTTGTCGAGGTAGCCCTCGGGATCGCCCTTCGCGCGCTCGATATTCCAAAGGTCTTCTTGCGCTTGCGCTCCGGCGGCCACCAACCCCGCCAACCGCTCGCTCGTGACCTTTTTGAACGACAGGATCACGCCCATTGGTTTCCCCGCTCCCTCGAAATACGGATGTCGGCGCCGAATTCCGATCCGACTGTGTGCCTTTGTTGATCGAGACGGAATGTAGCCGGGCCTACTGACAGAGTCGTGACCGTGGCTCGGTGATCTCGCTGCCTACGAAACGTCGGCGCCGGGCGTTGATGTCGGTGGGTTGACGGAAGTGGTTGCGATCCAGACCAATTACGGCGACGAAGGCGAGCCGGAGGCGGTGCCGTTGCGGACTTGGTGATCACCGGTCGCGGGAACCAGGCCGTTGGTGTCGGACGAGGCACCGCCGTGCGTGTTCGGGTCGGCTGTCGTGGTGCTGGAGTCGCCGGGTGGTGCGGCCGCGGAGCTGTCGTGTGGGCCGACGGTGTCCGGGCTGCCGGTGGATGTCGACGCGCTCCCGTTGCGGGGCTGACGATCGCCGGTCTCGGCGTCCGAGCTGCCGGTGTTGGGCGGGATGTCGCCGTGCGTATTCCGGTTGGCTGTCGCGGCGTCCGAGCCGCCGGAAGGTGTGGATGCGGAGCTGTCGTGCGAGCTGACGGTGTCCGGGCCGCCGGTTGATGTCGACGCGGCGCCGTTGCGATCGTCGCTCGCGGCGTCCGGGGTACTGGTGAACGCCGACTCCGTGCCGCTCTGTGCGTTCGGCTCGGCCGACTCGGTCGCCAGGGCGGTGTGCGTTCCCGGTGCGGTCGAGTTGACGGAGAGATCCGCTGCGGACCCGTTTCGCCCCTCCGTCACATCGTTCGGCTCGGCGCCGACCCTATTCCCGACCTCGTTGCCGTTCTTCGGCGCGGGTTCGGTGGGACGGGCCGCCGGGCGTTGTCGCACCGGGACTATCTCGCTGGGTAGCCGGGCCGCGACGCGGAACCCGCCGCTCGGTCGTGGACCGGCGGTCAGGGCTCCGCCGAGGGCGTGTGCCCGCTCGCGCATCCCGATGATGCCGTTGCGGGCGCCGGAACCGGACCGGGCCGCGGGGGCGGTGGGGCGGGAGTTGTCGATGGTCAGGTCGACGGAGCCGGTCGCGTAGCGGACGGTGATCGTGGCGCTCGCGCCAGGAGCGTGGCGCGCCACGTTGGTCAGGGATTCGTGGATGATCCGGGCCGCCGCCGCGTCGATCTCGCCGGGCAGTTTCCGCGGTTCGCCGATGACGCGTGTCTCGACAGTCAGTCCCGCCTCGCGCGGCCGCTGCAACAGCGAGTCCAGATCGCCGATGCTCGGCGCGGGCGCGCGCGGCGCCTCCTGCTTCTTCGGCGGCTCGGCCGGGCGCGGTTCGGTGCGCGGCTCCCGATCGGCGCGCAACTCCTCCGGCTGCTTGTCCGGCTCGGCCGCACCGGATGCCCGCCGCTGGCTCGGTGTGGCCCGCCGCAGACCACGGAGGCCGCGGGTGGGGCGAGACCTCTCGGTCGAATCACGCTGCACCGGCGCGGTTTCGGGGTCGGCCAGGGTCGCGCCCATGCGGATGGTCTGGAGCAGGGTGTGCACCTCGGCCAGTGATTCCTTGCTCGCCGCCTTGATCGCGGCGAGCGCCGTCCTGGCCTGCTGCGGCCGCTTGTCGAACAGTTCCAGCGCCACCGAGGACTGCACGTTGATCAGCGAAAGACTGTGGGCGAGAACGTCGTGCAGCTCCCTGGCGATGGCCAGCCGCTCCTCGGTCGCGCGGCGTTCCCGCTGCGCCTGCTCATCGCGGCGGGCGGCCTCCGCGCGCTGCTCACGGGCCTCCAGCGTCGCCTGGCGCTGGCGCAACCCTTCGGCCGCGCAGATGAGCACGGCCGACCACGCCATCAGCGCGACGATCTGCCAGCCGTTCACCGATTCGCCGAGCAACGCGGGCAGCGGCCACACGAAGAGCACGTAGCCGATCGGCACGAGTGGGTATGTCCACCAGCGAGATCCGATCGTCCCCGCGGTGAGGAAGGCGATCACCAGCGAGAGGAAGATGGGGCCGTACCCGTAGTCGAGCGCCAGGTAGATGCCGCACGCGGCGAGCGCGATCACCAGCACCGGCAGCGGCTGAACGCGCCGGAAAGCCAGCGCGACCGGCCCCGCGAGCAGCAGCAGATAACCGAGCACATCCAGTGACTGCGTGCCGGTCTGGTGCATATCGGCGCCGCGACCCCCGGCCACCTGGACTACCGCGACGATCAACGCGAGGCCCCAGTCCCATACGACCGAGCCACGATTCGCTATGCCTGGCGCACTCACCCTTGCAGCCTAAGGCGTACCTCCGCCTTCGCTCCGGCCATGCGCGGTTTTCGGGTGGACTGCGCCCGGCTGTGTCTCTGGTGCGAACCTTCGCCTTCGCTCCGGCCATGCGCGGACTTTGGGCGGATTGCGCCCGGCAGTGCCCCACGAGGCCGACCGTCGATCGACCTTCGTAAGCGCAGGTATTCGGCGGCTGACCAAACGCCGTTGCCGAGCCCGGCCCGCGGCTTCGTCGGATTCATCACCGGCACAGGCATTCTCGGCATCTGGACACTCGCGAGCTCGTTGGTGGGCGCCGCTCGCGGTCCGGCGCTCGCATTGGGCCTCGGCCTGGTCTGCTTCGTCAGGCGTGTGAACGGCGTGTGGAACGGTGATAGGGGCGGTGCCTATTGGGGTTTGCCGAGCAGGGCGTGGGCGATCCGATCCAGTCCTCGGGTGATGGTCGATGGGCTGAGCCCGCGTTCGCGTTGTGCGGTGTAGACCTCCGCGGCCAACGGTGCGAGCAGGGAATCGACCAGCGCGTCCGGGTCACGGATGTCCGCCGCCACCAGCAACGCTCGGACGTGGGCGTACCAGAACCCGTATGCCCCGGTCGTGAAGCGGGCGCCGCCGGTCTCCGCGCCGAGTGCCAGGTGCGCGTGGCTGTCGAGGAGTTCGACCATCGCCTCGTAGAAGGCGGCCAGCCGGTCTGCCGGGGACGCGCCTGGGCCGAGGGGTGGTTCGCCGTGCAGCAGGCGCTCTTGGAGGGCGCGTTCGTGCTCGTCGAGGAGCGCGACGGCGATCGAATTCGTGTCCGGGTAGCGGCGGTACAGCGTGCCGCGGCCGACGCCCGCTGCCTTGGCGATGTCGTCCATGGTCACCGCGCGTGGATCCCGCTCGGCGAAGAGTTCCGCCGCGGCCGCGAGGACCTTGGCGCGGTTGCGTGCCGCGTCCGCGCGTTCGCTCGGCGGTCGATCGAGCGGTGCGCCGGTGAGCAGATCCGAGCGGACATCCATGACAGCGACTCTAGCGGAGTTCGGAATAAGTGGACAGTGTGTCCGATTTGCTGCTAACGTCGAACCGGACAATATGTCCGCTTAATCGAAGGGTCGAATCATGAGCGAACGCAGTGAGCGAATCACTTGCCAGCGCGCGGTGCGCGTGCTGGAGCCGAGCATTGGCGAGGCGCAGGCATGAGCACCTTGTTGCACCTCGACGCGAGCGCCCGGCGCCGCTCCATCAGCCGGGAACTGAGCGCGGAGTTCGCCGCCGCCTGGCGCGCCGGGAATCCGAACGGCGAGTACCTGTACCGAGACCTTGCGGCGCGGCCCGTGCCCTTCGTGGGCGAGCCGTGGACCGAGCTGTGCGACGCGGTCCTCGCGCGCGGCGCCTTCGACCCCGCTGGCCTCGACGGCCTGGCGACGACTCCGGCCCAGACCGCGGCGCTGGCCGTCCTGCGCCCCCTGTTGGACGAGGTGCTCGCCGCCGACGTGATCCTGATCGGCACCCCGATGTACAACTACTCGATTCCGGCCGTGCTGAAGGCCTGGCTGGACCAGATCACCTTTCCCCGAATGTCGTTGGGGCACCGCCGTTTCGTCGTCACCTCCGCGCGCGGCGGCAGCTATTCGCCCGGCGCGCCGAAGGCGGCCTTCGACTACCAGGAGCGCTACCTGCGCGACTTCTTCGCGGGCCACTTCGCCGTAACCGACACGGTTTTCGTGCACGCCGAACTGGCCAACTCCCGCCAGGATCCGGCGCTCGCCGATCGCCGAGCCGAACACGACGACTCCTACGCCAAGGCCATCGAAACCGCCCGCTCCCTCGCGACGCAGTACTGAACGAGAACGGACGCGCCCGAACGACTCGAGCGCGAACGACTAGGCCCTGTCTCGAAGTCCGGGCTGAGGCGCCGGATGGAACTTCGAGGCAGGGCCTAGAGCACGTGAACGACTCGAGCACCCCAGCGAACGCGCACGCAAACGACTCTCGCCCCTGAACGACTCGCGCTCCTGAAATGAGCGGAGCCCCTGAACGAGTGGAGCCCTGAATGAGCGGAGCACCGAAATGAACTGGCTCGTACTAGGTCTCGCGGGCCTCGTCGAGATCGTCTGGTCGCAGAGCATCAAACCGACCGAGAACTTCACCCGCCCGCTGCCCACCCTCGTGTGCTTCGTGCTGGGCAGCCTCGCGGTATACCTGCTGTCCAGAGCCATGCAGACGCTGCCCGTCGGCACCGCCTACGCCGTCTTCACCGGCATCGGCGCGGTGGGCGCGATCGCCCTCGGGATCGTGGTGCACCGGGATCCGTTCAGCGCGGGGCGGTTGCTCGCGCTCGCGCTGATCCTCGGCGGCATCGTGCTCGCCCGGGTGACCAATCCCGAGTGACAGCCGATCACGTCGGGGCAAATGCTGTGGGGGCTTCGGGCGCGCGGGTATGGTCCGGTGATGGTCGACCAGTCAGTTCGTCTCCCGGATCTGTCCGCACGGCCCTACGACCTCACCGTGGAGCGGGTGATGAAAGCACCGCCCAGCTTGCTCTACGCCGCATGGACACAGGGGTTCGACATCTGGTTAGCCGCCCCGGATTCGGTGCGGATGAAGCCTGCGGTGAACGAGCCGTTCTTCTTCGAGACCGAGTTCGAGGGCAAGCGCAACCCGCACTACGGCCGGTTTCTGCGGCTGGAGCCGGAGCGCCTCGTCGAGCTCACCTGGGTCACCGGCGAGAGCGGCACCGAGGGCGCCGAGACGGTGGTGAGCGTGCAGTTCGTCAAGCAGCCGCGCGGCATCCGGCTTCGCCTGCGGCACTCGGGGTTCGCGAGCGAGGCGGCCAGAGACCGGCACCGTGCGGCGTGGCCCCGGATACTCGAGCAGCTCGACGGGAAGCTCGGCGCGGCGAGCTGACGGCTCGCCCGCGGAAGCGGTGCGCACGGTTCGGCTGTGCGGGTAGGTTCTAGCCTGCACGAGTTCGGCTCACTTCGTGAAAGGACAATGATGCCAACACGTACCGCGCGCACCGCTTGGACCGGAGGTCTGCAGGACGGCTCCGGCCAGGTCGAGCTGACCAGTTCGGGCGTCGGCAAGTACGACGTGTCGTTCCCCAAGCGTTCCGCGGAGGAAGCCGACGGCACCACCAGCCCCGAGGAACTGATCGCGGCCGCGCACTCCTCCTGCTACGCCATGGCGCTCTCGGCGCAGATCGGCAACGCGGGCGCCACACCCGAGAGCCTGGACGTCACCGCCGACGTCACCCTCGGCCCGGACCCGGCGGGCGGCTTCCGCATCACTGCGATCGCACTGACCGTCCGCGGCCGGGTGTCCGGGATGGACGCCGACGGCTTCCTCGCCGCCGCCGAGGCCGCCAAGGCCGGCTGCCCGGTCTCCAAGGCGCTGGCCGGTGTCGACACCATCAGCCTGGACGCCGCGCTGGCCTGACCGCTCGACCGAAAAGGGGCAGTGCCGGTCATGAGACCGACACTGCCCCTGATCTTTCGAACGCGAGTCACCCCGCGGTAGCGACCTCGCTCCGCGCCTGGGTGTTACGTCCCGCGAACTCGGTGAGCGCCGCGAAGCCGAGACCGAGCGCCGCCCACAGCGTGGCGGAGACGGCGAGCGACGCGACACGGAACTGCCACAGCAGGCTCGGCGGGAAGTCGGCGGACACCTCGTCGACGCCGGGCAGCAGGACGTAGCCCAGCGTGGTGATCAGCACGAACACCGCGACGCCAGCGATCAGCCGGACGGTGTCCAGCTGCCCGCGCAGCAGTTTGTACACGTACACCCCCGCGCCGACGGCCGCGAGGCCGAGCAGCACCGAGGCCACCCAGAGCAGGGTGCGATCGTTGATGGTCTCCGGATCACCCACCGCTGGTGGGTTCGCCGGGTACTTGAAGAACGGCACCGCGACTATCGCGGCCCACCCTGCGACACCGAGCCCGATCGCCAGCTTGGGACCGGACAGTGCGGTGTGACGCCGCGCGAAATGCGCGACCGAGGCGAAGATCGCGCCGAAGGCGAGACCGCTGAGGCCGAGAGCCAGGAACTGCCCGAACTTCTGTCCGGGCCTGCTGACCAGCGGCTCTTCCTCGTCGCCGTGGGAATGACCCGTGGCGGGTTCCTCCGGCGTGTGGTGCGACTCTTCGGTGGCCGCGTTCGCCTCTTCGATGGCGATCGCCGCGTCGACCTTCGGTTCGCCGACGAAATAGCCCACCGTGGCGGCCAGCAGACCGGCGATCAAACCGGCGAGCAGGCCGCGCAGCAGCAGGGTTTTCAAGGTTCCGGCCAGGGGGACCGGAGTCGTCGTGGGTGGGTTCAGTGGCACGGAACACCCAGCAGATGACGTCCGTCATGCATGAGCTCGTGCATGAACATCCCGCTGCGCGAGATGGCGCCCTGATCGAAGCCGACCAGGTACAGCGTGAGCAGTGCGAGAAGAACGACACCTACCGTGACGAGCACGGTCGCCAGGGAATCGGTCGCCTGGCTCGGTGAATGCGCGATGGCCATTCGAGTCCTCCTAGGGATACGTCCCGACCGGATTCTCGGTCCCGGCAGGGCGTTGTCGCGTCCCGTGAGATGGGTGGTGCGGAGGGTGCCGGTGTCTGGCTTTCCGGCACCTCGCCTGGCCCCCGCCTGCTCGGCGGAGATCGGACTCGATGCTTGGAACACAGTGGCGCGACCGCTCCGGAATCACACCGGAATTACCGCATCACCCTCGCTTGGTCACCTCGAACTGTGACACCACGGCGCGCCCGTCGTCAACACGGTCGACACCTGTTGACCACGGTGTGGGCGAGTCGTTACCCGCCGGATGCTAGGACGCGGGCTTGGCCGCGACGTCGAGCACGACCTCGAATTCGAGCAGCGACGCCCCGGTCGAGACCGGCTTCTTGTCCCCGCTGCCGGCGTGCGCGGCACGGGCGGGACCGTCCCGCCAAGCGGCGAAGGATTCCTCGGAATCCCATTGGGTCACCACGAAGTAGCGGTTCTCGCCCGCGACCGGACGCAGCAGCTGGAAGCCGAGGAAGCCGGGCGAGTTCTCCACCGCGTGCGCGCGGTGCGCGAACCGCTTCTCCAGCTCGGGCCCTGCGCCTTCGGGGACCTCGATCGCGTTGATCTTCACGACAGCCATGAACTCGACAATACGTCGCCCGCGCGCGGGCGGGCGCGCGCCCGGACGAGCCCGGGGGCACAATCGTCCCGATGTGGTACGACGAAGGCGGAGCAGGCGTGCCGATCCTGCTGCTGCACGGTTTGATGGGCAGCGCGCGCACCTGGGGCGACCAGCTGGACTGGCTGCGGGCGCACGGGCACGTCTACACCTACGACGCCGCGGGCCACGGCCGCCCGGCCCCGCCGGAGTTGACCACCGAGGCCTTCGTCGCCGATCTCGCCGAGGCCACCGCGCACCTCACCGAGCCGATGGTCGTGATCGGCCATTCCATGGGGGCGCTGCACGGCTGGGTCTTCGCCGCGCAGTATCCGGAGCGGGTGCGCGCGCTGGTGGTGGAGGACATCGCCCCCGACTTCACCGGACGCACCGCCGCGGACTGGGCGGCCATGATCGAGTCGTGGCCGCAGCCGTTCCCCGACGCCGACTCGGTGCTCGAGTACTTCGGCCCCGTCGCGGGTCGCTACTTCCTGAACTCCTTCGAGCACGGCCCGGACGGCTATCGGCTGCACGGCTCGGTCGCGACCTTCCGCGACATCTCCGAGGAGTGGGGCACCCGCCATTTCTGGGAGCAGTGGCGGGCGGTGCGCGTCCCGGTGCTGCTCATCGAGGGCGAGCACACCATCACCCCGGCCGGGCAGATGCGGGAAATGGCCGAGACCAACGCGAATGCGGAGTACGTGCTGATCCCGGACGCGGGACATCTGGTGCACGACGATCAGCCCGAGCGCTATCGCGCCGAAGTGGAACGATTTCTGCACCGGGTCCTCGCCTGATCGACCGAAGGCCCCTTCATCCGGCTGTCAGCGATCGCCCTCACCCGCGAGGGCGAACAATCCATCCGCCGTCTGCTCGATCAGCCCGTCGACCAGCAGCGAGTCCAGCGCCCGATCGCGCTGGCCGGGATCTCGGGTCCAGGCCAGGTCCAGGCGCACCCGCTCCACCGGCCCGGTCGCGGCGCGCAGCACGTCGAGCAGGCGGCCGCGGGCCTGGCGGTCGGTGCCCTCGTACTTCTGGGTGCGGCGCACCACCTCCGACACCGGACGACCCGCGGTCACCCAGGCGCAAGCCGGCAGCGGGCAGCGCGCGCAGTCGGGCGTGCGCGCGGTGCAGACCGTCGCGCCGAGCTCCATCAGCGCGGCGGAAAACCGCGCCGCGCGGTCGATCTTCGCGGGCAGTAGCGCCTCGGTCTCGGCGAGGTCGCGCGCGGCCGGATTGCCCGCTTCGGCGCGACCGTGCACGGCGCGCGCGACGACCCGGCGCACGTTGGTGTCCACCACCGGCACGCGTTGGCCGTAGGCGAAGCAGGCGACCGCACGCGCGGTGTAAGCGCCGATGCCGGGCAGCCCGAGCAGCACGTCCACGTCGGTGGGGACCTCGTCGCCGTGCTCCTCGGCGAGCACCCGCGCGCACTCGTGCAGCCGCAGCGCGCGCCGCGGATAGCCGAGTTTGCCCCACGCGCGCAGCACCTCGGCCTGGGAGGACGCGGCCATCGCCGAGGGCACCGGCCAGCGCGCCACCCACTCCAGCCAGACAGGCTGCACCCGAACGACAGGGGTCTGCTGGAGCATGATCTCGCTCATCAGGATCTGCCACGCGGTCACGCCGGGGTGCCGCCACGGCAGGTCGCGGGCGGTCTCGGCGTACCAGTCCAGCAACACATCGGCGTCGATGCCGCGATCACCGATCTGTGGCAGGGCCGGTGTGATCCGACCTGTCCCGCTACGCATTACCCTCACCGTCCCCGCCACCCGGCGGCCAGTCGATATTTGCCGACACGTAACGAACCTGACTCGCTGGTAGCGAATGCCTTGTGCACAATGGTCGGTATGTCTGATTCCAACCCGATCAGCGCGTGGAAATCTCTCCGCCAAGGCAACGAGCGTTTCGTCAACGGCACCCTCATGCATCCTAATCAGGGCGCCGCCGACCGGGCGAAGCTCGTCGGCGGTCAGCATCCTTCGGCCATCCTCTTCGGCTGCGGCGACTCGCGCGTGGCCGCGGAGTTGATCTTCGATCAGGGTCTCGGCGACATGTTCGTCGTGCGCACCGCGGGCCACGTGGTGGACAGCTCGGTGCTCGGTTCGATCGAATACGGCGTGCACGTGCTGAACGTGCCGCTGATCGTGGTGCTCGGACACGACAGCTGCGGCGCGGTGAAGGCCACCGTCGACGCGCTCGACGGCGGCGAGGTGCCCGGCGGATTCATCCGCAGCGTGGTGGAGAAGGTGTCGCCGTCCATCCTGATCGGCCGCAGGGAGGGCCTGTCCGACGTGGACGAGCTCGAGGCCAGGCACGTGGTCGAGACCAGCAAACTGCTCATGGAGCGTTCGTCGATCATCGCCGAGCGGGTGAAGGCAGGCGAACTCGCCATCGCGTGCGTCACCTACAAGCTGGCCGAGGGTCAGATGAAACTGCACAGTGCCATCGGCAACATCGGCGAGGTCGCCTGACCCGTTCTCGGAGCGGAGTTTCCCCAGCGTGCCGGGTGCGACGCACCCGGCACCATGGCGTCGTCCAGTTCGACACGCCGAGGTCCTGAGACACCGCGCCCGGTGCTGCCCGTAAGTTTGAATCGTGCTGGAACCGACTGGACCGCTGCCTCCGGAGATCTACTGGCGTCGTCGCGTTTTCGCCATCGGAATCCTGGTCTTGGCGCTCGCGCTGGTGATTTGGCTCGTGGTGATGGTCGTGCGCGGTGGCGGCTCGCCCGGTGACGCCAAGGTGGCCGCGTCGAGTTCGACCTCGTCGGTGAAGAAGTCGGGCGACACGCCGAAGTCATCCGCCAGCGCGGACGCACCCAAACCGTCGGTGACCCCGGCGGCAAGTCCGGCTCCGGTGGCGTCCGGGCAGTGCCCCGATCAGTCGCTGGCGGTGAAGGTGACCGTCGAGCAACCCACCTACAAGGCGGGCGAGCAGCCGGTGTTCGGCATCGTGATCACCAACATCTCCTCGGTGACCTGCGCCCGCGACGTCGGCTCCGGATTGCAGCAGATCTCGGTCTACACCCTCGACGGCACCCGCAAGCTGTGGTCGAGCACCGACTGCTATCCGGACGGTCAGCCCGATGTGCGCAATCTGAATCGCGGTGAGCAGGCCGCTTTCCAGGTCACCTGGTCCGGCTCGACATCTCAGCCGAATTGCGCGGGCGAGCGCGTCCCGGTCCCGCCCGGCGCGTATTCGGTTGTCGCGCAACTCGGTTCGGTGCGCAGCGCGGCCGAGCCGTTCAACATCGCCTGAGCCGCCGCTTCATCGATCCCGTTCGAACGGGTTGTCCGCGCCCGCTTCGGCGAGGCGGGTCAGCCCGTCGCGAATCTGCCGCGCCGTCGGCACGCCGATCCCGTCGACGGCCTGTAGCTCGCTCGTTGTCGCGACCAGCAGTCCTTGTAGCGAGCCGAACGAGTCGACCAGCGATTCGATGTGGGTGAAGCGCAGCCGGGGTATCCGGGTGAGCACCCGGTAGCCGCGCGGGCGCATCGGCAGGTCCAGCGCCTCGATGGTGCCCGGATAGCCGAGTGGCGCGGCCAGATTGGTGAGGTCGAGCAGTTCGGCATCGGTGAGCAGGTCCAGCCCCGCCATCGCGCGCTCGACCTCTGAACCATCCACATGTCGGCGGCCGGCGCACGAGCAGGCCGTGTTCTCCCGTTGCCTGTTACCCGCGCGGAGAACCACCCCATGATCAGCCACACCCGCCCCCGCCGCCTCTGACCCATTCACATGTCGGCGGTCGGCGCACGAGCAGGCCGTGTTCTCCCGTTGCGGGGTACTCGTGCGGAGAACCACACCATCAGCAGGTACACCCGCCCCCGCCGGCTCGCAGGCGAGGTAGTCGCGGACGAGCAACTCGCGCAGCCAGGCGCTGTCGCCGACCAGATCCTCCAGTTGCAGCGCGAGCTGGCGACCGTCGGCGCCGAGTTCCAGCACGCTCTGCTCGATCTCCTTGGCCAGACGCCGCACCAGTTCCAGGCGCTGGGCCGCCGATAAAGCGTCACGCAGGGTGACGACGTCCTCGAGCTCGCTCTCCGACAACTGCTCGCACACCTGATCCAGCCGCGCCTTGTAGCGTTCCAACGTGCCCAGCGCTTGGTTCGCCCTGGCCAGTATGGTGGCCGACGGCTCGACCAGGTGGCGGACCTCATCGATGTACAGCGTCATCGTGCGCATCGACTTGCTCACCGCGATCACCGGGTAGCCGGTCTGGGCGGCGGTCCGTTCGGCGGCGCGATGCCTGGTGCCGGATTCCGCGCTGGGCAGGTTCGGATCGGGCACCAGGTGCACGTTGGCGCGCAGGATGCGGGCACCGTCGGTGGAGAGCACCACCGCGCCGTCCATCTTCGACAGCTCGCGCAGCCGGGTCGGCGCGAATTCGACGTCCAGCTCGAATCCACCGTCGCAGATCCGCTCGACGTCCGCGTCGTAGCCGAGCACGATCAGGCCGCCGGTGCGACCGCGCTGGATGCGTTCCAGCCCGTCTCGTAGCGGCGTGCCGGGAGCCAGCCGGGTGACGATCTCGGGCAGCCTGTTCCGCGCGGTCGTCGACGGGGCGGGCGTACTCGGCGCGACGGGGGCCGGTCTGCCTAGCAGATACGCCGCCCACCGCCCGGGTATCACTCGGCCGCCTCGCTCCGCGCCGCCCGCCGCGCGCGCAGGCCGCTGATCCGCAGCGCGGAACCGACGTCGGTCACCTCGTGAATCTTCATGCCCCCGCCCTTCACTCGATCCAGCCCCGGCGGCACCAGCGCGGTGGTGAAGCCGAGCCGCTGCGCTTCGGCCAGCCTACGTGCCACGCCGGTCACCTTCCGCACTTCGCCCGCGAGGCCGACCTCGCCGAGGATCACCCAGCCCGGCGGCAGCGCGGTATCGGATTCGGCGCTGGCGATGGCGAGCGCGATGGCCAGGTCCGCCGCGGGTTCGACGAGGCGCATGCCGCCGACCGTCGCCGCGTAGACGTCGTGCTTGCCGAGGAAGACGCGGCCGCGGCTCTGCAACACCGCGAGCACCATGGCGACCCGGTTGTAGTCGAGCCCGCTGACCGCGCGGCGCGGCGCGGGGATCTCGGTCTTCACCGTCAGGCCCTGCACCTCGCCGACCAGCGGCCGTTTGCCGTCCATCGCGACGGTGACCGCGGTGCCGGGCACCGAATCGGTGCGGTGGTGCAGGAACAGCCCGGACGGGTCGTCGACGCCCGCGATGCCTTCCTCGTGCAGCTCGAAACAGCCCACCTCGTCGGCACTGCCGAACCGGTTCTTGATGCCGCGCACCATGCGCAGCGTGGAGTTCTTGTCGCCCTCGAACTGCAGCACCACGTCCACCAAGTGTTCGAGGGTGCGCGGCCCCGCCACGTTGCCGTCCTTGGTGACATGGCCGACCAGCAGCACGGCGATCCCGCTCGCCTTGGCCAGCGAGGTGAGCGCCGCCGTCACCGCGCGGACTTGGGTGACGCCGCCGATCACGCCGTCCACGTCCGGCGCGAGCATGGTCTGCACCGAGTCGACGACGAGCAGCGTCGGCCGCACCTGCTCGACGTGCCCGAGCACGATCGACAGATCCGACTCCGCCGCCAGGTACACCCGCTCGTGCACCGCGCCGGTGCGGTCCGCGCGCAGCCGGACCTGACCCGCCGACTCCTCGGCGGTCACATAGAGCGCTTTCTCGTCGCGCTGCTTGGCCCACCGGTGCGCGACCTCGAGCAGCAGCGTCGACTTGCCAACGCCCGGCTCACCGGAGAGCAGCACCACCGAGCCCGCGACCACGCCGCCGCCCAGCACCCGGTCCAGCTCGCCGACACCGGTCGGCCTGGCCTTGGTGACCTGCGAATCGATCGTGGAGATCGGGGCCGCCGCGGTGCTCGGCAGCATCGCGCGCCTACCCGGCGCGGCGGCCGACACGGCCGAGACGGCCACCTCGTCGACCGTGCCCCACGCCCCGCAGTCCGGGCACTTGCCCACCCACTTCGCGACCTCGTGCGAGCAGGCGGAGCACCGGAAGATCGGCTTGTTCTTTGCCACAGGCGCACCTTACGTACCGGGCCCGACAGAACCCCGCATATGGAAAAGGCTGCCGCACCGAGTGCGACAGCCTTCGTTCTCGGTCCGCGACGGACTCGGGCTCAGTGGCCGCCGCCGTGACCGCCACCGGCGGCCGGGCCCGACAGATCGGACTCGTGGCGCTCGGCCTCGGTGCCCGCGTCGACCGGCACCTGGACCTGCACGGTGCCGTTCTCCTTGAAGTTGAACGAGACGGTGTAGGTCAGGCCGGGGGTGATGTCCTTGGTGAGGCCGGTGATCTCGAGGGTGGCCGGCTTTGCCTCCGGGTCGGCGGTCTGCTGCTTGGTCGGCTGCGAGCCGTGGCTGTCGTCGCCGTGGCTGTCGCCGCCGTGCGAGTCGGTCGAGCCGCCGCCCTGCTTGCCCGCCGCGACGACGGTCTGCTGCGGCGCGAGCTTCACCGAGGACGCGCCGGACGGCGGGGTGATCTTCACCTGGCCGAGGTCGGTGGTGACGCTGGTGAGCTCGTCGGTGACGGTCTCGCTGTTGTTCACGATGGACAGCGCGATCAGCGCCTTGCCGCCCTGCACATTGGTGTAGCCCTCGGACGGGTACACGATGTGCACGTTGCGCAGCGAGATGTCCTCGACCTCGGCGTTGTTGCCGTTGATGGCCGGAGCCTGGTTCGCGGTCTGGGAGACCTGCCCCGCGCTGCAGCCGGACAGCGCGAGCGCGGCGCCCGCGGCGAGTGCGGCAACAGTCACCATGAGACGTGGCTTCCGCGCCCCCGACGAGGCGGTCACAGCATTCAGGGCAGTCACGGGTTGTCCTCCATGTCGACCGGGATCACTCCGCTACGGAGAGTAGTAACTAGGCAGCGTAGTAGTCGACACCGGGGACCCGTCGGTCGGGCCGGGGTGTCCGCCCCGCGACACCGCTGTCGGTCGGCAACCGTTGCATAACGGTTCGGTGGCCCGGGGGTGCGGTTGCGGGCCGAGTGCCGCGGTACCTCGCGGGACACGGGCGAGGTGGCGCCGTCGGATAACTCGTTCTGGCACAACGTAATGCACACCGTCCGGGTTCTGTCAACCCCCTCGGTCCGCTCGTTGTGGCCCTGACCTGCACAGTTGATCGCGCCGTTACCGAGTCGCATGTTAAACTGTGAACATCGAAAGGGGCACGGGACACATGATTTTTAAGGTCGGAGACACCGTCGTTTACCCCCACCACGGAGCGGCGCTGATCGAAGCAATCGAGACTCGCACCATCAAGGGTGAGCAAAAAGAGTATCTGGTCCTGAAGGTCGCCCAAGGCGATCTGACCGTTCGCGTACCCGCGGAAAACGCCGAATACGTCGGCGTGCGCGACGTCGTGGGCCAGGAGGGTCTCGACCGGGTCTTTCAGGTGCTGCGCGCGCCGCACACCGAGGAGCCGACCAACTGGTCTCGCCGCTACAAGGCCAACCTGGAGAAGCTCGCCTCCGGCGATGTGAACAAGGTTGCCGAGGTCGTCCGCGACCTGTGGCGTCGGGAGCAGGATCGTGGGCTGTCCGCCGGTGAGAAGCGCATGCTGGCCAAGGCTCGCCAGATCCTGGTCGGTGAACTCGCACTCGCCGAGGGTACCGACGACGGCAAGGCCGAGACGCTGCTCGACGAGGTCCTCGCAGCGGCTTCCTGACCGTGAACAACTCTGACAGCGACAGTCCTGTCGTTGCCTTGGTTCCTGCCGCCGGTCGCGGCGTCCGTTTGGGTGAGAACACGCCCAAGGCGTTCGTCGCGGTCGGCGGCACACCCATGGTCCGGCTGGCCGTGGACGGCCTGCTGGCCTCCGGGGCGGTCGACCGCATCATCGTGATGGTCCCCGTCGAACTGGTCGAGAGCGCAGTCGCCCTGCTGCCGCCCTCGGACGCGGTGCGCGTGGTCGTCGGCGGCGCCGAACGCACCGATTCGGTGCGGGCGGGTATCGCCGCCGCGCCGGACGCGGGCTATTACCTGGTGCACGACGCCGCCCGCGCGCTCACCCCGCCCGCGTTGATCGCCCGGGTCGCGGCCGAGTTGCGGGCGGGTCATCGCGCGGTGGTTCCCGCCCTCCCGGTGGTCGACACCGTCAAGTCCGTCGACGCGCACGGCGTGGTGACCGGCACCCCCGACCGCGCGGCGCTTCGCGCGATCCAGACACCGCAAGGCTTCGCGGCCGATCTCCTGCGCGCCGCCTACGAGACGAACGTGCTCGCCACCGACGACGCCGGACTCGTCGAGCGGCTCGGCGCCGATGTGCACACCATTCCCGGCGACCCGATGGCCTTCAAGATCACCACTCCGCTGGACCTGATGCTCGCCGAGACGGTGTGCAACGCGGCGCGGAGCGTATGAGAACGTCGTGACCATGCGAGTTGGTATCGGCAGCGACGTGCATCCCATCGAACCCGGTCGTCCGTGCTGGATGGCGGGACTGCTCTTCGACGGTGACGACGGCTGCTCCGGCCATTCCGACGGCGACGTGGCCGCGCACGCACTGTGCGACGCACTGCTGTCGGCGGCCGGGCTCGGCGATGTCGGCGCGGTGTTCGGCACCGGCCGCCCCGAGTGGAAGGACGTCTCGGGCGCCGCGATGCTGACCGAGGTCCGCCGGTTGCTCGACGAGGCCGGATTCGACATCGTCAACGCCGCGGTGCAGGTCATCGGCAATCGACCCAAGATCGGGCCGCGCCGCGCGGAGGCGCAGAAGGTGCTCGGCGAGCTGCTCGGAGCGCCGGTCTCGGTGTCCGGAACCACCACCGACGGACTGGGTCTCACGGGTCGCGGGGAGGGTGTCGCGTCGATCGCCACCGCGTTGCTGCAAGCCCGCACATAGCACCCGGGCGCCCCTCGGTCGAGCCGAGGCGCGAACGCCCTGCTCCGACCGGCCGGACCAACCTCAGAGTTCCCGCCGGTCGTGTGTGAGCCTGGACGGAAGTCCCTCGACGGCGCCGACTAGGATCGACTGCCGTGACACTGCGCCTCTTTGACACCGAACGCCGAACCATGCGCGATTTCGCGCCGCTGGTTCCCGGCCGCGCTTCGGTGTACCTCTGTGGCGCCACCGTCCAGGGGGAACCCCACATCGGTCACGTCCGCAGCGGCGTCGCGTTCGACGTGCTGCGCCGCTGGTTGCAGGCGCACGACTACGACGTGCACTTCATCCGCAACGTCACCGACATCGACGACAAGATTCTGAACAAGGCCGCCGAGGCGGGCCGCCCGTGGTGGGAGTGGGCGGCCACCTACGAGCGGGCCTTCGACCGCGCCTACGAAGCGCTCGGTGTGCAGCCGCCTTCCGCGGAGCCGCGGGCCACCGGCCACATCACCCAGATGGTCGATCTGATGCGGCGGCTCATCGACCGCGGGCACGCCTACGCCTCCGAGGGCAACGTCTACTTCGACGTGCAGAGCTACCCGGATTACGGAAACCTGTCCGGCCACAAGCTCGACGACGTGCACCAGGGCGAGAGCGCGGGCGAGGGCAAGCGCGACCCGCGCGATTTCACGCTGTGGAAGGCGGCCAAGCCCGGCGAGCCGAACTGGCCGTCGCCGTGGGGTCCCGGCCGCCCCGGCTGGCATTTGGAATGCTCCGCGATGGCCGAGTTCTATCTGGGTGCGGAATTCGATATCCATTGCGGCGGTATGGATCTGGTGTTTCCGCACCACGAGAACGAGATCGCCCAGTCCAAGGCCGCCGGCGACGGGTTCGCGCAGTACTGGCTGCACAACGGCTGGGTGACCATGGGCGGCGAGAAGATGTCCAAGTCGCTCGGCAACGTGCTGTCGGTGCCCAACGTGCTGAAAAAGGTTCGCGCCGTGGAGCTTCGGTTCTATCTCGGCAGCGCGCACTACGGATCGATGCTGGAGTACTCGGACAAGGCGCTCTACGACGCCGCGGCCTCCTATCAGCGGATCGAGGCGTTCATCCACCGGGTCGCCGAGCGGGCCGGTGAGATCCCGGTCGGCAAGTGGACCGACGCGTTCGCCGAGGCGATGGACGACAACCTGGCCGTGCCGCGCGCGCTCGCCGAGGTGCACCGCGTGGTGCACGAAGGCAACAAGGCGCTGGAATCGGGCGCGGTGGACACCGCGCGGGAGCTGGCCGGGCAGGTGCGGGCCATGCTGAACATCCTCGGCGTCTGCCCGTACGACCCGAAGTGGTACGCGCCGGAGGACACCTCCGCGGCGCAGGATGCGCTCGACGTGCTGGTGCGCGCCGAACTCGACCGCCGCCAGCAGGCCCGCGCCGACAAGGACTGGGGCACCGCAGACGCCGTGCGCGACCGTTTGGCCGCCGCGGGCATCGAGGTGACCGACACCGCCCGAGGACCCGAGTGGTCGCTGGGCGCCGCGCGCGGAAAGGCGAACTGATGGCAGGGAATTCGCAGCGTCGCGGCGCTGTGCGCAAGACGGGTAGCAAGAAGGGCGCGGTCGTCGGTTCCGGCGGCAAGCGCAGGCGCGCACTCGAGGGGCGTGGCGCGACGCCGCCCGCCGAGATGCGGACCAAGCACCCCGCGGCCAAGCGCGCCGCGGCCAAGGCCAAGGCGGAGGCGAAGGGTCGTCCGACCGGCCGCGCCGCCGGTGGCCGCCCCGCGGGTCGCAAGACCGAGGACGGTCCCGAGTTGGTGCTCGGCCGCAACCCGGTCGTCGAGTGTCTGCGCGCTGGCGTCCCGGCCACCGCGCTCTACGTCGCGGTCGGCACCGAGAACGACGACCGGCTCACCGAGAGCGTGCAGACCGCGGCCGACGCGGGCATCTCCATCCTCGAGGTGCCGCGCACCGATCTGGACCGGATGAGCAACAACGGTCTGCACCAGGGTCTCGCGCTCCAGGTGCCGCCGTACCGCTACGCCCACCCGGACGATCTGCTCGACCGGCTGCGCGGTACGGCCGAACCCGCGCTGCTCGTCGCGCTGGACAACATCTCCGATCCGCGCAACCTCGGCGCGGTGATCCGCTCCGTCGCGGCGTTCGGCGGCCACGGCGTGCTCATCCCGCAACGGCGCAGCGCGAGCGTCACCGCCGTCGCGTGGCGGACCAGCGCGGGCGCCGCGGCCCGGCTTCCGGTCGCGCGCGCCACGAACCTGACTCGCACGCTGAAGGATTGGGCCAACCAGGGCTTCCAGATCGTCGGCCTGGACATGGACGGCGACACCACGCTGGACGAGTTCGACGGCACCGCACCGACGGTCATCGTGGTCGGCTCGGAGGGCAAGGGTCTCTCGCGCCTGGTCCGGGAGAATTGCGACAGCATCCTCAGCATCCCGATGGCCGGTCCGGTGGAGTCGCTGAACGCGTCGGTGGCGGCGGGCGTGGTGCTCGCCGAGATCGCCCGTCAGCGCCGGGTCTGACGGATTCGACCGCCGGGCCGAATGTTCGTACGCGCCAACCGTTTCGGCGACGGCGCAGGTGAACGGCGTTTCCCGGCCGACACGAAACGCCCCGAGTCACGCGCGATCCGCAAAATACGCGGAGTTCCCCGGTAGCCCCGTAGAATTCGGCTGGTGGTGATACCCAACCAGCCCATCGGTGCGACGGTCGAGCATCCGAATGCCACGGCCGTGTTGTTTCTCGGCGCGGCGAGCATCTTCTGCTGCGGAGCGCTCGGCCCGGTGGCGTGGGCGTTGGGCAAGCGCGCCCTCGACCAGATCGAGGACTCCGGCGGCGCCCTCGGCGGCCGAGCACAGGTACTGGTCGGCTACATCCTCGGTGTCATCGGAACCGTCCTCATGGTTCTGATGGCGATCCTCTTTCTGCTCATCGTGCTGGGCGGCAACGCGTAAGAGGTCGCGATTCAGTCGAGCACCGGTCGGTCGGCGTCGGCCTTGTTGTCCCACGCGGGCCATTCGGAGCTGATGCTGCCGGTCCAGTTGGGCTGCCTGCGGTCACGGAACGCCGCCATCGCCTCGCCGCCGTCGACGCTCTTGGCGACGTGGGCGTTGAGTTCGGACTCCAGCTGACCAACCATGGACGGGCTCATGCCGAGGCCCTCCCAGAGCAGTCGCTTGGACAGCGCCACCGGTAGCGGCGCGGAGCCGTTGACCAGATCGTGCGCCACCGAGAGCGCGGTCGGCAGCACTTCGCCGCCCGCGAGGCAGGCGTTGGCCAGGCCCATCGCCTTGGCCTCCTCGCCGTCGAAGGTGCGGCCGGTGAGCATGATGTCGGCGGCGTTGGCCATGCCGACCAGCCGGGGCAGCGTCCAGTGCGCGTAGCCGTCGGCGAGCACGCCGCGGCGCACCTGGGTCAGTCCGTAGACCGCGTCGCGCGCCATGTACCGCAGGTCGCATTGCAGGGCCAGCGCCAGCCCCATGCCGACCGCGTGCCCGTTGACCGCGGCGATCACCGGTTTGCGCACCCGCCACGGGGCGGGCTCGATGGTGGCGCTGACCTCGCCCACCCGGCTGGACAGATCCGCGCCCGCGCAGAACGCGGGCGGCGTCCCGGTGATCACCACCGCGCGGATGGCGTCCTCGCTGTCACAGCGTTGCAGCGCTGCGCCGAGTTCCGCGGCCATAGCCGGGGTGAACGCGTTCTGCTGGGCGGGCCGGTTGAGCGTGAGCACGGCGATGCCCGCGGAGACATCGACGAGCAGTTCCGAACTCATGCCACAGGATCGTAGTGGCTCAGCGCAGAATCTTGCGTCCGATGGCGTACTTGTGGACCTCGGTGGGGCCGTCGTAGAGGCGGAAGGCGCGCATGTCGCGGAAGATCATCTCGACTACCGTCTCGTCGCTGATGCCGATCCCGCCGAGCACCTGCACGCAGCGGTCGGCGACCTTGAACAGCTCCTCGGAGACGTAGGACTTGGCGATCGAGCTCTCGTGCCTCGCCTTCTCGCCCTGGTCCATCAGCCAGCAGGCGTGCCAGATGGTCAGTCGGCACTGGTGCAGCGCGATCTCGTTGTCCGCCAACATGAACGACACGCCCTCGTGTTCGCCGATCGGCTTGCCGAACGCGGTGCGGGTCTTGGCGTGCTGCACCGCGATGCTCTGGGCCCGTTCGGCCGCGCCGAGCCAGCGCATGCAGTGCGTGAGCCGGGCCGGGGCCAGCCGCAGCTGGGCGTAGCGCAGCGCCTGCCCGGCCTCCCCGAGCAGCGCCGACTTCGGCAGCACCAGGTTGTCGAAGCGGACGACGCCGTGCCCGGCGACGTAGTTGCGGTCCATCGTGTTCATGGTTCGCTCGATGACGATGCCCGGCTGGTCGCCGTCGGTCAGGAACAGGGTCGGTCCCTCGGGCAGGTGCGGGTTGGCGGCGAGGCGGGCCATGATGATCCAGGTCTTGGCGCCGTTCGCGCCGGTGATCAGCCATTTGCGTCCATTGACGGTGAAGTTCTCGCCGTCGAAGACCGCCTCGGTGGCCAGCTGCGCCGGGTCCGAGCCCGCGCCGTCGGGTTCGGTCATCGCGAAGACCGAGCGCTGGTGTCCGTTGATCACCGGCATCAGGTAGCGGTCGGTCTGCTCCTGGTTCGCGACCTTGGACAGCAGGAACATGTTGCCCTCGTCGGGCGCCGCGCAGTTCATCGCGATCGGGCCGAGGGTGGACCATCCCGCCGCCTCGTAGATGACGGCCTGCTCGACGTGGCTGAGCCCGCGCCCGCCGAGCGCCTCGGGCGCCTGCACCGTCAGCAGCTTCTCGGCGCGCGCGAGTTCCACCAGTTCCTGGCGCAGTTCGTCGGTCGGACCGTGCGCGGTCAGGCGCGGGTCGCGCTCGAACGGAACGATTTTGTCGATGACGAACTGGCGGACGCGGTCGCGTTCGGCGGCGAGTTCGGCGGGAATCGAGAAGTCGATCATCGTTGGTCACCATTCGTTCGGCGGCGGGTGAGTCCGAGCATACGAAACCCGCCGGGACAGACTGAAGGCGGCTGCCATCACTGAGCCTCCATTGGGGTGTCGATACCGTCGAATGATGCTTCTACCTGCACTGACAGGCGCTGTCAGCGCACTGCGACCGGCCTGTCAGCGCGGCCGGACATCTTTGGTTCATCGAGAGCGGGCCACACCGGCCCCGCCAGACCAAGGATTCGGAGAAGACCATGACCGTCGCCGCCATCGCCCAGCTGCTCATCGCCCTCGCCTTCGTGAGCATCCCGCTGGTTCGCCACCGCTACGGCGCCGCGGCCAAGGCCGCCGCCGAGGCGGAACTGAACCGCCAGGGCGTCCGGCCCGGTGTGCTCGCCGAGCACGGCATGCGGTTCGACGCGGGCGGCCACGAGACCTGGGCGCCGCTGTCCATCGCCCTGGCCATGACCGGCCTGGCCGTCCTCAACCTGGCGGGCAACCCGTGGGGTCAGACGCTGACCTGGATCGGTCAGGTGCTGGTCGTGCTCGTCAACATCGTCATCCTCTACAGCAACCTGTCCGCCGCCAAGGGTGTCGAGGCGGCCTTCGCCAAGACCGGCGACCCCGAGCTCGCTCGCATCGACGCCGGCCGCTTCCTGGCCGCGGCCGAGGGCGCCTTCCCCCGCTGGGTCATGCCCTACCTGCAGAACTCCCGCCACGCGATCGTCTTCGGCGGCTCGATCCTGGTCTTCATCGCCCTGCTCGCCGCCTGACACCTCCGAGCCCGAAACCCGGTTTCGCACCGCGAAACCGGGTTCTTCGCGTTCGAAGCAGCCCCACTCCGCGCGCACCGCCACCGTGCACCACCCCGGGAAGGCGCCGCGGTCGACATCCATCCCGCACGCCCCAACCGAACCTGGACGGACTCAGCTCCCCACGCACGCGACTCCCACCCCTTCTGACAGGCTGAACCAGTGCGTGTTGCTCTACTCGGCCCGGTCGCCGCCTACACCGACGACGGCGCCCCTCTCGATCTCGGCGGTGTCCGGCTCCGAATGCTCCTGGCCAGGCTCGCATTGGAGGCAGGCCGCCCGGTCTCGGTCGACGCGCTCGTCGACGGACTGTGGGGCGAGCAGCCGCCCGCCGAAGCGGCCGGAGCATTGCAGGCGCTGGTCTCCCGCCTGCGCAAGGTGATACGCGGCGCGGGCACCCTCGAACTCGGCCCCGGCGGCTACCGGCTCTCGGTGCGACCCGAGGACGTGGACACCCACCGCTTCGAAGCAGCGGCCGCCGAAGGACGCCGCGAACTGGCCGCGGGCAAGGTCGAGGCGGCGGCGGCCACCCTCGCGGACGCCCTCGCGCTGTGGCGTGGCCCCGCACTCGCCGACGTGCGGGACGCCCCGTTCGCCGATCTCTCGGTCGCGCGGCTGGAGGAACTGAAAGCCGCTGTCGCCGAGGACAATTACGATGTCGAGCTGCGGCTCGGCAGGCATGCCGAGGTGCTCGCCGATCTGGAAACCGCCGCCGCCGAACGCCCGCTCGCCGAGCGGCTCGCCGGTCTACGCATGCGCGCCTTGTCCGCCGCTGGTCGCCAATCCGACGCGCTCGCCGTCTACGAACAGATCCGCGAGCGCCTCGGCGACGAACTGGGCGTCGACCCCTCCGCCGAACTCCGGGATATCCACCTGGCACTGCTGCGCGGTGAACTGGATAGACCCGCCCCGCGCCAGGAGCCTTCCGCGAGCCGAATTCCGCTGCCGCTCACCAACTTCGTCGGTCGCGACCGCGAGCTGGCCCGCGTCTCGGAGCTGCTCGCCGCAGGTCGTCTGGTCACGCTGGTCGGTCCGGGAGGTGCCGGCAAGTCCCGGCTGGCGGTCGAAACCGTCACCCGCCATCGGGCTTACGAACGCGGCAGAGTCTGGTTCGTGCCGCTGGCCGGGGTGAGCACCGCGGAACAGCTCACCGACACCGTGCTCGGCGCGCTGGCCTCCTGGGACATGAGCGTCTCCGACACTCGCCAGCCGCTCACCGGCCACGACCGCATCGCCGAACTGCTCGACGTCGGCCCCGTCGTCCTCGTGCTCGACAACTGTGAGCACCTGATCGAATCCGCCGCCGAACTGGCCGACGGTCTACTCGAAAGACTGCCGCAGCTGCGGATTCTCGCGACCAGCAGGGAGCCCCTCGCCATCGCCGGGGAGACCCTGTACCAGCTCGGCCCGCTCGAATTGCCCGGGGAGGCAGCCGAATTCACCGATGCGGTCGATGCTCCCGCCGTACGGCTCTTCTTGGATCGCGCGGTCGCGGCACGCCCCGATTTCGTCCTCGACGCCGAGACCGTCGGCCCGGTCGTGGACATCTGCCGACAGCTCGACGGCCTGCCGCTCGCGCTCGAATTGGCCGCCGCCAAGCTGCGTTCGATGAGCGTCGAGCAGATCGCGCGCCGACTCGACGACCGCTTCCGTCTGCTGACCTCCGGCAGCCGAACCGCACTGCCGCGCCAGCGCACGCTGCTGGCCCTGGTGGCGTGGAGCTGGGACCTGCTCACCGAACCGGAAAGCGTACTGGCCCGCAGGCTTTCGCTGTTCCCCGGCGGCGCGACACTCGACGCGCTGGAGGTTATCTGCGCCGACGCGGCACTGCCCGCCGCGGACGTGCTGTACGTGGCGGACGCGCTTGTGGAGAAGTCCGTCGTCACGGTTACCGACGAGCGCTACAGCATGCTGGCGACGATCCGCGCCTACGCGGCCGACAGGCTGGCGGAATCCGGCGACGATTTGGCCGACCGCTTCGCCGAGCACTACCTGGCGCTGGCCGAACACAACGAACCACTGCTGCGCACGCGAGAACAACTGCGCGCCATCGGTGTCTTCGACGCCGAACACGAAAACTTCGTAACCGCACTACGTTCGACACTCGACGCGGGCGACGCCGTGCGCGCCGCACGCTTCGTCGGCGCGCTGTTCTGGTACTGGGGCATCCGCGGCATGGGCACCCAGTTCGACACCTTCCTCGCCGCCGTGCTGCGCCTGGACGCCGCCCTGCCCGCCCGCGAACGGTCCGCGCTGCGACTCGTGCAGTTGCTCGCGGGCGCGCCGATCGCGGAAGACGTTCCGGTGCGGACGCTCATCGAGGACTGCGCGGCCGCCGACGCACTCGACTTCCACCCCACGCTGATGCTGTGGATTCCGCTGCTCGCCGTCTCGGTGGGGGCCGACGAACTCGGCGACCGCGTCCTCGATCAGGCGCAGACGAACCCGGATCCCTGGGTCCGGGCCAGCGCGCACTGGGCGCGGGATTACGTGTGGACGGAACGGGGCGACCGTGCCGCGGGCGCCGAGGCCCGTGCCGCGGCGTTGCACGGTTTCGAGGAGGTCGGCGACCGCTGGGGTCTCGGCATGGCGCTACTCACCGTCGGCCGCGATCACTCGCTGCGCGGCGAACACGACCGCGCCATCGCCGTATTCGAACGCGGCGTCGCGGTCAGCAGCGAGCTGGGCGGCCAGGACGACCTGTTCCACTGCCGCGCCCGGCTCACCGTCGAACGCATGCGTGCTGGCGATCTCGTCGGCGCGCTTCGCGACATCGAGGCCATGCGTCGACAGGCGACCGCCCGCGGCCACCGCCGCAGCGCCGCCGAGACTCTCTTCGAGCTCGCCGAATGGCACCGCCGCGCGGGCGACGTGCCTGCCGCCGACCAGACCATCGACGAACTCGACTCGATCGCGGACCGCCTCGGCCTCCCGGAGAGCATGGCCGCCGATCTCATCGCCGCCGCCCGCCTGGCCAACCGCCTCGCCGACGGCGCACCGGCCGAGGCCCGCGCCCACCTCCCGCGCGCCGCCGCGGGCCTGTTCTCGCTGGGAGACGCCGCGAACACCGCCCACGTCGCCGAACTCCTCGCCGAACTGCGCACCCTCGAGGACGCCCCTGAATCCGCCGCCGAAGCCCTCGGCCTCAGCGAAGCCATCCGCGGCGACTTCGACGCGGGCGAACCCCGCCTCACCGCGTTGGTAACCACCCTCACCGACCGCCTCGGCGCCGAAACCTACAAGGCCGCCTACCACCGCACCGCGACCTTGCCGAGGTCGGAAGCCCTGAGGCGCCTCCGCACCGCGGTAGGCCTCGCCGACCTGTGACGCACACCCGCGCTCCCCAGCGTGCCGAGGGCGAACGGCTTGCGCCACACACCTTTCGCACGGTCTACATAGGCACCGGCTGTGTGGGGCGTGCGGAAACTGTGTGGGACTAGACGGACCAGGCGCGGTGGCGCGGGTGGAGTAGGCGGGGATGTTTGTCGGGCTCGCGGTTGACCGGCTCGTCGGACCGATTACGTCCGCGAGGACTCCCGCGAATCCACTCAGCGCACGCGCGCGAGTTGGCGGCGGCGGTTGCCGATGACCCGGCATACCACGTAGATCACGAACGAGATCGCCGTGACGAACGTCGACACCGGAACGCCCGGAGCCAGCGACAGCAGGATGCCGCCCACCGCGGCGAGTTCCGCGAAGACGATCGCCAACACCGTCGCGCGGGCCGGATTGGCGGTGAGCTGGGCGGCCGCGGCGGCGGGGGTGATGAGCAGGGCGAGGACGAGCAACGCGCCGACGATCTGGACGCCGAACGCCGCCGTGATGCCGAGCAGCACGGCGAAGACCACCGCGAGGGCGCGCACCGGAACACCGCGCGCGACCGCGACCTCCGGGTCCGAGCTGGCGAACAGCAGCGGCCGGTAGATCACCGCGAGCACGGCGAGCACAAGCACGGTGCAGGTGATGAGCAGCGCGAGTCCGCTGTAGCCGACGCTGACCACCTGACCGGTCAGCAGCGAGAACTTCGAACCAGCGCGCTCCGGCCCGAGCCAGAGGAAGAGCACGGAGAGCCCGAGACCGAACGAGAGCACCACCGCGATCACGGAATCACGCTCCCGCGCACGGGTTCCGAGCACGCCGAAGAGCACGGCGGCCACCACCGACCCGATGATCGCCCCGAGCCCGACACCGATTCCGGCGAGCAGCGCCGCGGCCGCGCCGGTCAACGAGAGTTCGCTCGTGCCGTGCACCGCGAACGACATCTGCCTGCTGATGATCAGCGGCCCGATCGCCCCGGCGAGCAGGCCGAGCAGGGCGGCGGCGAGCACCGCCTGCTGCACGAAGTCGTAGGAGAGCAGGTCGACCGTGGTGGACAGGTCGAACATCTTGGAGAACACATCGGCGAGCTTGTCGTTCACGCGCGGACCCCGCTCGTGTCCGGCTCGGCGTGGCAGTGCTGCGCCCCCGCCGCGCCGAGCGCGTCCATGGTGTCACCGGTGCCGACCACCACCAGTCGCCCGCGCACGCGCAGCACGTCGACCTCGGTCTGGTACAGCTCGGAAAGCACCTCGGAGGTCATCACCTCGTCGGGCGTGCCGATCCGGAACTTGCCGTCCACCAGGTACAGCACCCGATCCACCAGCGGCAGAATCGGATTGATCTCGTGGGTCACGAAGAGCACCGCGGTGTCGTGGCCGCGCCTGCGCCGGTCGATGAGCTCGGCGACCAGCCGCTGGTTGGCCAGGTCCAGGCTGAGCAGCGGTTCGTCGCAGAGCAGCACTTTCGGATCGCCGACCAGCGCCTGGGCCACCCGCAGCCGCTGCTGTTCGCCGCCGGACATGGATTCCAGCGGCGCGTGCGCGAACTTCTCCGCGCCGACGGCCGCGATGGCGGCGGCCACCTTCCGGTTGCGTTCGGCCCGCCCGCGCAGCCCGAGGCCCCACCGGTGCCCGTCCACGCCGAGACCGACCAGGTCGACACCGCGCAGCTGCACGCCCGCGTCGATCGTCTTCTGTTGCGGCACATAGCCGATATCCGGATTGCCCGCCCGCGCGGGCGAACCGGCGACGAACGCCCGCCCGGAACCCAGCGTGAGCTGGCCGAGCAGCACCTTCAACAGCGAGGTCTTGCCGGAGCCGTTGGGCCCGAGCACGGCGATGAACTCGCCGGGCGCCACGTCGAGATCGAGGCCCTGCCAGAGGGTGCGGTCGCCGAACGAGAGCCGGGCGTCGTCGAGCCGAATGGCGGCCGCGCCGTCGGTGTCCGCATGTCGCCGCACCTGTTCGGTAAGCGGAACTCTCTCGCTCATGACCATCTCGACCAACTGCTCTTCGATCAGCCCAGCGCCTTGGCCAGCGCTTCGGTGTTCTGGGTCTGCCACTGGACGTAATCCATTCCCTCGGGCAGGGTTTCGGTCACCTCGACGACGGCGACGCCGTTGGTTTCGGCGAGGCCGCGCAGGTCTCGGGTGATCTTGTCCTGTGTCTGCACGTTGTAGACGAGTGCGCGAACCTGCTTTCCGGTCAGCAGATCCCGGGTCTGGGCGACGGCCGCGGGCGCGGGATCGGTCTCCTGCTCGATCGCTTCCTGGAACTCGTGCGGAGTGCGATCTTCCGCGCCAGCGGCGCGCAGCAGGTAGTGCGCGAGCGGTTCGGTCTGCAGCACAGGCGCTTTCGGGTGCGCGGCGGCGATCGTGCCGGTGGCCGCGGTGATTCCGGCCAGCTGCGTCTTGAAGGTCGCGGCGCGGGCGGTGTAGTCCGCGGCGTGCGCCGAATCGATCTCGCCGAGCGCGGCGGCGATCTGTTCGGCGACCGCGCCGACGGTGCTCACGTCGTACCAGACGTGCTCGTTCTCGTCGGCCTTGTCGGTCCGGGACTCGAAGGCGTCGATCGTGCGCTTGTCCCTGCCGGAGACGGCCTTCTCGATGAACTCGTCGTAGCCGCCACCGTTGTAGACGACCAGATCGGCGTCGCTGATCTTCGCCGATTCCACCGCGGAGGTCTCGTGCGAGTGCGGGTCGGCGGCCGGATCGGTGATGATCGAGGTCACGGTCGCGTCCGGCCCGGCGACGGCGGCGGCGATATTGCCCCACACGTTGGTGGAGGCGACCACCTCGGGCTTGTCCGAGGTGTCGGAGCTGCCGCACGCGGTCAGCGCGAGAAGGGTCGCCATCCCCACGGCGGCGCCGACGAACTTCAGGGCTATACGACTACTCACGCGGGGAAACTCCTGGCAATGCGGATAGAGCAGGGTGAGTGCTCCAAATCATAATGGAAACCGTTACCGTTTTACTTTATCAGCAACCCGCAACCCGACCACCGCCCGGCCACCGCCACACCGCTGCCGAATCCGGCCCGGACACGCGAAGGCCCGCGAACCGCTCGGTCCGCGGGCCTCTAAGGCCGGTCAGCGACCGCTCAGACGAGCACTTCCACCGGCTGCGCGAGCAGCTGCGCGCACCGCAGCAGACCGAGGTGGCTGTAGGCCTGCGGGTGGTTGCCCAGCGACCGCTCGGCCACCGGGTCGTACTCCTCGCTGAGCAGCCCCGTCGGACCGGCCACGTCCACCAGCTGGGCGAACAGCGCCTCGGCGTCCGAACGCTTGCCGATCAACAGGTACGCCTCGACCAGCCAGGCCGCGCACAGGTGGAACCCGCCCTCGCCGCCGGGCAGGCCGTCGTCGTGGTGGTACCGGTACACGGTCGAACCGCTGCGCAGCTCGGCCTCGGTGGCCACCACCGTCGCGGCGAAGCGCGGGTCGGAGGGGTCGATCAGCCCGCTCAGGCCGATGTGCAGGGTGGCCGCGTCCAGGTCGGTGCCGTCGTAGGCCGCGGTGAACGACTGGACCTCGTCGTTCCAGCCCTTGGTCTTGACCTCCTCGGCGATGGTCTCGCGCAGTTCGAGCCATTCCGGGTCGATCTCACGGTCGAACTTCTGCGCCAGCGTCAGCGCCCGGTCGACCGTCAGCCAACCCATCACCTTCGAGTACACGTGGTGACGCGGGTTGCCGCGGATCTCCCAGATGCCGTGGTCCGGCTCGGTCCAGCGCCGCTGCACCGCGGAGACCATGGCGTGCACGAGCTGCCAGTCGGCGTCCGGCAGCGCACGGGCCGGATCGGTGATGCCCTTGCGCTCGCGTGCGTGCGCGAGGGTCGCGATCAGGTCGACGATCGGGCCGAAGACGTCCAGCTGCACCTGCATGTTCGCCGCGTTGCCGACGCGCACCGGCCGCGATCCGGCGTAGCCGGGCAGCTGGTCGATGACGGCCTCGGGCGGCAGCGTCTCGCCGTAGATGGTGTACAGCGGGTGCAGGCGCTCCGGTCCGGGCAGGGTCTCGAGCACGCGGTGCACCCAGCCGAGGAACTCGTCCGCCTCGGTGAGCGAACCGAGGTTGACCAGCGCCTGCGCGGTGAGCGCGGCGTCGCGCAGCCAGCAGTAGCGGTAGTCCCAGTTGCGCACGCCGCCGATGTCCTCGGGCAGCGAGGTGGTCGCCGCGGCGAGGATCGAGCCGGACGGCGCGTGCACCAGTCCGCGCAGGGTGAGCGCCGAGCGCTTCATCAGGTCGGGCTTCAGCGGCGGCAGCTCCAGCGCGCTCGACCACTCCGACCAGTACCGCTGCGCCTCCCTGCGGCGCTCCGGCTCGCCGGTCATGGCGGGCGCGAGATCCTGTGTGCCGCAGCGCAGTTCCAGCACGATCGGGCCACTCGACGGATCCACCACGGCGCGTGCGACATCGTGCGTGCCGTCGCTCTCGATCGTCCAGTGGACGCCGGGGGAGCGCAGCACCATCGGGTCGTTCGTGCCGAGCACCCGCAGACCGGACGGCTCCGACTCGAGGGTGACCGGCACCTGGCCGAACTCCGGTCGCGGCGCGAAGGTGACGACCGCCTTGGCCACACCGGTGATCACCCGGGTCAGATCGGTGCGGTTGGGCGCCACGTCGTGCGGCAGGTAATCGACGACCTGCAAGCTGGCCCAACGGGTTTCGACGGTCATGGTGCCGTCCACGTAGCGCTGCGAGAGCGGCAGCCCCGGCCGCTCCGGCGCGATCGTGAAGTGGCCCGCCTGCGGCCCGCCGAGCAGGTGCGCGAACACCGCGGCCGAGTCCGGCTCCGGGTGGCAGAACCAGGTGACCGTGGCGTCGGGGGTGAGCAGCGCCACCGAGCGCGGGCTGGCCAGCATGGTCAGTCGCTCGATGCGCGGCGCGCTCGCGCCCGCCAGCCAGGTGCGTCGTTCCTCCAGCAGGAAGGCCAGCGCGCAGGAGACCTCCTCGGTGGTGCCCACGCGATACTTGGCCAGGCTGTCGCCCTCGCCGACCTTGATGCCGACATCCGGGCCGGAGAGGACGCGGAAGGCCTTCTCGTCGGTGACGTCGTCGCCGAAGAACACCGCCGCCGTCGCGCCCTCCTGGTGACGGATGGTGTCCAGCGCGGTGCCCTTGTCGGTGGGGACGACGGCGAGCTCGATGACGGCCTTGCCCTCGGTGACCTGAACGCCGACCCAGCAGGCGGGCCCCTGGCGCACCGAGGTCAGCGCCCGTCGCCCGATCTCGGGGCTGGCGTTACGGACGTGCAGTGCGACGCTCGCCGGCTTGATCTCGACGGCGACGCCGGGATTGCCCGCGGCGATCTGCGTCAGCGCGGTCTGTACTTCTTGCAGTAGCTGCTTGGCGTCGTTGTCGATCGCGTGCACGAAACCGACGTCGAACTCCGAGCCGTGGCTACCGATCAGTTGCACCTCGACCGGAAGCCGGGAGAGTGCCGCGAGATCGCGCAGCGCGCGGCCGGAGATGACGGCCGCCGTAGTTCCGGTGAGACCGGCGAGGGCGCGTAGCGCGCTCACCGATTCTCGGTGCGGATACGCCTTAGCCGGGTCGGAGACGATCGGGGCCAAAGTCCCGTCGTAGTCCGACGCGACCAAGAGTCTCGGCTCGCGCGCGACCGTCGACAAAGCTCGTCGAAGTTCTTGTGGCAGATCCTGTGCGCTCACGCATCCAACCTAGTGATCGGAGGAGTTGTTTCAGGGGCGGGCAAAACAATACTGTGTTGAATTCATCGCACCGCAGCGCGCCGGTATGCGTGCGCACGATTGCAACCCGGTTATCGGGATTTGCCCAGTTAACGCACAGGTAACCAGCAAGTAACTTTCCGCGGACGCGAGCGAAGTCGGGTCGCGCGGCGATCGCGAGAATCGGCACGCCAGTACCGATTCGCTCCGGCGGGCGAGCCGGATGCGAGTCGCTTTGTCGGACATGGCGGTTCGCGGTCTGCTCCGCGTGCAGTGGCAAGCGCGGCATAACACCACGGTAGCCCGGTCGCGGGCGGTGTGCCCGTCGACCGGGCTCGCCGATCCGTTTCAGTTGGGGCGGTAATCGCCTCCGGCTATTTCGCCGCTTGATCTCCGAGGAGGAGATCCACGGTCAGTTCGAGACGATCTGTGACATCCGTCGCGGAAGCCCGTCGAGTGAGCCACGCCACCAGATTGGAAAGCCACACGTCACTGATGACGCGCGCAATCGCGAGTTGCCGTTCGGTCGGTTCTCCGTCGTTCATGGCGCGGGCGAAAACTCGGTCCATCACCTTGCCGACTCGGTCCACCTCGGCGGCCGCCGAGGCGTCGGCGAACATGAACGCGCGGGTCATGGCCTCGGTGAGCAGCGGGTCGCGCTGCATCATCCTGGTGATCTGAGTGAGCAGCAGGTGCATGCGTTCGCGCGGCGTCGTACCGGCAAGCGGCTTGCGTTTGCCCTCGATCTGCTCGAATTCCCTGGCCAGCGCCGAGACGAGCAGGTGCACCTTGGATGGGAAGTACCGGTAGAGAGTGCCGACGGCCACATCCGCGCGCTCCGCGACGGCGCGCATCTGCACCGCGTCGTATCCGCCCTTGGAGGCGAGCGCCAGCGTCGCGTCCAGGATGCGCTTACGCCGCTCGCGCTGCGCGGCCGAGCTCAGATCGTCCTCGCTGAGCGTCGTCACGGTCGCTGGGCGGGCAGCGCTCGTGTCGGCGGGCTGCGATCGGGAGGGGCTGGCCATCGAAAAGGGTCCTTTCCTCGAACGTCGTACGGCGGCCTGGCGCGCGGTGCTCACCGATGCGGACTGGCCGTCTCTTGACTTCCGCCCGGCCATGATATTAGAACATGTTCTAGGTGTGGGAGTCACGCCGGAAAGGCGGGTTGGAGTGTGACCATCGCCACCACTGACGAGCATAAAGCCGTTCAGGAGTCGATGCGGGGCTGGGCGGGATCGGTCCGGCCGATTGCAACAATGCGAGCCGAGCCGGTCGGCTTCTGGCACGCGTACTGGCCCGCGCTGGCCGAACTCGGGATCTTCCGTGTCGCGGTGGCCGAGGACGCGGGTGGCGACGGCGGGTCGGTCGCCGATCTCGCCGTCCTGCTGGAGCAGGCGGCGCACGACCTGGTGGGCGGCCCGGTGCTCAGCACCGCCCTCGCCAACCTGGTCACCGCGGGCGCTCTTGCCGATGACCTCCCGTGCGGTGTCGCGCTCGACGTCGTTGTCGGTCCGGATGTTTCGTCCGAGACGGGTGTGAGCGTACCCGCCGCCGACGGGGACGTGTTGCTCACCGGTGTCTGGGACCTCGTGCTCGGGGCCGCTTCCGGCACCGCCGTGCTACTTCCCGTGACCAGCCCGGACGGACCGCGCTGGTGCCTGGTGCCGCCGGACGCCGCCGGTCTGCGCGTCGAGGAGCTGACCTCGGCCGACCCGAGCACCCCGCTGGCCCGCGTGCACTGCGCCGATGTCGCGGTGCCCGCCGAGCGGGTGTTCACCGCCGCGCACCGCGTCGAAGACGTGCTCGTCGCGCTCGTGGCCGCCGAGATCGCCGGTCTCGCGGGCTGGTGTCTGGAGACCGCGGTCGAATACGCGAAGGTGCGTGAGCAATTCGGCCGCAAGATCGGTTCGTTCCAGGCGGTGAAGCACATCTGCGCGTGGATGCTGTGCCGCACCGAGCTGATCCGCTCGGTCGCGCTGGACGCCGCCGCCGCCGTCGACGAGGGCGGCGCCGAGCTGCCGATCGCGGCCGCCATCGCCGCGGCCATCTCGCTGGACGCCGCGGTGGAGACCGCCAAGGACTGCATCCAGGTGCTCGGCGGCATCGGCTTCACCTGGGAACACGACGCCCACTTCTACCTGCGCAGGGCGACGGCGCTGCGCCAGCTGCTCGGCGGCTCGGCGCGCTGGCGGGCCAGGGTCACCGAACTGACCCGCGACGGAATGCGCCGGACCACCGGCGCGGACCGGGTCTTCGCCGCCGAGGGCGTCGACGTGGACGGCGCTGCCCCCAACGACTTGGCCGCCGAGGTGGCCGCGATCGCCGCGCTGCCCGCGGACCGGCAGCGCGACGCGCTGGTGGACGCGGGCCTGGCCATGCCGCACTGGCCGGCGCCTTACGGCCGCGGCGCCGACCCCATGACCGGACTGGTGATCTCCGAGGAGTTGCGCCGCGCGGGCGTGACCGCACCCGACCTGGCCATCGGCGGGTGGGCGATCCCGACCCTGTTGCAGCACGGCACCCCCGAGCAGATCGACCGGTTCGCCTGGCCGACCCTGCGCGGCGAGGTGGTGTGGTGCCAGCTGTTCAGCGAGCCCGGCGCGGGTTCCGATCTCGCCGCGCTGCGCACCACCGCCAAACGGGTCGAGGGCGGTTGGGTGCTGAACGGCCAGAAGGTCTGGACTTCGTTGGGCGACAAGGCGAACTGGGGCATCTGCCTGGCGCGCACCGATGCCGACGCGCCCAAGCACCGCGGCATCTCCTACTTCCTCGTCGACATGCGCGGCAAGGGTGTGGAGATCCGCCCGTTGGTGCAGATCACCGGCGAGGCGCGGTTCAGCGAGGTGTTCCTCGACGACGTCTTCGTCCCCGACGACTGCCTGGTGGGCGCGCTGAACAACGGCTGGAAGATCGCCCGCTCCACGCTGTCCACCGAGCGAGTCGCCATGGGCGGCAACGGAATCGGGCCGGTGCTGGAGGAGCTGATCGCCAAGCTGCCCGCCACCGGTCCCGGCGCGGAGCTGCGCAACGACCGGCTCGGCGGCTTCGTCGCCGAGGCCATCGCCGGACTGCTGCTCGAACAGCGGGCCGCGGTCGCGATGCTGGCGGGCGCCGACTCCGGCGCGCAGAGCAGCGTGCGCAAGCTGGTCGGTGTGCGGCACCGCCAGGCGGTCGCGGAGTTCGCCGTCGAGGCGGCGGGACCGAACGGTGCGCAGGAGTCGGACGAGGTGACCGAATTCCTGCTCACGCGCTGTCTTTCCATCGCGGGCGGCACCGAGCAGATCCTGCTCACCGTGGCGGGTGAGCGGATTCTCGGGCTGCCGCGCGACGCGGACAGCTGAGCCCACCCGTCGCCCGGCCAATCGCTGCGCGATACGAAGCTATAACTGGGAGAACAGCGTGGACTTCACCAGGGACGAGCGCCAAGACGCCGTCGCCGAAGTAGTAGTGAGTTTGCTGGAGCGCGAATCCGCGCGGGATATGGAGCTGTGGCCGGCGCTCGTCGATTCGGGTCTGCTCTCGGTCGCGCTACCGGAGCAGTTCGGCGGCGACGGCATGGGCCTGCCGGAGATCTCGGTGCTGCTCACCGAGCTGGCCACCGACGCGGTCGCCGTGCCCGCCCTGCCGACACTGGGTATCGGCCTGCTAGCGCTGCTACCCGTCCTGCCCGACGCGCTCGCGGAAAGCATCTGTCCCGAGCTGGCCAAGGGCGCGGTGCTCACCGCGGCGCTCAGCGAGCCGGGTGCGCCCTTCGCCGCGACGCCGAAGACGACCGCGGTCGCCGAGGGGGCCGTCGTGCGCGTCAGCGGGCACAAGGTCGCGGTGCCCTACGCCGAGCAGGCGCGCTGGCTGCTGATCCCGACCGATTCCGGCATCGCGCTCGTCGAGGGCGACGCCGCGGGCCTGACCGTCACGCCGTCACCGACCTCGGGCGGTCTGCCCGAGGGCAGCGTCCTGCTGGACAACGTGGAGATCCCCGCCGAGCGGCTGCTTCCCGGTGATCTGGCGCAGCTGCACCGGCTGGCCGTCGCGAGCATCGGCTCGGTCGCCGACGGACTGCTGAAAGGCGCGCTCGTGCTCACGGCCGAGCACCTGCGGGTGCGCAAGCAGTTCGGCAGGCCGCTCGCCGAATTCCAAGCGGTGGCCCAGCAGATCGCCGATCTGTACGTGGTATCCCGCACCCTGCACGCCGCGGCGGTCTCGGCGAACTGGGCGCTCTCGCTGTCCGACGCCGATTCCGCGCACCTCGAGCGCGTCGACGACGACCTCGACGTACTCGCCTATACCGTGACCTCCGAGCTGCCCGCCGCCATGCAGAAGTGTCACCACCTGCACGGAGGCCTCGGCGTCGACGTGACCCATCCGATGCACCGCTACTACTCCCAGGCCAAGGACATCGCCCGCTGGCTCGGCGGCGCGTCGTTCCGCCTGGATCGTCTAGGAGCAAGATGTTCATCGATCTGACCGCCGAGCAGCGCGCGCTGCGCGACGAACTCCGCGCCTACTTCGCCGATCTCGTCACTCCCGAAGAGGAGGCCGAGATGGCGGTGAACCGGCACGGCGACGCCTACCGCGCCGTCGTGCGGCGCATGGGCCGTGACGGCCGGCTCGGGGTCGGCTGGCCGAAGGAATACGGCGGGCAGGGTTTCGGGCCCGTCGAACAGCAGATCTTCTTCAACGAGGCGGTGCGGGCCGATGTGCCGCTGCCGCTGGTGACGCTGCTGACCGTCGGCCCGACCTTGCAGTCCTTCGGCACCGAGGCGCAGAAGAAGAAGTTCCTGCCCGGAATCCTCTCCGGCGACATCCATTTCGCGATCGGCTACTCCGAGCCGGAGGCGGGCACCGACCTGGCCTCGCTGCGCACCAGCGCGGTCCGCGACGCCTCCGGCGACTGGATCGTCAACGGGCAGAAGATCTTCACCACCGGCGCGCACGAGGCCGACTACGTCTGGCTGGCCTGCCGCACCGGTTCCGTGGAATCGCGCCATCGCGGCATCACGATCCTGATCGTGGACACCAAGGACCCCGGCTATTCGTGGACGCCGATCATCACCTGCGACGGCGCCCACCACACCAACGCCACCTATTTCGACAACGTCCGGGTCCCCGCCGACATGCTGGTCGGCGAGGAGAACCGGGGCTGGCGGCTGATCACCACCCAGCTCAATCACGAGCGGGTCAGCCTCGGGCCGTCGGGCAAGATCGAACAGCTCTACGACCGGGTGCGCGACTGGGCGAGTCCGCGCGGGCTGCTCGTCGAGCCCGACGTGCGGCGCTCACTGGGGCGCATGCACGCCATGGTCCGGCTCAACGAACTGCTGAACTGGCAGGTCGCCGCGACCGTAGACGGCGATCAGTCGCAGGTCATCGCCGACGCCTCGGCCACCAAGGTGTTCTCCACCGAATCGCTCCAGGAAGCGGGCCGTCTCGCCGAGGAGCTCGTCGGCCGCCACGGCGATCCGGCCGAGCCCGCCACCGCCGAACTGCTCACCTGGCTGGACCGGCGCACCAAACAGAACCTCGTGGTGACCTTCGGCGGCGGCGTCAACGAGATCATGCGCGAGCTCGTCGCCACCGCCGGATTGAACCTGCCGCGAGTACCCCGATAAAAGAAGGAGCCGCGTCGTGCCGGACACGTCAACGCCGGAAGCGATCGTCGCCGCCGCCGAGAAGATCATCGCGGCGGGCGAGTGCGCGCCGCGCCTCGCGCGCGACCCGGTGAACCAGCCGATGATCAACAACTGGGTCGAGGCCATCGGCGACACCAACCCGATCTACGTCGACGAGGCCGCCGCCCGCGCCGCGGGCCACCCCGGCGTCGTCGCACCGCCCGCCATGGCGCAGGTGTGGACCATGTTCGGGCTCAACGGTGTTCGCCCGTCCGACGACCCGATGGGCGCCACCACCGAACTGCTCGACGAGGCGGGCTTCACCTCGGTGGTCGGCACCAACTGCGAGCAGATATACCACCGCTACCTGGTGCCCGGGGAACAGGTGAGCGTCACCAGTCGCCTGGAGAGCATCACCGGACCCAAGCGCACCGGGCTCGGCGACGGCTGGTTCGTCACCTTCCGCACTTCGTGGCGGGTGGGTGACGAGCTCGTCACCGAAATGCTGTTCCGCATACTGAAGTTCGCGCCGGGCACAGCCGCCGCCCCGGCGAAGCCGGCGGGGGACCGGGTCAAGCCGCTGGTCTCGTGGGACACCGAATTCTTCTGGGAGGGCACGAAACTCGGCGAACTGCGGATCCAGAAGCTGCCGGACGGCACGTTGCGGCACCCGCCGATCCCCGCCCTGTGGAAGGACAAATCCGAGCCGACCGACTACTTGGTCGCCTCGGGTCACGGCACGGTGTTCAGCTACGTCGTGCATCACGCGCCGAAAGTGCCTGGGCGGCAACTGCCGTTCGTGGTCGCGCTGGTCGAATTGGAGGAGGGCGTGCGCATGCTCGGTGAACTGCGCGGCATCGACCCGGCCGAGGTCGAGGTCGGCCTGCCGGTGCGGGTGGAGTTCGAGACGCTCGACGACGAGGCCGTGCTGCCGTATTGGACGGTGAACAAATGACAACCGCATCGCGGAGCGATTCAGTGAGGGGTGGTGGCCGGGCGGGTGCACCCGAGCCCACCTCCGTGCAGGTCGGCACGACGCTGCCGGAGTTGGCCGTGCACGCCGACCCGACCTTCGTCATCAGCACGGCCCTCGCCACCCGCGACTTCCAGGACGTGCACCACGACAGGGACAAGGCCGTCGCGCGCGGGTCGAAGGACATCTTCGTCAACATCCTCACCGACACCGGCCTGGTGCAGCGTTTCGTCACCGACTGGGCTGGCCCGCGCGCCATCGTGAAGTCGATCGCGCTGCGCCTCGGCGTGCCGCTGTACGCGGGCGACACGCTCACCCTCACCGGCACGGTGAGCGCGGTCGACGGCGACGACATCCACATCGACGTCGTCGGGCGCGACAGCCTGGGCGACCACATCACGGCGAAAGTCGTCATCGCGCTGCGGGGTACGAATGACTGAGCAGAAACTGTCGGGCCGCGCCGCCATCGTCGGCATCGGCGCCACCGACTTCTCCAAGGACTCCGGCCGCAGCGAGCTGCGCTTGGCGGCCGAGGCGGTGACGGCCGCGCTGGCCGACGCGGGCCTCACGCCCGCCGACGTGGACGGCCTGACCACCTTCACCATGGACACCAACACCCAGGCCGCGGTCGCCAGGGCGACGGGGATACCGCAGCTGAAGTTCTTCAGCCACATCGGTTACGGCGGCGGCGCGGCCTGCGCGACCGTGCAGCAGGCGGCCATGGCGGTGGCCACCGGCGTCGCCGACGTGGTTGTCGCCTACCGCGCGTTCAACGAGCGCTCGGTGTCGCGGTTCGGCCAGTTCTCCACGGCGCTGGCCACCGCGCCGACCTCCTCGGGCATCGACGCGGGCTGGTCCTATCCGCACGGGCTCGGCACGCCAGCCGCGCAGGTCGCCATGGTGGCGCGACGCTACATGCACGTCTACGGCGCGACCAGCGAGGACTTCGGCCGAATCGCCGTCGCCGACCGCAAGCACGCCGCGGTGAACCCGGACGCCTTCTTCTACGGCAAGCCGATCACCTTGGAGGACCACCAGAATTCACGCTGGATCGCCGAGCCGCTGCACCTGCTCGACTGCTGCCAGGAGTCCGACGGCGGCGTCGCCCTCGTGGTGACCAGCGTCGAGCGGGCCCGCGACCTCCCGCAGCGGCCCGCGGTGATCGTCGGCGCCGCACAGGGTTCCGGCGCGGACCAGTACGTGATGACCAGCTACTACCGCGACGCCATGACCGGCCTGCCGGAAATGGGTCTCGTCGGCGAACAGCTCTGGGCGCAGAGCGGTTTGGGTCCGCAGGACATGCAGGCCGCGATCCTCTACGACCACTTCACCCCGTTCGTGCTGATGCAGCTCGAGGAGCTCGGGTTCTGCGGTCGCGGCGAGGCCAAGGAGTTCATCGAGGACGGCGCGATCGAGCTCGGCGGCAGGCTTCCGCTCAACACGCACGGCGGCCAGCTCGGCGAGGCGTACATCCACGGCATGAACGGCATCGCCGAAGCGGTGCGCCAGATTCGCGGGACCTCGGTCAACCAGGTCGACTCGCTGCGCAACGTGCTGGTCACCGCGGGGACCGGCGTGCCGACCTCCGGTCTGGTATTGAGCGCCAACTGATTTCCGCCGAAGGTGCCCGCGGGTGTCGCCCGCCGAGATACCGGTCCCGGTGCGCGTCGATCAGCTGTGGTCGGCGCGTTCCTGTTCGGTGACCCCGGCAGCCGTGCGGATGGTCGCCGCGCACAGGGCCGGGTCATCGATCATCGGGACGTGCCCGACGGCGGGAAGTTCCACATACCGCGCTTCGGGAATTCGGCGCCGTGCGACCGCTCCGTTCACCGAGGGCGGGAAGATGCGGTCCTTCGCCGACCAGGCGAGTGTGATGGGGCATGGCAGCGTGCCCAGGGGCGTGACGCTTTCGGTGGTGCTCAGAATGTCGTAGGCGGCGGAGCAGTCGACGAGATCCTGTACCGCGCCGAGCGCTTGGGTCGCGGTGAGGCGATCACCGTGTACGGCAACATCATTGAAGATCAGTCGGCGGACGACAGCCGAGCGCAGCGGCAGCGGGGCGATCCGGTGTACGGCGTCGGCGAGTCGTTTCGTGCGGCGGAGCTTGCCGGTGGGCGCGGTTTCGTCGGCGGCGCCGGTTGTCCAGAATCCCGCCGGGGAGAGTGCGCAGACCGAGCGGGCGCGTCCACGGCGGGCGAGTTCGATGCCCATCCACCCGCCCAGCGAGTTTCCGGCGATGTGCGCCGTGCGTATGCCGCGTTCGTCGAGCAGTTGTTCGGTGACGTCGACGAGATGCTCGATCGTCGCCACGCCCTCGATGCGCGGACCGCCGCGGTGCCCGGCAGCGGTCGGCACGATGAGATCGAACTCGTCGGCGAGCAGCGGAACGATGCTGTCCCAGGCGGCGGCCGACATAGTCACGCCGTGCAACAGCAGCAAGGGATCTTTGTTCACAGGCAGTTTCTCCGACCGCATCGAGGACTCCGGAAAGAGGCCGACACAGCTCTTCGATGCCAGACCACCCGCGAAGTCTGCGGACTGGCAGCGTTCGCTGTCAACAGGTCGGAGCTACCGGTGCGCCTCGTTCGCCGCGGCGCTCGGGCGAGTGCGGGTGCGGCAGTCGTCGGCGCTCGCGCCGGCGTTCGTCTGGGTTGCCGCGGGCCGCGGCGTCGGTGTCCTGCACGCGGTGTCCGGTTGTGCCGCCGCGGTATCGAGCGGCGGTCGCCGCGCGTAGGTTGGAGCGGCATCGTCGCCGCGACGGGAGGAGTCTCATGACCGACCGGCACCTTGTCGACGTCCACATCATGCTCGTCCGCGGCGGCGAGGTGCTGTTGAGCAGGCGGCGCAGCGCCGACGAATTCGACGGGCGCTGGCACCTACCGGCGGGGAAGCTGGAAGCGGGCGAGTCGGCCACGGCCGGCGCGGCCCGCGAGGCGCTGGAGGAGATCGGCGTGGTCGTCGATCCCGCCGACCTCCGCCACATCCACACCGCGCACGTCGTCGGCTCCGGGCGCGAAGCCCGTCTCGGGCTCTTCTTCGAGGCCGTGAATTGGTCCGGCGAACCGGTCAACCGCGAGCCCGACAAGTGCTACGAGCTGGCCTGGTTCGCCTTGACGGCGTTGCCGGGGGATGTCATCGAGTACCCGGCCGCAGGCATCCGCGCCTACTTCACCGGCGCGACTTACTCCCAGCGCGGTTGGCCGGTCTCTCGGCCCTCCGGTCAGCGCGTCGAGCGGACGTCCGCGATCGACGGATTCCGGTTGGCCTACGACCGAGCCGGGGCCGGGACCCCGGTCGTCTTGCTGCACGGGTGGCCGAGCGACAGGACCGAATACCGCGACGTGGTTTCGCTGTTGCCGACGCTGGATGTCGTCGTGCCGGACCTCCGCGGCTTCGGTGCGTCCGACAAGCATCTCGCGGACCCTTCGACCCAGTACAGCGTCGACGCGCAAGCACGCAGCGTCATCGGACTGATCCAAGAACTACAGCTGGACCGGCCGGTGCTGGGCGGGCACGATATCGGCAGCAGGATCGCGGTCGCGGTGGCGCGCTTACGACCGGATCTGATCCGGGAATTGGTGCTGACGCCGCCTCTGCCGGGCATCGGGGAACGGATCCTCTCGGCCGAAGCGCAACGAGAGTTCTGGTACGTGCCGTTCAACCAACTCCGGCTCGCCGACGAACTCATCGATGGCAAGCCCGAGGCCGTACGTGCCTTTCTGCGCCACTTCTGGTCGCACTGGTCCGGACCTGGCTTCGCGCTCGCCGACGATCATCTCGATCACCTCGTCTCGGTGTACTCCCCGCCGGGTGCGTTCACGGCATCGCTGGCTTGGTACCGGGTCGGCACGGGCGGAGTCGCCCGCATCGCCGCCGAACGGGCGCCCGCCCCCGACGAGCGCCTTGCCGTTCCCACCACGGTGCTCTGGCCGGACGACGACGTGTTGTTCCCCAGCGGTTGGGCCGACCGGCTGCCCGATTACTTCGCCGAGCTACAGGTCCGCCACGTGCACGCTGGGCACTTCATTCCACTGGAGAATCCGCGAGCCTTCGCCACTGCTATCACCGACGCCGCGAATCGAGGCACCTCCGCTCGACATTCGCCGTGAAGAACTACCGAGTGGCCCCTTCGAGGAGGCTTCAGCGGCGGAGGTAGGCCGACAGGAGAGTGGTCAGCTGGGTGACGCTGGCGGGGGTGCCCGCGGGCAGAGTGCTGCGGTTGCCCCCGAAGCGGTCGAAGACCGCGCCCTCCAAGACCGCGACGAAGTCGGCGGCGGCGGTATCCGGGTCGGGGAAGTCGTTGGCGCGGAACAGTTCTCGGGCACGTTCGACCGAGAAGAGGCTGTTGGCCAGCCGGGCGTGCAGCTCCGGGTCGCCGATGAGGTCGACGATCAGTGCGTGCCGGGCTATCAGGTGGTCGCGGCGTTCGAGAAGCAGCCGGTCCAACCAGATCGCGATGCCGCGTGCGATGGATGAAAGGTCGGCCGTCTCGGGCGCGTCGAACTTCGCCGAGACGAAATCGCTTCGGGAACGGGCGGATATCCGGTCGGCGATCGCCTCGATCAGCGCGCGTTTGGTGCGGAAGTAGTAAGAGGACGACCCCGGCGGCAGTTCCAGCTCTGTGTCCAGCGCGCGGTGTGTCAGCCCGCGCAGGCCGCGCCGGGCGATGAGCTCGATGGCCGCGTCGACGATCAGAGTGCGCCGGTCGGTTGTGGACATCATCACCTTCTCTGGTCGCCTGCCAGGCTGTGCTCTACAACTGTAGAGGACTCTACATCTGTAGAGTGAGGAGGCTGGATGACGATCGAACTCGCTCGAGATCAGCGCGCGGCGGCCGAGCGGCTGGCGCGTCTGGTGGACCGGCGTGGACGCCCGGTCAAGGGTGCGCGCGGCGTCTACCTGCACGGTCGACCCGGCCGCGGCAAGACCATGCTGATGGACCGCTTCCTCGCCACCGTCGACGCCGACCGCGCGAAGCGATACCACTTCCATTGGTTCTTCGCCGAATTGCACAGCACCGCACACGAAACCGGCTCGATCCACACCGCCATCGAGCGTCTGCTCGGCGCCGCGCGGCTGGTCTGCTTCGACGAGTTCCACGTGCACGACATCGGCGACGCCATGCTCGTCGCCCGCATGCTCGATGCCCTCTTCACCCGCCGCATCGCGCTGGTGCTCACCTCGAACTACCCGCCCGAGCGGCTGCTGCCGAATCCGCTGTTCCACGACCGGTTCGTGCCGACCATCGCGCGCATCGTCGAGCACCTGGACGTGATCTCGGTGGACGGACCCACCGACTACCGCACACTGCGCAAGCGCGACGCCACAAGTGGTTTCGCGGCGGGCCGCTATCTGGTCGTGCCGACCGAGACCGAAGAAGAGAGTCTCGGCGGGCCCGCAAGCGGCGCGGCCGCCGATGCGGTCACGGTCTCGGTCGACCATTGCGCTGCCCGCACGGCCGACGCGATTTCGGTTCCGGTCGGTGACCGCACCGCCCCTGCAGCCGACGCCGTCACCGTACCCATCGGCGACCGCGCACTTCGAGCCCGCGCCGTCGACGGCGACGCGATCACCCTCGACTTCACCGCACTTTGCGGCACCCCCACCTCGGCCGCCGACTACGTAAACCTGACCCGGCGCTTCCGGCGCTGGACGATCCACAACGTCCCCCGGTTGCGCGAGGTTCCGCCGGACTGGGCGATGCGTCTGGTGAACCTTGTCGACGTCCTCTACGACGCGAATCTAGAACTCACGCTCTGCGCCGCGGCGCCGCTTCCGGAGCTGGTCGACGGCGTGGTCGGCGTTCCGGATATTTCGCGCACCGCCAGCCGCCTCTGTGAGATCTCACAAGCGGTGAACGCCGCGGCTGGGTAGCCGCACTTTGCCCGCCCTACCTGCGACGACTCGTCGGTGACCCGAGTTAAAACGGACATGATCCGAAGTATTCGATTCCCTCCCGAGCGGACCGTTCGGCATGTAACTATGTGGCTGATTCGAGCAGTTCTCAGGTTTGGTGGTAAACGCTGGTGGTCAGGGCGCGAGCGGCGATATCGCGCGTGATCGTGCTGATCACGCTGCTGGCCGTTGCCGCCATCGCGTTGCGCGGGCACATTCCCGGCGCGGTCGAGACCGCCGATCGTCGCTCCGGTCCCTCCGCGCTCGCCTTGGCGCTGATGCCGGTGCTGCTCACGGTCTCGGTGGTGATCCTGCTCGCGGGCGTGATCGCCAGTCAGCACCGGCTGCCGCTCGCCATGCCCGAACCCGATCGCGAGGAGGAGCGCCGCCAATGGCGACTCGGCCGTGTCGGTCTGCTGGTGCTCGCGGCGCTGGCCGGGCTCGCGCTGGTCTTGGCCGCGGCCTCCGCCGTGTTCTTCGTCGGCGTCGGCAGGGAAGTGCAGCCGTCCGAGCCGACGCCCGCCACCGGCGAGGGCGCGCCGCCCGAATATCTCCCGACCACGCCGCCGCCTCAGCCGGGCGGAGCCGAGAGCCTGACCGGAACCAGCTTGGTTCTGACGATCGTGGGCGCGGGCGTCCTGGTCGGTGTCGCGTTGGTCGGTCTGGTGGTGGTGGCCGCGACAGCCCGCCGCAAGCCGGTCGCCGCGCCGCCGCCGGAGACGCCCGCGCCGCCGACCGTCGTCGACTCGCTCGCCAGGGCCGCCGAAATGGGTCTGGCCGCGATGAACGCGCCGGGCCAGGAGCCGCGCACGGCGATCATCGCCTGCTATGTCGCCATGGAGCGTGGCCTCGCCGTCGACCGCGCGGCCGCGCCGCTGGCCTCCGACACCCCGATGGAAGTGCTGGCCCGCGCGTTCGAGCGCGGCGCGCTGCACGACGCGTCCGCCCGCGAGCTGGTCGCGCTCTTCGAGGAGGCCAGGTTCAGCCCGCACTCGATGCTGGAGTGGCAGCGCATGCGCGCCGAGCAGCTGCTGCGCATCGTGCTCGCCGACCTGCAAGGAGAGGTGGTGGTGGCCGGATGAACAGGGCCGGGATCGCGGCCGCCGCGATCGTCGCGGTGGTGGTGCTGGAGCTGGTCGCGTTCGGCAGGGCGCGCGGTGCGATGCTGCTGCTCGCCGCCGTCCCGGTCGCCCTCGCGCTGTTCCAGTTGATTTTGACGTTGCGCGAGCGCGGAAACTCCGACGACGACGACCGCGCCGACGACATCGAGAACGGCCCGCTGGAAATGCTGAACCGCTGGCAGGCGCGGGCCCAGATGCTGGCCGAGCGCGCCGACGGCAGCCGGGCCGACTGGGATCGGCACCTGCGACCGTTGCTCGCCAAAGAATTCGAGTTGTCCACGGGCATGCGGGTAGCCAAGAACCGCAGGGCGACCGAAGCGGCCGGGATTCTGCAGTTCGGACCGGAACTGTGGCGCTGGGTGGATCCGGCGAACTCGGCACTGCGCGATCAGACGACGCGCGCACCGGGCCGGGCGGCGCTGGACGAGATCCTGCGCCGCCTGCAGAGAATGTGAAATGGGTTGAGCGAGTGCGAGTAGACAAATGACGATGCCACTGGACGCGACCGTCCAGCGAACCGAGGCGGTGCTGCGGGAGCTGGGCCGCGTCGTCGTGGGCAAGCGCGACGAATTGCAGCTGATCATGATCGCCGTGCTGTCCGGTGGGCACGTCCTCATCGAGGACCTGCCGGGACTCGGCAAGACGCTGATCGCCAGATCCTTCGCCGCCGCGCTCGGCCTGGACTTCACCCGGGTGCAGTTCACCCCCGACCTGCTGCCCGCCGACCTGCTCGGCTCCACCATCTACGACATGAACTCGGGCCGGTTCAACTTCCGGCGCGGCCCGGTCTTCACCAACGTGCTGCTGGCCGACGAGGTGAACCGCACCCCGCCGAAGACCCAGGCCGCGTTGCTGGAGGCGATGGCGGAGGGACAGGTCAGCATCGACGGCGAGACCTTCCCGCTGCCGCAGCCGTTCATCGTGCTCGCCACCGACAACCCCATCGAATACGAGGGCACCTACCCGCTGCCCGAGGCCCAGCTGGACCGCTTCGCCATCCAGCTGCGACTGGGCTACCTCTCCGAGCACGACGAGACCCAGATGATCCGCAGACGCCTCGAGCGCGGCGCGACACCGCCGCAGATCAGTCAGGTGGTGGACGCCAATGGGCTGCTGGAGATGCGGCAGTCGGTCGAGTACGTGACGGTGCATCCCGACGTGGTGGGTTACGTCGTGGCACTGGCGGGCGCGACCCGCGGCCACCCGCAGGTCGAGGTCGGCGCGAGTCCGCGCGCCGAACTGGATCTGGTGCAGATGTCGCGCGCCCGCGCGCTGCTACTCGGCCGGGACTATGTCATCCCGGAAGACGTGAAGGCGCTGGCGATTCCGGCCATGGCGCACCGGATCACGCTGCGCCCGGAGATGTGGGTGCGCCGGATCCGCGGCGAGGACGTCATCGCCGAACTGCTGCGCCGCCTGCCGGTCCCGCGCGCCACCGTGACATGACCCGGTCAAGGCACCGCGACGCCAGCGCCACCGTCGAGGCCGAATTGCGGTGGCGTCCAGCGCCGTTGGTGTACATGCTGGCCTGCTGCGCGGCGGTGGCGCTGGTGGTCGCGGTCGTCTTCGCGCGGTGGCAGTTGGTGGTCTTCGCCGCGCCGCTGCTCGGCGTGCTCGCGACGGCGCCGTGGCAGCAGTCGCGGACCAGGATCCAGGTCGACGGTGGCGGCACGCTGCGCTGCTTCGAGACCGAGGAGGTGGTGCTCACCGTCGCCGCCTTCGTGGAGGCGGGGCACGCGCTGCTGCGCCTGAAGCCGCAGACGGTGCAGGGACTCGGGGTCGAGATCGAGGAGGCGAGCGACTCCGGGGCGGCGCCCGCCGGGCTGCGGCTGGCGCTCTCGGCCGGGCGCTGGGGTCGCTACCCGGTGTCGGTGCGGGTGTCCGCGCTCAGCCCGGCGGGGCTCGCCGTCGCGACGGCGACGCTGCCCGCGGGACAGTTGTTCGTCTACCCGGTGACCGATCCGCAGCGAATGCGCTTGCCGCGCACCGACCTTCCGGAACGGCTCGGCACCCACCTGACCCGCAGGCACGGCCCCGGCGTGGAATACGCCGACATCCGCGCCTACGCTCCGGGCGATCAGCTGCGGATCGTGAACTGGCCGGTCAGCGCGCGGCGCGGGCGCCTCTACGTCACCGAGCGGCTGACCAACCGGTCCGCCGACGTCGTCGTACTCGTCGACACCTCGCAGCAAGCGCCGGGCCCGGCGACCGATTCGCTCGAGCTGTCGGTGCGCGGCGCGGCCCAGGTCGTGCAGTCGACATTGCAGGCGGGCGACCGGACCGCGGTGGTCTGCCTCGGCCAGGGCCCGCGCTGGTTGCGGCCCGACATCGGGCGGCGCCAGTTCTACCGGATCGTCGACACCGTGCTCGACGTGGGCGACGAGCACATCCCCACCACCGGCACCTTGGCGCCGCACGCCGCGGTGCCGCTCGGCGCGATCGTCGTGGCGTTCTCCACGCTGCTCGACACCCAGTTCGCGCTGGCGCTGATCGATCTGCGCAAGCGCGGGCACGTCGTCGTGGTGGTGGACGTGCTGCGCGGCACGCCGTTTCGGGACGGACTCGACCAGACGCTCGCGCGCATGTGGCAGCTGGAACGCGCCTCCATGTACCGCGACATGGGCACCGTCGGCGTCGACATCGTGCCGTGGGCGCAGGACGCCAGGCTCGACCAGATCATGCGCCTGCTGCCCGAGCACCGCAGGACAGTGCGGGTGCGCCGATGACCAGATTCCTCGCCGTCCTCGCCGGCGTCCTGCTCGTCACGTCGGTTCTGCTGATGTCGCCGCTCGCGGCCCTGCCCGCGCTGATCCTGACGGCGGCGGGCTGGTGGTTCCGTCCCGCCGCGGTCGCCGCCGTGCTCGTCGCGATCGGCGCGCTCGCCTGGGCGGACACCGGCGTGCTCGCCGCGGCCGCAACGGGTTTGGTGGCCACCACCTACCTGCTGAACGCCGCGACCGTGACCGCGCCGATCGGCGTCGTGCCCACCACGCTGCCCTCGGTCGTCGGCGCGGTAGGTTTCGCCGCCTGCGCGGTAGGCGCGGCGCTCCTGCCGCTACGTCTGGCCTGGGCTCCCGCGGTCGCGCCGGTCGTCGTAATCGTGTTGTACGCCTTGGTGATCCAGGGCCTCGGCCCGCGCCGCAGCCGCCCGGAGGCAATGGTCGGCCCGCCCTCGAGTTAGGCCCTGTCTCGAAGTCCCATCCGGCGCCTCCGCGGCCCAGATCCACGATGCATCCGGCCGGACTTCGAGACAGGGCCTAGCCCGCGCGACGCCGTGTGGTCAGCAGCCCGTCCGCGCCGCGAGCGACGGTCACCTCCGGTCTAGCTGAACTCCAGGCTTACGTCCGCCTAGCTGAACTTCAGGCTGACGTCCGCGAGCACCGGCGCGTCCTCGCGCTCGACCACGGTCGCGGCGATGACGAGTTCGCCGTCGGTGCGCCAGATCCGGGTGCGGATGGTCTCGCCCGGGTAGAGCACCCCCGCGAAGCGCGCGCGGAAACCGGTGACGCGGCTCGCGTCGGCGTCCAGCGCGGTGTCCGTCGCGGTCTTGCAGACGATTCCGTATGTGCACAGGCCGTGCAGGATCGGGTTGGGGAAGCCTGCGGCGCGGGCGAATTCGGGGTCGGAGTGCAGCGGATTGCGGTCGCCGAGCATCCGGTACAGCAGCGCCTGCTGCGGCAGCGTGCGCGTGGTGACGTCGAAATCCGGTGCGCGGTCGGGCAGCTCCGACTTCGTGCTCGGGCCGCGCTCACCGCCGAAGCCGCCCTCGCCCTTGGCGAAGATGGACGAGCGGGTGGTCCACAGCGGCGCGCCGTCGGAGCCGGTGATGGTGTGCTCCTGCACGACCACCGCGGCCGAGCCCTTGTCCCAGAGCTCGCTGATCCGACCGGTGCTGGTCGCCTTGCCCGCGGCGGGGATCGGGCGGTGCACCTCCACTTCCTGGTGTCCGTGCACCACCTTCGCCAGGTCGATGTCGATCCCCGGGAAGCTCACCTTGGGCGGCTCCGTCTCGTGCAGAGTCTGCGCGACGGTCGCGAAGGTCGGCAGCACCTGTGGCTCCCGATCGTCGAGGTAGCGCAGCTCTGCGGCGTCGGTCCACCGCGCCCCCGCGCCGAGCCCGAGCTGATAGAGCTGCACATCCGACGGCGTCCACGCGAACTCCCTGCTCGGCAGTTCCGCGCCGAGCGCGATCTTCGGGTCGATGGGCATCAGTTCTCCTTGTGCATGGTTGTGGACGGATTCGATCGCGGCCCACGAATCGATCCTGCGGGCGAGCGCGCCCCGCTGACAACGCCGTACCCACTCGCCGGGACAGCGGTTGCCACACACTTTTCACACGGTTCACATAGGCACCGCCTGTGCGAACCGTGTGGTGGCTCTGTGGCAACGGCATGCGGTTACGCCTCGGAGGCGGCCGCCTCGGGCTGCTCCTGCTTGCGCTTGGCGATGTCGAGGACCGCCAGGTAGCCGAAGGTGATCGCGGGTCCGATGGTCGCGCCGGGCCCGGCGTAGGTGTGGCCCATGACCGGCGTTGAGCAGTTGCCAGAGGCGTAGAGGCCCTCGACGGTGCTGCCGTCTTCGCGCAGCACCCGGCCCGCCGAGTCGGCGACCAGACCACCCTTGGTGCCGAGATCGCCGGGCACGATCTTGGCCGCGTAGAACGGGCCCTGCACCAGTCCGGCGAGGCAGGGATTCGGCTTCACCGTCGGGTCGCCGTAGTAGCGGTCGTAGTGGCTGTTGCCGCGGCCGAAGTCCTCGTCGGTGCCGGTCTCGGCGAACTTGTTGAACCGCTCGACGGTCGCGGCCAGATTCTCCGCTGGCACGCCGATCGCGGTCGCCAGCTCTTCCAGGCTGTCGGCCTTGACGATGTTGTCGTTTTCCATCCAGCGGGACGGAAAGCGCAGACCAGGCTGCAATCCGGCGAAGATGTAGCGGTTGCGATAGCGCTGGTCGAACACCAGCCACGCCGGGATGTTCTCGCCCGGACCCTCGCCCTGCCCGTATTCGCCGCCGTACATGGTGTGCCCAGCCTCGACGTAAGGAGCGGACTCATTACCGAATCGCTTGCCGTCGCGGTTGACGATGACGCAGCCGGGCAGATTGCGCTCGGCGAGGGCGAACCACGGGCGACCGCCTTTGAAGACGGTCGGCCCCCACCAGGCGTCTTCCATGAAGTCGACCGCGCCGCCCGCCTCGATGCCCGCGCGAATGCCGTCGCCGGTGTTGGCCGCCGCGCCCGTCGTCCACTCGGTGGTGATGGGCTGGCGCTGGTACTTCGCGCGCATCTCCGCGTTGTGCTCGAAACCGCCGCTGCCCAGCACGACGCCGTGGCGCGCGGTGAACACGACGGGCTTGCCGTCCACCAGCGCCCGCACGCCTGTGACCACGCCGTTCTCCACGACGAGTTCCGTCATCGGCGTGTTCAGCAGCACCGGCACGTTCGCGTCCAGCAGCCCCTTGCGCATGGCGGCGATGATGGCCTGACCCATGCCGACGATGTGCTTGCCGGTGAACTTCGCCCAGTAGGTGCGCGCGCCGACGCGCATGGCGCGCATCATGCCCTTGGGGTGGCGGCGGATGAGGTTGAGGCGAACGAAATCCGCCTGCATGACGACCACGTTCAGCGGCGCCTTCGCATACGGAGGCTCCAGCTTGTCCTTCTCCGCACCCAGCACTTTGATGTCGAACGGCTTGGGCTCGCAGGAGCGTCCCTCGCCGAGACCGCCGGGCGCCTCCGGGTAGTAGTCCGAGTACCCGGGCACCCACTTCATCTTCAGCGGGGTGTGGTCGAGCACGAAGTCGAAGGCCTCGGCGCCGCGGTCGATGTAGGTGTCGATCCGGTCCTTGGGCACCACGTCGCCGACGATGCTGTGCAGGTAGGTGCGCGCGTCTTCCCGGTCGTCGGGACGACCCGACGCGCGCAGCGCCTTGTTGCCGGGGATCCACACGCCGCCACCGGAGCGCGCGGTCGACCCGCCGTAGTGCGCGGCCTTTTCGATGATGACCGCGCTGAGGCCGTGGTGGGCCGCGGTGAGGGCGGCGGTCATGCCCGCGGCGCCGCTGCCGACCACCACCACGTCGTAGCTGTGTGGCTCGAGAACCGGATCTGTCATGTAGAACACGTTATAGAATGGACGCGCCATTGGTCTATGTTGTGTGGCAGAAGACTTGCTCGGCGTTCCATTTGCCGAGGAAACTTGTTTCAGTTTCGGACCGGAGTGAAGTACATGGGCCTCGAATGGGACCTCACCGCTGACGTGGTCGTCGTCGGCTACGGCGCCGCGGGCGCGTCCGCCGCGTTGGAAGCGACGGAGGCGGGCGCGCAGGTAGTGGTGTTGGAGCGGTTCAACGGAGGCGGCGCGTCGGCGCTGTCCGGCGGCATCATCTACGCCGGCGGCGGCACGTCGGTGCAGCGCGAGGCGGGGGTGCGCGATACGCCGGAGCAGATGCTCGCCTATCTGGAACGCGAGGTCGGCACGGCCGTCACACCGGCGACGCTGCGCCGTTTCGTGGACGAGAGCCCGGCCATGATCGAGTGGCTGAAGGGGCACGGCGTGCCGTTCGAGGCCTCGCTCTGCCCGTACAAGACCTCGTACCCGAACGACAGCTACTACCTGTACTACTCCGGCAGCGAGGTCTCCGGTTACGGCCGCGAGGTCGCCGAGCCCGCGCAGCGCGGCCACCGCGTCAAGGGCAAGGGCACCTCGGGCAAGCAGCTCACCGGTCCGCTCGCCGCCTCCGCCGCGCGTCGCGGTGTGCGCGTCGAAACCCTCACCACCGCAACGCGATTGATCACCGACGACAACGGCGAGGTGATCGGCGTCGAGTGCCGATCGCTGCGCGACGCCCCCGGCCGGGTCCGCGACCGCTACAGCCGCATGGCCAAGGCCGCCGCCAAACCGGGCATCTACTATCCGCCGCTGCGCAAGTCGCTGGAGAAGCGCCTCGACCTGCTCGATCGCCGCTACGGCACGACGATCCGGGTGCGGGCCAGGCGCGGCGTCGTGGTCAGCGCGGGCGGCTTCATCGCCAATCGCGCCATGCTCGCGGAGTACGGCCCGCAGTACCGCGCCGGTCTCGCGCTCGGCACCACCGGCGACGATGGCAGCGGCATCCTGATGGCGCGGCAGGTCGGCGCGGCGACCGACCACATGGGCAACGTCTCGGCCTGGCGATTCATCCTGCCGCCCAGCGCTTTCACCGGCTCGGTGCTGGTCGACGCGCAGGGCCGCCGCGTCATCGACGAGACCCGCTACGGCGCCGCGGTCGGCAACAAGCTGATCAACGAGCACGAAGGCAAAGGCTGGCTGCTCGCCGACGCGCGACTGATGCGCACCGCGATCGAGCAGATCCGCACCCAGGCGACCTGGTTCCAACGCGCCCAGTTCGAGGTGATGCGCCGCAACGCGGTGCGCGGCGCGACGCTGGAAGCCGTTGCGGCCAAAGCGGGTATCGATCCAGCCGGACTGCGCGCGACCGTCGACGCGCACAACGCCGCCATAGAGCACGGCACGCCCGACCCGGTCGGCAAGCCCGCCGAATTCACCGAACCCGTGCGCAGCGGCCCGTACTGGTTGTTGGATGTGGGGATCAAGCCGAGCCTGACCAACCCGTGCCCGATGCTCACCCTCGGCGGCGTTGTCGTCGACGAGCAGACCGGTGCGGTGAAGAACGCCGAGGGCGACGACATTCCGGGCCTGTTCGCCGCGGGACGGACCGCCGTCGGCATCTGCTCGGATTCCTACGTCAGCGGTCTGTCGCTGGCCGACTGCGTCTTCTCCGGTCGACGCGCGGGACGGTCCGCGGCGGGCGAACAGGTGGCGGCGCGAGCGACGGCCACGGAGGCGGTAGCCAGCGTGACCACGAAGGGGACCGGGAGCGGCGCGAGTTGAACACAGTCCTCGAAAAAGCAACAGCGGAAGGAAATTAGCGTGCTGTCCGACGCGGTACGAACCGAACTCGCCGACGAACTCGCGCGGGCCGAGAACGATCGGGTCGCCATCGACCCGCTGGTCGCGCGATACCCCGACATCGACGTGGTCGACGCCTACGAGATCCAGCTGATCAACATCCGCCGCCGCCTCGACAGCGGCGCGCGCGTGGTCGGCCACAAGGTCGGCCTCTCGTCCAAGGCCATGCAGCAGATGATGGGCGTGGACGAGCCCGACTACGGGCACCTGCTCGCGGAAATGCAAGTGTTCGAAGACGTTCCGGTAGAGGCGAACCGCTACCTCTTCCCGCGCGTCGAGGTCGAGGTCGGGTTCGTGCTCGGCGCCGACCTGCCCGGCGCGGACTGCACCGAGGAGGACGTGCTCGCCGCGACCGTCGCTTTCGCGCCGTCGATCGAGCTGATCGATTCCAGGATCAAGGACTGGAACATCGGCCTGTGCGACACCATCTCGGACAATGCGTCCTCGGCCGGTTACGTGCTCGGACCCGAACGGGTCGCGCCGAAGGACATCGACATCAAGGCCATCGACGCGGTGCTCACCCGCAACGACGAGGTGGTCGCCGAGGGCCGCAGCGACGCGGTGCTCGGCGATCCGGTCATCGCGGTGGCCTGGCTGGCGCGCAAGGTCGCCTCGTTCGGCGTGCGGCTGAAGAAGGGCGACGTCGTGCTGCCCGGCTCCTGCACCCGCGCCATCGACGCCCGTCCTGGCGACAAGTTCCACGCCGAGTTCGCCGGACTCGGTTCCGTCCGTTTGCAATTCATTTAGGAGGCCTGTCGTGTCCAACGGGACCGTCACCGCCGCGATCGTCGGGTCCGGCAACATCAGCACCGATCTGCTCTACAAGCTGCTGCGCTCGGAGGTCATCGAGCCGCGCTGGATGATCGGCATCGATCCGGAGAGCGAGGGCCTGAAGCGGGCCCGCGGGCTCGGGCTGGAGACCTCGCACGAGGGCGTCGACTGGTTGCTCGGCCAGTCCGAGCTGCCGGACCTGGTCTTCGAGGCCACCTCGGCCTACGTGCACCGCGCCGCCGCGCCGAAGTACGCCGAGGCGGGCATCCGCGCGGTGGACCTCACCCCGGCCGCGGTGGGTCCCGCCGTGGTGCCGCCGGTGAACCTCGGCGCCAACCTGGACGCGCCGAACGTCAACATGATCACCTGCGGCGGCCAGGCCACCATCCCGATCGTCGCGGCGGTGTCGCGCGTCGTGCCGGTGCCGTACGCCGAGATCGTCGCCTCAGTGTCGTCGGTGTCCGCCGGTCCGGGCACCCGCGCCAACATCGACGAGTTCACCAAGACCACCAGCCGCGGCGTGGAGACCATCGGCGGCGCCGAGCGCGGCAAGGCGATCATCATCCTGAACCCGGCCGAGCCGCCGATGATCATGCGCGACACCATTTTCTGCGCCATCCCGGAGGACGCCGACACCGACGCGATCGCGGACTCCGTCCACCGGATGGTCGCCGACATCCAGCAGTACGTGCCCGGCTACCGCCTGCTCAACGAACCGCAGTTCGACGAGCCGTCGGTGGTTTCCGGTGGCCTGGCGAAGGTTTCGGTCTTCATCGAGGTCGAGGGCGCGGGCGACTTCCTGCCCCCGTACGCGGGCAACCTCGACATCATGACCGCCGCGGCCACGAAGGTCGGCGAGGTCATGGCACAGCAAATCGCTACGAGCCGGGTGTAAGGAGCAGTCCCCATGGCTTACTCAGCAGAACTCGACATCCGCGTCACCGACACCTCGCTGCGCGACGGCTCGCACCACAAGCGCCACCAGTTCACCGCCACCGAGGTGCGCGACATCGTCGCCGCACTCGACGGCGCGGGCGTTCCGGTCATCGAGGTGACCCACGGCGACGGACTCGGCGGTTCCTCGTTCAACTACGGTTTTTCCAAAACTCCTGAGCAGGAATTGGTCACGATCGCCGCGCAGACGGCCAAGCAGGCCAAGATCGCGGTGCTCATGCTGCCCGGCGTCGGCGTCAAGGAAGACATCAAGGTCTCCCAGGACAACGGCGCGTCCATCTGCCGCATCGCCACCCACTGCACCGAGGCCGACGTCTCCATCCAGCACTTCGGACTGGCTCGCGAGCTCGGGCTGGAAACCGTTGGCTTCCTGATGATGTCGCACACCCAGCCGCCGGAGGTGCTCGCCAAGCAGGCACGCATCATGGCCGACGCCGGATGCCAGTGTGTCTACATCGTCGACTCGGCGGGAGCGCTTGTCCTGGAACAGGTTTCCGATCGCGTCGCGGCCGTGGTCGCCGAACTCGGCAACGACGCGCAGGTGGGGTTCCACGGTCACGAGAACCTCGATCTCGCGGTGGCCAACTCCATCTACGCCATTCGCGCGGGCGCGACCCAGATCGACGGCAGCGCACGCCGTTTCGGCGCCGGTGCGGGTAACACGCCGGTCGAGGCACTGGTCGGCGTCTGCGACAAGCTGGGCATCAAGACCGGCATCGATTTCTTCGCCATCGCCGACGCCGCGGAAGACGTCGTCCGCCCGGCCATGCCGCAGGAGTGCCTGCTGGACCGCCAGGCCCTGATGATGGGCTACGCGGGCGTGTACTCGAGCTTCCTCAAGCACGCCGAGCGCCAGGCCGAACGCTACGGCGTCTCCGCCGCCGAGATGCTCGTCCGCGCGGGCAAGCGCAAGCTCGTCGGCGGTCAAGAGGACCAGCTCATCGACATCGCGCTGGAGTTGCAGCGGGAGCAGGCCGCGGTTTCCGCCTGAAACGGTTTCGAGAATCCCGGTCCGCGAGCGGATTGCCACCGCTCGCGGGCCGGTACCGATGCGAATTCGGCTGCGGTCGTTGACAGTCGGAGGCTGACGGCCTGCCGCGGCCGAGCGTGATCTCCTACTATTGGCGGGGACAATGTCCGGCGAGTCGGGGGTGCGAATGTGTCCGATAGCTCGAACGTGATAGATCAGTCCAAGCCGAGCATCGCTCGGGTCTACGACTACCTGCTCGGCGGTAAGGACTATTACCCCGTCGATCAGGAGATCGGCGACCACTTCAAGAACAACCTTCCCGGTTCGGTGGTCATCGCGACCTCCAATCGCGAGGTGCTGGTTCGCGCCGTCGGCGAGCTCGCCAAGGCGGGCCTGCGGCAGTTCATCGACCTCGGCAGCGGCCTGCCGACCGCCGACAACGTGCACCAGGTCGCGCAGCGGCACGTACCGGACGCCAAAGTCGTTTACGTCGACAACGATCCGATCGTCCTCGCGCACGGGCGCGCGCTGCTGGAGGCCGACGATCGGACGGTCGTCATCCAGGCCGACGTCCGCGATGCGAAGGGAATTCGCGAGCATCCCGACGTCATCCGGCTGATCGATTTCGAGCAGCCGGTCGCCGTCGTCTTCAGCGCGATCCTGCACCACCTCAACGACGACGAGAACCCGGCGGAGATCGTCCGCTTCTGGACCGACCAGATCCCCTCCGGCAGCGCGGTCTTCATCTCGCACTTCCGCTCCGGGAACAACGCCGAGACCGAAGCGGTGGAGCAGAAGTTGCAGTCCACCTTCGGCCGCGGCCGGTGGCGCACCGACGAGGAGATCGCCGAACTCTTCGGTGATCTCGAGATCGTGGAACCGGGTATCGTCCCGGTCCCGCACTGGCGGCCCGGCCCCGTCACCGGCCCGACCCCCGTTCGCGAGCTCACCGTATGGGAGCAGCTGATCGTCGCCGGTCTGGCCCGAAAGCCCTGATATCACTTTCCATTCGGTCGGCGACCCGCCGACCGCGACCTAGGACGAACAATGAAGCGAAACCTGAACTGCCCCTGCGGTGAGTCCATCGTCGGCGCCGACGAAGACGATCTCGTCGCCAAGACCCAGGCGCATCTCGCGGAGAAGCACCCCGGGCACGAGTACTCGCGCGACGAGATCCTTTTCATCGCTTTCTGATTCGGAGCATTTCTCAAGGAGCCCGCAAGCCGCGGCAGCCATGGTCTGTTCATGAGAACTTTCGTGGCACTGGCGGCTCTGGGGCTCGCGCTCTGCGGCGGCGCAGGTACGGCGTCGGCCGGAGCGGGAGCGCACGCCGACTCTTGCGCGGGCGCGGTCGCCGGATGGGGAACCTTCACCGCCGTCATCAACCAGACGGCCATCGTGCAGAACGGTGTCGTCACCAGCGAGACGCACACCATGGTCTACAGCGGGTTCCTTGCGGGCATGGAAGACGCGCCCATCGTCGCGGCCGATGACCTCCACATCATCTACCGGAGCGGGAAGATCGACCTCGCGGTGCCCTACAAGGATGGCGCGAATCTGTACTTCCGCAACAACTCCGCCGTCGCGACTCCCGGGCGTTCCGGTGGTTGGTACCGGCTGTGTGAAATGTGAGCGCCGCGCGAAGAGGCTCGGCTCGGCGGCCGGCGCGCCTGTCGCTCACGCGGCGCTCCCTGTTTCGCGGCGCTCCGTAGCCCGCGGCTGATTCGGGCGCTGCCTGGTTCCCGGCGGTGCGGCTCCGTTCACGCCTGCCGCGCGCTCCTGCTCGCCTCCTCGACGGGCGGCTCGGCGGTGCGGCGGGCCCGTTTGCCACGGGCGATTTCGGTGGCGAGGGCGTCGAGGGGCTGGCTGAACCGGTGCAGCGGTTCGGTCAATTCGGTGAGCCAGGCGCGGGCCGCGTCCAGACCGGCGGGGTCGAGCGCGTACAGGCGGCGCGTGCCCTGGGCGCGCACGCTCACCAACCCGGCGTCGCGCAGCACCTTGAGATGCTGGGAGACGCCGGGCTGGGAGATGGAGGCGCGCTGCTGCACGGCCGCGACAAGCGCGCCCGCGGGCTGCTCCTCGGCCGCCACCAGCTCGAGGATGTAGCGGCGGATCGGATCGCCGAGCGCCTCGAAGATCTTCGCCGGAGACGCGACCATCAGGACTCGGCGCCGTCCTCGGGCTCGGTGGTGTAGAAGGTCACCGTCTGGTCCGCCGCCGTGATCGCCTCGGTCGGGTCGTCGCCGTCGGCGACCGCCGCGTCCGCCCACCCGTTGGCGGCCCTCCTGATGAACTCCACACCCTCGGGAGTGGTGTGGAAAGTCAGCACCTCGGCAGCGTCCAACGCCGCCGCGGACTCCACGTGCAGACCGAGTCCCAGCAGCGCGAGATCCCAGCCGACGCCCACGGCCCCCGGACCGTACTGCGCCCAGAACTCCGGATCGACCGGCGCTTCGTGCTCGAGCTCCAGAACGGTCCCGTCCTCGCTCGCGCTCAGCGTCACCGTCAGCCACGACACCTGCGGGCCCATCTCCCACGTCACCGCGAACCGCCGCGGCGCCTCGCACTCCTCGATCACCCCGTTCGCGTTCCCCTCGAGCTGGTACTTCCCACCCAGCTCCAGATCCCCGCTCACCGGCAGAAACCACCGCGGAATCCGCTCCCCATTCGTCAACGCGTCCCACAGATCCGCCTGATCCGTCGGATAACTCCGCCGAGCCACCGCGATCCGCGTAACTTCCCCACCCCGCTCCCCGGTCCGAACCTCCCGAGCCACCAGCCCGGCGATCCCCACGGGATCCGTCAACAAGGCCATACCAACCTCCTTCAATAAGTTGGTACTTATATTAACCCACGCGCGAACCCCTGACCACTGATCCAGCTGGACTGCACGCCAACGCCCGGCCCGCACCGGGCGCTGACCCATCTGCTGCTACAGCATGCGGTCGGGGATGGCGGTGATGAGGCCGCCGTCGACGAGGAGGTCTTGGCCGTTGATGTAGGAGGCTTCGGGGGAGGCGAGGAAGGCTACGGCGTCGGCGATGTCCTCGGGGGTGCCGAGGCGGCCCGCGGCGACGGCGGCGATGGCGGCGGCTTTGGCTTCGGCGGAGACGTTCTCGCGGTAGGAGGGGGTTTCGATGTAGCCGGGGCTGACGGAGTTGACTCGGATACTCCTCGGGGCCAGTTCGGCGGCGAGGGTGCGGGTGAGGCTGTGCACGGCGGCTTTGGTGGCGGAGTAGAGGGAGGCGCCGGGGACGCCGCGGTGCAAAGCCCAGGAGGCGTTGACGACGATGGCCGCGTCGTCGGCGAGCAGGGGGAGGGTCTTCTGGATGGTGAAGAAGACGCCCTTGAAATTGATGTCGATGACGCGGTCGAACTCGGCTTCGGTGATGTCGGCGGTCGGCAGGAAGGCGGCGATGCCCGCATTGGCGAAGAGCACGTCGAGGCGACCGTGGCGCTCGCGGATCGTGTCCGCCAGCGCGTCGATGTCGCCGAGTTCCGCTACATCGCTGCGGATTCCGAGCAGCCGCTCGCCGCCGCCCAGTTCTTCGACGGCCGCGTCCAGTCGGCTCTTGTCGCGGCCGGTGACGATCACCCGCGCGCCCTCGTCGAGGAGGCGGCGTGCGGCCGCGAGTCCTATCCCGCTGGTGCCGCCCGTGACGAGGGCGATCTTGTCGTCGAAACGAGAGCTGTTGGCGCGCATGGCCAGAACCTCCGAAGTGCTGTTTGCCGGTACAAACCATCACGAACAGCAGACGGTGCGCCGCGATTCCGTCGGGGCCGCAGAGACCGCCGTTCTCGGCCGACGCCGACGCGCGCTACGTGCCCTGCCGCTGCCAGCCGCGCTCGAAGATACGCATCAACGCGGGGTACACGAGCACGTACCGAAACGGTTTGATCGCCGCCATGTACATCTTGCCGAACAACCCGTTCGGCTTGACGAGCACAGCCATCTGCCCTCGGTAACCCCCGGATCCGTCGGGCACCCAGCCGATGTGCATCACCCCGTGCATGGTGCGGTTGGCCATCTCCGCCGCCCATTCGGTGTCCGTGAGGTAGACCGACGTGAACGGATGATTCTCGGTATCGGGGCCGCGTGGTCCCGCGCGCAGATCGTCGGGCAACCGCTCGCGCAACGAGGTGACTCGGGTGCCTACTTTCGTGCCCGCGTCGTCCCAGCCGAGCAGCGCGCCGAGCTTCCAGCGGATAGCGAACAGGGCACGGAAGATCAGGGGTTGCGGTGTGTCGTCGTCCGTTGCGATGAACCGCACCAAGCGCGGCAGATCGTCGGGACCGCCGGGCGTCGGCAGCGCCCAGACATCCTCTAGCACGAAATCGTGGGCGATCTCGTGGATTCGCCACGGACGTTCGGTGTGCTCGGTGTCGGGGAGTCTCGTCTCGGCTCGTGTGCTCGGCACCGGGAACGGAGTCGTCACGTCGGCCTCCTCTGTCGTCCAATGAAACATGAACATCCTTATGCGGCAACAGCTTTCAAATATACGTCGCCGTATAACATCGATCGTAGACCGCTCCACCCCCGCTGTCGACACCCTCGGCGATACTGGTGGCATGGTCGCCGTCACACGCACACCCCGCAGCCGGTGGGTCGAGCAGGGACTTGTCGCCTTGGCCGCGGGCGGCCCCGACGCCGTGCGCGTCGAGAGCATCGCCGCGGCGCTCGGCGTCACCAAGGGCGGGTTCTACGGGCACTTCGCCGACCGCAACGCCCTGCTGGAGGAAATGCTCGACACCTGGGAGCAGGAGAGCACCCGCGCGGTGGTCGAGCGGGTCGAGCAGGAGGGCGGCGACGCGCGCACCAAGATCCAGCGCGCCGGTCTGCTCACCTTCTCCGACGATCGCCTCCGGCCGATCGACCTGGCCGTACGCGACTGGGCGCGCCGCAACGAGGCGGTCGCCGAGCGACTGCGCCGGGTGGACAACGAGCGCATGGCGTATCTGCGCGAACTGTTCGGCACCTACTGCACCGACCCCGACGAGATCGAGGCCCGCAGCATGCTGGCCTTCAGCCTCGCGGTCGGCAAACATCTGCTCGCCGCCGACCACGGCCATCGCACCCGTCGCGAGGTGGTCGCCCTGGCGTCGGCGTTCCTGCTCGAACCCAGGCGATGAGGGCTGAGTATTGGGCGTAGCCGCGTGTAGCAATGGAGCTACGTTGGTGGATCAGCTTGCGCTGCGATCGAGTTCTTCGACGATCTGCCGCAGTCGCGCGGCGCGTTCGCTCTCGCCACGAGTCTTCATCAACCGCAGGAACAGCGCGTACTGCCCGGTGCGGTCGAGTTGATCGAATCGCCCGCGCGCCCGCAGGTTCCCTTCCAGCGCCGCCCTCAAATCGTCCGGGATGGTCGCGGTGCGCTGCCGTTCGTAGGCCGCGTCCCAGCGCCCGTCCGCTCGCGCCGCGCGAACGGCGGCCAAGCCGGGTTCGCGCATCCGCCCCGCGGCGGTCAACGCCTCCACCTTGTCGACATTGACCTGCGACCACGGGCTTTTCGGGCGGCGCGGCGAGTAGCGCTGTAGGTAGTGGTCGTCGTCGAGGGCCCGGCGGTGGCTGTCGATCCAGCCGTAGCACAGTGCGCCGTCGAGCGCCTCGGCGATGCTGAGCGTCGCGCTCGTCGCGTTCTTCTTGGCGATCTTTAACCAGACGCCGGTCGACCGGTCGTGGTTGGCCGCGAGCCACGCCTCCCAGTGCGCGGAGTCCGCGAAGGTGTGGACAGCGGTGCCGTCGAGCTGGTTCATGGTGGTCTCCGAGGTGCTGGGATGGTCTCTCCCTCTGATTCTCCGCAGATAAGTGCTCACCAATTGAGCAGTTTTGTCATCCGACTCGCGGGCACGCCGCACTTGTGGTGCGGGACGAGGGAGGAGTACTAGTTACTCATGGGTAACATTCTTGTCGCCGGAGGAACCGGAGCGCTGGGCAGGCACATCGTCGCGCTGCTTCGCCGGGAGGGGCATGCGGTGCGAGTCCTCTCGCGCCGACCGGGCGCGGGCACGCACGTGGGCGATCTGCGGACGGGCGAAGGCGTCGCGGAAGCGGTGGAAGGCGTGGACGCCGTCGTGCACGCGGCCTCGGACTTCCGTAAGTTCGGCGGGCCCGACATCGAGCAGACCCGCAATCTGCTCGCCGCCGCGACGGGTGTCGATCACCTGCTGTACGTCTCGATCGTCGGCATCGACCGCATCCCGTTCCGTTACTACCGCAACAAGCTCGCCTGCGAACAACTTGTCACTGAAAGCGGTGTGCCGCATACGATTCTGCGCGCGACGCAATTCCACGAGCTGATCGCGTCGATCCTCTACGGCGTGGAACGGCTGCCGATCGCGCCGCTGCCCACCGACTTTCGGTTCCAGCCGGTCGCCGCGACGGACGTGGCGGCACGCGCCGCCGAACTGATCCAGGGCCCGCCCCTCGGCCGCGCGCCGGATTTCGGCGGTCCCGAAGTGCTGAGCCTGGGCGAACTCGCCGAAACATGGCGCACGATCAGATCGCGTCCGCGCCGGGTCGTCCGCGTGCCCGCGCCGGGCGAGGTGGCGCGAGCGTTCCGCGAAGGTCGGAACACCTGCCCCGACCACGCCGACGGCACGCAGAAGTGGGCGCAGTTCGTCAGCGCCGACCAGGGGAACGCTTACTTCTGACGCTGCGGAAGCGGTGCGTCTCCAGCCCGCGCCCGGAGCGAAGGCGGAGGTACGGTCTCCTACAACCAGGTGTCCAGCGTCGTAGTGGTCAGGAAGTGGTCGAGATCGGCCCGCCACGGCGCGGGCACCGTCTTCTCCGGCTCGATGGCGGTGTACTGACCGCGATAGAACAGCAGGGGCCTGCCGGAGTCCGTGGACTCCGACAGGACCTGCACGCGGCCGATCACGATGTAGTGATCGCCGCCGTCGACGACGCTGTCCACCGTGCACTGGATCGTGGCCAGCGCGTCGTCCAATACCGGGAGATCCAGATCCGAAGTGTGCCAAGTGGTTCCGGCGAACTTGTCGGGTTCGCGGGAACCGAATCGGGCACACAGCTGCTGTTGTTCCTCGGCGAGGATGTTGACGCAGAAGCGTCCGGTCTTCTCGATCGCCGCCCAGGAGCGTGACGCCTTGGTGGGGCAGAACAGCACAAGCGGCGGTTCGAGGGACAGGGCGGCGAACGATTGACAGGCGAAGCCGATCGGCGCCGCGTCGTCACCGAAGGCGGTGATGACGGTGATACCGGTACAGAACTGCCCCAACACGTTTCGGAATTGGCGCGGATCGATCACCGGTTGTCCGTCGGTGGTCGGTTTCGTCTCCATCACAGGCTCGCTCACCCCGTCGGTCATTGCTGGCGCTGGCCCACCGTGAAGTCGTGGCCCCACAGGCTCACGGCGGTGGACTCCCTGGCGATCCAGTCGTGGTCGTCGACTTCCAGTCCCTCGCAGCCGAATTCGACGTCGAAGCCGCCGGGCGTCTTCATGTAGAAGGACAGCATCTTGTCGTTGACGTGCCTGCCGAGGGTGGCCGACATCTTGACCTTCTTGCGCAGCGCGCGATCGAGGGCCAGTCCGACGTCGTCGGCGTTCTCCACCTCGAGCATGAGGTGGACGATGCCGCTCGGGGTCGGCATCGGCAGGAAGGCCAGCGAGTGGTGGCGCGGATTGCAGCCGAAGAACCGCAGCCAGGCCGGTTCGCCGTCGGCGGGACGGCCGACCATCTGCGGTTGCAGCCGCATCGAGTCGCGCAGGCGGAAGCCGAGCACGTCGCGGTAGAACTCCAGCGCGGCCTTGTCGTCGGAGGTGCTGAGCACCACGTGGCCGAGACCCTGCTCCTCGGTGACGAACCGGTGCCCGTACGGGCTGACGACCCGCCGGTGCTCCAACGCGACGCCGTGGAACGCCTCGAGCACGTTGCCGGACGTGTCCTCGAAACTGATCAGCTCGTAGACGCGCCGGTCGGCCTTCTCCGTCGCGGTGCCCTCCTTGTAGGGCACGCCAGCGGCCTCCAACCGATTCCGGATGTCTTGCAGCTCTTCGGCATTGGCCGTCTCCCAGCCGGAGACCTGCAGCCGGTCCTTCTCGCCGGGGACGATGACCAGCCGGGCCGGGAATTCGTCCATTCGCAGGTAGAGCGCGTCCGGGACGCTGCCCTTGCCCTCCACCATGCCGAGCACCTTGAGGCCGTATTCGCGCCAGGCCGCCATGTCGGTGGCCTCGATGCGCAGGTAGCCGAGCGATCGAATGCCCATGTCTACTTCTCCTTGCCGGATCCGGACAGGAAGTCCGTTGCCAGCCGGTTGAATTCGTGGAACTTCTCCAGTTGCGCCCAGTGGCCGCAGCCGCCGAACACGTGCAACTGCACCCGCGGGATCATCTTGGTCGCGATGATGGCGCCGTCGAGCGGGTTGACCCGATCCTCGCGGCCCCAGATCAGCAGCACCGGTTGGCGCAGCTTGTAGGCGTCGCGCCAGAGCATGCCGAGCTCGAAATCGGGGCCGGAGAACGACTTGCCCATGGCGCGGGTCGCGGCCAGCGCTTCGGGAGTCTTGGCCGATTCGAAGCGCTCGTCGATCAGTTCCTCGGTGATCAGCTTCTGGTCGAAGACCATGATCCGCAGGAACGCTTCGAGATTCGCCCTCGTCGGCTCGAAGTTGAAGCGGGAGAGCAGCTTCACGCCCTCGGTCGGGTCCGGCGCGAAGGCGTTGAGGCTGAGTCCGCCGGGGCCCATCAGCACCAGCTTGCCCGCGCGCTCGGGGTAGTCCAGCGCGAACCGGACCGCCGCTCCGCCGCCGAGCGAATTGCCGAGGATGTGCACCCGGTCGGTGATCTCCAGGTGGTCGAGCAGATCCTTCGCCGCCGACGCGGAGTGCGCGAAGTACTGCGGATGCTCGACCGGCTTGTCCGACTTGCCGAAACCCGGCTGATCCACCGCGAGCACATGGAAATTCTGCGCCAGCACCGGGATGTTGCGTGCGAAATTCGACCAGGACGACGCACCGGGGCCGCCGCCGTGCAGCAGTACGATCGTCGGACCGTTGCCGGTGCCCGCCTCGTGGTAGTGCAGCCGCAGATCCGGCCGCACCTGCGCGTAGCGCGAGGTCGATTCGTAGGTGAGCTCCACCGTCGAGGTCATCACACCATCCCGTCGGTCACCGGAAGGCCGAACTCGTGGGTGCCGTACATGACGTACGCGCGCTCGGGATCGTTGGCCGCGTGCACCCGGCCCGCGTGCGCGTCGCGCCAGAAGCGCTGCAGCGGAGTGCCATTGGCCAGCGCCGTGGCGCCCGAGGCCTCGAAGAGCTTGTCGATCGAGGCGATCGCCCGCCCGGTCGCGCGCACCTGGTCGCGGCGGGCCCGGACCCGCAGGTCGAACGGAATCTCCTTGCCCGCCACCAGCAGTGCGTATTCGTCGGCGACGTTGCCGGAGAGCTGGCGCCACGCCGCGTCGATATCGCTGGACGCCTCGGCGACGCGGACCTTGGTGAACGGGTCGTCCTTGGCCTTCTCGCCGGCGAAGGCCGCGCGCACCCGCTTGCCCTGGTGCTCGACGTGCGCGGCGTAGGCGCCGTAGGCCATGCCGACGATCGGCGCGGAGATCGTGGTGGGATGGATGGTGCCCCACGGCATCTTGTAGACCGGGTCCGGGTTCTGCGCCAGGCCGGGCGATTTCAGCTCGCTCATGGCGCGGAAGCTCAGGAACCGGTGCTTGGGCACGAAAACGTCCTCCACCACAACGGTGTTGGAGCCGGTGCCGCGCAGGCCGACCACGTTCCACACGTCGTCGATGCGGTAGTCGGTGCGCGGGATGAGGAAGCTGCCGAAGTCGACCGGCTTGCCGTCCTTGATGACCGGACCGCCGAGCACCGCCCAGGTGGCGTGGTCGGAGCCGGAGGACCAGGCCCACGCGCCCTTGACGATGTAGCCGCCGTCCACCACGGTGCCCGCGCCCATCGGGGCGTAGGACGAGGAGATCCGCACCTCGGTGTCCTCACCCCATACGTCCTCTTGCGCCTGCTGGTCGAACAGCGCGAGGTGCCAGTTGTGCACGCCGACGATGCCCGCCACCCACCCGGTGGAACCGCACGCGCTGGCCAGCTTGCGGACGGTGTCGTAGAAGACGACCGGGTCGGCGGCGTGTCCGCCCCACTGCTTGGGCTGCAGCAGTCGGAAGAAGCCGGTCTCTTGGAGCGCCTTGATCGATTCGTCGGGGATGCGCCGCAGGTCCTCGGCCTCCTGCGCGCGCTCACGCAGTGTCGGCAACAGCGCTTCGACCCGCTCGGTCACTTCTTGCGTCATCTCGGGACCTGCTCCTGCCTGGTCGGATTGGTAACCGGTACTCATTTGCCTCTGAGACTAGAACAGGTTCTTATTTCTGTCGAGAACCGGCGTTCATCGCAGGTCGTGAATGCACATGCGCAGGAAGTGAGCCGAATCGCTGGCATGAAGCGGGACATTTTTGTAACGTGTTCTAGTACAGAAGGAGGAGAATCGCGATGGCAGTTACCCCCAAGGGGAGCGGTGCAAGGGCCTCGGGGTCGGCAGCCGGCGGAGCCGGCGGGGTGGGTAAGCACAGGGAGCTGGATGTCGGCTCGGCGCCTACCCGCTATGCGCGGGGATGGCATTGCCTCGGCCTGGCCAAGACGTTCCGGGACGGTAAGCCGCACGCGGTGAACGTGTTCGGTACCAAGCTGGTGGTCTGGGTCGACAGCGCGGGCGAACTGCGGGTGCTCGACGCCTACTGCAGGCACATGGGCGGCGACCTGAGCATGGGCGAGGTCAAGGGCGACGACATCGCCTGCCCGTTCCACGACTGGCGCTGGTCCGGTGTCAACGGCAAGTGCAGCTCCATCCCTTACGCGCGGCGCGTGCCGCCGCTGGCGCGCACCAGGAAGTGGACGACGCTGGAGCGCAACGGTCAGCTGTTCGTCTGGCACGACCACGAGGGCAACGAGCCGCCGCCGGAGATCACCATCCCGCACATCGAGGGGCCGTACACCGACGCGGACGGCAACCCGACCGACCAGCTCGACAGCGGCTGGACGGACTGGACGTGGAACTCGATGCTCATCGAGGGCGCGAACTGCCGCGAGATCATCGACAACGTGGTCGACATGGCCCACTTCTTCTACATCCACTTCGCCTTCCCGACGTACTTCAAGAACGTCTTCGAGGGACACATCGCCACCCAGTTCCTGGAGACCAAGGGCAGGCCCGACATCGGTATGGCCTCCAAGTACGGCGGCGACACGTTGCTGAAGTCCGAGGCCTCGTACTTCGGCCCCTCGTACATGATCAACCCGCTGATCAACATCTACAGCGGTTACGAGGTCAAGAGCGTCCTGATCAACTGCCACTACCCGGTCACGCAGGACTCGTTCATGCTGCAGTGGGGCATCACGCTGGAGAAGCCGAAGGGCGTCGACGGCGAGATGGCCGACAAGCTGGCCGAGAAGATGACCGAGGGCATCAGCGTCGGCTTCCTGCAGGATGTCGAGATCTGGAAGCACAAGTCCAAGGTCGAGAACCCGCTGCTGTGCGAGGAGGACGGCCCGGTGTACCAGCTGCGCCGCTGGTACGACCAGTTCTACGTGGACGCCGCCGACGTCACCGAGAAGATGACCCAGCGCTTCGAGTTCGAGGTGGACACCACCAAGGCGAACGAGGCGTGGGAAGCCGAGGTCGCGGAGAACCTGCGTCGCAAGCGCGAAGCCGAAGAGGCCGAGCAGGCGACGAAGGAAGCAGAGGCCGGGGTCTGATGGCCGCGACCTGGGCCAAGGCGCCGGACTTCGCCGATCAGCCCGCGCGGCGGGCGGCGGTGCAGGCCCAGACCGTGGTCGACAAACAGCGCTACCTGGAGGAGGGCCTGACGCCGTTGCGGTGTCAGGCCTGCCGGAGCGAGGTGCTGGTGCGCAAGTCCAGCTCGCACCAGACCTCCGTGCAGTGGACGGAGCCGCCCGAAACGCACTGCCCGGTCTTCGCCGAGCTCGCCGCGTCGGGCGGCCGCCCCGGTCGTCCCGAGACTTGTCCGCAGTTGGAGAAGACCATCAAGTGGGCGGTCGACGAGGGTGTGATCGAGGTTCCGAAGTAGGCGTACCTCCGCATTCGCTCCGGCCGTGCGCGGCTTCCTCCGCGTTCGCTCGGGCCGTGCGCGGCGGGCGACGGCTCAGTCGAGCCGGAAGTCTTCGAAATCGAAGCCCGGAGCGACGATGCAGCTCACCAGCACGTACTCGTCGCCGAGCGGCCGCGCGGCCTGGCTGACACCGCCGGGAACCACGGCCTGCAACAGCTGACCGCGCTCGACATCGGGACCGAGGACGATTTCCTCGCCGCCGATGTCGAGCGCGAGCGGTCCGCCGCGGTGCCAGAGCCACAGCTCGTCGGAGCGCACCGTGTGCGGGGCCGAGCGCTCACCCGGCATCAGCAGGAAATGGATCGCCGTCGCCGCGGCGCGCGATCCCGGATAGCCGTCGGGCGTGAATTCCACCGGGCTGCGCCATGTTTGGCGATACCAGCCGCCCTCGGGGTGCGGCGTCAAGTCGAGTGCGATGGCCAGCGCGGGCCGGTCGTCGGTCATCTCTCGACTCTATGCCTCGTCGCCGTGCTCGACCGGCTCGGCGCGGAGGAGGAGGTCGCGCGCGGTCCTCACCCGATGCCGGGCTCGGCTGGCTAGTTCCGCTCGGGGCCGGCCTGGTGGCGGAGGACTCGCAGCGCGCTGACTTCGTCCAGCTTGTTCCGCTCGGGGCGACCCAGTGGCGGCGAAACTCGCCACTCGCTGAGCTCAGGACTCCTCGATGCGCCACGTGATGCCGAAACGGGCGAGGGCGTCGAGGAATTCGGCGGGCTCGAACGCTTCGGCCGGTGCCAGCGCGCCCGGCTTGGCGGACCCGGCGGCCAATCGGGTCGCGATCTCGACGGCGAGCAGGGCGGAATCACGGTAGGAGTCCACACCGTCGACCACGCCGCGCACCACCCGGCCGTCGCTGTGCGCGTCCACGATCACCTGGTAGCGCAGGTCCGAACTCGGCTCGTCGGGAATCTGCTCGATGAGCTCCTCGGTGAAAGAGCCCAGCGTGCTGAGGATCTCGGCGGCGAGGACGCCCTCCACCGACGCGACCTCGGTGTGCCGCGGGACGGTGAGCACCGGCGGCTGCGGGAACTTCCCGACGGCGGTGGGCGCGGAGTCTCCCGGGAAGGTCATCTCCGGATGCCGCGCGGGACCGGTGCGCAGCTCGCCGTCCGCGAAATGCCAACCGCCGCTGCTGAACCAGTCGAGGCTGGCGAACACCGTCTTGGCGCTGCCCTTCGAGCCGTTGCCCCCGCTCTTGCTCAGGTGGCTGATGACGATCTCCGCCGGGCCGTTCACCCGGCGCGCGACGAGATTGGCGAGCAGGTCGCCCGCGATATTGTTGTCCGTGATACCGGAAACGACTGTTACACCGGCTGTTTCGGCCTCGGTGGCGTAATCGTCGAAGACCTTCTTCAGGAACAGCTGTTCGCCGGAGATGTCGGTGTAGTGCGCGCCCGCGGCGATGGCGGCGGCCAGTACCGGTTCGCCGTTGCGCACGTAGGCGGAGAGGCTGCTGATCACCGCGTCGGCGCCGGTGAACGCGGCGGCAAGGGCGGCGTGGTCGGTGAGGTCGGCGACACGGATTTCGGCGTTCGTCAGGCCCGCGGCTTCGGCGGCGGCACGCATGCGATCGGCGTTGCGGCCCACCAGGATCGGGGTGAGGCCGCGGCGGTGGAGTTCGGCGAGCAGGTGGCCGCCGGTGTGGCCGGTGGCGCCGTAGACGGCGATGGTGGGGGAGGTCGTCCGCTGTGTCATGCAAATGACCTTATGGGCACGATGCGAGCAAATGAATGGCTTACAAGCTCACATTCATGTCTGAAACGCTCAACAACTGAGCGTATTGTTGCTGCCGTGGACATCCTCAGCGAGACCATAGCGGCCATTCGCACCGGCTATCCGGCGTCCGGCTTGTTCATCAGGCACGCGCCGTGGGGTCGCCGCTATCCGGTGGTGCCCGGCGCGGGGTTCCATGTCGTGCTGCGCGGATCCTGCTGGGCGGTCCCGCCCGGCGGTGAACCGATCGCGCTCGGTGTCGGCGACGTGCTGTTCATGCCGCGCGGCGCCGATCACGATCTGGTCGACAATCTCGAGAGCCCGGTCACCGAAACCGCTCGGCCCGGCGAGCCGCGCGAGATCCCCGGGCCGGGGTTGCGGGCCGAACTACTCTGCGGCGCATACGAACTCGGTAGGGCCCGGTCGCACCCGCTGCTCGACGAACTGCCCGAGTTCATCCACCTGCCCGCCCGCCCCGGCCGTCATCCCGCGCTGCGCGGTGCGGTGGATCTGCTCGCCGCCGAGATCGCCGAACCGCGCCAGGGCAGCGATGCCGCGGTGCCCGCATTGCTGGAGACCATGCTGCTGTTCATCCTGCGCGCTTGGTTCGACGAACAGGCCGACGCCCACCCCACCGGTTGGGCGGCCGCCTTCGCCGACCCCGCCGTCGCCGCCGCCCTGCGCGCCGTCCACGAAGACCCGGCCCGCGCCTGGACCGTCCCCGACCTCAGCGACATCGCCGGTGTCTCCCGCGCCACCCTGGCCCGCCGCTTCACCGCCACCGTCGGCGAACCCCCACTCTCCTACGTCACCCGCTGGCGCCTCCTCACCGCCGCCCGCCTCCTCCGCGACACCGACGCCCCCTTGCACACCATCGCCCGAAAAGTCGGCTACACCTCCGAATTCGCCTTCGCCAAGGCCTTCAAACGCGCCTACGGCGAGGCCCCAGGCCACCACCGCCGCACCCCCACCCAAACCCCGATCGCCGTGTGACGCGCTGCCGCGCGCTGCCGAGGCGCTGCGGCCGGTCCGACCTCGCCGGCTGGGTCGGGTGTCCGGTGAAGTTCCGGTGCGTGCGGCGGAAAAGGGGAGTTTCGTCTTGGAAGGTGAACGCAGGGGAATCTGGAAGTCTCGTCTAGAAACCGACGTTCGGCGGGGGAGCCATCCGGCATCATGAATATCAGCGGTGCGCATGAGCTATCGCCGTTCGCTCGGGAGGGGAGGTCCCGTGAGCACGACCGCGGACGAGTCGGCGCGGCGGGTATTGGACGCGGCCTTGGCGGAGTTCGTCGCGTTGCGCAACGAGCTGGACGAGATCGGCCGTGGGCAGCGGACCGTCATGAATCTGAACATCTCGGTCACCACAGCGATCGCCGCCTTCGTGCTGTCGCAGCGGGTGGCGCCCCAACTGCTCCTCGTAATCCCCTAAAAAGGCGAGGCGCCGCCGACTAATCCAAGTCGTTGTCGCCTTTGCCGAGCCAGCGGTGGGGCTGGCCGGTGATGGCGACGATCTGGTCGAAGTCGTGGTCGCGGTGGAGGAGGCTGAGGCCGCGGAGTTCGGCGGTGGCGGCGAGGACGAGGTCGACCGGGCCCGCGCTGCGGTGCTTGCCGCGTTTCGTCAGTTCGCCCTGGACTTCCCAGGCTCGGGCGTAGGCGCGGTCGTCGACCGGTTCCCAGCCGAATAGCACGCGCATGTCGTCGATAGTGCGTTCGCGGTCGGCGGCGGAGCGGGCGGTGTAGAAGAACTCGAGTTCCACGATCGGGCAGATCGCGACCAGTCCCGCGGCGACCGCGCGTTGCCAGGCAAAGGAATCCGGATCCTGGCGCATGATCGGAACCAGCGCGCTGGTGTCGATCAGGAACCGCGCCGCACTCACCGCCGGTAGTCCCGCTTGTTCTCGAGGATGTCCAGGTCGAAAGCGCCCTCGGCGACGGCATCTTGCAAACGGGTGAGCGCCAGCGCCCGGCGGCGGGTCTCCAGGACTTCCCGCAGCGCCGCGTTGACGGTGTCCTTCTTGGTGCCGGTGCCGAGTTCCTTGGCGACCTCGGCGACGAGTTCGTCATCGAGGTCGATCACCGTCCGAGCCATGGCGCACCTCCTGATATCTCCGCGTATATCGAAGATATCAGCGCGTATATCCGGCGTCGAGGGGTTTTCAGCTGAAGGGGGAGCGGGGGCGCTCCTCGAGCACGCCGTCGATCCAGACGTCGACCTTCTCGTTGTAGAAGCACGCCATGCCCGCGATCTTCTGGCTCTCGGGTAGCGGGGTGCGGTAGACCCAGGCGATGTCGGGGTATTCCTTGTCGCCGATGCGGACGGTCCAGTAGTCGGCGGTGCCCTTGTAGGGGCAGCGGGAGTGGGTGTCGGAGGGATGTAGGAGGTCGAGGCGCACGTCGGTGAGGGGGAGGTAATAGCGTGCGGGAAGGCCGGTTTCGAAGAGGATGCGCGGGCTGTGGGAGTCCGCGACGGCGACGCCGCCGATCTCGATCCGGATGTGCCGGGAGCTGCCGAGGATGTCGACGCGTGAATACGGATCGCGCGGATGGACGTAGACCGGCTCGTCCTCCTCGAACCAGTCGCCCATGGCGTCCCAGTCCAGCCGGACCAGCTCGTTCAGTTCCGGCAGCGGGGAATCGTGGTAGCGCAGCGCGCCTCCCGGCGCGGTGACGCCGTCGACGATCACGTCGTACACCGTGGCCTCGCCACGGCTGGGGGAATGGGTGGTCTCGCCGTTCGGCTCGATTTTGGCGCGCAGATCGGCGACGGGGATGTAGTAGGTCGGGTAGTAGGGGATCTCCCATACCAGCACCGGGCGGTCCGTATCGGCCACCAGGTGCCCGCCGAGATAAACCCGGACTCGCTTCTGGCTGGTCGCGACCTTGACGCGGCCTCGCTGCTCTTCGGTCATATTCTCGACGGTACGCCGAACGGGTGACAGGTTCCGGACCCCGAAACGGGCCCCGCCGCGACAGCGGGGCCCGCGAAAAATCTCAGTCGCCGACGGTGATCGCCTGCGCCTCTTCCACCGAATGCGGCGCGGGATCGTGCTCGTCGATGTGGGCGAGCGCGGCACGTCCCACCACCAGGACGAGCACGGCGGCGGCGGTGCAAGCCGCGCCCACCCAGAACGGCAGCGCGATGCTGTGCTCGCCGAGCTTGCCCGCCAGCCACGGCGCGGCAGCGCCACCGGCGAATCGGACGAAGCTGTAGGCCGCCGACGCGGTGGAACGCTCCACCGGCGCGGAGATCATCACGGCCTCGGTGATGAGGGTGTTGTTCACGCCGAGGAACAGACCGGCGAGCACCGTGCCGACGATCAGCACCGTCTTGTGCTCCGCGAACAGCGCCATCACCGCGAGGTCCGCGGCGAACAACCCGAGCGCGAGACCCATCATCGGCAGCGTCCCGAACCGGCGCTGCAAGCCGGGAGCCAGGAAGACCGAGGCGATCGCGAGCAGAATGCCCCAGCCGCAGAAGATGAAGCCGATCGCGTAGGTGCCCATGTCCAGCGGGAACGGGGTGTAGGCGAGCAGGGTGAAGAAGCCGAAGTTGTAGAGCAGCGCGGTGATGCTGACGGTGAGCAGTCCGCGGTGGCGCAGCGCCTGGAACGGTGCGGCGAGCGAGGTGCGATGTTCCGGCTTCGGGCCCTCGGGCAGCAGCACGACGATGCAGACGAACGCGATCGCCATCAGCACCGAGACGCCGAAGAACGGTCCGCGCCAACTGATTCCGCCGAGCACGCCGCCGACCAGCGGGCCGGTCGCGATGCCGATGCCGAGCGCCGCCTCGTACAGGATGATGGCGCGCGCGACGCCGCCGCTCGCCGCGCCGACGATGGTGGCCAACGCGGTCGCGATGAACAGCGCGTTGCCGAGACCCCAGCCCGCGCGGAAACCGACGATCTCCCCGACGGTGCCGGACATGCCCGCCAGCGCCGCGAACACGACGATGATGGCCAAACCGGCGAGCAAGGTCTTCTTCGCGCCGAAGCGGCTGGACACCACGCCCGTTACCAGCATCGCAACGCCCGTCACCAGCATGTAGCTGGTGAACAGCAGCGAGACCTGCGACGGCGAGGCGTGCAGTTGCTCGCCGATCGGCTTCAGGATCGGGTCGACCAAGCCGATGCCCATGAAGGCGATGACGCTGGCGAAGGCGACCGCCCAGACCGCCTTCGGCTGTTTGGTCGACGTTGGCGCGCTGGTATCGGCGCGGGTGATCACGGTGCTCATGCCTGCGCCTCGCTCACTTCGTTCGCTCATAGGTGTTCCCTCGACGGATCGTGCTGGGGAGCCACCTTTTTCAGCGCTTCCAGCAGTTCGTTCAGATCGGTATCCATTCGCTCGAGTCGTTCGACGTCGAATTCGGCGAGCCGGGCGGCCATGGCCGTGCCGTAGGCGGCGCGGGCTCGGGCCAGTCGCTCGCGTCCGGCCGGGGTGAGGTCGACGACGACCGCCCGCGAGTCCTCGGGGTCCTTGGTCCTCGTCGCGAATCCGTCTTCGACGAGCCGCCCGAGCAGCGCCGTTGCCGCCGGTTGGGAGCATCGATCGATCCTGGCGAATTCGCTGACCCGCACCGCGCCGTGCTCGTCCAGGACGGCAAGGGCCCGCAGCACGGCTCGCGGCAGATCGTCGTCGCCGATCGCCCCGGCCAGCCGGGTCAGCCTGCCCGCGGTGACGAGGAGATCGACCACGATGTCTGCTGTCGTCAAGGGAGCATGCTGCACCCAAATATTATTACATAAGCTAACTATCTATCTACCGTGAGACAGCCCACCGCCGACCGCCGTGCACTGCGCACCGCCAACTCGCTTCCACACACCTTTCACACTCCTCACATAGGCGGTGCCTATGTGAACCGTGTGGAAGGTGTGTGGAAGAACGGCGAAGGCCCCGGCGAGTCGAGGACTCACCGGGGCCCGCGAAGCGCTGGCGCTAGGTATGCGCCAGCGGCCGGTGCGGCGTGCCGAAGAGCTGGGCGTCGCCGTGCGCGCGCTTGAAGAACAGGTGCGCGTCGTGCTCCCAGGTGATCGCGATGCCGCCGTGCAGCTGCACGGTCTCGGAGACGATCTCGGTCAGCGCCTCGGAGCACTGCGTCCGCGCGACCCACACGTCCTCGGCGGCCGACGGAAGCCCCTCGGCGACCGCGGCGGTGGCGGCGTAGGACGCCGACTTGGCCGACTCCAGCAGCACGTACATATCGGCCATCCGATGCTTGAGCGCCTGGAAACTGCCGATCACGCGCCCGAACTGCACCCGGGACTTGGCGTATTCGACCGTCATCTCCAGGCACTGCTCGGCCGCCCCGACCTGCTCGGCGGCCACTGCGGCCCAAGCGATCTCGCGCAGCCGCGTGGTCAGCGCGACCGGATCGCCGGTGCCGAGCTTGCGCGCGGCGACGCCGTCGAAGCCGATCTCGGCGAGCTTGCGCGTCGGGTCCATGGTCGCGACCGGACGCCGGGTGATCCCGGCGGCGCCCGCCTCTACCTCGAAAAGCCCGCTCGCGGTGACCACGAGCAACGTATCGGCCTGCACGCCGTCCAGCACGTAATGAGCTGTGCCGGACAGCTTCTCGCCATCGGCGTGCACACCGGGCACGTCCCAGCCGGTCGCGCTCGCCCAGCACACCGCGAGCGTCGTCGTGCCTTCCGCGACGCCGGGCAGCAGTCGCGCGCAGGCGTCCTCGTCGCCGGAGAGCAAAACGGCCTGCGCGCCGAGCACGGCCGAACCGAGCATCGGCACACCCGCCAGCGTCCGGCCCAGTTCGGTTACCACCAGCAGGGATTCGACCAGCGAAGCGCCGAAGCCGCCGTACTCCTCGGGCACGGCAAGCGCCGCGACGCCGATCTGCTCGCAGAGCAGCCGCCACAGCTTCGGGTCGTAGCCGAGTTCGGTGTCCATCGCGGCGCGCACGGCGTCGCGGCCCGCGTGCTTGGTGAGCAGCGCGCGTACCGAGGCGGCGAATTCCTCGTGCTCACTCATGCCTGCACCTCGCTGACGCTCGGCTCCGGCATGCGCGAGGCGCGCTGGCGCATGATTCGCTCACTGCCTTCACTCATGCGGTACCCCTGATCGCTCGGTCCCGGACGGCCTCGTCGCGCAGTGCGCGGGCGATCCTGGCGCGGTGCAGGTCCGGCGTACCCCACGCGGCGCGCAGCGCGGTGACCTTGGTCAGCCACAGCGACAGGTCGTACTCGGCGGTGTAGCCGATCGCGCCGTGCACCTGCAATGCGGCTCGCGCGGCGGTGTGCGCGGCGTCGCCGCAGGCCAGCACCGCGGCCGACACGTCGCGGCTGCGGGTCGGCTCGCCCATGGTGAGCGCGGCGCGGTAGAGCAGCGGCTCGGCCAGATCGAGCGCGATGAGCACGTCGGCGAGTTTCTGCTTCACGGCCTGGAATTCACCGATCGGCTTGCCGAACTGCTTGCGCTGCTTGGCGTATTCGGTGGCGGCGTGCAGCAGCGCGCGACCGGCGCCGAGCAGCTGGGCGGCGGCGGCCAGCGCGCCGGTGTCGAACGCGACCGCGCCCGCCTCCAGCACCCGGTCGTCGTTGGCGACGAGTTCGGCGGCCGTCACCGCGAACAGCTTCCGCGCGGGGTCCACCGAGCGGATCGCCGCGCCACGCTCGGCCGAGAACACCTGTGCGCCGTCGACGAGCAGCGTCACGTCGGCGACATCGGCGTCCAGCGCGACCGGATCGGTGCCAGGGGTGGCGAAGGCGACAGTGCCGAGCGCGGTGCCCTCGGCGAGCCCGGGCAGCCAGCGCTCGGCCGCCGCGGAATCCGAGAGCGATTGCAGCAGAACGGGAATCGCGGCGGCGGTCTCGACCAACGGTCCCGGGGCTGCGGACCGGCCGATCTCGACGAACGCGACGACGAGGTCGATCGGATCCGCGCCGACGCCACCGTGCGCCTCATCGACCGCGAGGCCGAGCACGCCCGCACCGGCGAGCTGCCGGATCAGCGCCCGGCCCGGCCGCTGGTCACCGGTTGCCCACGCGCGGACCGCGGTCGGCGTGCGTCCGGCGTCCAGCAGCTTGCGCACACTGGCGGCGAAATCGATCTGTTCCGGACTCAGCGCGAATCTCATCGGCCGTTCCCTCTCGGTAGGCCGAGGATGCGCTCGGCGATGATATTGCGCTGGATCTCGTTGGTACCGGCGTAGATCGGGCCGGACAGCGAGAACAGGTAGCCGTCGGTCCAGGGCCCGGACCGTTCGCCCGCCGCGCCGAGCACGTCCAGCGCGGTCTCGTGCATGGCGATGTCGAGTTCGGACCAGAACACCTTGGTGATCGAGGATTCCGCGCCGAGCTTGCCGCCCTCGTTCAACCGGGTGACGGTGCCGAAGGTGTGCAGGCGGTAGGCCTCGCTGCCGATCCACGCGTCGACGACGGCGTCGCGCTGGGCGGTGTTGGTGCGGTCGCCACTGTCCAGCCACAGGTCGACCAGCCGTCGCGCGGTGGCGCTGAACCGGCCGGGGCTGCGCAGCGAGAGACCGCGCTCGTTGCTCGAGGTGCTCATGGCGACCCGCCAGCCCTCGCCCGGCGCGCCGATGACGTCGCGGTCCGGCACGAAGACGTCGTCGAGGAAGATCTCGGCGAAGCCGGGTTCACCGTCCAGCTGCGGGATCGGCCGCACCGAGACGCCGTCGGCGGTGAGCGGGAACATCACATAGGTGAGTCCCTTGTGCCGCTCCGCCTCCGGATCGCTGCGGAACAGGCCGAAGGCCCAGTCCGCGAACGCCGCCCGCGAGCTCCACGTCTTCTGACCGCTGAGCAGCCAGCCGCCCTCGGTGCGCCGCGCCGTCGACCGGATGCCCGCCAGGTCGCTGCCCGCCTCGGGCTCCGACCAGGCCTGCGCCCAGATGTCGTCGCCGCGCGCCATGCGCGGCATGATGCGGTCGAGCTGCTCGGGAGTGCCGTGCTCGAACAATGTCGGCGCGAGCAGGAAGATGCCGTTCTGGCTGACCCGCCCCGGCGCGCCCGCGGCGTAGTACTCCTGCTCGAACAGCACCCATTCCAGCAGCGAGGCGTCGCGCCCGCCGTACTCCTTCGGCCAGGAGACCACCGACAACCGCGCGTCGGCCAGTGTGCGCTCCCAGTCGCGGTGCGCCTCGAAACCGGCCTTCGTATCCATCGAAGGCAATGGCGTCGAGGGCTTTTCGGCGGCGAGGAATTCGCGGACTTCCCGCTGGAATTCCTGCGTCGCCTGGTCCAGATCCAGATCCACTACGTCGTCCCGTTCTGTTCGGCCGTGCTCGCACTGGCCTTCATCGTCTTGGCGTTCATGCCGCCCAGTGAGTCCGCGCCGACCTCGGCGTTGTGCGCGTGCGCGAAGTGATGCAGCCCGAAGACCGAATCCATGCCGGTGCGCATGCCCATCAGGTCCTCGGCCTGGTTGACCGCCTTCTTGGTGAGCGCGAGGCCGAAACGCGGCATGGCGGCGATCTTCTCGGCCAGCGCCATGGTCTCGGCCTCCAGTTCGGCGCGCGGGACCACCCGGTTGACCATGCCCCATTCCTTGGCCTGCGCCGCGCCGAAGCGGTCGCCGGTGAACAGGAACTCCTTGGCCGCGCGCGGTCCCATTACCCACGGGTGCGCGAAGTACTCCACACCCGGAATGCCCATGCGCACCACGGGATCCGAGAAGAACGCGTCCTCGGAGGCGACGATCAGATCGCAGACCCAGGCCAGCATGAGCCCGCCCGCGATGCAGGCGCCCTGCACCATCGCGATGGTCGGCTTGGGCATCTCCCGCCAGCGGCGGCACATGCCGAGGTAGACCTCGGACTCCCTGGCGAATCGCTGGTCGCCGCCCTGCTTGTCGACGTGGTCCCACCAGAGCGTCGCCTTGTTCTCGTAGCGCACGTGGTGGTCGCGGCCCGGCGTGCCGATGTCGTGCCCGGCGCTGAAGTGTTTGCCGTTGCCCGCCAACACGATCACGCCGACCTCATCGTCCTCGACGGCCCGTTGGAAGGCGGCGTCGAGCGCGTAGGTCATCACCGAGTTCTGCGCGTTGCGGTAGTCGGGCCGGTTCATCGTGACGATCGCGACCCGGCCGCGCCGCTCGTAGGTGACGACCTCGCCTTCGTCCGGCACCGAGCCGTGCGGTGGTTCGTCCGAGCGCTCCGCAGCGGGTTGGTCTGGCATTACGACTTCTCCTCACGTAATTGACGCTTGAGCACTTTCCCGGCGGCGCTGTAGGGCAGCTGGTCGCGGAATTCGACGAAGCGCGGCACCTTGAAATTCGCCAGCACGGTGGTGGCGTGCGAGAGCACCTGGTCCTCGGTCAGCGCCGAGCCGGGCTTGCGCACCACGTAGGCCTTGCCGACTTCGCCCATCCTGGCATCGGGCACGCCGACGACCGCCGACTCGGCCACACCGTCGAGCCGCGCCAGCGCCTGCTCGATCTCGGCCGGATAGACGTTGAAGCCGCCGGAGATGTACATGTCCTTGAGCCGGTCGGTGATCCGGAGGTAGCCGCGCTCGTCGAGCGTGCCGATGTCGCCGGTGTGCAGCCAGCCGTCCGCGTCGATCGTCTCGGCGGTGCTCTTCGGATCGTCCAGGTAGCCGAGCATGACGTTGGGGCCGCGCAGCAGCACCTCGCCCGCGTCGCTGAGCTTCAGCTCGAAGTCGGCGATCGGCCTGCCGCAGGTGGTCGCGATGGTCTCGGCGTCGTCGTCGGCGCGGCACATGGTGCCGAACCCGGCCGCCTCGGAGAGGCCGTAACCGGTGATGACGACGCCGAATTCGAGCTCCGACCGCATCCGCTCGACCAGCACCACCGGCACCGTCGCCGCACCGGTGACCGCCACCCGCAGGGTGCTCAGGTCGTAGGAGTCGCGGTCCGGGAAGTCCAGGATCGTCTGGTAGATCGTCGGCGGCCCGGGCAGCACGGTGATCTTCTCCTGGCCGACCAGTCGCATCGTCTGCGGCACGTCGAAGGTGGCCTGCGGGATGATCGTCGCGCCGGTGACCAGGCAGGACAGGATGCCCGCCTTGTAACCGAAATTGTGGAAGAACGGGCTGACGACGAGATAGCGGTCGTCGCTGTTCAGTGTGGTGCACTCGGCCCAGGCCCGGACCACCGACAGCGCCTGCCGGTGCGCGACCAGCGTGCCCTTGCTGCGGCCGGTGGTGCCGGAGGTGAACAGGATGTCGGAGATGTCCTCGGCGTCCACCGCGGCGGCGCGCTTCTCGGCGTCCTCGACCGGGACGGTCTCGGCGATCACCGCGAGATCGGACCAGTTCAGCACGGCCGGATCGGTGCTCGTCGTCTCGCCGCCCGGCTCGACGGGAATCACCACGATGGTGGGGATGGCCAATTCGGGTGCGGCGGCCTGTAGTTCCGCGAGGCGGTCCCGGCCGAGGAACCCGCCCGCGATGAACAGCGCCTTCGCCTCGACCCTGGACAGCACGTCCGCGGCCTCGTCGGCGACGTAGCGGGTGTTCAGCGGCACCAAGGCGGCGCCGGCGTAGTGCGCGGCCAGCGCGGCGACCACCCAGTGATAGGTGTTCGGCGCCCACATGGCCACCCGGTCGCCGGACTGCACGCCGCGCGCGATCAGCGCGCGCGCCGCCTCCTGGACCGCGGCGAGTAGCTGGGTCCAGTCGAGACGGACGTCGCCGTCGGCCAGTGCGGGGGCGGCGCCGAAGGTCCGCGCGGCGTCTTGCAGGGCCAGCGGTGTCGTTTGTGCAGGGGTTGTCACGGGTGTTCCTCACCGTTCACGCGAGTACTTATGCACGCACTCTACAAAGCAAGTGCTTGGTAGGTTATCCTACCGGCGTGGTTGCGATCCAGACCTCAGATTCCGACACTGCCGCGCAGGACGCGCGGTTTTCCGCCGAAGTGCGGGAATGGCTGGCCGAGAATCTCAACGGAGAATTCCGCGAGCTGCGCGGACTAGGCGGTCCAGGCCGCGAACACGAGGCGTTCGACGAGCGCCTGGCCTGGGACCGGCATCTGGCCGCGTCCGGTTGGACCTGCCTGGGCTGGCCCAAGGAGTACGGCGGTCGCGAGGCCAGCGTGCGCCAGCAGGTGATCTTCCACGAGGAGTACGCCAAGGCCAACGCGCCCGCGCGGGTCTCGCACGTGGGTGAGGAACTGCTCGGTCCGACCGTGCTGGCATTCGGCACCCAGGCGCAGAAAGACCGCTTCCTGCCCGGCATCCGCAATGTCACCGAACTGTGGTGCCAGGGCTACTCGGAACCGGGCGCAGGCTCGGACCTCGCGGCGATCAGCACGGCCGCGCACCTCGACGGCGACGAGTGGTCGATCAACGGCCAGAAGATCTGGACCTCGCTGGCCCACGTGGCCGACTGGTGCTTCGTCGTCGCCCGCACCGAGAAGGGCTCGTCCCGGCACAAGGGCCTGTCCTACCTGCTCGTTCCCATGAAGCAGCCCGGTATCGAGGTGCGCCCGATCATCCAGCTCACCGGGACCTCGGAATTCAACGAGGTCTTCTTCGACAACGCCCGCACCGCGGCAGACCTGGTCGTCGGCGCGCCGGGCGACGGCTGGCGCATCGCGATGGGCACACTGACCTTCGAGCGCGGCATCTCGACCCTCGGCCAGCAGATCCGCTTCGCGCGTGAGTTAGCCGACGTCGAAGCGCTGGCCCGCCGCATCGGCGCGGCCGACGACCCGCTCATCGCCGACCGGATCGACCGGGCCTGGGTCGGCCTGCGCGTGTTGCGCGCGCACGCGCTGCGCACCATGGAAGGCACCGGCGTGGACGACGGCGGTCAGGCGTCGGTCGCCAAACTGCTCTGGGCCAATTGGCACCGCGGGCTCGGTGAGCTGGCCATGGCCGTGCTCGGCGCGCGCGGCTTGGTGGCCGACGAGGACGACGATCTCAACGAATGGCAGCGGCTGTATCTGTTCACCCGCGCCGACACCATCTACGGAGGTTCGAACGAAGTGCAGCGCAACATCATCTCCGAGCGCGTGCTCGGTCTGCCGCGCGAGGCACGGCCGTGACCGCGCGGCCCCTTTCGGTCGCCCCCGAGCCCGTCGCCGGGCACGGCCTGCTGACCGGACGCGTCGCCGTGGTCACCGCGGCCGCGGGGACGGGCATCGGCTCGGCCACCGCGCGCAGACTGCTCGCCGAGGGCGCCGACGTGGTCGTCTCCGACTGGCACGAGCGTCGGCTCGCGGAGACCGAGGTCGAGCTGAAGGGCGAGTTCCCGGATCGCCGGGTCGCCGCGATCGCCTGCGACGTGCAGAGCACCGAACAGGTGGACGCGCTGGTCCGCGGCGCGGCCGAAGCGCTCGGTCGCATCGACATCATGGTCAACAACGCGGGTCTCGGCGGCGAGACGCCGGTCGTCGACATGACCGACGAGCAGTGGGACCGCGTCCTCGACGTCACCCTCAACGGCACCTTCCGCTGCACCCGCGCCGCGCTGGCCTACTTCCGTTCGGCGGGGCACGGCGGCGTCATCGTGAACAACGCCAGCGTTCTCGGCTGGCGCGCGCAGTACGGTCAGGCGCACTACGCGGCCGCCAAGGCGGGCGTGATGGCGCTGACCAGGTGCAGCGCGATCGAGGCCGCCGAACTCGGCGTGCGGATCAACGCGGTCGCGCCGAGCATCGCAAGGCACGCCTTCCTCGACAAGGTCAGCTCGACCGAACTGCTCGATCAGCTCTCCGAGCGGGAGGCCTTCGGCCGCGCGGCCGAGCCGTGGGAGGTCGCCGCGACCATCGCGATGCTGGCCAGCGACTACACCAGCTACCTCACCGGCGAGGTGGTTTCGGTGAGCAGCCAGCGGGCCTGAGGCGCCTGATTGAGATCGCCTTCGGGCGTCCGCTTCCCTCCGTGGAAATGGGCGCCCGATCAGGTGAAAAAGGGTGGCGCGCAGCTGGCCGGGGTGTGCCATGCTGGGGATGGACGGATCCCGCAATTTCGTAAGGGGCGTTGGCTATGGGCCTGGATCGCCCACCTGCCCGCGAACAACTGGAACTCGACGTCGTGCGCGAGGTCGTGCTTGCCAGACGACGGCTCGACAGTATGGTTCTAGCCGCCTTGACACTCGGCGCCGAACTCATGAACCACGAATCCGCGCGGGCGACAGCGTGCCGCGCCGCCCAGATCCTCGAGATGTACGCGGTCGACGAGAACGAGGTCGAGCGCGATCCGAGGGCCGCGTTGCGCGCCGACATGCTCCGCGACAACGCCCGCGCCCGGCGAATCGGCTTGAAGTCTCCGGCCGGGGTTCCCTCCGAGCAGGACCGGCGGCGACAGCGCCAGACCGCCCTGTTGCGCGAGGTCCGCGCCGACCTGATCGAGGTGCTGCGCCGCTGCCGCAGACACCACTACGACCGCGGCGCCGTCGCCGACGAGATCGCCCAGGGTCTGTGCGCCGCCACGGACAAGCTGGTGGTCGGCGCCGACATGGACGCCTATCACGCCTGGCAGCGCGGGATGGTCCTCAAACTCATCGAAGAACCCGTCCCGTACGGCCCGCCCCGAGTGATGGCGACCGTCGACGCGGGCCCCGGCCGCGGGCCGCTCACCGTCGAATGGGACACGCCTGAGCGAAGATTGGCGCTCGTCGCCCGCATGGCGCGCGCCGGCGTCTCCCCGGTCATCATCTGCGACCGCCTCCTCGCCGATCTCTCCGTGTCCTCCCCGATCCGCTACTCCCTGCGTTAGTGCGCCGACGTCTCTCCGCGACGGACACGGATGGTTTACCAGTGTTACTGTGACGCCACTGGCTATGTGGCACGAACCAGCCGTGCCAGAGGCGATTGCCGATCCCGACCTCAGCTGCCACGGCGGCCACGGTCGATCTCGGCGTTGGGACGCTAGGCGATACCACCATTCGTCGAGTCGGCCATCGCAGCGGCGAATCTCGGGTGCGCCTCGACCACAACAGTATCCTCGGCAATTATCGGACGACACCGAAGGAAAGTATTTGCTCGACGATGGACCATAGAGGCCACCAAGAGCCCTGCGGGAAACCAGATCGGAAATATCCCGACCGCCAAGAATGCAATAACTACTTGATCCACCTGTAGTATTTTTGCAATCATCAGTCCGGCGATGCAGAATAGCCCGAAGAAGACAATGCTTCGACCAAGCCGCTTATATCTGCGCGACGACTGGAGGCAACGGTGGCATACCGGCCACTCGCCGCGGAATCTGGTATCGATCTCGAGGGCGTTGAACCCGAAGCTGAGTATCTTGTATGCCAAGGCGCGAAACATCGATCCCGGCGTGAGTTGTTCCCGTCCGCGGGTACCTTCGTGGAAAGCAATCGTCTCGGAGCGACGATCGACCGCGGGAAGACCATGCTCGCTGCATATATCCGGCAGGGGCTCGCGAAGCTCGATCTCGAATCGGATTCCCGTATCTCGCGTCCACTTCGATGGAGGTCGAACTGTGGTAACCACGGGAACTTCTACAGGCACCACAGCATCCGGATATCGCGCCATCATTCCAACCAGCCCCGTTGTCGACGCTCACCGAAGTACAGATCGTCGTCATCGGGTTCTTCCGGGATGACGACCCGTTCACGGTTGGGCTTTCGGGTGCCTGGGTATACCGTTGCGGAAGAGACAGAAGCGGAGGCTTTCGTCGATTGCTCAGCCGATGATGTGTTTGGTTCGAGGATAGGGGGAGTTACTTCCGCGCGAATTTTTTGAGTACTCTCGTCGGCTGCCTGAGAGCGAAGGTTCTCCAGAAATGCTTCGCCGTCTGTGGCCAGCCTTTCTCGCTCCTCATCCGAGACGGACGAAATAAGCTTGTCGATTCGATCCATCGAGCTCTGATCGAGTAGTTTGGCAAACATCTCGGATCTGCCGAATTCTCGCATGCCCATCCGACCGGCGAGTACGTCGTCAAGACTGCTTCTGATCTGCTGGTCCGAAATCGACGACCTAATTGTTTCGAGTGATTTGCGCAGTGCGCGTGATATGCCGACGTCACCTTTCGCAACATCGAGGATCAGCTCCTGCCGCGGCCAGTTGCTCATCACGCTCCCGGGTGATCGTATGCCTCGATAGGGGTTCCGTACCGCTTGCTGTCTTCGGTCCTGCTTACGACGACTCCAAGTTCGGGGAAGGCAGACGGATCTGTGTCCGCATTCAGGCTGCGAATGGCGGCACTGCCAGTTGTGAAGGTTGTCCAGGCCAAACCCAGCCATGAGAACGCCTGGTTCACCTTGACCAGCATCCTCACGACGACTGCCCATAAAGCCGGATTCTCCGGTGCGGTCCACGACATCGCAAGTGCGACGACAGCCAGGTCGATGATCTCCTGAAGTAGATCACCCAGCCCTCGACACAAATCGGCCATAGCGTCAGCCAGGTTGTTCAGTTCCTGTGCGATTCCTTTGAGCTGCCCAACTTGGCCATCCAGCGCCCATGTCAGCCTATCGAAATACTGCTTGGCACTTTCCGCGGCATTTCCATCCCAGGACTGGTTCAACCGCTTGTTCCAGTCGGTCTTGATCGACTGACTGAACGCGGAATTGAACTCCGCTAGATTTTGAACCGCTATCGACGATCGTTTTACGGCTTGCCAATCGCCGGCAACCTGCGATGCCACCCACTCGAGGATGTCGACGCCGGTGAATTTCTGTATCACCCATTTGACCCCATATGCTGGTGAGACAAAGTTCGCTCCCAGCCAGAATGCTACATCGTTGGAGATGTGATCTTCGGCGTTCGGCTCTCGCAACGCGTCTTGAGGCCGCCCAAGGTCTTGGTTCGTCATCGCTCAGCGCCTGGGTAAAGGGCATCTTGACGCTTGGCTGCATCGAGATCTGTTGTGCGGTACATCTGCGCGCTCTTTGTCAATTCCAAGGCAGCCGAATCGCAAAGCGTTGCCAATTTTTCGTAGTTGGCTGTCAGATTTGCTTGAATTTCGTCGACCAGTTCGTTTGTGCTGAGATATATTCGCCCTTGTTCGGCGTCGATGTTCAGATAGCTGCTGGCGTAGCTTCTCGCCCTGCTCGCTTGGGCGGACAAATCTTTCATCGTGCCGGCGAAATTGTCCAGGTCATCCGGCGTTACCTTGAATTCTTCGGACACCTGCCCCCCTTCTGGTCATAACTCAGACACTTCTGTGATGGCCACGGCCGTAGCCCGGTGTAGGCGACCGACCGAATCCCGAGGCTACATCGCGGATCAGACGACATCAACGGCTGACGAATCCGACGGGACGATCGGCATCCCTTCGCGGCGAAGCAATTTGGAGGCTCTCGAGGTCGATGGAGTGCCTTGGCCGAGCCGGTGGCCGCATACGTGACGGGAACGTACGCGCCCACTACCACCAAGCAAACGCTTGGTTGTATTATGTCCCTCGTGACCGCACCAGACGCCTCGAAATCCGCCCGGCGCAACGAACTGCTCGCGCTGGCGGCCGAACTGTTCGCCGAGCGCGGCTTGCGCGCGACCACGGTGCGCGATATCGCCGACGCGGCCGGAATCCTATCGGGCAGCCTCTACCACCACTTCGATTCCAAGGAGTCGATGGTGGACGAGATCCTGCGCGGCTTCCTCGACGACCTGTTCGGACGCTACCGCGAGATCGTCGGCTCCGGCCTCAGTTCGCGAGACACCTTGGAAGCCTTGGTGATCGCGTCCTACGAGTCGTTCGACCGCTTCCACGCCGCCGTCGCGATCTACCAGGCCGAAGCCAAGCGGCTGCGGGATGCCGAGCGGTTCGCCTACATCGAGGAATACAACCGCGAGTTCCGCGAACTCTGGCACCAGGTGCTGACCAACGGTGTCGAGGACGGCAGCTTCCGTCCCGAGCTCGACGTCGAACTGGCCTACCGATTCCTGCGCGACACCGTGTGGGTCGCCGTGCGCTGGTACCAGCCTGGCGGACCCATCACCGTCCAAAACCTCGCCAAGCAGTACCTCACCATCGTTCTCGACGGTCTCACCGTCTCGCGGCACACCGACTAGGAGTCTTCATGTCTGCACCTTCCGCCCGCCGCGCTGGGTCTACCCACCCCGCCGTCTCCGCCGGCGACCGTCCCCCTTACACCCCCCTGCGGGACGCCTACGTTGTCGACGCGGTGCGCACCCCGGTCGGCAAGCGCGGCGGCGCGCTGGCCGGTGTGCACCCGGCCGATCTCGGTGCGGCCGCGCTGAAAGGTCTGCTGGACCGCAACCCGATCGACCCGATCAACGTCGACGACGTGATCGTCGGCTGCGTCGACAACGTCGGTCCGCAGGCGGGCAATATCGGCCGCACCATGTGGCTGGCCGCGGGCTACCCGGAGGAAGTCCCCGGCGTCACCGTCGACCGGCAGTGCGGATCCTCCCAGCAGGCCATCAATTTCGGCGCGCAGGCCATCATGAGCGGCACCGCCGAGGTGATCGTCGCCGGCGGCGTGCAGAACATGAGCGCCATCCCGATCTCGGCGGCCATGCTGGCGGGTAAGGAGTACGGATTCGAGTCGCCGTTCGTCGGCGCGCAGGGCTGGGACCACCGGTACGGCACCGACGAGGTCTCGCAGTTCCGCGGCGCGCAGCTGATCGCCGAGAAGTGGGGCATCACCCGTCAGGACATGGAGCAATGGGCGCTGCGCAGCCACGAGCGCGCCCGCCAGGCCATCAAGGAAGGCAAGTTCGACAACGAGATCGTCCCCGTCGGCGACTTCTGGATCGACCAGGGCCCGCGCGAGACGTCGCTGGAGAAGATGGCCTCGCTGCCCGCCCTCGCCGAAGGCAGCCCGCTGACCGCCGCGGTGGCCAGCCAGATCTCCGACGGCGCGAGCGCGACCCTGCTCGCCTCCGAGTGGGCCGTGCAGGAGTACGGCCTGAAGCCGCGCGCCCGCATCCACCACGTCAGCGCCCGCGGCGCCGACCCCATCTTCATGCTCACCGCCCCCATCCCGGCCACGAAGTGGGCGCTGGCGAAGACCGGCCTCACCATCGATGACATCGACGTGGTCGAAATCAACGAGGCCTTCGCGCCCGTGGTCCTCGCCTGGCTGAAGGAGACCGGCGCCGACCCGGAGAAGGTCAACGTCAACGGCGGCGCCATCGCCCTCGGCCACCCCCTCGGCGCCACCGGAGCCAAGCTCTTCGCCACCCTGCTCAACGAGCTGGAGCGCCGCAACGGGCGCTACGGTCTGCTGACCATCTGCGAAGGCGGCGGCACCGCCAACGCCACCATCATCGAGCGGTTGTAAACGCTAGCGGAGTCCGCGCCGGGGTGAATGTCGTTCGCCCGGCGCGGTTTTCGTTGTCCGCACCTGTCCGCCGCACGCTCCGTTCGCCCGCGCGTACCCAGTTCCGCCGCGCACGTGGACCGCTCTTCGAGTGCAGGAAGAACACACGCACAGGCGCGCGGGTGAAGTCAGAGCCTGATGACCTGCAAGTCCTGCATCGGAGTGTAGTCGCCGTCCTGTGTCACGATCGGGATGCCGTGGGCTATCGCGGTGGCGGCGATCCAGCTGTCGTTGATCGGCACTTTCCGTCCGGCAGCCCGCAGCCGGGACACCAGCAGCGCCCATGCGTCGGCAACAGCGCTGTCGATATCGAGAGGCTCGAATCGTTGCGCGAGCTGATAAGTCGACAGCCGTCGAGACGCGGACTCGGGCCCAGCCGCGTGCAGGACGCCCAGTCGTAGTTCGCCCAGTGTCACGACCGACACGCCCCACTCGAAGCCCTCGAACTCGCTCGGGTCGAATCGCTGCGCCTCCAAGCCGATGAAGATGGAGGTGTCAGCCAGCGCCCGTCGGGTTTCTTTCACCACGGCAGGTCGTCCGTCGTCTCGCTGAGCGTCTGCCGCAATTCGGCGCGCAGTCCGGTGGGATCCGGCCCTAGGCGTGCCAGCTCGGCGAGTATCTCACCGGCCGGAATCCACTGGCGACGCGTCGGAAAGGGGATGATCTTCGCGACGGGACGGTTGTCCCGCAGAATATCGATCTCCTCGCCTGTCTCGACACGCCGGAGGATCTCGGCTGTGTGATTCCGCAGGTCGCGGGCGGGTATCGCGGTCATGCTACGAGCGTAGCAGTATGCTACATGCGTTGCATTGCTTCGCGCCAAGGGGCTCGACTGAACCATTGCAAGGCGCGCCCGGTCGGATCGTCCTGCGCGGGCCGGAGGCCACACGTGCGGGTCGATCGACGGTAGTCATTGGTGGCGTTTCAAGATCGAACAGCGACCATATGACTACCGTGGAAACCATTTCTCTATCGACGGTAGAGAAATGGCGGTTGGAGGGTTGACAGGCCGCTCGACCCGGGCGGATCGAGCGGCCTTTGCGTCAGTAATTAATACAGGGGATCAGGACTTGGTGGCCGTCGACTGACCGGCGAGCGCCGACATCGCCTCGATCCGCTCCACCGCGTCGGTGACCACCCGCTCGATGAGCTCCTTGCAGGTCGGCAGGTCCTCGATGATCCCAGTGACCTGCCCCGCGGCCAGCACGCCCGCCTGGGTGTTGCCCTCGACGAGCCCGGCGCGCAACAGCATTGGTGTGTTGGCGGCCATGACGACCTGGGACCAGCTGAGGTCCTTGGTCTTTCGCATGGTGAGCCCGTCGCGAACCATGGTCGACCACTTCATGCCGGTCATGCTCTTGAACCGCGCCGCGTTCGACACCGCCGCGGCGAATCCGCGCCAACGGCCCGAATTCTCCAGCTTCTGAACGAGTTCGGTGTTCAGCACCCGGTGCGGCATGCCGTCGACCTTCAGCGAGACCACGGTGTCCTGCAACTGCCTGCGCAGGTACTCCTGCTTCACCGCGTCGGGCACCGAGCTTTCTCGGGTGAGCAGGAAGCGGGTGCCCATCGCGACGCCCGCGGCGCCGTAGGCGAGGGCGGCGGCCAGGCCGCGTCCGTCGAAGAAGCCGCCAGCCGCGACGACCGGGATGTCGACCGCGTCCAGCACCGAGGGGAGCAGCAGGGTGGTCGCCACCGGACCGGTGTGCCCGCCGCCTTCGCCGCCCTGCACGATGACGGCGTCGGCGCCCCAGGAGGCCACCTTGACCGCGTGCTTGGCCGCGCCGATCGACGGAATCACCACCACGCCCGCGTCTTTCAACTTGGCGATGAGGTCCTGCTTGGGCGCGAGTGCGAACGACGCGACCTTCACCTTCTCGCGGATCAGCAGGTCGATGCGCTCGTTGGCGTCGCTGGCGTCGGCGCGGATGTTCACGCCGAACGGCTTGTCGGTCTGCGCCTTGGTCTTCGCGATCGCCGCTTCCAGCTCCGCGAAGGTCATGGTCGCCGAGGCGAGAATGCCGAGACCGCCCGCGTTGGCGGTGGCCGAGACCAGGCTCGGGCCCGCCACCCAGCCCATGCCGGTCTGCACGACGGGATGCTCGATGCCGACCAGTTCGGTCAGCGGGGTGTGCAGGCGCGTGGTCATGCCGTGTCCTTTCTCGCATGTCCGAGGGGCAAGCTGCCTCCTCCGGGCCCTGACCCGGTCATGCGGCTACCTCCTTGTCGCGAATGCCTCTGGGATCCAGCACGGTTCGAATGATCCGCAGCTCCTCCTCGGTCGGCAGGCGGGTCTCGCGCGCCTCGGCGAGCCCGGCGATCTCGAACGCGGTGTTCTCCGCGACCTCGTCCGCGTCGACGCCCGGGTGCAGCGAGAGTGCCCGCATCGTGTGACCTGGTCCGCCGAAATCGAAGACGCCCAGATCGCTCACGACACGATGCAGGTGGTGGAAGCGGAAAGCCGGGTTGGTGCGATCGATCTTGTCGTAGCCGATGCCCGAGACGATGTCGACCTGCTCGCAGAACACCCGCTTGTTGTGCTTGGGCACCCAGTAGCTGGTGGCGTGGTTGATGGTGTTGCCCGGCGCGCCGCGGACACCGAACATCTGCCTGGTCGGCTGCTGCAATGGGCCGAAGGCGGACAGGTTCTGGTTGCCGTACTTGTCGATCTGGTTGGCGCCCATGACCACGTGCCGCCGTCCGGAGGCGACGACGTCGAACACCTTGGAGAACGGAATCCAGCCCTCGATAGGCGCTTTCGCGCCGAGCGCGGGAGTCTCGGCCAGGTACAGCGCCTCGCCGTCGGAGAGCAGCAGGTCCGGTTCGAAGGTCAGCCGGGCCAGGCGCGCGCCGATCGTGGTGACCGGCGACATGGGGCTCGCCATGATCTCGCCCGCGCCGCGGAAGATCTCCGCGCAGGCGACGACGCAGACTTCGGCGCGGGTGCTGGTGGTGGTCTCGGTCATCGAATCAGCCCTCCTGCGTGGCGAAAGCGCGGACGGCCGCCTGGTATTCGTCCTCGGAGACGTCCAAATAAGTGGCCTTGAACTCGGCCCACGACTCGGGCGTCTTGGCGGCCGCCACGTAGTGGCGCTGGAATTTCTCGTCCCGGCCGTAGCTGCCGGAGAAGGTGAAGTGCGCGCCGTCGGGGGCCTCGACGACGCCGTCGACCATCATGCGGTTGAGGATGATCGCCTGCTGCGGAACGGCTTTCACCAGTTCCTCGGTCTCGACCAGTCGATCCACCGACAGGTAGCGGCGCTCGGCGGACAGGCAGTACAGATCGTCGAAGTAGGGGTCGACACCGGTGTAGGCGGCGTTGCCGTGCCGGTCGCCGAGATCCAGATGCACAAGCGCCGCATCGAGATTCAGCGCGGGCATGGCGACGAGCGTTTCGGTGCGGCCGTCGGCGGCGGGGTAGGGGGAGGCGACGGTCTTCAGCTCGCCCTCCCAGAAGTCCATGACCGCGGAACCGAGCCCAGCGCGGATCGGCAGGAACGGCAGCCGCGCGGCAGCGGCCTGCAGACCGCACTTGACCATGCCCTCGTCCATCTCGCGGACCGTGATCGCGCCCTCGGTGCGCGCCTTGGCGAACCACGGATCGTAGAACGGCGCCGAATCCAGCGACACGAAGCCGTAGTACGCCTTGCGCACCTTGCCCGCCGAGCAGAGCAGACCCAGATCCGGTCCGCCGTAGCTGACCACCGTCAGATCGGTGATATCCGAGCGCAGGATGGCGCGCACCAGCGCCATCGGCTTGCGCCGGGAACCCCAGCCGCCGATGCCGATGGTCATTCCGCTGCGCAGCTCGCCGACTACGTCGTCGAGCGACATTCGCTTGTCCCGCATGTGTTCTCCTGTTTCCGGTGGGCGGGCTACTTGTCGGCCTTGCGCGCCGCGAGGTCGTCGTCGAACCTGGCGCGGATCTCGTCGGCGACGCCCGCGAGGTTCAGTTCGAAGGTGAAACCCTGCTCGTAGCGGTAGCTGCGGTGCACGTCCTGCACGTCGATGCCGTTGAGCGCGCGCTTGGCGGCCCGGATCACCCGGCCGTCCTTGGCCGCGATGTTCTTGGCGACTTCCATTGCGGCGGCGTCGAGTTCGGCGCGCGGCACCACCTGGTACACCGAGCCGTAGTGCTGCAACTGCTGGGCGGTGATGGTGCTCGCGGTGTAGAACAGCGCGCGCATCAGGTGCTGGGGGACCAGCCGCGAGAGATGGGTGGCCGCGCCGAGCGCGCCGCGATCCACCTCGGGCAGGCCGAAGGTGGCGTCGTCGGAGGCGACGACGACATCGGCGTTGCCGACCAGGCCGATCCCGCCGCCGAGGCAGAAGCCCTGCACCACCGCGATGACCGGCACCGGGCAGTCATAGACCGCGGCGAACGCCTCGAAGCACCCGTGGTTGGCGTCGATCAGCGCCTGGTGGCCCGGCTTGCTCTGGATCTCCTTGATGTCGACCCCCGCGTTGAAGCCGCGGTTCTCCGCCCGCAGCACCACGACCTTGGTCTCGGGATCGCGCCCCGCCGCGCGCACGGCGTCAGCGATGGCGAACCAGCCGTCGGTCGGGATGGCGTTGACCGGCGGGTAGTCGACCGTGACCACGGTGATGCCGGTTGATTCGGAGTGACGGTTGATCCCCATCGCATGTCCTTCGTTTCTGAGCTCGTGGTGCGTGCCGAAGTATGTCGGCATTGGCAAAGCAAGCAGTTGCTTGGTAGGTTAGCACGGTGGGACTCGAAATCGATCTGGCCGATCGCGTCGTTCTGGTCACCGGCGGCGTGCGCGGCGTCGGCGCGGGCATCAGCAAGACCTTTCTGGCCGCGGGCGCGACCGTGATCGCCTGCGCGCGGCGTCCGGCCGACGCCCCGGTGGCGTACGACGGCCGGGAGATCGAATACCTGCCCTGCGACGTCCGCGACGGTGACGCGGTCCAAGGCATGATCGACGCCGTGCTCGCGCGTCACGGTCGGCTGGACACACTGGTGAACAACGCGGGCGGGGCCCCCTTCGCACTCGCCGCCGAGGCGAGCAAGAACTTCCACGCCAAGATCGTGGAGCTCAACCTGCTTGCGCCGCTGTTGGTTTCGCAGGCCGCGAACGCGGTGATGCAGAAGCAGCCTGACGGCGGATCGATCGTGATGATCTCCAGCGTCAGCGGCCACCGGCCCTCGCCGGGCACCGCGGCATACGGCGCGGCCAAGGCGGGCATCGACAACCTCACGCAGTCGCTCGCCGTCGAGTGGGCGCCGAAGGTCCGGGTGAACTCGCTGGTGGTCGGCTTGGTCGAGACCGAGCTGAGCGAGATGCACTACGGCGATCGAGACGGTGTCGACGCCGTGGCCGCCACGGTTCCGCTCGGCCGCATGGCCCGCCCCGAGGACATCGGCCGCGCGGCCGCCTTCCTCGCCTCGCCGCTGGCCGCCTACGTCACCGGCGCCTCGCTGCCGGTGCACGGCGGCGGCGAGCGCCCCGCCTTCCTCGCCGCGTCCACCGCGGCGCACGACCAGCAGCGGGCCTGATCCCGAACAACGAAAGAGGACAACAGGTAATGAGCGAACGGAGTCAGCGAATCATGGGCACAGCGCCCTCGGGCATGCCGGAGCCGAGCGCTAGCGAGGTGCAGGCATGAGTGAGCAGATCTGCGCCGGGCGCACCGTCATCGTCACCGGCGCGGGCCGCGGCATCGGCCGGGCGCACGCGCTGGCCTTCGCGGCCGCGGGCGCGCGCGTGGTGGTCAACGACCTCGGCTCCGCACTCGACGGCGCGGCCACGGCCGAGACCCCGGCCCAGCAGGTGGTCGGCGAGATCGAGGCGATGGGCGGGCAGGCCGTCGCCAACGGTGACGATGTCGCGGACTGGGATGGCGCGCGCAACCTGATCCGCCAGGCCGTCGATACTTTCGGCGGCCTGGACGTGCTCGTCAACAACGCCGGTTTCGTGCGCGACCGGATGCTGGTCAACCTGAGCGAGGACGAGTGGGACGCGGTGGTGCGCGTCCACCTCAAGGGCCATTTCGCCACCATGCGCCACGCCATCGAGTACTGGCGCGGCGAGAGCAAGGCGGGCCGCCCGGTCGACGCCCGCATCATCAACACCAGCTCCGGCGCGGGCCTCCAGGGCAGCGTCGGCCAGGGCAACTACGGCGCCGCGAAGGCGGGTATCGCCGGTCTGACCCTCACCGCGGCCGCCGAGTTCGCCCGCTACGGCGTGACCGTCAACGCGATCGCGCCCGCCGCGCGTACCAGGATGACCGAGACCGTGTTCGCCGAGACGATGGCCGCGCCGGAGAACGGGTTCGACGCCATGGCGCCGGAGAACATCTCGCCGCTGGTGGTCTGGCTCGGCAGCCCGCAGTCCGCCGGGGTCACCGGCCGCATGTTCGAGGTGGAGGGCGGCAAGGTCGCGCTCGCCGAAGGCTGGCGGCACGGTGTCGCGGTGGATCGCGGTGCGCGGTGGGAACCCGCCGAACTCGGGCCGGTCGTCGCCGATCTCATCGCGAAAGGCGCTGCGCCGGAGCCGGTCTACGGGGCCTGAGGTGTAGATCCGCCGTCGCTCCAGCGGGGCGCGGGCTGCGGGCGGACTCCGTCGGTCCCGCCCGCCGGGCATATCTGGCTTTCGCTTCGGCCGTGCCGGGCTGAGGGCGGACCGCGTCCGTCCCGGGCCTGCCGGGCGCCCCCCGCTGTCGCTTCAGCCCTGCGCGAGCGATCGACGCAGTTGCCCGGCAGTGCCGTCGGGCGTCCCCGCTGTCGCCCCGGCCGTACGCCACTGCCGACGGCCGTGTCCGTTGGCATCGGCTGGCGTCCTTTCGTCTTCACTTCGGCCGTGTTCGGCTGAGGAGACTCCATCCGTCGCGTCTGCTGGGCGCACCTCCGCTCTGGCTCCGGTCGACCACGAGCTGAGGGCGGTCGCCGCCCAGAGGCGTCATATGGGCTTACTTTCACCGTCGCGGCCCGCGTGGCGGTTATCGGTGAATACCGTCCGGCTGCGTGCGCTGGCCTACTTGGCCGTCGCTCCAGCCACGCGCGGGTGGTCGAGAAGCTCTCTCCGGCGGCGTTGGTCGTCCCTTCGTCGTTGCTCCGGCCCTGCGCGGACTATCGACGGGATTGTTCCGGCGATGTCGGTTGGGCGTCCCCCTGGCGCTCCGGCCGCCTTGCCGTGGTCGACGGATTCCCTCCTTCTGTTTGCTGGACGGCCCTCGACGTCGTCCAGTGAAGTTGTGGCTAACCCGAGTGATTCGCGCCGCGAGTCGCTCGGGGTGTCGCTGTGCGCGCCGATCCTTTTCCTGCGAGGTTCGGAACGGGGGTTTACTATGGGCACCCGTCCGTCAAAAAGTCCCGGATGAGGTGTTGCGACCGGGCACAGATCTGCGCTGTACGAAGAGGGGAAGGCTGGCGCATGGCCGTTGGTCGCACTGCCCGTGCGTTGGCTCTAGCCGGAGCTGTGGCCGGTTTCGCGCTACTCGGCTCTGTCGCGGCGATCGCGCAACCGGGTGGCATACCGCTCGAGGAACCAGCACAACCGAGCATCCCCGCGGGTCCTGGATTGCCCCTCCTCCCAATGGTTCCAGAACCCGCCGCCGCGGAAATCGGTTCGTCCGGCGCAGGTTCGATCGGTGACGCAGGTTCCACCGGATTGGGTTCGGCTGGTGCCGCTGGCTCCGCCGGGTTGGGTTCGGCTGGCGCTGCGGGTTCGGCCGGATTGGGTTCGGCTGGGGTGGGTTCGGCCGGTGCTGCGGGCTCGGCTGGGCTGGGTTCGGCCGGTGCTGCGGGCTCGGCTGGGCTGAGCTCGGCTGGGCTGGGTTCGGCTGGTGCTGCGGGTTCCGCTGGGCTGGGTTCGGCTGGTGCTGCGGGTTCGGCCGGATTGGGTTCGGCTGGGCTGGGTTCGGCTGGTGCTGCGGGTTCCGCTGGGTTGGGTTCGGCCGGTGCCGCCGGTTCCGCTGGTTTGGGTGCTGTCCTTGGAACGGGTTCGGCCGGGTTGGGCGCGCTGCTCGGTACCGGTTCTGCCGGGTTGGGCGCTGTGCTCGGTACAGGGTCGGCTGGGTTGGGCGCGCTGGTCGGCACCGGCTCCGCCGGGTTGGGCGCACTTGTCGGTACTGGGTCGGCTGGACTGGGCGTCGTGCTCGGAACCGGTTCGGCCGCTATCGGTTCCGCGGCTGTGGGTTCAGCGGGCGTCGGCTCGGCGGGAGTTGGCTCCGCCGCCGTCGGTTCGGCGGGAGTCGGTTCGGCGGGTGTCGGTTCGGCGGGCCTCGGTTCGGCCGCGGTCGGTTCCGCCTCGCCCTTGTTGCTTTTGCTGATCCCGATCCCCACCCCGCCCGCACCCACGATTCCTCCAGCGCCCCTGGTCATTCCGCCAGTGCCCGCCATCCCGACTCCGCCACTCGCGCCCGTTCCCGTCGCCGCGCCGCACGCTCCCGAGGCCGTCCCCGAACAGGCGCCCCCGCCGCCCGCGCCGCAAGCGCCCGCCAAGCCGGACCACGACGTGCGCCCGACGAGCGCCGACGACGGACTGCCCGAACCGAACATGCTCTCGGTCGTCGGCGGCCTCATCGCGCTCGCGCTGGCCGGAACCGGTTCCGGCGCGGTGAGTTTCCAGAGCGCCGCCGCCGCGCAGGCCAGGGTGGACGCCGCCCGGGCACAGTTCTTCGGCCCGAGGTCGTGAGGAGCGGCGATGAGTGAGAGCAGGACCCAGAGCAGCTCCCGGTCCTACCGCAGGGTGGCGGCGGCGGTCGACGCGGTGTGCGCCGTCGCGGCCGACTTCGACGCGACCACGCTGGACGAAGTCGTCGCCGCCGTCGCCGACGAGCGCCAGCGGGCGATCGAAATCGCCAGTGCCCAACTGGGTCCCGGCGTCTGCGGCCAGCGCAGGTTCTATCCCGATCGCGACGTCATCGTGCTGGCGACCGCGCTGCCCAGCCGCGAGCACACGCTGGCCCACGAACTCGGTCACATCGTCTTCGATCACGAGGGTGCGCCCGCGCCCGCGGTGACGCTGGAGGCGAGCGACGACCTGATCGCCTACATGCTGAGTCAGCGGGCCCACCAGCAGATCGTCGACGACGGCGCCGACGAACTCGCCGAGTGGGAGGCCGAGACCTTCGCCGCCATGCTGATGACCCGGTTGCGCGTCTTCAACAGTCGAGGCGCAGGCGTCTCGGTCCTACGATTCGATGAGGCACTCGGATGACGCTCTGGTTGACGGCCATGCTGGTGTGGGTCGCCGCGGGCGCGCGCGTGGGGCGCGTGCTGGTGAAGCCCGCGACGACGGCACGCGTGGCGATCGTCGTCGCGGTGGCCGCGGTCGCGCTGGGCGCGACGGTCGCGGTGCCCGAGATCGCCCTCGCCATAGACAATCTGCGCCCGCACGGCTTGCGCTCAGGACTGGTCTCCGACGGTGTCGTGGTGTCGGCCTGGCTCGCGTTCGTCACCGCCACCTCGGTGGTGGCGGCCGCGGCGTGGCCGGTGGTCTCCCGGCGTAACCTGCGCCAGATCGCCATGGTGATCTACGCGGCGGGCGCCACCGCGGTGGCCGTCGCGCTGGCCCTGTCGTACACGTTCGGCTGGGTGCTCGTGGTGCTCGGCGCGATCTTCATCGTCGTGACCGGTCTGCGGAATCTGGATTGGACGACGCTCGGCCGCGGCATCGCCATCTACACCGCGGGCACCGCGCTGGTCGGCGTGCTCGCCGCCCTTCATGTTCAGCGCGCCTCGGCCGACGAACCGCGCGCGCCCGCGGGTGAACCGACGTGGGGCTGGCCCGCGTGGGAAATCGCCGCTCTGCTCATCGCTTTCGGCGCGGTGTGGATCGTGGTGGAACTGTGGGTGCGAGCGCGGGTGCTGCTGCACCGGATTCGGCCGCTGCACCGTTTGATGGTCGGCCGGTTCCCCGAGGTTATCGCACACGACCAGACCGGAACCTCCACGCAGCTGCGGGCTTCGGACCAGGTCGCCCAGATCATGGACGCGCTCTACCTGCAATCGGGCGGCGGTGTCGAGCTGGCCGCCGCGGGCACACCGCCCGCGGCCGTGCACGAGCGTGCCGATCGGGTGGCGCATTGGGCGCGAAATCCCTTGGGCGACACAGTGATAGACGCGCGCTGGATCGCTCCGCCGGCGGGCGTCAGCCCGCGTGGCTGGGTGCAGGCGATCGCCCGCGCCTACGAATCCACAGCGGGTGCGCACGCGGAGCGCCCCGCCCCCCGATGACCTTGCCCAACCGCTCACAGCGCTGACGCCCGGACGGTGATGGCATCGTCACCGTGACGACAGCGATGCGTACTCTGAGTTGGACCGGTGTCCATGGAGGGAAAGGGAATGCCCCTGAAAATAGGGGCGACCGAAAAGAGACAGAACTGTCTCGGCTTCGATGACGTTGCGTGGCACGCGTTTGCGCAATGACGATCCCGCCCGCCGCAGTATCGATCGCAGATGCACTTTCAAACGTTCTTGCGCAGCGCGGATTGCGAATCGTTGCGAACGCAATCGGCAGAACTACGGAATGCGACTACGCCGCCGAATTGACTTCGGCGGAAACGTCTGCGCCGCGAACGGTCTCGGCGCGGTCACAGGCTGGCTCGCGCACAACGCAGCACAGTGCGACCGAGGGCCGCACTGTGCTGCGCTGTGGGAGAACCCTATTCGGTTCCATCCGGAGGAATTTCGGGCAAGCCCTCACTCGCCCGCAACTTCTCCGCCATGGAGGTGAGGAGGTTCTGCGATTCTTCGGAAAGATCGAACGCCCTACTCGACAGCCGACGCAGTCCGTAGCCCTGCAGCTGGGACAGCAGCTCTAGATCGTGATCGATCTTGGCGGCATAGATGTCGTTGAAGAAGTAGTCCGGCTTGACCTTGAAGAATTTGGCCAGTGCAGCCACCGTTTCGTCCGACGGGTTGGTCCGCTGGCCCGACCGCAACTGCGAGAGATACGGTTTCGAGATCGGATGCCCGGAGGCCGTCAGCGCAGCCGCAACCTCCGCGTTGGTGTGCGGCTTGCGCCCCGGGGGATGCACGGTTTCGAACAGCTTGTTCAGCCGCGCCGCGAAATCAGCCATTGTGAGCCGCCCAATTCCCTTCGCTGTACTAACAGTCGTTATCTCGGATACGTATCATTGATATTAGCGGCTCAGTAACTGAAAACCTACGCCTGATTCAGGATTTCCTTGAAGCTTCTAGGCGCGCCGTCGGCGAAGTCACTGAGACGGTTGCGTTTGCGGGTCGCGCCAACGTCTCTAGTCCAAGGGCGGTACGACCCGGTTCTGGCCCGTCGCGGGGTTCTTCCCGGACCAGGCAATGATAGCGAAAAGATAGCTGACATCTCATCTAGTCGGCTGTACTGGCCATTGTGTGGCGTACGACACGTTTTGCGGCTTCTGGGATGAACGTTCAACAAATGGGTGCGAAATTAGTTGAAGTTGCTACAACCTCTCGATGATCGTACCTGTCGCCAGTGCGCCACCGGCACACATGAGCACCATCGCGGTGCTGCCACCGGTGCGTTCCAGTTCGTGCAAAGCCGTTGTGATGAGCCGGGATCCGGTCGACCCGACGGGGTGGCCGATCGCAATCGCCCCGCCGTTGACATTCACCCGGTCCATGTCCGGCTGATGTACAGAAGCCCAAGAAAGTGCGACCGAAGCGAATGCCTCGTTGATCTCGAAAAGGTCGATGTCGCCGATATTCATTCCGGAGCGCTCGAGCAGGCGGGTGCAAGCCTGCACCGGACCGTCCAGGTGGAACTCCGGTTCGGCGCCGACGAGCACCTGCGTCACGATCCGCGCCCGCGGCCGCAAACCCGCTCGCTGCGCGGCCTTTTCGTCCATCAGCAGCACTGCGGCCGCGCCGTCGGAGATCTGCGACGAGCTGCCCGCCGTGTGAACTCCGCCCTCCAACACCGGCTTCAGTTTGGCGAGGCCCTCCACTGTCGTCTCGCGCAGCCCCTGATCCCGCGTGACGTCCAGTTTCTCGCCGGTGAGGTTGCCTTCTTTGTCCACCGCGGGCGCGGTGATCGGCAGCACCTCGCGGTCGAAGCGACCCTCGGCCCACGCCTGAGCGGCCAGCCGCTGCGAGCGCGCGCCGAACGCGTCGACGTCGTCGCGAGAGATGCCGCGCCGCTTGGCAATACGCTCCGCGGCTTCGAACTGGTTGGGCAAGTCGATGCTCCATGACGCGGGCCTGCGCGGCCCCGCGTGCTCGCCGACGTTGGCGCCCAATGGAACTCGGCTCATCGCCTCGACGCCACATGCCATGCCGATGTCGATAGCGCCCGCGGCGATCAGGCCGGCCACCAGGTGATTGGCCTGCTGGGCCGAACCGCACTGCGCGTCGATCGTGGTCGCGCCCGCCTGCCACGGCAGCCCGGCGTGCAGCCACGCGACCCGGGTGACGTTGTTGGACTGCTCGCCCGCCTGGGTGACGCAGCCGCCGATCACCTGTTCCACCTGGGCCGGGTCCAGGTGGGCGCGCTCGAGCAGTCCGCGCTGGGTCAGGCCGAGGAGTTCGGCGGCGTGCAGACCGGAAAGCCAGCCGCCGCGCTTGCCGATCGGGGTGCGAGCGGCCTCGACGATGACGGGTGTGCCCATCTTTGAACCTTCCACTAGGGGACAAAACTGAAACGTGTGCCAGCCGGATGGGCCGCGCTTATTTACTAGTCCTTCCGGCTGTGCTGCAATTGATTGTAGAACGTGTTTCAGTTTGTCGAAGGAGACATCTGGTGGTTGAGACTCGGAACGCCCGCCCGAATCTGCCGGAAGGGTTCGACGTCACGGACCCGGACATCTACGCCGAGCGAATTCCGGTCGAAGAGTTCGCCGAGCTGCGCAAGACCGCGCCGATCTGGTGGAACCCGCAGTCACCCGAAACCGGTGGCTTCCACGACGACGGCTTCTGGGTGGTGAGCAAGCACGCCGACGTCAAGGAGATCTCGCGGCGCAGCGATGTGTTCTCCAGCTTCGAGAACACCGCGATCCCACGCTTCAACGACGACATCACCCGCGAGCAGATCGAGCTGCAGCGCATCGTGCTGCTCAACATGGACGCGCCCGAGCACACCAAGCTCCGCAAGATCATCTCGCGCGGCTTCACCCCGCGCGCCATCAACGGCCTGCGCGCCGAGCTCTCGGCCCGGGCCGAGGACATCGTGAAGAGGGCGGCCGCGTCGGGGGCGGGCGACTTCGTCACCCAGGTCGCGTGCGAGCTGCCGCTGCAGGCGATCGCCGAGCTGATCGGCGTGCCGCAGGAAGACCGGATGAAGGTGTTCGCCTGGTCGAACCAGATGACGGGCTACGACGACCCGGACAACGACGCCGACCCGGTGGCCGCCTCCGCCGAGGTGCTCGGCTACGCCTATCAGATGGCCGTCGCGCGCAAGGCCTGCCCCGCCGACGACATCGTCACCACGCTGATCGAGGCCGATGTCGACGGCGACAAGCTCAGCGAGGAGGAGTTCGGCTTCTTCGTCATCCTGCTGGCCGTCGCGGGCAACGAGACCACCCGCAACGCGATCACCCAGGGCATGATGGCCTTCCTGGACAACCCCGATCAGTGGGAGCTTTTCAAGAAGGAGCGCCCGGCGACCGCCGCCGACGAGATCATCCGGTGGGCCAGCCCGATCACCTCCTTCCAGCGCACCGCGTTGGAGGACACCGAACTCAGCGGCGTGCAGATCAAGAAGGGCCAGCGGCTGGTGATGCTCTACCGGTCGGCCAACTTCGACGAGGACGTCTTCGAGAACCCGATGAAGTTCGACATCACCCGCAAGGACAACCAGCACCTGTCCTTCGGCGGCACCGGCGCGCACTTCTGCATCGGCGCGAACCTGGCCCGCCTGGAGATCGACCTGATCTTCAACGCCATCGCCGACCACCTGCCCGACATCACCAAGCTCGGCGACCCGAAGCGGCTGCGTTCCGGCTGGCTGAACGGAATCAAGGAATTCCAGGTCGACTACAAGACGGGCGGCTGTCCCGTCGCGCACTGACGGACGAGAAAGGCCCTCGAACCGGAGTACCCAGCCGGTTCGAGGGCCTTTCGTGTGCTGCAGGGAAGGGCAGCAGGTATCAGTCGACGCGCCGGGTGGTCGACATGGCCCGGTCGACTTCCCAGAACGCGCGCAGAGCGACGATCTTGCCCGCGTCGTCGACCTTGTAGGTGAACACGCCCTCGGCGTCGATCTCATGACCGCCGATGCGGGTGCGGATGGTGCCCGTGAAGGCCACTTCCTTGCCGCAGGCGAAGGAATCGTCGAACAGGAACTCGATCGATTCGGTCTGCGCGATCGCCTTGTCCCAGAACGCCGCGATCGCGTCGCGCCCGCGGTGCCCCTTGCCCTCCGGATCGAAACCCGAAGGGCCGATGGGGTCTTCGACGATCCCGTCGGTCGCGAAGAGATCGAGCCAGCCGTCCTTGTCTCGTGCCCGCACCGCCGTCTGCGAGGCGAGTCCGGCGGCGCGCGCGGGGTGCTCGGTGGCGGTCATTCCGGCTTCTCCGAACCGACAACCCACATCGAGAAGTATTGCGACCCACCGCCGTACGCGTGACCCATGGCCTTGCGCGCGCCATCGACCTGGTAGTCGCCCGCCCGTTCCATCACCTGCTTGGCGGCCTCGGCGAACCGGATGAGGCCGGACGCGCCGATCGGGTTGGAGGAGAGCACGCCGCCCGAGGGGTTCACCGGGATGCGTCCGCCGATCTCGGTCTCGCCCTTCTCGGTGAGCTTCCAGCCGTCGCCCTGCGCCGCGAAACCGAGGTTCTCCAGCCACATCGGTTCGAACCAGGAGAACGGAACGTAGATCTCGGCCGCGTCGATCTCCTCGAGCGGATCGGTGATGCCCGCCGCCTTCCAGAGCGCGGCGGCCGCGTCTCGGCCCGCCTGCGGGTTGACCTGGTCGCGCCCGGCGTAGGTGGTCGGCTCGGTGCGCATCGCCGTGCCGTGCACCCAGGCGACCTTCTTGCCTTCGGCCTCGACCGCCGCGGCCGCCTCCGCGTCGCCGATGACGATCGCGCAGGCGCCGTCCGAGGACGGGCAGGTCTCGTCGAAGCGGATCGGATCCCACAGCATCTGCGAGGCGAGCACCGATTCCAGCGTGATGTCGGGCTGCCGGAGGTGGGCCAGCGGGTTCTTGGCGCCGTTGCGCCGGTCCTTCACCGCGACCATCGCGCCGATGTGGGTCGGGGCGTTCGACCTGCGGATGTAGGAACGCACGTGCGGCGCGAAGTAGCCGCCCGCGCCCGCGCCGACCGGCATGGTGAACGGCACCGGAATCGACAACGCCCACATGGCATTCGACTCCGACTGCTTCTCCCAGGCCACCGCGAGCACCCGCTTGTGCACACCCGCCTGCACCAGGTTGGCGGCCACCACGCCGGTGGAACCGCCGACCGAACCGGCGGTGTGCACGCGCAGCAGCGGCTTTCCTGAAGCGCCCAGCGCATCGGCCATGTGCAGTTCGGGCATCATGACGCCCTCGAACAGGTCCGGCGCCTTGCCGACCACGACCGCGTCGATATCGGCGATGGTGAGCCCGGCGTCGGCGAGCGCGCGATCGATTGCCTCGCGGCACATGCCCGCCATCGACACGTCGGTTCGTTTCGTCACGTGATGGGTCTGTCCGGTGCCGAGCACCGCGGCCGGAACGGTCATGCCTGCGCCTCCAAAACGGTCACAAGATTCTGCTGCAGCGCGGGGCCGCTGGTGGCGTGGGCGAGTGCGCGGTTGGCGTTGCCCGCCATGATGGCTTCGGCCGCGAAACCGATGCGCTCCAGTCCCGCCGCGAACATCGGGTTGGCGGCCAGCGCGCCGCCCGACGGATTCACCGTGGTCTCCGGCTTCAATCCGATTGCCTCGGTGAGGATCAGCTGCTGGTGGCTGAACTGCGCGTGCAATTCGGCGATATCGAAGCCGCTCAGGTCGCCGCCGGTAACCGCCTGCGCCGCAGCCGAAGTCGAGGGGGAGACGGTGAGATCGCGGGCGCCGAGCACGGGGGTGTCGATGCGGTGGGCCATGCCGGTGATCCAGGCGGGCCGTTCGCACAATTCGCGGGCGCGATCGCCGACCGCGAGCACGATGGCGGCCGCGCCGTCGGTGATCGGCGCGCAGTCGTGCGCGCGCAGTGGATCGGCCACATACGGTGTGGCGAGCAGGCTTTCGACGTCACCCGAGTCGCCCGCCGCGACCGCGGCCATGTCGCGCTCGGTCCAGCGGCCCGCGTCGAGACCGGCCCGGGCCTGGAGACCCGCGATGGACAGCGCGTCCGGCCACAGGGGAGTGACCAGGTACGGATCGAGCTGCATGGTGAGCACCTGGCGCAGCGTGCCCGCCGAGGACTTGCCGAAGCCGTAGACCAGCGCGGTGCGGGCCTGCCCGGACTTCAGCTTCACGAACGCCTCGTACAGCGCCCACGCGGCATCCATCTCGACGTGCGACTCGTTGATCGGCGGCACGGCGCCGATGGCGTCGACGGCCGAGATGAACGAGAAGGCGCGTCCGGCAAGGTAATCGGAGGAGCCCGAGCACCAGAAGTCGATGTCGGACTTGGTGATGCCCAGGTCGGCGTAGAGCTGCTGGAAGCAGGGCACCAGCATCTCGACACCGTTGGTGGTGCCGAAGGTCTCCGGCACGTGCGGCGCGTGGGCGAAGCCCACGACCGCGATGTCGGTGGCGTTGTCAGTCAACGTAAGCGCCTCTCACAGGTGGTGCTTGTAGGTCTCGTAATCGGCGTCCGGCTCGCCGCTCGGCTCGAAGTGGTCGACGTTCTCCAGACCGTGACCCCACTCCTCGCGCGGCTTCCACACCGCCTTCACGCGCATGCCCATCCGTACTTCGCTTGCCTCGCAACCGAGTACGAGGTGCAGAACCGGGATGTCGGCGCCGTCCAGCAGCACGTAGGCCGCGACGTACGGCGGTTTGATGCGCTGCCCGAGGAACGGCACGTTCACGATGCAGAACGTGGTGATCGTGCCGTGATCGGACAGCTCGATGAAGTCGTCGGTCGGCCTGCCGTCGGTCGGGTTGGCCCCGCGCGGCGGGAAGTACACCTTGCCATCGGCGTCGGTGCGCGCGCCGATCAGCTTGCCTTCGGCGAGTCCGCGCAGGTAGACGGTCTCCTGCGGGGAAGCGGTGTGCTTGTAGGAAAGGTCGACCGGCGTGACGATCATCGTCACCGGCTCGCCGCTCTCGGTGACGGGCTCGGCGGTGGACTGCTCGCCCGGCTCGAAGCAGACGATGTCCTTGATGGTGCCCTCGGTCTGTTCGGCCCACCGCGCGCGCACCCGCATGCCGGTCCGCATCTGGTCCGGTCCGGCGACGTCGACGGCGTGCAGCATGCTGCTGTCCGCACCGTCCAGCTGGATCAGCGCCCAGGCGAAGGGCCGGTCGAAGGGCTGGCCGGGGAGCGGCTCGCGCACCCAGGTCCAGGAGGTGACGACGCCGGTGTCGGCGACGTCGACGAACTCCGTCAGCGGCAGGCTGGTGACCGGGTCGTATTCGGGCGGCGGCACCAGAACCCGGCCGTCCGTCCCGCGCACGCCGACCACCTTGCGGCTCCGCAGACCGGTCAGGAATCGGCCGATGGTCGGTCCCACCGACCGTGTGTAGTCGAATCGCGCCCGCAGCGGGGCGCTCAGCACATCGGGTGCCGTGCTGGTGTCCAATTCCGACCCTCTCTCAGCTGTTCATCACCCGCCGCTGTTCCGGCGGCCGTCGTCGCGCCGCGCGCCAGGGCGGGTTCGTCCCGCCAGCTCGCGGCGGTGCTCATCCCGTCGGGCCCCCACCCGTGAATACGCTGGACGCGGTATTCCCCTTGGTCACGCTATCGAGTAGAACAGGTTCTTATTCTGGTGGCAAGGGACGTTGCTCGGAAAGGGACGATCATGAAGTTCGGATTGCAGCTCGGCTATTGGATGGCGCAGCCGCCGCAGAATGCGGGGGAGTTGGTCGTCGCGGCCGAGAAAGCCGGATTCGACGCCGTGTTCGCCGCGGAATCGTGGGGCTCGGACGCCTTCGGTCCGCTCACCTGGTGGGGGTCGTCCACCGAGCGGGTGCGGCTTGGCACCTCGGTGGTGCAGATGTCGGCACGCACGCCCGCGGCGACCGCGATGCACGCGCTGACCCTCGACCATCTCAGCGGCGGCCGGGCGATCCTCGGGCTCGGGGTTTCCGGTCCGCAGGTGGTGGAGGGGTGGTACGGGCAGCCGTTCGCCAAGCCCTTGCAGCGCACCCGCGAGTACGTCGGCATCATCCGCCGCATCCTCGCCAGGGAGGCGCCGGTGACCAGCGACGGCCCGCACTACCCGCTGCCCTACACCGGGCCGGGTTCGGTCGGGCTCGGTAAGCCGCTCAAGCCGATCGTGCACCCGCTACGTGCGGATTTGCCGATCTGGCTCGGCGCGGAGGGGCCGAAGAACGTGGCCCTCACCGCCGAGATCGCCGACGGCTGGCTGGCGATCTACTACGCGCCGCGCCTGGCGAACATGTACAACGACTGGCTCGACGAGGGGTTTGCCAGGGCGGGCGCTCGCCGGTCGCGCGAGGACTTCGAGATCGCGGCCAGCTGCCAGGTGGTGATCACCGACGACCCCGCCGCGGAGCTGGAGAAGATGCGCTGGATCATGGCGCTCTACATCGGCGGCATGGGCGCTCCGGAGCTGAACTTCCACGCCCAGGTCTACCGCCGGATGGGCTACGACCGCGAGGTCGACGAGATCGGCAAGCTGTTCCAGGCGGGCAAGAAGGCCGAGGCGGCGGCCGTCGTCCCGGACGAGCTGATTCTGGACACCGCCATCATCGGCGACGAGGAGCATGTGCGGAAGCAATTGAAGGTCTGGGAGGCCGCGGGTGTCACCATGATGCTGGTGTCGGTTCCGGATCTGGCGCAATTGGACCGACTCGCACCCCTTGTCGATCAGTAGAACGCGTTCTAGATTCAATGAGGTGACTGCCTCACCCACCCCCTCGGCTCCGCCTCCGCACCGTCCCCCTGTGCAAGAGTCAGTGCAAATTCTCGGTCTGTGGAACATCGCGAACGCCGAACCCGATCGGATCGCCATGGTCGATCCCTCGGGCCGGGAGGTGACCTATCGCGAACTGGCCACACTCGCCAACCGTTACGCCAACGGGCTGCGCGCCCTCGGCCTGCGGACCGGCGACGTGCTGGTCAGCATGGTGCACAACTGCGTCGAGGCGGTCGCCGCCTACTTCGCGGCCTACCAGTCGGGCCTGTACATCGTGGCGGTGAACTGGCACCTCACCGGTCCCGAGGTGGCCTACATCCTGCAGGACAGCGAGGCCAAGGCGTTCATCGCGAGCGACCGGTTCGCCGCCGCGGCCAAGGCGGCGGCCGACGAGGCCGGTTTGCCTGCGTCGGCGCGCTTTTCGGTCGGCGAGATCGAGGGCTTCAAGTCGGTGGCCTGGCTCGGCGCGGCCGACACCGGTCGTCCGTCCGAGCGCGCCACCGGCGCGCCGATGCTCTACACCTCGGGAACCACGGGCCGGCCCAAGGGAGTTCGGCGTCCGCTCACCGGCGCCGACCCCGACGTCGTCCCGCCGCACACCACCGCCTTCTTCGGCCTGTTCGAGCTCGCGCCCTACGACGATCACGTGCACATCTGCGGTTCGCCGCTGTACCACACCGCGGTGCTGAACTTCGCGACAATCTCGATCCAGTTGGGGCACACGCTCGTTCTCATGGACAAGTGGGAACCCGAGGAGATGCTGCGCCTGATCGACAAGTACCGGGTCACCCACAGCCACATGGTGCCCACCCAGTTCCACCGGCTGCTCGCGCTGCCCGCGCAGGTGCGCGCGAAGTACGACGTCACCTCGCTGCGCAGCATGGTGCACGGCGCGGCGCCGTGCCCGCAGGAGACCAAGCGCCAGATGCTGGAGTGGTGGGGACCGACGGTCACCGAGTACTACGCGGCGACCGAAGGCGGCGGCACGGTGATCAACGGCGCCGACTGGCTGCGCAAGCCCGGCTCGGTCGGCAAGGCGTGGCCGTGGTCGGTGATCAAGGTGCTCAGCGAGGAGGACGGCAGCGAGGTCGCCGCCGGCGAAACGGGCTTGGTGTACATGAAGATGGGCGCCTCCAGCTTCGAATACCACCACGACAAGGCCAAGACCGAGGACGCGCGAGTCGGCGACCTGTTCACCGTCGGCGACATCGGCTACCTCGACGAGGACGGCTACCTCTACCTCTGCGACCGGCGCTCGGATCTGATCCTCTCCGGCGGGGTGAACATCTACCCGGCCGAGATCGAGAGCGTCCTCGTCACGCATCCGAAGGTCGCGGACGTGGCGGTTTTCGGTATCCCGCATCCCGATTGGGGGCAGGAGGTGAAGGCGGTGGTCCAGCCCGCGGACGGGGTGGAGGTCGGCGACGGGCTTACCGAGGAACTACTCGCTTTCGCGGCAACGCAGTTGGCGAAGTACAAGATGCCGCGGTCGATCGACTACCTCGCGGAGCTCCCCCGGGACCCCAACGGGAAGTTGTACAAGCGCAAACTCCGAGAGCGCTACGTGCCCGCGTCGTGAATTGCGGAGCCGCCGCTGATTCGCCTAGGCGGCCTCAGTCCTTGCGCTGAAGCCTTCCCCATGCGCCTGCATCCGGGTTGTTCGGAGTCTGGCTGGTCCCACACACCTTGTACACGCCTCGCATAGGCGGTGCCTATGTGAGGCGTTCGGCGGGTGTGTGGGAGCGTCGGGGCCCTGGGTCGCGGTTCTCGGGTGCGGGGCCTGTGGTTGGGGAGACAGTTCCCAATGTTGCGGGGGTCGATAGTCAGTCCCGCAACTCCATCGGCAGCCCGAACAGCGGGAACAACCGCTCCGTATCCAAGAAGAAGTTCAGCCCCGCGATGGTCTCCCCATCCAACTCCAACACCGTGATCGACCACGGCACGAAGACCCCCGGCTCCTCGCTCGGCTTGTAATGCCCGAACGCGGGATGACCGTTCGCCCCTTCCAACCGCACCATTCGCGAGCCCGCGCAAGCGCTACCGGTGCCGAGCATGAACTCGGCCACGTTCTCCGGCCCGGAGATCCAGAGATCGAAGGGCGGCATGGACAGTGCCACATCGGCTTTCAGCAGTGTGGTCAGCGCGTCCATGTCGTAGGCCTCGAACGCGGCGACGAAGTCGTCGACGAGTTTGCGCTGGTCGTCGTCGGATTCGTCGTAGCCGTCGGTGCTGGTGGGCTGCACCTTGGACATGGTGGCGCGGGCGCGCTGGAGGGCGCTGTTCACCGAGGCGGGCGACATGGTCAGCGCCTCGGCGGTCTCGCTCGCCGAGAAGCGCAGCACCTCGCGCATGATCAGGATGGCGCGCTGGGTCGCGGGCAGATGCTGACAGGCCGCGACGAAAGCGAGGCGCAGGGTGTCCTTGGTCGCCGCGTGTTCGGCCGGATCCGCCCCGAAGGCAAGGGCGTTGGGGATCGGCTCGATCCAGACGTAGTCGGGCTGCGGCGGGGGCAGCGGCGAATCCGGCGTGCCGGGGCCGGAGAGGTCCATCGGCCTGGCGCGGCGCTGCGGGCCGTCGAGCATGTCGAGGCAGACGTTGGTGGCGATGCGGTACAGCCAGGATCGCAGGCTGGCCCGGCCCTCGAAGGAGGCGTAGGACTTCCACGCCCGCGTGAAGGTCTCCTGCACCGCGTCCTCGGCCTCGAAGGACGAGCCGAGCATGCGGTACGCGTAGGCGCACAGCTCCCGCCGGTGACCCTCGAACGACGCGAGAACGTCGGGGGAGAGGGTGGTGGACGGGCTGGACGAGTCGGTCATGGGTGCCACCATGCCACAGCACACCGACACAAAACAGGCCCGAAAACCCGCTGGTACCCGGACCAAGATCGGCCGAAAACAGCGTGACCGCGATCACAGGCGCTGGTAGCGATTAGTTCCTGCCGCGGGCTCCGTCTCTACCTGTGAACACGCCGACGCGCCCCGAGAGGACGAGAACATGAGCAGCAAGATGATCTTCATCAACCTTCCGGTCACCGATCTGGACCGGTCGAAGGCCTTCTACGAGGCACTGGGCTGGAAGGTCAACCAGGACTTCACCGACGAGAACGCCTCCTGCATCGTCGTCGACGACAACATCTGCCTGATGCTGCTGACCAGGGAATACTTCACCACCTTCAGCAAGCGCCCGATCGCCGACACCGTCTCGGCCACGGCCGCCGCCTACGCGCTCTCGCTGTCCAGCGCGCAGGAGGTCGACCAGCTGACCGACGCCGCCGTCGCCGCGGGCGCCACCGAGGAAGTGAACGAGGAGAAGCGCGCGCAGGAGGCTCAGGTCGGCATGCACGGCCGTACCTTCATCGACCCCGACGGCCACCAGTGGGAGCCGTTCTGGATGGACTACCCCGGCGCCAACTGACGCCCGGACGCGACGCGGCCCCCGAGCGCGAACGCGCCGGGGGCCGAGTCGTATTCGGCGCTCAGTTGCCGGTGAAAGTGGGCTTGCGCTTCTCCGCGAACGCCTTCGGCCCCTCCTTGGCGTCCGCCGACTTGAAGACCGCTGTCCCGAGTTCGGCGTCGATCTTGAAGGCCTCTTCCTCGTGCATGCCCTCGGTGTCGCGGATGGTGCGCAGAATGGCCTGCACCGCGAGCGGGCCGTTGGCCGCGATCAGGTCGGCCAGTTCGAGCGCCTTGTCCAGCGCGGTGCCGTCCGGGACGACGTGCCCGATCAGGCCGATCTCCTTGGCCTCCGCCGCGGTGACGTGCCTGCCGGTGAGCAGGATGTCGGCCGCGACGGTGTAGGGAATCTGGCGCACCAGGCGCACCGCGGAGCCACCGAGCGGGAACAGGCCCCAGCGCGCCTCGGACACACCGAACTTCGCGCTCTCGCCGGCCACGCGGATGTCGGTGCCCTGCAGGATCTCGGTGCCGCCCGCGATGGCCGGGCCCTCGACCGCCGCGATCAGCGGCTTGGTGAGCCTGCGGCCCTTGAGCAGCGCCTCGATCTTGGACAGATCCCAGCCGCCGCCCTTGAACGAATCGCCGGGGTGCTGTGCGGTCATCGCCTTGAGGTCCGCGCCCGCGCAGAAGGCGCCGCCCGCGCCGGTCAGGATCGCCACCCGGATCTCCGGATCGCTGTCCACCTGGTCCCAGGCGTCGCGCATGATCGCCATCATTTCGGCCGACAGCGCGTTGCGGGCCTCGGGCCGGTTCATGGTGACGATGAGAACGTGATCGCGCTTCTCGACGAGGCAGTGCGGCATTGCTGATTCTCCTGACTTTCGAGCCTTGTCAAGAACAGTAACACGTTCTATTTTTAGCGTGTGAGCCACAACATAGCCGACCTCGTCGAACATGCCATCGACCTCATGCCCGATCGCGTCGCGCTGGCCGACGACGGCCGTGAGGTGACCTACGCCCAGCTGGAGGAGCGCGCCAACAAACTGGCCCACTACCTGCTGGAACACGGTGTTCAGCCGGGCGACAAGGTGGGCATCTACTCGCGCAACACCATCGAGGCCGTCGAGGCCATGGTCGCGGTGTTCAAGGCCCGCGCCGTGATGATCAACGTGAACTACCGATACGTCGAGAACGAGTTGCAATACATCTTCGACAATTCGGACATGGTCGCGTTGATTCACGAGCGCCGCTACAGCGACAAAGTGGCCGCGGTTCGGGCCGCGTCCTCGCAGCTGCGCACCGTCATCGTCGTGGACGACGATACGACCGGCACGATCCCCACCGCAGCGGATTCGGTGGAATACGAGGCGGCCCTCGCGCAGTCCTCCGGCGCGCGCGACTTCGGCGAACGTTCCCCCGACGACCTGTACATGCTCTACACCGGCGGCACCACCGGCATGCCCAAGGGCGTGATGTGGCGGCAGGAGGACGTGTGGCGCGTGCTCGGTGGCGGCATCAACTTCCTCACCGGTGAATACGTCCCCGACGAATGGGATCTCGCCAAGCTCGGCGCGGCCAACCCGCCGATGACCCGGTTCCCGATTCCGCCGATGATCCACGGCGGCTCGCAGTGGGCCACCTTCCAGAGCCTGTTCGGCGGCGGCAAGACCGTGATGATCCCGGAGTTCACCGGGCACGGCGTATGGCAGCACATCGACCGCCACGGCATCAACCTCATCTTCATCACCGGCGACGCCATGGCGCGGCCGATGCTGGACGCGCTGATCGAGGGCAACCCGGAAACCGGAAAGCCGTATGACCTTTCGACGCTGTTCGCGATCGCCAGCAGCGCGGCGCTCTTCTCGCCCGCCATCAAGGAGAAGCTGCTCGATCTGCTGCCGAACCGGATGATCACCGACTCGATCGGGTCCTCCGAGACCGGGTTCGGCGGGCTCAGCATGGTCACGAAGGGCGAGGCGCACACCGGCGGCCCGCGGGTCAAGATCGACGCTTCCACCGAGGTGCTCGACGAGGCGGGCAATCCGGTGGTGCCGGGATCCGGCCAGATCGGCATCCTCGCGCGCAAGGGGCACATTCCGCTCGGCTACTACAAGGACGAGGCGAAGACCGCCGCGACCTTCAAGGAGTTCAACGGGATTCGCTACTCGATCCCCGGTGATTACGCGCGGGTCGAGGAGGACGGCACCGTCACGATGCTCGGCCGCGGTTCGGTCAGCATCAACAGCGGCGGCGAGAAGATCTTCCCCGAGGAGGTCGAGGGCGCGCTCAAGTCGCACCCCGAGATCTTCGACGCCCTGGTGGTCGGCGTCGACGACGATCGCTGGGGCCAGCGCGTCGTCGCGGTCGTCCAGTGTCGCGGCGACAACCGCCCGACCCTGGAGGATCTGCGCCCCGTGCTGACCAAGGAGATCGCCCCCTACAAACTCCCGCGCAGCCTCTGGTACGTCGAGGAGATCAAGCGTTCCCCCGCGGGCAAGCCGGACTACCGGTGGGCCAAGGCTCAAACCGAGGCGCGTCCGGCGGACGAGCACGCCGAGGCGAGCGCCAAGTAGTCGGTAATACGGGAAGGGCCGCCGCGTTGAAGATCGCGGCGGCCCTTCGTCGTGTCCGGTTGTTCCGCTGCCCGATCCCGGCAGCCCATCGAAGTCGCTGATCGACAGTTGCTTTCGATCAGCGGGTCGTCAGCTCGGCCAAGCGGAAGGCGAGGCGATCGCGGAACGCGGGAATTCGAGTCAGCGCCGAGAGCGCGGTGTTGCGCGCGAGCCGCGCGACGCGCGGGCGCAGGGTGGCCATCTTCGTCATGCGGTCGGTGAACGCCACCACCTCCACAGCGACCGGGCGGCGGGTGGCTTCGTACTCGTCCAGGAGCGCCTGCGGTTCACCCGCCAGTACCCGCGCGAGCAACGGACCGAGGGCGGCCGCGTCCTGGATGCCGGTGTTCATGCCCTGACCGCCCGCCGGGCTGTGCACGTGAGCGGCGTCGCCCACCAGCAGGATCCGGTCCGCGCGGTAACGGTCGGCCACCCGGTGGTGCACACGGAATCGCGACGACCACAGCACTTCCCGCACTCGGATGTCGCCGCCGGGGCCGCGCGCGTCCAGGATCGCCTGAATGTCGTCGGCGGTGGGGTGTTCGGGCGCCTCGTCCAGCGTGGCGACCACCCGGTACCGGTCGGGTTGCGCGGCGTCGGGCAGCGGCGCTACGACAGTCACGCCCTCCGGCGAAAGGTGCAGCGCTACTTCGTCTCTGGCGATCGGCCACGTCATCCGCACGTCGGCAAGGACGAACGACGCCGGGTAGGTGTCGCCGGTGAAGCCGATGCCCGCGTGCTCGCGCACGGTGCTGTGCATGCCGTCGGCGCCGATGACGTAGTCGGCGCGAATGACACCCGCGTCGCCCGCCGCATCGGTGTATTCGACCGTGACACCGTCCTTTTCGTTCACGACACGGGTGACCACGTACGGCCGGTGCACCCGGCCGCCTGCCTTGTGCAGGCGCTCGAGCAGTACCGCCTCGGTGGTGTCCTGCGGGGTCATCAGGGTGTACGGGTACGGGGTCGGGAGGTCGCCGAACTCGATGGTCGCGAGGGTGTGCGCGCCGTCGCGCACGGTGAAATGCGGAACCTGGATTCCGCGCAGGATCAGTTCGTCGGCGATACCGAGTTCGGCGAGGACCTCGAGGGTGCGCGCGTGCACCACGGCCGCGCGAGAAGTGTTGGCGCCCTCGGTGAGCCGGTCCAGGACGACGACGTCGACGCCCGCGTCCGCGAGGGTGATGGCGGCGGTGAGTCCGGCGGGTCCGGCGCCGACGACGAGTACCGAGGTGGTGCTGGGGAGCGGGGTGGCGTTCATGACTGGCTCCTATGTCAACAACTGTAGGCCAACGCTTGTTGGCATAACGATAGAGCCGGGGTCGCATGGAAGTCAACAGTTGTTGGCCTACAATCGTTGGCATGACAGAGTCGTCTGATCAGCCCCCCGCACGTCGCTCCGACGCGACCCGCGCCGCGATTCTCGAGGCGGCGCGGGCGCGTTTCGCCGGCGAAGGATTTCGCAAAGCCACGATCCGCGCCATCGCCGCCGACGCCGCCATCGATCCGTCCATGGTGATGCGCTATTTCGGCAGCAAGGACGGGCTGTTCGCGGCGGCCGTCGACATCGATCTCGAACTGCCGGATCTGGCCGCCGCCGAGCCGGACACGTTGGGCGAGTTGCTGATCCGCCGCTTTCTCGCGATCTGGGAGGATCAGCAGAACACCGTCCTGCTGATTCTGCTGCGCTCGTCCATCACCGACGACGCCGTCTCCGACCGCTTCCGGGCGGTCTTCGCCGAACAGGTGCTCCCCGCGGTCCTCCGCTTCGGCGATCCGGCCGACGCTCCCCGCCGCAGCGGCCTCGTCGTCACCCAACTACTCGGCCTGGCCCTGTGCCGCTACGTCCTCCGGCTCCCCCCGGTCGTCGCCATGACCCCACCCCAACTCATCGCCGACATCGCCCCGACCCTCCAGCGCTACCTGACCTCCACCCCACCCACCGCCTAGCCTTCGGTCGGCCACCGGAAGCCCTGCCGGTGCGTCTTTCGCCCGCGCCTCGATCTCTAACGGCGACGGTCGGTTTGGCGGGGATGGCCGGTGCCGGCGAGCGTCAGGTACAGCGTGCGGGTCTCGTCGTCGATGGCGTACCAGATCCGCCCGCCGCTGGTGATCTCGTATTGCCATTGTTCGAGGACGGCGCCGCCCACCTTGACCGAGCCGAGGTCGTACTTCAGCCGGTGCTGGCGAGCCGGGTTGGTGACACTGCGCGGGTCGGCGGTGATGTCGGTCCAAGCTCGGTCGAGATTGCTCGGAGCTTGGGCGAGCAATTCGGCCCAGCCCCGTGCCGCGTTGAGGTTGTGTACGACGACGCGCCACGGACGGGGTCGCGGTACGTCGTCACCCTTCCGCAGCTTCATTCCGCGGATCCGGGTCGGGGCACCTCACCGAAGTCCGACAGCTCGAAGGAACCTGCGAGTTGCCGCGCCAATTCCGGCTGCGCGTAGATCTCGGCCGTGTGCTGCCAGGCGATCAAGTCGCGTGCGAACGGTGTGAACAATCCGGTGTCCGCACCGGCGATGAGATGGTCGAGTAGTTCCGTGACCGCTTCGCTCCTGCCGGTCTCTGGTAGCCATTTGAGCCACGGCAGTTCCTCGGCGAATACCTCTTCGGCGAGACCGCGGTTCGACTTGGCGATGATCGCGATCGTGCGCGCCAGCAGTCGCACGGCCGTGTCCTTGGCTTCGAAGCGCTCGGACCTGGACAGCACCAGGTTCTCCGCGTCACGACGCTCCAGGATGACGTCGGCGTTCTCGAGTGCCGGGAAAACGGACGTCTGCTTCCGGATCAAGTCGCTGAACGGGAAGTTCTTCGCTGCCATGACGCCAGTGTAGCCACTTATCTGAATTAGTTCAGTAAACGACGTTGCCGGTGGTCCCCGGAACGACGATCGGCCCGTCGGTTGTGCCGACGGGCCGATGTCCGGGAGCGGTTGTGCCGCTGGGATCAGGAAGGGGTGGCGAGGAGGGCGCCGAGGGCGCGGAGGTGGTCGGTGGCGGCGCCGAGGGCGAATTCGTTGTGCTTGGCGGCGGTGAAGTAGTTGTGCACGATGTGGTCGCGGTCGATGCCGACGCCGCCGTGCACATGCACGACGGTGTGGGCGACGCGGTGGCCCGCGTCGGCGGCCCAGAACTTGGCGGTGTGCACGGCCTCGGCGGCAGGCAGGTCCTCGGCGAGCCGCCATGCGGCCTGGGTGACCGCGAGGCGCAAGCCCTGCACGTCGATGTAGGCGTCGGCCAAACGCTGCGCGACCGCCTGGAAACTGCCGACGGCCTTGCCGAACTGCTCGCGTTCGCGCGCGTAGTCGGCGACCAGTTCCAGCGCCTTCTCGACGGTGCCCAACTGCTGGGCGCTGAGCCCGAGCCAGGCGCGGGTGAGGATCCAGTCGAGCAGCTCCGCGCCGCCGTCCACGGTGCCGACCAATTCGGCAGGGGTGTCGGTGAATTCGACGCCGAACTCCGCGCTGAGATCCACTACGTGCTGCGCGGTGACCGACACCGAAGCGTCGGCGGGATCGACGAGGAAGACCGCGGGCACGCCGGAAACCGTGGCGGGCACCAGGATTCGGGCCGCGCGATCGGCGTGGGGCACCGTGGTCTTGGCGCCGGTCAGCCGCCACCCGCCGTCGCTCTCGCGCGCGACGGTGGTCGGCTTGGCCGGTTCGTAGTTGTGCTCTTCGGCCAGCGCCGCGGTCAAGATCGCCGAACCCTCGCCCGCCTGAGCGGCAAGCGCCTGCTGGCTCTCGGACCCGAACCGCGCCAGCGCGCCCGCGCCGACCACGATCGACCAGAGGTAGGGAACGGCGGCGACCGACTTGCCGAGTTCGCGAAGCACCGCGGTCTGCTCCAGCGCGCCGAGTCCGCTGCCACCGACGTTCTCCGGCAGCGCCGCGGCCAGAATCCCGGTCTCGGCCAACGACTTCCACAGCGGCTCGTCGAACCGGCCCGCCACGTCGAGCGCGCGCAGCCGGTCGGCGGTGACGAGCTTGCCGCACACCTCGCCGGTCAGACGGGCCAGGTCGAGCTGAGCTTCGGTGGGGGTGAAATCCATGGTGGTCTCTGCTTTCTGCTCAGCGCGCGGCGGCGGGCTGGCGGAGGGCGGTCATGGCGATGATGTCGCGTTGCACCTCGTTGGTGCCGCCGCCGAAGGTCAGGATCAGCGCGGCACGGTGGAAGCGCTCGAGGCGGCCGCGCAGTTCGGCTCCGGGGGAGTCCTGGCGCAGGTAGGCCTGCGGGCCGAGGACCTCCATCAGCAGCCGGTACGCCTCGGTGGCCAGCTCGGTGCCGTATACCTTGCAGGTCGAGGCGTCCCACGGGCGCGGCGCCGCGTCGCCGCCCGCGTCGGCGCGGCTGGCGATCTCCCAGTTGAGCAGCTTCAGGTACTCGACCTTGGCGTGCACCTTGGCCAGGTTCAGCTGCACCCATTCCTGGTCGATGACGCGCGAGCCGTCGCCCGCCTTGGTGTTGCGCGCCCATTCGAGGGTCTGGTTCAGCGCGACGGTCAGCGGCCCCGCCGAGGTGAGCGCGACGCGTTCGTGGTTGAGCTGGTTGGTGATCAGCGCCCAGCCGCCGTTCTCCTGGCCGACCAGCGAGCTGACCGGAACGCGCACGTCCTGGTAGTAGGTGGCGCTGGTGTCGGGGCCCGCCATGGTGTGCACCGGCGTCCAGGAGAAGCCCTCGGCCGTGGTCGGCACGATGAGCATGCTGATGCCCTTGTGCTTCTTGGCGCTCGGATCGGTGCGCACCGCGAGCCAGACGTAGTCGGCGTAGGCGATCAGGCTCGTCCACATCTTCTGGCCGTTGATCACGTACTCGTCGCCGTCGCGCACGGCGGAGGTGCGCAGGCTGGCCAGGTCGGTGCCCGCGCCCGGCTCGGAGTAGCCGATGGAGAAGTGCAGCTCGCCCGCGGCGATCTTGGGCAGGAAGAACTTCTTCTGTAGCTCGCTGCCGTAGTGCATGATCGTGGGCGCCACCGAGTTGATGGTGAGGAACGGAACCGGGGCGCCCGCGATGGCGGCCTCGTCGGTGAAGATCAGCTGATCCATGGTCGGCCGGTCCTGGCCGCCGTACTCTTTGGGCCAGGCCAGCGTCAGCCAGCCGTCGCGGCCCATCTCCTGGACGACCTCGCGGTAGACATTGCCGTGCCCGTACTCACCGGTCGTCGCGCTCAGCGCGGCCCGGCGCTCCGGTGTGATCAGCCGCGCGAAGTAGTCGCGCAACTCGGCGCGGAGCTCTTCTTGCTGCGGCGTGTACGCAATGCGCATGGCAAAACCTCGTGTCCTTCGATTCGCTTGTCCCGATGATTGCATATCGACTGAAACATGTTCCAGTATTGCCGAGGAATCCGGCCGATGGCGGCGCGCGTGGCAGCGCGGGCTTGTAGGCTTCGAGAAGAGTCGCAGTAAAGGAGTTTCCATGAAGGTCAGCGTCGATCTGGATCTGTGCGAGGCGAACGGAATCTGTGTTGGAATCGCCCCCGACGTGTTCGAACTCGATGACGAGGACCAGCTGCACATCCTGACGGCCGACGTGGCGGAGGACCGCCTCGGCGATGTCGAGGACGCGGTGGCGCAGTGCCCGAAAGCCGCGCTGAAACTTCAGTGAAAGTTTCTTGCCAGTAGGTTGGAACACGTTCTAAAGTCGGGCCGGTGAACGAAACTGATCTGAGTTTGGCGGGCCGTGTGGCGATCGTGACCGGCGCGGGCGCGGGACTCGGCAAGGCCGAGGCGCTCGCACTGGCGGGCGCGGGCGCGTCGGTGGTGGTCAACGACCTCGCGGAATCCGACGCGGTCGCCGAGACGCTCGCCGAGATCCGGGCGCTCGGCGCCAAGGCGGAGTTCGTCGCGGGCAGCATCGCGGAACGCTCGACGGCCGACGCGTTGATCGGCACCGCGAACGAGGCGTTCGGCAGCGTGGACATCGTGGTCAACAACGCGGGCATCACTCGTGACCGGATGCTGTTCAACATGTCCGACGAGGACTTCGACGCCGTGCTCGCGGTCCACCTGCGCGGCCATTTCCTCTTGTCCCGCAACGCCGCCGCCTACTGGCGCGCGAAGTCGAAGGAGGCGGGCGCGCCGGTCTACGGCCGCCTGATCAACACCTCCTCCGAGGCGGGCCTGCTCGGCCCCGAGGGCCAGGCCAACTACGGCGCGGCCAAGGCGGGCATCACCGCCCTCACTCTCTCGGCCGCCCGGGCGCTGTCGCGCTACGGCGTGCGAGCCAACGCGATCGCGCCCCGCGCGCGCACGGCGATGACCGAGGCGGTGTTCAGCGCGGCTCCCGAGGCCGGTGTCGATCCGCTCTCGCCCGATCACGTCGCGCGGCTCGTCGCCTATCTCGCCTCGCCCGCGGCCGACTCGGTCAACGGGCAGTTGTTCGTGGTCTACGGACCGATGGTGGCGCTGATGGCCGCGCCCGTCGTGGAGCGGCGCTTCGATGCCGCGGGCGACGCTTGGGACTCCGGCGATCTCGCCGACACGCTCTCCGGCTACTTCGCCGAGCGACCGGCGGGCCAGACCTTCTCGGCCTCTTCGCTGACCGAACTCGGCTGAGCGCTTGGGCGATCGCCGCGATCGGCGAGGAAACAACTGATCAACTGTCCAGCTGTTGATCATGAGTCCGGCACTTGGTAGACATGGTGATGGTGTGTGACTCCTCACAACGGGGTCACCGCCTTCGTATGACACACGTTTCATATTCGAGGGCCGTCATCTAGAAAACGTGCAGTTCAAATGTGAAGAAAACCGCACGACGACCATGTGAACATGTTCTAATCAATCCGGCGACGCGGCCATGGTGCCGTGTCGCGCCATGCAGCAGTACGTGCAGTTGAGCTAGGAGGATCGCGGATGAACGAGGTCCTTGCTGTCCCGTTGCGGGCCGTCGGTGGGTTCTTCGAACTCACCGCGGAAGTCGCCCGCGCGAGCGTCCGCAGGCCTTTTCAAGCGCGTGAGTTCATCGATCAGTCCTGGTTCATCGCGCGCGTGTCCATCGTGCCGACCCTGCTGGTCGCGATCCCGTTCACCGTCCTGGTGAGCTTCACGCTGAACATTCTTTTGCGCGAGATCGGCGCGGCCGACCTGAGCGGGGCGGGCGCGGCGTTCGGCACGGTCACCCAGGTCGGACCGATCGTCACCGTGCTCATCGTGGCGGGCGCGGGCGCCACCGCGATCTGCGCGGATCTCGGCGCTCGAACCATCAGGGAAGAGATCGACGCGATGCGCGTTCTCGGCATCGACCCGGTCCAGCGGCTGGTGGTGCCGAGAGTGCTGGCCTCGATGTTCGTCGCGCTCTTGCTCAACGCCCTGGTGTGCACGATCGGCATCGTCGGCGGATTCTTGTTCTCCGTCTATCTGCAGGACGTGAACCCCGGCGCGTTCGTCAACGGCATCACGCTGCTCACCAAATTGCCCGAGCTGATCATCTCCGAAGTGAAGGCCGGATTGTTCGGGCTGATCGCCGGACTGGTGGCCTGTTACCTCGGCCTGAACGTCAAAGGCGGTCCCAAGAGTGTCGGTGATGCGGTGAATCAGACCGTCGTCTTCGCCTTCATGGCCCTGTTCGTGGTGAACGTGGTGGTCACCGCCGTCGGCATCAAGTTCACGGTGCGGTGACGCGATGGCCTTCGTGATCCAGTCCCGCTTCCCCCGGGCGGTGCGGCGGGTGCGCCGGATATCGGATTCGCTGGACTCGGTGGGCAAGCACGCCGTGTTCTACGGGCAGGCGCTGGCCTCCATGCCGCGCGCCCTCATCCACTACCGAACCGAGACGATCCGGCTGATCGCCGAGATCAGCATGGGCACCGGCGCGCTCGCCGTCATCGGCGGCACGGTGGTGATCGTCGGGTTCCTGACGCTGTTCGCGGGCGGCACCATCGCGGTGCAGGGCTACAGCTCGCTGGGCAATATCGGCGTCGAGGCGCTGACCGGCTTCTTCTCCGCGTTCATCAACGTGCGCATCGCCGCGCCGGTGATCTCGGGCATCGGCCTCGCGGCCACCATCGGCGCGGGTTCGACCGCGCAGCTCGGCGCCATGCGGGTCTCCGAGGAGATCGACGCACTGGAAGTCATGGCGATCCGCCCGGTGCCGTATCTGGTGGGGACGCGGGTGCTGGCCGGGATGATCGCGATCGTGCCGCTCTACGCGCTGGCGGTGATCGCCTCGTTCGTGGCGGCCCGGTTCGCCACGGTGGTGATCTACGGGCAGTCGGCGGGCGTCTACGACCACTACTTCTCGACGTTCCTCATCCCGAGCGACATCCTCTGGTCCTTCGCCCAGGCGATCTTCATGGCACTGGCGGTCATGATGATCCACACCTACTACGGCTATTACGCCGCGGGGGGCCCGGTCGGCGTGGGTGTGGCGGTCGGCAACGCGGTGCGGGCCTCGCTGGTCGCGGTGGTCACGGTGACCCTGCTGATCTCGCTGGCCATCTACGGCACCTCCGGCAACTTCCATCTTTCCGGGTAGGCGGTATGGAGAAGTTCAAGTACAAACTCGCCGGCCTCGCCATGGTGCTCGTGCTGGTCGCGGTGGTCGCGATCGCGCTGACCATGTTCGTCGGCGGGTTCACCAAGACCGCCACGGTGCTGGTCGAAGCGCCGCGCAGCGGCTTGGTGCTCGACCCCGACGCCAAAGTGAAGGTGCGTGGCGTCGAGATCGGCCGGGTCGCCGATGTCACCCAGCAGGCCGACGGCGCGCGGCTGAAGCTGGCGCTCGATCCCGAGATGCTGAAGCTGGTGCCCGCCAACGCGGGCGTCGACATCAGGTCGACCACCGTGTTCGGCGCGAAGTACGTCAACTTCGTTGTGCCGGAAGAGCCTTCGTCGAATTCGCTGAAGCCCGGCGCGACCGTCGTCGCCGAGAAGGTGACCGTCGAGTTCAACACGCTGTTCCAGCACCTGTCCGACGTGCTGGCCAAGGTGGAGCCGGAGAAGCTGAACGCGACACTCTCCGCGCTGGGCACCGCGCTGCAGGGCCGCGGCGAGACGCTCGGCGAGCTGCTGGTGAACCTCGACGTCTACCTGCGCGAGATGAACCCGACGCTGCCGACGCTGCAGCAGGATTTCGCGGCCACCGCCGAAGTGTCGAACATCTACGCGGACACCGTTGGTGATTTGCTGCGAACCGTGGACAACGCGGTCACCACCAGCCAGACGCTGGTCGACGAGCGGCAGGGCCTCGACGACGTGCTCGCCAACGTGGTCGGCCTCGCCGACACGACGGGTTCGGTGCTGCGCGAGAACGAGAACAACCTCGGCACCGCGCTCGATCTGCTGCGCCCGACCACCGGGCTGCTCGAGGAGTACGTCCCCGGTCTGCACTGCATGATCAACGCGATCGGACGGCTGATGCCGGTCGCCGACGCGATGTTCGGCGGCATGCAACCCGGCGTCACGATGAACACCAACTTCATGTTCGGCGCCGAGCCGTACAAGTATCCGGAGGACCTGCCGAAGGTGAACGCGACCGGCGGCCCGCGCTGCGAGGGGCTCGAAGACCGGGTGCCGGGCAGCCACGCGAACTACGTCGTCACCGACACCAACGAGGGCGCGCCCTACGTGCCGTCGATGAAGATCGAATTCAACGGCCCCAAGGTGTTCCAGCTGCTGTTCGCCGGGCTGCCGGGGGTGAGCGCGCCGTGAGAAATACCGCGACGACGGTGAAGCTGACCATCTTCACCCTGGTGATGACGCTGGTCTTCGCCGGACTTGTCATCGTGTTCAGCCAGATGCGTTTCGCGCGGGAGTACGGGTACCACGCCGTATTCACCAGCTCCTCGGGCATGCTGCCCGGCGCCAAAGTGCGCATCGCAGGCGTGCCGGTCGGCTCGGTCACCTCGGTGAAGGTGGGCAAGGACAACCTGGCGCACGTCGAGTTCGACGTCGACCGCAAGTACCAGCTGCTGACCAGCACCCGCGCGACGATCAAGTACGAGAACCTGGTCGGCGACCGGTACATGGAACTCCTCGCCGGGCCGGGCTCGGCCCAAAAGCTGCACGAGGGCGGCACCATCGGCAAGGACAAGACCTCGCCCGCGCTGGATCTGGACATGCTGCTCGGCGGCTTCAAACCGCTGCTGCGCGGGCTGGACCCCGGTCAGGTGAACGATCTCACCAACGCGCTCTTGCAGATCTTCCAGGGCCAGGGCGGCACGCTGGTCTCCTTGCTCAACAGCGGCGGCTCGTTCGCCAAGACGCTCGGCGAGCGCGACGCGCTGATCGGCAGCGTCATCGACAACCTGAACGCGGTGCTGGCCACCATCGACGAGCGCGGCGAGCAGTTCGACACCACGCTCACCGAATTGCAGCGGTTGGTCAGCGGGCTGGCCGCCGACCGGGATCCGATCGGTGACGCGCTGCCGAGGATCGCGGGCGCCACCGGCGATCTCACCGACCTGCTCGCGCAGGCCCGGCCGGATCTGCGCGGCACCATCGAGCAGACCGGTCGACTGGCCACCAACCTGGACAACGGTTCCGACACCGTCCAGTGGGTGCTGGAACGGTTGCCGGAGACCTACCGGAAGTTGATCCGCATCGGTTCCTACGGTTCGTTCCTCGCGCTCTACGTATGCAGCACGAACTTCATCATCGACGGGCCGAACGGACAGCCGCTGCACATCAACATGCCGGGCGGGCAGGAGACGGGAAGGTGTGCCCCCGAATGAACGAGCAGCGATCTCCGGCCGTGACGATCGGCATCGTCGGCATCGTCGTCGCGATAGCGGTGGCGCTCTCGGCGCTGCAATTCGACCGGCTGCCGTTCATCCGCGGCGGCGCCCTCTACACCGCCTACTTCGCCGACGCGGGCGGGCTGGTGCCCGGCGACCCGGTGCAGGTCGCTGGCGTGCGCTCGGGCCGGGTCGACGACGTCGAGCTGGACGGCGCGAAGGTGCTGGTGAAGTTCACCCTCGACGAGTCGATCATCTTGGGGGACAAGACTTCAGCGGCCATCAAGACCAACACCGTGCTCGGCCGCAAGTCGCTGGAGCTGCTGCCGCAAGGCGGGGGCGCGCTGCGCCGCGACGACACCATCCCGCTGGACCGCACCACTTCGCCGTACTCGCTCAACGAGGCGCTCGGTGATCTGGCGGGCACGGTCCAGGGCCTGGATATGCAGAAGGTCGACGAGACCCTGGACGCTCTCTCGGCCACCTTCGCCGACACCCCGGCCCCGCTGCGCTCCGCACTGGACGGCGTCACCCAGCTCTCGCGCACCATCAACGCCAGGGACGAGGCGCTGTCCGAGTTGCTGCGGCGGGCGCAGAACGTCACCAAGATCCTGTCCGACCGCAGCGGCCAGATCAACGCGCTGCTGCTGGACGGCAACGAACTGCTCGGCGAGCTGGACCGCCGCCGCACCGCGATCTCGCAGCTGATCGTGCACGTGAACGGGCTCGCCCAGCAGCTGTCCGGCCTCGTCGCCGACAACGAGGCGCAGCTGAAACCCGCACTGGACCGGCTGAATTCGGTGCTCGGTCTGCTGCAGCGCAACCGCGACAACCTCACCAAGGCTCTCGACGGTCTCGGCCCGTTCGCCGCCGCACTCGGCGAGCAGGTCGGCAACGGCCCGTGGTTCAACGCCTACGTGGTGAACGCGACCTCTGTCGGTCTTCAGCCTCTGGTCGACGCGCTGGTGTGGCCGCAGCACCTGCCCGACGACCTGCGCAACTTCTTCTTGAATCCGCCCCCGTCGATCGGGCCTGCGGTCCAGGAGCCGCCGCGATGAAAATGCCGAAAGTAGTTCAGAAGGCCCCTCGTTGGGTGTGGATACTCACGGGCGTGTTGGTCGCCGCGCTGGTGCTCGCGGGCACGTACCGCGGCATCACCAAGATCGGGACCACGACAGTCACCGCGTTCTTCCCGTCCACCACGGGCCTCTACGTCGGCGACGACGTGCGGGTGCTCGGCGTCGACGTCGGCAGGATCGACAAGGTCGAGCCCGGCCGCGAACAGGTCAGGGTCGAGTTCACCATAGATCGCGGCATCGACATCCCCGCCGACGCGCGCGCGGTGATCATCTCGCCCTCGCTGGTCTCGGCGCGCTTCATCCAGCTGGCCCCGGCCTACACCGGCGGACCCAAGCTGACCGACGGCGCGACCATTCCGATCGAGCGCACCGCGGTCCCGGTGGAGTGGGACGACATCAAGGCCGAGTTGTCCAAGCTGGCAACTACTCTCGGCCCGGTCGGCGACGACGAGCAGGGCTCGTTCGGACGCTTCGTCAACACCGCGGCGGACAACCTGGACGGCAACGGCGACCGGATGCGCGAGACCCTGCGCGAACTCTCGGCCACCCTGACCACCCTCTCCGACGGGCGCACCGACCTGTTCGGCACCATCCGCAACCTGCAGCAGTTCGTCGAGGTGCTCTCGGCGAGCAACGAGCAGATCGTTCAGTTCGGCGGCAGGCTCGCCTCGGTGTCTTCGGTGCTGGCCGGCGTCTCGTCGGATCTCGGTGCGGGACTGGACAATCTGGATATCGCGATGGCCGACGTCAAGCGCTTCCTCGACGGCGGCGGAGCCGAGCTCACCGAGGGCGTGCAGCGACTGGCCGAGGTCACCCAGATCCTGGTGGACAAGCGCCCCGAGCTGGAACGGGTGCTGCACTCGGGCCCGACGGCGCTGGTGAATTTCTACCAGCTCTACAAGCCTGCCCAGGGCACTGTCACCGGCGCGATCGCGCTGAACAACCCGGCCGACCCGCTGAGCTTCCTGTGCGGCTCGGTGCGCGCGCTGGAGGAGAACGATTCCGATCGCTCCGCCGATCTGTGCGCCACCTATCTCGCGCCGGTCATCGACTCGCTGGCCATGAACTACGTGCCGATCATGGCGAACCCGGCCACCGGGGTGCACGCCTTCCCCAACCAGCTGACGTACAGCCCGCCGAGCCTGGAGGAGCGCGCACCCGCGCCGACACCGCAGCCCGCGCCGATCAGCGTGCCGAGTGGCCTTGCGGGCCTGGCCATTCCGGGAGGAGGGCGATGATGCGACCGCTGCGGAAGACGGCCGTCCTCGCGATGGGTGTCGCGCTGACCCTCGGCGCCACCGGCTGCCAGTGGGACGGACTGAACTCGCTGCCGATGCCGGGCGCCGAAGGCACCGGCGAGGGCTCCTACCAAATCCGCATCCAGATGCCGAATGTCACCACGCTGACTCAGAATTCGCCGGTGCGCGTGCACGACGTCCCGGTGGGCACGGTGTCCGGCATCGAGGTGGAGAACTGGCACGCGCTGGTCACCGTCTCGCTGAACCCCGACGTGAAACTGCCCGCCAACGCGGTCGCCAAGATCGGCCAGACCAGTCTGCTCGGCAGCAACCACATCGAACTCGGTCCGCCGACCGACGTGCCCGCGGAGGGCGAGCTGAAGGCGGGCGACGTCATCCCGCTGGATCGGGCCGGTGCGTTCCCGACCACCGAGCAGGTGCTCTCCTCGCTGTCAGTGGTGCTCAACGGCGGTGGCGTCGCGCAGCTCGAGACCATCACTCGCGAGCTGAACGCCGCGCTGAGCGGACGCGAGGACGCTATCCGCGACCTGCTTCCGCAGCTGAACGAGCTCACCACCAACCTGCAGGCGCAGACCGGCGACATCATCGCCGCGCTGGAGGGCCTCGACCGCCTCGGCGGGCAGCTCGCGCAGCAGCGCGACGTCCTCGGCAGCGCGATCGAGCGCATCCACCCGGCGCTGACCGTGCTCGCCGACCGGCGGGCGAACATCACCCACGCCATCACCGCGCTCGGTGAGCTGAGCGACGTGACCCAGCGGGTCGTCAGCATGAGCGGGGAGAACCTGAAGGCGAACCTCGCTAACCTCGAGCCGGTGCTCCAGCAGCTGTCCGACACGGGAAACAACCTCATCGAGTCGCTGAAGATCCTGCTCACCTTCCCGTTCCCGATGAAGAACCTCGACAAGGCGATCAAGGGTGACTACCTGAATCTGTTCATGACGGTGGACATGACGGCCAAGCGCCTCGACTCCAACTGGCTCACCGGTACCCCGCTCGGCGGCCGGTTCGGAGGTGTCGAGGGCGTGGTCGGCAGCTTCGCCCCGCCCACCGCGAGCGACAGCGGCAACCCGGCGACCGGCCCGCTGCAGACGCCCGCCCCGGGCCAGCCGACGCCGACCATCCCCGGTTTGCCGCCGATACCCGGTCTGCCCGCCATTCCAGGTTTGACCGTGCCGCTGCCGGGAGCGGGAAACATTGCGCCGCAAGGGAGTCCGGGCCGATGAAGCTGACCCGATTCGTCCGCGTGCAGCTCGGCATCTTCGCCGTGCTGACCGTGATCGGCCTGACCATCATGGCGGGCACCTACGTACAGCTGCCCGCCATGTTCGGCATCGGGCGCTACGACGTCACCGTGCAGCTCGCCGCGACCGGCGGCCTCTACCCGACCGCCAACGTGGCCTATCGCGGCACCAATGTGGGCAAGGTGCAAGAGGTCCGGCTCACGCCGGACGGCGTCGAGGCGAAGCTGTCCATCGACAGCGACTACAAGATCCCCTCCGACGTCGACGCCTGGGTGCGCAGTGTCTCGGCGATCGGCGAACAGTACGTCGACCTGATTCCCGCGGAGAGCCCCAAGGGCGGCAATCTGGCGGCGGGTGCGGTGATTCCGCAGGATCGCACCAAGCTGCCGCAGGACGTCGGCACGCTGCTCGACCAGACCGATCGCCTGCTCTCCAGCGTCGCCGACACGCGGTTGCGTCAGGTCATCGACGAGGCCTTCCGCGCCTTCAACGGCGCGGGACCGGATCTGCAGCGCTTCATCGACTCGGCCTCGCTGCTCGTGCAGGAGGCGCAGAACAGCAGCGAGCCGACCAAGAAACTGATCGAGCAGATCGGTCCGCTGCTGGACACCCAGATCCGCTCGGACGCGGCGATCCGGTCGTGGACCGCCGACCTGGCCACCGTCACCGATCAGCTGCGCGCGCACGACCCGGCGCTCACCAACATCCTGCGCGAAGGCCCGGCCGCCGTGCGGCGGGTGACCGCGCAGTTCCAGGATCTGGAACCGACACTGCCGCTGCTGCTTTCGAACCTGGTCAGCGTCGGTCAGGTGACCAACATCTACCACGCGGGACTCGAACAGATCCTGGTCGTGTACCCGCCACTGGTGGCAGCGCTGATGACCGCGGTGCGCGGCCCGGTCGAATACGGCGTGCTCGTCGACTTCATGGCGACGGTCAACGACCCGCCCGCCTGCACCACCGGCTTCCTGCCCGAAGACGAGCGCCGCTCGCCGAGCGAACTGGATATCGTCGACACGCCGCCCGGCCTCTACTGCAAGATCCCGCAGGACTCGCCCATCGAGGTGCGTGGCATCCGCAACACGCCGTGCATGGAGTACCCGGGCGTGCGCGCGCCGACGCCGGAGCTGTGCCGTACCGGTTACGTGCCGGTGGGCGACAACCCGCCGTTCGGCCCGCCGCAGCCGGTGGCGCCCGCGAGCGGGTCCGAGCCCGAAGGGACCGAGGTCGCGCCCGCGTCGTACAGCACGCCCGCGGCGGCGAAGTCCTACGATCCGGCTACCGGTGTCTACATCGGCCCCGACGGCCGGACCTACCGACAGGGAGATATCGGACCCGGTGGTTCCGGCACGGTACCGTCCAGCTGGCAGGCGATGTTCGAGGAGCAGCAACGATGAGTGAAATCAACGGAGATGCACATCGCACGCGCAGGCGGGCCAGTCGGTCGGCGGGGCCGCCGGTGGAGGACGCGTCCGCGGTGACGGAGAAGGTCACCGAGCGGGTCGGTGCCGCGGCGGTGACGAGTGCGGGAAGTGCTGGGACTGCTAAGGGTGTCAGCGCCGAGAGTGCGTCGTCAGTGCAGGGGGCCGATTCCGTCAGCCAGGAGGTCAGCTCCAAGCGCGCCGATTCGGTCGAGCTGACGAAGGATGCCAGCGCCGGGAGCGCCGATTCGGTCGAGCTGGCGAAGGGTGTCAGCGCCGGGAGCAACGATTCCGTCGAGCTGGCTAAGGGCGAGGCTTCGGATGCCGGTTCGGCTGACTCGGCGAAGGATTCGGATTCCGCCGGTTCGCCCTCGGTCGACCTCGTTAAGTCGGAGGCGGCGAAGCAGGCAGATGCCGACGAGACCGCCGCCGATTCCGGCGACTCGGACGACGTCGCAGTGGTAAATACCGTGGTGCGCCGCGCTCGCGTCTTGGCAGTGGCGGCCGCGAGCGTATTGATACTCGTGCTGGGGACGGGCGCCGTCTACACGACCTTTACTGCGAACGCCGCCGAGGAGCGCGCCGAGCGCCGTACCGAATACGTGCAGACCGCGCGGCAGGCGATCCTGAACCTGACCACCATCCGGGCCGACTCCGCCAAGGAGGACATCGATCGGATCCTCTCGCTGGCTTCCGGCCCGTTCAAGACCGAATTCGACGGCCGGGTCGACCCGTTCCTGAGCATCGTGCAGCAGGCCAAGGTCGTCTCCAACGGCGAGATCGTCGAAGCGGCGGTGGAAAGCGACACCGACGAGTCAGCGAAGGTGCTCGTCGCCGCCAAACAAACCCTGACCAATGCGGGCCAGGCCGAGCCGCAGACGCGGTATTACCGGTTCCGGGTCACCGTGAGTCGCACCGATTCCGGCCTGACCGCCTCGAATGTGGAGTTCGTGCCATGAGTGGAACAAGAGGTTCGATCGCGGCGCGCGTCGCGGGGGCGGTGGCGCTGGCGGCGGTGATCGTAATGTTCATCAACGGACACCGGTACTGGTCGGTCTGGGAGGAAGAGCGGGCACGGCAGGACGCGGTCACCGCGGCCGACCGAGCCGTCTCGGCCATGTTCAGCTACAACTTCACCAATGTGGACACCGAGCTGCCGAAGGCCGCGGACAACTTGTCCGCCGACTTCCGCGAGGACTACCTCAAGCTGATCAACCAGGCCATCGCGCCGGGCGCCAAGGAGAAGCAGCTCACCGTGCAGGCCACCACCCAGGCGAGCGGCGTCGTCTCCGCCGACCGCGACCACGCGGTGGTGCTGCTCTACCTGAACCAGGTGACCACCAGCAAGGAGTCGCCGCAGGGCACGACCACCGGCAGCCGCGTGCGCGTCACGCTGGACAAGACCGACGACCGCTGGCTCGTCGATGCGGTGACGCCGATCTAGAGCCCTGTGGGCTACGCGCGGGCACGTCTAGCTGTCGCGGGCACCGTCTTCGCGCGGCAACCGCACCGTGAAGGTGGCGCCTTCGCCGGGAACGCTCGTGACGCGGACCGTACCGCCGTGCGCGACGACCAGCGCCTGCACGATGGAGAGACCGAGGCCGGTGCCGCCGCTGGCGCGGGCGCGTGAGGTGTCGGTGCGGTAGAAGCGTTCGAAGACGCGGTCGGCTTCCTCCTGTGGCAGGCCCGGACCGGTGTCGGACACCTCGAGCAGCACCTCGTCGTCGGCGGGGGTGAGGCGGACCGTCACCGAGGCGTCCGGCGGAGTGTGCGTGAGCGCGTTGTTCAGCAGGTTCGCCAGCACCTGGCGCAATCTGGTCTCGTCGCCCTGGATTTCCAAAGTGCCTGAACCGGAACTCACTTCGAGCGCGATCGGGCGGCGCGGACCATCCGGGTCGGCGGCCGCGGCGACGGCGCGCGCGTTGTGCACCGCGTCGCTGGCGACCGCGAGGAGATCCACCGTGCCGGTTTCCAGCGGGCGCTGCGCGTCCAGCCTGGCCAGCATCAGCAGGTCTTCCACGAGCAGACCCATCCGCTGCGCCTCGCGTTCGATCCGGTCCATGAACATCGCGGGATCGGTGTTCGCGCCCTGCCGGTAGAGCTCGGCGAAACCGCGAATGGTGGTGAGCGGGGTGCGCAGTTCGTGGCTCGCGTCGGCGACGAAGCGGCGCATCTTCGCCTCGGAACGCTTGGCCGCCGCCTCCGATGCCTCGGTCGCGGCGAAGGCGGACTGGATCTGCGCCAGCATGCCGTTCAACGAGCGGGACAGCCGGTCGACCTCGGTGTTGGTGCCGCGCACCGGAACTCGGCGGTGCAGGTCGCCCCTGGCGATGGCCGCCGCGATGTTCTCCACCCGGCGTAGCGGGCGCAGGCTGCGCCGGATCACGAAATAGGCGGCCAGCGCCAGGGCGGCGAGCACGGCGGCGCCGATCACCAGTTGCAGCATCACCAGTCGCCGCACGGTCTCCTGGTTCTGGGTGAGCGGCAGCGCGATGGTCGTGGTCGTTTCGTGGCTGTGCACGGTTATCACGCGCCACTGGACGTCGGCGTCGCCCGCCGAGCCCACCGTCACCGGACGCGGGGACGGCGGATCCGGCAGCGCGGGGGCGGCTTCGACGTCGAAGGGCTGCAACACGAAAGAGCCGGTGCCGTCGTGGTTCTCGGTGAAGATGTAGAACGAGCTCGGCGCGCTGCGCTGATCCGACGGCGGACTCGGCGGCGGCAGCGGCGGGCGGGTCATCCGGACACGAGTCATCGCGGCGTCGCGCAGCTGCTGATCGGTGCGGTTCAGCAGCGACATCTCCAGCGACGACGTGACCGCCATCCCGGAAGCCACCAGGCCGAGCCCAGCCAGCGCCACGAGTGCGAGTACCAGCGTGACCCGCAGCGGAATCGCGGCAAGCCGCTGCCCAAGAGCTTCCCGTGCCCGTTTCGCGCGGTCTGCCTCGCGGGCGGCGCGGCGCTGCTCCGACGGCCGAGTTCGGCTGGCGGCTGGCGCTTTCCGATCGTCCTCGGTGTGCACCGAATCCGCGCTCACTGCCCCGGACGCCCGCGCTGCGGCGTCCGCATGACGTAGCCGACGCCGCGCAACGTGTGGATCAGGCGCTGCTCGCCGGTGTCCACCTTCTTGCGCAGATACGACACGTAGGTCTCCACCACGCCGACCTCACCGCCGAAGTCGTAGCGCCACACGTGATCCAGGATGCGCGGCTTGCTCAGCACGGTTCCGGCATTGACCATGAAGTACCGCAGCAAGGTGAACTCGGTGGGGGACAAGGCGACCGGCTCGCCCGCCTTCCACACCTCGTGGGTGTCGTCGTCGAGCTCGATGTCCTCGAAGCGCAGGCGCGAACTCTCCTTCGCGGGCGCGCTGTGCCCGGCACGGCGCAACACCACCCGCAGCCGGGCCACCACCTCCTCCAAGCTGAACGGCTTGGTGATGTAGTCGTCGGCCCCGAGTGTCAGCCCCGCCACCTTGTCCTGCACGTCGTCGCGGGCGGTGAGGAAAAGGACCGGCGCGTCGATGCCGTCGGCGCGCAGCCGCGGCAGCAGACCGAAGCCGTCGATGCCGGGCATCATCACGTCGACGATCATCGCCTGCGGCCGGAAGCTCCGCGCCCGGTCCAGCGCCTGCGCGCCATCGGTCGCCGTCTCCACCTCGAAGCCTTGGTAGCGCAGGCTCACCGACAGCAGCTCGAGGATCATCGGCTCGTCGTCCACCACCAGCACCCTGGCCTCGGGGGACCGCTCCGCGGGCGCACCAGTCATGGGTTCATGGTGCGCCACGTGTCTGCGAGGACGCTGGAGGATTCCTGGGAACTAGCTGTGGGCGTCAGCGGGTGGGGTTGTCCGACTCCGGGTAGACGTCCTCGTCGGTCAGCAGAGCGCTGCCCGCCACCTGGTCCTGGGCGAGGGCGTCCAGGAAGGCACGGGCCCAGCGGTCCACGTCGTGGGCCAGGACCTGGCGGCGCAGGGAGCGCATGCGGCGACGTTTGGTGTCGCGGTTGTCTTCCAGTGCGGAGACGATGGCGTCCTTCACGCTGTCCAGGTCGTGCGGGTTGCACAGGTAGGACTGCCGAAGTTCGGCGGCCGCGCCGGTGAACTCGCTGAGCACCAGGGCGCCGTTGAGTCCGCTGTGACAGGCCACGTACTCCTTCGCGACCAGGTTCATGCCGTCGCGCAGCGGCGTCACCAGCATGACGTCCGCGGCCACGAAGAAGGCGATCAGCTCGTCGCGCGGGATGGGACGGTGCAGGTAGTGCACCACCGGATAGCCGACCCTGGCGAACTCGCCGTTGATCCGGCCCACCTGGCGCTCGATGTCGCCGCGCATCTGGATGTAGCTCTCGACGCGCTCACGGCTCGGGGTCGCCAGCTGAACCATCACGGTCTCGGTGGGATCGACCCGGCCGTCGATCAGCAGCTCCTCCAGCGCGTTGAGCCGGATGTCGATGCCCTTGGTGTAGTCGAGGCGGTCGACGCCGAGCAGGATGTTCTTCGGATTGCCCAGCTCGGCGCGGATCTTGGCCGCCCGCTCCCGGATCGAGCGGCGACGCGAGTGCTCGTCCAGCTCGGCCGAGGCGATCGAGATCGGAAACGCGCCGACCCGCACGGTGCGGAAACCGACCTGCACCACGCCGAGCTTCGAGCGCACGCCGACGGTGCCGCGCGAGGTCGGCTGCCCGGCGAGCCGCCGCGCCAGATACAGGAAGTTCTGCGCACCGCCCGGCAGGTGGAATCCGATCAGATCGGCGCCGAGCAGACCCTCGATGATCTCGGTCCGCCACGGCATCTGCATGAACAGCTCGACCGGCGGGAACGGGATGTGCAGGAAGAAGCCGATGGTCAGGTCCGGCCGCAGCATGCGCAGCATCTTGGGCACCAGCTGGAGCTGGTAGTCCTGCACCCAGACGGTCGCGCCCTCGGCGGCGACCTTGGCGGTCTCCTCGGCGAACCGGCGGTTCACGTTGACGTAGGCGGCCCACCACCTGCGGTCGTAGGTCGGCCGGACGATCACGTCGTGGTACAGCGGCCACAGCGTGCCGTTGGAGAAGCCCTCGTAGTAGTCGGTCACCTCCTGCGCCGACAGCGGCACCGGATGCAGCTCCAGTCCGTCCTCGATGATCGGCTCGACCTCGACGTCGGGCACGCCCGCCCAGCCGACCCACGCGCCCTTGTTGTTGCGCAACACCGGCTCCAGCGCGGTCACCAGGCCGCCGGGGCTGCGCTTCCAGCGGGTGCTGCCGTCGGGCAGTTTCTCCAGATCGACGGGCAGACGGTTGGCCACAACGACAAAACCCGAACCGGCGCCCTCCGGAGCGATCGATACGGCGCGCGGGGCGCCGGACTCCTGTGGTTCGGGTTCGGGTAGTTCGGGGGCGTGTTCGGAGTCGTCGGACAGCTGTTCGGTCATCTGGTCCACTCACGCATCCTTATTTGGTTGGCGGCGTTCGCGGTGTCTTCGCGGTCACGCGGTTCCCGGTCGGGGCCCGTCGCTCTCGCCGCGGTCACGCGTCGCTGATTCGGCGTTGGAGTTGATCTGTCGAGTCGACGGCGCCGTTGTCGTCGAGCGAGGGGTCGGGCGTTACTCGCCGCGGCCGCTGGGGCCGATGCCGAGCATCGACAGCAGCATCCGGCATTCGTCGGCGTCCTCTGCGTAGGCCGCGACGACCCGCTGCGCCTGACGTGCGGTCTCGTCGGCGAGTGGTTCCAGTTCGTCGTCCGCGATATCGTTCGCGCTGCCCTTCGCGGCCATCTTCTTGTCCTCCCGGCTCATTACGCTCGTGCGTACGAATAGTCAATGGTAAGCGACGCTGGACCCCCGAGGCCTCGGAGCCACTTCACGGTATGGAATCGGCGCCGCCGCACCAGTATGTCGCTTATCCCGAGTGCCTGGTGCACCCTCACCCCCATGCCTATACCGTGGGGCGCAGCATAAACCACACGAAAGGGTCCACAAATGCCGCTGGCGACGGTGAACGGAATCTCCCTCAATTACCAGGTCAAGGGCGACCGGGCGAAGGGCACCGACGTCAAGGGCGGCGGCCCGCTCGTCGTGATGATCATGGGCACCGGCAGCCCCGGCCGGGTCTGGGAACTGCACCAGGTGCCCGCGTTGGTCGCCGCCGGATACCGGGTCTGCACGTTCGACAACCGCGGCATCGCGCCGTCCTTCGAGGCGGCTTCGGGCATGACCATCGATGACTTGGTCGCCGACACCGCCGGTCTCATCGAACTGCTGGACGAGGGACCCGCGCTGGTCGTCGGCACCTCGATGGGCGCGCGCGTCGCCCAGGAGCTGGCCCTCGCCCGTCCCGACCTGGTGCGCAAGGCCGTCTTCATGGCCGGGCACGGGCGGCTCGACCAGTTCCAGAAGACGCTCTCGCTCGGCGAACACGATCTCGACGCCAGCGGCGTCAAACTGCCCGCGAAGTACGAGGCCGCGGTGACCGCCGTGATGAACCTTTCGCCCGCCACCATGGCCAACACCAACTCCGCGCGCGACTGGCTCGACCTGTTCGAATTCACCGGCGGACCGGTCACCCCTGGCATCCGCGCCCAGCGCAAGATGGACCACGATTTCGACCGGGTGCAGGCCTACCGCGCGATCTCGGTGCCGTGCCTCGGCGTCGGATTCGCCGACGACCGGATGATCCCCCCGTACCTCACGAGGGAGGTGGCCGACGCCATTCCCGGCGCCCGCTACCAGGAGATCCCCGACGCGGGGCATTTCGGCTACCTGGAGCGGCCGGAGGCGGTCAACAAGATCCTCCTGGATTTCTTCGCCGCCTGAGGTAACCACCTACACGTAACGTCTCCCTTGCTAGGGTCGACACAACGCTCGGGGAGTTCTTCCGGTGTACGACTCGTGATCAGCACGGTCGCCGCGCCGGACGGACCCTGGAGCAGATCCCGTACACAGCGCCAGTATCCAGTGAGGTGAAATTGAGCACCAACCCCTTCGATGACGAAGACGGCCGCTTCTTCGTCCTGGTCAACGACGAGGAACAGCATTCCCTGTGGCCCGCGTTCGCCGAGGTTCCGGCCGGATGGCGAGTCGTGTTCGGTGAGGACAGCCGCGCTGCCTGCGTCGAGTACGTAGAGAAGAACTGGACGGATATGCGTCCGAAGAGTCTGCGCGATGCGATGGCCGCCGATGACGCGGCCCGGCAGGGCGCCCAGTCCTGACCCGCGGTATCCGATACTGCGCCGGGACATCTCGTTGAGCCGCCACCGCGTGACACCGTAAAGCCGGTGTCACGCGGCGGGCGAGCCCGGCTATGATTGGCACCGCTTCTCGCCTCCTTAGCTCAGTGGTAGAGCACTCGCCTTGTAAGCGAAAGGTCGTCAGTTCAATCCTGACAGGGGGCTCGTCGAACAGAGGGCGCTCGGTTTCGGACCGGGCGCCCTTTTTGCAGCCGCTGCGCGGCTGAGCTCAGTGGTAGAGGCTCGGTCGTTGTTGTAAGCGAAAGGTCGTCAGTTCAATCCTGACAGGGGGCTCGTCGAACAGAGGGCGCTCGGTCTCCGGACCGGGCGCCCTTTTTGCAGCCGCTGCGCGGCTGAGCTCAGTGGTAGAGGCTCGGTCGTTGTTGTAAGCGAAAGGCCGTCAGTTCGATCCTGTGCGGCGCGTGCCCTGCGCTCTCTCAATCGCGGTCGGGGAGAGGGGTGTCCGGTCCGTCGTTGCCGAGCAGGGCGAGGGTGTCGCGGCGGCCGGGCCAGTAGATGGTTCCGTGCTCGAAGCGCTGGAAGGCGCCGCCGTCGAAGGACTGCTCGTCGGCGAGGGGCCACCCGAGAGCGCCCTTTTCGAAACCGGAGCGATTCCAGCGGTCGCGGATCGCGCCGTGCACCCAGACCGGCGGGCGGTCGGCGCCGTACCGCAGGTAGAGGGCGCCGCCCTGGAAGCCCTGGACTTCGCCGAGGCGCGCGCCCGCGGCGTCGGTCAGGATGGTCAGGTCGGTGATCGGCCAGCCGAGCGGGCCCGTCTCCCAGCCGAGTTCGGCGAACTTGTCGAACAACCGCGTGGGGATGGCGTGCGCGCCGGTGTTCGGGTGCCAATACACCTGGCCGTTCTCGAATTCGGCGCGGCGGCCGACGCCGTCCGGGGTCGGGATCTCGCCCGGGGTGAGCCGCCTGCCGAGCCACGGTGCGGCAGCGGCCGCGTCGTTGATGGCGTTGGCTTGGCCGGGCGGGGGTCCGCCGCCCGCGTACTCGTTGACGAAGGTTTCCAGCCGGTCCCAGATGAAGTTGTAGCCGACGTCGGTGTGCGTGCCGATCCCCAATTCCTCGGTGACGTACTTGTGGTCCGAGATGCCCTCGCCGCGCCAGTACGGCGGCGGGATGACGATCGGCTCGAAGTCGTACTTGCGTGCGTCCTGGACGGCGAGCCACGCCGCGATCCGGACATCGTCCTCGCGTTCCAGCCACTGCGCCCTGCTCCACCCGGCGCGGGATCCGGCGAAGCACAGGTTGATCGTGAACGGGTTGGCGTCGAGCACGCTCCAGCTGGCGTAGTCGGTGTCGACGACGTCGCACACGATGCCGTCGCGCACGGTGTAGTGGTAGGAGACACCGTTCGCGGTGTTGTTCAGGTAGTTCGCCAGCGACTCCGCGGTGCCGTTGCCCTCCTGCGTGTGCAGCAGGAAGTTCGTGACGCGTGCGCCGTGGCGGCTGCTGCGCGAGTTGCCCATCCGATCGAGCTCGACGTACTCGGGTTTGGCCACCGGCCTCGGTGCGCGGTCGATCGACCACTGCCCGTAGTCCGCGGCGTAGATGTCGTTCACGTCGACGGAGGTGCCGTCGATCTTGGGACCGGGTGTCGACGGGGTGTCGACGATGCGCTGATACAGCGAAATTCCCTCGGCGATATCGCCTTCCGACCACGCTTTGGTCTGCCAGGCCCAATACCGGCCCGGCGTGGTCGACCGCCCGACGACGCCGTCGCGAATCGCCCACAGGCACACCTCGTCGTGACCGTAGACTCCGGTCCACTCCTGGCCGATGGCGTTGTTCACGCCGCGAAAGAAGTGCACCGCCTTGGTGTTCCAGGTGTGCTCGTCGATGTCCTCGTCGACGGCGAAGTAGATCGGGCAGTAGCCGGGCCCGCCCGCGGCGAAGTGCCGTTCCCTCGCCTCGTGGCCCATCCGCGCGCCGCCCTCGAAGCCGAGGGTGTAGTCGGAAGGAGCCTCGGGATTGCCGGGTTTGCCGTACTGCCAGATCGAGACGATGTCGAGTCCCGCGGCGCGGATGCGGTCGGCGTACTCGCGGGTGAGCGGTTTGGCCCCGAAGTTCGAGCCGGGGCGCGAGGTGGAGACGTAGGAGAGCACCGCGACGTGTCCGGCGTCCCGGATGGCTCGCGGGTCGATCTGTCGTGCTGCGAAATCCACTGCTGTGACCATCGTTGCCCTCCACGGCGGTTGGGAAATCCGGAACTCGAGAAGTGCGCGGCGGACCCTGCGATTCGGCAAGTCGACATACTGCGACGTGCGTCGATCGTCCGGGCGCGGACGGTGGATCGCCGTTTCGGTGCGGAGCCGAGCGTGCCTGTGTCACGGAGGGCTACCGCTGAGCGGCCGGGCGGCGTGCGGAGATTCGAAAGTGCGGGGAGTGAAGGCACCTTCGGCGCTGGATCAACAGCGCTCCGCGCGGTGCGTTTCGCCGACGGGCGATAGTCGGTCGGCGACGAGGGGTCTTCTGCGACCGGGAAGGATCCTATGGAGAAGACGCGAAGGTGTTGCCGGAGAGGGGAACTGCCCGTGGTTATCGGCCATGACACCACTCGTTTCGTGCGGACCTGCAAAGTCTGAACGCCGTCTTCGAGCAACGGAACGGTTACCCATAGAAGTGTAGAGCAGTGCGCCTGCGGGACAGAGCAGTTCGTTGAACAGTCATGAAAATGGAAAGGGCGCTCGGTTTCGAAAACCGAGCGCCCTGTGTCGTTGTGGGCGAGCCGCCCTGTGTGGTTGTGGGCGAGCCGTCGCCCTGTGTCGTTGCGGCCCAGCCGTCCAGCTGCTCGTCGGCCGACTGCCCGCATCGCCGCGCGTGCCTCGCGCCGACCCGTTCAGTCCGGCACGTTGGCCCCGTGACCCAGATCCCGCAGCGCCTGCTTGATCTTGGCCTGCGCCTCGTCCAGCGACTCGGGCGACGGGTTGGGGTCCGCTCCGGAGATGTCGAAATCGCCGAGGCTGTAGGCCGGAAAGACGTGCACGTGCAGGTGCGGCACCTCGAGGCCCGCGATGAGCAGACCGGCGCGCGGCGCGTCGAACGCGGCGCGCACCGCCTTGCCGATCTGCTGCGCGACACCGTTGAGCCGCGCGAAGGTCTCGGCGTCGATGTCCTGCCAGTGGTCGATTTCCTTGCGCGGCACCACCAGCGTGTGGCCCTGGGTGACCGGCGCGATGGTCAGGAAGGCGACGAATTCGTCGTCCTGCCATACGAATCGACCAGGGATCTGACCTGCGATGATCGCACTGAAGACGGAAGCCATATCCGCAGCGTAGTCCGCGGACGGCCGCGCGCTACACAGCGACGAAGTGGGAAAGGATGCCCTGCACCTCGTAGATGTCGACCTGCCGGTTGAACCGCTTCTGCACCGGCTCGTGCGTGCCCGCGATCCAGATGACGAGCTCGGCGTCCAGATCGAAGGTGCCCGCCGTCTCCACCGCGAAGTGCGTGATCGAGCGGTAGGGGATGCTGTGGTAACTCACCTTCCTGCCGGACAGGCCCTGCTTGTCCACCAAGATCAGGCGGCGGTTGGTGAACAGGAGGGCGTCGCGCACCAGCAGGTAGGCGGAGTAGATCTGCTCGCCGTTGCCGAGCAGCTTCCCGTACTCCTGCTGTGCCTGGCCGGGATCTATGCGCCCGGCGTTGCCCATCAGTCCGTCGATCAGACCCATGATCTGTACGTCCTTCGCGGTGGGGGAGACGGTTCGGCGGATGGTCCGAACCCTCCCCACCCATGATCCACGGGGCGAGGCCGCGAGGGGCGAAAGGCGACAATCGAATTCGTGCGGGGACGGCGAGCGGTCGCCGAACGCTGGGCGAACGGATGCCGAACGCGAGCCGACCAGAAGGCCGATGCCCGACGAGGCGGGTAGTCGCTTCACCTAAGCTGTTGGCCGTGCGCGTACTCGTCATCGGTTCCGGAGCCCGTGAACATGCCCTCGTCCTCAGCCTGCGCCGCGATCCCGCGGTGAGCGCGCTCTACGCCGCGCCGGGCAACGCGGGCATCGCGCAGCACGCGCAGGTGCGTCCGGTGGACCCGTCCTCGGCCGAGGCGGTCGTCGCGCTGGCCACCGAGCTGGCCGCCGACCTCGTGGTGATCGGCCCCGAGGTGCCGCTGGTGCTCGGTGTGGCCGACGCGGTGCGCGCCGCGGGCATCGCCTGCTTCGGCCCGTCGGCCGCCGCCGCCAGGATCGAGGGTTCGAAGGCCTTCGCCAAGGACGTGATGACGGCCGCCGGTGTGCGGACCGCGCACAGCGAGGTCGTCGACAACCCCGCCGAGCTGGACGCGGCGCTGGATCGTTTCGGCCCCACCTGGGTGGTCAAGGACGACGGTCTCGCCGCGGGCAAGGGCGTCGTGGTGACCGCCGACCGGCTCGCGGCCCGCGATCACGGCGCCGAACTGCTCGAACAGGGTCACCCGGTGCTGTTGGAGTCGTTCCTCGACGGGCCGGAGGTCTCGCTGTTCTGCCTGGTCGACGGTGAGACCGTGGTGCCGCTGCTGCCCGCGCAGGATCACAAGCGCGTCGGCGACGGCGACACCGGCCCGAACACCGGCGGCATGGGCGCGTACACGCCGCTGCCCTGGCTGCCGGAGAAGATCGCTACCGCCATCGTCGAGGACGTGGTGAAGCCGGTCGCCGCCGAGATGGTGCGCCGCGGCTGCCCGTTCTCCGGTCTGCTCTACGCCGGTCTCGCGATCGGCGCGGACGGACCCGCGGTGGTCGAATTCAATTGCCGCTTCGGCGATCCCGAGACGCAGGCGGTGCTCGCCCTGCTGGAGAGCCCGCTCGGCGAGCTGCTGAACGCCACCGCGACCGGCACCCTCGCCGAGGTCGCCGCGCCGCGCTGGCGGGACGGTTCGGCCATCACCGTGGTGGTCGCCGCCGAGAACTACCCTGGCCGTCCGCGCCTCGGCGACGTGATCACCGGTGCGGGCGAAGGCGCTCCGGACGACGCCGCCGCCGTGCTGCACGCCGGGACGGCGCAGCGTGAGGACGGTGCGCTGGTCTCCTCGGGTGGACGCGTGCTGAGTGTCGTCGGCGTCGGCGCCGATCTGGCCGAGGCCCGCGCCAAGGCCTACGACCGCATCGCCTCGATCAAGCTGCCCGGCAGCCACTACCGCACCGACATCGGCCTCGCCGCCGTCGAGGACCGGATCGCCGTCCCCACGAAGTAACCGCCCGCGTCGCGGGGTGAATCTGGACGCAGCACTAGAAGCTGAGACCGTGCAGCGCCAGCCAGGCGCGCGGGTCGACGTGGCGACCGCCGACGATCACCTCGAAGTGCAGGTGGGGGCCGGTGGAATCGCCGCGGTTGCCCATGCGGGCGATCTGCATGCCCGCCGGGACGCGTTCGCCGACGGAGACGAAGAAGTCGTACATGTGCCCGTAGACGGTGATCGAGCCGTCGTCGTGGCGGATGCGCACCCACAAGCCGAAACCCTGGGCGGGGCCCGCGTCGATCACGGTGCCGTTGGCGACGGCGTAGATCGGGGTGCCGATGGGCGCGGCGATGTCGATGCCGTTGTGGAAAGTGCCCCAGCGCGAACCGAATCCGGAGGTGAAGGTGCCACGGGTCGGTAGTACGAATCCGCCGACGCCCGGCAGGATCGAGCCGGGCGGCAGCGGTGCGGTGCCCCCCATCCAGGGTTGCCATTCGCCCGCGGCGGCCGCGGCGGCTTCGGCCTTGGCCCGCTCCAGAGTCGCTCGCGCCGCGGCGGCGACCACGGCCTGTTCGCGGCGCCGTTCGCCGCTCGCGATGGCGTTGAGGTAGCGGCGCACCGAGGGCGGGGTCGATTGCATTTCCTGGGGATGGGCGAAGAACACCCGCATGGCCTCGTTCGGGCCGGGATCGCGGTGGCCGACGCCCCAGTCGAACGGTGAATCGGCCCCGGCCACCAGCAGTGTCACCGCCAGCCCCGCGATCAGCACCCGATGTTTGCGCAGCAGCGCTCGGTAGTCCTGCCGTTTCTGTTCGGTCCACAGGTCCCGCGGGTCGGGCAGGGGGCGGCGGCGCAGTTCGGCGAATTCGGCGCGGGCGCGGCGTAGCAGGCGGCGCGGGTCGCGATCGGACCGCTCCCGCACCTTGGCACGCCAATCCGGCGGAATGACGCCGATGCCTCCCACTCCGCGTACCCGCTCGAGCCCCGCGCGGCGAGCCTTTTCCAGCATTACGCCGACCTTAGCCGTGCGCGCGCGACGCAAGCACGGTTGTGGGCAGGTGTCGGCCGAGAAAGCTCTTCGACGAAAGCCGAGCGTTGGCGACCTGCCGCCGAGCCCGAGGGTCTACCGTCTGTCGGGTGTCAGGAGAATCTCGCCGGTCGACCATTCCACCTTTCTACGTGATGGATGTCTGGAAAGCCGCCGCGGAGCGCGCCCGAACACACGGCGACGTGCTCGTGCTCGCGGCCGGTCAGCCCTCGACGCCCGCTCCCGCCCCGGTGCTGCGCGCGACCAAAGCCGCGATCGACGCCGAATTGCTCGGCTACACAGAGACTTTCGGCATCCTGCAGCTGCGCGAGGCGATCGCCGAGCACCACATGGACACCTACGGCTACCACGTGGACCCCGACGAGGTGGTGGTGACGACCGGGTCGTCCGGCGCGTTCACCCTGATCTTCCTCGCCGCCTTCGACGCGGGCGACACCGTAGTGGTGGCCCGGCCCGGCTACCCGGCCTACCGCAACACGCTCACCGCGCTGGGTTGCCGGGTGGTCGAATTGGACTGCGGCCCCGAGACTCGCTTCCAGCCGACCGTCGCCATGCTCGAAGCGCTGCCCGAGCCGCCCGCCGGTCTGGTCGTCGCCAGCCCGGCCAACCCCACCGGCACCATGATCACCCCGGCCGAACTCGCCGCACTCGCCCGCTGGTGCGACACGCACGGGACGTTGCTGATCTCCGATGAGATCTATCACGGCATCACCTACGAGACCCCGGGCTCGGCGGCGCAGACCTCCTCCGCGTGGGAGACCTCTCGCGAATCCGTGGTTATCGGCTCGGTGTCCAAGTACTTCTCGATGACCGGCTGGCGGCTCGGCTGGATGCTCGCGCCGAGCAGGCTGCGGCCCGCTCTGCAACGGCTGGCCTCCAACATGACGGTGTGCCCGCCCGCCGTCTCCCAGTACGCGGCGCTGCACGCCTTCGGCGCGGAGGCCAAAACCGAGCTCGACGGCCACGTCCAGCGTTACGCGGTGAACCGGCGGCTGCTGCTGGACGGCCTGCCGAGGCTGGGCATCACCGAGCTGGCGCCCGCCGACGGCGCGTTCTACGCCTACGCCGACATCGGCCACCTGACCGACGATTCGCGCAAGTGGTGCGCCGAAGTGCTCGAGCACACCGGAGTGGCCTTGGCGCCCGGCATCGACTTCGACACCGTGGCCGGGCATCGCACCGTTCGCTTCTCGTTTGCGGGCGCTACCGCGGATATCGAAGCGGCGCTGCTCCGGCTCGGCTACTATCTGGGCGCCTGAACCTCAAGTCCGACAACAAGTTTCCACAGTTCGGCACCGGGAACGCCCAGATGAGGTAAAACAACGATTGCTGGCTTTCGACTCTCGATTTCGCACGGATGAACTGATGACGACTGGCACGATGGCACGGTGATAACCGCGACGACCCCGAAAGGCGAACGGCGTCGCCAGGCTCTGGTAGCGGCCGCCGCCGAGTTGTTACTCGAAGGCGGATTCGATGCGGTGCGGCATCGCTCGGTTGCCACGCGCGCGGATCTACCGCTCGCCTCGACCACGTACTACTTCGAGTCCCTGGAAGACCTGATCGCCCGCGCGGTCGAGTTCAGTGGGAACGCGGAGCTGGACGCGATGCGCCGCAGGGTCGGCGAGGTGAGTCACCGCCGCCGCGGCGCCGAGGCGACCGTCGACCTGGTGCTGGACCTGTTGGTCGGCGCCGACGGGCCCGACGAAGGCGCGCGTGGTCAGCTGATCGCCCGCTACGAGCGTTCGGTGGCCTCGGCGCGACATCCAGAGCTACGCGAGGTCCAGCTACGGCTGCGCGCCCAGCTCGACGAGCTGCTCGCCGACGTGCTGCGGCGTTCGGACCGGATGGTGCGTCCCGAACAGCTACGCAGGGTGGTCGCGGTGGTGGACGGCGCGGTGGTCGCGGCGCTGAGCGAAAGCAACCCGGAACCCCGGCGGATGGCGCGCGGCGCGCTGCTCGAGGTGATCGATATCGTCGCCCCGGCGACGCCGCAGCAAGCGGACAGGTTCCGAGCACTAGACTGACCAGACGTGAGTCTCGTCCCGAATGTCCTCGCCACCCGTTACGCCAGCCCCGAGCTGGTGCACCTGTGGTCGCCGGAGCACAAGATCGTGCTGGAACGGCGGCTGTGGCTGGAGGTGCTGCGGGCACAGTCGGAGCTCGGCATCGACATCCCGGCGGGAGTGATCGCCGACTACGAGCGGGTGATCGACCACGTCGATCTCGCCTCCATCGCCGAGCGCGAGCGGGTCACCCGCCACGACGTGAAGGCGCGCATCGAGGAATTCAACGCGCTGGCGGGGCACGAGCACGTGCACAAGGGCATGACCAGCCGCGACCTCACCGAGAACGTCGAGCAGCTGCAGATCCGGCTCTCGCTCGAGCACGTGCACGCGCACGGCGTCGCCATCGCGGCGCGGCTGGCCGAGCGGGCTGCCGAGTACCAGACGCTGGTGATGGCCGGCCGCTCGCACAACGTGGCGGCGCAGGCCACCACCCTCGGCAAGCGTTTCGCCTCGGCCGCCGACGAGCTGCTGATCGCGCTGACCCGGCTGCGCGAGCTCATCGACCGCTACCCGCTGCGCGGCATCAAGGGGCCGATGGGCACCGCGCAGGACATGCTCGACCTGCTCGGCGGCGATTCGGCCAAGCTGGCCACGCTGGAACAGCAGGTCGCCCGGCATCTCGGCTTCGCGACGGTGTTCACCAGCGTCGGTCAGGTGTATCCGCGCTCGCTGGATCACGACGTGCTCTCCGCCCTGGTACAGGTGGGCGCGGGTCCGTCCTCGTTCGCGCACACCATTCGCCTGATGGCGGGGCACGAGCTGGTCACCGAGGGCTTCCAGCCCGGGCAGGTGGGCAGTTCGGCCATGCCGCACAAGATGAACACCCGTTCCTGCGAGCGCGTCAACGGTCTGCAGGTGGTGCTGCGTGGGTACGCCTCGATGGCCGCCGAACTGTCGGGCGCGCAGTGGAACGAGGGCGACGTGTTCTGTTCGGTGGTGCGCCGGGTCGCGCTGCCGGACGCGTTCTTCGCCATCGACGGCATGATGGAAACCTTCCTCACCGTGCTCGCCGAGTTCGGCGCCTACCCGGCCGTCATCTCCCGCGAGCTCGACCGCTATCTGCCGTTCCTCGCCACCACCCGCATCCTGATGGCGGCGGTGCGCGCGGGCGTCGGCCGGGAGACCGCGCACGAGGTCATCAAGGAGCACGCCGTCGCCGTCGCCCTCGCCATGCGCGAACAGGGCCGCGAGCCCGACCTGCTCGACCGCCTCGCCGCCGACCACCGCCTCCCCCTGGACCGCCCGGCCCTCGACACCGCTCTCGCCGACAAGTCCGCCTTCATCGGCGCCGCGGGCGCCCAGGCCGCCGACGTCATCGCCCAGGTCCAAAAACTCGTCGACACCTACCCCGAAGCCGCCCGCTACACCCCGTCGCCAATCCTCTGACGGCGCAAACGCGAAACCCGGCTGCCCACCCGTCCGGAGAGGAGCCGGGTTCACGCGGAACCCGGCTGCTGGTCGTCCGGCCAGGACCTGCGCCCACTTCCTCCGGCTAGTGCCAGAAGCTGAAGGAGTGTACGGACCGCTGGTAGTGGTCTGCGACCATCTTTTTCGCTGAAACTTCCTCTCACCGGGCAACTTCGGTGGAGCTCGGGGCTGATTCGACTACCTGTTCGATAGCGGAACGGTATCGTCCATCGGTGCCCATTCACGCCTTCGTCGACGAATCGGTCCGTCGAGATCGGTACCTGCTGTGCGCCGCGCTGATTCGCTGCGATCAACTGGCCGGAGCACGTGGTCTCGGCCGAGGATTCCTGCTGCCAGGGCAGCGGCGGTGGCACTTCAATCACGAGCCGGATCAGCGGCGACGCCAAATCTTGACGGCTATGGCGCGATTCCCGGGTGTCGAAGTATCGATCTACGAAGGCAGAGGCGCCGAGGTTCCTACCCGTCGTGAATGCCTGGCCGCCTTGGTGTCCGATCTCATCGTGGCCAATGCTGGCCGACTGGTCATCGAGTCGCGTGAGAGCCAAGATCACCGTGATCGGCACTGCATCGCGGAAGTCTTGCGCAAAGCGTCGGTTGAGATCCCGTATGTCCATGTAGCTCCGCACAGTGAGCCTGCACTGTGGTGGCCCGACGCAGTCGCCTGGGCGTTCGGAGCGGGAGGCCGGTGGAAGGAGATCGTGATGCCGCTCGTACGTGTCGTCATCGATGTCGACAAGCGGCCCCAATAGCGCGAAACCCGACTGCCCACCGTCCGGTGAAGAGTCGGGTCCACTTCCCCCAGCTAGTGCCAGGGGCTGAGAACAGCTTACTGCCTTACTGCACGCATGCAACGCAATTTCACCTATCGAATCTGCCTGTTCTCGAACCGACGCGGCGCGTCTCGAGCGCGCGAGCCTGCATCGGTTCGATCGTGGCCGCTGGCAGGTTAAGGTGCGGTGTGGATCCGTACTCGATTTTCGCCGACATCATTGCCGGGCGGGCGCCGGCTTCCAAGGTGTACGAGGACGACGACGTGGTCGCGTTCATGGACATTCGGCCGATGACGCCGGGGCATATGCTGGTGGTGCCGCGGGTGGCGGCGCGGTGTTTGGCGGAGCTGGATCCGGTGATCGGGGGGAAGCTGTTTCAGGTGGGGCAGCGGCTGGCGGGGGCGTTGCGGGCGAGTGAGGTGGGGTGTGACGGGGTCAATTTCTTTCTCGCCGATGGCGTGACGGCGGGGCAAGAGGTGTTTCACGTGCACCTGCACGTCATCCCGCGGACGCCGGGTGACGGGTTCGGGCTGCGTGGCCGTCCGACGACCCCGCCCCGTGCCGATCTGGACTATCTCGCCGGATCCATTCGTGGGGCGTTGGAGCGCGCCGAAGGTCGGTGACCGGTGGGGTCAGCGTGAAACCCATTACGCACTGGGCAGTTTGCTGTAGAAGAGCCGAGATCTCGGATCCCTTCCGCAACTCCATGGAGTGAGTTACGTTGGAGCCCACTCTCATGCGGTGATGGAGGGCGAGACGTGCGGCGTACCGGAGTTGCTGTGGCAGTGCTTGCGGTCGCGATCGCCATGCTCGGCCCGCTGATCGCACGAGCCCCGGCCTCCGCCGCGCAGATCGTGCGGATCGATCCGTTGAGCCCGACCCGATCCTCGGTCTTCATCGATTCCCCGGCGATGGGCCGAACGGTTCATGTTCAAGTGCTGCATCCGGCGGGCGGCGGCGCCCGGCCGACCTACTACCTGCTGGACGGGCTCGACCCCGGCGTAGGCCAGAGCACCTGGACCAACGCGACCGACGCCGAGGCGTTCTTCCGGAGCAAGAACGTCAATGTGGTGTTGCCCGTCGGCGGCCAGGCCAGCTACTACACGGACTGGCAGCAGGACGACCCGCGCTTCGGCCGCTACAAGTGGGAGACCTTCCTGACCAGGGAACTGCCGCCGCTGATCGACGCGAACTTCGACGGCAACGGCGTCAACGCGATCGGCGGACTCTCCATGGGCGGCACCGCCGCGTTCGTCCTGTCCGCGCGCAACCCGCAGCTGTACACGGCGATCGCGGGCTACAGCGCCTGCCCGGATACCGGCCTGGCCACGGGTGGCGTGATGTTCTCGATCGCCAACCGCGGCGGCAACCCGATCAATATGTGGGGCGCGCCGGGCACCCACGCCTGGGCCGAGCACGACCCCTCGTTGCTGGCGGAACGCCTGCGCGGCAAGACGATCTACCTGTCCACCGGCACCGGCGTCCCCGGCCCGCACGAGACGGAGATCAAGCCGCAGCTCGCCGAGAACATCGTCCTCGGCGGCCCGGTCGAGGTGGGTATCAACACCTGCGTGATCGCCTTCGAGCGGCGCCTGCGCAGTCTGGCCATTCCGGCCCGCATCGACTACAGCCCGGTCGGCACCCACTCCTGGTCCTACTGGCAGGACACACTGCACGCCTCGTGGCCGACCATCGGCTCGGCCATCGGCGCCTGACCCGGCGCAACACACCTACGATCGGGACAACGCGCTCTCCGACCAAGCCGGATAGTCAGTGTAGCCCTTCGCGTCTCGTCCGTACAGCCCGTCCTCGCGGATCGAGTTCAGCGGCAGATCGCGCGCGATCCGTTCCACCAGATCGGGATTGGCGATGAACGCACGCCCGAACGAGACGAGATCCGCTGTGCCCGCGCGCAATACCGCTTCCGCACCCGCGGCGGTGGTCGGTTCGCGGTTCTCGCCGATGTTGGCGATCAGAGTGCCGCGCCAGCGCGGACGCAGATCGGTCAACGCCGGATAGTCGTCGTTGTCGACGAGGTGCAGATAGGCCAGCTGGCGACGATCCAACTCGGACACCAGCTTTCGGTACAGCGGCGCCGGATCGGCCTCGTACATGTTGAACTGCGGATTGCCCGGCGAGAGCCGGATGGCGGTGCGGCGCGATCCGATCGCCTCGGCCACGGCGTCCACGATCGCCAGCGGCGCCCGCATCCGGTTGTCGATCGAACCGCCGTATTCGTCCGTGCGCAGGTTGGTGTTGTCGGCGAGGAACTGGTGGGGCAAATAGCTGTTGGCGCCGTGGATTTCGACGCCGTCGAAGCCCGCGGCCATCGCATTGCGGGCGGAGGCGGCGTAGTGACCGATCACCGCCGCGATGTCGGCGCGGCTCAGCTCGCCCGGCGTGATCGGATCGGCCTTGCCGCCCTCGATCAGGTGCACGCGATCGGGATCGACCACCGCGGAAGGACCGGCGGGCCAGGTTCCGTCGATGCGGCCGAGCGGATGGTTCTTGCGGCCGCCGTGCATCAGCTGCGCGAAGATCCGCCCGCCCTTCGCGTGCACCGCTTCGGTGACCCGGCGCCAAGCGTCGACGTGGGCTTCGGTCTGCAGGCCGGGCGCCCACGCCTCGCTCTGACCGGTCGAATGCGGCCAGATGCCCTCGGTGATGATCAATCCGGCGGTGGCGCGTTGCGCGTAGTAGTCGACGACGTCGGGGGTCGGGGAGCCGTCCGGTAGCGAACGCAAGCGGGTCATGGGAGACATGACGATGCGGTTCGGCAGGGCGAGTTCGTGGTCGCGGTAGGGCGTCAGAAGTTTCATGAGGCGTACGCTAGAAGCTGACATCAATGTCAGGTCAAGGGCTCGGGGAGTGACGTGCGCATCGGTGAACTTGCCGAGCGAACCGGCGTGAGCGTCCGGTCGCTGCGGTACTACGAGGACAAGGGCATGCTCGCCGCCGCCCGCAGCTCCGGCGGGCAGCGTGAGTATCCGGAGGCGGCCGTCGAGCGGGTGCGCCGGATCCAGGAGATGTTCGCGGCCGGACTGACCAGCGACACCATCGCCGAACTGCTCCCGTGCATCCACGACACCGACGGCTCACCCAGCGCCGAAGCGACCCCGTTCCTGGTGGAGAAACTGACCGAGGAGCGGGCCAGGATCGACCGCGCGCTGCGCGATCTGCACCGCACCTGCGAGGTGCTCGACGACGTCATCCGCGCGGCGGGCGGCGAGGCGCCGCCCGCGGAGTTCCAACGCGCGGGGGATTCGACGACCCGCAAGTAGGGTGGACCGCATGTCTGTCGAAAGTGCGGTGGCGGCCCCGATCGCCAAGACGGTGCCGACCGAGCGGGTGCATCACGGCGACGTCTTCGTCGACGAGTACGAGTGGCTGCGGGACAAGGAGGATCCCGAGGTCATCTCCCACCTCCAGGCGGAGAACGCCTACACCGAGGCGCAGACCGCGCACCTGCAGGGCCTGCGCGAGAAGATCTTCGAGGAGATCAAGTCGCGCACCCAGGAGACCGACCTCTCGGTGCCGACCCGGATGGGCGAGTTCTGGTACTACTCGCGCAGCTACGAGGGCAAGCAGTACGGCGTGCACTGCCGCTGCCCGATCGCCAGCGGCGCCGCCGAGGGCATCGACGCGTGGACTCCGCCGCGGCTCGAGGTCGACAGCGAGATCCCCGGTGAACAGGTGCTGCTCGACAGCAACGAGCTGGCCGCGGGCCACGCCTACTTCGCCCTCGGCGCGTTCTCGGTGAGCCACGACGGCAATCTGCTGGCCTACTCGGTCGACACCGTCGGCGACGAGCGCTACACCCTGCGCTTCAAGGACCTGCGCACCGGCGAACCGCTCGCCGACGAGATCGCGGGCACCGCACCGGGCGCGACCTGGTCGCTGGACGGCAGCCACGTCTTCTATCAGACGGTCGACGAGTCCTGGCGCCCCGACACCGTGTGGCGGCACCGGCTCGGCACCGCCACCGAAGCCGACGTGAAGGTCTTCCACGAGCCCGACGAGCGCTACTGGGTGAGCATCGGCTCCACCCGCTCGGAGAAGTACCTGATGATCTGGGTCGGCTCCAAGATCACCACCGAGGGCTGGGTGCTGGAATCCGACAACCCCGAGGGCGATTTCCGGATCATCATGCCGCGGCGCGAGGGCGTCGAATACTCGGCCGAGCACGCGGTGATCGGCGGCGAGGACCGCTTCCTCATCCTGCACAACGACGTCGTGGACGGGGTGAAGGCGGAGAACTTCGTGCTCGCCGAGGCGCCCGTCGCCGATCCGTCCAACCTGACGCTGCTGATCGGCCACCGCGACGACGTGCGGCTCGAGGACGTCGACGCGTTCGCCGATCACCTGGTGCTCAGTTACCGGCGCGAGGCGCTGACCAGGGTCGCGGTCTGGTCGCTGACCGACTCCGGCTACGGCGAGCGGCGCGAACTCGAGTTCGATCTGGAGCTCTTCGCGGTCGGCTCCGGCGCGAACCCGGAATGGACCCAGCCGACCCTGCGCATCGGCCTGACCTCGTTCATCACCCCGATGCAGGTCTTCGACTACGTTCCGGCCACCGGCGCGCTGCTGCTGCGCAAGGAGCAGCCGGTGCTCGGCGGCTACGACGCGAACGACTATGCGCAGCACCGGGATTGGGCGATCGCGGAGGACGGCACCCGGATCCCGATCTCGCTGGTGTGGAAGAAGGGCGCGGTGGCCGAGGGCCAGCCCAACCCGCTGCTGCTCTACGGGTACGGCTCGTACGAGGCGAGCATGGATCCGTCCTTCTCGGTCGCGCGGCTGTCGCTGCTCGATCGCGGCATGGTGTTCGCGGTCGCGCACGTGCGCGGCGGCGGCGAGATGGGCAGGCTCTGGTACGAGAACGGCAAGACGCTCACCAAGAAGAACACCTTCACCGACTTCGTCGCCTGCGCGCGGCACCTGATCGACACCGGAAGGACCGCGCCCGATCGGCTGGTCGCCGACGGCGGCAGCGCGGGCGGGCTGCTCATGGGCGCCGTGGCGAACCTGGCGCCGGAGCTGTTCCAGGGCATTCTCGCCAACGTGCCGTTCGTCGACCCGCTGACCTCGATCCTCGACCCGTCGCTGCCGCTCACCGTCATCGAGTGGGACGAGTGGGGTAACCCGTTGGCGGACAAGGACGTCTACCAGTACATGAAGTCCTATTCGCCGTACGAGAACGTCGAGGCCAAGGACTACCCGGCGATCCTCGCCGTCACCAGCCTGAACGACACCAGGGTGCTCTACGTCGAGCCCGCCAAGTGGGTCGCCAAGCTGCGCGCGACCAAGACCGGTGACGCGCCGCTGCTGCTCAAGACGGAGATGAGCGCGGGCCACGGCGGCGTCAGCGGGCGCTACGAGAAGTGGAAGGAAGTGGCGTTCGAGCACGCCTGGGTGCTCGACACCGTCGGCCTGGCCGACGAATAAAGACCGACCGTCGGCGGCCCGGGCTGGTCGCCGACGGTGCTTCGGTTGTTCGTCCCCTGGTCATGCTCGCTGCACATGAATGACACCTGCGTCCGGCACCGTTGATTCATGAACGCTGAGCTGATCGTGTCCGTGTCGGGTATCCGGGACACCACTCGAGACGCCGCGATCGAATTCGCCGCGGAGATGGATCGCCGCGACGTGCGGTTGTCGCTGCTGGTGGCGCCGCGGTTGAAGGGCAAGTACCGGCTGGTCGACGACCTGGCGACGCAGGCATGGCTGCGCGGCAGGCGGGCCCGCGGCGACGCCATCGTGCTGCACGGCTACGACCAAGCGGCGACCAAGCGGCGCAGGGCCGAGTTCGCGACGCTGCCCAAGCACGAGGCCAAGCTGCGGCTCACCGCGGCCGACCGGGTGCTGGAGCAGGCGGAACTGCGCACCCGGCTGTTCGCCGCGCCGCGCTGGGACGCCTCGGCGGGGGCCATCGCCGCGCTGCCCGAGACGGGGTTCCGGCTGGCGCTCGGGCTCACCTCGATCCTCGATCTGGAGCGCAACGCGGCGCAGAAGTCGCGCGTCTACGGCATCGGCGAAGGTTTCCGCGCCGAGCCGTGGTGGTGCCGCGCCTTGGTGATGGGTGCGGCGCGGACCGCGCGGCGCGGCGGCGTGCTGCGCTTGGCGATCTCCGCGGCGCAGTTACAGCGTTCGGGTCCGCGCCAGGCGATGCTGGACGCGGTGGATCTGGCGCTGTTCCACGGCGCGGTCAGCGATGTGTATCGGTGGGAGCCGATCGACCTGATGCGCGCGGCCTGAGGGTCGCGGGCGGAGGTACGCCCGCCGCCGGGAATGGCGATCGGTGGCGGCGGGCGCACCTTCGCGTACTCGGCCGCGGGACTAGGCTTGTTCGGCGGTGGTCTTCGGTTGCGCGGTGGGAACTTTCGGCGTCGCGTTGTGCGTGAAGCCGCCCGCTTCCGCCCTGGTCAGCGAGACCGTCAGCGGATGGTCGGCCAGCTGCCGCACGCTGCGTTCGATGTCGGCGAGCAACAGGTCCACCATGTCGTGGGTGAAGCCGTGCCGGATCACCGCGCGCATGATCGTCTCCGATCCGCGATCGGGCGGCAGTGGGTACGCGGCGATCAGCCAGCCGCGGGTGCGTAGCCGATCGGACAGGTCGTAGAGGTTGAAACCGGGCGAGCCGGTCAGTCGCCAGCACACCGCGGCGATGCCGCGACCCGGATCGCCGTCGTGGATCAGCTCGAACCCGTCGAACTTCCGCAACCCGTCCGCCAGATGTCCCGCGACCCGGTAGATCGCCTCCTGCAACCGCGTGTAGCCGAGCCTGCCGAGCCGGATGAAGTCGTAGTACTGCGTGATCACCTGCCCGCCGGGCCGGGAGAAGTTCAGGTTGAAGGTGGCCATGCTGCCGCCGAGATAGTCGACGTCGAAGATCAGCTCCGCGGGCAGGTCGTCGGCCGTGCGCCAAATGGCCCAGCCCGCGCCGAGCGGGGCGAGACCGGTCTTGTGGCCGGAGGAGTTGATCGATTTCACCCGCTCCAGGCGGAAGTCCCACACCACGTCGGGGGCGGTGAACGGGGCGAGGAAACCGCCGCTCGCCGCGTCCACGTGCAGCGGGATGTCCAGGCCCTTCGCGGACTGGAGATCGTCGAGCGCACGCGCCATGCCCGCGACGTCCTCGAAAAGTCCCGTGTAGGTCTGCCCGAAATTGGCGACCACCATGATGGTGTTCTCGTCGCAGTGCGCGGCGACGTCGTCGGGGTGCATGGTGAGCCGGTCGCCGCGCAACGGCACCTGGCGAATCTCGACGTCGAAGTAGCGGGCGAACTTCTCCCAGCAGACCTGCACGGGTCCGCAGACGAAGTTCGGCGTGCCCGAGCCGCCCCGCTCGCGCCAGCGGAACTTGGCGGCGAGCCCACCCAGCATCGCGGCCTCGCTGGACCCGGTGGTCGAGGTGCCGAGCGTGGTCGCGGGATCCGGGGCGTGCCAGAGGTCGGCGAGCATCCGCGCGCAGCGGCGCTCCAGTTCCGCGGTCTGCGGGTATTCGTCCTTGTCGACGATGTTCTTGTCGAGCGACTCGTTCATCAACCTGCGCGCTTGGTCGTCGACCCAGGTGGTGCAGAAGGTGGCGAGGTTCATCCGGGAGACGCCGTCGAGCAGCAGCTCGTCGTGCACGATCTGGTAGGCGACCTGTGGAAGGACTTCCTTGTCCGGGAAACTCTCTTTCGGCGCGGGATGGTCGATCGCGGGCAGTGCGAACAGATCGTCGAAATCCGGTGCGGCGGGCATCGGGGCCTCCCAGCAATGCTGCTCAAAGATTGCCACGGATTGGTTTCTGCCCTCATTCTGCAATGAATTGCTTGTACAAGCGGTAGTTTCGCCCCGAGAGGGTGGATGCTGAGCGGCTACTGGTGCTCGGTCCGGCGTTCCGTCGACGACATCACGACCGACGCGGCCCGGCCCCGGCAACCGCTCGGCGACCGGCGATCGCGATACGGTGATCGCCGTCGAATCGGCGCCAGCACTGTGCGCGAATCGCTTCAGCGCCGTGTGGACCGGCTCGGCATCCACCTCGACGAGGTGCGAATCGACGCTCGACGACACGACGAAGTGAGCTGCCCATGACTTCCGACGATCCGCATACCGCCGAGCTGCGCTCGCGCGTCGCGGGGCTGATGCCGCAAGCCGAACGCGATCTCGCGCAACTGGTTTCGTTCAAGTCCGTGGCCGACGCGCGGCAGTTCCCCGCCGAGGAGTGCGAGCGCGCCGCGCAGTGGGTGGCCGACGCGTTCGCCGCGGTCGGGCTGACCAAGGTCGGGTTGCACGAGACGCCGGACGGTAGCAAGGCCGTCATCGCCTCGCGTCCCGCGCCTCCCGGGGCGCCGACTGTGCTGCTCTACTGCCACTACGACGTGCAGCCGCCGCTGGACGAGGCCGCGTGGCGGACGCCCGCCTGGGAGCTCACCGAGAAGGACGGTCGCTGGTACGGGCGCGGCGCGGCGGACTGCAAGGGCAACATCGTCATGCACCTGACGGCCCTGCGCGCTGTCGGATCCGAGCTACCGGTGGGCGTCACGCTGGTCGCCGAGGGCTCGGAGGAGCAGGGGACCGGGGGGCTGGAGAAATTCGTCGTGGCCAACCCGGATCTGCTGCGCGCCGACGCCATCGTGATCGGCGACTGCGGCAACTTCGCCGCGGGCGTGCCGACCTTCACCGAAACCCTGCGCGGCAACGTCAACGTGCTCGTCACCGTGGAAACCCTTGCCGGACCGCTGCATTCGGGCATGTTCGGCGGTGCGGCGCCGGACGCGCTCGCCGCGCTGATCCAGGTGCTCGCCACGCTGCGCGACGCCGACGGCAACACCACCGTCGCGGGGCTGGACAACCGGCAGACCTGGGACGGCGTGCACTACGACCCCGACCGCTTCCGCAACGACGCGGGCGTGCTCGGCGGAGTCGCGCTCGCCGGCGACGGTACGGTCGCCGAAATGCTCTGGGCCCGACCGGCTCTCACCGTGCTCGGCATCGATGCGCCGCGGGTGGTCGGCTCGACGGCGTCGATTCAGCCCGCCGCCCGCGCCCGGCTGAACCTGCGCATTCCCCCGGGCATCACGCCGGAACACGCGCACCGCGCCCTCGTCGCCCACTTGGAGGCGAACACCCCGCTGCACGCGAAGCTCACCATCGAGCTGGAGGGCGAGGGAGCGCCGTTCCGCTCCGCCAGCGGCGGCCCCGCGCGCGCGGCCATGGACGCCGCGCTGGTCGCCTCCTACGGCTGGCCGACCACCACCCAGGGCCAGGGCGGTTCCATCCCGCTGTGCAACGTCTTCGCCGACACCTACCCCGACGCCGAGATCATGCTGATCGGCGTCGAGGAGCCGAAGTGCCTCATCCACGCGCCCAACGAAAGCGTGGACCCGTCCGAAATCGAACACATGGCACTGGCGGAGGCGCTTTTCCTGACCAGCTACGGTCGCGGCTGAAGGTCGTATTCACCCCTGAAGCCGGTCGACGGCGCTCGTTCAGAATTCGCGCTGGTTCTCCGGTTCCAGCACGGTGAATTCGGTTCCGTCCGGACCCATTTCGGCGAGCCTGCCGAAGTAGATGCCGCGGGCCTCCTCGTGGATGATGCCGAAGTGGATGGGCAGCGCGGTGCGCGGGGCGACGGCGCGCAAGTAGTCGACCGCCTCGCTGATCCGCATCCACGGCGCGGCGGCGGGGATGGCGAGCACGCCGACCGGGACCGGCGGGACCCAGAGCGAGTCGCCGGGGTGCACGAGCTGGGCGGGGTCGTCGGCGGTGCCGAGCTGGAAGACCGTGTTGTCGATGACCGGGATGTCCGGGTGGATCACCGCGTGCCTGCCGCCGCCACCGGTGATCTGGAGGTCGCCGAGCCGCAGCACGTTGCCCGCGTGCACGGCCTCCCACCGTCCGCCGCGCTGGGCGGCGGTCTGCGGATCGGACAGCACCCTGGCCTGCGGGTTGGCCTCGAGCAGCGCGTCGATGCGGTTCGGGTCGATGTGATCGGGGTGCTGGTGGGTGACGGCGATGGCGTCCAGGCCGGTGATGCCCTCGAAGCCGTGCGAGAACGTGCCCGGATCGAAGAGCACCTTCGTGCCGTGCAGCTCGACGAGGATGCAGGAGTGGCCGAAATGGGCTATGCGCATTCCGCCATGCTATTGGCAGGGTGTCGATTTTCACCCGACCCCGCAGGTAGCTCGCGCGACCGGAACAACTAGGCTGCTCAGGTAACCCCCCACACCACCTGAGGAGCAACGCGTGGCACGAGTCGTGGTCGAGGTGATGCCGAAGGCCGAAATCCTGGATCCGCAGGGGCAGGCCATTGTCGGCGCGCTCCCGCGCCTGGGATTCGCCGGGATCGGTGATGTGCGGCAGGGCAAGCGATTCGAGCTCGAAGTGGACGAGAGCGTCAGCGACGCCGAGCTCGAGCAGATCGCCGAAGGCCTGCTCGCCAACACCGTGATCGAGGAGTGGAAGGTGGTTCGCCTCCCATGACGGCGCGCATCGGGGTCATCACCTTTCCCGGCACGCTCGACGACGTCGACGCCGCGCGCGCGGTGCGCCTCGCGGGCGCCGAGGCGGTCAGCCTGTGGCACGCCGACGCCGATCTGAAGCAGGTCGACGCGGTCGTCGTGCCCGGCGGCTTCTCCTACGGCGACTACCTGCGCGCGGGCGCCATCGCCCGGTTCGCGCCGGTGATGGGCAAGGTCGTGCAGGCCGCGGGCCAGGGCATGCCGGTGCTCGGCATCTGCAACGGCTTCCAGGTGCTGTGCGAGGCCGGTCTGCTGCCCGGCGCGCTCACCCGCAACGAGGGTCTGCACTTCATCTGCCGCGACGAGTGGCTGACCGTCGATTCGGTCTCCACCGCGTGGACGTCCCGCTACGAGCCGGGCGCGCAGATCCTGGTCCCGCTGAAGTCCGGCGAGGGCCGCTACCAGGCCTCGGCCGCCGTGCTCGACGAGCTCGAAGGCGAGGGCCGGGTGGTCTTCCGCTACTCGGGCGACAACCCGAACGGCTCGCAGCGTGGCATCGCGGGCATCGCCTCGGCCAACGGACGGGTGGTCGGTCTGATGCCGCACCCCGAGCACGCCACCGAGCCGCTGACCGGCCCGAGCGACGACGGTCTCGGACTGTTCCTCTCGGTGCTGGACACCCTGGTCTCGGCCTGACGCGACACCCCGGCCCGGATCGTTCCGCGCTCCCGCATCGGGAGCCGGTCGGTCCGGGCCGTTTCGCGTTTCGTGGGTCACCAGATGCGGTCGATGATGTCGAATTCGACGCCATCGGCCCGCGCCAGATAGCCGGGCTGGATCGCCTGGTTGCCGACGAATCCCCGTGGCCCGCCCGGGGTTTGGAAGTGCACGCCGTCGGCGAGCGCGCATTGCAGGCTCGGCACGTCCAGCGAGCCGACGGTCTCGGCCAACCCGCGCAGCGCGTGGATGGCCTCGTAGGTGGCGTTGCTGAAGGTGGTGAGCGCGGGCGCGAAGCTGCCGTGCATCCTGCGATATCGGGCCTTGCGATCTCGGCCGTCGGTGAGCTTCTCGTTCAGGAAGAAGCTGGACGGCACGTAGAGATTGTGATTGGCCTCGGCGCCGCCCGCGAGCAGCACGTTCTCGTCGGCGGCCGGGCTGACTCGCACCTGGTCGGCGGCCCGCCCCATGGCGCAGAACTGGCGGTTGAACCGCGCGACGTCCGCGCCGACCATCAGGATGATGACGCCCTCGGCCCGATCCAGATCGGGGTGCAGCAGGAACTCGCCGAAGCTCGGCGTGCCGAGCGGGACGAAGCGTTCCAGCACGATGGCGTCCGGGTCGATCAGGCTGCGCCGCACCGCTTTCGCCGTCTCGCGCGGCCAGATGTAGTCGTTGCCGATGATGGCCCAGCGTCGCACGCCGAGTTCCTTGCCGAGCCAGCGCACCGCGGCGACGGTGTGGCCCGCCGGGTGCTCGCCGACCAGCAGCACACCGGGCAGTTCGTCGGGCAGGCCCTCGTGACTGACCGCGAACAGGTACGGCACGCGACCGTCGTTCGCCTTGGCCACGGCCCGCCGCACCGCGGAGGTGTGCCAGCCGGTGATCGCGTGCACCATGCCGGTGGCCAGCAGCGCGGCCACCTCGGTCGCGACCTCGGCGGGCGGCCTGCCGCCATCGATATTCGTGGTACGAATTTCGCGCCCCAGAATTCCGGCGCCCCGGTTGATTTCGGACGCCGCGAGCGAAATGGCAGCGTCGCAGGAAGGCGCGAAGATCCCGCCAGGTCCCTGCATGGGAACTATGTTCAGGATCTCTATCGTGCCGTCTGGGCTCTCGCCGACCGCTGACATTCGGTACTCTTCTTCTGGTTCGAACGAAATACAAAAGCAGGCGGGGAAAATCAATGACGACCATTCTAAGCGGATATGTCACGCTGCATGGGGCGCTGCGTGCCGCGGAACGACGGTGGCTGCGTAACCTCGATGCCGCTTTGTGCGCGAGGCAGCTTTCGCCGGATCAGTGGTCGATGCTGTGCAATCTGTCGACCGAAAACGGCATCACGATGAGCGAATTGGCCAACCGCTCGCAATTGGCGCCGTCCTCGGCGACCAGGCACGCCGACTTCCTCGCCGAGCGCGGACTGATCTTCCGGGTGGCCGCGGAGGAGGACCGGCGGCGCATTCTGATCGGGCTGAGCAGGCTGGGGGCCGAGCTGGTCGCGTCGGTGCGGGCCGAGGAGGAAATCGCCGAGCGTCAGTTGCAGAACAAAATCGGCGCGCGGCGCTACGCCGAGCTGAAGCGGCTGCTGGAGCTGGTCGCCGAGGCGTAGTCGGCGCTGTCGTTGGCCGTGCGCGGGCGTCGCGGCGGCGGAGAAACGTCAAGGGGGGTTGCTCACACCACGGTGAGCGTCTCGAAGTCGACGCCCGTCGCGCGCGCGACCAACGTCGGCTGGACGATCTGATCGCCGCGGAAGGTGAACTCGCCGGACGGGCCTTCGAGCACCGGGCGGTCGGCCAGCGCGCCGTGGATGCGTGCCGTCTCGAACGAGCCCGCGGTGTCGACCGCGGTGCGCAGCGCGTGCAGCGCGCGGTAGGCGCCGTTGGCGAATCGGCTGAAGGCGGGGGCGAATCCGTGGTGCAGCCGCAGGTATCGGTCGAGCAGATCGCGGTGGTCCGCGCTGCGCCGATCGGGAATCACGCTGGAGGGCACGTAGATATCACGGTTGGCGTCGAGTCCGCCTGCCAGCAAGACGTTTTCGTCGATGGTCGGGCCGGTGCGGAACTGGCGGCCGGCGCGTCCCGCCGCGGTGAACGCCCGGTTGAAGCGGGCCGCGTCGGCGCCGATCAGCAGCAGGATCACCCCGTCGGCCGCGTCCAGCCGGGGATCGTCGAGCACGGCGTCGAAATTCTCGGCGCCGATCGGCACGAAATGTTCGGCGACCACCGTGTGCCGCGGCGCGAGGACTTCGCGCAGCGTGGGCGCGATGCGGCGCGACCAGAGATAGTCGCTGGCCACCACGGCCCAGCGCCGGGCGCCGAACTCCCGGTAGAGCCAGTCCACCGCGACCAGCGTCTGGATGCCTGGATGCTCGCCGATCATGAAGACGCCCGGTTCTTCGCCCGCGAGTCCGTCGTGGCCGACGCCGAACAGGCACGGCGCGCGACCGGCCGCCGCGCGCATGATCGCGACGCGGTTCTCCGGCATCGGGATGCCGGTGACGGCGTGCACCATGCCGGTCGCCAGCAGGGCCGAGACCTCGTCGTAGACGCGCTGCGGCGGACCGCCGCCGTCGATCGTGGTCACGCATACCTCGCGACCGAGAATGCCGGTGCCGCTGTTGATCTCGGCCACGGCCAGATTCGCGGCCGCGACGCAGGACGGCCCGATGATGGCGCCCGCGCCGTGCAAAGGTGCGATGTTGACGATTTCGACGGCGTCGTGGTGCCGCCCGCTCGGCAGTGTCATGCGAACCCCTGCCCTTCACGCGAGATTGCTGAATGTTCTCGTTCGCAGCCTGGGCGTCAGTTTAGCGGCGGTGGCGGAAGTTGCCACGCGCCTCGGACGGCCGCGGCGGTGGTCGGCCCCTAGGATCGCTCCCATGCCCGTTTCCGCGACCGCCGCCACGGCCGATGGTCTGTGCGCGTTCATCGATGATTCACCCTCGCCGTTCCACGTGGTCCGCACGGTCGCGCGGGAGCTGGACACGCACGGCTTCACCCGGCTCGAGGAGGCGTCGGTCTGGCCCGGCGAGGCGATCGGACGCCGTTACGTGGTGCGCGGTGGTTCCCTGGTCGCCTGGTCGGGGACGGGCCCGGACGCCCCGTTCCGCGTCGTCGGCGCGCACACCGACAGCCCGAACCTGCGGGTGAAGCAGCACCCGGATCTGGCCTCCGCCGGGTGGCAGCTGGTCGGGCTCGAGCCCTACGGCGGCGCGTGGCTGAACTCGTGGTTGGACCGCGAGCTCGGCATTTCGGGCAGGCTGACGGTGCGCGTCGGAAACAAGGTGCGCGAGCAGCTGATTCGCATCGATGAGCCGATCCTGCGGGTGCCGCAGCTGGCCATCCACCTCTCCGAGGACCGGCGCGGCGTCACGCTCGACCCGCAGCGCCACGTGAACGCGGTGTGGGGTGTCGGCGACCTGCCGCGCTCGTTCCTGGCCTTCGTCGCCGAGACCGTGGAGGTGGATCCGGCCGCGGTGCTCGGCTGGGAGCTGATGACGCACGATCTCGAGCCGAGCAGGCTGGTCGGACGGGACCGCGATCTGGTCAGCGCGCCCCGGCTGGACAATCAGGGCACCTGCTACGCCGGACTGCACGCGTTCCTCGCCGCGGTGGAGGATCCGGGCGCGTCGACGCCGGTGCTCGCCATGTTCGATCACGAAGAGGTCGGCAGCCAGTCCGATCGCGGCGCCCAGTCCGACCTGCTGCCCGCCGTGCTGGAGCGGATCGTGCTGGCGCGCGGTGGCGGTCGCGCCGAATACCTTGCGGCCCTTGCCGGTTCGATCTGCGCATCCGGCGACATGGCGCACGCCACCCACCCCAACTACCCCGAGCGGCACGAGCCCGCGCACCGCATCGAGATCAACGGCGGACCGGTGCTCAAGGTCAACCAGAACCTGCGCTACGCCACCGACGCCACCGGCGCGGGCGCCTTCGCCCTCGCCTGCGACCAGGCGGCGGTCCCGTTGCAGCGCTACGTCCACCGCGCCGACCTGCCCTGCGGTTCCACCATCGGCCCGATGACCGCCGCCCGCACCGGCATGCCCACCGTCGACGTCGGCGCCCCTCAACTCGCGATGCACTCGGCCCGAGAACTGATGGGCGCCAACGACGTTCCCGCCTACGCGGCGGCTCTCGCGGCGTTCCTCACGCCGGTGGAGTAGGGCGCTCGGGCTACCGGCCGCCCGAGGACTTCTTCGGCGGTCACGTCACGTTGGCCGGGGCGGCTTCGGTGGTGCGGGTCACGACGGGGCGGTAGGTGATCACCGCGAAGACGAAGATGGTGAAGGTCACGAGGACGTAGCTGCTGCCGAGGAGTTGTTGCCACCAAGCCCAGTCCAGTTCGCGGTCTTTGGAATGGGGGAGCAACCAGTGGGGGCCGATGAGGAACAGGATGGTCAAGGCGGCGACGGTTGTGGTGAACCAGCGTCCGCGCGGGGTTCGGGCGCGGCCTTCGCGGGTTCGGGCGATGGCGTCGGCGGCGACGACGAGGGCGGGCGCTACCCAGATCCAGTGGTGTGACCAGGAGACCGGCGAGACGAGCAGAACCGCGGCGGCGTTCACCAGTAGCGCGGCCACGGTGTTGCCCGCGGCGATGAGCCGGTGCATCCAGATCGCGGCCAGCGCGACCGCGACCACCGAGAGGGTGATCCAGATCAAGGTGGCCGCCGAATCGGAGACGCCGAGCCGGAAGGCCATGCCCTTGAGCGACTGGTTGCCCGCGAAGTACGGCGGGCCGATGCGGCCGGTGTCGGAGAGCGTGTGGAACCAGTAGTCCACCGAATCGCTTGGGAAAAGCAGGAATCCGATTCCGACCGCGCCGATCGCCGAGACGACCAGGGTGCCCGCGGCTTTCCAGTCTCTGCGCAGCAGGAAGTACAGCAGATAGCCCGCGGGAATCAGCTTGATCGACACCGCGATCCCGATGAGCATGCCGCGCGGCCAGAAGGGCTTGCGCACCAGGCAGTCCAGCGCGACCGCGGCCATCAGCACCAGGTTGATCTGGCCGAAGCCGTAGGTCTGGCGCACCGGTTCCAGGAACCCCGCCGCCGCGACAGCGGCGATCACCAAGGGCAGCATGGCCGTCCGGTCGAGTTCCGGCCGAATCCTGGCCAGCACCAGCCACAGCGTGATGCCCAGGCTGCCGATCGAGGTGGCCAGCACGAGCACCTCGGCCAGCGGCAGCGGCATCAGCGCGAGCGGAGCGAAGAACAGCGCGGCCAGCGGGGGATAGGTGAACGGAAGGCCGATGCCGAACACCGGCGGCATCGGGCCGTACAGCTCGCCGCCGTCCAGCCAGACGCGCGCGCCGTTGCGATAGACCCGCAGATCGATGTACCCGCCCCACCAGTGCACCAGCAGCGAGACCACCGCGGAGACCAGGAACAACGCGAGCGCGGCGCCGAGCCAGCGCAACTGCTTCGATGCCAACGGCGAACGCGGCGACGAGTCGGCAGTGGATTCGGCGTCACCCGGTTGCGCATCCGCTCTGGCAACCTCGGCCGAATTCGCAACCCCCGATCGTTCGCTCACCCGGACAGAGTAATAAACACCCCCGACCCCGGTCCGGTCGCTAGGCCTGTCTCGACGTCCCCTCCGTCGCCGCTACGCCCGAGACCGTCGCCGAGACAACCCGGTGTCGGCTCCGCCTCGACGGGCGACCGATCTCCGTCCGCGGCGGCATCCGGCCGGACTCCGGGACCGGCACGGCCGGAAGAAGGCGGAGGTACGCGCGGCGCCGGACGCGGCCGTGCCCCTCACCTGCGGGCCCACACCACCCGCCCTCTAAACTGACCCCAGGCATCTCGCCGCAATTTCAGTGCCGACGTTCGCCGCTGCACCGCGCGCGTTCGCCCACCCCGATGGCCCGGCCGAAAGGACCCTGGTACTCCGTGACTCCGCAGGTCGACACCGTCAGCGCAGCCGCAGCGACCCCAGATGTCGCGCAACCCTACAAAGAGCTGGGTCTCAAGGACGACGAGTACGCCCGCATCAAGGAGATCCTCGGTCGTCGGCCCACCGACGCCGAGCTGGCGATGTACTCGGTGATGTGGAGCGAGCACTGCTCCTACAAGTCCTCCAAGGTGCACCTGCGCTACTTCGGGCAGACCACCACCGACGAGATGCGCGAGTCCATGCTCGCGGGCATCGGCGAGAACGCCGGCGTGGTCGACGTTGGCGACGGCTGGGCGGTCACCTTCAAGGTGGAGAGCCACAACCACCCGTCCTACGTCGAGCCGTACCAGGGCGCGGCCACCGGCGTCGGCGGCATCGTGCGCGACATCATGGCGATGGGCGCGCGCCCGATCGCGGTGATGGACCAGCTGCGCTTCGGCGCGGCGGACGCGGCCGACACCCGCCGCGTCGTCGACGGCGTGGTGCGCGGCGTCGGCGGCTACGGCAACTCGCTCGGCCTGCCGAACGTCGGCGGCGAAACCGTGTTCGACGCCTCCTACCAGGGCAATCCGCTGGTCAACGCGCTGTGCGCGGGCGTGATGCGGGTCGAGGACCTGCACTTGGCCTTCGCCTCCGGCACCGGCAACAAGATCATCCTGTTCGGCGCGCGCACCGGCCTCGACGGCATCGGCGGCGTCTCCGTCCTCGCCTCGGACACCTTCTCCGGCGACGAGTCCGGCACCGGACGCAAGAAGCTGCCCAGCGTCCAGGTGGGCGACCCGTTCACCGAGAAGGTGCTCATCGAGTGCTGTCTCGAGCTGTACGCGGCCAAGCTGGTCGTCGGCATCCAGGACCTCGGCGGCGCCGGACTGTCCTGCGCCACCTCCGAACTCGCGGCGGCGGGCGACGGCGGCATGCACATCGATCTGACCAAGGTCCCGCTGCGCGCGGCCAACATGACGCCCGCGGAGATCCTCTCCAGCGAATCCCAGGAGCGCATGTGCGCCGTGGTCACCCCCGAGAACGTCGAGGCGTTCATGGCGGTGTGCCACAAGTGGGACGTGCTCGCCACCGTCATCGGTGAGGTCACCGACGGCGACCGCCTGGTCGTCACCTGGCACGGCGAGACCGTGGTGGACGTGCCGCCGCGCACCGTCGCGCACGAGGGCCCGGTGTACGAGCGCCCGGTGCAGCGCCCGGACTACCAGGACGCGCTGATCGCCGACACCCCGGACAAGCTTTCGCGTCCGAAGACCCCGGAGGAGCTGCGCGCGACGCTGCTCCAGATGATCTCCAGCCCGCAGCTGTGCAGCCGCAAGTGGATCACCGAGCAGTACGACCGCTACGTGCGCGGCAACACCGTGCTCGCCGAGCACGCCGACGCGGGCGTCATCCGGATCGACGAGCAGACCGGCCGCGGTATCGCGCTGGCCACCGACGCCTCCGGCCGCTACACCAAGCTGGACCCGTACACCGGCGCGCAGCTCGCGCTCGCCGAGGCCTTCCGCAACGTCGCCACCACCGGCGCCACCCCGAAGGCCGTCACCAACTGCCTGAACTTCGGCTCGCCGGAGGACCCCGGCGTGATGTGGCAGTTCCAGCAGGCCGTGCGCGGCCTCGCGGACGGCTGTGTGGCCCTTGGCATTCCGGTCACCGGCGGCAACGTCAGCTTCTACAACCAGACCGGCCAGGACGCCATCCTGCCGACGCCGGTCGTCGGCGTGCTCGGCGTCATCGACGACGTGCACCGCCGCATCCCCACCGGCCTCGGCCTCGAGCCGGGCGAGACGCTGATCCTGCTCGGCGAGACCCGCGACGAGTTCGGCGGTTCCATCTGGTCGCAGGTCGCCCACGATCACCTCGGCGGCGAACCGCCCAAGGTCGACTTCGCGCGCGAACAGCTGCTTGCCGAGATCCTGACCTCGGGCTCGCGCGACGGCATGATCAGCGCCGCGCACGACCTGTCGGAGGGCGGCCTCGCGCAGGCCGTGGTGGAGGCCGCGCTGGCGGGCGAGACCGGTTGCCGCATCTTGCTTCCCGAGGGCGCCGACCCGTTCGTCACGCTGTTCTCCGAATCGGCGGGCCGGGTGCTCGTCGCGGTGCCGCGCTCGGAGGAGACCCGGTTCACCAAGATGTGCGACGCGCGTGAGCTGCCGTGGGTGCGCATCGGCGTGGTCGACCAGGGGTCGGATTCCGTCGAGGTGCAGGGCCAATTCTCGGTTACCATGGCCGAATTGCGCGACGCCTACGAGGGCACGCTGCCGAAACTCTTCGGAGCCAGCGCGATCTGACCCCACCGGGAGGCTCGGATGGTTACCGCTGAGCTACGCGACGGGGCCGGCCGAGTGGTCGGTCTCGTCGAGCGTTTCTTCCATCCGAACTACGTCGGTCTCGTCGTCGCCACCCTGTTCTTCTGCTGGTCGCTGACGCCGTCGCTGCTGCCGCGCGACTGGTTGTTCCAGGGCTTGGTCAGCGGCGTCAACGCCGCGATCGGCTACGGCGTCGGCTGTCTGCTCGACCTGGCCTACGGCAAGTGGATCGCGCCGCGGGTGCAGTTGCCCGCGGCGCTGGCACTGCCGGGATGGCTCGCCGGTGTTGTCAAGACGCTCGTCGTGCTCGCGTGCGTGGTGGTCGCGATCGTCATGCTGGTGCAGTCGGCGCGCTGGCAGCGCGAGATCACCGCGCTGATGGGCATGGATCAGACCACCACCTCCGGCTATCTGCGCACGGGCGCGTTGAGCGCGGCGGTGGTCGCCGTGGTGATCGGGCTGTTCCGCGCGGCGCGCTGGTTGGTCCGCTGGGTGGCAGGCGAATTGGTGAAGTGGGTGCGCGTCCCGCGCCGGATCGCGCTGCCGATCGGGTTCGTCACCGTGGCCGTGGTCGCCGTGCTGCTCGGCAACGGCGTGCTGGTGCGCGTCTTCTTCGACGCGGCGAATTCGGCGTTCAGCGTGCGCAACAGCAACACCTCGCCGAACGCCACTCAGCCGCAACTGCCCGAAAGGTCCGGCAGCCCAGCATCGTTGGCGGCGTGGGACACACTGGGCTCGGAGGGACGCTGGTTCGTGTCCTACGGACCCGACGCCGCGGCGATCGAGCGGGTCACGGAGAAGCCTGCGCGCGAACCGATTCGCGTCTACACCGGCCTGGAGTCGGCCGAGGACCCCGAGGCGCAGGCGGAATTGGCGATCGACGAACTCGAGCGCACCAAGGCGTTCGAACGCAAGGTGCTCGTCGTGGTGACAACCACCGGCACCGGCTGGGTCGACTCCACCAGCGTGGAATCGATCGAGATGATGTTCGGCGGCGACACCGCCGTGGTCGCGACGCAGTATTCCTATCTGCCGAGCGTGCTTTCGTTCCTCTCGGACCGGGCCAAGGCCACCGAGGCCGGAAAGCTGTTGTTCGACAAGGTCTACGAGCACTGGTCGGCGCGTCCAGCGGAATTGCGCCCGAAGCTGTTGGTCTACGGCGAGAGTCTGGGCTCGCAGGGTTCGGAGGGCGCCTTCAGCGGTCTCGCCGACCTGCGGACGCGCACCGACGGCGTGCTCTGGGTCGGACCGCCCAATTCCAACCGGATCTGGCGCGAGTTCGTCACCCGGCGCGATCCGGGTTCGCCGGAGATCCTGCCCACCTACGCCGATGGTCTCGTCGTCCGATTCGCCGACGAACGCGCCAACCTGTGGCAGGCGGGCGCGACCTGGCTCGACCCGCGCGTGCTCTACCTCCAGCACGCCACGGATCCGGTGGTGTGGTGGTCGCCGGATCTGCTGTTCGACGAACCGGATTGGCTGCGCGAGCCGCCCGGGCCGGACGTGTCGCCGCGCATGGGCTGGTATCCGATCGTCACGTTCTGGCAGGTCGCCGCCGACCTGCCGAACGCGCAGCGGGTCAGCGACGGCCACGGCCACCGCTACGGCACGCTGGTGCTCGACGCCTGGGTAGCCATCGCCCAACCGCCGGACTGGACGGCGGAACTCTCCGACCGGGTCCGCCGGTATCTGGAGGAATCCGCCGACCGGGAACGCGAGCTGAAATAGCGAACGCCCACCCGGTGCGGGCCCGAACCCCTCGTCGCCGGGCTCGCCCGAGTGGGCGCCGTCCGTCGCCGGTCAGAGTGGTTTGAACGGATCGTGTTCGGCCATCAGCTTTTCCATCCGTGCCGCGTCGATGCGGTTGGTGGTCGAGTTGGCCTCGTGCTGGTCGCGCACCACCTTGGCCAGGGTGAAGGTGCTGGTCACCAGGAACAGCACGGTCATGCCGAGGAAGCCGCGCTGCCAGACGTCCAGTGGAAGGTAGAAGATGCCGACGCCCGCCCCGAACAAGCTGATGCCGAACGCGATCGCGGCCTGCGCGACGTAGGCCGAGGTGGCTTTCGGCGCTGCGTTTGGAGTGCTCATGGGTAACGAGTCTGCGGGTTGGGAGGCCCGCGCGGCCCCGTACAACTACTCGAGCACGGTGGGTAATTGCCGCGCGACCCGGCTGTGATGTGCGCCCGCGCCGCCGGGGGCGGCACGGGCAACCCGCCCGGCCGTCGGTGCGGAGCGCCATACTGTTCGAGTGCTCGAGAAGGCAGACACCCTGACGAAGCTGCGTGCCCGCGGCGTCGTCGCGGTGCGCCGGGCCGAGGACATCATCGACCTCAACTACGTCGGGCTGGTCGTCGCGACCATCTTCTTCGCGCTGTCGGTGACGCCGTCGCTGGTGCCGAGGGACTGGCTGTTCCAGGGCCTGATCTCGGGCATCAACGCGGCGCTCGGCTACGGCCTCGGCTGCGTGCTCGAATGGCTGTTCCGGATCTGGGTGCGGCCGCGGCTGAAGATTCCCGGACCGCCCACCTGGGTGCGCTACGCGCTCAAGACCGCGATACTGCTCACCTCCGCACTGGCCGCCGCCCTGATGCTGGTGCAGTCGGCGCGCTGGCAGCGCGAGATCACCGCGCTGATGGGCATGGAGGGCACGACGACGCCCGCCTACCTGCGCACCGGATTGTTGAGTGTGGCGGTGGGCGCCGCGGTGGTCGCGGGTTACCGGACCGTGCGCGAGATCATCCTGTTCCTGGCCCGCCAGCTCAACCGGTGGGTCCGGGTACCGCGCGAGCTGGCGCCCGCCGCGGGAGCACTGGTGCTCGTGGTACTGGTGGTGACGCTGTTCAACGGCGTCGCCTACCGGGCGTTCTTCGCCGCCGCGAACTCGGCGTTCAGCGTGCGCAACGACCACACCTCGCCCAACGCGGTGCAGCCGCAGCTGCCCGAGCGCTCGGGCAGCTCGGCGTCGCTGGCGAAATGGGAGACGCTCGGCTTCGAGGGTCGCTGGTTCGTCTCGCACGGACCGTCGGCGAGCCGCATCGCGGCGGTCACCGGGAAACCGGCGCGCGAACCGATCCGGGCCTACGTCGGGCTGGAGTCGGCCGACGGCGGCGCGGAGCAGGCCGCGCTCGCGGTCGAGGAGTTGGAGCGCACCGGAGCCTTCGACCGGAAGGTGCTCGTCGTGGTCACCACCACGGGCACCGGCTGGGTCAATTCCCTGGCGGTGGGCGCGATCGAGTACATGTACGGCGGCGACAGCGCCATAGTCGCGACGCAGTACTCGTATCTGCCGAGTGTGCTCTCGTTCCTCGCGGACCGCGGCAAAGCGGCCGCGGCGAGCGAGCGGCTCTTCGACGCGGTGTACGAGCACTGGTCGGCGCGCCCGCCGGAGTCGCGGCCGAAACTGCTGGTGTACGGCGAGAGCCTGGGCTCGCAGGGTTCGGAGGCCGCCTTCGACGGTCTCGCCGATCTGCGCGCCAAGGTGGACGGCGCGCTGTGGGTCGGTCCGCCGAATTCCAACCGGCTGTGGCAGCAATTCGTACAGCGGCGCGACCCCGGTTCCCGGGAGGTGGAGCCGGTGTACGCCGACGGGCTTGTGGTCCGATTCGCCGACGACGCCGCCGATCTCGCGCGTCCCGACAGCGAATGGCGGGCGCCGCGCATCGCCTATCTCATGCACGCCTCCGACCCGATCGTCTGGTGGTCGACGGATCTGATCTTCTCCCAACCGGATTGGTTGTCGGAGCCGCGCGGCTCGGACGTGTCCTCGCAGATGCGCTGGGCGCCGTTCGTCACGTTCTGGCAGGTCGCCGCGGATCTCACCAACGCGCAGGGTGTTTCGGACGGGCACGGGCACCGCTACGGCAGCCTGGTGCTGGACGGTTGGGCCGCCATCGCGGCACCGCCCGGTTGGAACGCCGAACTGGCGGAGCGGGTTCGGTTCCAGCTGGAAGCGGCGGAGGAGTTCGAGCGGGAGACCAAGTGAGCGCCGGGCCGGTTCTGAAGGCGCTCGCGGGAACCGGCCTCGCCTTGGTGTGGAGCAACCTGGTCCTGCCGGGGCTCGAACTGGATCAGCGTGGGCGAACGGCGGTAAACGCCTGCTTCGCTACCGGTTACGGGCTCGCGCTCGGCGGGCGATCCCACTGGTGGTCGGGCAAAGGTGCGCGGGTTGGTGCTGCGGCCGGTTCGCTGGTCCTGGCCGGTTACGGTGCGGCCGTGGCGATTCCGGCGCTGCGCGAGAGTCTGCGTGAGTTCGCCGCACCGGAACAAGAGGTTTCGGATGTCGAGTGGGTCGCCGTGCACATCCCGATCGGCACCGTCTACAGCGAGGAGCTGATCTTCCGCTCCACGCTGGAACCGCTGCTGGACAACGCTTTCGGCGCGCGCCTCGGCCGACTGCTCGGCGCCGCTACTTTCGGTCTGTGGCACATCCATTCCGCCCGCGCGGGTTCCGAACCCGTTGTGCCGACAGTGCTGCTCACCGCGGTCGGCGGCGCGCTCTTCGGTCAGCTGCGCCGCAGCACCGGAAGCACGACCGCGCCGGCCCTCGTGCACTACGCGATCAATGCGGGCGGCGTAGTCGCGCGCCGGACCGCTCTCGAGTCGCTGTTCCGGGAGCGGCCGGATCGCCGCGCCTCCCCGGCCGGCTCCGCAGTACCGCGCTTGACGTCCCACACATCCCCCATGCGCCTCACATAGCCACCGCCTATGTGAGGCGTGCGAAAGGTGTGTGCCAGGCGGCGACGCTTCGGTGTCTCGTCGGTCGGGGCCGCTGGGTAACCTCGGCCGGGTGGGACGACGAGCGACGGTGGACCCGGCGGAGACCCGGGCGGCGGTGGCGGCGGTGAGTGTTTGGTTGCGTGATGAAGCAGCGGAGCAGCCCGCGCGGCCCGAGCTGGCGGCGGCGGTCAAGACGACCGTGCGCACGCTGGCCGCGAACGCGCCCGGCCATTCCGTCGAGGTGCGGGTGCCGCCGTTCGTCGCGGTGCAGTGCATCGAAGGGCCCCGCCACACTCGCGGCACCCCGCCCAACGTCGTCGAGACCGACCCGCGCACCTGGCTGCTGCTCGCCACCGGACTGCTCGATTTCGACACCGCCGTCCGCTCGGGAGCGCTCACCGCCTCCGGCAGCCGCGCCGCCGAGGTCGCGCATTGGCTGCCGATCCTGCGTCCGGCCGATGAGATGTGACGGGACCCAGGCGGCTCGTCCTGGTCGGCGTCGCTGCGTGTGGACACCGAATTCGCCTCGGCGCGCGGGGTAGGCCGTCGACCATCCGCCGGGCGAATGCCGCCCCGTCACCGCGGGAGGATCAGGCCGCCGCGGGCGCGGGCCGACCGCGATGCAGACCCTTGTAGTCGTAGTAGCGGGTGATGACCGCCCCGAGCACGAGCCCGATGACGAGCCCGGCCAGCGTCATCCAGAAGCCCCGCGTCAACCCCGCCGGTCCGCTGGCGTCGAAGTACAGGATCGACCGAACGGCCAGGAACACCTGGTGCATCGGCTCGAAATGGGCCAGCCAGCCGAAGTATTTGGGCGTCGCCTCGATCGGCACCGTGCCGCCCGACGAAGGCAAGCCGAGCACGATGAACAGGACAAGGTTCACCAGCAATCCCGCCGAGCCGATGGCCGCGAGGATCGACAGGCCGGTGATGCCGACCGCGATGATCGCGAACGCGCCGTAGAGGAACAGTGCCAGCGGATTGTCGAGCGGCATGCCGAGCGCCTTGGCCACCAGCATGTAGATCAGCGAGACGACGGTGCCCATGAGAATCATCACGCCCCACTTGAGCAGCAGGGTCTTGAACCGAGAGATCGGAGTGGGCGGGAAATGCACGTACCACGGGCCGTACTCGGTGGGCACGAAGCCGAGGTTGGCGTCCACCATGGTGTGGATCGTCATCGAGCCGATCACGCCCGCGAGCAGCAGCAACAGGGCATAGAAGAACGCGGTGAGACCCTGCCCGGTGTTGCTCGGCAGCGGGCGGTACTGCTCGACGATCAGTTGCAGCGGACTGGCCAGCGCGATACGGGTGGCTCCGCTGAGCTCGGGCGCCTGTCCGCCTTCGGGCGGTGTGAGCTGAGCCTCCACCTGCCGGGTCAGCTCCTGGCCTACCTGCTTGTTCACCTGGGGGAACGCCGTGTCGCCGACGCGGACGACGATCGAGGACGCGTAGGTGCCCGCGCGCGGGTTGGTCTGGAGCGTGATGATGGGCTGCTCGATATCGCCCGGCACCACGCTGCCGACGCCCAGGATGCCGAGCCGCTTGCTGAAGTCGCTGGGGATGATGATCGCGCCGTAGACCTTGCCGGACTGCATCTGCCGCTCGGCCTCGCTGATCCCGATGACCCGCAGATCGATCTGATCGGCGGGCACGGACTTGCGCAGCCCGTCGGCCACCTGGTCGCCGAAGTTCACCCGCCGTTCCTGACCCGGCGAGCCGAACGTCTCGCCGACATCCTGGTTGACCAGCGCGATCGGGAAGTCGTGCAGATTCTCTTCGGGATCGACCACGTAGGCCAGGTACATGATCCCGAGCAGCGTGGTCAGCAGGGTGAGCACGATCATGGGTGCGCCGACCATACGCAGTAGCGAACGGCGGTCGAGCCGCCGAGCGTTCGGATCCGTCCCGCGGGTGCTGTCCGTAGTCGCCACTAATGGACGGTACCGCCGCGGCCGCGCGATTTCGGGGAATCGACACGGGATTGCTCCGGGGATGCGGTGGCCGTGATCGCGATCGAATTTTCACCCGTAGAATGACTGGTGCCCCCAGCCCGCCCGAACAGGGAGCAAACGGTGACCAACGCCGAAGTATCGGTCGACAACCTCGCAGCCACCCCCGATGAGGACGAGAACGAGCCACGCGAGGAGTGTGGTGTCTTCGGTGTCTGGGCGCCGAGCGAGGACGTGGCGAAGCTCACGTACTACGGCCTCTATGCGCTGCAACACCGCGGTCAGGAGGCGGCGGGCATCGCGGTCTCGGACGGTCAGCAGATCTTGGTCTTCAAGGATCTCGGGCTGGTCTCGCAGGTGTTCGACGAGCAGACGCTGGCCGCCATGCCGGGCCATATCGCCGTCGGCCACTGTCGCTACTCCACCACCGGCGGTGTGACGTGGGAGAACGCGCAGCCGATCTTCCGCACCACCGCGGTCGGCTCCGGACTCGCGCTGGGACACAACGGCAATCTGGTCAACACCGCCGAATTGGCAAGCCGGGCACGGGAACTCGGACTGATCGGCAACCCGGTCTCCGGCGGCCGCCCGCAGCCGGTCGGCGCGACCTCGGACTCCGACGTGATGACCGCGCTGCTGGCGCACGCCGCCGCGGATTCCAGCATCGAGCAGGCCGCCATGAAGCTGCTTCCGACGCTGAAGGGCGCCTTCTGCCTGACCTTCATGGACGAGCACACCCTGTACGCGGCGCGCGACCCGCACGGCGTCCGTCCGCTGTGTCTGGGCAGGCTCGAGCGTGGCTGGGTCGTTGCCAGTGAGACGGCCGCCCTGGACATCGTCGGCGCGGCCTTCGTGCGCGAGATCGAACCGGGCGAACTGCTGGCGATCGACGCCGAGGGCGTTCGCTCCATGCGCTTCGCCAACCCCGAGCCCAAGGGCTGCGTCTTCGAGTACGTGTACCTGGCCAGGCCCGACTCCACCATCGCGGGCCGCTCGGTGCACGCCACCCGCGTCGAGATCGGCCGCAGGCTGGCCAAGGAGCGTCCGGTCGACGCCGACCTGGTGATCCCGGTGCCGGAATCGGGCACGCCCGCCGCAGTCGGTTACGCGCAGGGTTCCGGTGTGCCCTACGGGCAGGGCCTGATGAAGAACGCCTACGTGGGCCGCACCTTCATCCAGCCGAGTCAGACGATTCGTCAGCTGGGCATCCGGCTCAAGCTGAACCCGCTGCGCGAGGTGATCCGCGGCAAGCGACTGATCGTGGTGGACGACTCGATCGTGCGCGGCAACACCCAGCGCGCCCTTGTGCGGATGCTGCGCGAGGCGGGCGCGCTGGAGATCCACGTGCGGATCGCCTCGCCGCCGGTGAAGTGGCCCTGCTTCTACGGCATCGACTTCGCCTCGCGCGCGGAGCTGATCGCCAACGGCGCGGGCGCCGACGACAGCTACGACGACATGGTCGAGAACGTGCGCCGCTCGATCGGCGCCGACAGCCTCGGTTACATCTCCACCGAGGGCATGATCGCCGCCACCGAGCAGCCGCGCACCCGCCTGTGCTCCGCGTGCTTCGACGGCAGCTACCCGATCCCGCTGCCGCAGGAGGCATCGATCGGCAAGAACCTGCTGGAGGGCATGCTGACGGGTCAGCCGGAGTCGGTGCTGCTGGGCGAGAACGCCAACGCGAGCGCGCTGAGCAGGCCGTAAGTCCGCTCGGCGCGGGAGGTGGTCGGCGAGCCATCGGGCGAACGCGGCATCCAACTCCACTTCGTTGAGGCCGCGGTGAAGACCGGTTCACCTTCGGGATGTCCACCTGCGCCAAGTTGGTCGTAGACATAGCGGATGAACTGCCAGGTGCCGTTCTTTCGCACCTCCAGTGCGGCGGGCATCGTGGACGCCAGTCGTAGCTCGACCGCCCAGTGCCGGCCGAACATCGCTGTCTCGGTACCGATTCCGAGTTCGGTTGCGGCGGCGACGAATCGGAGGACGCGGGCGTCGATCATGGTGGCGAGGTTTTCGGCGAACTCGCGCTGATCGGTTCGCGGCCCGCACTGCTTCGGTGCGAGGTACCTCCCGTGCGTCGTGTTCGATTCCCACGCGGGGCGCGTCGTGACGGGCACCCGGTATGCCGGGTGGTTTGGCGCGCGAGGGTTTGGCGCTCGGTGGTTTGGCGCAGCGCCGAAATGGGTAGCGCCGCAACGGTGTCCGTGGGCGTGACTTGGCCTGCTCGAGACGCCACGACCTCGATCTTCCCGCGCACCTGGACATTTGACCGGGCGACGCCGGTGCGGCCGTGCATGGTTCGCGACGGACGATGACAGCCCGGTGATTTTTCTTTGAAAACGCAATGTGCCGGAAATGGTTCGTGGGTACGGTCGCCAGCTATATCGAAAGTTCACCGCGTCCGGACCGGGCCTGTGATCCAGGTATCGCGGTGCGGCGCGCTCGAAGAAGTGGGGCCTGATGATGAGGGTTTCGAGGACGCCGGGCGGGCGTAGACGAGCGAAAGGCATTGCGGCGGTCGGACTCATGGCGCTGGTCGCGTCGGTGCTCGCGGGTTGCGGTTCCGGACGGACGGGCGAGGGCGGTGACGGCGACGGGTTGATCGTCGGCACCACCGACAAGATCTTCTCGCTGGATCCGGCCGCCGCCTACGACAACGGATCGCTGGTCGCCGAGACGCAGATCTACCAGTACCTGCTGAATTTCGCGCCCGGCGACCCGACCCCGAAACCGGACGCCGCCGAGAAGTGCGAGTTCACCTCGCCGACGGTCTACACCTGCACCTTGCAGGCGGGATTGAAGTTCGCCAACGGAAACCCGTTGACCGCCAAGAGTGTCAAGTTCTCCTTCGACCGCATGCTCGGTATCAACGACCCGAACGGTCCGGCCTCGCTGCTCGGCAATCTGGAGAAGACCGATGTGGTCGACGATCGCACCGTCGCCTTCACGCTGAAGGTCGCCAACGACCAGACCTTCCCGGCCATCCTGCCCACGCAGGCGGGGCCGATCGTGGACGAGCGGGTGTTCCCCGCCGACAAGGTGATGGCCGACGAGGACGTGGTGCGCGCCAAGGGCTACTCCGGCCCGTACACGATCACCAGCTACGACAAGAACAAGCTCGTCGAGTACCAGGCGTATCCGGACTATCGCGGCATCCTCGGCACCCCGAAGACGCCACGCATCTCGGCGAAGTACTACGCCACCACCGACAACCTGAAGCTGGATCTGCAGAGCGGCGCGATCGACGCGGGCTACCGCTCGCTGACGCCGACCGATATCGAGGGGCTGCGCGCCAGCGACAAGGTCAAGGTGCTCGACGGTCCCGGCGGCGAGTTGCGCTACATCGTCTTCAACTTGAACACCATGCCCGGCGGTACGCCGGAGCAGAAGCTGGCGGTGCGCAAAGCGTTCGCGTCATCGCTGGACCGGGCCGCGCTCGCCCGCGACGTCTACAAGGACACCTACGTCCCGGCGTATTCGTCCGTCCCGCAGGGTATTCCGGGCGCGGCGGAACCGTTCAAGGACATCTACGGCGCGGGTCCGAACAAGGACGCGGCCGCGAAGTTCCTCGCCGACGCGGGCGTCGCGACGCCGGTGGAACTCAATCTTCAGTACAACCCCGACCACTACGGCTCCAGCAGCGCCGAGGAATACAAGGCGATCAAGACGCAACTGGAAAGCACGGGTCTGTTCCGGGTGAATCTGCAGTCCACCGAATGGGTGAGCTACCAGAGGGAACGGGCGCGCGACGCCTACCCGCTGTACCAGTTCGGCTGGTTCCCCGACTTCCCGGACCCGGACAACTACCTCTCGCCGTTCTTCGGCCCGAACAACTTCCTCCAGTCGCACTTCGAGGATCCGGGCATCACCGCGCAACTCGTCGGTGAGTCGACCCAGCCGGACAAGGACCGCAGGCTCCAGCAGATCCAGCAGGTGCAGCGCGACCTGGCGCAGAACTTCCTGCCGATCGTTCCGCTGTTGTCCGGCAAGCAGATCGGCGTCGCGGGCACGGACGTCCAGGGCATGGAGCAGACGCTGGACCTGTCGTTCAAGTTCCGCTACACGGTCCTGAGCAAGTGAAGTCGGAGGGGACCGGGCCCGCGGCGATCGCGCCGCGGGCCCGGCGGTTCGCGCTGCCCCGGCGGGCGGCGGGCGGGGATTCGCGCGGGCTCGCCCTGGCCAGGTATCTGGCGGTGCGGCTGCTGCTCATCCCGGTGACGGCTTGGATTCTGGTGACCGCGGTGTTCTTCATGATGCGGGTGATCGGTGATCCGATCGAAGCCGCGCTGGGCGGGCGGCTGCCACCGGATCAGATCGAGCAGCGGCGGGAGGCCGCCGGATTGAACCGGCCGATCCTGGTGCAGTACTGGGAGTACCTGTCCGGCCTCGCGCGCGGCGACTTCGGGCAGACCCAGGACCACCGGTTGGTCGCCGACATCATCGCCACCCGCGGCGCGGCCACCCTGGAACTGGTGTGCTGGGCGCTGCTCGTCGCCTTCGCGATCGGCGTCCCGCTCGGCAGATACGCTGCCACCCATCGGGATTCGGCGAGCGACGCCGCGCTACGCCTGTTCGCCATCCTCGCCTACGCCGCGCCGGTGTTCTTCGTGGGGCTGCTGCTCAAGCTGTTGTTCGCGGTGCGGCTCGGCTGGTTGCCGGTGTCCGGACGGGCCAGCGCCGACGTGGAATTGCGGCTACAGCACGTCTCGCCGAAGACCAACGTCATGGTGGTCGACGCGATCCTCTACGGCGACAACGCCTATCTGCTCGACGTGCTGAAACACGCCGTGCTGCCCGCGATCGCGCTCGGCCTGCTGACCGCGGGGGTGTTCCTGCGACTGGTGCGGATCAACCTCATCCAGACCCTGCGCAGCGACTACGTCGACGCGGCGCGGGCCCGCGGACTGTCCGCGCGGGTGGTGACCGGCCGACATGCCGTGCGCAACGCCATGATTCCGATCGTCACGGTGATGGGCATGTACATCGCCATGATGCTCGGCGGCGCGGTGCTCACCGAGATGACCTTCGAGTGGAAGGGTCTCGGCTTCGAACTCGCGGAATACCTCAAGGCTCGCGACTTCATGGCGGTGCAGGGCATCGTCGCGTTCATCGCGCTGGTCGTCGCCGTGATGAGTTTCGTGGTGGATGCCCTTGTCGCACTGATCGATCCGAGGGTGAGGTTCTGATGACCGCACCGGAGTTGGTGACCGAGCCCACCGCGGCGCTGGTACCGAGTCGACGCGGTCGGTTCGGCCTTCGGCTGTTCTCGATGACCGCCGGAATGCAGCGCGTCACGCTGATCCTCGGACTGGTGTTGATCGCGGGGTTCCTCTTCGTCGCGCTGTTCGCGCCTTTCCTCGCGCCCTACGGGCTGGCCCAGACCACCGAGAACGGCGTGGGTTTCGGCCAGTATCAACCGCCTTCGGCACAGCACTGGTTCGGTACGACCGTCGCGCAGGAGGACGTGTTCTCCCGGGTGCTCTACGGAGCGCGGACGGCGCTGTGGGTGATCGTGGTGTCGCTGGTGCTCTCGCTCTTCGTCGGCGTGCCGCTCGGGCTGGTCTCCGGGTACGCGGGGCGCTGGCTGGACCGGGTGCTGGTGACCGTCATGGACGCGCTGTACGCGTTCCCGACCCTGCTGCTGGCGATCGTGGTGTCGATCGTGGTCTCCGGCGGCGAGTCCAGCGGGTTCGGTGGTGTGCTCTCCGCGGCCGTGGCGATCACGACCATCTTCGTGCCGCAGTACTTCCGGGTGGTGCGCAATGCCACCGTCGCGGTGAAGCAGGAGCCGTACGTGGACGCCGCCCGGGTCACCGGCGCGTCGACGGTGCGAATTCTGTTCCGGCACATCCTCGCCAACGTCACCCAGTCGCTGCCGGTGATCATCACGCTCAACGGCGCCGAGGCGATTCTGACGCTGGCCGGGCTCGGCTTCCTCGGCTTCGGTGTCGAGTCCACCCAGGCGGCGGAATGGGGATTCGACCTGAACAAGTCGCTGGCGGCGGTATCCAACGGCATCTGGTGGACGGCGGTCTTTCCCGGCACCGCCATCGTGCTCGTCGTTCTCGGGATGACGCTGGTCGGCGAGAGCTTGAACGAGGTGCTCAACCCGCTGCTGCGCACCCGGCGCACCGCGGCGCCGGTCGCGGTGGGCAGTGATGTGGTGGTCGGCGCGACGGGGGAGCCGGAGATGCCCGTGGCGGAGGAAAGCGCCGAACCAGGTGCGGGAGAGAGTGATTCGAGTAGACGGGAGGGCGATCATGTCTGACGTGACCGAGGAGCGGCGGCCCGCGCTGTCCATCGAGGCACTGTCGGTCACCTTCGCCACCGACGCGGGCGCGGTGCACGCGGTGACCGACGTGTCCTACGAGGTGTTCCCCGGCGAGGTGCTCGCCATCGTGGGGGAGTCCGGCTCGGGCAAATCGGTGAGTTCGCGGACGGCGATGGGACTGCTGCCGTCGACCGCGCAGGTCCGCGGCCTGGTGACGCTCGGCACGCGGCAGGTCACCGGGATGTCCGAACGCCAGCTCACCGCGCTGCGCGGCGGGGCTATCTCGATGGTGTTCCAGGAACCGGGGCTCGCGCTGGACCCGCTGTTCACGGTCGGCTTCCAGATCGCCGAGGCGCTGCGGGCGCACACCGACCTGTCGCGCAACGCCGCCAAGGCGCGTGCCGTGGAACTGCTGCGGTTGGTGGGTCTGCCCGACCCCGAACACCGCGTCGACTACTACCCGCACCAGCTCTCCGGCGGGCAGAAGCAGCGCGTGGTGATCGCCATCGCCATCGCCTGCGAGCCCAAGGTGATCATCGCCGACGAGCCGACCACCGCACTCGACGTCACCGTCCAGGCCGAGATCCTGAACCTGCTGCGCGACCTACGCGACCGTATCGGCAGCGCGATCGTCCTCATCACCCACAACATGGGCGTGGTCGCGGACCTGGCGGACCGCGTCGTGGTGATGCGTGAGGGCCGGGTCGTCGAAGAGGCGCCCGTCGAGGACCTCTTCGCCCGACCGAAGGCGGACTACACCCGCGCCCTCCTCGCGGCGGTCCCGCACCTGGGCGCGCGTGGCGGGAAAAGTGGTGGGAGCGTCGAGTTCGGGGAGCGTGCGCCGGTGCTCGAGGTGCGCGATTTGGTTGTGGAGTTCCCCGGACCCATCGGACGTCCGCGGTTCCGAGCGGTGGAGGGGGTGAGCCTGTCCATCGCCGCGGGCGAGACACTGGGGTTGGTGGGGGAGTCGGGTTCCGGCAAGTCCACCATCGGGCGATGCGTCGCGGCGTTGCAGCGGCCGACGTCCGGGGCGGTGCGGGTGCGCGACCAGAACATCGCGGGTCTCTCGCAGCGGCGGCTGCGGCCGATCCGGCGGCGGTTCGGTTTCGTGTTCCAGGATCCGGCCAGCTCGCTGAATCCCCGAATGACCGTGGGCGATTGCGTCGCCGAACCCATGATCGTGCACAAGGTCGGCAAATCCGAGGCGATCCGCGCCAAGGTGCGCTCGCTGCTCGACGACGTCCGCCTGCCCGCAGGGGTCGAACGCCGCTACCCACACGAGCTGTCCGGCGGCCAACGCCAGCGTGCCAGCCTGGCCCGAGCGCTCGCGCTGGACCCGGACCTGCTCGTCGCCGACGAACCGACCAGCGCGCTGGACGTCTCGGTGCAAGCCGCCGTCCTGGAACTGTTCGCCCAACTCCAACGCGAATGCGGCTGGGCCTGCCTGTTCATCAGCCACGACCTCGCCGTCGTCGACCAGCTCGCCGACCGCATCGTGGTCCTGCGCGACGGCGCGGTGGTCGAGCAGGGCGACCGCGACGCGATCCTGCGGAACCCGAGAGAGGAGTACACCCGCCGCTTGGTCGCCGCCGTCCCGGTACCGGACCCGGTCGAACAACGCCGCCGCCGCACCGAGGCCGCGACCCTGTTCGCCTCGGAGGCGGCGGAGTGAGCCATCGGCCATCGAAGCCGCACCGCTCGTCACCCCAGCTGTTCGACGGAGCCGCGCGTTGTCGAGGCGAGGGAGCCCGTTCGTCTCTCGACCTCGCCGGAGCGCACCGCGCCAACTCGGCGCCGCGTGAAGGGAGCTGTTCGCACCGAAGCCAACGGAGCGAGCCGCCTCATCTCGATGCCTCGAACACCCGCCCGTTGCCCGCGAACCGGGCAGAATGATCAGCGGAACAGAATCGAAACGTGACGACTGATTTCGCAAGGATCCGGGTAACTCGTCGGGTACGCCCAGAACTCGACCCCAACCCGACCGGCGGCCCGGCGTCACAGTCTCGCGGCACCGACGACCGGCGAGAAACGCGGAGAGGCGGATGAGCTAGCGTGAGCAGGCATCTATCCGCCGATTCGGTTTGGAGCTTTCCCCGAAAATGACTGAACAGACCCCCACTGGTGGTGCCTCGTACGCCGCGGCAGGCGTGGACATCGAGGCAGGTGACCGCGCAGTCGAGTTGTTCGGGCCATTGGCGAAGAAGGCCACCCGTCCCGAGGTCCAGGGTGGGCTGGGCGGCTTCGCCGGATTGTTCGCGCTCAAGGGCGGCTATCGTGAGCCGCTGCTCGCCGCCTCGACCGACGGCGTCGGCACCAAGATCGCGGTCGCGCAGGCTATGGACAAGCACGACACCGTCGGTCTCGACTTGGTCGCGATGGTCGTCGACGACTTGGTCGTCTGCGGCGCCGAGCCGCTGTTCCTGCAGGATTACATCGCCATCGGCAAGGTCGTCCCGGAGAAGGTCGCCGAGCTGGTCTCCGGCATCGCCGAGGGCTGCGTGCGCGCGGGCTGCGCGCTGCTCGGTGGCGAGACCGCGGAGCACCCGGGTCTGATGGATCCCGACGACTACGACCTGTCCGCGACCGGCGTCGGCGTGGTCGAGGCCGACTCGGTGCTCGGCCCGGATCGGGTGCGGCCCGGCGACGTGGTGATCGCCATGGGTTCGTCGGGTCTGCACTCCAACGGCTACAGCCTGGCGCGCAAGGTGCTGCTCGACATCGACCGGATGTCGCTGACCGGGCACGTGGAGGAATTCGGCCGCACCCTCGGCGAGGAGCTGCTCGAGCCGACCCGCATCTACGCCAAGGACTGCCTTGCGCTGGTCGCCGAGACCGACGTGCGCACCTTCGCGCACGTCACCGGTGGCGGACTCGCGGCGAACCTGGCCCGCGTCATCCCGGCGGGCATGGTGGCCGAGCTGGACCGCGGCACCTGGAATCCGGCGCCGGTGTTCAAGATGATCGCCCAGCGCGGCCGGGTGGAGCGGGCCGAGATGGAGAAGACGTTCAACATGGGCGTCGGCATGGTCGCCGTCGTCGCTCCGGAGGACGTCGACCGCGCCCTCGCGGTGCTCACCGCCCGGCACATCGAGTGCTGGACCCTCGGCACCGTGAAGAAGGCCAAGGAGTCCGACGCCGCCCGCGCCGTGTTGCTCGGCGAGCACCCGCGGTTCTGATCACTGTCGGGGTGCACCCCGACTCGAGTCCCGGCCTGGGAAAACCGTGCTGCCACATATCCCGTGTACGCCTCACATAGCCACCGCCTGTGTGAGGCGAATACGGGATGTGTGGGAGCTGGGTGAGGGATCGGGGCTGGCTCACACGAGATCAGCGTCCCGCATCCATGGATGCGGGACGCTGATCTCGTTGTATGGCAAGCCTCTAAGGCGATGTCCGTGTCTCGATGGCAACGATCGAAGGGGGAGGCCCGGACGGCCTCCCCCTTCGTCACGCCTGATCCGAGTCAGCGGCGCCAGTCGTCGTAGTCGTCGTCCTCGTCCCAACGGGACGAGGGTACGTCCGCGTCGTGCTCATCGGACAGCACACCGCCACTGCGTTGGGTGGTAGGGCTTCCCGAGAGCTCACGCTGAAGGCTCGCGAAGTCGGTCGGCGCTGAGCTGTACTTCAGCTCGCGTGCGACCTTGGTCTGCTTTGCCTTAGCCCGGCCACGGCCCATGGCTGACCCCCTCGCGTCACTGCGGGGCGGCCTGGGGTTTGTTGGCGGCCCCGTTCGAATTAATACTCTTCCTGACAGACACTTTAGCGTGTGTCCGGCGGTCGCGCTTCCAGGAGTGGGGGAAGAGCTGCCGAACGAACCCCGTTTGCCCGGTTGTCGCCGTGTGTCCTGGCTCTTAGAGTACGCCGGGAATTGTCCGGATCACCCCGACTCGAGCGCCGCCGCCGAGCACCGGTTGGGCCGCCAATTCGGTGTGCGCCTCGGTCCAGTCGACGCCCATCCGTTGCAGAATCGCCAGCGTCAGGGGCATCCGCGCGCGGTCGTGCCCGTCGTCGATCTTGTACGCGAAAGCCCTGCCGTCGGGCAACGCGCCCGCGTGCACCCCGTCGGCCCCGATCTTGCAGACCAGGCCAGGGGTAGCCGCCATGGCCAGCAAATCGGGCGCGTTCGTGCCCGAAATCACTCGCGGATGGGCGCGGATGGCGTCGGCGACCCGGCGCGGCGGGGTGCCGGGCTCGGCGGTGGCCATGGTCGCGAAGGCGCGGGCCAGGTTCATCAGCGAGACCGGGATGATGGGCAGGCCGCAGCCGTCGATGCCGAGATCGGTCTCCGGTTCGCCGGTGAGTTCGGTGATGTTCGCGATCACCGCCCGCTGCAAGGGGTGGGTCTCGTCGAGGTAGCCCTCCGTCGGCCAGCCGTTGATCGCGCAGGTCGCCAGCATCGCGGCGTGCTTGCCGGAGCAGTTCATGTAGATCCGGCGCGGTTCGTCTGCGGTCAGCGCGGCGGCGCGGGCCCGCTCCTCGAACGGCAGGTCGGGCGGGCACTCCAGCGCCTTCTCGGGGAAGCCGAACCGGTCGAGCAGCCGCTGGACCAAGGCGACGTGGTCGGGCTCACCGAAGTGCGAGGCGGTGGCGATGGCCAGCTCGGCCTCGTCGACCGGCTCGAAACCATTGCGCAGCAAGGTGATCGCCTGCATCGGCTTGTTGGTCGAGCGCGGGAAGATCGGCACGTGCACCTCGCCGAGCTGGTGCGTGGGCTCGCCGTGGGCGTCGAGGATCACCAGGGATCCGCGGTGCACGCATTCGCGGAACCCGGAGCGGACGACCTCGACGAGTTCAACACTCATCGCGCCCCCTCGGTCGACAGTTCGCCGCGCCGTTCGGCGGCGCGGGCGGCGTTGGCGGATCGACGGGCGTGCCGGTCGATCTGCATCCGGATGTCGTCGGAGACGGTGGTCTCGTGCTCGAGCAGGGTGGCGAGCCGCTCCATGTCGTTGCCGGTGAACACGTCGCGCACGGTGATGCCGTGCTCCGGGACGTGCACCACCTCGACCGGATCACCGGCGCCGATCGTGCCCTCCGTGAGAACGCGCAGATAGGCGCCGGTGTCGCTGCGCAGCGTGAAGCGTTTGACCCACTGCGCCTCGCCGGACCAGTGCTGGAAAGTGGCACACGGGACGCGGGGCGCGCTCACTTCGAGCAGGGTGTCGCCGATCGCCCAGCGGGCGCCGATCACCGCGTCGCTCACGGCCAGTCCGCTGATGCGCAGGTTCTCGCCGAACCAGCCCGCGGGCAGCTCCCTGCCGAGTTCGTCCCCCCAGCGCCGCGCGTCGTGCTCGGCGTAGGCGTAGACCGCCTGGTGCACGCCGCCGTGATGCTTGGTGTCGCAGACGTGATCGCCGTCCAGGCCGAGAGCGCGCACGCCGACGCGGCCCGCGACGGGTCGCTTGTCGATGGCGGTGCGGCCGACCCTGGTCGGCACCTCCAGATCGGCGTGCACCACGCAGACCGCGAGCACGCGGGCGGTGTCATCGCTGCGCATCGGCGCCGCTCCCTTCGTCGTGTGAATGGGGATCGCGAGGCTCGGCGTCGAGCGAGTTCGGGCGGATCACCGTCCGCGCAGCCGGTCGACGGCGAGACGACCGGCCTGCGGCGTGTCGTCGTGCGGGACCGAATCGGGATCGATGGAGGCGGCGGACGGACCAGCGACCAGCGCGGTGTCGGCGGGGATCGCGCGCTTGATCAAGGCCAGCGCGATCGGGCCGAACTCGTAGTGGTCGACGACGGTGCCGAGCCTGCCGACGGCGCGGCCGCCCGCGGTGACGTCGGTGCCGGGTGTGGGCCGCTCGTCGGCGGACCCGTCCAGGTGCAGCAGAACCAGGTGGCGCGGCGGTTTGCCGAGGTTGTGCACCCGGGCCACGGTTTCCTGGCCGCGGTAGCAGCCCTTGTCCAGGTGCACGGCGCCGTGTTCGTCGGGACCGCCGATCCAGCGCGCCTCGTGCGGGATGGTGCGGTCGTCGGTGTCGAGGCCGATGCGCGGACGCAGCGCGGTCACCCGCAGCGCCTCGAAGGCCCACATGCCCGCCGGTTCGGCGCCCGCTTCGGTGAGCTTGCCCCACCATTCGGTCAGCCGCTCGCGGGGGATCACCAGGTCGAAGGAGTCGGCGGTCGGCCACGGCATACGGCGCAGGAAACCGCCGCCGGGCAGCGGAACGGCCGCGTAGGTGTCGGGCAGCTCGGCCACGCCGAGGGCGGCGGTCAGTTCGCGCACGCGCGGACCGAGCAGGCTCAGCACCGCGTGGTCGGTGGCCTCGCGCGGTTGGGCGTCGGCCCAGAACACCATCTTGCGCAGGAAGTCGAGCAGGGCCGGGCCGTGGTCGGCCTCGGTATCGATCCAGACCGTGCCGTCCAGATCGGTGAGCACGAAGTGGTGCTGCACGCGACCGTTGAGATCGAGATCCAGATTCTCCGCCGAGTGCCCGTCGGCCAGGTTCGCCACGTGCTGGCTGGAAATGGTGTGCAGCCAGGTCAGGCGCTCGGCGCCGGTGATGGACAGGACGAAACGGTGCGAGCGATCGATGACCGCGACGCGTTCGGCGGCGGCCCGTTGTTCACCGAAGGGATTGCCGTAGTGCCACGCCACGGCGGCGTCCTGGGTGCCGGGCGGACCCGCGACGGCGCCCGGAACGGATAGGACAGGGCTGGGTGCATCGACCACGGACACGTCTCCACTGTAGTGGCACGGCCGGACGGCGGTCCGGGCACGGCCGAAGCCAGCAGGTCCGCGACGCGCGCGCCCGCGGGTTTCGACGCGCGCGCCCGCGGGTTTCACGGCGTGGCAAACATAGGCAAGGGCAGCGCATACCGCCTACGCTCGACGCATGGTAGATCGGGTTCTTGTCACACTGGACGGCGTCGTCCAGGATCCGGACGCGCCGTTGCTGTTCGCCGACGACATCGGGGTGCTGCGCGGCGACGGCGTCTTCGAAACGGTGCTGGTGCGCGGTGGAAACGCGTGCGCGCTCGATTTCCACCTCGGCAGGCTACGGCGCTCGGCGCAGGCGCTGGAACTTCCGGAACCCGAACTGAGCCGCTGGCGCGAGGCCGCCGAGACCGCCGCCAAGGAGTGGGGCACCGAGGACGAGGGCATCATGCGGCTGGTGCTGACCCGCGGTCGCGACAGCGAGCTGTCCGGCGCGCGCTCCAGCGTCAAGTCGGGCGATCTCGCCGCGGCGGTTCCGGTGCCGACCTCCTACGTGCTGGTGATGCCGGTGCCCGAGCGGGTGGCGAAGGCGCGCACGGAGGGCGTCTCGGTGGTGACGCTGCCGCGCGGTATCTCCATCGATCTGGCCCAGGCCGCGCCGTGGCAGCTGCTCGGCGCGAAAACCCTGTCCTACGCGACGAATATGGCCGCGCTGCGGTTCGCGCACCGGATGGGCGCCGACGACGTGATCTTCACCAGCACCGAGAACCGGGTGCTGGAGGGTCCGCGCTCCACGGTGGTGATCGCGCGCGACAAGAAGCTGATCACCCCGCCCGCGAAGAACGGTGTGCTGCCCGGCGTCACCCAACGCGCGCTGTTCGCGGAGGCGGAGAAGGCGGGCTGGACGTGCACCTACGAATTGCTCTTCACCGCGGATCTGCTGACCTGCGACAGCGTCTGGATGATGTCCAGCATCAGCCTTGCCGCGCGGGTGAATTCGCTGGACGGTTTGCGGATGTCCGCGCCGGACAACGCGCAGGAGATCATCGACCTGGTCGATCGCGGTATCGATCGGGCGGGTGCCGTCGGGGATTGGTGAGGTGACGTCCGCCTCTTCGGGGCGGACGACCTTCGCTTTGTCGAGGGCCGTGTCCTAACGCACGTTGATTGCCGAACCCCGGCACGTAGCATTTACTACGACATGTCGTAGACGGTTGCTGGAGGGTCGGATGAGTGTGCTGGACATCTCGCGTTGGCAGTTCGGTATCACGACCGTCTACCACTTCGTGTTCGTCCCGCTGACCATCGGGCTCGCCCCGCTCGTCGCGGGTATGCAGACCGCCTGGGTGATCACCGGCAAGGAACACTGGTACCGGCTGACGAAATTCTTCGGCAAGCTGTTCCTGATCAACTTCGCGCTCGGCGTCGCCACCGGCATCGTGCAGGAATTCCAGTTCGGCATGAACTGGAGCGAGTACTCCCGCTTCGTCGGCGACGTGTTCGGCGCGCCGCTCGCGCTCGAGGCGCTGGTCGCCTTCTTCCTCGAGTCGACCTTCATCGGTCTGTGGATCTTCGGCTGGACACGACTGCCGAAACTGTTGCACCTCGGAGCGATCTGGATGGTCGCGATCGGCGTGAACGCCTCGGCGTATTTCATCGTCGCCGCCAACTCGTTCATGCAGCACCCGGTCGGCGCGCGATACAACCCGGAACGCGGGCGCGCGGAGCTGACCAGCATCTGGGAGGTGCTCACCAACAACACGACGCTGGCGGCCTTCCCGCACGTGGTCGCGGGCTCGTTCCTCACCGCGGGCACCTTCGTCGCGGGCATCGCTGGCTGGTGGATGGTGCGCAACGCGCGCAGCGGCGACCCGGAAAAGGCGGCCGAGGCGCGCACCATGTGGCGCTCGGGCGGGCGCGCGGGCATGTGGGTGATCGTGGTCTCGGGTCTCGCACTGGTGCTCAGCGGCGACGTCCAGGGCAAGCTGATGTTCGAGCAGCAGCCGATGAAGATGGCCTCGGCGGAATCGTTGTGCCACACCGCGACCGATCCGCACTTCTCGGTGCTCACCGTCGGCACGCACAACAACTGCGACAGCGTCACCCACGTCATCGAGGTGCCGTACGTGCTGCCGTACCTGGCCAAGGGCGAGTTCAGCGACGTCACGCTCGATGGTGTGCAAGATCTGCAGAAGGCTTACATCGAGAAGTTCGGTCCCGGCGACTACCGGCCCAACCTCTTCGTCACCTACTGGTCCTTCCGCGCGATGATCGGCCTCGCCGCGGGCTCGATGCTGCTCGTTCTCGCCGGGCTGTGGCTCACCAGGCGCGGCCGGGTGCCGGACCAGCGCTGGTACTCGTGGCTGAGTTTGCTGGCCATCCCGACGCCGTTCCTCGCGAACAGCGCGGGCTGGGTGTTCACCGAGATGGGCCGGCAGCCGTGGGTCGTGGTGCCGAACCCGACCGGCGACCCCGCCCTGCGGATGACCGTTCAGCAGGGCGTCTCGGACCACTCGGCGGGCACCGTGATCACCTCGCTGGTGGTGTTCACCCTGCTCTACGGCGTGCTCGCGGTGGTGTGGTTCTACCTGATGCGGCGGTACGTGATCGCCGGGCCGGAGCAACCGCACGCGCACGAACCGGAGGGCCCGGACGACGCGGGCGGCCCCGGTGAGCGCAAGCGCGCCGAAGAACCTGCCGTCGAACAGCTTTCGTTCGCGTACTGAGGAGCCCGACGATGAGTCTGCAAGAGTTCTGGTTCGTCCTGATCGGCGTCCTGTTCACCGGCTACTTCGTGCTGGAGGGTTTCGACTTCGGCGTCGGCATGCTGATGCCGATCCTCGGCAAGGGCAGCGACACCCGGCGGCGCGTGGTGCTCAACACCATCGGCCCGGTGTGGGACGGCAACGAGGTGTGGCTGATCACCGCGGCGGGCGCGATGTTCGCGGCGTTCCCCGAGTGGTACGCGAGCCTGTTCTCCGGTTTCTACTTCGTGCTGCTGCTGATCCTGATCGCGCTGATCCTGCGCATCTGCGCCATCGAATACCGCGCCAAGATCGACGATCCGGTCTGGCGGGCGCGCTGCGACATCGGTATCGGTATCGGCTCCTGGCTACCGGCGTTCGCGTGGGGCTGGGTGTTCGCCAACATCGTGCGCGGTGTGCCGCTGGACGAGGAGAAGCAGATCGTCGGCACGGTGGCGGACCTGTTCAGCCCGTACGCGCTGCTCGGCGCGCTGACCACCGGCCTGCTGTTCCTGCTGCACGGCGCGATCTTCGTCAACCTCAAGACCGGCGGCGAGGTGCGGGCCGACTCGGTGCGCATCGCGCGGCTGCTGCTCGCCCCGACCGCGCTCGTCGTCGGCGGGTTCGGCCTCTGGACGCAGCTGGCCTACGGGGCCGGGTGGACCTGGATCGCGTTGGGCGTCGCGGCTTTCGGGCTCGTGGTCGCGGCGGTCGCGGTATTCGCCGAACGCGACGGGTGGGCGTTCACCGGAACCACCTTCGCCATCGCGGCCGCGACGGTGCTGCTGTTCGGCTCGCTGTTCCCGAACGTATTGCCCTCCACCATCAGCGACGCCTTCCACCTCACCATCGACAACGCGTCGTCGACGCCGTACACGCTGAAGGTGATGAGCTGGGCGGCGGTGATCGTCACGCCGGTGGTGCTCGGCTACCAAGGCTGGACCTACTGGGTCTTCCGCAAACGCCTGACGGTGGACCACATTCCGGGGCACATCGGCCTGCCGCTGAGGCCGGGCAAGGACTGACGGCCATGGCACGTCCGCCCGTCGACCCGCGCCTGTGGCGGTATGCCCGCTCGGCACGCCGGTATCTGGTGCTGAGCGTCGGGCTCTCCGTGGTGATCACCGCGTCGATCGTGGTCACCGCGGTGACGCTGGCTCGGGTGCTGGCCGGAGTCATCACCGATCCTGGCGCGCGCGGGTTCGGCTCGTGGACAACCGAACTCGCGGTGCTGGCCGCGTCCGTTGCCGCACGAGTGGCGGCGAGCTGGGTGCAAGCCAGGGTGGCGCATCGGGCCGGGGCGGGTGTGGTCGCGGAGCTGGAGGCGGCGGTGCTCGCGGCCGGTGCACGGCTGTCGCCGCGCGAATTGGAGAGCCGGAGAACCGAACTCGCGGTGGTGGTCGGGACCGGTCTGTCGGGGTTGCGCGGCTATCTGAGCGGTTACCTGCCCGCGCTGTTGCTGGCGGTGCTCGTGCCGCCGATCGTGTTGGCGGTCATCGCGATGCACGATCCGGTGTCCGGGGGGATCGCGGTGGTGACGTTGCCGCTCATTCCGATCTTCATGGTGCTGATCGGGTGGCTGACGCAGGGACGTGCGGCGGCGACGCTGGAGGCGACGACTCGGCTGTCGGATCAGTTGCTGGATTTGTTCGCGGGCATGCCGACGTTGCGCGCGTTGGGGAGGGAAGGAAGCGCTGCCGAGCGGTCCGGTTTCGAGCAGGGCGCGAATGCCGCCCGGTCCGGCTCCGTACGGGAGCGAGGTGCTGGTGCCGCTCGGGTGGGAAGTGGCTCGGCCGCCCAGGCGCCTCAGGGCGCAGGATCGGCGACGGCACGGGATGCGGACGTCGCCGTGGGCCAAGGCGGGCAAGGCACGGGATCGGCGGCGAATACGGATCGTGCGGGCGGTGATGCGGCGCGGGCTCGCACCATGGCGCACCGGGTGCGCGATCTCGGTGACGCGTTGCGTTCGCGCACGATGCGCGCTTTGCGGATCGCGTTCCTGTCCTCGATGGTGCTGGAGTTGCTCGCGACGCTCAGCGTGGCGCTGATCGCGGTGTCGATCGGGTTGCGGTTGGTCTACGGCGGGATGGATTTGTACGCCGGGCTTGTCGCGCTGATTCTCGCGCCGGAGGTGTACCTGCCGCTGCGGATGGTGGGGGAGCGGTTCCACGCGGCGCAGGACGGGATGGCGGCGGCGGACAAGGCGTTCGCGATTCTCGAGCCGGGGGAGGTGCCCGACCGGTCGGAGGCGGCTGTCGGTGCGGACGAAAGCGCTGAGATGGCGGGATCCGAGAGCGGATCGCCCGGCGCGGTCGAGGGTGCCGGAGCCGAAGGGGCCGGACGCGGTGCGGCGCGACCGGAGCCGCTCGGCCGCATCGAGATGCGCGAACTCGGTGTGCGGGCGCGGGACGGTTTGGCGCCGCATGGGCTCTCGGCCGCGCTGCGTCCGGGGGCCGTGACCGTGCTGACCGGGCCCAACGGGAGCGGCAAATCGACGGCGTTCCTCGCGATGCTCGGTCTCGTGCGGCCGGAGGACGGGTGCGTGCTGGTCGACGGAACCGATGTGCGCGAGCTGGACCCCGAAGCGTGGTGGGGGCGGGTTGCTTGGCTGCCGCAGCGGCCGGTGCTCGTGCCGGGCACGTTGCGGGAGAACCTGGAACTGCTGGGCGCGCGGGCCGCCGACGATTCGGATCGCGGGGCGGTCCTCGAAGCGTCCTGCGCCGCTACCGGATTCGACGCTGTGCTGGACGAGCTGCCACAGCGCTGGGACACCGTCGTCGGCGCGGGCGGCACCGGCTTGTCCCTCGGCCAGCGCCAGCGCCTCGCACTGACCAGGGTGCTCGCCGCCGACCGCCCCGTACTCCTGCTCGATGAGCCGACCGCCCACCTCGACTCGGCGAGCGAGTCCGCGGTCCTCGCCGCCCTCCGCGCCAAAGCCCGCGACGGCGCCACGGTCGTCGTCATCGGCCACCGCCCCGCGATCCTGGCCGCCGCCGACCACGTTGTGTCCGTGCGAGCCTCGGTCTTCGATCGGACGGTGAGCGGATCATGAGCGCTGCGGATGTGCACGCCGGGGCCGCATTCACCGATCCCGGCGTGAGCAAAGAAGACCAACGTCCTGCGGGCGGGTCGATCAGCGGCGACTTTCGCCGGATGTGGGGCCTGCTGGAACTCTCCCCGTGGCGGGTCGCGGTGGCGGTCGGGTGGGGCGTGCTGGCGCTCGGCAGTGGGCTCGGGCTGGCGGCGCTGGCGGCGTGGTTGATCGCGCGGGCGTGGCAGATGCCGCCGGTGCTGGATTTGAGCGTCGCGGTGGTCTCGGTGCGGGCGCTCGGTATTTCGCGCGGACTGTGCAGGTATCTGGAACGGCTTGCGACGCACGACGTCGCGCTGCGGTCGATGACCATCGCGCGCACGAGCGTCTACCGCACCCTGGCGGGCTCGGACGTGTGGTTGCGCCGGGCGCGCGATACCGAGACCGAGCCGCGGAGCGCGGCGCGGTTGCGACGCGGTGATCTGCTGGTCCGGATCGGCAGCGATATCGACGATCTCGGTGCGGTCGTGGTGCGGGCGCTGGTGCCGATCGTGGTCGCCATCGTGCTGGCGTTCGCCGCGATCGGACTGCTGGCCACGATCTCCGTCGCGGCGGCGGTGATTCTCGCCGTGGCGCTCGGGGTTTCGGGCATTCTCGCGCCCTGGCTCTCGGCGCGCGCCGCGCGGGAGGCCGAGACCGCGGTGCGCGCCGACCGCGCCGAATTCACCGCGCAGGCGCTCACCGTGCTGGACCACGCGGCCGAACTGCGCGTCGCCGGACGACTCGACGCGGCGCTGGCCGCGGCGAAGAAGGCGGGTGACCGCGCGGTCGCCGCCGAGGACAAGGCCGCGTCCCACACCGCTTCGGCCGCCGCTGCGACGCCGCTCGCCATCGGGGCCAGCGTGCTCGGCGCCCTGCTCATCGGCATCGCGATCTATGGCCCGAACGGCGGCGCGCCCGGCGCCATGACGCCCATGGCGCTCACCATCCTCGTGCTGCTGCCGCTCTCCGCCTTCGAAGCGGTCGGGCCCCTACCGGCCGCCGCGCAGGCCATCACCACCGCGCGGGCCGCGCTGCGCAGGCTCTCGGCCGCCGAAGCCGCCGACCCGCGCCGGGAGTCCGGCCTGCCGCACCAGCTGCCCGAGCTGCCCGCCGGACGCCGCATCGCGGTCGTCGGTCCGAGCGGTGCGGGCAAGACCACGCTGCTCATGTCGTGGGCCGGGCTGTTCGACACCCCTCGGCCCGACACCACCTTCTTCGCCGAGGACGCGCACCTGTTCGGCACAAGCGTTCTGGAGAACCTGCGGGTCGCTCGCGGCGATATCACCGAAGCCGAGGCCGAGAAGGTACTGCGCGCGGTCGGTCTGGGCGACTGGCTGGATTCGCTCGCGGACGGTATTCACACCGAGCTGGTCGGCGGGGCGGCCGCGGTCTCCGGCGGACAGCGCCGCCGCCTCCTGCTGGCCCGCGCGCTGCTCGCACCGGCCCGTGTCCTGCTGCTCGACGAGCCCACCGAACACCTCGAGGCCCAGGACGGCGCCGACCTGCTCCGGGCCCTGCTCGACCCCGCGAGCGGACTGGTCGACTCGGACCGGACAGTGGTGGTCGTCACACATCAGCTGCCGGACGGGCACCGCGCCGACGCGGTCGTCCACGTCGACGTATCAGCCCAGGTCACGGTCGAATATCCGGCCGATTCCGCCCCGCGCGAAAATCCATTGCCGACCTGCCGATCCTTCGCTAATTTCGTCAGTACACAGGAAGGAGGTGGTTCGAAGAATGAGTAATTCCAGGACACGTGAGGTGGCTGTCCGCTAGCGCCACCGCTGCAGGTGGTATCCGCCCGCGCGAGGCGCCGAGCGAATACCAGGCAGTCACCCGACCCCCGAGCCCCCGGTCTTGTCCGACCGGGACCCGCGCAGGTTCTCGAACCCGCCGGGTACGGCTCGGGGGTCGTTCCGTTTATGGTGACGATTGTTGCCTCGGGACTCTACGCTGGGCGAATGACCGTTGAGCCGCTTCCCGATTGGGTGATTCCGCCTGCCAACGGTTTCACTGTCGAGGAGTTCCTGCGGATGCGCGGCCTCCCGAAGCACACCGAGCTGATCGATGGGAGTCTCATCTTCGTTAGCCCGCAGCGGAAGTGGCACCGGCAGGTAGTCGACCTCTTCCGGACGGAACTGGCTCTACAGGCACCTCCGCATCTCCGGGCCGACCGTGAGATGGCAGTCAAGCTCGGGAAACGCCAGATGCCGGAGCCGGACGTCATCGTGGTGACGCTCGAAGCAATGAACCGAGCGGACCCGGACACCTATTACTTCGCCGAGGACCTTGTCTTGGCTATCGAAGTGGTCTCACCGGACTCTGAAGAGCGTGACCGCGAAACAAAGCCGATGAAGTACGCCAACGCTGGGATTCCGCACTACTGGCGGACCGAGCAGGGAGACGGCACTGTTGTTGTGTACGTCTACGAGATCGACCCAGCCACGCGCCGTTATGTCGCCACCGGGATTTTCCATGACCGGCTGAAGATCAGCGTGCCGTTCCCGATCGACATCGACCTGACGACGATCGGGCAACGGGGCTGAGCCCGCCGCCTCGGTGACGTCTCGGACGCCGAGTATCGCGTCCATACGCCGCGTGGATCGCCGCAGATCGGCGGCTCCGACCTCTGACAACGACCGGCGGGCCGCCGACCACGGCCGGGAAGTTCGTCCGGGCCGGTTCAGCCGATGTAGCGCTGGAGGCGGGCGGAGAGGCGGGGTTCGAGGGGGCCGTCGGCGACGACGCGTTCTTCGACGTAGGCGAGGTCGCCGCCATCGATGATGCCGTAGAGGCGCTTGGCTCCGCCGACGACGACGCCGGACTGGCTGCGGATCACCACGTCGGTGGCCAACTCCCAAGAGGACTGGGTGAGCGCGGTGCCGTAGAAGAGTTCGACGATGCCGGAACTGTGCGTGAGCAGGAGCTCGATGACCTCGTCGTTGCCGTCGATGCCGACCCGCCAGAATCCGCTTTCGCGAAGATCGGGTCCGCCGTAGCCGCCGTCGTCCTCGATGATCCAGGAGCGGGAGTCCCAGGAGAGGTAGTCGCCGCCGTCGTGCGAGACGACGATCTGCTGACCGAAGCGGTAGTCCCCGCGCTCGGGGTCGTTGCCCTCACCTTCACCGCGCCACACGCCGACCATGGGCAGCAGGGCCAGCATGGAGGCGCTCAGATCGGGACCGAGCCGCAGGTTCGCGGTGTCCTCGGGCAGCGGCAGGTCCGGCAGCACCGGAATGTTGCGGGCGCCGGTCGATTTCGCGCGCTCGGCGGCCTCGGCCACGGCCTGGTCGCCGCTGCGGCGGGTCACGTCGTCACCCCGCTCGGGGTTCCCGGCGGGAGCGCTGCCGTTCATCTGTTCACTCGCTCGCTCGGCCGAATTGGAACCTTCGCTCGCGAGGTCGCTCATGATTCCGTGAACAGCCGGTAGAAGACGTACAGACCGAACCAGCCGATCAGCACGGACACCAGGACCAGCAGAATTTCGAAGAAGAGGACCACGTCTCGGAGTCTAACGAGCGCCACTTCCGGGCAACACAACGGCCCCGGAGCTTCCGCGAAGGGAAGCGCCGGGGCCGTTGGTGTTCGACGTGCCTTACTTGGCGACCGCGACGTCCACGGCGTGGATGCCGGCGCCCTCGGGGCGGACCTCCGCCGAGCCGTTGCCCGCGGACGACAGCGCACGCACGGTCCACGAGCCCGGAGCCGCGAAGAAGCGGAAGTCACCGGTGCCGGAAGCGACGACCTCGGCGGTGAAGTCACCGTTGCCGTCGAGCAGCCGCACGAACGCGCCGCCGACCGGCTGACCGTCGGTGCTCAGGACGCGGCCGGTGATGACCGTCTCCTTCTCCACGTCGACGCCTGCGGGGATGGCCTGACCCTGGGTAGGTGCTGCACACATGTTGATTACGCTCCCAACTCGATCGGTGCACCGACGAGGGAGCCGTACTCGGTCCAGCTCCCGTCGTAGTTCTTGACGTTCTGGTGGCCGAGCAGCTCCTGCAGCACGAACCAGGTGTGCGAGGAACGCTCGCCGATGCGGCAGTAGGCGATGGTGTCCTTCTCGCCGTCCAGACCGGCTTCCTTGTAGATCTCGGTGAGCTCGGCGTCGGACTTGAAGGTGCCGTCCTCGTTGGCCGCCTTGCTCCACGGCACGTTGATGGCGCCCGGGATGTGGCCGGGACGCTGGCTCTGCTCCTGCGGCAGGTGCGCCGGAGCGAGGATCTTGCCGGAGAACTCGTCAGGCGAACGCACGTCGACCAGGTTCTTGGTGCCGATGGCGGCGATGACCTCGTCGCGGAACGCGCGGATCGTCAGGTCCGGCGCGGCGGCCTTGTACTGGGTGGCGGGACGGTTCACGGCCTCGGTGGACAGCGGACGACCGTCCAGCTCCCACTTCTTGCGGCCGCCGTCGAGCAGCTTGACGTTGTTGTGGCCGTACAGCTTGAAGTACCAGTAGGCGTAGGCGGCGAACCAGTTGTTGTTGCCGCCGTAGAGGACAACCTCGTCGTCGTTCGAGATGCCGCGCGCCGAGAGCAGATCGGAGAACTGCTCCTGGTTCACGAAGTCACGACGAACCTGATCCTGCAGGTCCTTCTTCCAATCGAGCCGGACGGCGCCCTCGATGTGTCCGCCGTCGTAGGCGGAGGTGTCCTCATCGACCTCGACGAAGACGACGCCGGGGGCGTTGAGGTTCTCTTCGGCCCAGTCAACGGAGACCAGGACATCGGAGCGAGCCATTGTGTTCCTTTCAGATATGACTTGCAGGGTCAGTTCGGTGCCGAGACCGCGGTGGGAGCGTCAGGCCCGGAGGCGGAAGCCTGCGTGACCACGGAGGGCCCGCGGACGGCGCCGTGGACTCTGTTCCGGCGGAGGCGGGCGACCAGCGGATAGATCTGGCAGCCCAGGCAGATCCCGAACGCCGCGTTCAGGAACGCCGCGAACAGGGCAAAGCCGGCGAACACCGCGCCGACGACTGTGGAGCCGAGCGCGAAGCCCAGCAGGCTGACGGCCGCGAACACGAAGCCGAGCAGCTGCGCGAATCGCAGCGGCGGCGTCGGCTCGGTCTCGCTGGTGGGAGCGAGGCGCGGCGCGAGGAAGGCGGCGAAGATCCGGCCGTACGGGTGCTTGCGCGGACCGGCGGCCGCGCCGATCGCGAAGACGACCGCCTGCAGCGCGATCAGGACGCCAGCGGCGACGGGCGAGACGGCCGCGGCAACCAGAACCAGGACGAGAACGGCGGTGGTGACCCAGGCGGCGAAACGCGGGCCGCGCACGTCGACGCGGTCGATCGCTGGGGGAATGGCTCGGGATCCGGAAGTGTTCCGGGTTTCGGTGGACATTGTGCGTACTCCTGCGCTGAATGCGTTGATTGGCTGGAAAGTTGCCAGTTCGCCGGGGGATCGTGAGATCACTCGCGCGGCGGGCAGCGGTCGGCGTCAGGAAAGACTGGAAAGCCGACCGATCAGCGGCACAGGCAGCAACAACCACCGAGGCGACACAGATCAACTGTGCGGCGTCGGGTGAGCATCAGCTCGTGGTTGGCTTGCACGAGAGGCAGTTTACCCAATTGGGACGGAGAATTGGACCCGGGGTACGTCACAGTCGCCATCCGGCGGCGTCAGGACTGGTTTTGCCCCGTCAAGGGGGCCAACGCGGAGCGGAGATCGCCCGCCTTCGGCACGCCCGAAATACGGAAGCGCTCCTTGCCCTCGATATCGAAGACGAAGGTCGTCGGCAGCGACAGTACGTTCAGCTCCTTGGCCAGCGCGGGCTCGGCGTCGATGTCGACCTCGATGTCCTGCGGCGGGCGCGGGGTCTCCGCCAGATCCGTAGCGACTCCGGCAACCACCCGGCGAACCGCGGCGCACGGTCCGCACCAGTCGGCGGAGAAGTGCAGCACCGCCGGACCCGAACCGGTTACTCCCACCGCGGCGAGCAGATCGGCGCGCGCGGAGTCGGCATCGGCGGCGGGAGTGGCGGCGCGCAGCTTGCCGTGGCGGCCGCGCAGCGCCAGCCCGACGGCGAGCGCGGTGATCAGAACGAGTGCGAGCAGTGTGATTTCGGTCATGGTCTCTGCAGTCGGTCCAGGTCGATCGTCACGTTCTCTCCTTTGCCCTCGACCAGGATCTGCCCGCCCAGCGCGAACACCTTCGTCGGGCGCACGCCGAAGGGCAGGTCCTTCGTATCGATAGTGCGCGTGAAGCGCGCGAGGACGGCGGGGCGATCGGCTTCGGGGACGATGGCCGTGGTGGTGAGGTCGGTGTCGCTGCTGCGATAGAAGCCGGTGGCGACGATCTTGACCTGGTCGTCGTCGAGCGTCAGCTCGGCCTGCACCGCGACCTTGTCACCGTTCTGCGCGCCGGACTTGCCGGGCTGCGCGGTGCTGCCGGGCAGCGTGCCGGTGAGCACCAGCGCGCCCTCGGTCGTCATGCCGGTGCCACCGGAGCCGCCCGTTCCGTCCGATTTGTCCGCTGGGCGCGAATGCACTTGCAGGTCGGGGATATTGAAGAGGCGACCGAGTTCGACCGGTTCGATGCGCATCGCCGCCTGGACCTTCTCCACCGGCACCTTGCGCACGTTGCCGTCGTCCAGGTCGCTCATGCTCACATGCACGCCGGTGAGCGTCGCGTCCACCGAGATCTCGCCGGGAATGTCGGGGCGGACGACGGCCGCGCGGATCACGATGTTCTGGTACCGACCGTCGAGGGCTTGGCCGAGGAACGGGAAGCCGTGAATGGTCACCTCGGGGTCGGCGCTGAGATCGGCTCCCTCGCGCAGGGTGCGCGAGACGCGGTACTCGGTGTAGGCGGCGGCGCCGAAATCGACGACGACCGCCAAACCCGCGAGACACAGCAGTCCGATGATCAGCTTGCGCATGCCATGAACAGTAATGCGGTGGCGCCGCGCGGGTCGCGACGGTCTCACCGGTCACCCGGATGGCGAGGTCATCGGGGTCGACGCGCTAATCTTGCACTCGATTACCTATGGATTAGCGATGTGGCTTTCGGCAACGCTGCTGTTGCCCCGGCGCTACGAGATGGGAGGAGGGCTTGTGGAGCTGCTCCTGCTGACCTCCGACCCCAACCCCGAGTCGGTGTTGCCGTCGCTCGCGCTGCTCGCGCACAACGTACGGCCCGCCCCGACCGAGGTGGCGTCGCTGTTGGAGGCGGGTACCGCCGATGTCGCGCTGGTCGACGCCCGCACCGACCTCGCCGCCGCGCGCGGACTCTGCCGCCTGCTCGGCAGCACCGGCTCGTCGGTGCCGGTCGTCGCGGTGCTCACCGAGGGCGGCCTGGTCGCGGTGAACGCGGACTGGGGTCTGGACGACATCTTGCTGCCCGGCACCGGCCCCGCCGAACTGGACGCCCGGCTGCGCCTGCTCGTCGGCCGCAACGGCGGTGTGGCGAGCCCCGAGAACACCGGCAAGATCACCCTCGGCGAGCTCGTCATCGATGAGGGCACCTACACGGCCAGGTTGCGCGGGCGCCCGCTCGACCTCACCTACAAGGAGTTCGAACTCCTCAAGTACCTCGCCCAGCACGCGGGACGGGTGTTCACCCGCGCCCAGCTGCTGCAAGAGGTGTGGGGCTACGACTTCTTCGGCGGCACCCGCACCGTCGACGTGCACGTCCGCCGCCTGCGCGCCAAGCTCGGCAGCGAATACGAATCGCTCATCGGCACGGTCCGCAATGTCGGCTACAAGGCGGTCCGCCCTGCCCGCACCGCCGCCAAGGGCGAGCCCGTCACGTTCCCCGACGACGACAGCGAGGGCGACGACTCCGCCCTGACGCCGGTCAACGGTTCGGTGCAGTAGTCCACGCGGTGGACCGAATGTCACCCTCAGTGGGTGAGACCGGCTCGGGGCGCCTTCGGTCGACGCGGGGTCGAGCTGGCTCCGCGCGCGATGGCATCCTGGGTGGCGTCGGATCGGAGAGGGGTAGTTGTGGTCGACGTGCGATGGGCCGACGAGCTGGATGACCGCACCGCGCTGGCGGTGCGCGAATTGCTCGGGCGGGCGACCGCCGCAGACGGTGTCGCCCCCGTCTCCGAGCAGGCCGTGCTCTCGCTGCACGAAAAAGGCGCGGCGCGACATCTGCTCGCCGAGCGGGCGGGCGCGATCGTCGGATACGCCAATCTCGTTGCGGCGCACGGTGAGCACCCTGCGATGGCGGAAGCGGCCGTGGATACGGAGGCACGGGGGAGCGGTGTCGGAACCGAACTCGTGCGGGCCGCGCTGGCGGCAGGCGGGGCGGGGGCGCGGGTGTGGGCGCACGGCGATCGGCCCGCGGCCAAGGCGGTCGCGGCGCGGCTGGGCCTGGTGACCGCGCGCGAGTTGTGGCAGATGCGCCGCCCGCTGGCAACGCCCGAGCTACCCGAATTGACGGTGCCGGACGAAATCGTGCTGCGCACCTACTCCGGCCCCGCCGACGACGCCGAACTGCTGCGCGTCGACAACGCCGCCTTCCACTGGCATCCCGAGCAGGGCGGCTGGACCGAGCGCGATATCGAAATGCGCCGCGCCGAACCGTGGTTCGACCCGAAAGGCCTGTTCATCGCCACCGCCGCCGACGATCCCTCGCGCGTTCTCGGCTTCCACTGGACCAAGGTGCACCACGAGGAGAATCCGCCGGTCGGCGAGGTCTACATCGTCGGCATCGATCCCGCCGCCCAAGGCCGTGGCCTCGGCCGCCTCCTCACCCTCGCGGGCCTGCACCACTTGCGCGACCGCGGCCTCCCGGAGGTCCTGCTGTACACGGAAGCCGACAACACCGCCGCCGTCCACACCTACACCCGCCTCGGCTTCACCACCGCCCACGTCGACGTCGCCTACGCGGTGCCGGCATCCGACCGGACCTGATGGATCGAACGGCGTCGCCGATCGCGAAGCGGGTCGGGCGCCTGACGCAATTCGGCCGAATCCCGAACGGCGCATGGCGCGAAAGTGACCTGTCGGGGCTGTCCAGTAAAGCTGCGGCAAATGTCACACAAAACAGACGCAATCGCGCCGGTGTGTTCACCTCGCGTTCACTCAGCTTGGTCCAACTGTCAACCGGGCGACTTTACGTTACTTAAGGGCAGTGCAGCCGCTGCCTGGTGCGCGAGTTCCCCGCGAACAGCACCACAACACCCGCCCGGGCCGGTGAGGGACCGGGCGTGTCGGACGCGATTCCCGGAGGAATAGTGAATCTCAAGCGCAGCAGCGCCCTGGTCGGTGTGCTGGCCGCCGTCGCCATGCCCCTTGCCGCCTGTGGCAGCGACGACAACACCACCGGCGACCCGAGCAACGCCGCCAACACCAGCGTCGCCTGCGGCGGCAAGACGTCGCTGAAGGCCAGTGGCGCGTCCTCGCAGAAGAACGCGATGGAGCGCTTCATCGCCGCCTACGAGGCGAACTGCGACGGCTACACCCTGAACTACACCTCCAGCGGCTCCGGCGCGGGCGTCAACGAGTTCATCGGCGGCCAGACCGATTTCGGCGGCTCCGACTCCCCGCTCAGCTCGAAGAAGGAAGAGCCGGCCAAGGCTCAGGAGCGCTGCGGCGCCCCGGCATGGAACCTGCCGACCGTCTTCGGCCCGATCGCGATCACCTACAACATCGACGGCGTGACCGACCTGGTGCTCGACGGCCCGACCGCCGCCAAGGTGTTCAACGGCTCCGTCACCACCTGGGACGCGCCTGAGATCAAGGCGCTCAACCCGAACGCCAAGCTCCCCTCGGAGAAGATCGCCGTGATCTTCCGCTCCGACGAGTCGGGCACCACCGACAACTTCCAGCTCTACCTGGACGCCGCCTCCGACGGCGCGTGGGGCAAGGGCGCGGGCAAGACCTTCAACGGCGGCGTCGGTGAGGGCGCCAAGGGCAACGAGGGCACCTCGGCCGCGATCAAGAGCACCAAGAACTCGATCACCTACAACGAGTGGTCCTTCGCCAAGTCGCAGAACCTCTCCGTCGCGCAGATCGTCACCTCCGCCGGTAAGGACCCGGTGAAGCTGTCGGTCGAGACCGCGGGCAAGGCCATCGACGGCGTGAAGATCAAGGGCGAGGGCAACGACCTGGTCCTCGACACCAGCTCGTTCTACAAGCCGACCGCCGCGGGCTCGTACCCGATCATGATGGCGACCTACGAGATCGTCTGCTCGAAGTACAGCGACGCCGCCGTCGGCGAGGCTGTCAAGGCGTTCCTGACCTCGGCCGTCACCAACGGCCAGAAGGGCCTGGACGAGGGCGGGTACATCCCGATCCCCGAGCAGTTCAAGACCCGCCTGACCACCGCGATCAACGCCATCTCCTGATCGCACAACCATGACCGTGCACCCTGAGGTGACCGCCCCGGGCTCGTCGGATTCGACGGGCCCGTCGGCGGCTGGAGATACTGCGCAGATGCCGAGTGATACGAACACCGAGCCGGCCCCGGTGAAGAGCCGTCCGCCCCACAGCCAACGCGCCGAGGTCGTATTCCGCTCGCTCGCGACGGCCGCGGGCGCGATCATCGTCGCTTCCATCGCGTTGATCGCGCTGTTCCTACTGATTCGCGCGGTACCTTCGCTCAGGGCCGACCAGGTGAACTTCTTCACCAGCACGGAGTTCAGCACCAGCAACGCGGACAACCTGCGGTTCGGCATCCGTGACCTGCTCATGGTCACGGTGCTGAGCTCGGTCTTCGCGCTGGTGATCGCGGTGCCGATTGGCGTCGGCATCGCGCTGTTCCTGACCCACTACGCGCCGAAAGGGTTGGCCCGCCCGTTCGCGATGCTGGTCGACCTGCTCGCCGCGGTGCCGTCGATCGTCTTCGGTCTGTGGGGTTTCCTGGTGCTCGCGCCGGAGCTGGAGCCGGTGCAGCGCTTCCTGAACGAGAACCTCGGCTGGTTCTTCCTTTTCGACGACGGCAACGTCTCGATCTCCGGCGGCGGCACGATCTTCACCGCGGGCGTGGTGCTCGCGGTGATGATCCTGCCGATCATCACGTCGGTCTCGCGTGAGGTCTTCAACCTCACCCCGGTCTCGCACATCGAGGCCGCCCAGGCGCTCGGCGCGACCAAGTGGGAAGTCGTGCGGATGACCGTGCTGCCCTACGGGCGCAGTGGTGTGATCGCGGGCTCGATGCTCGGCCTCGGCCGCGCGCTCGGCGAGACCATCGCGGTACTGGTCGTGCTGCGCACCTCGGCACAGGCGGGTGGCTGGTCGCTGTTCGACGGCGGCTACACCTTCGCCTCCAAGATCGCTTCGGCGGCATCGGAATTCAGTTCGCCGCTGCCGACCGGCGCCTACATCGCCGCGGGCTTCGTGCTGTTCGCCTTGACCTTCGTGGTCAACGCGCTGGCCCGGCTCGCGGCAGGCGGAAAGGTGAACGGCTGATGACAACGCTGACGAAGTTCGACCAGCCGGTCAAGGCCCCGACCTTCCGGCACGTGAGCCCCGCGCGGCGGGTGAAGAACCACCTCGCCACCGGCCTGGTCACCGCCTGCTTCGCCATCGCGCTCGTGCCGCTCGGCTGGGTGCTGTGGATGGTGATCAGCAAGGGCATCGGCGCGATCGCCTCCGTCGACTGGTGGCAGAAGTCCCAGAAGGGCATCCTGCCCGATCAGTTCGGCGGCGGTGTCTACCACGCGATCTACGGCACCATCGTCCAGTCGGCGGTCGCGGCGATCATCGCCGTGCCGCTGGGCATCATGGCCGCGGTCTACCTGGTCGAGTACGGACGAGGCAGGCTCGCCAAGGTCACCACGTTCATGGTCGACATCCTGGCCGGCGTGCCGTCGATCGTCGCGGCGCTGTTCATCTTCGCGCTGTGGATCGCCACGCTCGGCGCGCCGCAGAGCGCCTTCGCGGTGTCGCTGGCGCTGGTGCTGCTGATGTTGCCCGTGGTGGTGCGCAGCACCGAGGAAATGCTGAAGCTGGTGCCGGACGAGTTGCGCGAGGCCTCCTACGCCCTCGGCATCCCCAAGTGGAAGACGATCGTGCGGATCGTCATCCCGACCGCCGCGCCCGGCATGATCAGCGGCACCCTGCTCGCTCTCGCCCGCGTCATGGGCGAGACCGCGCCGGTGCTCGTGCTGGTCGGCTACGCGAAGTCGATCAACACCAACCTCTTCGACGGCAACATGGCCTCGCTGCCGCTGCTGATCTACCAAGAGCTGGCCAACCCCGAAGCGGCGGGCCGCGAACGAGTCTGGGGCGCGGCGCTCACGCTGATCCTGCTCATCGCGCTGCTGTACCTGGCAGCGGCGGGCGTCAACAAGCTGCTCACGCGGAACCGATAGAAGCGAACGGATATTCAGATGGCCAAGCGCATCGACGTCAAAGACCTGAACATCTACTACGGCAAGTTCCACGCGGTCGCCGATGTCTCGCTCACCGTGTTGCCGCGCAGCGTGACCGCTTTCATCGGCCCGTCCGGCTGCGGCAAGTCCACCGTGCTTCGTTCGCTGAACCGCATGCACGAGGTGACCCCGAGCGCCCGCGTCGAGGGCGCCGTGCTGCTCGACGGCGAGGACATCTACGGCGCCACCGTCGACCCGGTCGGCGTGCGCCGCACCATCGGCATGGTGTTCCAGCGGCCGAACCCGTTCCCCACCATGTCGATTCGCGACAATGTGGTGGCCGGGCTGAAGCTGCAGGGCGTGCGCAACAAGAAGGAGCTCGACGAGGTCGCCGAGCGCTCGCTGCGCGGCGCCAACCTCTGGAACGAGGTCAAGGACCGCCTCGACAAGCCGGGCGGCGGCCTGTCCGGCGGTCAGCAGCAGCGTCTGTGCATCGCCCGCGCCATCGCGGTCTCGCCCGACGTGCTGCTGATGGACGAGCCGTGTTCGGCGCTGGACCCGATCTCCACGCTCGCGATCGAGGACCTGATCACCGAGCTGAAGAAGGAATTCACGATCGTCATCGTCACGCACAACATGCAGCAGGCCGCGCGCGTGAGCGACCAGACCGGCTTCTTCAACCTGGAGGCGCAGGGCAAGCCGGGCAAGCTGATCGAGATCGACGACACCGAGAAGATCTTCTCCAACCCCGGCCAGAAGGCGACGGAGGACTACATCTCCGGTCGCTTCGGGTAACCACTTCCTGATCACGCCTCGCCTAATTTTGGCGATTGGCATCGCAAGGCCTGCTCAACTCGTTGGGCAGGCCTTGCGGCCGTTCTCCGAAGCGGTGTTCGCGCGGCTGTGCGGCGTCGCACCTATCCCGGCCGAGGATCCCTTGTCTGTCCCGGTCGGCACGCCCCGCCGACCGTCGGCGGTAGGCGTCCTCGTGCTGCATACAACTCGGCCCCGGCGTGTTTCGCCGGGGCCGAGAAGTGCTCGCGATCCGCGCGTGCCCTCTGCTGTTGCCCGGCAGCAGTGCGCGTCGGGCGGCGCGTTCTACGCTTCGGTGTCGGGGTCCGCGGGGAGCACGCCGGTGACGAGGAAGATGACCCGGCGGCCGATCTCCACCGCGTGGTCGGCGAAACGCTCGTAGTAGCGGCCCAGCAGGGTGACGTCCACCGCCGCGGCGACGCCGTACTTCCAGTCCCGGTCCATCAACAGGGTGAACAGGTGGCGATGCAGGTCGTCCATCGCCTCGTCGTCCTGGTTGAGCTGCGCGGCGCGCTCGGGGTCACGCGTCTCCAGCACCTCTTTGGCTCCCGCGCCCATGTTCACCGCGATGCGGCCCATCTCGGCGAAATAGCCGTTCACCGATTCCGGCAGCGCGTGGTTCGGGTGACGCCTGCGGGTGACCTTGGCGACGTGCAGGGCCAGCGCGCCCATCCGGTTCACGTCTTGCACGATCTGGATGGCGCTGACCACCTGGCGTAGGTCGCCCGCGACCGGAGCCTGCAGCGCGAGGAGCGCGAACGCCTTCTCCTCGGCGTCGGTGATCATTTCTGCGATCCGGTCGGACTCGGTGATCACCTGCTCCGCGAGCGCCAGATCGGCCTGTAGCAGCGACTGGGTGGCCCGGTCCATGGCCGTACCCGCGAGACCGGCCATCTCGCCCAGCAGGTGGGCGAGCTCGGCCATTTGCTCGTTGTAGATGACACGCATAAAACCAGACACTAGTTCCCGGCGCTGTCCAAGTCACCAACGGAGGGTGAATGGCCGGTGCCTCGGCGTCCGCGCAGCTACACCGAACGCGCCGGCGGACGATGTCGATGTGCTTCAGACCCGAGCGAGAGTGACTCGTGTCACCGCTGCGCTGCGCTGCATTACCTACTTGCAGATCTCGTCGGCCGCGTTGACGTGTTCCAGGTCCGAGGGCAGTTCGGCAGGCGTCGAATCCGTCGAGGCGCTCGTCACGACGTTGGTGATCTGGTCACCGACCGGCGTCGGCGCCTTGACGGTCACGCCGTTCGCCGAGTCGGCTCCGATGACGACCTCGACGATGCCGCCCAGGTCCTCGGTGGCTTCGATGGTCGCGCCGGGGATCGCGGTGGCCACGGTAGCCGCCGCGGCCTCGAGGCCGGCGCCGTAGCGGACCTTCGTGGTCGCGGAGGTGCCGTTGACGTAGTTGGTGACGTTGTAGATCGAAAAGCCCTGGTTGTCCAGCTTGGTGGCCGCTGTGCGGGCGAGACCGTCGTACCCAGAGCCGTTGGACACCAGCAGCGAGACGGTACCGGGGTCGACTGCCACGTACTTGGGCGGCTCCGGCGCGGCGGAGGTGCTGGCCGGCGCATCGTCGTGCACGGTCGGCTTCTCGCCCGGCAACGGCTGATCGTCGCGGATGGCTTTGAAGATGGCCTTGATGTCGGACTCGCGGGGGATCTCGTTGCCGTAGGCCGTGGTGCCCGCGGTCGGGACGGTGATGAAGGTGACCGCGCCCGCGTCGACCTTCTGCAGCGAACGTCCCAGCATCAGCAGGTCGTTGGGTTCGACCGCGTCTACCCACGTGTGCTTGCTGAACGCGTCGATGAAGTCCTTCAGCCTGCCCGGATCGAAGAGGACCTTGCTGGACAGTGCGCCGCGCAGCAGCGAGGCCAGGAAGCGCTGCTGCCGGTTGATGCGGTCGTAGTCGCTGCGTTCCTCACCGTAGACGTGCCTGGCGCGCACGTAGTTCAGCGCCGTCTCACCGTCGATGCGCTGTTTGCCAGGCTTCTCCAGGATGGTGCCGAGGACATCGTCGACGAGTGGTTTGGTCGCGCAGACCTCGACGCCATCGATCGTGTCGACCATGGTCTCGAAGCCGGCGAAGTCGATGCCGATGAAGTGATTGATCGAGGCGCCGGTCAGTCGCTGGATCGTGGTGAGGAGGCACTTCGGTCCGCCGAGGTTGTAGACGGCGTTGAGCTTGTCGCCCATCGCGGAGGGGAAGGTCTCGCTGGTGTACGCCTCCTTCTCGTTGTCCCACCCCTTGCACTGCGGCCTTGTCACATCCAGGTCGCGCGGAAAGGACACGACGACAACTCGGTTTCGGGCCTTCGGGATGTGCACGAGCATGGTGGTGTCCGCGCGGGATCCCTCGGCGTCGTCCAGGGTGCCCGCGCCCAGTTGACCGTTGACGCCCGCGCGGGTGTCGCTGCCGACGAGCAGATAGTTTTCGTCGCCGAGCTGGGCGTTGGAATCGACGATGTCCTCGGAGTTCTCGTCGAGGGCGGAGACCTGAGTGAAGTTGTTGGTGGTCGAACGCACGTAGCTCCAGCCACCGCCGGTGATCAGCAGCACCAGCACCGCGACCAGGGTGGCGGCCGCCCGGCCCGCGGTCTTCATCCGGCGGTTGCGCCGCTGTTTCGAGGCGGCGAGCCGGGACAGCGGCGGGCTGCCGACGGCTTTGGGCGGCGCCGCGATCTTGGAGGCCGACTTGGCGGCGGGGGCCGCGGCGGACTCGGTCGTCGGCCATTTCGTGGTGGCGGTCTCGGGCTTCTCCGGCTCGTCGAGCGGCGGTAGGACGTCCGTGACCTCTTCGGGCTCGGCCGGTTCGGCGACGCGCCGCGGCGGGGCGGCGGGTGTGGCGCCGGTGATGTCGTCGACGACGGCGGACGGAGCGCGGCGCTGCGTCGCTTGCCGGGCCGGTGTGGCCGCCGCGCGGCGCTTCTCGTCGGGGCTGGCGCCTGGCGCGGACCGCGTGGGCGCGGCTTCGGGGGCCCGGCGGGCGGGTGCCTGCGTGGCATTGCGCAGCGAAGCGTCAGGAGCGCCGCGCTGGGCACCTTCTACGGCACGGGGAGCTCGAGGGGTACCGCGCTGGGTTCCCTCTGGTGCTTTGCGTTGCGGAGCCTTGGCCGTGCCGCGCTGCGGACCTTCCGGCGCGCCGCGCTGGGGACCTTCGGGAGCTTTGTGTTGTGGAGCCCCACCGCGCTGTGTCCCCTCGAGCGCGCCGCGCTGCGGACCTTCGAGCGCGCCGCGCTGTGAACCTTCCGGCACGCCGCGCTGGGGACCTGCCGGTGCTTTGTGCTGCGGAGCCTGGTGTGTGCCGCGGTGCGGAGCCTCCGGCGCGCGGCGTTGATGTGGGGCGGGGCTCTCGGGCGCGCGGCGCGGAGGCTCGGCGGGATGGGCCGGTGCGGCGGCGCGGGCCGGGTGCTCCGGCGCGGTCTCGGCGCGGCGGCTCGGGTGCCCGCCGGCGTTGTCGGCGCGGCGCCTGCGGCCGGTGCGCTCGTTGTCGACCTTCTCGACCAGATCCTGGACCGTCAGCGGCGCGGAGCCGGAGTCGGCCGCGGCATCGGCGTGCCGGGAGCGGCGGGACGTGCGTGCGCCATCTCGTTCGGTGTTCTCACCCGTGGAATGGTGCTCCCACGGGGCGCGACCTCCGGGCCGTGGCGCGCGCCCGTGCCGATCGTCACCCACCAACGAACCTCGCTTTTCGTCTTTGCTGCCCGCCGGCGCCGAGCTCGACCAGCATGACCGATTTCGCCAATGATAACGATTCCGCCACGGCGGGCCAGCCCGGAGCGAAATCGAATTGCCGCAAAGCCGTATCCCAATTCGCTGTTGATCGGTAACCGGATAGTAGCGAAAAGACTGGTGAAACAGCTGGTCCTCGGACGATTCCGACGTGTGTCGGTTTGCCCGTGACCGCGACGGCGGAGCCGCCTCCGATCAGCCTCCGCTGTGCATCACATCGGCCGCCGTCGGCACCGCCGGGTCGTCGGGATCGTCGAGCCAGCCGTGCGGCAGCGCGACCTTGCCCGGCGAACCCTGCCGTCCGCGCGGTCCTTCGGCGTCTTTCGGGAACGGCGCGGTCGGGTCGAGCTTGCCGATCAGGTCGCCGAGTTCGGTGAGACTGGACACGGTGGCGAAGGCGCGGCGCAGATCCGCGCCGACCGGGAAGCCCATGAGGTACCAGGCCATGTGTTTGCGCAGATCGCGCATGGCCTTCTCTTCGCCGAGATGGTCCGACAGCAGCGCGCCGTGCCGGTGCAGCACCTCGCCGACGCGTCCGAGATTCGGCGGCTCAGGCAGTGCCTCGCCGCGCAGCGCCGCTTGCAGTTCGGCGAACAGCCACGGCCTGCCGAGGCAGCCGCGTCCGACGACGACGCCGTCGCAGCCCGTCTCGGCCATCATGCGGACCGCGTCGTCGGCGGAGAAGATGTCGCCGTTGCCGAGCACCGGAATGGTGGTCACCGCCTCCTTGAGCCGGGCGATGGCCGACCAGTCGGCCTGGCCGGAGTAGCGCTGAGCCGCGGTGCGCGCGTGCAGCGCTACCGCCTTGGCGCCCTCGGCCTCGGCGATGCGACCCGCGTCCAGGTAGGTGAGGTGCTCGTCGTCGATGCCGATGCGGAACTTGACCGTCACCGGCACACCCGCTGGTTCGGCGGCGGCGACCATGGCGCGCACGATCTTGCTGAACAACGCTCGCTTGTACGGCAGTGCCGCCCCGCCGCCCAGCCGGGTGACCTTCGGCACCGGGCAGCCGAGATTCATGTCGATGTGATCGGCCCAGCCCTCGCCGACGATGATGCGCACCGCCTCGCCCAGCGTGGCCGGGTCGACGCCGTACAGCTGCATCGAGCGCGGGTGCTCGTCCTCGTCGAAGGACATCATGTGCAGCGTCTTCTCGTTGCGCTCCACCACCGCGCGCGCGGTGATCATCTCGCACACGTAGATGGAGGTGGAGCTGCCGAACTCGCGGCACAGCTTGCGGAAGGCGAGGTTGGTGATGCCCGCCATCGGCGCGAGCACCACCGGCGGGTCGACCGGATACGGCCCGATCCGCAGCGTCGTCGGCGCCTCGGTAGTCATCGTCACGCGTTCCAGTGTCTCATCAGGGCATGCCCGACCCGGCGGCACCGTGGCGTGACGTGCGCCGATTCACTCCCCGCGCAGTCGCCGGTGGTAGATCTCCCGTATCGCCGGGTCCGGTTCCGTATACGCCGTGGTCGCGCCGGTGAGCTTGGCCACGGCCAGCTGCACCCGGTAGGGCATCAGCTGGGTGGACTTGATGACGGCCGCCAGCCTGCGCGGCACCGTCACCAGCGGACGGGCCCGCCGCACGGTGTCCACGATCGCCGCGGCCACCTGTTCCGGGTCGACGGTGGTGAGCGGCTCGATCCAGTTCGGCATGTTCGCGCCCGCCGAGAGTTCGGTGCGCACGATGCCGGGCAGTACCGCGCTCACCTGCACGCCCTGCTCCTTCAACTCCAGGTGCAGCGCCGAGGTGAAGCCGACCACCGCGTGCTTGGTCGCGCTGTAGGTGGCGAGGCCGGGGAAGCCCTGTGTCCCGGCGAGCGAGGCGATGTTGATCAGGTGGCCGTGGCCGCGCGCCAGGAATCGGTCGGTGGCCAGCCGACTGCCGTGGATGACGCCGCGCAGGTTGACGTCGATGATCCGTTCGGTCATCACCTCGTCCTCGTCGGCGAACAGCCCCGTCGGCATGATCCCCGCGTTGTTCACCAAGACGTCGAGCGGCCCGAGCCGAGCTTCCACCGCGTCGAGGAAGGCGGCGAAGGAGTTGCGATCGATGACGTTCAGCGGCAGACCGACGACCTTGGCGTCCGGGTCGGCGCCCAGCTCGGCCGCGGTCTTCTCGACCAGCTCGACGTCGACGTCCCCGATCGCCACGGCGGCCTTCGCCGCCAGGAACGCCTCGGCGGTGGCCCGCCCGATCCCGCGGGCGCCACCCGTGATCGCCACGACCTTGCCAGCGAGAACCACGCCCGCAGCCATGATGGCCTCCCTCGATGAGCTCCAACCCCACGGTAACTTCGGCGGCACCTCGCGCGCGGCCGAATGCGCTCGACGCCTTAGTCTGGGACAGTGGGATCGCGGGGGCCGTACCACGGCCGCTCGCACTCCCGATCAGCGGCGATATCGGCGACCTTGCTGTGACGCCTACCGTGACCGGCGGTTATAGCGCGAACGCATCATCAATACGACATCGGAGTACCCATTGCCTGCCGACGACAAGGCCACCCCGGAACAGAGTGCGAGCACGTCGGACGTGCGTCTCGACAAGAAGGACGATCCCGCCCCCGCCCCGAAGTCCGGCGCCACTGTCTCCATCCCGGTGACGTCGGTGCTGTGGGGTGCGGCCGTCGGCGTCCTCGCCGTGCTGACCGTGCTGTTCGGCGTGCTGTGGTGGTCGGCCAAGAGCGATCTCGACGAACAAGCTCAGCGCGCCGCCGAGGACCGCCGCGCCGAACAGGTCGCCACCGATTACGCGGTCGGCGCGGCGACGGTGAATTATCAGGACATCAACGCGTGGATCGGAAAGCTGAAGGCCAACACCACTCCCCAGCTGGCGAACAAATTCGACGCCACAGCGCCCAAGCTGGAGCAGATTCTGGTCCCGCTGAAGTGGACGTCCACCGCCTCGCCCATTTCCGCGAAGGTCGTTTCCGAGGACAACGGCGTCTACAAGGTGAATGTCTTCGTGAACGTGAGTTCGACGAATGCGCAGAGCCCGGAAGGCGCGCAAACCACGGTGACTTACAACGTCACGCTGGATGAGAACTCCGATTGGAAGATCACCGATGTCGGCGGCACCGACGGCGCATTGCCGCTGAACTGAATACGGTTCGGACAAAAGCGCGCCGCCGCCGGAATGATTCCAGCGGCGGCGCTTGCTTTTACCGTGCGATCAGATCGCGGCGGCGCCTGCGAGTTCGCGCTTCTTGGCTTCGCGAGCCAGCATGCGGTCGCGCTGCTCCTCGAACTTCACGACGTCCTTGCCGAGCTTTTCCAGGAAGTTGCCGAGCCGCTCGCGGACGGCCTCGCCGCGCGGGGTGAAGTCGTCGCGCTCGAAGATGTTCCACTTCTTCAGCACCGGCTCCACGACGTCCTCGAGGTGCTGGCGCAGGTCGTAGATGCCGTGCTTGGCCATCAGCACGCCGTTGCGGCGGAAGTTGGGCATGCCCGCGCCGGGCATCTGGAAGTTCTCCAGGATCAGCGTGATGGCCTCGAGGGTCTGGTCGGGCGCCAGGTCGAGGGCCGCACCGCACATGTTGCGGTAGAAGATCATGTGCAGGTTCTCGTCGGCGGCGACGCGCTGCAGCATGCGGTCGGCGATCGGGTCGTCGCAGACCTTGCCGGTGTTGCGGTGCGAGACGCGGGTGGCGAGTTCCTGGAAGGTCACGTAGGCCACCGAGTGCAGGAAGCCGGCGTCGGCCTCGGTGGGGGAGGCGAAGCCGTTGGTCATGTGGACCATGCGGGCCTCTTCGAGTGCGACCGGGTCGACGCCGCGGGTGACCACCAGGTAGTCACGCATGACGATGCCGTGCCGGTTCTCCTCGGCGGTCCAGCGCCCCACCCAGGTGCCCCACGCGCCGTCCTGCGAGAAGTTCTCGGCGATCTCGCGGTGGTAGGAGGGGAGGTTGTCCTCGGTCAGCAGGTTCGTGATCATGGCCGCCTTGGCGACCTCGCTCAATCGGGACTGCTCCGGGTCCCAGTCGACACCCCCGAGTGCCGCGAAGTTGCGGCCCTCGTCCCACGGGACGTAGTCGTGGGGATGCCATTCCTTTGCCAAGGAGAGGTGCCGGTTGACGTTTTGTTCGGCAACCGGCTCCAACTCCGTGAGCAGCTCGAGTTGAGTCAGATCCCTTGCCATGTAATAGCCCTTCATTGAGTGCGTGCACGCTTGCAGGTCGTCCCCCCGGGTAGACCGTGCTGATGCGGCCATACCTTACGGCACCGTAGGTGTGATGCGAAACGCATCCAGCTGAGAATCGGCGCCCGGTGATGCACTTCATACGTCGTCGTTGACGCTCGGCGCACCCCCCGAGTGTAAGCCGCGTCGAGCCTGGCGTCCGGTGACAGAAGACACGTCGGCCCGCAGCGTCTGGTCTATCGTCGCGAGGCCTTCGGCGTTAGCGCCGGGTGGCGATGTCCTCCTGCGTCGCCGCGCTGGGAGGCGCTATGCGACCGCTCGACGCTGTGCCGCAACCGATCTGCTCAGGCACCGCCGCGCCGAGCAACCGGTCTCGGCCGCCGCCTGCCCTAGGTGATCTCGGCACCGGAATCCGGTCCTGATGCGATGCTGATTACTGAACTCGGAGATTCGCCTACGACTACGACAGCAGCGCGGCGTCACCGGGAAGTTCGAAGCTCAGTGGCGGTGCGCTCACACAGTGAGGACGCAGACCATGGCCGAGATTTTCAGCGGGATATACCTGATATTCAACTGCGCGGACCCAGGATCCGTGATGGCGGTCACCAGCGACGACGGGGCGAGCGTGGGAATGGTCGACTTCGCCGACGGCGGCCCGCGGCAGCAGTGGCGGTTCGATGGGCTCGGCGACGGGGTCTACGTGGTCTTCAACCAGGGCTCGAACATGCCGCTCGTGCTGGACAAACCGTCGGAGGGCGGGCAGGCCGAGTGCGGGTTCAGTGACCTCCTGTGGACCATCGACGGTGACTCCGAGCGATCGCCGATCGTCTACGACGGCATGGCCCTCACCCCTACCAACGGGCAGGGGGGATGGAAGCTCACGCTGCTTCCCCAAAACGGGGCCGACATACAGCAGTGGCGTTTCCTTTCCGTCGGTTGAGGCAGCACCGCGCCCCACGCCGGGGCGGATCTGCCCCAAGTGCCGACGAGAGCCGAGGCATCCTCGGCCTTCTCCGGACAGAAAGAACCGCAGGCGCCCGGATGGATCCGGGCGCCTGCGGCGGTGTGCCCCCAGTAGGGCTCGAACCTACGACCTGCGGATTAAAAGTCCGTAGCTCTACCAACTGAGCTATAGGGGCGCGAAGGGAAAGTGTAGTGCGCGGGGTCCGTATCGCCCAACCCGGGCGGGGGTGGGTCGGGGGGCGTGCGGCCGGGCGGTCGGCGGCGCGGTTCGAGTGGTGGCGGCGCGTGCGGTAACAAGGGAGGCGGGCGAGGCGATGCTGCCGGTAAACATTTGGCACCCAGCTTTGTTCATTCCGCGTAGAACTGGATATCATCCAATCATGTTGGCTTCCAGGGACTTTGGATTTGCAGAGGGCGGGAGACCGAAGCTCGGGGGAGCGCGTGGACGGCGCGGGCGATGGTCGCGCGGATGGCGGACGGGCGTCGAGCCTGCCGGTCGGGTCGGGTGAACAGCCCTGCGACGCTGCCGAATTCGGTAATCGGGGCGATGCCCGATTCTGATTGCGAGATGTTTGCTGTAACAGATATCCGAGTCCGGCGGCTATCTGACTCTTCGGTTTGCCGCGTGTCGCAAGGAGTTTCCGGGTACGGTGACGCCTTGGTGAATTCCGGAAGAATCGCCGCCACACCCGGCGAACTGGAATTCGGCTTATCGTTGTTGTGCCCGAACGTGTCACGAACGGTACGGCCGATCGTGGCGAACAAGGAGTCGATGCCGCAGGAGGCTGATCCGAGACGATGTTTGCCCGGGTGCGCACCCCCTGCGGCGCACCCGGGCAGGCAAACTATACCAGCTGGTGTGTTTCAGGTTTTTCGCAAGTTTTCGTACCGAAAGTTTGAAACTGGGCGAAAACCCGGTTTGAAGTATTGATAAAACTCATAACTTCGCGCCAAGGGTTCGTTCCTATGGGGGGCACCGATTGGCGGCGAGTAGGCTTCGGAGGCGTTTCGAGCATGGCACGGCAGCAAGAGCGGGCCCGCCGGACACGTGCGGCGATTATCAGGTCCGCCGCCGTTGAGTTCGGGAAGAGCGGCTATGCCGCTGCATCGCTCAACCGCATATTGGAGGGATCGCGCGCGACCAAGGGGGCGATGTACTTCCATTTCGATTCCAAGGAAGATCTGGCACGCGCGGTACTGGAGACGGCGGTGGAGCGGTATCGGTCCTCGGCCGAACGCTGGCTCGCTAGAACGGATCTCGGCCCGCTGGACACCTTGCACGGGATGATCGACGAGATGGCGCTCCGGCTCGAGCACGACATCATCGTGCAGGCGGAGTACCGCTTGATCATCGAGCCGGACTTCTATCGCGACGTGCAAACCGGCGGCGGTCGCATCCTCGGCCGTGCGACCAGGGTGCTGGCCGTGCGCGCCATCGAGCACGGACAGCTGCGCGCCGACGCCGATCCGGACCGGTTCACCAGGACGCTGGCGGCCGGTCTCGCGGGGCAGCGCTACATGCTCGATCTGCTGGGCGGCGCGACCGATCTGCGCTCGCGCTTCCAGGAGGTGCTCGAGGTCGTGGTCGATGCGATGTCCACCCCGGAGTGGGGCGCGAAGTTCCGGGTCGACGGATGGCGCGCGTCCGCACGGCTGGAAGAGCTCGGTCTGGGCCTCTGACCAGCCGATTTGGGAAACTCGGCGAGACTGTCATAAGCTATGCGAGCTCCCAACGGATACCCGTTGAAAAGCCGGTCCGGAGAAATCCGGGACGAGCCCCCTTCGTCTAGCGGCCTAGGACGCCGCCCTTTCAAGGCGGTAGCGCGGGTTCGAATCCCGTAGGGGGTACGGTCTTCGGACCGTTGGTAGCAGAGCAAGGCCCTGTGGCGCAGTTGGTTAGCGCGCCGCCCTGTCACGGCGGAGGTCGCGGGTTCGAGTCCCGTCAGGGTCGCAAATAAGCGCCGGAGCAATCCGGCGTTTAGCGTATGGCATTCGGAACGGGTGCCTGCGGCCAGGTAGCTCAGTTGGTACGAGCGTCCGCCTGAAAAGCGGAAGGTCGCCGGTTCGATCCCGGCCCTGGCCACCACAATCCCCTCGCCGGTCCGGCGGGGGGATTTTTCGTTTCGCGGGCGTTGGCGTATCCCGGTCCCGTCCGGAAACGTGGGCCGGGTGGTCGGCGAGGTGGGATGCTGGGGGCATGGCTGAACGGTGGTACTACTGCTTGAAGCACCAGCGTGCCGAGAAGGGCCGCCAGTGCTGGTTCCGGGACCGGATGGGCCCGTATCCGGACCAGGCCACGGCCGAACGCGCGCTGGAGATCGTCCGGGCGCGCAACGAGCGCGAGGACGCACGCGACCGATCCTGGCGCGACGGCGACTGAAACCCTTCCTGCGCGACAACAGATTTCGTTCGCGCGGCGCGGGAACGCGCGGCGGCGCGACCGTCGCCGCAGGTCCGCGACTTGATCTTGGTCCGGATCACGGCGCGTAATACCCTCGACGCCGCGTCCGGCCGCTCAGGTGCCCATCAGGTCGATCGAGTACGGTTTCTCAGAATCGAACGAGTGCTCGGCGGTCCGGCGTGGGCTGCGGGCCGGACCAGGTGAGCAGGGAGGGCGACCCTTGAGGGTTACCGTTGTTGTGCCGACCTACAACGAGCGGGAGAATCTGCCGGTGGCGGTGGAGCGGCTGACGGCGCTGCCGGTGGCCGACCTGCACGTCCTCGTCGTCGACGACAACTCGCCGGACGGCACCGGGGAGGTCGCCGACAAGCTGGCCGCCGAGCTGCCGAACGTGGTCGGCGTGCTGCACCGCACGGAGAAGGACGGACTCGGCCGCGCCTACGTCGCCGGTATCACCCGGGCGCTGGACGAAGGCGCCGACGTGGTGATTCAGATGGACGCCGATCTCTCGCATCCGGCCGAGGTGATTCCGGCCATGCTGGAGAAGCTGCGCGACACCGAGGCGGGCGTCGTGCTCGGCTCGCGGTACGTCCCGGGCGGTTCTACCGCCGAGGAGTGGAAGTGGTACCGCAAGGCGCTCTCGGCGTGGGCGAACTTCTACGTGAACCTGATCCTGCGCTTGGGCGTCAAGGACGCCACCGCGGGCTTCAAGGCATGGAAGGCCGACACGCTGCGCGCCATCGACGTGGCCTCGATCCGGAGCAACGGCTACTCGTTCCAGGTCGAGATGAACTACCGGACGGTCAAGCGGGGCATCGCGATCGCCGAGGTGCCGATCCGGTTCGAGGAGCGCACCCTGGGCGCCTCGAAGATGAGTCTGAAGGTGCAGCTGGAGTCGGCGCTGATGCCGTGGAAGCTGCTGTTCGGCCGCTCGGTCTGACCACACCGCAGAGCCCCGCGTCCGGGAAACGGAGGCGGGGCTCTGTTGTGTTCGGTGCTCATTCGGCCGGGCTCAGCGCTCGATCAGGTGCTTGCGCAGGCCCTCCATGCTGACAACGATGACCGGCACCAGCAGCACGTGCATGATCGACAGCGCCACGGTGGACGCGGTGTCGAAGTTGGCGGCGACGGTGCCCACGATGGTGGCGAGGCTCAGCGCCGAGCCGACCACCGCGGCGATCCGCAGCACGCCCACCCAGCGGTAGGACAGCAGGGCGGCGGCGGTCAGCCCGACCGCCAGCGGGACGGCGGACATGACGATCACGCCGCCGGGCGCGACGTCCTGGGTGGTCGTGCCGTCGACAATGACGAAGGAGCCGCCCGCGGCGGCGCCGATCAGCCAGACGACGAGGTTGGCCAGCACGCCGGCGGCGACCGCGCCGAGGACGGCGACCGGGCGGTTCACGGCGGGGATCTGGATGGTGGGTGCGGTGGTGGCGTGTGCGACAGACATGGTTCCGGTCTCCTGAGGCGAAGCTGTGAATTCGTTGTGAGACTCATCTTGAAACCTCAAGAATTGTTTAGGTCAATCGCGTTGCGGCGCAGTGTGTTCCATATCACTCGATCCGGTGTTCGGCCAGTCGAGCAACGTCGCAAGAAACAGCTGCCGTACCGTCTCGACCTGCTCGTTCATCGCCGCCGGATCCCAGTCGCGCACATCGATGGGCGCCAGGATCGCGACGTCCACCGTCCCGCGCCGCGCGATCATCGAATTGCGCCAGGAGATCTCGCCCGCGTTGCGGATCACCACCGGGATCACCGGAACGCCCGCCTGGTGCGCGATGTGGAAGGCGCCCTTCTTGAACGGCCCGACTTCCGGTGTGTACGAACGGGTTCCCTCCGGCGAGACGGCGATCGACAGCCCCCCGCACAGCGTCTCGACCACGGGCGCCAGCGCCGCTCTGGCGCGATGGGTGTCCGATCGGTCGATGAAGGTCACGCCGACGAAGCGCATCAGCGGACCGAACAGGGGGTTGCGGGTCAACTCCTTCTTGCCGATGCCGGTGACACCGCCGCCGATCACGTTCGGCACGATGATCACGTCGAACTGGCTCTGGTGGTTGAACAGGAAGACGGCGGGGCGCGGCCCTCGCGCGTGCTCGGCGCCGGTCACCCGGACGCGCACGCCGAGCGCGCGCAGCGTCGCGCCGGTGCCGTACGCCATCAGCGCGTCGGCCATCTTCCTGCGCTGCCCGGTGTACGACTTGGCGAGCACGCCGAACACCGCGCCGCCGATCAGCGCCGCGAAACCGGCGATCGTGCGCAGGTAGTCCAGCGGCCGAGGCGCTCTGCGCGGCCGGAAGGCCAGCGACGGCCAAGCGTTGTCGGTCGCCATCGCGCCCAGCTTGCGTTCGGGGTTGACCGCGACCGGGTGGCCGACGAGCGCGAGCACCGGTAGGTCCGCGACACCGTCGGCGTAGGCGTAACTGCGGCTCAGGTCGATGCCGTTGGCCGAGGCGAACGTGCGCACGGCGTCGGCTTTGCCGTGCCGCCACAGGGTCTTCCCCGCGGTGTAGCCGGTGAGCAGGCCGTCGCTGGTGGCCATCTCGGTGCAGAGCACGTGCCGGACGCCGAGCGCGGCGGCGGCGGGCGCGACCTGGAACCTGGTCAGCGAACTGGTCAGCACCACGGTGTGCCCGGCCGCCTCGTGCGTCCGGATCAATTGCCACGCTTCGGGATACAGGTGCCCGTAGACGGCGCGGCGGAACAGCTGGACGCCTAGTTCGTCGAGCTCGTCCTCGGTCCGCCCGGCCAGCACCTGGGCGGCCTGCTGGAGGAAGCGGCTGTACTCGCCGTCGGTCAGCCCGTTGCGGATGCTGCCGAGCAGCGTCGCGGACAGGCCGCGCGCGCCGCCGCCCAACGCCCTGCGATACAGCGGCGGCCGGGGGAACCCGTCCACGACAGTGCCGCCGAAGTCGAACACCGCGGCGATCTCGGGTCCCTGCGGCCCGGATCGGATGGCGGACAACATCGCGCCGAGATCGGCGGGCGCATCCCCCGGTCCGCCTCGATCATCGGCGGCCGGGCGCGGGGCTGCGGCCTGGCTCATCGCGCCCCCAGCCCCGGGATGTTGGACGGGTCGAGGGCCGCGGCCTGCGCGATGCGGGCCCCGATACCGCGCAGCCGATCGGCGAATTCGGCACGGCGCGCGATCAATTCGGTGCGGTCCTTGGCCGAGGTCCCCGATACCGGCCGCAGCAGCCCGTGGTTGTCGGCCAGTTTCAGCGCACTGCCGAACAGTTCGGTGGACACCGATTCCGGGCTGTGCAGGCGCTGCTGGAGCAGCATCTGCCTGCCCACTGACACGCATTCGTCGAGGAATTCCTTGCGGTCGATCGCGGCGCCGGGATCGCGCGCGGCCAACCGCTCGGCGACGACGAGCTGCGCGTCGAAGAACGAGCGCAGCACGCGGTGGGCCATCATGAATCCGGAGGCGGTGAGCTTCCCGAGGATGTCGGTGCCGAGGGTGTCCTTGCGGCTGCGTCCGTTCCACTCCGGATCGACGAGCAGCATCTCGGCGGTGATCTGGGTGGTGAATTCCGCGCGGTCCGGGAAGAAGAACTCGAACTTCAACAGGTCGCGCAGCCGGAACGCCTCGTCCCATCCGGTCCGAAGCTGGTCGGGCGCACCGGAATCCACCGCGGCGAGGATCGACAATTCCAGGATCGCCCGGTTCACGAACCAGTGCACGGCGCTGTTGCGGTAGAACGCGGCCTCCAGGTGCGCGCCGCTCTCGATCGAATACACCGGCTCCAGGCCGCCGCGATAGACGGTCACCACCTTGGCCAGCGAAAGCTGTTCCAGCACAACGGCCAGGTTCGGTTCGTCGCGCAGCGCGTCGAGCTCACCGCTGGGCAGCTCGCGCTTCTCGATGTAGCCGAGCACCGGCGCGAGCAGCGAGCGGACCTCGCCGAGGGTGAGCGCGCGCTCGTCCACGCCGAGCAGGGCCAGTGTGACCAGCGAGTTGACGGTGATGGGCGTGACCGTGTTGATCCCGACGGCGATCTCGAAAGCCAGGCGCTGCACGGCCTTTCGCTCGCGCTCCATGGTCTCCGGATCGGTGTCGGCGACCGGCTCGGCGACCGATTCGGTGTGGTGCAAGGGAATCGAGATCCGCGGCGGAGCGAGCGGGTCGCCGTGCGCGGCCAGCCGGTCGCGGGCCGAGAGCGGCGCGCCGAAGCGGACGTAGACGCGGCCCGCCGAATGCTGCTGGCTGCGGATGTAGCGCGCCATCCAGGCCAGCCCCTCCGGTTTCTTGGTGCCGCCCGCCTGTTCGGTGGCGATGGCGCCGAGTTCGTTGAGCCGCTCGTAGGTGATCGATACCGGGACCAGCATGACGTCGTCGACGCGGTCGGCGCGCACCGCGGCGGCGAGGTAGTTGAGCAGGCCGTAACGCGGCGGGCGCAGCTTGCCGGTGCGGGTGCGGCCGCCCTCGAAGTACCACTCCAGGTTGAAGCGTTTGGCGACCAGGTAGGCGAAGTACTCCTCGACCACCGCCTTGTAGACCTCGTCGTCGCCGAAGCTACGCCGGATGAACACCGTGCCGGTGCGCCGCGCGATCGGGCCGAGCGGCCAGAACCGCAGATTGGCGCCGCCGATCACGTGGTTGGGCGGGAAGTCGTTGCGGGCCAGCACGTCACCGAGCACGAACGCGTCCACGTAGGAACGGTGCGAGGGCAGGAAGACCAGCGGATAGCGGCGGTTGAGCGCGCGCAGCGCGGCAAGGCCGGAGTCGTCGGTGTCGACTTTCCACGTCGAGGCGTGCACCGGTCGCATGGCCTGGGTGAACAGATCCGAGACCGTCCGGCTCTGCGCGGCGACCAGTTCGTTGAGCGCCCGCTCCGCGCGGCGATACACCTCCTGGGGATCCGCGCCGATCCGGTCGGCGATCAGCTCCAGCCTGCGCAAGAAGTCGGGGGAGTCGAGGATCTCCTCGGCCACCAGCCGGGGCACCTTGTATCGGTCGCCGATGATGGACCGCTCCGCGCGTTCCAGCGCGACCACCGCGGCGCGCAGGATGGCGCGGGCGAACGGCTCGGCGGTTCCCGCCGCGTGCAGCGCGGAGGCCTCGGGATTGTTGACGCGCAGCTCGCTCAGCAGAGCGGGTTGCCCGGTCAGGATCACGTGCCGGTCCGGCGATTTGCGCACCAGCTTGCGCTGCGCGAGCCAGTGTGGTTTGCGGGGATTGGTCAGCATCGCCAGATCGGCGAAGGTCATCCGGCGCACGCCGTCGCGCTCGGGCGGCAGCCAGAGCACCCGGATCGGCACCACCAGCGGGTCGTCGCGGCGACCGACCAGCCTGTCCGCGATCGCGTCCGAGTCCAGGTCGAGCTGGGTGATCGGCGCGTCGGTGCCGATCTCCTTGGCGATGCCGCCGTCGCCGAGCCAGGCGCCGACCAGTTCGCGCTCGACCCCGGAGGTGGCGTCCACCAGCGCCACCACCGACCGGGGCGCGGTAGCTGACTTCGTCGGCGAGCCGCCGCGGTGATCGATCATCGATGTTCTTCCCTCCGCAGGTGACGCTTCCTTCATTCAAGCCTGCCGCGCCGCTGTGCGCAGGCACTCCGCGCGGCGAGTTCGATTCCGGTGCGGTGAACGCGCGCAGCGGGCTGCCCTCGAACGCGGGCGCGGCAGGCGGGGAGCGGCGGTCGCGGGAAGCGCGCGGCGGAGTGTCCGACAGTGCGCGGCGGCCGTTGCGGCCGGATAACCGGTGTCGCCCAGGGCGTTTGCCGCAATAAACATCATGTGGTCGCGAGCACACTTTCGCGGTGCCGAGGTAATGCTAACCTTACCTCTCGAAGTTAGGTCAGGGTTACCTTGGAGGATCGTTGTCGACCACGGACGAGCGCTTGCGCGTAGAGTATGTAACCGATCCGGCGGCAGCGATGTCACGGCTGGCTGCGGCGGATAGTTTCGGCGAGTACGTGATGTACGAACGTCCGGGGGAGTGGGTGTTCGCGGCCGATCCGATCGGCAGCATCGAACTCGACGTGCGCGAACTGCGCGTCACCTGGGAGGGGAAGACCACCACCACGAGCTGGACGGGCACGCCCGCGCGAGCTCTGGACGAGGCCCTCGGCCTGCTGCCGCTGGACGGCCGTCGCGCCTACGGCTGGATCGGATTCGAGTTCTGCGCGTGGGCGCTGGACGCGACCGCGCACTTGGACGAGCGGACGCCCTTGGCGCACCTGATGATTCCGCGCATCGAGGTCCGTGTGGACGAATCCGGTATTCGCATCTCGGGCGCCACGCCGAGCGAGACCGGTGACATCCACGATCTCATCGCCGAGGCGCAGGGCAGCGACCTGCCGACGCCGCACCCGGCCGACATCCGGGTGGATCCGACCGGTTACCGCGACCGGGTCGCCGAGGCTGTCGCGGAAATCCGTTCCGGCCGTTACCAGAAGGTCATCCTCTCCAGGAAGGTCGAGCTGCCGTTCGCGGTCGACGTGCCCGCCACCTACCGGCTCGGCCGGGCGAACAACACGCCCGCCCGCTCCTTCCTGCTGCGGCTCGGCGGTCTCGAAGCCGCGGGCTTCAGCCCGGAGCTGGTCGCCTCCGTCGACGAGGACCGGGTGGTCACCACCGAGCCGCTGGCGGGCACCCGCGCCTTCGGCCTCGGCGCGGAGGTCGACATGGCGGCCCGCGCCGATCTGGTCAGCGATCCGAAAGAGATCGTGGAGCACGCCATTTCGGTGCAGACCTCGTTCGCCGAGATCAGCGCGGTCGCCGATCCCGGTACGCCCGCGGTGTCCGATTTCATGGCGGTGCGCGAGCGCGGCAGCGTGCAGCACCTCGCCTCCACCGTGCGCGGCAGGCTGGCCGCCGATCGCTCCAGCTGGGACGCGCTCGAGGTGCTCTTCCCGTCGGTCACCGCGTCCGGCATCCCCAAGCGCGAGGGCGTCGACTCGGTCTTCCGCCTCGACGGTGCGCCGCGCGGGCTGTACTCCGGTGCGGTGGTGACGATCTCGCCGACCGGCGCGATGGAGGCCACGCTGGTGCTGCGCGCGGTCTACCAGACCACCGAGGGCGCCTGGCTGCGCGCGGGCGCGGGCATCGTCGGACAGTCCCGTCCCGAGCGCGAATTCGAGGAGACCTGCGAAAAGCTCGGTAGCGTCGCGCCGTACGTCGTCAAGGCGTAGCGGACGCCGAGAGTCGAGCGCACGTCGAAAGACCAACGGGCCGCCCACCATTCGGTGGGCGGCCCGTGTCGTCGGATCCGTGCCTGGACGAGTCGCGACCGGCATGTCGAGTCGCGCGACCGTACTACTGGGCGCGCAGCGCCTTCTTATCGATCTTGCCGACCGCGGTGATCGGCAGCTCGTCCGCCTGGCGCAGCACGTCGGGCAGCTTGTAGGTGGCGAGGCCGCGGTCGGTGAGGAAGGTCTTGATTTCGGCCAGGGTCGGCATCGCGCCGTCGACGACCAGTATCGCGCAGACCTTTTCGCCGAGCGCCGCGTCCGGCAGCCCGACCGCGGCGGCGTGCCGGACGGCCGGATGGGCGAGCAGGTGCTCCTCGAGCTCGTCGCAGGAGATGTTCTCGCCGCCGCGGTTGATCACGTCCTTGATCCGGCCGGAGACCACGAGGTGGCCGGACGGGAGGCGACGGACCAGGTCGCCGCTGCGGTAGTAGCCGTCGGGAGTGAAGGCGCGGGCGTTGTGCTCGGGCGCGCGGTAGTAGCCGCGAATCGTATAGGGGCCCTTGGTGAGCAGCTCACCCTCCTCGCCCGGCGCGACGTCGTTGCCTTCGCCGTCCACCACCCGCACCTCGTCGGCGGGGGAGAGCGGTCTGCCCTGGGTGGTGTGCAGCAGCTCGGCCGGATCGTCGAGCCGGGTGTAGTTGAGCAGACCCTCGGCCATGCCGAACACCTGCTGCAAGGTGGCGCCGAGAGCGGGGGTGACCTCGACGGCGTTCACCTCGGCCAGACGCGCGCCGCCGACTTGGAGCAGGCGCAGCGAGGCGAGGTCGGCGTCCTCCCATTCGGTTGCCGCGCACCACAACTGGGCCAGCGGCGGCACCACGGCGGTGACCGTGACCCGGTGCTTCTCGATGGCGGCGAAGGCGCTCTCGGGGCTCGGATCGGTGACGAACGCGACCGTGCCGCCGACGCTCACGGTGCCGAGGATGCCGGGGCAGGCGAGCGGGAAGTTGTGCGCGGCGGGCAGCGTCGCCAGGTAGACGTCGTCGGCGGTGAGCTCGCACACCGCGGCGCTCGCGGTGGCGTTGTATGCGTAATCGTCGTGCGTGCGGGCGATCAGCTTGGGCAGGCCGGTGGTGCCGCCCGAGACCAGCATCAGCGCGATGTCGCTCGGGTCGACCTCGGGGAGCGACAACCCAGCGCCGTCGCAGGGGACCGAATTCAGGTCGGTGAACGCGCCCGGCTCGCCGAGCACGAGCACGTGGCGCAAGCTCGGCACGGACTCGCGCACCGTCGCGGCCAGTTCCCGGTAGTCGAAATCGCCGTGCCGGTCGACGATGACGTAACCCACCGCCTCGGAAAGCGCGGCCAGATGCTCGATTTCGGCCCTGCGGTGGGCGGGCAGCGTCAGCACCGGGATGATGCCCGCCCGCAGCAGACCGAACAGCACCGTCAGGAACTCGGGCACGTTGGGCAACTGCACGACGACGCGGTCGCCCGGCACGATGCCCAGCGCGAGCAGACCGTGCGCCATCCGATCGGCCTCGGCGTCCACTTCCGCGTAACTGCGCTCCCCCGCGTCGGTGATCAGCGCGGTGCGCCCCGGCTCCTTGCGCGCGGTCTCGCGCAGCAGGTCGCCGAGCGCGCGGCCGGTCCAGTAGCCGGCGGCCCGATAGTTCTCGGCCGCGTCGGCGGGGAAGGGGACGTAGCCCTCTCGGTGGGTGCTGGATGTGGTGGTCACGGGCCGCCTCACAAAGTCGGAACGGGTAGTTCTCGGATCTAGTAATTAGGGTCTCTTTATGTAGGTTAGGCAACCCTATCTCAGTGCGATACGCTATCGCCGAGCAGTCTCGATCCGCCGGATGCGGCGGCGAACAAGGAGTACAGCGGCACATGGAGCCAGCACAGCGACCGGGGGACGGAGCGGGGAGCGCCGCGCACGCGGTGATCGGCCGGGACGAGATCCGCGCCGCGATCGCCGGGCAACTCGGCATCGATATCGACGCGATCGCCGACGAGGACGATCTGATCCAGCTGGGCCTGGATTCCATCCGGACCATGAAACTGGCCGGTGGTTGGCGCAAGCGCGGCGCGGACGTCAACTTCGCCCAGCTGGCCGCCACGCCGACCGTCGCGGAATGGTCCCGGTTGCTCGGCGCGGGCGCCGCACCCGCAGAAGCCGCAGCCGCGGAGTCGGACGCCGAGACGGGCGAATCTGCCGTGGCACTCGCCGAATCCGGTACAGCGCCCGTCGAGTCGGCCACCGCACTGGTCGAATCCGCCGAGGCCGGGGACGAATCCGAGCCCTTCCCGCTGGCGACCATGCAGCACGCCTACTGGATCGGCCGCTCCGACGAACAGGATCTGGGCGGCGTCGCCGCGCACCTGTACGTCGAATTCGACGGTTCCGCCGTCGATCCCGAGCGGCTCGAGCGCGCCGTCGCGGCCCTGGTCGCCGCGCACCCGATGCTGCGCACCCGGGTGCTGCCGGATGGAACGCAGCAGACGATGCCCGCGCCCGGCCGTCCGGTGTTCTCCGTCGTCGACCTGCGCGCGGAGTCCGCCGAAGCCGCGGCCGCCGAGCTGGAACGCCTGCGCGACAGCAAGACCCACCAGCGTCTCGACATCGAGGCCGGGCAGGTCCTCGACGTGACGCTCAGCCTGCTGGCCGACGACCGCACCCGCCTGCACCTCGACGTCGACATGCTCGCGGGCGACGCCATGAGCTACCGCGTCCTGATCTCCGACCTGGCCGAGCTCTACCACGGCGGGTCGCTGCCCGCCGAGACCTACAGCTACCGCCGCTACCGCACCGAACGTCAGATCGACGCGGCCGCGCGGGAGCGCGACAAGCAGTGGTGGCAGGAACGGCTGTCTCGGCTGCCCGGTTCGCCCGAGCTGCCGACCATTCCGGTCAGCGAGCGCGCCGACCCGCACCGGACCGTCCGCTACAACCACTGGCTCGAGCCGGAGGCCAAGCAGCGGCTGCTGGACGCCGCGCACGCGCGCGGCATCACCCCGGCCATGGCGCTGGCCGCGGTGTTCGCCGAAACCATCGGCGGCTGGTCCGCGCAGAGCCGATTCCTGTTGAACGTGCCGCTGTTCCACCGTGAGCCGGTGCATCCCGACATCGATCGCGTGATCGGCGATTTCACGTCGTCGATCATGCTCGAGGTGGATGTCAGCGCGGACTTGACGGTCGCCGACCGTGCTCGGGCGTTGCAGCGCTCGATGCACGAAAGCGGCGCGCACACCGCCTATTCCGGCCTCGAGGTGCTGCGCGACCTCGGCCGCCACCGCGGCGAGCCGGTGCTCGCGCCGATCGTCTACACCAGTGCGCTCAATCTCGGCGAGCTGTTCGCCGATTCGGTGACCGAGACCTTCGGCGAGCCGGTCTGGATCATCTCGCAGGGCCCGCAGGTGCTGCTCGACGCGCAGGTCACCGAGGTGCGCGGCGGCCTGCTGCTGAACTGGGACGTGCGCGAATCCGCCTTCCCCGAAGGCGTGATCGACGCGATGTTCACCAGCTACACCGACGCCATCGCGCGGCTCGGCGCGGGCGAGGCCGGGTGGAATGCCGAGGCGGCGGTACGTCTTCCGCTCGCGCAGGCCACCGTGCGCGCGCAGGTCAACGCGACCGACGGACCGGTGACCGGCCGCGCGCTGCACGAGGGCTTCTTCCAGCACGCCGCGGCGACGCCCGACGCGCCCGCGGTGCTGTGGCAGACCGACGGCGTCGACGGCGGATGGAGCTACGGCGAATTGGCCACGCAGGCACTGGCCGTGGCCGGTGCGCTGCGGGATCAGGGCGTGCGGCAGGGCGATACCGTCGCGGTGCAGTTGCCGAAGGGCCCGGATCAGATCCTCGCGGTGCTCGGTGTGCTCGCGGCGGGCGCGACCTACGTGCCGATCGGCTTCGACCAGCCGGTGGGCAGGCGCGCGGAAATCCTGCGCACCGGCGAGGTGGTGGCCGCGCTCACCGTCGACGGTGCGGACATGGGAAGTCCCGAGATCGCCTGCGTGCCGGTCTCGCAGGCCGCACAGCACCCGAATCCGCTTGCCGCGCCGGTGATCCCGGATACCTCCGCCATCGCATACGTGCTGTTCACCTCCGGTTCGACCGGCGTGCCCAAGGGCGTCGACCTACCGCACAGCGGCCCGATGAACACCATCGACGCCGTGAACGACTGGTTCGGGGTCGGTCCCGGCGACCGGGTACTCGGGCTGTCCGCCCTGGAGTTCGACGCCTCGGTCTACGACATCTTCGGCATGTTCTCGGTCGGCGGCTCCGTCGTCGCGCTGAATCCGAGGCAGCGCGAGGAGGCGACCACCTGGGTCGAGCTGTTGCGGCACTTCCGGGTGACCATCCTCAACTGCGTGCCGAGCATGCTCGACATGATCCTCGAGATCGGCGGCGACGAACTGGGCGACTCGCTGCGCGCGGTGACCCTTGGCGGCGACTGGGTCGGCGCCGATCTCGCGCGCAGGCTCGCCGCGCAAGTGCCCGGCTGCCGCTTCTCCGGCCTGGGCGGCGCGACCGAAACGTCCATCCACAACACCATTTGCGAGGTCAGCGATCCGCCCGCGCACTGGACGACGGTGCCGTTCGGCGTTCCGCTGCGCAATGTGCGCTGCCGCGTGGTCAATTCGGCGGGCCGCGACTGCCCGGACTGGGTGCCGGGCGAATTCTGGGTGGGCGGCGCGAACGTCGCCGCGGGTTACCGCAACGATCCCGAGCGCACCGCCGAACGGTTCGTGACGCACGACGACATCCGCTGGTACCGCACCGGCGACATGGCCCGCTACTGGCCGGACGGCACGATCGAATTCCTCGGCCGCGCCGACCACCAGGTGCAGATCCGTGGCTACCGTGTGGAACTCGGTGAGGTGGAGAGCGCGCTGCGCACCGCGCCGGGCGTCCGGCACGCGGTCGCGGCCGTGGTCGGAACGGGTGCGCCGAAGCTGGTCGCGGCCGTGGCCGGGTTCCCGGGCAGCACTGTGGATCTGGTCGGCGCGATCTCGGATCTGTTGCCCGGCTACATGATTCCGACTCGCATCGAACTCCTGGAGGACATGCCGCTCACCGACAACGGCAAGCTCGACCGCCGCGCGGTCGTCGCGCTGCTCGAGCCCTCGGCGCAGGACACCGCGGACCTCGCGCCGCGCACGCCGCTGGAGTCGGCGCTCGCGGCCATCATCGCCGAGGTGCTCGGCGTGCCGCGGCTCGGCGTGCACGACGACTTCTTCGGGCTCGGCGGCGACTCGGTGCTCGCGACGACGGCGATCGCCCGGGTCCGCGAATGGCTCGACGCGGAGCACGCGCTGGTCGCGGACATCCTCGTCGGCCGCACGGTGGCGGGGCTGGCCGAGCGCTTGCTCGCGAAGGAGGCCGAGGCGGGCACGCCGGACCGGCTGGACGAGGTCGCCAAGCTGTATCTGGAGGTCGCGGCCATGACCGACGAGGAGATCCTCGCCCAGGCCTGACGCGGTTTCCCGTCGCCTCGATTCGATCGGGGCGACGGGTCGCGCTTCCGGGACTAAACTTCCCGGCATGACCCGTTGGGACGCCTCGAACATCCCCGATCAGACCGGCCGGACGTTCATCGTCACCGGCGCGAACAGCGGCTTGGGCGCGGTGGCGGCGCGTGCGCTCGCCGGGGCGGGGGCCGATGTGGTGCTGGCCTGCCGCAACGTCGCCAAGGGGGAGAAGGTCGCCGCCGAGCTCGGCGAGCGCGCCACGGTGCGCGCGCTCGATCTGGCCGATCTCTCCTCGGTGCGCGAGTTCGCCGAATCGGTGGACCGAGTCGACGTGCTGATCAACAACGCGGGCGTCATGGCGGTGCCCGAGGGGCGCACCAAAGACGGCTTCGAAATGCAGGTCGGCACCAACCATCTCGGCCACTTCGCGCTGACCGGCCTACTACTGGACAAGGTCTCGGACCGGGTGGTCACGGTGTCCAGCGGCGCGCACGCCATCGGCAGGATCGACCTGGACGACTTGAACTGGGAGCGCAGGAAATACCAGCGCTGGGCCGCCTACGGGCGGGCCAAGCTGGCCAACCTGATGTTCGCCTACGAGTTGCAGCGCAAGCTGACCGCCGCCGGTTCCGGCAAGATCTCGGTGGCCGCGCACCCCGGCTACGCCGCGACCGAATTGCAGTCGCACACCGAGTCGCTGCTCGACCCGATCATGTCGGTCGGCAACCGGCTGTTCGCGCAGAGCGCCGAAATGGGCGCGCTGCCAGAGCTTTACGCCGCCACCGTCACGCCGATCGAGCCGGGCGCGTTCTACGGCCCCACCGGGCTCGGCGGCATGCGCGGCTACCCGGGCATCTCGGGTTCGACCAAGCAGTCCCGCGACGAGGCCGTCGCAAGGGGGCTGTGGGAGTTGTCGGAGAAGCTCACGGGCGTCACCTACTCGTTCTCCTGACGGTGGACGCGCTACGCCGACCAGATCGCGCCGGGCTCATCGCGCTGATCGACGTCGACAACCGGATGAACGTCGTCGCGGGCGGGTAGCAGCCGGATCAGTGGAGCTGATCACGTTCCTGGCCTCGGGGCCGGTAGCCGACGAGTATCGATGTGACGACCGACGCCGTCTCGATCATGGAAATTGGCCCCTGCGTCACCCGGCTGCCAACGCCTGGTACAGTGACCGACGTGCAGCGCGCGTATTTCTGGTTTAGCAAGCCGGCCCTGGGTGGGTCGGTCTGCGGCAACCACATGCGCTGACTTCTTCCACCCCGAGCCGGATGATGGACCGGCTCGACGGTATTCATGTCCGTGGGTCGGCCTTGACGAAAAGGAACCCACACAGATGACAACCGCAGCCGACGTCGACGCGCGGCATTCCGATCTCGACGACCAGCGCACCCTGTCCGTGAGCCCGTTACGCTCGCCGGCCGAGGTGCGCATGGTGCACCCGATCAGCGATGCGCTGGCCGACACCGTCCGCGCGGGCCGCAAGGCCACGGTGGACGTGCTCGACGGCGCCGACGACCGCCTGATGGTGATCGTCGGCCCGTGTTCCGTGCACGATCCCGCGGCGGCGCTGGACTACGCGCGGCGGCTGGCCGAGAAGGCCGCCGAGCTGAGCGACCGGCTGCACGTGGTGATGCGCGTCTACTTCGAGAAGCCGCGCACCAGCCTCGGCTGGAAGGGCCTGATCAACGACCCGCACCTGGACGGCTCGTTCGACGTCAACACCGGCCTCGGCATCGGTCGCAAGGTGCTCGTCGACATCACCGCCCTCGGTCTGCCGGTGGCCTGTGAGTTCCTCGACCCGATCACCCCGCAGTACATCGCGGACCTGGTCTCCTACGGCGCGATCGGCGCGCGCACCGCGGCCAGCCAGGTGCACCGTCAGCTGAGCAGCGCGCTGTCCATGCCGGTCGGCATCAAGAACGGCACGGACGGCGACGTGCAGGTGGCCGTGGACGGCGTGCGCGCCGCGGCGGCCAGCCACGTCTTCCCCGGCACCGATCTCGACGGCCGTTCCGCGCTGATCCGCACCACCGGCAACCCCGACTGCCACGTGATCCTGCGCGGCGGCAGCACCGGCCCGAACTTCGACGCGGCCTCCGTCGCCGAGGCCTGCCTGCGCCTGGAGAAGGCGAGCCTGCCGCAGCGCATCGTGGTGGACGCCAGCCACGGCAACAGCAACAAGGACCACAACAAGCAGGTCGACGTGGTCACCGACATCGCGGAGCGCATCGCCGGTGGCGAGCGCAGCGTCGTCGGCGTGATGCTGGAGAGCTTCCTGGTCGCGGGTCGTCAGGATCTCACCCTCGGCCGCGCCGCGGACCTCACCTACGGCCAGTCCATCACCGACGCCTGCATCGACTGGTCCACCACCGCGGCCCAGCTGGACCGCCTCGCCGACGCCGTCGCTCAGCGCCGCGCGGGCTGACCATCCTTTCGACGCCTCACAGCGCCAGCGAGCCTGTGAGGCGTGGGAAAGGGGGGTGTCGAGCCGATGCCGGATATAGGTGGCCTTCGGTCGGTTACCGCGCCGAGCATTCCGGACGCGCCACTAATCCAGCTCGCCGATCACGCAGAGCAGATCGCCGGAGGCGACGGTGCGCTCGGTGAACCCGGCCTGGGCCAAGTGTTCACCGAGCCGCCCCGGCGGCGGCTTCGGCGATGCCGCCGCACCATCCGGATCGCCGTATCCGTAGCAGAGGTAGAGCACGCCGCCCTGCGCGAGCAGGCGCCGGATCAGTGCGAGTTCGGCGGTGGGCCGTTTGGTCCAGAACAGGTTGACGTTGACCGCGAGGATCTTGTCGAAGGCGTCGATCCCGAAATCGTCGAGCACCTGTTCCGGTCGCAGTCCAGTCAGCTCGGCGTGCACCAGACCGACGCGGCCCGGATCACCATGCGACGCTTCGCCTTCGCGCGGCTCGGTGCCGCCTGTGCGCGAACTTCGGGCGCGGGTGCTCTCGCCGGGCGGTGCGCCGTGGACCGATGGATCGAGCCCGGCGGCGCGCAACCGTTCCGCCGCGCGAGTGATCGCCGTCGCGGAGCGCTCGACGCCGATGACGCGCCCCTCGGGCACTCGGTCGGCCAGCAGCGACAGCGACGGGCTCGCGCCGGGGCCGATCTCCAGGACCCGATCCGCGCGCCCGAGCGTCATCGTGTCGGCGAACCAGTGGAAGCGTGCGTCACCCACGGCCGACCGTCCTTTTACCCTCGGCTCGCGCGTTGTCGTCTGCGGGTCCGAGCGCCGGGGCGTTCACGAACCAGCGATTCCCGTCATCACCCATGGGGGACAGTGTCGCGGAGCGCCGGGAACTCCGCGGGCCAATCGGCGACCTGGCCCGGCGGATCGCTGTGCAGGCGCGCCGCCAGCCACTCGTCGCGCCGGACGCCGCGCTGCCACCCCCCGAGCCGCGCCAGACCCTCGTAGCGAAACCCGTTGCGGCGCACTGTGGCCGCCGACGCGTAGTTGCCGACGAACGCGCGCCAGCTGATCCGGGCCAGTCCCATGCCGTCGGCGGCGAAGCCGAATGCGCAGACCATCGCCACCGCGCGCGACATGTGGCCACGGCCGCGGTGCTCGGGGCCGAGCCAGAAACCGATCTCGCACGCGGTCGGGTCTTTTTGCTCGAGGCCGATCATGCCGATGACGGGTCCGTCCGCCGCGAGGCGCAGCGCCCAGGTCGGGCTGCGCGCGGCCCAGCCCGGTACGACGAAGTCGGCGAAGAATTTCTCGGCGTCCGCCGGGCCGTACGGCACCGGGATCGTCGTCCACTCGCCGATGGACGGGTGCTGGCAGCGGGCGATGATGACATCGGTATCGGCCGCGGTGGGCGGGGAAAGCCAGACCGCGCCGTCCGAGAGCGTGCGGATCTCCATCGAGCCATCGTGACACGGACGGGTCGACGGGGGCATCCGGTTATCGGATGACCGGATGGATACCGCGGTGATCGCCCGACCAAGCGGACCGTAGAATCGGCCCGATGGTTGCCGCTCTTCTCGCCGACTTGTTCGAATCGCATCGGGCTCATTTGCTTTCCGTCGCCTACCGGCTGACGGGCAGCGTCGGCGACGCCGAGGACGCGGTGCAGGAGAGTTTTCTGCGGTTGGCGGGGACCCACCAGTCCGAGATCGACGATCTGCGGGCTTGGTTGACCACCGTGGTGAGCCGAATCTGCTTGGACCACTTGCGCAGTGCGGCGTCGCGCCGGGAAACCTATGTGGGGCAATGGTTGCCGGAGCCGATCGTCACGGGCGTCACGCCGTCGAGTACGCCGGATCCGCTGGAATCGGTGGTGCGCAGGCAGGAATACCGCATGGCCGCGATGGTCGTGCTGGATACCCTCACTCCGCCGCAGCGGGTGGCGTTCGTGCTGCACGACGGGTTGGCGGTGCCGTTCGACGAGATCGCCGAAGTTCTCGGCGTCTCCGCGGATGCCGCGCGGCAGTTGGCCGTTCGGGCGCGCAAGGCGGTCGATGGCGTGCCCGCCCCGGTATCGGACGACGAGCACGAGGCGGCCGTTCGTCGCTTGCTCGCGGCGCTGGCGACCGGCGACGTCGCCGCGGTCGCTCGTGCGCTGCACCCGGATTCGGTGCTCATCGGCGACGCCAACGGCACCACCTCCACGGCGGTGAACATCGTCGGCGGCGCGGAGAAGATCGCCCGCTTCATGCTGGGTCTGGTTCGCAAGTACGGCATCGGCGACACCGATCAGGCCGCGACTCGCTACGAATTCGCCACGGTGAACGGGCAATTGGGGCTCGTGATGAATCTGGACTCGGAGACCGAGGAACAGGATTGGCATCCGGCGCGGGTCGTCGGTTTCACGGTGCGCGACGAATTGGTCTGGGGCACTTACGATCACGCCAACCCCGCCAAGCTGACCGGCGTGCGGCTGGCCTGAACCGCCGGGCCGGACCCTCATCGCCCGACCCGGCGGATCGGACGGGTCAGGGGGTCGTCGAACCGGTGAACCAGTCGCCCGTCGAGGATCCGGTGCCGCCGTTGCCGGTGGTGGATCCGGTGAACCAGTCGCCGGTCGACGATCCGGTGAACCAATCACCGGTGCCGGCGATCAGATCGTGCGCCACTTCGCGAATCAGACCGAGTACGGTTCCGGCGACCTCCGACGCGGCCGGATGCAGTACGAGGTCGAGATACGAGGCCATGAGCGCCCCTTTCGAGACACCGCCGCGGGGCGGCGGCTTGTGAGATAGAACACGGCGAGGCTAGCTGCCCATGGGAGAACGCACAACAGCGCAGGTAGGAGCATCAAAAAGAAAGTGAAACATAGCCTTTCGCTATCTAATGGCAACAATGGCGATCGCTCCGCTACTCTCCGGGGTATGCCCGCACGCCCCGCGACCGTCGCTCGCCTCCGCCCCTTCGCCGCCACGATCTTCGCCGAGATGACCGAGCTCGCCGTACGGCACGAGGCGGTGAACCTCGGTCAGGGCTTTCCCGACACAGACGGGCCCGCGGGCATGTTGGAGGTGGCCAGGCAGGCCATCGCCGACGGCGTCAACCAGTACCCGCCCGGGCGCGGCATGCCGGTGCTGCGCCGCGCCATCGCGGCCGACCGGGCCCGCCGCTACGGCACCGAATACGACCCGGACACCGAGGTGCTCGTCACCGTCGGCGCGACCGAGGCGGTCAGCGCCGCCATGCTCGGGCTGGTCGAGCCGGGTGAGGAGGTGGTGCTGATCGAGCCGTACTACGACTCCTACGCGGCGGCGATCGCGCTGGCGGGCGCGCAGCGGCGCACGGCTCGGCTGGTGGCCGACGGCGATCGTTTCGTGTTGGATCTGGACAGCCTGCGCGCCGCGATCACCTCGCGGACGCGGATGCTGGTGGTCAACTCGCCGCACAACCCGACCGGCACCGTCCTCGACCGCGCCGATCTGACCGCGATCGCCGAACTGGCCTGCGAGCACGACCTGATCGTGCTCACCGACGAGGTCTACGAGCACCTCGTCTACGACGACAACGAGCACATCAGCCTGGCGACGCTGCCCGGCATGGCCGAGCGGACCGTCGTGGTGTCCAGCGCCGCAAAGACTTTCAGCGTCACCGGCTGGAAGATCGGCTGGGCGTGCGGCCCCGCCTACCTCATCGACGGCGTGCTCGCCGCCAAGCAGTTCCTCACCTTCGTCGGCGGCGGACCGTTCCAGCCCGCTGTCGCGCACGCGCTGACCAACGAGCTCGAATGGGTCGCCTGGTTGCGAGATGTTCTCTCCGACAAGCGCCTTCGCCTCTCCGCCGCCCTCGCCGACGCGGGTTTCGACGTGAAGGTCAGTGGCGGAGGCTATTTCGTCTGCGCCGACCTCAGGCCGACCGGCCGCGCCGACGGACTCGAGTTCTGCCGGGAGATCCCGGAACTGATCGGCGTCGCCGCGGTGCCCGTCAGCGTCTTCGCCGACGACAAGCCCGCGTGGAATCACCTGGTGCGTTTCACCTTCTGCAAGCGCGACGAAACCCTCGACGAGGGCGTGCGGCGTCTGCGCGCGGCCGTCACGATGACCGGCAAACGCTGACCGAAGGTGTCAGGTTTCGATGTGAGGATCGAGACCGTGTCTCGGGTGCCGTCGAGCCGGTGCACGAGCTGATGGCCGAGGCGGCGGGCGAGCGGAACATCTGGATCGTCGGCTCACCTACCGCCTGAGCTGAACTCGGTCGAATCAGCTCGCGCCGTGGTAGAGGAAACCGCCGAGGCCGATGGTGAAGGCGAGGCAGCCGTACAGCGCGTGCTCGACCGACACCACCAGCAGCGAGCCGGTCCGCCGGTACCGGTAGCCGAAGAGCACGCCGCCGACCAAGGTCAGCGCCACAGCGATCCAGTTGCCGAAGATGATGTGCGCGAAGCCGAATGCGGCGGCGTTCGCCGCGACCAACGCCCACCCGGTGCCGAAGGCGGGCGCGTACCGCTGGAACAGGAACTTCCGGAAGATCAGTTCCTGCGGATACACCGAGAACAGCGGATAGAACACCATGACCATCGCCCACAGCAGCGGTTCGGTGCGCGGCAGCTCGAAAAGCCGGTCCGGGCTGAGCACGGCGAGCGCGACACCGATGGCGACGGCGGCGGCGACCCACAGGGCGAGCATCGACGGCAGCACGGCGCGCAGCGAGCGTAAGTGATCGCGGAGCCCGTAGGTGGGCACCCGCTGTTCGCGCAGCCAGAAATGCGCGCCGACGGCGAGCACGATCAGGAACGGAATGGGGCTGCCCGGACTGCCCAGCGCGGCGTAGCCGCCGACCAGCCCGAAGTAGAGCGCGGTGAATTCGACGGCGAGCCAAGTCATTCGGCGGCGATCGCGCGCCGGGGGAAGGTCCTGCCGCAGCTCGGTGGCCGTCACGTTTCCGAGATTACGGGTGGGCGCAGGAGGTCGCCATGTCTCTTTCGGTCCAGCGGCGCTGGGGTCGTTGGGCGTGGGGCGCTGGGTTGGTTGGGCGTGGGGCGCTGGGTTGGTTGGGCGTGGGGCGCTGGGTTGGTTGGGCGCGAGGCGCTGAGTTCATCGGCCGTGGGGCGCTGGGTTCGTTGGGCGCGGGCGCGCGTCGGTTCGGCCCGGGTCGCCATGGCCTTTCGGCTGCGCGTCGTTGTCAGTCGGGAGAGCGATCGAGGCGGCCGGTGTTGCGCCGGGCCTGCGGCGCGTGCCAGCCGTAGCGGCGAGCCAGCAGGCGGAAGGCGATGGCGAGGAAGGCGGCGAGCAGACCGGTCCACGCCCAGTAGGCGTCGAAGTGCAGCAGCGTCGCGGTGGCGGCCGCGCCGAGCAGCGCGGGCACCGCGTACAGCTCTTGGTCCGGGCGCAGCACCCGCGGCACCTCGCCGCCGAGCACGTCGCGGATGACACCGCCGCCGATCGCGGTGACCATGCCGAGCAGCGCGGCCGTCGGCGCGCCGACGCCCTGGGCATAGGCGACCGCGGTACCGGTCACGCAGAACAGGCCGAGCCCGACGGCGTCGAAGACCTCGAGCGGGCCGGTGAGCCGGTGCGACGGGTGCTTGAAGAAGATCACCAGCGCCGTCAGCAGGGACGCGCACAGGTAGGTCAGGTCGGTGAAGGCGGCGGGCGGCGTGCGCCCGATGAGCAGGTCGCGGATGACGCCGCCGCCGAGCGCGGTGCTACAGGCCAGCACCGCCATGCCGAAGACATCCATGTTCTTGCGGACGGCGAGCAGCGCGCCCGAGGCCGCGAACGAGACCACCCCGAGCAACTCGCCCATGCGCTGGGCGGCGTTCACGGCGGAATCCAGCTGCGTGGCCATGACGTCCAACCCGGCGACCATGGAACCGCTCCTTTCACCCCTTCTTCGCTCAGCAGGTTTGCACGTCGGTTGCGCTGTGAGTTCCGCGACACCCGATTGCCGATCGGCGAGCGGTCGCAAACGCGTGGCGATTCGTCCGCCGAATCGTGGCCGCCCAACGTCGCCAAGGCCACCGGCCTGCCGCACCCGATGGGCGTCGTGGTGGTCGCCGACTCGGACGAACCACCGTTGCCCTTCGCTGCCGAGTATCGGGACCGGCTGCTCGAGCTGCATCGGGAGATCGAAACCGAAGGACCGTTCGTCGCCTACTCGGCGCGCGTACTGATCGAGGCCCGAAAACCGGCCTGAGATCAGGCCCGTCGATGCCGTCGGGACGGAGCGGACGTAGCGGTGTGCCCGCCGAGCCGACTCGAGTAAGGCCCGCGCCGAGCGGAACCGGGGACCGCGACGAGCCTGGTCCCGCGCCGGGATGGGACGCGCCGGGGTAGGACGAGCCGCGCCTCAGGCCGGTGCCGGGCGGGCGCGGTCGGTCGCGAGCAGCACCGCGACCGAACCGAGCATCGTGCCCATCACATACCGCTGCGCGCGCAACCACAGTGGCCGACCGGTCAGGAAGCCGGAGATGGAGCTCGCGGCGAGCACGATCAGTCCGTTCACGGTGAGCGCGACGGCGATCTGGATCGAGCCGAGGGACAAGCTCTGGAGCCAGACCAGACCCCGGTCGGGCGCGACGAACTGCGGGATCAGCGCGAGGTACATGATCGCGATCTTCGGATTGAGCAGGTTGGTGATTAGGCCCATGGTGAACAGCCGCCGGGCCGGATCGGCGGGCAGCTCCGAGGGCGCGAACACCGAGACGCCGCCAGGTCGCAGCGCCTGCCAGGCCAGCCACAACAGATACGCCGCCCCGGCCAGCTTCACCGCGAGATACAACCCGGGCACCACCGCGAACACCGCGGTGATACCGGCCGTCGCCGCGGCGAGATACACGCCGAAACCGGCCGCCACCCCGGCCAGCGACACCAGCCCGGCCCGCCGCCCTTGGGATACCGTCCGAGAAACCAGATACATCATGTTGGGCCCGGGTGTGAGCACCATGCCGAGCGCGGCCGCCGCCACCCCGACAATCGCCGCCGTCTCGATCATGCCCCCGATCGTCGCCGACCGCGCCCCACCCCGTCTCGGTCCACTTCGACTCCGCTGGACCCCCACCGTGACCGGCGCAACGGAACAAAACGCCCGTGCCGGACGCTGGTAGATCAGGAGCCGAAGCCGCCGCGCGCACCCACCGCGGCCTGCGGGTTGTCGGTGGCCTCGGGAAGAATGGGCCGAGCAGGCGCACGACCGTGCATGAATGGAATGAGCGCACGTCCGTATTCGGCAGGTGTACTTGTGCGGAGACGGCGCCCAAGCAGACCCTGTCTTCCCGTTGCCAGGCACTCACGCGGAGAAGCACCCTATCTGCGGGTTCACCTGCCCCCGATACGAGGAGAGACTGTGACCGACGGTCCGCTGATCGTTCAGAGTGACAAGACGCTGCTGCTGGAGGTCGACCACGAGTTGGCCGACACGGCGCGTCAGGCCATCGCGCCGTTCGCCGAGCTGGAACGCGCGCCCGAGCACGTGCACACCTACCGGGTGACGCCGCTCGCGCTGTGGAACGCGCGTGCGGCCGGGCACGACGCCGAGCAGGTGGTCGACGCTCTGGTCAGCTACTCCAGGTACGCGGTGCCGCAGCCGCTGCTCGTCGACGTGGTCGACACCATGGCCAGGTACGGCAGGTTGCAGCTGGTGAAGCATCCCGCGCACGGCCTCACCCTGGTCAGCCTGGACCGCGCGGTGCTGGAAGAGGTGCTCCGGCACAAGAAGATCGCCCCGATGCTCGGCGCGCGCATCGATGACGACACCGTGGTGGTGCACCCGTCCGAGCGTGGGCGGATCAAGCAGATGCTGCTCAAGATCGGCTGGCCAGCCGAGGATCTGGCCGGGTACGTCGACGGCGAGGCCCATCCGATCGAGCTGGACTACGCCGGCGGCCACTGGCACCTACGCGACTACCAGCAAATGGCGGCGGACTCGTTCTGGGCGGGCGGCTCTGGCGTCGTGGTGTTGCCGTGCGGCGCGGGCAAGACGATGGTCGGCGCCGCGGCGATGGCCAAGGCCAAGGCGACCACGCTGATCCTGGTGACCAACACCGTCGCGGGCAGGCAGTGGCGGCGCGAGCTGCTGGCCCGCACCTCGCTGACCGAAGACGAGATCGGCGAGTACTCCGGCGAGCGCAAGGAGATCCGGCCGATCACCATCGCGACCTACCAGGTGATCACCCGCCGGACGAAGGGTGAGTACAAGCACCTCGAGCTGTTCGACAGCCGCGACTGGGGCCTGGTCATCTACGACGAGGTGCACCTGCTGCCCGCGCCGGTCTTCCGGATGACCGCGGATCTGCAGTCCCGGCGCAGGCTCGGCCTCACCGCCACCCTGGTGCGCGAGGACGGCCGCGAGGGCGACGTGTTCTCGCTGATCGGCCCGAAGCGCTACGACGCACCGTGGAAGGACATCGAGGCGCAGGGCTGGATCGCCCCGGCCGACTGTATCGAGGTGCGGGTGACGCTCACCGACGCCGAGCGGATGTCATACGCGACCGCCGAGCCGGAGGAGCGCTACAAGCTGTGCTCGACCGCGCGCACCAAAATCGCGGTGGTGGAATCGATTCTGGCCAAGCACAAGGATTCGCCGAGCCTGGTGATCGGCGCGTACCTGGAACAGCTCGACGAATTGGGCGAGCACTTGAACGCGCCGGTGATCCAGGGTTCGACGAAAACCAAAGAGCGCGAAGAGCTTTTCGACGCGTTCCGGCGCGGTGAGATTCCGGTGCTGGTGGTGAGCAAGGTCGCGAATTTCTCCATCGATTTGCCGGAAGCTTCGGTGGCGGTGCAGGTTTCGGGAACTTTCGGTTCGCGCCAGGAGGAGGCGCAGCGGCTGGGCAGGCTGTTGCGTCCCAAGCACGACGGCGGTCAGGCGCATTTCTATTCGGTGGTCGCCCGGGACACGCTGGACGCCGAATACGCCGCGCACCGGCAGCGTTTTCTGGCCGAGCAGGGGTATGCGTATCGCATTACGGATGCCGACGACTTGCTGGGTCCTGCCATCGGATAAGTGGAGGCAAATCCTCCGCAACGTGTGCTAGGAAAGAGACGTGCGACGCTTCGAATTCGCGGTGGACCGCAGGCACGCCCATGCGGTGAACGAAGTGTTCGCCGACCTACGCCGGTTGCGCATCGCCGCGATCGCGGCCGCCGTCATCGCCGCCACCGTGACGGCCTATCTGATCTGGCTGAACCACCCGTGGTCCTATCTGCTGGCGGTCGCCTTCGCGCTCGGCACGGTGACCGCGCTGTGGGTGGCGCTGTGGTCGCCGCACCGGTCGAGCATCGATCGCCTCTACGCCGACGGTGAACTCGTGCCCGCCGTCGTCTCGGAGACCTATCCGACCGGCGTCGTGCTGCTCGCGCTCGTCGACGTGTCGACGCCCGAGGCGACCGATCCGCGCTACGCCTTGGTGATCCGCAAGGTGCGCGATCTGCCAGGGCACGAGAAGCGCGCGGGCGAGCGGGTGCCGTCGGTGGCGATCCGCACCGACCGCGCGCCGCGCCAGGTGGGGGAGCGCTGGCAGTCGGTGAGCGCCATGCCGATCGCCTGGGGGACCAGGGACGACCGGGTCATCGCCAAGGCGCGCGCCGCCATCAGCGAGGTCGAATGGCGGCTGCTCACCGACAATCTCGCGCTCGCCGCGCAGGTGCGCCGCACCTCGGCCAAGCGCCTGCTGCTCGATCCGCAGCAGCTGCCGGACGATCTCGGCAACTGAGCGCGCCGCCTTCGCGCGACACGCCGTGTGCCGTCCGCGGCGAAATACACTGCCGTGATGGTTCCCATGACCAACCTGTTGGCGTTCATGGCCGCAGCCACCCTCATCGTCGTGATCCCCGGCCCCGGTGTGCTGTTCACCGTCGGGCGGGCGCTCGCCCTCGGCAGGCGGGCCGCGCTCATCTCGGCCGTCGGCCACTGCGCGGGCGTGCTGATCTGCCTGGTCTTCGTCGCGATCGGGCTCGGCACCTTGCTCGCCGCCTCGTCGCTCGCGCTCACCGTGGTGAAGTTCGCGGGCGCGCTGTATCTGGTCTACCTGGGCGTGCAGGCGATCCGCGAACGCAAGGCTTTGCGCGACGCGCTCGGCGCGAGCGTGGACACCGGCGCCGACGGCCGCGTCTTCCGGCAGAGCGTGCTCGTCGGCGTGACCAACCCGAAGGGGATCGTGTTCTTCTCCGCCGTGCTCCCGCATTTCATCGATCCGGCGACCGGGTCGCTGCCTTTGCAGTTCGTCGTTCTCGGGACGGTGTTCCTTGCCATCGCGCTGGTGTCCGACAGCGCGTGGGCGTTGCTGGCCGCCTCGGCCCGCAGCTGGTTCGCCAAGTCGCCGCGTAGGCTCGAAGCCGTCGGCGGAGCGGGCGGCGCGATGATCGTCGGACTCGGCGCGTCGGTGGCACTCAGCGGCACCGCGGACTGAACCGGCTACCATCCACCTGCGCGGTACGCCGGTACCGGTATGGGGTGCGGTGAGAGGGGCGGTTGTCGAATGAGGTTGTCCGGCTTGGTAAGTGCCGCGGTCGCCGCGGTCGTGCTGACGGCGGCGGGACCGGCGAACGCCGACCCGTTCGTCGGTGCGCCAGGGCTCGGCGATCCGTACTACCCCATGGACGGCAACGGCGGCTACGACGTCCGCCACTACGACGTCACCATCGATTACGACCCGCCGAGTCGCCTGCTCGACGGCAGCACCCGCATCGACGCCGTCGCGACGCAGGCGTTGCGCGCGTTCAATCTCGACTTCGCCGGGCCGCCCGTGCGGATGGTCTCGGTGAACAACCAGCCCGCCTCCTTCGACCGCAACGGCGAGCACGAACTCACCGTCACCCCGCTGCTGCCGATCCTGCCCGGCTTGCCGTTCACCGTGACCGTCGATTACGCGGGCGAGATGACAAGCACCGTGGGCGAGGGCTGGACCTTCGCGCCGAGCGGCGGCGCGTTCGTCGCCGGTGAGCCGCACTCCGCGACCACCTGGTACCCGCTCAACGACACCCCCTTGGACAAAGCCACCTTCGCGCTGCACGCGACCGTGCCCGCGGAGTGGGAGGTCATGTCCAACGGATACCGCACCCGGAACTCGGTGCATGCCGACAAGCGCACGGTCAGTTGGGAATCGCGCTCTCCGGTCCTCGGCTACCTGACCACCGTCGCGATCGACCACTTCTCCTACCTCGAGCAGCAGCGCGCCAACGGCATGCCGCTGCTGAGCGCCTTCGCCCCCGACGCCGAGCACAACCGCGAGCTCGAGGCGCGGCTGCCCGAGATCCTCGATTTCACCGAGCAGCTCTACGGCCCGTACCCGTTCGACGCGGCGGGCGGCATCTACGTCGACGCCGACATCGTGTTCTCCTTGGAGACCCAGACCCGCCCGATCTACGCGCCGTGGACCGATCTGCAGACCGTGGTGCACGAGATCGCGCACCAGTGGTGGGGTGACGCGGTATCGGTGCGGCAGTGGTCCGACATCTGTCTCAACGAGTGCTTCGCCAGTTACACCGCCGACTACCTGTGGCCGGAGCGGATGGAGGGCAAGGACGTCGACGCCCAGTACCGCGAGACCATCGCGAAGTGGTACGACGAACAGACCTTCTGGGATATCCCGCTGGAAAACCCCGGCGCCGGTTTCGAGTTCACCTCGGTCTACTACCGCGGCCCGCTCTTCCTGCACGCCCTGCGCAAGCAAATCGGCGACGACGTATTCTTCGGCGCGTTGCGGGAATTCCTCGCCCAACACGCCTACGGCAACGCCTCGATGCCCGAGTTCCGCGCGTTCGTGCAGTCGAAGACCGGGACGGATCTGCGCGGATTCTTCGACGCGTGGCTGAACCAGACCGCACCGCCCGCCGACGAGTACCTCTTCCCTGGCGACCTGCGGCTCTGAGCTCAGCCCTCCACGCGCGCCCGCGCCCGTTCCACCCAGCGCCGCACCCGATCGAGTTGCCGCTGCGCCGAACGCAACTCGTCCTGCGCGCCGCGTTCTGCGGTGCGGGCGAACTGTTTCTCCTGTTCGGCGTGCTCGAGCTCGGCGCGCAGCGCGGTGATCCGCTCCTCGATCTCAGTGCGCCGCGCGGCCGTCTCGTCGGCCTCCCGCTGCGCCGAATCCATGGCGGCGTCAGCTGATTCGAGCGCGGCGCGGGCGTCTTCCAGTTCCTGGCGAGCCTCCGCGTCGGGTTCCTCGGTCTTCGGTTCCTTGCCCTTCTGTTCTTTGCGCGCCTGCTTCTTCGCGGAGCCCTTGCCGTCGATCGCGACCAGCTCCGGCCCGGCCGGACCGAATCCCTCGTAGCTCGCGGCGGTGGCCAGCGTGCCGGTGCGCACCTGATCGGCCACCTCCGGGTCGGCGAGGGCCGCGGTCAGGGTCTGGCCTACCTCGCGCAGCACGCCCTCGTTCACCGGCTTGCCCGCCTCGGCGGCCAGCGCCCCCGCCCGTCGGGACAGCGCGTTGACGACCTGCTGCCGCTGGGTGGTCAGCGTGCGCAGCTGGTCGCCGGACAGTTGGCGCTGCGCCGTGCGCAGGGCGTCGCCGAGCCGAAGCAGGGCATCCACTTCGTCGGGTACCGAGCGGGCGAGCAGGTTCACCGTCCACGCGGTGAGGGTCGGTTTGCGCAGCTTGCCGATGGCGGCCGCGAGCTCCTTGTCGCCGGACTCCTTGGCCTCGGCGACCCGTGCGGCGCGCGCCGCGACGAACTCGGAGGGCTCCACTGCGTACAGGTCGCCTGCGACGTCCTCGAGCGTCATACCTGCCAAGCGTAACGACTCGCCGTGCGCCGACGACACAGTCGACGTATTGGACGAACGTCCACCAAGTGGGCGATCTGCGGAAGGCATTGTCAGTGAACTACTTTGGTCTGCAAATGCTCGGTCAACTGCTCCCCCGCGTGCTGGGATTCGCCATCCTCGGGATGTACGGCACCATTCTCTGAACCCGCCCAGGCCGCGCGCCGGACCGAGTTGATGCGGTCACCGCGATCGTGCGGGTATCCTCACCGCGTTCACGCCCGTGAACGTATTCGGTGAGAGAGGTTTTCCCGTGAAGTTCCCAGGAACGAGGCTGCTGGCACGTGTCGTGCTCGCCCTCCTGGCGGTGGCCGCCCTCGCGGTCGCGGTGACCGGCTGTTCGACGATCGACAACGCAACCAAGTCCGACGTGGCCAAGACGAAGGTCGGTGACTGCATCAACATCACCGACAACTCGCCCACCGCCACCAAGGGCGAGCCGGTCGAGTGCTCCTCGCCCAAGGCTGTGTACAAGGTGCACCAGAGCTTCGACCAGAAGACCGAATGCGCGTCGAAGGAGTACACCAGCTACACCGAAGAGCTGGCCAGCGGCGGCACCGCGTTCCTGTGCCTGGCGCCGAACTTCGCGCAGGGCGCCTGCTACAACGACGTCGCGACCTCGCCGTACAAGTGGGTCGACTGCACCTCGACCGAGGCGACCTTCAAGGTCCTGCAGCGCGTCGACGGCCAGACCGACGAACTGCTGTGCGAGAGCGCCACGGAGTTCATCACCGTCTCCGACCCGAAGACCCTGTTCTGCGTAGGCAAGCCCAACAGCTGATCACTCGAGCAGTGCGACCGACGCGATCCGGTGCAACGTGAAGTGCCGGACCGCGCCTGTCACCGGGTCCAGCGCGTCGAGTTGCCCGTTGCCGACTTTCAACGGCTCGACGACGCGCTGGGACGCGACGCCCGAGGCGTCGACGTAGCCGATGTTCACCGGCCGCCGCACCCGTGCCGCCAATTGCAGCAGCGCGAGTGTGGCGGCCGTGCTCGTTCTGGTGCCGTCCGTGCGCACCGACTGACCCGAGCGCGCGCTCGCCGCGCGCTCGCCCGCCCTGAGCTCGGCGACGAGCAGCTCGAGCTGTTCGGTACTCGGCGGCGACGGCCGGTAGGCCTGACGCGCGTTCGGCCGCACCGAGATGCGCGCGCCGCGGGTGCGCAGATCCACGATCGCGCCCGCCGAATCCTCGCCCGCGGGCGCGAATCCGGCCGCACGCAGCTGTTCGAGCACCTCGCCGAGCGGCGCCTGCGAGATCGCCACCGTCGGCGCCACCGCACGCAACGCGAGCGCGCCCGCGACCGGCGCCGCCAGCACCTGCGCGAGCAGCGTCGGATCGTCGCTGCGCACGAACGACTGCGCCATGCCCGCGCGCAGCCTGCCGTGCCTGCGGGCCACGTCATCGATGAGATAGGTCAGCGCCTGCGGGATCGGTGTGCGGGAGTGCGTGGTGAACAGCGTGTGCAGCTCGGCGGCCGTCAGCCCGGCGTCGAGCGCGCGCCGCACCGAGTCCTCGCCGATCCGATAGACCGTTGCCGCGCCCGCTGATTCGACGTCGGCGACGAGCGCGACCCGCTGTTGCAGCTCGGCCGTCAGCGGGCCGGGGGCGATCACCGTCAGGTCGGCCTGCACCAGGACGTGGTCGACCGGGGCGGGCAGCGCCTCCTCCATGGCGGCCTCGGCGTCGGCCGCGCTGGTCACCGCGCCGTGCAGCAGCGCGCGGCCGGGCGAGCCGAGCGCGCCGCGTCCGATCAGACCGACCTCGGCCGCCTCGCGCACGGTGTTCTCGATCGCCTCGCGCCGGAAGTGCCTGCGCCAGCGCGGCTGTCGCCAGGCCAGGATGCGGCCGATGTCGGTGGGGTCGAGCGCGCTGCCGGACGGGAATTCGGCGAGCAGTTCCAGAATGGCGCGCCGGTCCCGTGGCGCGGTCGGGGTGCGCAGCTCCAGGGAGAGTGCGGCCAGCGGTTTGTCGTTGGCGTCGCGCATACCGATCATCCACGGCATCCGGTCCAGATCGAGCCACACCATCGCGAGCACGGTCCAGCGCCGCGCGGCGGGCCCTTCCAGCCAGGCGTCGGCGGCGGGCGTCGGCGCCCAGTAGTCGTCCACCGAGTCGAAATCCGGCGGCGGGTCCGGCTGGCCCTTCTCGATGAGCTTCGCGGCCGCCAGCAGTTCGACGAGCAGGCCTGCTCGCGTCTCATCGATGCCGGTCTGCTTGGCGACCCGGCGCAACTCCCGTACGCCGAGTCCGCCCGCGCGCAGTGCTGGTGCGGGCGTCTGCCCCAGCGCCTCCAGGATGTCGGTGCAATGGCGCAGCAGCTCGCCCACCTCGCCCGCCGCGACGGCGTTGACGTCGGCGGGCGCGTACTTGGCCGGCTCCGGCTTCGGGGGAGTGAGCGCGTGCGGATGGGTGACCGGCTCGCGGCGCAACACCTGGCCGACCGTGATCGGCAGTTCCACGGTCTCGTCGTCGATCCGGTGCAACAGCCTGCGCGCGAGCAGCTGCTGAACCGGACGGTCGGCGGGGGTGCCCGGCGCGGCGTCCTTGGTGCGACCGCGCGGACCGGTGCTCGCCAGTTTCTCCAGCAGGGCGCGTTCGGCGGGGGATACCGCGGCAAGCGCCGTGACGACCTCGGCTTCGGTGAGCGCGTCGGGCAACTCGGTGGTGCTGCCGATCGGCCACGGCAGGGCTTCGGCCGCCGCGGCGCTCGAGTGCAGATCGTCACCGTCGAGCCAGACCAGCGCGCGGGCGGTCAGACGGTCGAGCGACTCCTCGATCGCGGCCTTGGTCGCGCGTCCTTTCAATTGCGCGTGCAGCGCTTTTCGGGTCAGCGGCGTGCCGTCGCCCGGCGCCCTCGAGGCGCCGTGCACGGCAAGCGTTTCCACGATGGCGAAGTCGAGGGTGTTCAGATCGTCGGTGGCGCGCAGCACCGACGCGCGCTGTTCGGCCCTGGCCGCCAGCACCGCCATCGAGGAGGGCAGCGGCACAGCGAGATCGGGCCGCAGCTGCAACAGCCGCACCAGCTGGTCGTCGCTGCGCGCCCCGAGCCACGCGGCAAGGGCACTGGTCAGAGTCATCCGATCCAGCCTAGTGCGATGCCAGGCCGCTCGCCGGACCAGGACACTTTGTTCCGTCGCAGATGCCGATATGCCTGACGCGACGACAGCTTTCGCACGGCCCGGGTAACTCACCGGGGACGGGCTGACGTCACCCTCGTCGCAACCGCCGGCCGCCAACGCTGCTCGGCCCCGCACCTAGGTCTGGCCTGAAACGCGGAGAGGCGGGGGAGCTAGCATGAGGGGCGTGGTGAACAAATCTAAGAAGCCCTATGTCGACAACGGTTGGCCCCAGGTGGCCGATGGTGATCACGCGGTCACCGAGCTCTCCTCGACCCGGTCCGGTGGCCTGTCGCCCTACGGCGAGGACACCGAGTTTCCGGTTCCGGCCGAGCAGCTGGCCTACGTGCACCCGCACACGGTGATCAACCGCTGATCTCGGCCGACCGCGGCCGCAGGTACGAACAAGGCCCCCGCATCCTCGTTGATGCGGGGGCCTTGTTCGTGAAACGAGACTCAGGAGGGCAGCAGGCCCTTGTTCGCCTCGTAGAAGTTCACGACGGCGGGATCCAGCGTGACCCCGTTCGCCTTGGCGGCGTTGAAGAAATCGAGTGCGGGCTGCGGAATCTGCACGCCCTGCTGCTGCACCGCGGCGATCGCGCGGTCGACGGCCTGGAAGATCTCTTGGTTGGCGTCGGCGGCCTGGGCCTGGGCCTGCGGTGCGGACGGCTCGGGGTTCCAGCGCGGAGCCTCCGCGCTGGCCGGAGCGCTGCGCTCGGTCGGGGCGCTCTTCAGCCCCAGCTTGGCCGAGCACGACGGCCAAGCGCCCCAGCCTTGCGAGGCCAGGACCTTTTCGGCGACGACGATCTGCTCTTCGCGGGAGGCCTGGTTGGCGGTGGCCGCGAACTCCTGGCCGCCGTGCGAGTTCCAGGTGCTCGGGGAGAATTGCAGGCCGCCCTGGAAACCGTTGCCGGTGTTGATGCCCCAGTTGCCGCCGGCTTCACACTGTGCGAGGCGATCCCAGTCGGAGTCGGGAGCCGCGCTGGCGTTTCCAGCGAGGGCCACACCTGCGGTGCCGAAGATCGCGCCGGTGACGGCGACCTTGGCTACGGTGCGCCCGGTGGAGGTCGGCTTGCGATGGCGTCCACTCATATCGGGTGTCTTCCTCTCGTCCGCACCTGCGAGGTTTCGCTCGGGTTCGGACTGAGAGGTCGTCCGTCCCGCCCTCGCCCCTGTTATCCGTCGGGGTCCGGTACCCGCGGGGCGAGGTTCGGTGCGGCGGGCCGGTGGTGCCGGGTGTCCCGGCTGGGATAGACCGTACGTCGATCCGCGCGAAAAATCACTATTTGGTAACCGGCGTGTACGCGCGGGTCTCGATGTGGTCTCGGTGGGTGCGTGACCGCTTCCGCGCAGCTAGGAGGCGCGACACGACGCTGCTCTAGCACTGTTGCCCCTCCGTGACCTTCCCGTGATGTGACGAGGATCACACCTTGGAGTGGGTAACGAACCGGTCGGGTACTCAGTTCGCGGTCATCTGGACCGGCGGCCGGACCACAGCGCGAACATCAGCGCGCAGAGGAAGCCGACGGGCGCGAGCATCGCGAGCAGGTACAGCCACAGTCCCGGCAGGCCGTCGGTGAGGATCGGCGTCAGGAAGATCGCGATGACCGCCAGCAATCCGATCGCGAACAGAGCGAGCGCGAGCTTCAACAACCAATCTCCGGAGCGGCGCGGCGAGTCGCTCGGCGGCGGCGGCGCGGAAGGGTTCGTCACCTCTCGACCGTAAAACTGATGTGCTTCGGTTATTGCCACCGGGGTAGACTCGATGACAATCGCGTCCTACAGGCTTGTGGGGCGCGTTCTTTTCGCAAACTGACAGGAGCTGCTCCCGGCGGGAATTCGCCGCGCAGTTTCGAGCAGACGGATGTGCTCGGACCGTCCGGGTCCGGGTGTCGATGATGAACGGGTGAGCGCAGTGCCGACCGGCAGGGTGAAGTGGTACGACGTCGAAAAGGGCTTCGGCTTCCTTTCCCAGGACGAGGGTGAGGACGTCTACGTCCGCTCGTCCGCGCTGCCCGACGGTGTCGAAGGCCTGAAGCCCGGGCAGCGCGTCGAATTCGGCATGGCGGCGGGCCGTCGCGGTCCGCAGGCGCTGAGCCTGAAGCTGCTCGAGGCGTTGCCGTCGGTGCGGCAGGGCCAGGAACGCGATCGCGGCAACCGCAAGGAACCCGCCGGTCCGCGCCGCACGCCCGACGAACTGCACGGGATGGTCGAGGACATGATCACCCTGCTGGAGACCAAGGTGCAGCCGGACCTGCGCAAGGGCCGGTACCCGGATCGCAAGTCCGCGCGCACCATTTCCGAGGTCGTCCGGGCCGTCGCGCGGGAACTCGACCACTGATCGACACAGGTCGATAGCCCCGCGCACGGCCGGAGCGAAGGCGGCGATACGCATTTCGACCGATCCGCCGGGATGCCGTGCGCGCCCGGCGGATCGAGCGGTCAGGCCGTGCGGATCGACCAGGCGGCGTGCGGAACGGTTGTCTCCCTGCCGCTCTCGTCGATCGCGGGCACCGGCAGCTGCAATTCCACACCGATGAGGCGGAGTTCGGGCAGCGGACGCGAATCGATGGTCAGCGCCAGCGTGCCGTCGGGGTAGTCGTTGTGGCTGATGACCCGATCCACGATGTCGCCGTTCGGCAGCGCGTAGACCAGCTGCGCCAGCCACGGTGCCTCCGCGATCGAATGCGGCAGCGACAGTTGCAGCGGGTAGCCCGCGGGCACCTCGAGATCGACGGATTCGCCCTGGCGGCAATTGGATAGGTCGAGCTGGTCGTCGCCGACGATCCGGATGTCGCAGTACTGGTACGGCGGCACCGTGACCGACTTGCCGTACGCGTAGGCGGTGATCTCGGGGTCGTGCTCGGGCGCGTTGCGCACCGCCACGATCACCACGACGGCGGTAACCGCGACTACGAGCGTCAGCGCGACACCGACCAGCGCGGCGACTGTGCGGCCAGAGAGCTTGTTCACCAGATCGGATCTCCCGTTTCTCGTTGGATGCCGTCGCCGTGCGGTTTCCGCGCCGCGGGCACTTCCTGTTCCGCGTGCTGCGGCCGGTTCCCGCCGAAGCCGGGCAACAGCGAATGGCCGCGGTAGCTGACGAAGGTCTGGATCAGTCCGAGCACGAGTATTCCGGAAACGACCGCGAAGCCCTTCCAGTAGTCGGTCGGCAGCAGCACGCCCGCCGCGCCGCCGACCACCCAGCTCAGTTGCAGCACGGTCTCCGAGCGGCCGAAGCCGGAGGCGATCGACTCCGGCGGCAGATCGTCCTGGATCGAGGCGTCCAGCGACACCTTCGCCAGCGCGCTCGCGCCCGCCGCGACCAGGGTCGCGACCGCCGCGCCGAGCAGGTTGTCGGCGAAGATCGCGAACACCGCGACCCCGGTGCACGCGGCGGTGCAGCCGAGCACGATCAGCGAGGGCCTGCCGAGCGCCAGGCGGGCGCCGGTGGCGTTGCCGGTGAAGTTGCCGATCGCGGCGGCCGCGCCGACCACGCCGAGCATCGCCGCCTGTTGCACCGGCCGGTGCTCGGTCGCCTTGGCGACGAACGCCACGTAGAAGGTCAGGAAGCCGGTCAGCACGCGGATGGCGCTGTTGCCCCACAGTCCGGTGACGACGGCGCGCCCGAGCGGCTGCCTGCGTTTGCGCGCGGGCACGGCGGACTGCGCGCCCTCGCGCAGCACCTCGGTGTTCGCGTCGTCGCCGTGATAGCTCAGGGTCGCGGGCACTTCGCCCTCGGTCACCTCCACCCACCGCGGGATGCGCAGACTCAGATAGGCGCCCGCGCCCGCGATGAGGACGGCGAGCACGAGCGCGCCCGTGGAACTCGTGATCGCCGCGACGAGCGCCGCGATGCCGCCCGCGCCGATGGTGCCGCCGACCAGACCGAAGACGGTGAGCCGGGAGTTGGTGCGCACCAAGTCGATATCCGGCGGTAGCACGCGCGGTGTCACGGCGCTCTTGAGCACCGAGAACGACTTGCTGCCGATCATCATGCACAGCGCGAGCGGATAGAGCGCCCACGTGTCGAACTGCAAGATCAGCACCACGGCGAGCACGGCGCGCGCGCCGAACGAGGTGGCGAGTGCCAGCCTGCGGCCGCGCTGCAATCGGTCCAGCAGCGGGCCGATCAGCGGCGCGATCACCGCGAACGGCGCGATGGTGATCAACAGGTACAGCGCGACCTTGGACTTGCTCTCCGCGGTGGCGCTGGCGAAGAACAGCGTGTTGGCCAGCGCCACCGCGATCGCGGCGTCCAGCGCGAAGTTCGCCATGGTGGCGTAGGTCAGCGCGGTGAGGCCGGACTTGTCCGCGCCGTCGGCCTTGGCCGCGCGCTGGAAGGTGGCGATGCCCTTCTCGGTCAGCTCCCGGCCGCGCAGCGCGGCGACCCTGGTGACGGTCAGCTTGCGCGGTGTGCGCTGTTCGGGCGGCGGTGCGGCCGGTTCCGGCTGCGCCGGCTCGGGCGGCAGGTCCGGCGCCTCGAAGCGCTTGGTGTCGGCGGGCCGCCGCGGGAAGACGCGGCGCGAGGTCTTCCGTGTCGGCTCGTCGTCCTGCCCTCGGCGGCCGAGCTCGCGTGTTCGAGCGCGCGGGTCGGGCTCCTGCGGCGTTTTGCGCAATGGGCCGAGCGGACCGCGCTGCGGTGCGTTGCGGCCGGGATCCAGCGGCGGCAGCGGCCTGCGCCGGGCGGGCGCGTTGGGCGGGGGATATCGGTCGTAGCCGGGATGCCGTTCGATCGGCGGCTCCTCGCCATCCCATGGACCACGCTCGGGACCGAAGGGATCGCGCGGAGTAGTCACCACTCAATTCTGTCGTACTACGGCGAGAGGAACGCACCGGCGCTCCTCGTTGCCGGGCAGAAGTGACGTTCCTCGCGTCCCGCCGCGATTCAGGCGGGCACGAAACGGACCTCGAACACGGTCGGCCAGTATTTCCCGGTGATCAGGAAGCGGTCGGTGCCCGGGAGCTGGGCGATGCCGTTGAGCACGTCGGCCTGGGCGCGCTGCTCGCGGGTGAGCAGGTCGGCGGCGTCGGCGACGCCGAGCACTTCGCCGGTGTCCGGGTCGATGCGCAGGATCCGGTTCGTCGGGTAGTCGTTGGCGTAGACGGAACCGTCCGTTGCGCAATCGAGTTCGTTCAGGTGCGCGCCGCTGCGGTTCTTCAAGGTCACCGAACCGGTGGGGGCGAAGGTGGCCGGGTCGCGGAAGGTCAGCGTGTTCGAGCCGTCGCTCATGACCAACCGGCCGTCCCGCGCGCACAGGCCCCAGCCCTCGCCCTGGTAGGCGGCCTCGGCCCGGGTTGCGAGGGTGACCGGGTCGCGCGCGAAAGCGATGCCGTCCTGCCAGGTGAGCTGCCACAGCGTGTCGCCCGCTCTGGCGATGCCCTCGCCGAAATACGGGGCGGGGACTTCGGCGCGGGCCAGTTCGGCGCCGGTCCGCAGATCCGTCGCGCGCACGGTGGAGCGACCACGCAGTCCGGTGCCTTCGTAGAGGACGTCGCCGTGCACCTCGAGGCCCTGGGTGAAGGCTTTCGGATCGTGCGGCCGGGTGCCGACGACCTCTATCCGCAGCCGCGGCGGCTCGGGCTCCTCGGCGCCGCAACCGCACGTCGCGAGCAGACCGACCAGCACACCGATGGCCAACGCACGCCGATTCCGCTCCATACGGCAAAATGTAGGCCGTGAGCGCAGCATCTGTTTCGGAGTCCGACGTCCGGCCGGTCCTTGCCGAAGCCGCGGACCTGGCCCGCCGTGCGCTCCTGGAGTTGGAGCCCTCCGCCGTCGGCGCGCACCTCGGCATCAGCGTCGAGGACGAGAGCGCGGCGACCCACCGTTTCGAGGCCACCCTGCCCGGCTATCGCGGCTGGCAGTGGGCCGTCGTCGTGGCGGCCCCACCCGGCGCCGATCGCGCGACGGTCAGCGAGTCCGCGCTGCTGCCCGGTCCGGACGCCTTGGTCGCGCCCGAATTCGTGCCGTGGGACCAGCGGATCCGGCCGGGCGATCTCGCGCCCGGCGACCTGCTCGCCCCGCCACAGGACGACCCCCGGCTGGTGCCCGGCTACGTGCGCAGCGGCGACCCGGAGGTCGACGAGGTCGCGCTGGAGATCGGCCTCGGCCGCACCAAGGTGCTCAGCGAGGAAGGCCGTATCGAGGCCGCCGAACGCTGGTACTCCGAATACGGCCCCGACACCGAGATGGCCAAGGCCGCGCCGTCCACCTGCGGCAAGTGCGGCTTCTACGTCCCGCTCGCCGGTGCCCTGCGCGCCGCTTTCGGCGTCTGCGGCAACGCGATGGGCGCGGACGGACACGTGGTGCACGTCGAATACGGATGCGGCGCGCATTCCGACGTCGTCGCACCGACGGGCAACGGTTCGCCGCTGTACGAGGCCTACGACGACGCGGCGTTCGATGTGATCGCGCCGGAGGAGTTGGGCAAAGACGCCGAGCGGTCCGTTGCCGAAGAGGTTGCGGACGAAGAGGTTTCCGCTGAAGTGGAGACGGCCGATGCGTCGGTTCCCGCTGGCGAGTCGAGCGCTGAAAGCGTCTCGTCGGTAGGAGAGACGGCCGCCGTGACCGAGGACGGTGCCGGGAGCACTGCTCCATCCGTGTCGGAAGCGGCCGATGCGTCCGAGGCGGCCGCTGTCGACCTGAGCGCCGAAAGCGCCCAGTCGGTGCCGGAAGCCGCCATCGCGATCGAGGACGGCGCTGCCGACGCGAGCGCTGTTAGCGCCCCGTCGGTGCCAGAGGCTGCCGTCACCCCGGAGAACGGCGCTGCCGACGTGAGTGCTGAGACCGTCCGGTCCGAGCCGGAGGCCGTCGCCGCTGAGGCGGACGCCGCCGAGACGAGCGCCGAGGTACACCCGTCGGTGCCCTCGGAGACGGCCGCCGATGTGGATGTGAGCGCTGAGACAGCGCCGTCGGCCGATGCGGGCGAGTCGGGAGTCGAGACCGCGGACGCTGGGCAGGCGGAAGCGACCGGTGCCGAGGCCGCTCTGGCCGAAACGGCTTCGACCGCAACCGAGCTGAGCGCCGATGGTGCCGCCGTGAGCGGTGATGCTCAGGCCGATGCCGTGGTCGACGAGCAGACGGCTGTCGACGGCGAAGCCACGACCGGCGCTGTGGGCGTCGAACAGGCGGAGTCGGAGGCGGTCACCGATGCCGTGGCCAGCAGCGACGAGCGAATCGCTGTCGAGGGTGAAGCCGCGACCGGCGTCGAGGGAGTCGAGCAGGCGGAAGTGGTCGCCGAAGCTGCCGCGACCGGGGCTCAGCCGGAGGCGATCGCCGACGCGACGGCGGCCGAGTCGGCCGTTGCCGATGCGGCGGAACCGTCGACGCCGCGCGACCTCCTCGCCGCGGATGTCGCCGCGGCCGAGGACGAGGCCGAAGGTGCCGCGAACGATGTCGCCGCCGAGTTCGGTTCGAAGACCGACGCGGAGCAGCCGTCGGGTGAAATCGCCACGGTTGACGATGCGGCGGAGGGTGAGACCGACGCGGCTGCGACTGACGTTGCCGCCGAGCCGGGTTCGGCGACCGACGCGGGACCGGAGTCCGGGTCATCGCCGCGGAACTGACGGGCTCGGCCGACCCGTTCGGCACCGAGGGGCTGCGCGCCGCCGTCCTCGCTTCCTGGCGTGATTCGCCGACCCGGCTTCGGGAGGATGCCGCCACCGAGGCGGATCTGGTCCGGGCCGGTTACCGCGATCGCCTGCTGACCGAGCTGGCGCAGAACGCCGCCGACGCCGCGGCCAAAGCGGGTGCCGCGGGTCGGATCTCCGTTCGGCTGGACGGTCGCACGCTGTACATCGCGAACACCGGTGCGCCCTTGGAGCTCTCCGGCGTCCACGCGCTCACCGCCCTGCGCGCTTCCGGAAAGGCCGAGCCGACCTCCGTCGGCCGGTTCGGCGTCGGCTTCACCGCCGTGCTCGCGGTGAGCGACGACATCGAATTCCGTTCCACCACCGGGTCGCTGCACTTCTCCCGCGCCAGGACGCGAGAGGCCCTGCGCGAGTATGGGATAGCTACACCGGGCCTGGTCGCCGATCACCATCGTCAGGCCGACGCGCCGCGCAACCATCCGGCCGTTGCATCGGGCGACGATACTGCCGTTGCGTCGCGCGATGATTCGGCCGTTGCATCGCGCGATGATTCGGCCGTTGTGTCGGGCGATCGTTCGGCCGTTGCGTCGGGCGACGGTACTGCCGTTGCGTCGCGCGATGATTCGGCCGCTGTGTCGGGCGACCGTTCGGCCGTTGCGTCGCGCGATGATTCGGCCGCTGTGTCGGGCGACCGTTCGGCCGTTGTGTCGAGGGACGGTACTGCCGTTGCGCCGAGCGACGACACCGCCGTTGCGCCGAGCGACGGTACGGCCGGTTCGGCGGGCAACACGGTTCCGAACGACGCCGCGCAAGCTTTCCAACCTCCTGCCCTTCGGTTGACCTGGCCGCTGGAGGCAGGTCCCACACCGGGGTTCGACACCGAAGTCGTATTGCGCCTGCACGCCGACATCGACGCCGACGCATTGCTCGCCGCCCTGCGCGACGAGGCCGCGGATCTGCTCCTGGAACTGCCCGCCCTGCAATCCATTCGGATCGGCGACGACGAGTTCACCTCCGCGGTGCGCGAACTCGGCGGCGGCCTCCAGGAACTACAGGTGTCGGGTCCGGATGATCGTCGCCGAACGTGGTGGCAGTTCCGCACCGCCCGCGCGAGATGGCTGCTGCCGCTGCGCGAGGGCAAACCCCACGCCGCACCGCACGACGTCCTTCGCGCGCCCACGCGCTCCGACGAGGAACTGTCCCTCCCGGCCCTGCTGATCGCCGACATTCCGATGCAACCGGACCGGCGCCGCCTGCTACCCGGCGCCCGCATCACCGAACTGGCCTCCGGCTACGCCGATTTCGCACGCGCCCTCCCCGCGACCGACCGCCTCGTCCTGGTCCCCACACCAGGGTTCGCCCGCAGCGAGACCGACGGCCTGCTCCGTGAGGCCCTCATCCGCGAACTGCAAACGCACCCCTGGCTGCCGGTGGTCGGCGCACCCTCGAAGCCTGGTCCCGCCGCCGAGCCGGGCCGCGTCACCGAAGCTGGCCCTGCCGCTGAGCTGAATCTCGACGCCGCGCCGAACTCCGCCGCCCGGTTGGGCGCCGTCGCGGGGTCGAGCTTCGAAGCGGCTGCCGACTCCGCCGCTGGGCCCACCCCTGCCGAGCTGGACCTCTACGCCGACCCGAACGTCGGCGCCGAGTCCAGTTCCGGTGCTGCGTCCACCGTCGCAGCGGGGACTTACTCCGGCCCGGCATCTGGTCTTGCCGTGGAGTCCGGGCCCGGCGCGCACCCTGCCGTCGGACCAGCCGCAAATGAAATTCCCGCGGCCGTACCCGCCCGCGCGAGCGTCTTCCCCGACCTCACACCGGAATTGGCCGACCTCCTCGACGACATCGTCGGCCCCTTGGTCATCCCCGAGCTCTCGGGCCGCGCCCACACCGAGGCCCTCGCGGTACTGGACGTGCACCGCCTCGGCCTCGCCCGGCTCGCCGAACTCTCCGCCGGTGTGGAGCGCCCGCCCGCTTGGTGGCGGGATTGGTATGCGGCGCTGGAGCCGTTCGTGGTCGACCCGCTGTCCGCCGAAGAGCTCGGCGCGCTGGCTGTTCCGCTGGCCGACGGCCGCCTGGTGACCGGTCCGCGCACGGTCGTCCTCGACGACATGCTCGAGGTCGCCATCCCGCTGCACTGGGCGCGCCTGGTCCATCCGGAGGCCGCGCACCCACTGCTGTCCAGGCTCGGTGCGCGCTCGGCCACCGCGGCGGACCTGCTCGCCGATCCGGCGCTGCACGCGGACCTGGAAGACCACCCCGATGATCCCGACCTGGTCGACGCGGTGCTCCGTTTGGCCGCGTACGCCGATCCGGACGCGCTGCCGCCCTGGCTCGGCTCGATCGAATTGCCGGACACCGCAGGCGAATTGCTGCCCGCCGACGAGCTGCTGCTGCCCGAGGCGCCGCTGTACGCGCTGCTCGTCGAGGACGCGCCGCTGGGCACCGTCGCCAAGGAAATCGTGGACGAGTACGGCGCGCAGGCGCTGCGGGCCGTGGGCGTCGGCTGGGATTTCGGCGTCGTCTCCGAGTCCGACCCGACCGGGCCCGATCATCATCTGGACGACGAAGAGTCCTGGTGGGCCAGCCTGCCCGAGGAGCCCGCCGAGTTCGCGGCCGTCCGTGACCTGGACCTGATCGACGACATCGCCTGGCCGGACGCTCTGCACCAGCTGCTCGCCGAACCGAAGACCAGGCGTCTGCTCGCCGACCCGGACGGCTACACCGCGTGGTGGCTGCGCAGGCATGCCCGCCTCGACGGCATCCCGCTCGGCCACCACCTGCATCCCGACGACACCGAATTCACCGGGCTGCTCCCACAGTTCGCGATTCCCGGCCTGAGCCACGCCGACTTGGCGGTACTGCGCTCGGTCCTCGCGGATCCGGAGCGAATCACCCCGGACCTCGCCGAGGCGCTGCTCGCGGCGCTGGCCGATCCGGCGAACAACCCTGAGCCGCAGATCGTTTCGCGCGCGCACCGCCACCTGGCCGCCGCGGCGTCCCGTCTCGATCTCACCGAGCTGGTGCTGCCGGAACGGGTGCGCGTACTGTCCGGCGACGCGGTGCAAGCCGCCGACGCGATGGTGCTCGACCTGCCGTGGTTCGGCCTCGCACTGCCCCCGGATCGCCTGGTGCTCGGCGACCAGGAGACCGCACCGAGCCTGGCGACCCTGCTCGACCTGCCGCTGGTCTCGGAGTCGGTGACAGCCGAGGTACTCGGCGCGGGCCGCCGCACCTCGTGGTCCGCCGACCCGCTGGGAGTGGTTCTGCGCGAACTGTTCTCACTCGCACCGCAGGACGGCGAGCTGGTGCTGCACGACGACCTGCGCGTGCGGCTGTCCGGCGCGGTGACCGGGACGGTGTCGGTGCCTTGGTGGCGCGTGGGGACCGAGACGCACATCCGCGTCCCGAGCCTCATCGACACGACGACGCCCGAAAGCATCATCGACGGAACGACGTTCGAGAGACCTTAGACGCTACGAACAGCGGAGGGCCTAGGTCGCGTACCCCGCGAGCATCTCGCTCAGCAGATCGAGCTGCGCCCGCACCGCTTCGCTGTCGTTGTCGACCAGCCAGCGCAACACGACGCCGTCGATCACGTTGAGGGTGAACCGGCTCAGTGTCTGCACCGGCACCGACCACGAGGTGGCCGTGGCGTCGCGCGCGTGATCGAGGATGTCGGCGACCGTGGAGTCGTTGAAGGCGTACTGTTCGCGCGCGATCGCGAGTTTCTTCGGGGTCTGTTCCCCTTCGCGCAACGCATATGTGGTTGTTTCGTAAGTGAGCAGTTGTCGTTCCGGTGTGGCTTCGATGTTCAGCCACATCAGTTCGAGTCCGGCGCGCACCAATTTTTGAAGCGCTTCTTTTCCACTTTCGACGTCTTGCCAAACTGTTTCATTGGCGTCGACGGAATCGCGTAATTCCATCGACAACGCCTTGACCAGCTCGGTCATCAGCGCGTCCTTATTTTCGAAACAGTAATGCACCACACCGAGTGAGACACCGGCTGCTTGAGCCACATCGCGCGTGGTCACACCGGCCACGCCCTTTTTTTCGGCAAGGCCGATAGCGGCCTCGATAAGGTGGGCCCGTCGTTCTTCGACGCTCAATCGGGAGGACACCTCAGCGAGTTAAGCGCTCGCGGCGCGTGCAGTCAATTCGCGCCGCCGAAAAATCTGGACTGGACGCGCGTCCAGTTGTGTGGTTCGCTGCCAAACGGACGAAGGGAGGCTCGGATGCCGGTGTCACGCAGAACGGTTCTCGCCCGAACCGCGGCGGGGTCGGCGGCGCTCGCCGCCGCCACGACGATCGGATCGGGGCCGACCGCGGGTCCCGCCGCCGCCGCGCCGGACTCGGGCTATCAGGTGGGCGTCGGCATCTCCGACATCACCGGCCCGGCCGCCGAGTGCGGAATGATGGGTTACTCCCAGCTGGAGCAGACCACCGCGGGCATCCACCTGCGCCCGCGGGCGCGCGCGTACGTGATCGCCGCGGGCGGGCGGCGCGTCGTGTTCGTCGTCGCGGAGAACGGCATGATCTTCCAGTCGGTGCACCGCGGCGTGCTGCTCGAGCTGGCCCGTCGGTTCGGCGATCTCTACACCGAGCAGAACGTGCTGCTCACCTCCACTCACTCGCACGCGACCTGCGGCGGCTCCAGTCACGACTACGCCTACAACCTGTCCATCCTCGGGTTCCAACAGCAGGTGTACGACGCCGAGGTGAACGGGATCGTGGAGGCCGTCGCGGCCGCGCACGCCGATCTCGGGCCCGCGTCGCTCGCGCTCGGCCGCGCGGAACTGCACGACGCCAGCGTCAACCGCTCGCGCGTCGCCTTCGACCGCAACCCGGCCGCCGATCGCGCCTACTTCCCCGACGCCATCGACCCGGCGGTGACCGCGCTCTCGATTGCCAAGGGCGGCAAGCGGATCGGCGCGATCACCTGGTTCGCGACGCACAACACGTCGATGACCAACGCCAACCGGTTGATCAGCGGTGACAACAAGGGTTACGCCTCCTTCGCCCACGAACACACCGACCACGGCGTCCGATACCTCGACGGCGCACCGGATTTCGTGTCGGCCTTCGCCCAGACCAACGCGGGCGACATGTCGCCGAACCTGAATCTGCGCCCCGGATCGGGACCGACCGAGGACGAGTTCGAGAACACCCGGATCATCGGTGAACGCCAACACGACGCCGCCGAGGACGCGCTCAACGCGGCACGCTCGCTGAGCGGACCCGTCGACTCCCTGCTCTGCTACATCGACCTGGCGAACATCGCGGTCGACGGGCGATTCACCCCGGACGGTCGACCGCGGCACACCGCTCCGGCCGCCGCGGGCGTCTCGCTGATCGCGGGCAGCGTCGAGGACGGCCCCGGTCTGCCGGGCGGCCCGATCCCGGAAGGCGTGCGCAACCCGTTCCTCGGCGCGCTCGGCGATCCGAACCAGCCCGCACCGGCCTGGCTAGCGGATGCCCAGGCGCCCAAGGCGATTGCCGCGCCGCTCGGTCTGCTTCCGCCGGTGCCGTGGGTGCCGAGCGTGGTGCCGATCCAGCTGATGCGGATCGGCGAGTTGTACCTGGCCGCCGCGGGCGGTGAGTTCACCATCGTGTCCGGGCTGCGGGTGCGCAGGGCCGTGGCGGAGGCGCTGGGCGTCGACGTGGAACAGGTGCTGCTCCAGGGCTACGCCAATGCCTACCACGAATACGTCACCACCCCAGAGGAATACGACGCCCAGCAGTACGAGGGCGCCTCGACGCTCTACGGCCGCTACACGTTGCCCGCCTACCAGCAGGAATTCCACCGCCTGGCAACGGCTTTGGCGGCCGGGGCGACGGTCGCGCGCGGACCCGCGCCGCGTGACGTTTCGAACCTCCAGCCGAACTTCGTGCCCGCGCCGGGTCCCGACGCCACCCCGCCGGGCCGTGGCTTCGGCGACGTGCTGACCCAGCCCGCCTCCTGCGCACGCGGCGAACGCGTTGTCGCCGAGTTCGTTTCGGCCCACCCGAAGCACAACCCGCGACGCAACGGCACCTTCCTCGAGGTGCAGCGCAGCACCGGAACCGGCTGGGTGCGCGTTGCCAACGAGGGGGAGTGGGCGGTGCGGTATCACTGGAGCAAGCGCGGGTCCGCCGAATCGGTGGCCCGGTTCACCTGGGACGTTCCCGCCGACGCGGAGCCGGGGCAGTACCGCTTCGTGCACTTCGCCGACAGCCTCGGCGCCGACGGCGTGCTGCGCCCCTTCACCGGGGTGAGTGCGGAATTCCAGGTGAGCTGATCACTCCAGACCGGTCTGCGCGCCCTTGTCGCCGCGCCGGGCGCCGCGGCGCTGGATCAGGAAGATGGTCGAGCCGATGAGGCCGACCACCAGACCCATCAGACAGACGGGAAGCGCCGGCTCCCAGCTCTCGGGTCCGGCCCACACGACGATGGTGGCGACCACCCACAGCGCGCTGCCGACGACGAGCACCGGCCGCGGATCGGTCAGCCGCGGCGGGATCTCCGGCACTTTCTGGGTCACGGGCTCAGCGTAGCTGCGGGAACCGGCATGCCGCACCCAGCGGGTCCCGTATCGTTTGCCACTGTGACAACGTCATCGGATGTTAGAGCCCTCGCCGGTGAACTCTCGCTGGCGGTGGTTCGGCTGACGCGACATCTGCGGGGGCGACGCGCCGACTCACAGATCTCGCTGACCCAGCTCTCCGCCCTCGCCACCTTGGCGCGCGAGGGCGCGATGACGCCCGGCGCGCTGGCCGCCAAGGAGCGGGTGCAGCCGCCGTCGATGACCAGGGTCATCGCGTCGCTGACCGATCTGAAGTTGGTGGAGCGCAAGCCGCACCCGACAGACGGCCGCCAAATCATCGTCTCTCTCTCGGAATCCGGCCGGGCGCTGATCGCCGACGAGGCCAGCGCCCGCGAAGCCTGGATGACCGAACAGCTCTCCACCCTCACCGGCGACCAGCTCGAGATCCTCACCCGAGCCGTCGCCATCATGAAGCAGATCGTCTCCGAATCGGAGTAGTCCGCTTCGCGCGGGATCGCGAGTGGTGCTTCCCTACCTGGCGGCGAACGGCTGGTCGCTGTCGACGATCTCGCGTCCGAGCGGGAACAACGAGAGCGGAATGAACTTCAGGTTCGCCCAGCCGAACGGGATGCCGATGATCGACAGGAACAGCGGGATGCTGGTCAGCAGGTGGCCGAGCGCGAGCCACCAGCCCGCCACGATGAACCAGATGATGTTGCCGATCAGCGAGCCCGCCCCCGCGCCGGGCTTCTCCACCGTCGTGCGGCCGAACGGCCACAGCACGTAGGCCGCGATGCGGAACGAGGCGATGCCGAACGGGATCGTGATGATCAGGATGCAGCAGATGATCCCGGCCAGGATGTAGCCGAGCGCCATCCAGAACCCGGCGAAGATGAGCCAGATGATGTTGAGGACCAGCTGAAGCGGCTTCATATCTCCAGGATGCCAGCCAGCGCCCGGCCGCGGGGAAGTTACCGGCCGGGCGCGTCGGCCGGGAGAACCGGCCCCTTCGTCAGAAGAACCAACCCAGCACCGCGTCGCGATCGGCGCCGAACGCCTCCTCCAGCGCGCGCAGCTTGGCGGAATCCTTGGCCTGCAACCGATTCGCCGCCGCGAACGCGCGCGCCGGGTACGCGCCGAGGTACATGCTGCCGAGCACGTCGATGCCCAGTTCGATGTCGGCGGCCCGGTCGGTGGGCACACACTCGGCGCGTCCGTCGCGCACGGTGAGCGCGAAAACGCCGCCCGCGTCGCGGAAGGGATCGGTGACGGAGAGGACGACATCGAGATCGGTCCGGTAGTCGCGGGCCGCGAGCGCCGCGGGGACGTCCATGAGACGCAGCCAGAGGCCGTCGTAGCGGGCGGTCGTGCGAACCAGCCGCGGGTTCTTCAGCAGATAGGGGAGTGGGTCGTTGTCGCTGAGCTCCGCCTTGATCCGGGTGACCAGGTCCAGACCGAACAGCGCGCGCCAGAGCGCCGCGTGCGCGTCGGCGGTGACCGCCCGCATCTCGTCGATCTCGACGGTCATCTCCCTGACTTCGTGGTGGTAGCGATACAGCGCGTAGCCGTCCGGATGCAGCAGCGTGAAAAGGTCGGAGCCGCCGCGGCGGAACCGCTCCGGATCGGCGAACAGGTTGCCCCACGACGCGTCCGGCCGCACCTGCGCGCCCGGCGTCAGCCTGCGCCAGCGGTCGTAGATCTCGCGAACCCGGTCGGTGACACTCGCGAGCATCACGAGCTCGACGCCACCCGGATCCGGTGTGGTCGGCAGGAATTCGGCGAACCTGCGGTCGATGGTGACCGCGTTCTGGCGCACCGCGGGGCCGTAGCCGAACCGACCGTAGATGCCGCCCTCGCTGGCCGTGAAAATGGTCAGCGGCAGGCCCTGCGCCTCGGTGCGCCGGTGCTGTTCGACGTACATCGCCCGCAGAATGCCGCGCCTGCGGTGCGTCGGCGCCACACTGACCCCCGCGATGCCGCGGGCCGAGACCGTTCGCTCGCCCGGCACGGTCAGGATCATCTCTCGCGAGTGAACCTGCCCGACTACGCGATCACCGTCCACCGCCACGATCGTGTCCAGCGGCGCGAACAATCGCACCGCCCGTTCCAGCCACGCATCGTCCTGCCGGACCCCGAACGAGGTCTCGGACAGCAACCTGATCGCCGCGGCATCCGCCTCGGTCGCCGATCGAATGGTGATGCCGGGTACGAGCGTCATGGGCAGATCGTCCCATGTATGAACACCGCCGCGCACCGGAATTTCGCTGCGTCACCGCGCCGGTCGGCAGCCTGGGACCGGGAGGGAACGATTCGCGGGTGGCGGTTTCTGGTCGGGGTCCGGGGGCGGGCAGGATATGGCGGTGGCCGAAGTGATCGATATCGATGATCCCAGCGATTCCCGGGTCGACGATTTTCGCGACCTGGCGTCGGCGGATCGGCGGCCCGACCTGCCGGGGCGCAAGGGGCTGGTGATCGCCGAGGGCGTGGTTGTCGTGCAACGGATGCTGGACTCGCGCTTCCGGCCCAGCGCGCTGATGGGGGTCGCGCGCAGGTACGAGCAGTTGGCCGAGGATCTGGCCGGGGTGGACGTGCCGTTCTACCGGGCTACGGCCGAGGTCATGGCCGAGATCGTGGGGTTCCATCTCAATCGCGGGGTGCTCGCGGTGGCGCGGCGGCCCGCCGAGCTGACGCTCGACGAGGTGACCGAGGGCGCGCGAACCGTCGCCGTCTTGGAGGGCGTGAACGATCACGAGAATCTAGGGTCGATGTTCCGCAATGCGGCGGGGCTGGGGGCCGAGGCGATCCTGTTCGGGGACCGGTGCGCCGATCCGCTGTACCGGCGCGCGGTCCGGGTGTCGATGGGGCATGTCCTGCGGGTGCCGTTCGCGTCGGTGCCGGACTGGCCGAACGGCCTGGAACTACTGCGGCGCAAAGGATTTCAGATCATCGCGCTCACCCCGAACCCCACGGCGCCGAATCTGGCCGCCGCGATGACGGGCAAGCGGGTCGCGCTGTTGCTCGGCGCGGAGGGGCCCGGACTCACCGAGGAAGCGATGCGGGCGACCGACATCCGCGCGCGCATCCCGATGTCGCCGGGCACCGATTCGCTGAATGTGGCCACGGCCGCGGCCATGGCGTTCTATGAACGAGTGAGAACGTCGTGAGGGACGAGGACATGGTGGATCACCCGACGAACGGCGCGTACCGCGGCTATCCGCCCGCGCAGGACCCGACGCCGTGGGCCGCGGGCATCACTGTGGTGGTGATGGTGGCGCTGCTGGCGGCGGTGGCCGTCTACGCGTTCGGGATCGCCCTCGCCCAGGTGCATCCGCTGCTGGCCGTCGCGGTGAACCTGGTCGCCGCCGGTGGCGCGGCGCCGACCGCGTGGCGCTCGCGTTTCACGCCGGTGACCAGATGGGTGCTGCTCGGCTGCGGTGTCGGCGTTGTGCTCGGGTGGTTCGCGCTGATCGTCGAGGGTTTGTCGGCGCTGTGATGCCGGGGCGCTGGACGATCCGGCGCTGTGACTCCGGCGGCGAGTGATCCGGCGCCGGGACATTCGGCGGCCGAGACGATCGCCCTCAGCCGACGCGATCTCCGCCGCGCAGCCAACCGAACAGCCCACGCCTCGGCTTGATCGCGGGCTCGATCACTTCCGGGCCGATCGACTTCGAGCGATCCGGCGCCTCGCCTTTCGGGTACAGCGTGAATCCGCACACCGCGATATCGCCCGGCGCCAGCGCGCCCTGCGGCGAGGGAGCCCGGTAGTGGAAGCCGAGCCATTCGTTGTTGGCGGCGTCGGCGAAATCGGGCGGGTCGAAGGGCAGCGTCTGCGGGTCCGGCAATTCTCCGGCATGCCAGCGAACGGGATGCTCACCCGCCCAGTACGACCGCTCCCAGACCAGCGGAAGTCCCTCGTCCTCCAGGATGTTCACCCTGGTCGAACTGAACGCACGGCGGAATTCCCCGCGCTCCCAGTGCGCGAACGCGCCCCAGCCGATGAGGGTGTCGAAGGAGATCAGATAGGTGTGGTCGGAGGCGAGCGGGCGAACAAGCAGCTCCGGCAATCGTGTCGGCCTCGGTAGCGCGGCCTGTGCCGAACACACAACTGTGACACCGGGATAGCAGCCGATGTACACCTCGTCGGTGTCCGGGCCCGCGCAGCCGCCGAGCGTGCCGACCATCTTCGGCACCACGTCGTGGTCGCCGTAGAGCTGTTTGGCGAGCGCCAGCGCGGCCTCGGGCTCCGGGTCGTGATCGGCGCGCAGTACCGCCAACGGGTCGGGGGCGTCGACATACCAGAGAGACGAGGCTTTGGACAGCATTTCCGGCACCTCCCGATGGTCGCACGAAACTATTCCGCGAACTTCCAGCTACCGTCCGTGTCGGATGACGGCGCACGTCGTCTTCGACACATCGGAAAATCTACTCGCCTCGGACGACCCGCGACGCAGCTTCGGCAACGGAACACGCCAGCGCGAAGAGAATTTCGGGGCGCAATCGAGTTTTCGGGGTGGAACTGTGATCCAGCAACCTCGACTAGCGATTCAGCAAACTTCCGGGTGCGCCGAAAACCGCGGCGCGGACGGTCAGTGACCCGAGCTGCGCACGCCGAGCAGCACGTCCTCCCAGGACGGCATGGGCGCCTTGCCGCGCTTGGTGCGGTTCGGCTTGGCGGGCGCGGACTTTGCGTTGCCGGGCTTGGTGTTCTCCTCGGCGGGCGCGGCATTCGCGGCCGGAGCCGAGGTGTTCGCGGCGGCGGCCGGTGCGCTGGTGGTGGGAGCGCTCGCCGCCGGGGTGGCGGTCGTGCTCGTCGCGGGAGTGGTCTTGGCGCTCGCCGCGGGAGTGGTCTTGGCGCTCGGCGCGGGCGCCGTGTTGGTGCTCGCCGCCGGTGTCGCGGTGCTGGTGCTCGCGGCCGGGATCGTCGCCGCGCTACCGCCCGCGGCCACTGCCCGCTGCTCGAAGTACTCGTCCAGGGTCGGCTGCGGCTGCCGGGCCGTCGCGGGACGCGCGGTGGGCGCCGGGGGAGTTTCCTTGCGCGGCTCGACGACGGGTTCGGCCGGCGCGGGCGCCTCCAGCTCGGCTTGCGGCGGCAGGACGGTCGCCAGACCGCGCAGCGCACGGCCGAAATCGGGATCGATCAGATCCGCGGCGGGATCGTCGAGCGGCGAGACCGAACCGCCGTGCGCGTCGGGCTGGTAGCGCCAGTGCGCGGCGATCTCGGAACGCCCGTTCTGCCACTGCAACTGGGCGACCCAGAAGCCCTTCTCGTCCTTCCACGCATCCCACTCGGCGTTCTCGAGCGTGTGCCCGCGCTCGGTGAACGCGGCGGTGACGATATCGATCAGGGTTTCCACGGCGGGGCCGTCGGGGCGGACCGGGTGCGCCTTCTGGGCGAGCTCGGCGGCGCGGGCGCGCTCCAACAGCACGGGATACGCGAAACGCTCGACCCGGCTGGCGGGCATGCCGGATTCTTCGGTGACCTGTTCGACGGAGGCTCCGGCGCGGATACGAGCCTGGATATCGCGAGGACGCATAGAAGCTTCCATTTCGATCTCGATCTGGCCGAATCGGGCAAGGTCTCCGCGCGCGGCGGCTCGTAGCTTGTCGTCTGCGGGCAGCCGGAACTTCTGGCCGGACTCGGTGTCGATGCACACGATGTGCGTGGAGTCGGGCGTCACCCCGATCACTCGAAGTTCACGCACCGTTACCTCCTTATCGCGTCGGCTCGCGACACCGCCCACTTTCCGAAACAGTAGTGCACACTCGATGATCTCGAGGCAAGACACGCTGCACCAAAATCTGCCGCCCCCAGACGGAAAACGCTAATGTGTCCTCTTTGTGCGCGGGTGCGCGACCTGTCGTGTCGCGTTTTCGAGCGGTCGAGACTCGCGCCCGTCGCGCATGCGCCTGGACCGCTCGATAATCTGATCGTTCACGAATCCAGGCTGGTAGCGCGGGTGTTCAGTGGTCTTTACGAGGGTGCGGCTCTCGGTGGGTGATCAGAGCACGATGCCCGTGGTCTCGGTGAAACCACGGGCATCGAAAGAATTCGCTCAGGACAGCTTTTCGACTACCCAGTCGATGCTGCGGGTGAGCTGACTCACGTCGTCCGGATCGATCGCCGGGAACATGCCGACGCGCAGCTGGTTACGGCCCAGCTTGCGGTAGGGCTCGGTGTCGACGATTCCGTTGGCCCGCAGCACCTTCGCGACCTGCGCCGCGTCCACCGAGTCGGCGAAGTCGATGGTGCCGACGACCTGCGAGCGGTGCGCCGGATCGGTGACGTACGGGGTGGCGTATTCGCTCGACTCGGCCCACGAGTACAGCCGCGAGGAGGAATCCAGCGTCCGCTTGACCGCCCAGTCCAGGCCGCCGTTGCCGTTCAGCCACTCGATCTGGTTGGCGAACAACAGCAGGGTGCCCAGCGCCGGGGTGTTGTAGGTCTGGTCCTTGGTGCTGTTGTCGATCGCGACCGGCAGCGAGAGGAACTCGGGGGTCCAGCGGCCGCTGTTCTTGATCTCCTCGACCCGGGCCAGCGCAGCGGGGCTCATCAGCGCGACCCACAGGCCGCCGTCGGCGGCGAAGCACTTCTGCGGAGCGAAGTAGTAGACGTCGGCGTCGGTGATGTTCACCGGGAGGCCGCCCGCGCCGGAGGTGGCGTCGATGGCGATCAGCGCGTGCTCCGAACCGGCCGGACGCTGCACCGGAATGGCCACGCCCGTGGAGGTCTCGTTGTGTGCCCAGCCGATGAGGTCGGCCGACGGGTCGGCCACCGGCTCAGGGGCGCTGCCCGGCTCGGACGAGACGACGATCGGGTCGCCGATGAACGGGTTGCCCTTGGCGACGGCGGCGAACTTGCTGGAGAACTCGCCGTTGGTCAGGTGCAGCGAACGTTCGCGGATCAGGCCGAACGCGGCGGCGTCCCAGAACGCGGTGGTGCCGCCGTTGCCGAGCACGACCTCGTAACCATCCGGCAGGCCGAAGAGCTCGCGCAGGCCGTTGCGCACGCGCGCGACCACGTCCTTGACCGGCTTCTGCCGGTGCGAGGTTCCGAACACCGAGGCCCCCACCTTTACCAGGGACTCCAGCTGTTCCGGGCGCACCTTGGAGGGGCCGCAGCCGAACCGTCCGTCGGCGGGCTTGAGGTCGTCGGGAATGGTCGGGAACGCAGTGGTCATGGCCAATAGGGTAAAGCGTGTCCGACCTGCTCGGTTCGTGCGGGTGGGTGCCGCAGGGCCGTCACGTCCTGCAAATCGGCGAAGGTGTGATCAATTACTCATAGGCACGCCGTATTGCTGTGGCGTACGACACAGTGCGGCTACCCTTTTCGGCCATGGGCATGGCGTCGGCTAACTCGGGGTGGCGGTTGCGGGCACGGCGATCACGGAATTTCGGCCTGCGGGCGGGCGCGCTGTCGGGCGCGGCGCGGCGCGAACTGCTGATCCACGGCACGGCGGGATCGGCGACCATCCTCGGGCGCAAGATCTCGTCGCCGTCGTTCGCCAGGACGTTCGGTGGCCCAGGACCGCAGCCGCGGCGGGAGCCCGGCCACGTCTTCTGGGTTCGGGTGCAGATCGACGGTGCGGTCCCGTACGAGACCCGGGTTCGGCAGCGCACGCGCGAGGAAGACCTGGAGTGGATGCAACCCGGCGACGTCGTCGCCTGCCGCGTCGATCCGGGAGACCGGGACCGGCTGGTGCTCTACATCCCCGACGCGGACGAGGCGACGAGGGTGAGCATCGCCAAGATTCTCGCCGACGGCCGCAGGGCCGACGCCACCGTGCTCGCCGCCGCTCCGGTGGCGGCCGATTACGCGGGCCACGACGATCCGGTGCTTCGCCTCGATCTCGAGCTGCGGGCCTGGGACGAACCGCGGCCGTGGCGGGTCCGCCTGATCCAGCCGCTGCCGCTGGCCGCGATCGGCCTCGTCGATCTCGGTCAGCATCTCGAGGTGGCGTTCTTCGCCGTCGATCACGGCGAGTCCGTGGCGGTGGACTGGGCCGCCTCGCTCGGCGAGGAGTAGCCCGCCGCTGCGGGGGATTCCGGCGTGCGCTGGCTGAGACGCCTCGGTTGTAATGGCCCGCACTAGGGTCGCCGGTGTGAGTGCGGCGCGGTCCAGACACAGTTATTCCGGGCAGTCGGTCGCGGAGCGGCAGGTGGAGCGCAGGGCGCTGTTCGTCGAGGCGGCGCTCACCGTCTTCGCGGAGAAGACGTACGCGCAGAGCTCGATCACCGATCTGTGCGCCGCCGCGGGTCTGTCGCGGCGGCAGTTCTACGAGCAGTACTCCGGGCGGGAGGAACTGCTCGTCGAGGTCTACGACCGGATCCACGCGCAGGCGCGCGCGGCCGTCGCCGAGGCGCTCGCCGCGGCCGGGACCACCGACACGCGCACGCTGCTCGACGCGGGCATTCGGGCCTATGTCGGAGCGGTCGTCGGCGACATCCGCAAGGCGAAAGTGGCCTTCGTAGAGATCGTCGGCGTCAGCGAGGCGGTCGAGCTGCATCGCGCGCGGGTCAGGGACGAATGGGGCGCGGTGGTCGAGGTGGCCGCGGCGGCGCTGCCGGATGTGCGCACCCCGCCGGGCGGCTGGCGCGTCGCGATGGCCGCGTTCATCGGCGCGGTCAACGGCGTGGTGCACCAGTGGAGCCTGGACGAGCCGCGTCCGCCGGTGGACGTCCTCGTCGACGTGCTGACCACCCTGCTCAGAGCACTCGCGTTGCCAGAGGGCCCGGCCAACTGATTGCGATCGACACCACGTTCGTGCCATAGTGTGGCCCACGTTGAGACGCGGGAGTCTCAATCGTGAACCCGAAGGATGTGGGTCGATGAGGACCGTCACCGGATCGCGCTGGACGCGCCGGTTCCACACTGTGTTGATGAACGCCGGGGCGGTGTCGATGCGCGCCGGGGCGGTGTTGACGATGGCCGCGGCGGTCGCGGGGGTTGGGGCGCAGGCAGGCGCCGAGCCCGGCGCGCCCGAGGCTCCGCCCATCGAGGCCGCGCGGGTGCTGCCGCTGCCGCCCGAGCTGGATCCGGGCTTCTATCGCCAACCACCGGAGGTGCTCGCCGCCACCGCACCGGGCGAGGTGATCGCGGTACGCCAGGTCAACGTCGCAAACTTCGGTTTGATCCCGCTCAACGTCGACGCCTGGCAGGTGTCCTACCGCTCCAACGACAGTCGCGACCAACCGATTTCGGCGGTCGCCACGCTCATCAAGCCGCGCGGCGTCGCGCCGGAACCGCGCAAGCTGCTTTCGGTGCAGATCGCCGAGGACTCGACGGCGGGCTACTGCACCCCGTCGTACGCGTTGCAGCACCTATCGATCGCGCCGCTGGTCGGCCAGATCGTCGCGCCCGGCGAGTTCGTCTTCGCGCAGGCCGCGTTGCAGCAGGGCTGGGCGGTCGTCATCCCCGATCACCAGGGCCCGAACTCGGCGTACGCCGCAGGGCCGCTCGGCGGCCGGATCACCCTGGACGGCATCCGCGCCGCGACGGCCTTCGAGCCGCTCGGCGTCGGACCGGACGCGCCGGTGGGGATGTACGGCTACTCCGGCGGGTCGATGCCGACCGGACACGCCGCCGAGCTGCACAAAACCTACGCGCCCGAATTGAACATCGTCGCCGCGGCGCAGGGCGGCGTCGGCGCCGATCTCGGCGCGACGCTGAACATGGCGAACAACCAGGCGACGTCCGGACTGGTCTTCGCGGCGGTGATGGGCCTCGCGCGGGAGTACCCCGACTTCGCGGCGTTCCTGGACCGCAACATCGACCCCCTGGGTCGTGCGCTGATGGCCTTGAAGGCGCCGCTGTGCGTGCAATACCAGTCGGCGCTGTTCCCGTTCCTGAACATGAGGGGCCTGCTGCGGACGCAGGGGGACCCGTTGCACGACCCCGTGGTCCAAGCCATGCTCGAGGACACCAAGCTCGGCAAGACCGTGCCGGACATGCCGATGTTCCTCTGGCATTCAGCGTGGGACGAGATCCTGCCGCTCGGCTCGACCGACCAGTTGGTGAACACCTACTGCCAGAACCCGGACGCGCGGGTTCAGTACACCCGCGACCACGCCAGCGAACACATCCTCGCCGAGGTCACCGGCGGACCGGCGGCGCTGCTGTGGCTGCGGGACCGGCTGAACGGCGTGCCCGCGGCGTCCGGTTGCGCCACCACCGACATGCCGACCATGCTCGCGACTCCGGGGGAGCTGCCCTTCCTGGCCTCGGTCTTCGGTGAGACCGTCGCGTCGTTCTTCGGCAAGCCGATCGGCGCGCGCTAGACCGCGTCACAACAGCCGTTCTCCAGCGTCGCCGGATACGACACGAGCCGGAAGCCTTGACGGGCAAGTCAACCCGTCGAGGCGTCCGGCTCGCGAACGTGTTCGATGCTCAGAGGTGGGCGATGGCGGACCAGCCCGCGACCTCTTCCGGCTTGCGCGCGGCGGGGCCGGTGTAGATGGCAGCCGGACGCACCAGCTTGCCGAGCTGCTTCTGCTCCAGGATGTGCGCGCACCAACCCGCGGTCCGGCCACAGGTGAACATGGCGGGCATCATGTGCGCGGGGACCTCGGCGAAGTCGAGGATGACCGCGGCCCAGAACTCCACGTTGGTCTCGATGGCGCGGTCGGGACGACGCTCACGCAGCTCGGCGAGCGCGGCCTGCTCCAGCGCCGCCGCCACCTCGTAGCGCGGGGCGCCCAGACGCTTGGCGGTGGCGCGCAGCACGCGGGCGCGCGGGTCCTCGGCCCGGTACACCCGGTGGCCGAAGCCCATCAGCTTCTCCTTGCGGTCCAGGATGCCCTTGACCAGCGCGCGGGCGTCGCCCGTCTTCTCGACCTCTTCGATCATCGGCAGCACGCGGGCCGGTGCGCCGCCGTGCAGCGGGCCGGACATCGCGCCGATCGCGCCGGAGAGCGAGGCCGCCACGTCCGCGCCGGTCGACGCGATGACGCGGGCGGTGAAGGTGGAGGCGTTCATGCCGTGCTCGGCGGCGGAGACCCAGTAGGCGTCGATGGCCTCGGTGTGCCGCGGGTCCGGGTCGCCCTTCCAGCGGGTCATGAAGCGCTCGGTGACCGTGGTGCACTCGTCGATCTTCTTCTGCGGCACCGCGGGCTGGTAGATGCCGCGCGCCGACTGCGCGACGTAGGACAGCGCCATCACCGAGGCGCGGGCCAGGTTCTCGCGGGCTTCCTGGTCGTCGATGTCGAGCAGCGGCTGGTAGCCCCAGATCGGCGCGAGCATGGCCAGACCGGCCTGCACGTCGACGCGCACGTCGCCGGTGTGCACCGGCAGCGGGAACGGCTCGGCCGGCGGCAGACCGTGGCCGAACTCCCCGTCGACCAGCAGCGCCCACACGTCACCGAAGGTCACCCGGCCGCCGACCAGGTCCTCGATGTCGACGCCGCGGTAGCGCAGCGCGCCGCCGTCCTTGTCCGGTTCGGCGATATCGGTGGTGAAGGCCACCACGCCCTCGAGGCCGCTGACGAAATCGCTCGGTACGGTGGCCTGGCCACCGGGAACAGCGGGGCTGGTAGTCATGTTGTGACTCTCCTTGCACTTCGGGTCGCACGAGTTCTCGCCGCTTGCGACTGCTTGCAGGCCGCTCGAAGCAACGCCGCTAGCGACTGCTTGCAGGTCGCTGGAAACAACAGCCGAGGGTGTCGCTCCGCCGAGCACATGCCGATCACCAAAACCTTAGCTCCCTGCTACCGCGGAGTAACGTCTGGCCCATGCGTGACCTGGACAATTCAGCGTCGAATCCCGCCCTGTTCCCGCCGGACGCGAACGGGGACGCGATGGAGCTCCCGGTGAGCTCCGATCTGTCCGCGATGCGAGTGGAATACGGCGGCGCGCCGTTCGGCTCCGGCGAGGACATCGACCTGGACGAAACCTGGCTGGCAGGGGGCTGGGAGCCGCTGCTCCGGCACTGGATCGAGCAGGCCACCGCGGTCGGCATCGCCGAACCCAACGCGATGGTTCTCGCCACGGTGTCGCTCGTCGACGGCACGCCGCGACCGGTCGCCAGAACGGTGCTGTGTAAAGGACTCTCGCCGGAGGGTGTGACTTTTTACACGAATTACGACTCCGCCAAGGGCGCGCAACTGGCCGCGGTCCCGTTCGCCGCGGCGACGTTCCTATGGCCCGCGCTCGGCAGACAGGTGCACGTGCGCGGACCGGTCGAGAAGTCCTCCGTCGAGCAGACCGAGGTGTACTGGCGCTCGCGTCCGCGCGACTCGCAGCTCGGCGCCTGGGCCTCGCAGCAGTCCCGCCCGATCGGCTCGCGGGCCGAGCTGGACCGCGCGCTGGCCGAGACCACCGCGCGCTTCGCCGACGTCGACGTGATCCCGGTGCCCCCGCACTGGGGCGGCTATCTGCTGCGTCCCGACGAGGTGGAGTTCTGGCAGGGCCGAAGGGGTCGGCTGCACAACCGGATCCGGGTGCGGGTCGCCGAGGGACGCATGCGCGTCGACCGGCTGCAACCGTGACAACAGATGAATCATGTGATGAATCTCGCGTCGTCTCGCCGACCGGGAACTCGCTAACCTCCGGCCGGTGAAGCTGCTCGCCGACACCACCCCGCTGCGCAACCCCGACTACCGCAGGCTGTGGACGACCAACATCGTCACCGTCATCGGGGCCCAGCTCTCGGTGGTCGCGGTGCCGCAGCAGATCTTCCAGATCACCGGCAGCTCCGGATATGTCGGCCTCGCCGGACTTTTCGGCCTGGTGCCGCTGATCGTGTTCGGGCTGTGGGGCGGCGCGCTCGCCGACGTCATGGACCGGCGCAAGCTGATGGTGATCACCACCGCGGGCACCGGCGTCACCGCCGTGCTGTTCTGGGCGCAGGCCGCGGCAGGGCTCGACAACGTCTGGGTGGTGCTGATCCTGTTCGCGCTGCAACAGGCGTTCTTCGCGGTGAACCAGCCAACTCGCAGCGCGGCCATCTCCCGCATCCTGCCGCCCGAGCAACTCGCCGCCGCGAGCTCGCTGAGCATGACCGTGCAGCAGGTCGGCGCCATCGCCGGACCGGTGCTCGCGGGTGCGCTCATCCCGCTGATCGGGCTGTCCACTTTGTATCTCGTCGACGCCATCGCACTGCTCGTCACGCTGTGGGCGGTCTGGCGGCTGCCCGCGTTCCCGCCGACCGGCGACGCGCGCCGGGCCGGATTCCGCACGGTCCTGGACGGTTTCACCTACCTGGCCACCCAGCGCATTCTGCTCGCCTCGTTCCTCGTCGACGTCATCGCGATGGTGTTCGGCATGCCGCGCGCGCTGTTCCCGCAGATCGCGCACGAGACCTTCGGCGACCCGGCCACCGGCGGCGTCGCGCTCGGCCTGCTGTTCGCGGCCATGTCGGCGGGCGCGGTGCTCGGCGGCGTGTTCTCCGGCTGGATTCCGCGCCTCCGCCGCCAAGGGCTCGCCGTCGTCGTCTGCATCGCGCTGTGGGGCGTCGCGATGGTCGGCTTCGGGCTCGCGGTCGGCTTGGCCGGTCACCTGTTCGGTCTCGGCGTCTGGCTGTGGATCGCGGTGGCGTTCCTCGCCTTCGGCGGCGCGGTCGACATGGTCTCCGCCGCGCTGCGCACCACGATGTTGCTGACCGTCGCCACCGACGAGATGCGCGGCAGGCTGCAAGGCGTGTTCATCGTGGTGGTCGCGGGCGGCCCGCGGATCGGTGATGTTGCCCACGGTTTTGCCGCGGCGAGCCTGGGTACCGCGGTGGCCGCGGCGGGCGGCGGAGTTCTCGTGGTGATCGGGGTCCTGCTGGCCGCCTTGGCCTTCCCGGCTTTCGTTCGCTACCGGGTCGCCCGCGCGCACACCGAATCGCTGCCCGCCTGACCGACGAAACCTCACGTGACGACACGGCGTTTGTGAGGTCGTCAGGTGGGCACCCTCGTGGTCGGGCCGCGTGGACAGCGACTAGCGTCTAGGTAATCGCACCGCCGTGCCGACCGCACTCCGATGCCGACGGTCCTAGCCTGAGAGGGATCCTTCCGTGCCCGAGAACGACATCAACGACGCCAAACCGGTGCTGAGCTACCCGGGTGGCGAATACGCCATGACGATCACCGAAGCCTCCGAAGGCAACGACGGTGTCGACCTCGGCAAATTGCTGGCCAGCACCGGGTACGTCACATACGACCCCGGCTTCATGAACACCGCCCCGACCAAGTCGGCGATCACCTATATCGATGGCGAAGCGGGCATCCTGCGCTACCGCGGCTACCCGATCGACCAGCTGGCCGGTTCCTCGACCTTCATCGAGGTCAGCTACCTGCTCATCTACGGCGAGCTGCCGACCCAGGCCCAGCTCGACGAGTTCACCGACCGGATCCGCCGCCACACGCTGCTGCACGAGGATCTGAAGCGGTTCTTCGACGGCTTCCCGCGCAACGCGCACCCGATGCCGGTGCTCTCCTCCGCAGTCAACGCGCTGTCGGCCTACTACCAAGACTCGCTGGACCCGCGCGACCCCGAGCAGGTCGAGCTGTCCACCATCCGGCTGCTCGCCAAGCTGCCGACCATCGCGGCCTACTCGTACAAGAAGTCGGTCGGCCAGCCGTTCCTCTACCCGGACAACTCGCTGAGCCTGGTGGAGAACTTCCTGCGGATGACCTTCGGCTTCCCGGCCGAGCCCTACGAGGTCGACCCCGAAGTGGCCGCCGCGCTGGACATGCTGCTGATCCTGCACGCCGACCACGAGCAGAACTGTTCCACCTCGACGGTGCGTCTGGTCGGCTCCTCGGACGCCAACCTGTTCACTTCGGTGTCCGGCGGCATCAACGCGCTGTGGGGCCCGCTGCACGGCGGCGCCAACCAGGCCGTCCTGGAAATGCTCGACGACATCAAGGCTCAGGGCGGCAACGTCAAGGAGTTCATCCGCAAGGTCAAGGCCAAGGAAGACGGCGTGAAGCTCATGGGCTTCGGGCACCGCGTCTACCGCAACTACGACCCGCGCGCCTCCATCGCCAAGAAGCACGCCGACGCGATCCTGCGCAAGCTCGGCGGCGACGACGAACTCTTCGACATCGCGCAGGCGCTCGAAGAGGCCGCGCTGACCGACGACTACTTCATCTCGCGTCAGCTCTACCCGAACGTCGACTTCTACACCGGCGTCATCTACAAGGCCATGGGCTTCCCGACCCGCATGTTCACCGTGCTGTTCGCGATGGGCCGGCTGCCCGGCTGGATCGCGCACTGGCGCGAAATGCACAGCGAGCCGCTGAAGATCGGTCGTCCGCGCCAGATCTACACCGGTTACGGCGCGCGCGACTACCGCGAGATCACCAACCGCTGACAATCCAACCCACCTATCGAAGGGGATAGCCGAATGACCAAGCCGGTTGTCGAATTCCAAGCGGGCCCCGCGCCCACCGAGCTCGTGATCAAGGACCTCACCGTGGGCGAGGGCAAGGAAGCCGTGCCCGGTGGCACCGTCGAGGTGCACTACGTCGGAGTCGAATTCGACAGCGGCGAGGAATTCGACTCGTCGTGGAAGCGTGGCGAATCCATCAGCTTCCCGCTGCGCGGCCTGATCCAGGGCTGGCAGGACGGCATCCCCGGCATGAAGGTCGGCGGCCGCCGCCAGCTCACCATCCCGCCGGAGCTCGCCTACGGCCCGGCCGGCGCGGGTCACCATCTTTCCGGCAAGACCCTGGTCTTCGTGATCGACCTGATCGACGTCTTGTCGTAAGCGACGAAATCGTGGCCCGTACTCCCCCGGAGTGCGGGCCACAGTCGTATCCGGCTCGAGTCGGTGGAACCAGAACGCGTTTCGATGCGTCGAAGAGGGTGTGGGCATTGTTCGGCGCCGTCGCTTCTCGGACGAGGGCGGCCGCCGCCTGCGCTCCGAGCCGCCGTCATCGGACCGGCTCGCGGTGTGGGCGTTGGTTATAGTCGCCGGAAGACCTACGCGCGGAGGGGAAGCAGGGTGAGCATGCGAGCGATGGACAAGGCCGTGCTGATGGTGGGGGTGCTCGCCTCGGGGGTCGGGCTGGCGGGGTGTGGGGGGTCGACCGAGGGGGAGGCACGGCCGAGTTCCGCGGCTACCAGCGCGACGACGGCGTCGGAGTTGGCGGTGGATGTGCCGCAGAGTTACAACCCGTGTACGGATGTGCCGGAGAGTGTTTTGAAGTCGGAGCGGTTGGTCAAAGGCGTCGCGGACAACAAGGCGAACGCGGATGGGCCTAACGGCACAAAGTGGCGAGGCTGCCGTTGGGTCGCCGGTGGCAGCGGCTACTCAGTCGCGATTCAGGCATCAAATCTCACCATTCCGTACGTTCGCGAGCACTACACGAATGGGGTGCAGGAGCTCACCGTCGCCGGTCGGCCAGCAATCGCTACACGACGCAACGAGACCCGTCCCAGCGAAGTTTGCAACGTCAACGTGGAGATCAAGGGCGGGTCCTTGGAATTCCAGTTGGACAACCCGCGGTCGAATCGCGACACCGGACACATCGATACATGTCAGTTGGGCTTGGCCCTAGCGGAGAAAGTAGTACCAACGCTACCTGCGGGTGCCTGACACGCGGGCAGAACCAAAGGGAGGGAACAGGATGGCGGAGGATACCGCGCCGCGGCCGATCGCAAATCTGATAACGGAAGCCAGAGAAGGACGACTCCAGCTCCGAATCGAGCCTGAGGATTTCGTCTATATCGACCGTGACTGTGAGCGATTCAAACGGTTGATTCGCACCATGCAGGGTGAGGCGGAAGCGATCTCGCAGATCGAAAAACAACAGTGGGGTATCGGCGCAGACAACGCGATTCTTACCTCAGCGCAAACCCTGGTCGACCGGTTCCGCACCAAGGGAAAAGGTTCCGACAACAGCATCCACGCGATCCTCGAGGACCACTTCCGGATCGTCGAGGACATCCAAACTCTCCACCGGGAGATCCGCCAGCGCTATGTGGACACCGACGCCACCTTCGCGGCGCGCGTGAACAACCTCTTGGCCCAGCTCCCCGAGCAGCCGACCCCCATCGATCCCGCGCAGAGTCAGCCCGGTGTCGGTCAGCCCGAAGTACTTTCGCCACAGGGGACTCCGTCGTGAACGAGAACGAACCGGCCCGCATCACCGGTGGTGGCGAACTACCGAAGAAGTACAAGCACGTCGAAATCAGCGGCGCGTTCAACCCGCTCCAGCCGACCCTGGCGCACGGCATCGCGGACCGCTACAAAACCCTTGCCACGCAGTGGGAAGCGGGCGTCGAAGTCTTCTACTCGAGCATCAAGAAATCGATCGATGGCGCTTGGGATGGCAACGCCGCCGACAAGGCCCTGGACGCGATCAAGCGCTACACCAAGTCCGCGCAAGATCTGACCACTCCGCTCACCAACCTCGGCACCCGAGTCGGCGAAGCCGCCCAAGCCATCGCCGACACCAACAGCCGCCTCCCCGAACCTGTCGAGGAAAAGGCTTGGTGGCACAAGGATTCCTGGCCCTGGGTCGGCACCAATCGCGACGGTGTGATCGAGGACCGCCAAGAGGAAGCCCAGGCGGTGATGAAGGACTACTACGTCACGCCTTTCGTCGGTCTCGACGGCAAGATCCCGGTCCTTCCGCAGCCGATCGATCCGACCAACCCGCTCGATATCTCGGCGCCCACCAAGAACGGCGACGGCAACGGCGATGGGAACGGCAACGGCAACGGCAATGGGAACGGGACGAACACGGGCGTGAACCCAGGGGACGACCCGGCGACCACCGAGGACACCACGGACGACCCGGGCGCCGAGGACGAGCCGACCGACGAGTCGACCACCGACGACACCTCCACCGACCCGAGTTCCACGGACACCACGCCGAGTTCGACGACCCCGGCCGGTACCGACCCGACCAAGCCCGGCGCCAATCAGCCCACCGTGCCCGCGGGCACCAACCCCGCCGGAACACCGGGCGGCCCGGGCCCCGGCATCCCCGGCCCCGGACCCGGTACCGGGACGCCATCTCCTGGTCGCGGTATCCCCGGCGCCCCGGGCGCTCCCGGAACGAATCCGGCCGGAGCAGCGGCGGCGGCCACCACCCCCGGCCGCGGTATGGCCGGTATGCCCGGTATGGGTGGACTCGGCGCGCGCCCCGGCGGCAAGTCCGAGGACGACGGCGATCACAAGATCCCGGAGTACTTGATCACCATGGAGAACACCGAGGAGTTGCTCGGCGAGATGCCGAAGACGTTGCCGGGCGGCGTGATCGGGGAGCATCCGCCCGAGGAGTGACCCGCGTGGGCAACCGTCGCCGGGCGCGCACAGCCCCTGCGTGTGCGGCCAACCTTCGCGGCGCACGGCCCTCCGCGCCCGAACCTCGCGCACGATCGGCCCGCCACCTCGTCCCCGACCCCATGGTCGACCGCCACGCTTCCGATCACTCGCACGAACGAACGGACCCGACAATGCCCGAATGGAACTGGGACCCAGAGGATTTCGCGGCGCTCTGGTACAGCGACGCCAACGACCGGTTCCCGCGCCCGCTCAAGTACCTCAGCCGTTTCGCCGTGCAGGACGATTTCGACCAGCACCGCCTTCGGGTGCGCGCGAGCTACTCCGGCGACGAGCTCGAGGAGATCGAACTCGCCATGCACACGCTGTCCACCTCGGATATGCGCATCGAGATCCTGGGTGGCTCGCGCAAGCACAAGAACAGCACGGGTGACGTCAAGCAGTACCGAATCATCGGCGCCCGCAACCATTCTCACGCGGTGGTCGCGTTCCAGACCGTCCGCGCCGAGGAGAACGGTCCGATCCGGCTGCGCACCTGCGGTCCGGAATCGCTGGCCGTCCAAATCGTGAAATCACTTCCGCCCTGCCCGCCGGGCAAGCGGCCGCCCGCCACCTTCCACCCCGACGACTTGCGTCCGAACCGGGATACCTACCTGCGGGACAACGCCCGCAACACCCCGCGCGAGCAGTACCAGCGGCTGCTCGGACGGCCCGCCGACGGCGGCGGTTCGGCCGGGCTGCGCGTCGGCCCGCTGCACACCCGCCCGGAAGCGGAGGACACGGTGCAGTGGTACGACATCGCCGAGGACGGCCGCTACACGGAGATCCGCGCCCAGCACGTCAGCGTGCGACCGACCACGCCCGCCGACCTCGCGACCACGTTCGCGACCTGGCTCGACCGCGCCGCGCAACGACTGCGGGACGCCGAGGACGAGCAACTCGGCGCACCACGCCGGAACGGCTGGTAGGCATCCGGAGCGGCTGACAAGCAAAGCGCGCCAGCCTCATTCGCGGACGATTTCCACCGGGTCGGTCAGAGCCAGCGCGATCGCGGACTGCTGGGTGGTGCTGCGGACGGGGAGCGCGTCCATGGCCTTGTTGGTCTGGGTGTTCAGGTTGGTCACGATCTGCTGGAGCTGGGTGACACCGCCGGTGAGCTGGCCGATCGCGTCGACCAGCTGCGCGCCGCCCTGCTCGGCGAGCTGGGGGAGGCCTTCGGCGAGCTTGGCGCCTTCGTTGAGCTGGGCGCTCGCGGATTGCAGACGACCGACAACGGTGCGCAGCAGGGCGCCGAGATCGGTGTTGGGGTCGACGGCGCCGCCGACCAGCAGGTCGAGGCCGTCCAGCTGGGACCCCGCCTGACCCGAAACGGCCCGCAGCGCTTCGAGTTTGCCGATGATGTCGGCCAGCGCCGGATCGTTGGCGAAGGGCAGCGCACGCAGCAGCGGCAGGATCTGGTCCAGGCCGGAGCTGACGGTGCCTGCCGTCTGCTGCACCTGCGCGATCGTGATGCCGGTCGAATCCAGCGCGTCGGCAAGCTGATTCGCCTGCACGGCCGCGCCGTCGACGGTGTCGTTGAGCATGGCGATGGCCGAAGTCAGCTGGGCGGAGCCCTCTTTCGCGAAATCCAGGAAGCCGAGCAGCTGGTCGGCGCCCGCGCTGAACTGGTCCGCGCCCGAGGCCGCGGCGTTCACGCCCGCGCCGAGCAGCTGGGCGGTGAACTGGACCCCGGTGAGCTGGCTGCGGGCTTGGGCGACGGCAGCGAGCGCCGCGTCCACCCCGGTCGCGCCGATGCGGTGCGTCACCGCCTGGATCGCCCCGTTCACCAGGTCGCCGTCGGCGTCGTCGTTGGCGGCGACGGTGACGATGGCGCGCTGCGGCACCGGACCGGCCAGCGTGCCCATGGACTCGGTGAGGTCGGCGGGCAGCGTGATGACGGCCGCGTAGTCGTCGGTGTTCGCCTCGCCCGGTTTCACCATCGTCCACTCGTAGCCCGCGCCGTCTTGCTCGAGCGCCTGCACGATCCGCGCGCCCGTCGGTCCGGTGTCGGCGTTGACCAGGGCGATCCCCGACGGCGCTGATTCCGAGCCCGCGCAGGCGGTGACACCACCCCCGATCGCTCCCGCGGTGACGATGCCAATGGCGAGCAAGCCCCAGCGGGCGCGATGTCCGATCACGATCACCGACCCTAAGGACCGCCGCTAACGGCCCCATTGGCGTTTCTCTGAGAGTTCGGTAAGGGCACGAGGACTTCCGTTGCGCGGGGCGCGTCCCTCGCGATGCGTGTCGCTCCAGGCACGAATACGCGCGGCCCGCGGCTCCGGCGGTATGCCGGGATCCGGCAGCGAATTCAGCGGGCGCGGGACCCGGTCGAGGGAGACTGATCCATACGGTGCCGCTCCGGCAAATCCAGGACCAACCGGGCGCCGCCCAGCGGGCTGTCTTGGAAATACGCCCGCCCGCCGTGCAATTGGGCCTGCTGAGCGACCAACGCGAGCCCTAGTCCGGAGCCGCCTTTGCTCGCTTGGCTACCCCGGTAGAACCGCTCGAAGACCGCGGCCCGCTCCTCGACCGGGATGCCGTGCCCGTTGTCGTCGACGGCGATCACGATGTGCCCGTGCGGCGTCCGGTGCGCCGAGACCAGCGCCTCGGTGGCACGGCCGTGCTTCACCGAGTTGGCCAGCGCGTTGTCCACCGCGAGGCGCAGACCCGCGGGCAGGCCGCGGGTCACCAATTCCGCGTCGGTCTCGATGCGCACGGTGAGGCCGGGGAAGTGGCGCATGGCGTCGTGCGCGGCTTGGTCGCACAGGTCGCCGACGTCGGTGTCCACGTGGTCGCGTTCGTTGGTGAGATCGCCGGTGGCGAGCCGCTCCAGCGCGGCGAGCGTGGTCTCCACCCGGCCTTGGCTGCGTTGCAGGTCGGCGAGGATCTCGGCGCGCTGCGCCTCGTCCAGGTCGAGGGTGCGCAACACCTCGAGGTCGGTGCGCATGGCCGTGAGCGGGGTGCGCAGTTCGTGCGCGGACACGGCGGCGAAATCGCGCGCGGTCTCCAGCGCGGCCGCGGTCTCCTCCTGCGCCTGGTCGACCCGCTGCAGCATGCGGTTCACCGCGTCGGCGAGTTTCTCGGCCTCGCGCATGCCTTTTCCGTCGACCGGGGGTTGCGGATTGTCGGGGTCGGGGAAGGCGCTGCGCGTGCCGACCTGATGGGTGAGGTCGACGATGGGGCGCACCGCGCGGCCCGCGAGCAACCAGCCGAGCGCGCCCGCCGCGGCCACCGCGAGCAGCGCGCCGCCCATCACCCAGCGCTGCTGCTCGGCGGTGGCACGGGCCGCTTCGTCGGCCGGAATACCAAGGGAGACAGTGCGATCCGGCGGCTGGTTCTCCGTCGTGGTGAGCACCCGGTACGGGACGCCGCCCACCGTGACGGTGCGCGATCCGGTGGCCAGGTCCGGCAGCTGGACCGGGCTGCTCGCCACCACGGACCCGCTGTCGCGCACCGTGATCGCCATGTCGTCGTTGAGCCCGGTCAACCCGAGCACACCCACCGCGATCACCGGGTCGAGCAGGACGAGGCGGGACGCCACCGAGAGTTGCTGATCGCTCTGTTGCAGGTTGGTGCGCTCGATCGCCTGCACGGTGATGGCGCTCAGCGCGGTCACGATGATGACGGCGCCGGCCGCTGCCGCACCCGCCACCCGGGTGCGCAGCGAAAAGGTCCTGCGCCCTTGTGTTTTCATGGCAGCTTCGGATTCATTTCGGCGCTCGCAGCACGAATCCGACGCCGCGGATGGTGTGCAGCAGCCGCGGAGTGTCGCCGATCTCCAGCTTGCGGCGCAGGTAGCCGACGAAGACGTCGACTACGTTGGTGTCGGCGGCGAAGTCGTAGCCCCACACCAGCTCCAGCAGACGTTCCCGGCTCAGCACCACGCCCGCGTTGCGGGCCAGCGTGGAAAGCAGCTCGAATTCCCGCTTGGTGAGCTCGATCTCGGTGCCGTGCAGCAGCGCGCGATAACCGGCGACGTCGACCTCGAGCGGTCCGACGGTGATCGCACCGGGTGTTGCCGGGGCGGGCGCGTCGGTGCGGCGGCGCAGCAGCGCGCGGATGCGGGCCACCAGTTCGGCGAGCACGAACGGCTTCACCAGGTAGTCGTCGGCGCCGGATTCCAGGCCGGAGATCCGGTCGTCCACCGAGGCGCGGGCGCTGAGCACGCAGATCGGCACTTCGTTGCCCATGGCGCGCAGCGCGGTCACCACACCGGCGCCGTCCAGCACCGGCATGTTCATGTCCAGCACGATGGCGTCGGGAGCGTGCTCGCCGACGCTGCGCAGCGCCGCGGCGCCGTCCCGGGCGACCAGCACCCGGAAGCCGGACAGCCGCAGCCCGCGTTCGACAGAGGCGAGCACGTCCTCGTCGTCGTCGACAACGAGGACGGTCGGCGTCGAGGGGGTCACGTCGTTCATTCTGCCGTTCGCGGGTGCGGTCGTCGGTCAGGAGTCGATCAGTAGTTGTGGCAGGTCGCCGCGACGGCCTCGATCGTCTGGCGCAGTCCGGCGGCGCGCGGATCGTTCTCCGCCTCGCGCGCGGCCTCCGGGTTCTCGGCGAGCAGGCGCTGGAACTCGGCGCGGCGCTGCTCGACCGGCTGGTCGAAACGGCGCTGCAATTCCGCCTTCTGGGTCGGGTTCGCGTCGAGCATCGCGGCCAGCTGCGGCGCCTGGTCGTGCAGGGCGGCGTCGACCTGGGCGAAGGTGCAGTCCGAGTTCAGCAGCGGACCGGCGAGTTCCGTCGGGTCTGCGGACGCGACGGCCGGGGAGAGCAGCACGGCCACCGTGGCCATGCTGCCCGCGGCCAGTGCGGCGAGACCGGTGCGGCGACGGAAAGAGTGCATCGGGAATGCCTCCAGTTCTTCGAGGGATAGAAGCGCATCCGACGCTATTGCGAAGCGCTGGCACGGGTGTGAACGATCCCTGAGAAAGCTCTGAGGGGTGTTGCGCCGGGACGACACGATGCGATGGGCGGGACGGCACAGCGCGATGTGTCGGGAGGGCCACGATGCGATGCGTCGCGGACGGGCACGACGGGATGCGTCTGGACGGCACAGCACGAAGGGGCCGGACAGCGCATAGCGATTCGTCTGGACGCACGACGCCATGGGGCCGGACAGCGCAGCGCGATTCGTCAGGACGGCGCGACGGGATCGGAGTCCGGCACGGTCGCGTCGCCGTTGTCCGCCGCCGCGTTCGCCTCCTCGTCGGCTCGCGTGGTGATGATCTGATCCTCCAGCGCCGCGAGCACGGCGGGGTCCTCGATGGTGGAGGGCATGTCGTAGGTGTCGCCCGCCGTGATCTGCCGGATGGTCTTGCGCAGGATCTTGCCCGACCGGGTCTTCGGCAGCCCCGCCACGATCACCGCGTCGTGCAGCGTGGCGATCGCGCCGATCTGCTCGCGCACCCGCTCGACCAGTTCCTCGCGCAACCGGGTCGGGTCGACCTCGACGCCTTCCTTGAGCACCACGTAGGCGATCGGGCGCTGACCCTTGAGCTCGTCGGGCAGGCCGATCACCGCGCACTCGGCCACCGCCTCGTGCCCGGAGATGGCGGCTTCGATGCTGCCCGCGGACAGCCGGTGCCCGGCCATGTTGATCACGTCGTCGCTGCGGCCGAGGACGTAGAGGTAGCCGTCCTCGTCGAAGTAGCCGGAGTCGCCGGTCAGGTAGTGACCGGGGAAGGCCGACATGTAGGACCGGATGAACCGCGGCTCGTCCTGCCACAGCCCGGTCAGCGTGCCGGGCGGCATCGGAAGCCCGATCACGATGTTGCCTTCGGTGCCGACGGGGACCGGATTGCCCTCGGCGTCCAGCACTCGCAGGCGGTAGCCGGGCACCGGAACCGAGGCCGAGCCGGGTTTGATCGGCAGTTCCTGCAAGCCGAGCAGGTTGGCGCAGATCGGCCAGCCGGTCTCGGTCTGCCACCAGTGGTCGACGACTGGGCAGTCGGGCCGGTCGGCGAGCAGCGTCTCGGTGGCCCACTCGTAGGTGGCCGGGTCGAGCCGCTCGCCCGCGCAGAACAGCGCGCGCAGCGAGGACAGGTCGTAGTTGCGTGCCAGCTTCGCCGTGGCGTCGGCCTTGCGGATGGCGCGCAGCGCAGTCGGCGCGGTGAACAGCGCACGCACGCCGTATTCGGCGATGACACGCCAGTAGGCGCCCGCGTCGGGAGTGCCGATCGGCTTGCCCTCGTAGAGCAGGGTCGTCGCGCCGACGAGCAGCGGCGCGTAGACGATGTAGGAGTGGCCGACCACCCAGCCGACGTCGGATGCGGCCCACATCACCTGGCCGGGGCCGACGTCGTAGATGTTGCGCATCGACCAGGCCAGCGCGACCGCGTGCCCGCCGTTGTCGCGCACCACGCCCTTCGGCTTCCCGGTGGTGCCCGAGGTGTACAGGATGTAGAGCGGATCGGTGGCCGCGACCGGCACCGGGTCGGCGGGTTCCGCGTCGCGCACCGCGTCTTCCCAGTCCAGCCATTGCGCCGCGACGGTCGCCGCCGAACTCGGCAGCGTCTCGGTGGCGTCCTGCGGCGCGGCGAAGGTGATCGGGGTGAACTGATCGGGGCGCTGCTTGACGATCACGTGCCGCGGCGCGGTGGTCTCGGCGATGTCGAGCGCCTGCAGGACGATCGGCGGGTATTCGATCTTGCGGCCGGGCTCGATGCCGCCGGAGGCGGTGATGACGAGCACAGGTTGGGCGTCATCGATGCGCGCGGCGAGCTCCGGCGCGGCGAAGCCGCCGAACACCACCGAGTGCACCGCGCCGATCCGCGCGCAGGCGAGCATCGCGATCACGGCTTCCGGGATCATCGGCAGGTAGATGACCACGCGATCGCCCTTGCGGACGCCGAGTCTGGTCATCGCGCCCGCGAAGGTCGCCACCTCGGCGAGCAGTTCGGCGTAGCTGAAAACGACCTTGGCACCGGTCATAGCGGAGTCGTATATTAGGGCGGGCTGATCGGCCAGACCTCCCTCGTCCGCGGTGCCACCGCGCACATGGCGGTCGAGTGCATTGAAGGAGGTATTGAGGCTCGCATCGGGAAACCACCTGGCCACAGGGCGAGCGGTGGTGTCGACGATCTGGCCGGGGGGCACCTCCCAGTCGATCGCTTCGGCCGCTTCGGCCCAGAACACGGCGGGATCGACAAGGCTGGTCTGATAGACCGGTCGGTAGTCGTGCTTCGCGTGTCCCCGGCCACCGCCCCCCACCGAATCACCCTGTGATGCTGTGCTCAAACCCGTGACTCCCTAGCTTGCCTCGATGCCCGCCTCGATAGATCTGCATGATTGTGGCAGACTTCACGCGACGCCCGGGTGGGTGCCGCGACCTCTGGTTTTGCCTGGAACGGGCAGGTCAAGGCCCGTAGCTATACTCGATGTCACCCAAGCTGTTATTGATCCGTTAGAATCTGATGTCACTTATTTGGGCCGTCGTAGACGCAATTTCTCGGCCAGCCGCAGTTCTCGGCCAGCTCCACCCGTCGAGCCAGCATGCGATTGTGGAGGTTCGCTGATGGCGCGTGGATGGGGCCAGTTTGGAAAGTGAGTGGGAGATGCGTGACGCCGCTAGGTCCGGCAAGAAGCGCTGGGCGCTCGGCAATTGGGACCTGCGCTGGAAGGTTACGGCGGTTTTGGCCGTGCCGCTGGCGGTCGCGGTGGGGCTCGGCGTGTCGAGGATTACCTCGGAGTTCACCGAGGCGAACCGCTTGGAAGGGGTCGCCTCGAACATCGAGGCGATCCCGGCCGTCACCGGCTTGAGTGCGAACTCGGCCACGGTGGCGGGTTCGCAGATGGTCTCGCTGTTGCCAGGCCAGAGCGTGGTGACCGACCAGAACCTCAGCGACCTCGACAAGGCGATCAGTGCTGCGCAGAGCGCGGTGAGCAAGCTGTCGGGTCAGCCGAAGGCCGAGTCCGCGCTGCAGAACATGATCACCGAGGCCAAGGCGATCCTGTCCAGAGGCAAGGCCGCCGCCGACCCGGCGGAGGCGCTGGGCGGGATCGACCGGATCCGTAACGACAGCGTGAGCATCGTGGAGAGCACGGTCTCGCAGGTCTCGGACCCGGCGCTGGACGCGGCGAAGCTGCGTCTGGTCGACTCGCTCAACACCCGAGCCACCCTGGTCAGCGAGCTGGCCGCGTTCAACGACGTGCTGCACAGCACCGAGTCGGGCATCCAGTCCTTCCTGATCGCGGCGAACTCCGAGCGCCAGCTGCTCAACGTGCTCGCGCACCGCTTCCCCGACGGCGACGCCTCGATCGCGGATCTGCGCGCGGGCATCGACAACCGCGTCTCGCTGCTGAACAGCCCGGAGGCGCAGGCGGGCAAGATCCCGATCGGTGAACTGAAGAACTCGCTGACCGGCAGCGTCGACGTCTACGAGCTCGTGGTCGCCAAGGCGACCAAGGACATCGACAGCGCGATGGACTCGCTGGCCGCCACGGCCAACCGGGACGCGTGGAGCTACACCGCGATCGTCATCGCGACCATCCTCGCGGCGCTGTTGCTCGCGGTGTTCGTCGCGCGCTCGATGATCGTGCCGCTGCACCGCCTTCGCCTCGCCGCGCTGCGCGTCGCCGAGAGCGATCTGCCGCACGAGGTCGCCCAGCTGCGTAACGGCGCGAAGCCGGAGGACGTGCCGCTGGAGCCGATGCCGGTGCGAAGCACCGAGGAAATCGGCCAGCTGGCCCGCGCTGTCGACGACATCCACGGCCAGGCGCTGCGCCTCGCGAGCGACCAGGCGCAGATGCGTCGCCAGGTGAACGATATGTTCGAGACCCTGGCCAGACGCTCCAAGTCGCTGGTCGACCATCAGCTCAGCCTCATCGAGGCGATGGAGTACGACGAGAAGGACCCCCGCCTGTTGGAGAACCTCTTCCGGCTGGACCACCTCGCCGCCCGTATGCGCCGTAACGGCGACAACCTGCTGATTCTGGCGGGCACCAAGCAGCGCCGCGGCAAGTCCGCGCCCGTCGAGATCGCCGACGTCCTGCGCGCCGCGATCTCCGAGGTCGAGGACTACGAGCGAGTCAAGCTCGGCGCCACGCCGCGCGGCTCGCTCAAGGAACCGGCCGCCTCCGACCTCGCGCACCTGTTCGCCGAGCTCTTGGACAACGCGCTGCGGGCCTCGCCGCCCGAGACCGACGTGAAGTTCACCTTCGCGCAGGCGCACGACCAGGGCATGCTCATCGAGGTCGCCGACCGCGGCATCGGTATGCCCCCGTCGGAGATGGCCGAGATCAACAAGAAGCTCGAGCAGACCGCCGAGCCGGGTCCCGACACCGCGCGGCACATGGGTCTGTTCGTGGTCGGCCGCCTGGCCGAGCGCCACGGCCTGACCGTGCGACTGCGCCCGACCTTCGACACCGCGCGCGATCCCGGCGTGACCGTGACCGTGCACGTGCCGGTGGGACTGATCGTCGCAGGGCAGACGATCACGGCGCAGCCGGTGACGCCGACGCCCTCGCCCGCCGCGCCGCAGCGCCAGTCGTCGCAGTCGTCGATGCAGATGCGTTCGATCACCCGTACGCCAGGCGGCAACATGATGGTCACCGTCGATCCCGGCGTGAGCGGACCGATCCCGGCCGCGACGCCCGCCGACCCGAGCGGCGACGCGGGACTTCCGCAGCGGCAGCCGGGCAACTCGATGGCGACCGGATTGCGCCAGGACTCGGCCCAGTCGAGTCCGACCCTGCGCCCACAGCCCGGCCAGGCGCCGAGCGGCCCGCAGCGCGGCAAGCTCGCCGCGGCGAGCCTGCCCAAGCGCAGCCTAGGCCCGGGCGGCCCGCAGCGGCCGCCCACGCCGCCGACCGGCACGAACGCGAACACCGGCAGCGGGTCGCTGCCGCAGCGCGAGACGCCGAACTCCGGCGATCTCCCGCAGCGTCAGGCCGGCGCCAACGGTGCGCCGAAGCCGAGCACGACGGGTCTGCCGCAGCGCCAGCCGGGCACGAACGGTGCGCCCGCACGGGATGCTTCGTCGAGCCTGGCGCCGCGTGATTCCGGTGCCGTCAAACCGCCGCAGCGGGATGCCGCGCCCGGTGGCTTGCCGCAGCGTGAGTCCGCCTCGGGCGGTCTGCCGCCGCGCGATCAGGCCGCGGGTGGTCTGCCGCAGCGCCAGCCCGGCGCCAACGGGATGCCGCCGCGTCAGTCCCCGGGTCTGCCGCAGCGCGAGAGCGCCGCGAACGGTCTGTCCCAGCGCGACGCGGCACCGAACGGCTTGCCGCAGCGGGAGCCCGGTACGAACGGTGCGCCGTCGCGCGATTCGGCAACGGGTCGGCCGCAACGCGATCCGTTCGCCGGTCTGTCGCAGCGTGAGTCCGCCTCCGGTGGTCTGCCGCAGCGTGATTCGGCAGCGGGTGGTCTCCCACAGCGTGAGTCCGCGTCGGGTGGTCTGCCGCAGCGTGAGTCGGCCGCCGGTGGCTTGCCGCAGCGTGATTTCGCTTCCGGTGGTCTGCCGCAGCGCGATCCCGCCGCGAACCGTCTGTCGCAGCGTCCGCAGACCGGCAACGGACTGCCCCTGCGCGAACCGGGCGCCAGTGGCGCTCCGCGCCGGGAACAGGCGCCTGGTGGTCTGTCGCAGCGGCCCGCCGCGTCGACCGGCCTGCCGCAGCGCGAGGCGCCGAGCGGTCTGCCGCAGCGTCCGTCGGCCGCGCCGTCGCCCGGCGGTCTGCCGCAGCGCGATCCCGGCGCGACGGTGATGCCGCAGCGCGAGGTGCCGCCGGGAGTCGGCCTGCCGCAACGGGAACGCACCGTGCAGCCCGCCGCGACCAGCTCGGACCAGAAAGAAGCCGAGTCGAGCACGCCGCAGGGCGGTCGCGATCCCGGCAAGCACAGCTACAAATCCAACCCGTCCAAGACGGCGTCGTTCTTCCAGACTCGCCTGCAGCCCGCGGTCGAGACCGGGTCGCCGATGGACAGCCCGATCTTCGCCGAGATGATGTCGGCGTGGCTGGCCGATCCGAACCCGGATCGGTCCCAGATCGCGGCCTCCTTCGAGTCGCCGGGCGACGAGGGTTGGCAGGCCGCACGACGGGCCAGTGAGGCGCAAGCCGAAACAAAAACGGCTGCGGGCTTGCCTCAACGCAATCCGGGCGGGAGGCTGGTCCCCGGCGCCGTCAGCGGCTCCGCGGATCGAGCGCCTAGCCGAGATCCGGAATCGATCAGGTCCAGCTTGAGCCGTCACCAGCAGGGCGTCCGGGATGGCCGTGCGATGAGAGAAATGAACCTAACCGGAGACAAAGGAGACCGATGAACCCCGATCTAGGTGGTACGAATCGTCAGCTGGATTGGCTGGTTTCGAACTTCGCCAACGAGGTTCCTGGCGTAGCTCATGCCGTACTGGTCTCGGCTGACGGCCTACTCATGGCCGCGAGTGCCCAGCTGCCCGTCGACCGCGCTGAACAGCTCTCGGCGGTCACCGCCGGCCTCGCCAGCCTTTCCGTCGGCGTCTCGAACCTGTTCGAGGGCGGTACGGTGCTGCAGTCGGTCGTCGAGATGGAACACGGATACCTACTGCTGATGGCGGTGGGCGACGGCTCCTATCTCGCGGTACTGACCAACACGTCCTGCGACATCGGACAGGTCGGATACGAGATGGCTCTGTTGGTCGAGCGTGTTGGCCAGACTGTGCAGGCCACGCCACGCGTCACGATGGGTTCCTGATGGTGGGATGGACATAGAAGATCACCGCGTGGGGAGCGCCGAGCCGAGCCTCGTTCGCCCATACTCGTTGACCGCGGGCCGTACCAGGCCCACGGTCGAGTTGGCGTTGGAGGCGCTCGTCGCATCGCATCCGGTCGCCCTGGAGCGGCAGTTCGAACTGACCAACATCGAAACGTCAATCGTGGAGTTGTGCAGAGAATCGCCGTCCGTTGCCGAAGTAGCGGCTCGACTGGGAATTCCGATAGGTGTGGCACGAGTACTCGTTGCCGACCTGATCGAGGCCGGTCATGTACGCGTTTCCGCGACTTTGAAAGACGATTCCAGCGACGATGAACGTCGCGAGCTGATCGAAAGGGTTCTCAGTGGACTCCGGCGTATTTGATTCGACGGCACAGGTCGATACCCGCACCAGCAAGCCCACGTCGGCGAAGATCGTGGTCGCTGGTGGCTTCGGTGTCGGCAAGACCACGTTGGTCGGTGCTGTCTCGGAGATCGTTCCGCTGCGTACCGAGGCATTGGTGACCAATGCCAGTACCGGAATCGATAACCTGACCGGCATTCCGATGAAGTCCACCACCACGGTGGCCATGGACTTCGGCCGGATCAGCCTCGCGGACGATCTGGTGCTCTATCTGTTCGGTACGCCGGGCCAGTACCGGTTCTGGTTCATGTGGGACGACCTGATCCGCGGCGCCATCGGCGCCGTGGTCCTCGTCGACACCCGCAGGCTGGAGGACAGCTTCGCGGCCGTCGACTACTTCGAAGCGCGCAACCTACCGTTCCTGGTGGCGCTCAACGAGTTCGACGACGCACCGCGATACCCGATCGAGGACATCCGTCAGGCACTCGCGGTGCCCGCGGATGTGCCGATCCTGTCCATCGACGCGCGTCGGCGCGAGCCCGCCAAGCAGGCGCTGGTGTCGCTCACCGAATACGCCCTGCGCAAGGTGATGCAGGGCTACTGATCGCGGGGGCGGCCGCGGCTCACCGCGGCTGTCTCTCACCGACCGTTCCGCAGCGGGCGGCTACGCCGTCCGATCGTGCCGATATGCTCGCGCGATGCGGATTTCGGCGCGTGAGTGGCTCGGGCAACTGCTCGACGCGGAGTCCTTCGTCAGCTGGGATCGGCCACCGCTCGAGGTGGCCGCGTCCCCGCGTTACCGCGAGGATCTGCGCAAGGCGACCGCCGCGGCGGGCACCGACGAGTCGGTGCTCACCGGGGAAGGACTGTTGCGCGGCCGCCGGGTGGCCGTGATCGCCTGCGAGTTCGGCTTTCTCGCGGGCTCGATCGGCGTCGCGGCGGCCGAACGCATCGTCGACGCCGTCGAACGGGCGACCGAGCTGGGGCTTCCCCTCGTCGCGTCACCGACCTCCGGCGGCACTCGCATGCAGGAGGGCACCGTCGCCTTCGTGCAGATGGTGAAGATCGCGGGCGCGGTCGCCGCGCACAAGTCCGCCGGACACCCCTATCTCGTGTACCTGCGCGACCCCACCATGGGCGGTGTGTTCGCGTCGTGGGGTTCGCTCGGCCACATGACCTTCGCCCAGCCGGGCGCGCTGATCGGGTTCCTCGGTCCGCGCGTCTACAAGGCGCTGTACGGCAAGGACTTCCCGGAGGGCGTGCAGATCGCGGAGAACCTGTACCACCGCGGCGTCATCGACGGCGTGGTGCCGGTGCACGTCTTCCGCAGGATCGCCCATCGCGCGCTGAGCGTGCTCAGCGGAGAAGTGCGGGCGGACGACGCGATCGCGAACAATCCTCGGTACGCGGAACCGACCGTGACGATCGGGCGGCCCGACGCATTGCTGTCCTCCTCGGGGGAGAGCGCCGTCTCACGCGCGAGCTCGAGCGGACGGCCCGAATCGGCAGCGGACGGAGCCGGTTCGACCGCCGACGCCGCCTGGCAGTCGGTGCGGGCATCCCGCCGCCCCGCCCGCCCCGGCCTTCGCGATCTGCTGCGCCATGTCACGCAACGGGTTCCGCTCAGCGGCACCGGACAGGGTGAGACCGATCGCAGCGTGGTGCACGCGCTCGCCAGGTTCCGCGGACAGCCGTGCGTGGTCTTCGGGCACGATCGCGCCGGACGCCTCGGCGAGACGATGGGACCGGCCGCGCTGCGCGAGGCGCGGCGCAGCATGGCGTTGGCCGAAGAGTTGCGGATACCGCTGGTGTTGGTGATCGACACCGTCGGTGCTGCGCTGTCCAAGGAGGCCGAGGAGCGCGGACTCGCCCCGGAAATCGCCCGCTGCATAGCCGATCTGGTGACCTTGGACACTCCGACCGTCTCGGTGCTGCTCGGCCAGGGCACCGGCGGCGGCGCGCTCGCGCTGCTACCCGCCGACCGCGTTCTGGCCGCCACGCATGCCTGGCTGGCCCCGCTGCCCCCGGAAGGCGCCAGCGCGATCGTCTTCCGCGACACCGAACACGCGCCGGAACTCGCCGCCGCCCAACGCATCAGCGCCCCCGCGCTGCTCGCCGACGGCATCGTCGACCGCATCGTTGCGGAACATCCCGACGCCGCCGACGAACCTGTCGACTTCGCCCGCCGCATGGTCGCCGCCATCGGCGAAGAGCTGAGCCTCCTGCGCGGCCTGCCCCTGCACGATCTCGAACGCGCACGGCACCAGCGCTACCGCAGACTCGGCCTTCCGGCGGGCCGCTGAACCACCCCCGGACCGAGGCCCAGACGACCCATTCGACCCGAACCGTCGAGCGAAATGGCTGGTGCACGCGTTTTGAACCGGGTGTCAACACGCGCATAAGCGTCGTTGACGGTTCGCCCCCGCACTTCTACGGTCGATCGGGTGAGCTTCCGAAGCGAGACCTCCGCCGTGCCGTCGATCGTGTTGAACGACGGCAACGTCATCCCGCAACTCGGATTCGGCGTGTTCCAAGTGCCGCCCGAGGATGTGTTCGATGTCGTGACCGCCGCGCTCGAGGCGGGCTACCGCAGCATCGATACCGCCGCCGCCTACCACAACGAGCAGGGGACGGGGCAGGCGATTCGCGCGTTCGGGCTGCCGCGCGACGAGGTCTACGTCACCACCAAGCTATGGAACTCGGATCAGGGCTACGACGCCACGCTGCGCGCCTTCGACGCGAGCATGGACAAGCTCGGCTTGGACTACCTGGATCTCTACCTGATCCACTGGCCGGTGGCCATCGCCGGCAAGTTCGTCGACAGCTTCCGCGCCTTCCAGGAGCTCAAGCGGCAGGGCCGGGTCCGGTCGATCGGTGTGTCCAATTTCACCGTGGCGAACCTGCGCCGGGTGATCGAGGAGACCGGCGAGATCCCGGCGGTCAACCAGATCGAGCTGCATCCGGGTCTCGTCCAGCGCGAGCTGCGTGACTTCCACGCCGAGAACGCGATCGCCACCGAGGCGTGGAGCCCGCTCGGCCAGGGCACCCTGCTGGAAGACCGGACCATCACCGCGATCGCCGCCGAGCTGGGCCGCATGCCCGCTCAGGTGATCATCCGGTGGCACTTGCAGCTCGGCAACATCGTCATTCCGAAGTCGGTCACCCCGTCGCGGATGGCCGCCAACTTCGACGTGTTCGGCTTCGAGCTCACACCCGAGCAGATGGACGCGATCAACGAACTCGACCGCGGCGGCCGAATCGGTCCGAACCCGGACACCTTCACCGCCGGTCTCTGAAAAGAAACTCCGTCAGCTCGACGGCGGCGGCGCGACCAGCGCGGTTCGCGCCGATGGTGCTCGCCGACGGGCCGTAGCCGATCAGGTGGACGCGCGGATCGACGGCAACCTGCGTCGCGAGCCGCCCGGTCATGGTGATCCCGCCGCCCGGCCCGCGCAGCCGCAGCGGGGCCAGATGGTCCAGCGCGCTGCGGAAACCGGTGGCCCACAGGATGACATCGGCCCGCTGGAAAGTTCCGTCCGCCCAGCGCACGCCGTCGGGTTCGATGTGGTCGAACATCGGCCGCCTGCGCAGCACGCCGCGCGCGTCGGCGGCGCGCAGGCGATCGTCCCAGCGCAGCCCGGTCACCGAGACCACCGAGCCGGGCGGGAGCCCGTCGCGCACGCGGTCCTCCACCATCGCCACCGCGGTTCGGCCCGCCTCGTCGGTGAACTCCGCGTCGCGGAACACCGGTTCGGTCCGCGTGACCCAGGTGGTCGCGGTGACCTTCGAGATCTCGTCGAGCAACTGCACCGCCGAGATACCGCCGCCGACGATCACGACGTGCTTCCCGGCGAACTCTTCGGCGGTCCGATAGTCGCGGGTGTGCAGCTGACGTCCCGCGAAGCTCTCCTGACCGCGGTAGCGCGGGACGAACGGCCGCTCCCACGTTCCGGTGCCGTTGATCAGCCCGCGCACCCGGAGCGTGCCCGCGCTGTCGGTCTCCGCGTTGAGCACGGCGCCGCGCCCGTCGCAGCGCTGCCCGTCCTCGGTGCGGTCGCAGACCACGTCGACCGACACCTGCCTGCGCACCCGAAGATCGAAGCGCTTCTCGTACAGCTCGTAATAGTGCGGGACGGCCGTGGCGGCGGGCGCGCTTTCCGAGCCGGGCGGCAAGGTCTCGGCGAACGACATGCCGGGCAGGTCGTGCACCCGGTTGACGGTGGTGAGCGTCAGCGATGGCCAGCGGAATTGCCAGGCGCCGCCGGGTCCCGGCGCGTGGTCGACGATGAGAAAGTCCCGTTCGGGGCGCAACCCGAGGCGGCGGAGGTGGTAGCCGGCCGACAGCCCCGCCTGACCAGCGCCGATCACCAGGATGTCGAAGTCGGTCGGCACAGCCGCCGATCGTATCGCCTTCGGCGTCTCCCGCGGCCGCCTGTGGCAGAGTGAGAGTAACCAAACGACACGTTCAGTTGGGGAGGATGCATGCTCGGTGTTAGCCGAGATGGTGATGTCGTCACCATCGAATTACAACGCGAGGAGCGACGCAACGCGCTCAACAGCGAACTCGTGACCCGGCTACGCGAGGCCGTCCTAGCCGCCGTCGCCGATGGCGCACGGGTGATCGTGCTGACCGGGCGCGGCCCGATCTTCAGCGCGGGCGCCGATCTGTCCGGCGTCTACTCCGACGATTTCCTCTCCGGCCTGCTCGACATGCTGCACACGATCGAGTCGGCCCCGGTGCCGATCATCTCCGCCATCAACGGCGGCGCGCTCGGCGCGGGCGTGCAAATCGCGCTCGCCTCGGACCTGCGGGTGATCTCGCCGGACGCCTACATCGCCATCCCGGCCGCCAAGCTCGGCATCACCGTGGACCGCTGGACCGTGCGGCGGCTGGTCTCGCTGATCGGCGGCGGCCCGGCGCGCACCATTCTCATTGGCGCCGAACCGATTCAGGCCGCCGACTGCTACTCGTTCGGTTTCGCCAACAAGATCGGCACCCTGGCCGACGCGCAGGCGTGGGCCAAGTCGATCGCGGATCTGGCGCCGCTCTCGCTGCGGCACCTGAAGTTGGTGTTCAACGACGATGGCACCCGCGATCCGGAGTCCGCGCAGCAGCGCGCCGCCCTGGAGGCCGCGTGGACCAGCGCCGATGCTGAGGAAGGGCGCGTGGCACGGCAGGAGAAGCGCGCGGCGAAGTTCGTGGGGCGATGATGCGGATCAAACGACTGCTCGGTTACGCGGCGGGCGCGGTCGGGCTCACCTGGGTGGTGCGTGCCGCGTGGGACATACCGTCAGCGATCGGCGCCTCCATGTCGGCCATCCAGCCATACGCGGCCGGATCGGTGAGTTACCGCGATCGCCAATTCCACAACAGGGAGCCGAGCACCCAGATCGTCGCGGGTTCGGTTCCCTCCCTGCTGTATTCGGCGTTCACCAAGCGCAATATCGGCCGCCCGCGCGGGGTGGTTCCGCTGCAGAAGCCGCAGCCGCCCGCCGAGGCCGCCGATCTGGCGGTGACCTGGTACGGCCACGCGTCGGCGCTGATCGAGGTGGACGGATACCGGATTCTCACCGATCCCGTGTGGAGCGAACGGGTTTCGCCCTCCCCGCTGATCGGGCCCGCGCGGCTGCATCCGGTTCCGGTGCCGCTCGCGGACCTGCCGCAGGTCGACGCGGTGATCATCTCGCACGATCACTACGACCACCTCGACAAGGAGACCATCCGGGCGCTGGTGGTCGGCCAGTCCACGCCGTTCCTGGTGCCGATGGGTATCGGCGCGCACCTGCGGCACTGGGGCGTTCCCGGGCATCGCATCGTCGAATTGGACTGGGGCGGTTCGGTTTCCCTCGCCGCCCTGGGCCGGGAACGGGACGGGACCGATCTGGTGCTCACCTGCACCGAGGCCAGGCACTTCTCCGGCCGCGGACTGGTCAGGAACACCACGCTGTGGGCGTCCTGGTCCATCGTGGGTCCGACCCGGCGGGTCTACTTCGGCGGCGACACCGGCTACACCAAGGCGTTCGCCGAGGCGGGCGCGGCGCTGGGGCCGTTCGATCTGACGCTGCTGCCCATCGGCGCGTACGACGAGCGCTGGGCCGACGTGCACATGAACCCGGAGGAGGCGGTGCGCGCGCACGCCGACCTGTGCGTCGATGATCCGGGCCACGGCTTGCTCGTGCCGATCCACTGGGCGACGTTCAATCTGGCCTTCCACGGATGGTCGGAGCCGGTGCACCGGATGGTCGACGCGGCGCAGCGGGCGGGCACCTCGGTCGCGGTGCCGATGCCGGGACAGCGTTTGTTGCCGCATGCCCTCCCTCCCCGCGATTCGTGGTGGGAAAATGTAGGTTGACCTGTCGGTATCTCCGACATCCCGATTGGCGACAGGAAAGGAACGACGGCGATGAGCCTGGCGGACACTTTGAAAGGCCTGGTCGGTAAGGGAAAGGACGCGGCGGCCAAGAACGCCGACAAGATCAACCAGGCGGTCGACAAGGCCGGTGACTTCATCGACCAGAAGACGCACGGGAAGTACACGGACAAGATCGAGAAGGGCAAGGAGGCCGCCAAGAAGGTGGTGCCGCCCGAACACCCCGGCCAGCCCGGGCAGCCCGGCCAGCCGGGTCCGACACCGAAGGCCTGAGGACGCACGGCCGGGGACCGCCCACCTGTCGGTCCCCGGCCGTAGTATCGAGTCATGGTGTCCCGCCGTGCATTCGGTGGTGGTCCTGGCCGACCGAGTATCGAGGTCGAACTCAGCAACCTCGACAAGGTGCTGTATCCGGCGACCGGGACCACCAAAGGCGAGGTGATCGCCTACTACTCGGCCATCGCCCCGGCGATGCTGCCGCATATCGCCGGGCGTCCGGTGACCCGAAAGCGCTGGCCCAACGGGGTCGACGAACCCTCCTTCTTCGAGAAGAACCTCGCCGAACACGCACCGTCCTGGATCGAGCGCCGCACGCTCGCGCACTCCGATCGGCGGGTGGCTTATCCGCTGATCGACTCCGAGGCCGGCCTGGCCTGGATCGGGCAGCAGGCTTCGCTGGAAGTCCATGTGCCGCAATGGCGCTTCGACGGCGACGAGATGGGTCCGGCGACCCGAATCGTCTTCGACCTCGATCCGGGACCCGGAGCCGGTCTGCCGGAATGCGCGACGGTCGCGCTCGCCGTGCGGGAGATGGTCGAGGGGATCGGACTGCACGCGTTCCCGGTCACCAGCGGCAGCAAGGGCATTCACCTCTACGTCCCGCTGGACCGGGTGCTGAGTTCCGGTGGCGCGTCGACGGTGGCCAAACAGGTGGCCACCAATCTGGCGAAGCTGCACCCGGAACTGGTCACGGCGACGATGGCCAAATCCGTGCGGCGCGGCAAGGTCTTCCTGGACTGGAGCCAGAACAACCCGGCCAAGACCACCATCGCGCCCTATTCGCTGCGCGGCCGCGCCGAGCCCAACGCCGCGGCGCCACGCACCTGGGCCGAGATCGAGAACCGGAAGAAACTGCGGCACTTGCGTTTCGAGGAAGTGCTCGCGCGCTGGCGGGACGACGGGGATCTGCTCGCCGAGATGGACCCGCCGGATTCCCGAGGCGGCACCGACGCGCTGAGCAAGTACCGCTCGATGCGCGATCCGGCGCGCACACCGGAGCCGGTGCCGTCCGCGCCGCCCGCACCGGGCGCCGGAGACCGGTTCGTGGTGCAGGAGCATCACGCACGCAGGCTGCACTGGGACGTCCGGCTGGAGCGCGACGGCGTGCTGGTGTCCTGGGCGGTGCCGAAGGGTCCGCCGACCTCGTCGCGGCAGAACCGGCTCGCGGTGCACACCGAGGACCACCCGCTGGAGTACCTGCACTTTCACGGCGAGATCCCGAAGGGGGAGTACGGCGCGGGGGAGATGACCATCTGGGATACCGGCACCTACGAGACCGAGAAGTGGCGCGACGACGAGGTGATCGTCCGCTTCCACGGCGAACGGCTCACCGGCCGTTACGCGCTCATCCAGACCAACGGCAACCAGTGGCTGATGCACCTCATGCGCGATCAGCAGCAGGGCGCGGAAGCCGTTGCGGACCAGCCGGATTCGGCTGCCGAGTCGGCCGACGGTGCGCGCGGCGAGCCCGGCCCCGCGGACGAATCGGCCGACAGGGCACCGATCGAAACGGCCGTACCTGCGGGCGGTTCCGCGCCCTTTCCCCGCGGTCTCGCGCCGATGCTCGCGGTCTCCGGTGACGTCGCCGAGCTGGACGAGGTCGAATGGTGCTTCGAGACGAAGTGGGACGGCTTCCGGCTCATCGCCGAGATCGACTCCGGCGCGGTGCTTTTGCGCAGCCGCGCGGGCAACGTGGTGACCTCCCGTTACCCCGGCATCGGGGTGCTGGCCGAGGAGCTGGACGGTCACCGCGTCGTCCTGGACGGCGAGGCGGTGGTGTTCGACGATCACGGCGTCGCGAATCTGGGCCTGCTGCAAGCGGATGCCGCCCGGGCCGTCTTCGTCGCGTTCGACGTGCTGTATCTGGACGGCACCTCGCTGGTCCGCAAACGCTATTCGGATCGTCGGCGGGTGCTGGAGGCGCTGGCCGCGAACGCGCCGTCGCTGCGCGTGCCGCCCCGGCTGGACGGTCCGGGCGCCACCGCCCTGCGCTACAGCCAGCAGCACGGCATGGAAGGCGTCGTCGCCAAGCGCAAGGACTCGGTGTATCTGCCGGGCAAGCGCGGACATTCGTGGGTCAAGCAGCGCAACTGGCGCACCCAGCGGGTCGTGGTCGGCGGCTGGCGGCGCAGCGAGGCGCGCGAGTTCAAGTCGCTGCTCGTCGGCATTCCGTACCAGGACCGGCTGATCTACGTGGGCCGGGTCGGCACCGGTTTCGACGACGCGGGGATGCGGGACTTGGCCGCACGACTGCGCAAGCTGGAACGCAAGACCAGTCCGTTCGACAATCCGCTGACCGCCGAGGAACGCAAGGAAGCGGTGTGGGTGTCGCCGAAGATCGTGGGCACCGTGCGCTTCATGAACTGGACCGAGACCGGACGGCTGTGGCATCCGGGCTGGGCCGGTGAATCCGAATGACGGTGTGACGCCGTTCGCTAAGGGTTTGCCAAGGCCTGGCCAGGTCGACTCGGCCCAGGATGCCGCGAAGAAGGCCGTTCGGAAAGAAGGCTGACCGATACCTGTCGGCCCGGCGCGCGCCGGGCCGACAGGGTCCGGTTCACTCCTTCTCGCCCGCCAGCAGCGGCGTGATGGTCGCGGAATCCGTCACGATCGCGTGCCCCTGGAACTCGAAATCCGCGTAGGCGCGCGCGATCGCGTCCTGATCCCGGCCGCCGCACGCGTCGCTGATCACCACCGGGACGAACCCGAGATCGGTGGAGTGGGTGATGGTCGGCGCGATGCCGATCTCCATCGCGACGCCCATGATGGCGTACGCCCCGATGCCGAGGTCGCGCAGCGTGCTGGCCAGCGGTGTGCCCTCGAAGGCCGACATCGAGGTCTTGTCGAAGACCACCTCGTCGGGCCGTGGCCGCAGCTCCGGCACCAGCTCGAAGGGCGGGGTATCGCGCTGGAGAATGGATTTCACCTCGTCGGCCGAGTCGACCCCCTGCCAGCTCATCGCCATCCGCAGCGCGAACTTGCCGCTGAGCCGGTGCGGCAGGAAGAAGTGCCGCAGGAAGATGACCGGGTAGCCGCCGCGCCGCGCCGCCTCGACCACGGGCACCACCCGCTGGATGATCTCGGGGCCGTCCGGCAGCTGCGACAGCACGCCCACCTGCATGTCGTAGACGATCACCGCCATCCGGTCCGGACCGCACACATCGGCGAGCCCCTCGGGAATGTCCAGTCCGTTGCCGTACCGCATGGTCAGCTCTCCTTCTCGATGACCGCGTCGCCGGGCCGTGTTGAGCGGCGATTCGGTTGCGCTGAGGGCACTTTCGCACCACTGTAACCACGCGCGCCAAGAATGTTGCCGGGCGGCCGCCGCGGCAGTACCGTCGATTGACTCGAGGCGAGGTCGGGTGCGCCTCGGTGAAACCTGGAGCTCGAGATGAGGACGAAGAACGGCCGTTCGGTCCTGGCATTCGGCGCGCTGCTGCGGGGATTCGCGGTCGCCGCGATGGTGTCGCTCAGTCTGCTCGCGCATGTCGCCCCGAGCGCGGCGATTCCACGGCCCGACGCCGACCCGTTCTACGCCGCGCCCGCCGATCTCGCCGCGTATCCCGCGGGCGCCGTCATCAGATCCCGGCCGATCGCGCCGCTCGGTCTGCCGCTGCCGATTTCGGCCTGGCAGGTGCAGTACCGAACCAACGACGCGAACGACGAGCCCATCCCCGGCATGGCCACGGTGCTGGCCCCGATCCTGCCGTGGTGGGGCCAGGGCGAGCGACCGCTGCTGTCCTATCAAGTGCCCGAGGACAGTCTCGGCAGCCACTGCGCGCCCTCCTACGCGCTGCGCGGCGGGTGGGAACTGAGCGGCGTGACCACCTATATCGACACGCCCTTCCTCGCGGACGCGCTGCGCCGCGGCTGGGCGGTGGTGGTCAGTGACTACGAGGGGCCGTGGTCCCGCTTCCTCGACGGGGTGAACTCAGGGCGTGGCGTGCTCGACGGCATCCGGGCGGCAAGGGCGTTCGGCGCGGGCGGCGTCGGGCCGACGAGTCCGATCGGCGCGTACGGGTATTCGGGCGGCGCCTACGCGACGCTGTGGGCCGCGCAGCTGCAACCGGACTACGCACCGGACGTCGCGTTCGCCGGGATCACCTCCGGCGGAGTGCCCGCCGACTGGCCCGCCATCGCCCGCGGCGTGGACGGCGGCGTGCAGGCCGGGCTGGCGTTGCTGATCGTGCTCGCGATCGCCCGCGACCATCCGGGATACGGCGTGGCGGAGCTGCTCAACGAGCGCGGGCACGCGATGCTGGCCGAGGACGGCTCGGCCTGCGGGTTGGACCTGATACTGAAGTACAACGGCACGCGCGTCGACGACTTCACGATCGAGCCGGACCTCTTGGCGCATCCGGCCTTCCGCGCGGCGACGGACGCGCAGGAGCTGGGCGCGAGCCCGCCGCGGGTACCGTCCTACCTCTACCACAGCACCACCGACGACGTGATTCCCGTCGCGGGCTTCACCGCGCTGCTGGACCGCTACTGCGCGCTCGGCGCGGACATCACCTTCACGCATTCGACGCTGCCCGGCCACAATCCGACCGCGATCGTCGAGGCGATCGGGGCGATGAACTATCTCGCCGATCGGTTCGCGGGGGTACCGGTAGCGGCGGGGTGCCACCCTCGCTGAGGACGCTGGACGAAGAGCGGCGCGCACCGACTCGAGGGGTCGTCGGTGCGCGCCGCGTTCGGGAAGGGTGGCTCAGTTGGCCGGGGATCCGGCCTGTTCCGCCCACTTGGTGGTGCCCGGCGGGGCATTCAGGGTGTTGATCAGGTCGATGCCCGCGACGAGCAAGGTCGGTCCGCCGACCGCGATGGTGCCGATGATCGCGCCGATGGCGGCGGCGACGGGAACCGTGGCAATGCCGAGCACACCGCCCGCGAAGCCGATCAGTCCAACGGCGCCGCCGATGACCAACCCGATGAAGCTGCCGATCGCGGTCGCGATGCTGAACTGGGAGAGGAACGAGTCCATGGCGCGCTGGTTCTCGATAGGCGAAGCTACGGGCAACACCTGCGCCGGACGCGCCTGCGCGACGTTTGCGACCGCCGTCAGCTCCAGCACCCGGCCGCCGTCGCGGATCTCGTGCGGCAGCGGGAATTCCAGCCCGTCCTGCCGGACCGAGAGCGGCAGGGTGAGGACCGCGTTCCCGGCGGAGTCGTTGATGTCCACGGAGTTGCCGGTCAGTTCGAAAGAACCGTCCGTGAGGGTGGTGATGATCTTGTCGCCGACCAGCTTCGCCTCGTACCCGATGTTCGGGACGGGGGCGGCGGCCGGTTGTGCGTGCACAGTGCCCGCGCCGACGGCGACGGCGGCGACGAGCGGTACGGCTGCCGCGGTGATCTTGCGGAGAATCATTTCCAGAGTTCCAATCTGCATCAGGTTTTCATGCCCTACGAACGCCCCGCACGCCGAAAAACCTTCCCCCTCAACGCGTGCGAAGCCTTGATGTGATCCAGAGAACAGCTGCGCCGTCTGCCACACTACTGGGCGATTGCCCGTTTGGACCCTGAAATTGGGGGGTATTCCCGTTTCTTATCGCTATCGGTTGTCGCGCCATTGCCGAAGGTGTTATGCCACTTGGCTATACGGGCACGTCAAAGCGTCATCCCTGGCCCAGTGCGCCTTTACGAACGAAGTCCGTCGAAGGCGCACGCGGCCGAAGCCGCGTGAAGGTATGTCGCACTGGAGGTTTGCTACAACCGGCGGTACGTGACTCGCCGATGCGGAGAGCTCCTATTCGACGGAACTCTTGATCTTCTCGATCGCCTTCGCGTTCAGCTCGTCCTGCTGCTGGAAGGCCGACGCGATCGCGTCGACGCCGCCGCTGAGCGCCTCGATCGACTTGCCGAGGCCCTCGATGCCTTTCATGCCGTCCTCGGCGCCCGGCGTGTACTCCTTGGCGAAGTTCTGGCCGATCTCGTCGCCGCCCCAGCACTCGCCCTCGGCCGCGACCGTGGTCTGCACGTTCTTTACCGCCTCGAGCACCTTTTCCGCGGCCGCGGCGAAGCCGGGCTTGGTGGAGCGAAGGGCATCGGGGTCGACCTGCAAGCTACTCATCTACCGCCCTCCAAATACCCACGGTTCCGGTAGTACTCGTCCTCGGCTTCGTCGTCCAGCTCGGCGGGCTGGACCGTCGCCTCGACCGAGACCGGTTCGGGGAACAGGGAATTCACCAGGTCCTTGATGCTCGGCGCACCGGGCACCAGGTCCGGCAGATCGGGAATGTCGGCGCCCACCTGCTCGAACGCGCCGAAGGTGCGCTGCGCTTCCTCGCTGGCCAAGCGGGCGGCGGCCTGGGTCGCCTCGGTCATCGCCGCGCCGAGCTTCTGCGGCGTCGAGCGTTTGAAGGCGTCCGGCTCGACGTGCACCTCGACCGGCACACCCGCGGAATTGCTGGTGACCCGGACCAGATTGTCCGAGGACCACGCGGTCACCGTGGCCGCGGCCAGCCGCGCGCTCGCCTCGGCCAGCTCCCTGCGCTGCTGCTCGAAAACCTCCATCAGGTCGTCGATCTCGCCGCGCAGCGCCTCGTTGCGCGCCAGCTGCGCCGCGCGTTCACTGTCGGGCATCGGCCACCCCCGCTCGTTCGAGTTCCGGTCCGTCATGGATTTCGACGCGCCGCGCCGATGATCGGTTCCCCTCAGTCTGCCGTGTCGCGGTTCGCGCTGTCGTCCCAGCCTCCGAGGCCGCTCAGATCAGCACGTCGAGCAGCACCGAGCCCGCGCACACGAGCACGACGAGGCTCAGCGCGACCGCGTCGCGGCGGCCCGGCGCGCTCGGCCGGGCGGTCAGCTGCCCGGTGCCGCCGCGGGCGGTGATGGCCTCACCGAGTTCGGTGGCGCGGCGGGTGGCGACGGCCATGGCCGCGGTGAGGATGTCGATGATCGGGCTGTCGGACGCGCGGTCCAGCAACCGGTCCTTGGGCCGCAGTTTGCGGGCCGCGCGCAGCACCCGGATCTCCTCGAGCAGCAGCGGCAGTCCGCGCAGCGTCAGCGCCACCACGACGGCCCATTCGTCCACCGGGATTTTCAGTTTGCGCAGCGGCGCGCCCAATTTGGCCAGTGCGGGGGCGATCTCGCCCATGGGCGTCGTCCACGCGATCAAGAACGAGGCGGCCACCAGAATCAGGCCGAAGATCACCACCTGGGTGTAGCGGAGCAACGCGGCGCCGCCCACCGGCAGATTGATCAGCGCGCCCGCGCCGAGCAGCGCCCAGAACCACCACGGCAGCCTGGGCAGAGTGCCGAGCGGCAGCCGGGCGAGCAGGCCGATCGCGAGCAGGAAGACGACCATCGCGCCGAGCACCGGCCAGGTCGGCCAGAACATCAGCAGCAGGCTGATCAGGAACGCGGCGATCATCTTGGTGCCTGCCCAGAGGTTGTGCACCGGGCTGGACACCGGCACCTGACGAAGCAGGACTGTGCTCATGCCTGCGCCTCGCTGACGCTCGGCTCCGGCATGCGCACGGCGCGCTGGCACATGATTCGCTCACTGCGTTCGCTCATTCCGCACCCCCGTGTCCGAAGCGCCACGCCGGGTCGCCCGGCCGTGGCGGTGCGGCCGACCGCGGATCGAAGCGATGCGCCGCGGGCGCGGCGTCGGAGACCGGCTGCGTCTCCAGGATGCGACCCGAACTGAGGTGCACGGTGCGATCGCACACGGCGGCCATGTCCGCCACGTCGTGTGAGATGACGATCAGCGTCAGCCCGGAATCACGCAGGCGGGCAAGCAGTTCCACGATGTCGGCGCGGCCCTCCGGATCCAGACCGGCCAGCGGTTCGTCGAGCACGACGACCTGCGGGCGGCTCGCCACGATGGCGGCGAGCACCACGCGCTTGGCCTGCCCGCCGCTGAGTTCCTCGATGGAGCGGGCGGCCAGCGCGCGGTCCAGGCCGACCGCGTCCAGAGCACGGCCGACCGCGCCGGACCCGGTGGCACGCCCGCCCCAGTCGGAGATCTCCGCGCCGACCGTCTGCTTCTGCAATTGCAGCCTGGAGTGCTGGAAGGCCAGCTCCACCCGGCCGATCTGGCGCGTCACCGGGCGGCCGCCGAGATCGCAGCGTCCCGAGGTCGGGTGGATCAGGCCCGCGATGATCCAGGCCAGCGTCGATTTACCGGACCCGTTGCCGCCGACGACCAGCAGCGCCTCGCCGCGGCGCACCACCAGGTCGACACCGTGCAGGGCGGGCGCCTCCCACGGCGTGCCCCGGTTGTAGGTGTGCCGGACGTCGCGCAGTTCGAGGATCGTCTGCCCGACGGGCCTGCGGCGAGCGTCGCGCACCGGCTGTGGCCAGCGGGGCAAGTGCTCTACGGTGCGGCCGCCCGCCAGGTGCACCACGCGGTCCGCGGCCGCGGCGTCGGCCTCGTGGTGGGTCACCAGCACCACGGCCATCGGATGGCGGCGCGGCAGTTCGCCGAGCAGGGCGACGAGTTCACGGCGGCCCTCGGGATCGATCATCGAGGTGGCCTCGTCGGCGATGAGCAGCGCGGGGCGACGGGCCAGCGCCGCCGCCACGGCGAGGCGCTGCTGTTGTCCGCCGGAGAGGGTGGCGGTCTCGCGGTCGCCCATGCCTGCCAGGCCGACTTCGCCCAGCAGCGCCTCGGTGTCGACTTCGGCGGCCAGGTCCGGCGGCAGCCCCCAGACCACGTCGTCGGCGACCAGGACGCCGAGGGTCTGGCTCTCGGGTCGTTGCAGCACAAGGGCCGTCCCGCCGAGGTGGCCGAGGCCCGCGGAGCCGGGACGCTGGACCGTGCCCGAGGTCGGCGGCAGACCCGCGAGCAGCCGGGTGAGGGTTGACTTGCCGGAGCCGTTGTGGCCGACGATCGCGACGAACTCGCCGACCCGCACGCTCAGGTCGATGTCGCGCAGTGCGTCGGTGTTCGCGCCCGGGTAGCGGAAACCCGCCGCGTGCAGCGTCACCGGAAGCGGCGCGATCGGTCGATCGTCCACCGGCGCGTCGAGACGGTCCCGAGTGGGCAGCCAGGCCAGTCGGTCCAGCACCGAGCCCAGCACGAACCAGGAGAACAGCGCGCTCACCACCACGCTGAGCAGGACGCCGCCGCCGACATAGACCCACCACCAGGCGAGCACGGCGTCGGTGGCATCCGCCGCGGCCCGCCCGAGCGGCTCCAGCGCGGGTTGTCTCGCGGCGATCCGCTGCACACCGTTCGCGGTGTTGCGGATGGCGTCGAACAGCAGCTCGCGGGTCCGCCCGGCCACCAGCAGCGAGCCGATGCTGAACGCGCCCCACAGCGTGCCCGCCAGCGACGCGAGCAGAAAGACCGAGAACAGCCCGCCGCCGCGGCGCTTGACCCCGCCGATGATGCCGCCGATCGTCGCCGCCGCGATCACACCGAGCGCGGGCATGACGCCCGCCGCGACGAAGGTGACCAGGGTGGCGGAGGCGGTCGCGGCGACGAGCACGCGCGGCCGGTAGCGGTGCGCGAGCATCCCCATCGGCACGGCCGCGACGATTTGCAGGGCCGCTGCCAGCGGGACAACGGACCCGACCGTGACCAACCCGACCGTCACGCCGCCCAGTACCGCGCCGGTGGCCAGTTCGATCGGGCGCAGCGGCCCGCGCTCCTCGAAACCGGTCCGGCCGTCGGCCGTGGGCAGATCACTCACGTGACAAGTCTGCCAGGGGTGGCGGCGGAGGGCGGGTTCGCCGGATCAGGCGGCCCTGGTGAGGGTGTAGTGGTCGCGGTTCAGTCTGCGGGTGCGGCGCCGGTAGCTCGACACCGTCCCCGGCCAGTTGTTGGTGATGCGTCCCGAGGCGGTGCGGTACCAGCTGGTGCAGAAGTTCCACGGCGTGCGGGCCAGGCGCCGCTGGAGCGCGTCGTTGAATTCGCGCTCCTGCTCGCCGCGCACCTCGAGGCAGTGGCCGGGGTGCTCGGCGAGCAGCCGCACGGCCTGCCGGATGTAGCGGGCCTGGGATTCGATCATGTAGATGATCGAGCCCGCGGCGAGGTTGGTGTTCGGACCGTAGACCAGGAAGAGGTTCGGGAAATCGGGCACGGCGATGCCGAGGTAGGCGTGCGCGCCGTCGGCCCACGCGTCGGCGAGTTTGCGACCGCCGCGGCCGTAGATCTGCATCGGCCAGAGGAATTCGGTGCCCTTGAAACCGGTGCCGTAGATGATCACGTCGGCCTCGTGCAGTCGTCCGTCCGCGGTGCGCGCGCCCTCGGGCACGATCTCGCTGATCGCGGTGGTCTCGACCGCGACATTGGGCTGGGTGAGCGCGGGGTAGTAATCGTTGGAGAAGAGCCCGCGCTTGCAGCCGATGGGGTAGTCGGGGGTCAGCTTGGCCCGCAGCTCCGGATCGGGGACCTGCATGCGCAGGTGTTTTTCGGCGATCCTGGCGACGCCGCGCGCGATCGCGGGGAACTCGACGAGCCCGAGCGAGACGAACTCCCCGGTCGACCACCAGCCGAACCGCTCCACCAGGAGCGCACCGGGCACCTTGGCGAACAGCTTGTGCTGGAGCGGGCTGTAGTCGGTGTCGAATTTGGGGATGACCCAGGCCGCGGTGCGCTGGAACAGCGTCAGGTGCTCGACCTTCGGCTGGATCTCCGGGATGTACTGGATGGCGCTCGCCCCGGTGCCGACGCAGAGGACCCGCTTGCCCTCCAGTTCCACGTCGTGGTTCCACTCGGCGGAGTGGAAGGACGCGCCCGCGAAGGTGTCGATGCCGGGAATGTCCGGCAGCGCGGGCCGGGAGAGCTGGCCGACCGCGGAGATCAGCACGTCGGCGGTCCGCGCCGTGCCGTCGCCGGTGCGGACCGTCCAGCGGCCGGTTCGCTCGTCGAATTCGGCGTCGGTCACCTCGGCGCCGAAGACGATGTCCGCGAGCAGCCCGTGCCTGCGCGCGACGCCGCGCAGATAGTCGTGGATGGCTTCGCGGCCGGAGTAGCGCTGCGGCCAATCCGGCTTGGGTTCGAAGGAGAAGGAGTAGAGCGGCGATGGCACGTCGCAGGCCGCGCCGGGGTAGGTGTTCTCCCGCCATACCCCGCCGAGATCGGCGGCCCGCTCCAGGATCGTGATGTCGCGGACCCCGTTGCGCCGCAGCTCGATCGCCATGCCGATGCCGCCGAAACCCGCGCCGATGATGAGAACCGACGGCCGGTCACCAGCTGTCATGTGACACTCCTCACCACGTTCGATGAACTCCACTCTAGAACCGGTGCCACCGGGTGCATCGAGACTTTCGGCCATAATGTGCGCTGTGGAGCGGGTACTGGCTACCGGAATCCGCGACTGGAACTTCCCGCGCGGCATCGCCAGCGTGGCCCTGATGGTGGGGTACGCGGGCGAGCGCGGGGTGCCCGCGGCGCGGATGCTGGCCGGTACCGGACTGACCGAGCCCCTGCTGCGCGATCCCGACGCCCAGATCGACGCGCACACCGAACTCGCGGTGATCCGCAATCTGGTCCGCGAGGTCGACGCGCCCGCGCTGGGCGTCGAGCTGGGCAGGCGATACCGGATCACCACCTTCGGCATCTTCGGCTTCGCCTGCGTGAGCAGCCCGACGCTCGGCGAGGCGATCTCCTTCGCGCTGCGCTTCTTGGATCTGAGTTTCACTTTCTGCCTGCCGGTCGCGCACTGGGAGGCGGGGGAGTTCGTCGCGCGGGTGCACGACGAGTCGGTGCCCGCCGACGTGCGTCAGTTCCTCGTCGAGCGCGACGTGACGGCCATGTACCAGGTGATGAGCGATCTACTCGGACGCCAGGTGCCGCTGCTGCGCGCCGAATTCCGTTTCGCCGAACCGGAATACGCCGACCGGATGACCGAGGTGTTCGGCGTCCGCCCCGGTTTCGGCCGCGCGCACAACGTGTTCACCATCGACCCGGAGATGCTGGAACAGCCGCTGCCGCAGGCCAACGAGCACACCTGGGCCATGTGCCTCGCGCAGTGCCGTCAGCTGGTCGACCGCCGCCGCGCCCGCACCGGCATCGCGGCGGAGGTGCGCGAACTGCTGGTGCCCGGCGGCGCCGACGGTTTCGCCGCGCCACCCGGCATCGATCTGGTGGCGCGCGAATTGAACATGAGCACCAGGACTTTGCGCAGGCACCTCGACGCCGCGGGGACCAGCTATCGCGCCCTGCTGGACGAGGTACGCCGCGCGCTCGCCGAGGAAATGCTCACCGCCACACCGCTTTCGGTGAGCGACGTGGCGATCCGACTCGGCTATGCCGAGTCCTCGACCTTCATCTACGCCTTCAAGCGCTGGACCGGGGTGACACCCGCCGCGTATCGGCGCGAACGGATTTCGCTGCGCTGAGCGATCCGGCTGAACGCCGAGTCAGTCCGGCTGAACGCCGAGATAGCCGCCCATCGGGACCGGGCGGAAATGTGTTGTCAGATTGCGGTTCTCGTCGATGAGGTGCAGCGCGACGGCTGGGTCCGGCGCGTAATCCATGACGTGATGCGGCAATTCGAGCTCCCATTCGCCGCCGAGCACCGAGGCCGTGCTCGGCGCGACCAGCAGCGGGCGGCCGCCGAATGTCGTGGTCGCCGCGGAATGGGCATGCCCGGTGAGCACGCCGAGGATGCGGTCGTCCCCGGCCACCAGCGCGGCGAGGCGCTCGGGGTCGGCGAGGGTGATGCCGTCGATGATCGGACTGTGCAGGTGCACCGGCGGATGGTGCATGGCGAGCAGGATCGGTCCGTCGGCGGGCGCGTCCGCGAGCACGCCGCCCAGCCAGTCGTAGGTCTCCTCGCTCAACGCGCCGCCCGCTTCCCCGGGAACGCTCGAATCCAGCAGGGCGACAGTCAATTCGCCGATCCGGTGGGCGTTGTTGATCGGGGTGATCGCGGCCGGTTCGCCGAGCAGCGCGGTGCGGAAGTGGGCGCGGTCGTCGTGGTTGCCCGGCATCGGAAAGACCGGGATGTCGGCGGCCAGCGCGACGCGCGCCTCGGCGTACTGCTCGGCCTTACCGGAGTCGGTGATGTCGCCGGTCACCAGGATGGCGTCGGGCTTGCGGCGCAGGTCGGCGAGGAAGGCCATCACCCGCTCGACGCGTTCGGCGTTGCGGGTGCCGAGATCGAAGTGTGTATCGCTGACCTGAGCCACCAGGATCATCGGCGTTCGCTTTCTCTGAGGGATCGCTCCGTTGCGTCAGAGGGTGCCCGCATCGTGTGCCCGGCACTTTCTCAGGCTAGATGACCTGCGCATTGTCCGTCTCCATGAGGCTCGCCACCGCATGGGAGGACCTCGTTCCGCAGTGGTGACGGTCACAATTGGTACGCCTGAATGGATGCTTCCGGGCCGGTCGGACCTCGGCTGCTCATGGCCAGCGCGAAGGCGAAGGTACGCCCGACCGGTGCGGGCGGGCGACAGCCGCCATCGAACTGCGCATTGCCGGAGCGAGGGCGGAGATACGCCTATGAGCCGCGCTCGGCGGTGGTATTCGACCACAGGGTGTGCAGGGCGCGGAGAAAAGCTTTGCGGTCGGCCTGGGGGAGTGCCGCCAGCAGCTCGTCCTCCTGTTCGCGGATCTCGTGCCGAGCGCGGGCGAGGGCCGCCTTGCCTTCCTCGGTGAGCGAGACGAGGTTGACGCGCCGGTCGGCGGGGTCGGGCGAGCGTTCGATCAGGCCGCGGCGTTGCAGGTCGTCGAGGACGCCGATGATCCGGGTCTTGTCCGCGCCGATGGATTTGGCAAGCGCGGCCTGGGTGTACACCGGCTCCGGTTCCAGGCCGAGCAGCACTCCGTAGGCCCACATGGTGAGGCCGTTGCGTTCCAGGACGGGTAGTTCCGCGGCGACGAGGGCGCGGCCGAGCGGAACAACCATTGCCGCGAGATCGGGTCGGTCAGGGTCTGGCATGTCTAGAAAATAGTGCTTGGCAGATGATATGTAGATGCTTACGATAAGCGCATGAGTACGATATTCGAACAAGATGCCAGCACGACCGAATCGAACGAGCGGCTCCGCCGACTGCACGCCAGTGCCGTCCGGCTGTGCGCGGAAGCCGTCTCGCAGGTGAAACCCGACCATCTCTCGGTCGAAACGCCATGCTCGGAATGGGATTTGCGCGCCCTGCTGGCGCACATGGCGACTCAGGACCGCGGATTCGCGGGGGCGGCGCGCGGTTCGGAGGACCCTGGCGCGTGGGAGGTGCGGGTCGCGGCGGATCCGGTCGCCGACTACCTCGCGGCCGCGGACGAGGTAGTCGCCGCATTCGCCGAGCCCGACGTCTTCGAGCGCACCGTGCTGCTGGCGGAACTGTCGAGCGAGCACCGCTTTCCCGCCGCAACCGTCATCGGGTTCCACTTGGTCGACAGCGTCGTGCACGCGTGGGACGTCGCGCGATCGATCGGCGAGACGATCGACCCGGACCCGGAGGTGGCGCTGATGGCGCTGGAGATCGCGGAGGCGGTTCCGCACGGGCCTTCCCGATCGGAGCCGGGCGCGGCGTTCGCGCCGGTGGTCGCGGGGGCCGACTCGGGTTCGCCCATGGATCGGGTGCTGCGACAGCTCGGCCGCTCGCCCGAGTGGACGCCGACTTCAGCGCGCGCGTAAATCCGCGAGCTTCCGTCGAGAATGCACGCGGGGCAGGTTGCATGCGCGGTCGAGGTGTTCGCTGGGATCGGTGGGGGAGACGGAGGCCAGGGGCCGCCTCGGGCGTCTGAGCCCGTGCTGGCGCGACCTTCGGTCGGCTGCGAAGGTCTGCCCAGTTTGTGCCGGGGCGGTCAGGAGTTCACGCGGGGGAGTTCCGATGTGGGGAGTAGCTCGCCGAGATCGGTGGGGGAGACCGAGGCCAGGGGCCGCCTCGGGCGTCGTCTGCGCAAGCACTGGCGCGGCCTCCGGTAGGCGATGAAGGTGGGCCCGGTTTGTGCCGGGCGGTCAGGAATTCGCGCGGAGCAATTCCGTTGCGCGGTCGAGGAGTTCGCCGGGATCGGTCGGGGACACCGGGGCCCAGAAGTCCTCGCCGGGCGGAGCGTCCAAATTCAGTTCGGGCGGGGTGCGCCAGGACGCGGCAAGTCCGAGTCGCCATGAATGCAGATGGGCGCGAGGATAGGCGCCGGACTTGTCGAAGAGCGGATCGCCGAGGATCGGGTGGCCGATCCAGGCCAGGTGCACGCGGATCTGGTGGCGGCGGCCGGTCACCGGGCGCAGCGCGAGGACGGTGCGCCGCTCGGTGCGCAACACGGTCGCGAAGCGGGTCAGCGACGGATAGTTCTTGGTGTCGAGCAGGTCGGCGTCGTCGACGAACCAGCGGTCGTCTTCAGCTTTGATGCTTTCGCGTGGCGCGGCGATCCGCACCCGGTTCTTCCGGCCGACGCTCAACGGCAGATCGATGGCACCGTGCTCGGGCAACCCGGTCGAATCGACGACCGCCAAGTACGTCTTCTCCGCCGTCTGCTTGTTGAATTGCCTGGTCAGCTGGCCGTGCGCGCCCAGCTCCTTGGCCAGCAGCACCAACCCGGAGGTCACCTTGTCGATCCGGTGCACCGGGTACAGCGTCTCGCCGGTCGCCGCCGCCAGCTCCACGATGTCGGTGTCGTGCCGCTCCCCGGTGACCGAGATCCCCGCGGGCTTGTTCAGCGCGAGGATCGCCTCGTCCTCCGCGATCGAGCAGCGCTCCCGCAACCGCAACCAATCGGTCTCCACCCGCACGACCTTACGTCGCCCCGCCGCCCCCACCCGTCGCGCATACGCGGCATTCAGGCTTCGGCGGTGTGCCGCGATAGGGAAAGGTAGCGACGCCCAGCCGCGACACGGTGCTGAACCGCGGTGCCTCGCTCGGCGTTCGCGGGTCTCGGCCGCGGTGCCTCGCTCGGCGTTCGCGGGTCTCGGCCGCGGTGCCTCGCTCGGCCGCGGCAGTGCCCGATCGCTGGGCGGTGCACGACCGCCAGCTCAGCTCTGCGGTGCCGGGTAGTGCTCGGCTGCGGGGCTGTGCCCGACCGCGGGCCTGAGTTCGGCGGCGGTGCCGGGTAGTGCTTGGCTGCGGGGCTGTGTCCGACCGCAGGCCTGGGTTCGGCGGCGGTGCCGGAGTGGTGCTTGCTGTGCCGAATTGCCGCGCTGTGTCCGATTGCGGGCGGAGCCGACTGCCGCGCGGCACCCTGCCGCAGGCTGAGCGCGGCTGCGGCGCAGTGTGCTAAGCCGCATGGCGGTGCTCGGCGGCGGCGCAGTGCTCGGCCGGGTACTCGGTGCTCGGGCCGCCGCAACGCGCAGCCGCCGGGCGGTATCCGGCCGCAGCCAGTGCTCCGAGGTGGGGCTCGGCCGGGCGCGGGCTCAGGGGCGGCGTAAGGCGTGGGGGCGGAGGCGGTTGAAGCCGCGGACTCGGACGCTGCGGAGGTGGCGCACAGCGAATTCCGGGTCGTCGGCCAGTTGCGCCGCGGCCGAGTCGTCGATGAGGACGGTGCCGGGGCGGGCGACGCCGGTGAGGCGCGACGCGATGTTCACCACCGAGCCGTACAAGTCGCCGAAGCGTTGCAGCACCGGGCCGTAAGCCAGCGCGACGCGCAAATCCGGGGTGCCGCCGACCATCATGGTCGACTCCTGGATGGCCAGCGCGATGCGCGCGCCCGCCTGCGCCGTCTCCGCCGCGAACATCACTTCGTCACCGACGTGCTTGATCACCCAGCCGCCGTTCTCGCTGATGGCCTCGGTCGTCGTCGACTCGAAGGCCTCGAGCAGCGTGGACAGCTCGTCGGGGTGCAGGTGCCTGGTCAGCCTGGTGTATCCGACCATGTCGGCGAAGCCGACCGCGAGCTCCCGGGTGGAATCCTCGGCGGGGCTCTCGTTGTCGAAGGAGCGGGCCAGCGCGGCGGCCAGGTGCCTGCGCCAGGCGTAGGTCTGCAACTCCTCGAGCACCGAGACCGTCTCCTGGGTGGCGATCCTGGCGATCTCGGCCGGGTCGGTCGCGCCGTCGCGGGAGGCGTCGGCGACCTTGGCCGCGATCTCGGCCAGCACCAGGTCGGCCTGCCATTCCGCGAGCCGGGCCATGGACTGACCGAGGGTGCGCGCCGCCGCGGCCTGCTGACGCACATCGGAGGCGGCGACCACCTTCAGCCCGCGGAAGTGCTGCACCGCGTCGACGTCGGCATCGGTGTAATCGACTGCGTTGTCGGGATTCTCGGGAAAGCCGAGCGCCGTCCACAACCGCTTGGAGATCGACGGCGACACCCCGGACCGCTCGGCCACCTCGGCGCGGTTGTACTTGCGCTCGCCGTCGAGCAGGTGCGCCTCCACGACGGACTGGACGAGCTCGGAAATCTCGGTCGTCGACATGATCGCCACCTTACGGCCACGCCGCGCGCCGGTGGAGGCCATAGTCGCAGCGTTGGGGGACGTCACAGGAGCGCGCGGAGGGCGTCGTGCCAACCGTGCGTGGGCACCCGATGCGGCAAATCCCTCCTGGCGCGGCGTCTCACTCGCGAACGACGCGCACCGTGTCGAGGCTGCCGTCGGCGGCGTCCGGGACGTTCATACCGGCTTCGTGACCGGACCGCAGATAGTCCATCACCGCCTCGTTGATCCGCTCGCCGGGCACCACCGCCGGAATACCGGGCGGATACGGTGTGAGCTGCTCGGCCGCGATCCGGCCCGGCGCCTTCTCGATCGGGACGACCTCGACCTCACCGAAGAACGCGTCGCGCGGCAGTTCGACGGTTTCGAGCTGCAACTCTTCGGGGGAGGGCAGCCGGATCTGCGGCGGCCGCGGGTCTTTCAGCTGGTCGCGCCACGCGGTCATGCCCTCGACCAGCGCGGTGACGGTGTCCTTGTCGTCGGCCATCGACAGCGTCGCGAGGACCCGGCGATGATCGGCGAGTCCCATATCGATGTTCCGGTGTTCGCGCAGCCAGTCGGCGGCGTCGTAACCCATTGCGCCCGTGCCGGATACATCCATCAGCACCTGGAGCCGATCCAAATCGTGCGAGGCCTCCACGCCGAGCAGTTCGTCTTCCATCACCTCGATGCCCGGTATCCGGTCCAGCTCGACGCGGGCCTGGTCGGCGACGCGCAGCGCGGCGTCGAGCAATTCGCGCCCGTGCTGCACCATCTGCCTGCGCCAGCCGTCGAGCGCGGTGTAGACGAGCACGCTCGGACTGGTGGTCATCAGCAGGTCGGCACAGGCGCTGAGCCGTGCCGAGTCGACCAGGTCGCCTTGGAGGTGGAACACCGAACCCTGTTCGAAGCCCGCGCCCATCTTGTGCACGCTCACCACGCACAGATCCGCGCCGACGTCCATGGCCCAGGTGGGCAGCTCCGGATGGAACGGCAGGTGGGCGCCCCACGCCTCGTCGACGATCAGCGGCTTGCCGCGTTCGTGGCAGACCGCGGCGATGCCCGCGATGTCGGCGCAGGTGCCGTACGGGCTCGGGCTGACGATCAACGCGCCCGCCGCGTCGGGATTGCGCTCCCACGCCTCGCGCACCTGCTGGGGCGACGGTGGATGCGAGAAGTGCCGCTCGGCGTCCCAGCGCGGCGTGATCCAATGCGGCCGCACGCCCGCGAAGATCAGCCCGGCGACGATGGACTTGTGGCTGTCGCGGGCCACCAGCAAACCGCCGCCCTGGCCGCCCGCCACGGCCATCATCGCGGCCTTCACGGACAGCGAGCTGCCGCACGTGGAGAAGAAGGCGGTGTCGGCGCCCACCGCGTCGGCCATCAGTTCCTCGGCCTTGCTCAGATAGCCGCCGCGGGCCAGTCGGTCGTCCAGACCGGGCCCGACCAGCACATCGGAGCGGAACGCGTCGCGCCCGATCGCGTCGAGCACGCGCTCGTCGACGCCGCGTCCCTGCCGGTGAGCCGGCGGGGTGAACCCGTACCGGCCCACGCGGTGATACGCGGCGAGTGCGTCCACCAGGGGAGCTTGTGAGTGGTCCATGATCGGGAGCTACCCGCTGCGTAGCGGGCTAATCGCTGGCTGACCTGGGGATAGACCGATATTATTAGCTTTGCTAATTAAATTCCCTCGGCGGTGTCCGCCGGGCAGTTTCCGGCCACTCCGATCGCGGACCGGCCGCCGGGGCCGCTGTGTCCAATTGGACACGGTCTCCGAAAAAGAAGTGCCTCAAATCAACGGTACTTCGCTCGAACTGTGTAAGACTCGTTCCGCCAGAGTTTCTTGCACTCCTCACACTCGGAGGACTGTCCATGACGAATTCTGTTGCGCCGTTAGAACTGCCCAAACCCCTGGTGATCACATTGGGGAATCTCAAGGGCGGTGTCGGAAAAACGACCTCGGCCTTCTTCTTGGCGTGCTATTTCGCCAGAGTGCACGAGCTGCGGGTGCTGGTCATCGACGCGGACCCGCTCAGCCAGACCGGCTATTCCTGGTATCGCAGGCTGCTCAAGGGGCGGGTCGCAGTGCCGTTCGAATTGATCGCCTTTCCGTCCCGGCACGTCGACGACTGCATTCACGACAACGCGAACAAATACGACGTCGTCATCGTCGACGCGGGCGGTGAATCGGCCGAGATATTCAAGGCGGCCATTCCGGCCAGCGACGAATTGGTATTGCTGACCAGTGTGAGTCCGTCGGAGGTGAAGCGCGTGCCCAGTACCTATCGGGCCGCCGCGGAGGCCGCCGCCGGGACCGACCGGGAGATCCGGGTGCGAGTGCTGATGACGAAGGTGCCGGTCACCATGAAGAACGGCGTCAACGTCTCCACCGAATACCGCACGCAGCGCGGCAATTTGGAAGACGCCGGGTACGACGTCTTCGCGTCCTATCTGAGCGCGTGGAAGTGGTATCGCGAGGCCGCCGACGGTGAGGTCGGCGACGGCGCCGAGAACCCGATCGCGGATCTCGGCGAGTACCGGCAGGTCGGAGACGAACTCGTCGCTCCGTACCGGGTCGCGGTGGAGGTGCCGGCCTGATGCCTCCGCAACGTAGGAAGGGTTCCATCGGCGGGTCCGCTAATCCACTGTCCGACAACGCCGAACACACACCGCCCGTCTCGCCGCTGCGCGACGCCGAATGGCGGTCCGAGCGGCTCCGGCCGGTCGCGGAGGTGCTCACGGAATCGCGCGGCACGGAAACACCGCCGGTTGTCCCGGATTCGCCGTCCCGCGGGCCGGAGGCGCAGCTGCCCGGCACGGCGCAATCGCTCCGGCAGGCCGCGCCCATACCCAACAGTCCTGCGGCGCAACCGCATGTGGTCGGGACCGCGAATTCGCCGTCGGTGCAACCGGTCGTCGCGAATCCGATGTCGACGGCGACGGAGCAGCTGGCCGACGTGCTCACCATGCCGCTACCCGCCGCGGGCGACGGTCCGCTGAACCGGCGCGAACAGGAGCAGCTCAGCGCGTGCGAGTCCTCGATCGACTCGCTGCGCATCGCGTTCTGGGCGGCGGGCCGCGCGTTGCAGATCGTGCGGGACGGGCGTCTCTACCGCGCTCGGTACTCCAGTTTCGACGATTACGTCGAGCAGCGCTGGGATATGCAGCGGTCGTACGCGCACAAGCTGATTCGCGCGTGGCCGCTGGCCGCCCGGCTGCACCCGGTCGCGCCGACGATCAACGAGGGGCAGGTTCGCGAGCTGCTCCCGGTGGCCGCGGAGCACGGCGAGGACGCGGCGGTCACCGTGTACACCACGATCGCGGGCGGCCCGGGCGGAAAGGTCACGGCGGGCAAGCTGCGCGAGGCGATCGCGTTGCTGCCGGAGCGTTTCGACGAGGCCGAGGTGGTCGAGCGATTGCAGGCCTGGCTGCGCGGCGAAGTGATCGAAACGGGCGGCGATCGGTCGGTCGATCTGTTCTCCACGATGGAATCACGGCTGGTCGCGCTGAGCAGGCGGGTCGTGAAGGGTTCCAGCGGCGATCCGGCCGCGGCCCGCGAATTCGCGGCCCGATTGCGCACGCTCGCCGAACAAATCGAGGAGCAGATCACCGCCTGATTCCTCGCGAAACGGCGCCCCGCTACGGATTACCAATTCCGCGCGGGGCGCCGTCGTATTTCGGTGGCGAAGAAATTGTTTCTCTTGGTTATTGTTTTGTTATCATCAATTTGCGTGTTGGGGTTTACGAACACCGTTTATCTGTGAAAGATGGACGCTCGGATCCGCTGGACTGAACACCGTGATGTTTTTCGAATCGAATTCGAAGGTCTGGGTGATGTCCTGCCCCGCCGGAGCACCGGCGCCGCACGGCCTGAGCCGAAGGTCTTCGATATGAGCATCGGAGGACCGCATCATGGCATCAACCGCTGAGGGTCGATATTCGCGCTTCATGCGACGCGCGATTTTCTGGAGCCTGGCTGCCGCCGCGGCGGCGATCGGCGCCCTGTTCCTGGGCGCCGGACAGGCATCGGCCAAACCGATCGAAATTCCCGGCATCGGAGCTTTCGAAGTTCCGGATGTCATTCCGGTACCACCGAATTTCTCCCAAATCGATTACCCCGATATTCAGGTAGACCCGGCCGTCGTCGTTCCGGCCGTCGTGGATCGCTCCACCGATATTCCGACGCTGATCGAGATCCCGGCCGCCGACCTCCCGGGCGCGGTGGTCATGCCGGACATCATCTACGTGGCGGAACCGCCAGCCCTGCCGGTGACACCGGCGCCCGCCCTCGTCGAACCCGCCGAGGTCGTCTACACCACGCCGATCGCGGTGATCGAATTCGCGGCCACCCCGGGGTCCCCCGCGAAACCGGCGAAACCGGAGACCGCGCCGACGACGCCCGTCGATCTGTTGCGCACCCATCTCCCGTACCTCGCCGAACTGCTCGAACCGGTGCTGCCCGCGCCGTTCGCCCCATTCGCGCCGCAGGTCGTCGATGAGCCGTCGCCCGGCGAGGTCGCCGTCGAGGCCGCGCGCAGCAAGATCGGCTCGAACTACAGCATGGGTGCGACAGGCCCCGACGCCTTCGACTGCTCCGGCCTCGTGCAGTGGTCGTATGAGCAGGCAGGCGTGGACGTGCCGCGCACCAGCTATCAACAGTTGTCCTCCGGCACGCCGGTGTCGCGAGACGAACTCGAACCGGGTGACATGGTGTCCTTCTACGGCGGCGGCCACTCGGGCCTGTACGCCGGGGACGGTCAAGTGATCCACGCGTCGACGTACGGCACGGGTGTCGTGATGTCGCCGATCTCCTCGATGCCCTACGCGGGCGCCCGCCGATACTGATGGTCGCCTGGTGGCTCGGCTTGTGGGCAGTGCGGGGCGTGGACGCCAACCCCCCAATCGGCAAGCCGTCAGTAAACTCGATTTCGGGGCCATCCGTATACGGAAGGCGGGCGAACGATGGAGTGGCTGCTGGTTCTGATAGTGGTCGTGGCCGTGGCGATCTTGCTGCTCATGCGTGGGCGCGAGGGGAAGCAACGGACGGCGACCGAGCTGGCCGACGCGCTCGCCGACGCCCGTCAGGTGAACGAGCGGCTCGGGGGTCAGATCTACCACCTGAGCGCCAGCAACGATGCGGCGAAGCAAGCTCTCGTGGACGCCTCGGAGCGATACGCCGCCGCGGGTTCGCAGCTGGACCAGGCCGCAACGCCCGCCCAGGCCAGACTCGCGAAACAGACTGCACTCGAAGGCCTCTACTACATCCGGGCCGCCCGCTCCGCGATGGGAATGGACCCGGGCCCGTCGATTCCCGAGCTCGACGGCCAGGCCGTGGCCGGGCGGGTGAGCGAGGATCGGGTCATCGCCTACGAGGGCAGAGAGATCGCCGCATCACCCAATCCGTCCTCGGCCACGCCGAACTACTATCCCGGCGGCCGCGTCGCCGGGCGGCCGGTGCCCGCGGGCTGGTACTCCGAACCCTGGTGGAAGCCCGCGCTCATCGGCGGCGCGTGGGGAATCGGCTCCGTGCTCTTGTTCACCTCGCTGTTCGCGGGAATGTCGGGCGTGGGATACGGCGCGCAGGGATTCGAGAGCGGTTACGGGGAGGGCTACCAGGATGGCGTCGCGGCGGGTGACGAGTGGGGATCGGATACCGCGCCGTACGACGGGGGCGGATACGACGCCGGGTATGAGGGTGGCGGCTACGACGGTGGCGGCTATGACGGCGGGGGCTTCGACGGAGGCGGCGGCTTCGACGGCGGATTCTGAGCGGCGCGAGCGGCGCGATGCTGTTCCCGAGCGTCCGACCCGGTAGACTGCGACCGTCCCGCCTAATCGGCCTTCGTAGCTCAGGGGATAGAGCACCGCTCTCCTAAAGCGGGTGTCGCAGGTTCGAATCCTGCCGAGGGCACCCTGGATCGTGTCGCCGTCCGCTGCGGTGGCGGCGCCGGTCGTGGCCCCGCCGAACGTGTCGGGCGAAATCTGTTGCTACACAAGTGTTCTCGTAAGCAGCGCCGCCAAAGGCCGTGTTACCGGCGCATCCTCGTCGGGTGGGCCGATTCGAAAACCCGATGCTCGTGGCCGAGAGTGATCGACGGCGAGCCGGAGTGTCGAGTCGCACACCGGTGCGTCTCTCGCTAACCTGCTCGAAAGCACGCCGCCGGTACGCGGTTCCATACGGCGCATGTTCGCTCAGCGTGTGATGCATGTCATATCAACATCGTTTCCCCAGCGTATGTGTACCTACCGGCGACGGCCCGGACGCGCTGGTCGCGTCGTCAAGTGTCCTGGATAGGATTTGTGGGTACCCCGTGGCTTTGCGCCATTGGCGGGGGATGGGGAAATCAAGGAGTGACACCTGATGAGTACTGTTCGCCGTTCCGCGCGTGGAGCCAGGCGTCGCCGTTCCGGCACCCTGTCTTTCGGGCAATTGCTCACCGCGGCGGTGGACTCGGCGGCGGACTCGATCGCGGTCCGGTACAACCCCACGGGGGACCCGGCCGACCAACGCGAACTCACCTACCGGGAACTCGACGAGCGGTCCTCGCAGCTGGCGCGCGAGCTGATCGAGCGGGGAGTCGGCCCGGGTGACCTGGTCGCCATGGGCATCGCGCGCTCCGTGGAATTCGTGCTCTCGGTGTGGGCCATCGCCAAGACCGGCGCGGCCTACCTGCCGGTGGATCCGAACTATCCGGCCGACCGCATCGAGCACATCCTCACCGATTCGGGCGCGACCCTCGGTCTGACCACCTCCGCGCACCGCGGCTCGCTCGGCTCCTCGATCGACTGGATCGAACTGGACGATCCAGTGCGACGGGAGAGCATCGCGGCGCGGCCCGCGCATCCCATCTCCTACGCCGACCGGGTGCGGCCGCTGCACGAGCAGCACCTCGCCTACGTCATCTACACCTCGGGCTCCACAGGTAAGCCCAAGGGCGTGGCGATCACCCATGCCGGTGTCGGCGCGCTGGCGGCGCAGCGCGAGAGCCGTCAGGTGACCGGTGAGTCGCGGCTGACGAACCTGACCACGCCGAGCTTCGACTTCTCCATCGTGGAACTGCTGTACACCTTCTCGGCGGGTGCGACGCTGGTCGTGGTGCCGCCCACCGTCTTCGGCGGTGAGGAACTCGCCGAGCTGCTGCGGCGGGAGCGGATCACGCACCTGTGCATCACCCCGGCCGCGCTCGAATCGCTCGATCCGGCCGGGCTCGACGACCTGCGGGTCGTGATGAGCGGTGGCGAGCGCGTCAGCCCCACGCTGGTGGACCGCTGGGCGGTGCACGGCCGTGCCTTCCACATCGAGTACGGCCCCTCCGAGGCCACCGTCATCGCTACCGGTACCGACGCGCTGCGGCCCGGCGAGGGCACGCACATCGGCGCCGCGCTGCCGGGAATCGGCGCGTTCGTGCTGGATTCGCATCTGCGTCCGGTGCCGACGGGCGTGGTCGGCGAGCTCTATCTGACGGGTGCGGCGCTGGGACGCGGCTACCTGAACCGTCCCGACCTGACGGCAGAACGGTTCGTGGCCAACCCCTTCGGCGCGGAGCTCGAGCAGCCGGGCTCGCGGCTGTATCGCACCGGTGACCTGGTGCGACGTACCGAGGACGGCGTCTTCGAATACCAGGGCCGCACCGACTTCCAGGTCAAGATTCGCGGTCTGCGCATCGAACTCGGTGAGATCGACTCCGCGCTGACCGCGCATCCGGATGTGGATTTCGCTGTGACACTGGGCGTTACCCTGCCCACCGGCGCCGCCGCGCTGGTGGCGTACGTGCTGCCGCGATCCGGCGGCGAGGTCGATCCGGCGGCGCTCGCCTCCTTCGTCGGAGAATCGTTGCCCGCCTACATGGTTCCGGCCTCGATCATCGTGCTCGACGAGATCCCGCTGTCCCCGGCGGGCAAGCTGGACCGTGCTCGCCTGCCGGAACCGGTGTTCGCGGCACGCGAGTTCCGTGCGCCGTCCACCCCGGCCGAGACGGTCGTCGCGGAGATCTTCGCGGCGCTGCTCACCCCGCCCGGCGCGGACCCGCTCCGGGTCGGCGCGGACGACGACTTCTTCGAACTGGGCGGCAACTCGCTGCTCGCGACCCGGGCCGTGTCCCGGATCGGGACGGCGCTGGGCGTCCAGGTGCCGGTCCATGCCCTGTTCGACGTGTCCACGGTGGCGGCGCTGGCGCGCTACGCCGAGGCGCAGGAGACCGCCTCGGGTCCTGCGCTGCGACCCATGCCGCGCCCCGAACGCATTCCGCTGTCGTTCGCGCAGCAGCGCATGTGGTTCCTCAACCGCTTCGACCCGGCCAGCGCGATCAACAACATCCCGCTGGCCGTGCGGCTTTCCGGCGCGGTCGATCTGGCGGCGCTGCGTGCCGCCGCCTCGGATCTCGTCGAGCGGCACGAAGTGCTGCGCACCCGCTACCCCGAGGTGGACGGCGAGGGGTTCCAGGAGGTCCTGGCTGCCTCGGATCCCCTTGCGGGGCCGGATATCTCGGTCATCGATTGCGCCGAGAACGAGTTGGGGGCACGGATAGCCGCCGCCGTCGTCGCGGGCTTCGACGTCACGGCCGCGCCGCCCGTCCGGCTGCGCGTCCTGCGTCTGGACGACACCGAATACGTCCTCGTGTGCGTGGTGCACCACATCGCCGGTGACGGCGCTTCGCTGGTCCCGCTGACCCGCGACCTCATGACGGCGTATGCGTCGCGCACGAATGATGTTGCGCCGCAATGGAATACGCTCGAGATCCAGTACGCGGATTTCGCGCTGTGGCAGCGCGAGGCGCTCGGGTCCGAATCCGACGAGAGCTCGCTGCTCGCCCGTCAGATCGCGTACTGGCGCGATGAGCTGGCCGGTGTCCCGGAGCAGTTGGATCTGCCGTCGGACCGGCCGAGGCCCGCGACGGCGTCCGGGCGCGGTGCGACCTTCGACTTCGAGATCGACGCCGATCTGCACGCCTCGCTGTCCGCCGTGGCGCAGCAGCACAATTCGACGCTGTTCATGGTGGTGCACGCGGCGCTGTCGGTGCTGCTCGCTCGGTTGTCGGGTACCGACGACATCGCCATCGGCACCCCGGTGGCCGGTCGCGGCGAAGCCGAACTGGACGATCTCATCGGCATGTTCGTCAATACCCTCGTGCTGCGCACCAGGGTGGATCCGGCGCTCGGCTTCGACGAACTGCTGCGCGAGGTGCGCCGCGCGGACATCGCCGCCTTCGCCCATGCCGACGTGCCGTTCGAGCGACTGGTGGAACTGCTCGAGCCCGCCCGTTCGGCGGCTCGGCACCCGTTGTTCCAGGTGATGCTGAGCTTCCAGAACCTCGCACCCACCGAACTGGAACTACCCGGACTGACCGTCACGGGTGTGGACATGGACGTGCCGCTGGCGAAGTTCGATCTGGACTTCACGGTGGCGCCGCGCGAGACCGACGGCAAGCCCGAGGGCATGTCGGCGTCCATCACCTACGCGGTGGACCTGTTCGACGAAACCACCGTGGCCCTGCTGGCGCGGCGGCTGCGGGACCTGCTCGTCGCCGTGGCGGCCACGCCGGAGCGTCCGATCGGCGACCTGGAACTTCTCGCCGACTCCGAACGCGAGCGAATGCTGGTGGGCTGGAACGACACTGGTCATCCGGTCGTCCCGGAACTGCTGTTGGACGGCTACCGCAGGGCGGTGGCGGCTCATCCGGACCGTATCGCGGTGGCCTATGAGGGCAGTGAGTTCACCTACCGGGAATTCGACGAGCGGGTCAATCGCCTGGCTCGGGTGCTCATCGCCCAGGGCGTCGGCGCCGAATCGCTGGTCGGTCTGGCCGTTCGGCGTTCGCTGGATTTGGTCGTCGGCATGTACGCGATCGTGACGGCCGGTGGTGCGTACGTACCGCTGGATCCGGATCATCCGGCCGAGCGCATCGCGCACATCCTCGATACCGCGCGGCCCGCCTGCGTCCTGACCACGACCGCCGACGCCGTCGCGATGCCGGACGAAACGCCGGTGCTCTACCTGGACACCCTCGATACGGCCGTCGTCGACGCCGCTCCGGTACGGGCGGAGGAATTGCTGCGCCCCGTCCGCCCCGAGAACCCCGCGTACGTGATCTTCACGTCGGGCTCGACCGGTCGCCCCAAGGGCGTGGCGGTATCGCATGCCGCCATCCACAATCAGACCGAATGGATGCTGGCGCAGTACCCGCTCGGTCCTTCGGATGTGTACTTCCAGAAGACCGCCACCACCTTCGACGTCTCGCTGTGGGGCTATTTCATGCCGCTGCGGGCGGGCGCGAAACTGGTCGTGGCCACCCACGACGGTCACCGCGATCCGGCCTACATCGCCGAAACGATTGCCGCGCAAGGTGTTACTGTCACCGACTTCGTGCCGTCGATGTTGACGGTCTTCGCCGCGCACGTTCCGGCGGGCAGTGTGCCGACGCTGCGCGACATCTTCGTCATCGGTGAGGCGTTGCCGCCGGAGACGGTGGCCGCGGTGCATGCCATGTCCGCGGCTCGTGTGCACAACTTGTACGGCCCCACCGAGGCCGCGGTGTCGATCACCTATTGGCTCGCCGACGGCCGCGACACCCGTACCGTGCCGATCGGCTTGCCGCAGTGGAACAGCCGGGTGTACGTGCTGGATGCGCGCTTGCGCCCGGTTCCGGCCGGTGTCCCCGGTGAGCTGTACCTGGCCGGTGACCAGCTGGCGCGCGGCTATGTGCGCCGCCCGGATCTGACCGCGGATCGCTTCGTGGCCGACCCGTTCGGCGGCGGTGCGCGCATGTACCGCACCGGCGACCTTGTGGTGTGGCGGGCGCAGAGCGGCGACCTGTCTCCGCGGCTGGAGTACATCGGCCGCACCGATTTCCAGGTGAAGTTCCGCGGCCAGCGGATCGAGCTCGGCGAGATCGAAACCGCGTTGCTGGCACAGCCTTCGGTTTCCCAGGCCGCCGCGCTCGTGGTGGCCACGCCGCTGGGCGAGCAGCTGGTGGCGTATGCGGTGCCGACGCCGGGACAGGTCATCGATCAGGCCGAGCTGAGCGCCGCTATCGCGACAGTCCTTCCCGCCTATATGGTTCCGGCCGCCATCGTGGCACTCGCCGCGTTCCCACTGAACGCGAGCGGCAAACTGGATCGCAAAGCGCTGCCCGCACCGACCTTCGCGGCCCGTGCGTTCCGTGCTCCCGCGACACCGGTCGAGGAGGCCGTCGCGGACGTCTTCGCAGAGCTGCTGGGTGTGGAGCAGGTCGGTGCCGACGACGACTTCTTCGCTCTCGGCGGCAACTCGCTGCTGGCCACCCGCGTGGTGGCGCGCATCGGTGAGGCGCTCGGCGCGCGGGTCGCCGTGCGCGAGCTGTTCGAAGCCTCCACCGTGACCGCGCTCGCGGCCCGAATCGTGCCCGGCGCGGGTGACGACGCCCGGCCGCCCCTGGTCGCGGCGCCGCGCCCCGACCGTTTGCCGCTGTCGCTGGCCCAGCAGCGCATGTGGGTGATCAACCGCATCGACCCCGAATCGCCCGCCTACAACCTGCCTTTCGCCATTCGGCTCACCGGCGCGCTCGACGCCGCCGCGATGCGCGCGGCGGTCGCCGATGTGCTGGAACGACACGAGGCGCTGCGCACCCGCTTCCCCGCGGGTGACTCGGGCTCGCCGCACCAGGAGATCCTGTCGGTTGCCGACACGCTGCCCGGCGGACTGCCGGTGCACGACGGCGTCGCGAACGTCATGGAGGCCGTGGCCGCCATGATGGCGAGCGGTTTCGACGTCACCACCGCACCGCCGCTGCGCGTCGCGCTGTTCACCGATCCGGCCGTGGGCGACCACCTGCTGGTGCTCGTGGTGCACCACATCGCCGCCGACGGGTCCTCGCTGGCTCCGCTGGCGCGGGATCTGGTCACCGCCTACATCGCTCGCACCGCGGCCACCGCTCCAGCCTGGCAGCCGCTTTCGGTGCAGTACGCCGACTTCGCGCTGTGGCAGCACGCGGTGCTCGGCTCCTACGACGACGAGAACTCCGTCGCCGCACAGCAATTGGCGTACTGGCGGGAACAGCTGTCCGGGATCCCGGAGTTGCTTCCGCTGCCGCAGGACCGGCCGCGCCCCGCCGTCGCCTCGATGCGCGGCGCCGCGGTGGAATTCACGGTGCCCGCGCCGGTGCACTCGGGACTGGCCGATATCGCCCGCGAGCACAACTCGACCCTCTTCATGGTCGTGCACACCGCGCTGGCGGTGCTGCTGGCGCGCCTCTCGGCGACTTCCGACATCACCATCGGAACCCCGATCGCGGGTCGTGGTGAGCGGGCGTTGGACGAGCTCGTCGGCATGTTCGTCAACACACTCGCCCTGCGTACCGAGGTGGACCGCGCTGCCTCCTTCGACGCACTGGTGGAGCAGGTTCGCGATATCGACCTCAACGCCTTCGCGAACGCCGACGTTCCGTTCGAGAGGGTCGTGGAGGCGGTAGCTCCCGATCGCGCAGGCGCCCAACTGCTCCAGGTGATGCTGGCCTTCCAGAACACCGAACAGGCGAGCCTGGAACTGCCGGGCCTGACCGTCGCCGCCCTCGATACGGGCGAGGTCGCGGCCAAGTTCGACCTTCAGGTGAATGTCGAGCCCCGTCTCGGCGCCAACGGTGCTACGGGCGAATTGGCTGTCGTCTTCGCCTACGCCACCGACCTTTTCGACGAATCGACGGTCGGCGCTTTCGCCCGCCGCTTCGAACGCATCCTCACGGCCGTCGTCGCCGACCCGCGAATCGCGGTGGGCGACATCGACATTCTCGACGCCCAGGAGCGCCGTCCGGCTTCGGCCGCCGTCGCACCGAGTGTCCCGGTCGAATCCGCGCCGGTACGGCTGTTGCCTGAGCTGCTCGAGGCGGCCGTAGAGGAGAACCCGGACGGCGTGGCCGTGATCCTCGCCGACGCCACCGAAACCCTGGCCGAGATCGACTATGTCGAACTCGACGAGCAGTCGACCCGTTTGGCCCGACTGCTGATCGACCGCGGTGTCGGCCCGGAGACCACGGTGGCGGTGGGAATTCCGCGCTCGATCGAATCGGTGCTCGCGGTGTGGGCGGTCGCCAAGGCCGGAGCGGCCTTCGTACCGGTGGACCCGAACTACCCGGCCGACCGCGTCGCGCACATGGTCACGGATTCCGGTGCGGTACTAGGGCTCACCGTCGGCGCGGTGCGCGCCGACTTGCCCGAGGGCATCGACTGGATCGATATCGTTGCCGCCGACACCGGCGGCTATCCGGCCACACCGGTGACCGACGCCGATCGGGTGCGCCCGCTGCGCGCCGCGCACCCGGCCTACGTCATCTACACCTCCGGTTCCACCGGTAAGCCCAAGGGCGTAGTGGTCACCCAGTCCGGTCTGAGTAGCTTCTGCGCCGAGCAGCGGGAGCGCTACCGGGTCACCACCGGTTCGCGCACATTGCATTTCGCGTCGCCGTCTTTCGACGCCTCCGTGCTGGAACTGCTGCTCGCCGTGGGCGGCGCGGCCACCATGGTCGTCGTCACGCCCACCGTCTACGGCGGCGCGGATCTGGCCGCGCTGCTGCGCAGGGAGCGGGTGACGCACGCCTTCATCACGCCCGCTGCGCTGGCTTCGGTCGACCCGGAGGGGCTGGACCGGCTGCGCGTGGTGATCGCCGGTGGCGAGGCGTGCCCGCCGGAACTGGTGCGGCGCTGGGCGATTCCCGCAGGTCGCCGTACCAGGGAGTTCTTCAACGGGTACGGGCCCACCGAGACCACCATCATGACCAACATCAGCGCGCCGCTGACGCCGGGTGAACCGGTGACCATCGGCGCGCCGATCCGCGCGATCACCGAGTACGTGCTCGACGACCGGCTGCATCCGGTGCCCGACCGGATCGCGGGTGAGCTCTACATCTCCGGCGCGCAGCTGGCGCGCGGATACCACGAGCGGCCCGGCCTGACCGCCGCGCGCTTCGTCGCCGATCCGTTCGGACCGCCCGGCTCCCGTCTGTACCGCACCGGAGATCTGGTCCGTCGGCTCGTGGGTGGGGAGATCGATTACCTGGGGCGCAACGACTTCCAGGTGAAGATCCGCGGCTTCCGTATCGAACTCGGCGAGATCGACGCGGTGCTGGCCGGACACGACAGCGTCGACTTCGCGGTCACCATCGGGCACACCCTCGAGACCGGCGCGACCATTCTGGCGTCCTACGTCCATGCCGCGCCGGGTGCGCGGGCCGATGCCGACGAGCTCACCGAGCATGCCGCTGGCCGCCTGCCCGCCCATATGGTTCCGACCGTCGTCACGGTGCTGGACGAGATCCCGTTGACCCCCGTCGGCAAGCTGGATCGCGCCGCGCTGCCCGCACCTGTGCTGCGCGCCAAGGAATTCCGCGCTCCCAGCGGGGCGATGGAGGAACGGGTCGCGGCGGTCTTCACCGAAGCGCTGGGTCGCACCGAGCCGGTCGGCGCGGACGACGACTTCTTCGAACTCGGCGGCAATTCGCTCATCGCCACCCAGGTGATGGCGCGACTCGGCGCGGAGCTCGACGCCCGGGTGCCGGTGCGCCTGCTGTTCGAGGCCGCCACGGTGGCCGAGCTCGCGGCTCGCCTCGGTGAGCTGGCCGGCGCCGGTGATCGCAAGGCCTTGGTGGCCGGGCCGCGCCCGGAGCGCATTCCGCTGTCGCTGGCGCAGCAGCGCATGTGGTTCCTGAGCCAGTTCGACACCGACACCTCGGCCGCCTACAACGTGCCCGTCGCGGTGCGCCTGACCGGTGCGCTCGATATCGGCGCGTTGCGCGGCGCGCTCGCGGATCTGATCGCCCGCCACGAGATCCTGCGGACCGTCTACCCGCAGACCGAGGACGGGCCGGTGCAGGTGATCCTGCCGGTCGGCGAGGTGGCCATCGAACTTCCGCTGCACACCGTGGCCGCCGCGGACCTGGAATCGGCTGTGCTGGAGTTGTTCTCCACCACCTTCGACGTCACCGCCGAAGTTCCGCTGCGCGTCGCGATCTTCCGAATCGAGGACGCCGCCGACGAATACGTGCTCGCCATGGTTATCCACCACATCGCGGGCGACGGCTCTTCCTCGGGGCCGATGACCCGCGACCTCATGGTCGCCTACTCCGCGCGGGCCGCCGGACAGGAACCCGCGTGGGAGCCGCTGCCCGTGCAGTACGCCGACTACAGCATCTGGCAGCGCGCGCTGCTGGGCGACGAGAGCGATCCGGAGTCGCTGTCTGCCAAGCAGATCGGCTACTGGAAGCAGGCGCTGGCCGGACTTCCGGATCAGCTCGAACTGCCCACCGACCGTCCGCGCCCGGCCGCGCAATCCTTCCACGGCGGCAGTGTCGAGGTGCGGGTACCTGCCGAAATCCACGGTGCGCTCGCGTATTTGGCACGCAAGCACAACGCCACCATGTTCATGGTCGTGCACGCCGCGCTGTCGGTGCTGCTTGCCCGGCTCTCGGGCACCGATGACATCGCCGTCGGCACCCCGATCGCCGGACGCGGCGAACGCGAAATCGACGACCTCATCGGCATGTTCGTCAACACGGTCGTCTTCCGCACCCAGGTCGACGCGGGGGCGAGTTTCACCGCTCTGCTGACGCGGGTGCGCGAACAGGACCTCGAGGCTTTCGCCAACGCCGACGTGCCGTTCGAGCGTCTGGTGGAGGTGCTCAACCCGGTGCGCTCCACCGCGCGGCATCCGCTGTTCCAGGTGGGTCTGTCCTTCCAGAACCTGGCCGAGTCCAGCTTGGAACTGCCGGAGCTCGCGGTGTCCGGGCTCGATATCTTCCCGGACATCTCGCAGTTCGATCTGCACTGGGTCGTCTCGGACGGCTACGACGAGTCCGGCGCGCCGCGCGGTATCGGCGGCGCCGTCACCTACGCGTCCGCGCTGTTCGACCGGGATACGGTGCAGGGCTTCGTGGATCGGTTCACGCGGCTGCTGAAGGCCATTGTCGCGGCGCCCGACGCGCCGGTGGGTGAGCTGGAACTGCTTGCTCCGGACGAGCGTGTGCGCATCCTCGACCACTGGAACGACACGGCACAGGCCGTGGACACCTCCGCGACTCTGGCGTCGCTGCTGGCGGCGAGCGCCGCGGCGACACCGCACGCGGTGGCCTTGGCGGCGGACACGTCCGAGGGGACGCTCGCGCTGAGCTACGGCGAACTCGGGAATCGCGTCAACCGCCTGGCGCGGTATCTGATTTCGGTGGGCGTGGGGCCGGAGACGCGCGTGGCGTTGGCGTTGCGGCGTTCGGTGGATCTCGTGGTGGCCATGTACGCGGTGTCGGTCGCCGGTGGTGCGTACGTGCCGGTGGATCCGGATCAGCCCGCCGAGCGGACCGGGTACATCCTCGAGACCGCCGCGCCCGTGTGCGTGGTCACCGATACCGCGTCCGGCTTCGCGACCGATCTCGCGCCGGTCGTGCGCCTGGACGAGTTGTATCTGGGATCCTTTGCCGCTGAGCCGATTACGGATTCCGACCGGATCGCGCCGTTGCTTCCGTCGAATACCGCGTATGTGATCTTCACGTCGGGTTCGACGGGGCGGCCGAAGGGTGTGGCGGTGCCGCATTCGGCGGTCGTCAACCAGTTGCTCTGGAAGACCGCGGACTTCGGTTTGAGTTCGGATGACGCGGTGTTGCTGAAGACCGCGGCGACGTTCGACTTGTCGGTGTGGGAGTTCTGGTCGGCGGCCGTATCCGGTGGTCGTCTGGTGATCGCGTCCGTCGATGGGCATCGCGATCCCGGATACCTGAACGAGTTGATGGCGCGTGAGCGGGTGACGACGTTGCACGTGGTGCCGTCGATGCTGGATGCGTTGTTGGTCGAATCCGGTGGGGCGCTGGCTGGTTCGTTGCGGCGTGTGCTGGCGATCGGTGAGGCGTTGCCGTCGTCGGTGGCGCAGCGGTTCCGTGCGGCGAACCCGGACGCTCAGCTGTTCAACCTGTACGGCCCCACCGAGGCGGCAGTGTCGATCACCTCGCATCTGGTCTCGGACGCGGATCAAGGTTCGGTGTCCATCGGTGCTCCCGAATGGAACAGTCGGGTGTACGTCCTCGATGCCCGGCTGCGGCCGGTGCCGGTAGGCGTATCCGGCGAGTTGTACCTCGCGGGTGCGCAGTTGGCACGCGGCTATTTCGCCCGCCCGGACCTCAGCGCGGATCGTTTCGTCGCGAATCCCTTCGAGGGCGACGGTTCCCGTATGTACCGCACGGGTGACCTCGTGGCCTGGACCGGTGACGGTGAGCTGGAGTATCGGGGGCGTACGGACTTCCAGGTGAAGATTCGTGGTTTCCGTATCGAGTTGGGTGAGATCGAGGCGGCGTTGTTGGCGTTGCCGGAGGTCGCGCAGACGGCGGTGTTGGCGAAGTCGGATCAGCGCACGGGTGATCGTCTGGTGGCCTACTTGGTTCCGGGTGTCGCGGATGTCGATGTGGCGCAGGTGAAGTCGGCGTTGTCGGTGGCGTTGCCGTCGTACATGGTGCCGTCGGCGTTCGTGGTGTTGGACGCGCTGCCGTTGAACGTCAATGGCAAGCTGGATCGTAAGGCGTTGCCGGAGCCGGAGTTCGAGTCGACGGCTTTCCGCGCACCGTCGACTCCGATCGAGGAGATCGTGGCGGGCGTGTTCGCGGACGTGCTCGGCGGCGACCGGGTCGGCGCGGACGACGATTTCTTCGGTCTCGGCGGCAACTCGCTGCTGGCCACCCAGGTGGCCGCGCGCATCGGTGCGGCGCTGGATACGCGGGTGCCGGTGCGGGCGCTGTTCGAGGCCTCCACCGTGGCCGGGCTCGCCGTGCTGGTCGGCAAGCTGGCCGGTGCGGGCGGACGTCGCGCGTTGACGTCGGTCACTCGTCCGGAGTTCATTCCGTTGTCGCCCGCGCAGCAGCGCATGTGGTTCCTGAACCGGCTCGATGGTCATTCCGCGGCCTACAACGTCCCGGTGGCGGTGCGGTTGTCGGGTGCGCTCGATGTCGACGCCCTGCGTGCCGCGGTCGCGGATCTCATCGCCCGGCACGAGATCCTGCGCACCGTGTACCCGCAGACCGACCGTGGGCCCGTGCAGTCGATTCTGTCTCCGGGGCACTCGGTCCCCGAGTTGGCGGTACGTGTGGTGCCCGCCGACCAGATCGAGCGTGCGGTGCGGGAGCTGGGCGCCACCGTCTTCGACGTCACCGCCGAGGTGCCGCTGCGGGTCGAGTTGTTCCAGATCGACGGCGCGGCGGACGAATACGTGCTGGCGATGGTGGTCCACCACATCTCCGCCGACGGTTCGTCGGTGGCTCCGCTGACCCGCGATCTGATGGTCGCGTACGCGGCGCGGTCGGCGGGTGCGCAGCCGGGATGGGCTCCGTTGCCCGTGCAGTACGCGGATTACAGCGTCTGGCATCGCGAGCTGCTCGGCGACGAGCGCGATCCGGAATCGTTGTCGGCCAAGCAGTTCGGTTACTGGAAGCAGGCTCTGGCCGGACTTCCGGACCAGCTGGAGCTGCCGTCGGATCGGCCGCGTCCCGCGGTGCAGTCCTTCGCGGGCGAGCGCGTCGAGGTGCGAGTCGACGCCGAAACACACGCCGCGCTCACGGAATTGGCGCGCGCGCACAACGCGACCATCTTCATGGTGGTGCACGCCGCGCTGTCGGTGCTGTTGGCTCGGCTGTCGGGCACCGACGACATCGCCGTCGGCACACCGATCGCCGGGCGTGGTGAGCGTGAACTCGACGATCTGATCGGCATGTTCGCCAACACGTTGGTGCTGCGCACGCGGGTCGACGCGGCCGAGAGTTTCGTCGATCTGGTGGCACGGGTGCGGGAAGGCGACCTCCAGGCGTTCACCCACGCCGATGTGTCGTTCGAGCGGTTGGTGGAGGTGCTCAACCCCGCGCGTTCGATGGCGCGGCACCCGCTGTTCCAGGTGGGATTGTCGTTCCAGAACCTCGTGCGGTCCAGCCTGGAGCTGCCCGGCCTGACCGTGTCCGGTGTGGACGCGCTGGCCGATGTGTCGCAGTTCGATCTGCACTGGATCGTGGCCGATCACTATGACGAGTCGGGCGCGCCGTGCGGCATCGATGGCTCGGTCACCTACGCGACGGCCCTGTTCGAGCGCGAGACGGTGCAGGGTTTCGTGGATCGGTTCGTGCGACTGCTCGGCGAGATCGTCGCTGCGCCGACGGCGCCGGTCGGCGACATCGAGCTGCTGGCCGCGGCCGAGCGGGCCGAGCTGCTCACGGCTCGCAATGCGACCGCGCACCGGACCGACGCCGGGGCGACGTTGGCGTCGATGTTGGCGGCGACCGTCGCGGCCGAGCCGACCGCGGTGGCGCTGGTCGGGCCCTATGGCCCGTCCTTGACCTACGACGAGCTCGGTCGGCGGGTGAATCGCCTGGCGCGGCACCTGATTTCGCTGGGTGTGGGTCCGGAGCAGCGCGTCGCGCTGGCGTTGCGGCGTTCGGTGGACCTGGTCGTGGCGATGTACGCGGTGTCCGTCGCGGGCGGTGCGTATGTGCCGGTGGATCCGGATCAGCCCGCCGAGCGTACGGCCTACATTCTCGAGACGGCCGAGCCGGTGTGTGTGCTCACCAATGCCGCAGCGGACTTCGCCACCGAGGTAGCGCCGCTGATCTCGCTCGACGAGCTGGATCTGTCCGGTGTGTACGGCGGCGCGGTCACCGACTTCGAGCGGGTCGCGCGGTTGCGTTCGTCGAATACCGCGTATGTGATCTTCACGTCGGGTTCGACGGGGCGCCCGAAGGGCGTGGCGGTGCCGCATTCGGCGATCGTCAACCAGTTGCTCTGGAAGGCAGCGGAATTCGATCTCGACGTGGACGACGCGGTGTTGCTGAAGACCGCGGCGACGTTCGATCTGTCGGTGTGGGAGTTCTGGTCGGCCGCGGTGTCGGGTGGTCGTTTGGTGATCGCTTCGGCTGAGGGTCATCGTGATCCGAGCTATCTGAACGAGTTGATGGCTCGTGAGCGGGTGACGACGTTGCACGTGGTCCCGTCGATGCTGGATGCGTTGTTGGTCGAATCCGGTGGAGTGCTCCCTGATTCGTTGCGGCGTGTGCTGGCGATCGGTGAGGCGTTGCCGTCGTCGGTGGCGCAGCGATTCCGTGCGGCGAACCCGGACGTGCAGCTGTTCAATCTGTACGGTCCGACCGAGGCGGCCGTGTCGATCACGTCCCATCTGGTGACCGAGGCCGACACCGGTTCGGTGTCCATCGGCGCGCCCGAATGGAACAGCCGGGTCTATGTTCTCGATGGTCGGTTGCGACCGGTGCCGGACGGGGTTTCGGGTGAGCTCTATCTCGCGGGTGCTCAGCTGGCGCGCGGTTATTTCGGTCGCGCGGAGCTGACCGCGGATCGGTTCGTGGCAGACCCGTTCGCGGCGGGTGAGCGGATGTATCGCACCGGTGATCTGGTGGCCTGGCGCGGCGATGGAGAGCTGGAGTATCGGGGTCGTACGGACTTCCAGGTGAAGATTCGTGGTTTCCGTATCGAGTTGGGTGAGATCGAGGCGGCGTTGTTGGCGTTGCCGGAGGTCGCCCAGACCGCGGTGTTGGCCAAGTCCGATCAGCGCATGGGTGATCGGTTGGTTGCCTATCTGGTGCCTGGTGTCGCGGATGTCGATGTGGCGCAGGTGAAGTCGGCGTTGTCGGCGGCGTTGCCGTCGTACATGGTGCCGTCGGCGTTCGTGGTGTTGGACGCGCTGCCGTTGAACGTCAACGGCAAGCTGGACCGTAAAGCGTTGCCGGAGACGGAGTTCGCCGCTCGCGAATACCGCGCCCCGAGTACGCCGGTCGAGCACGCCGTCGTGGCCGCCTTCGCGGAAGTCCTCGGCATTGCGGAGGGTCTCGGCCTGGACGACAACTTCTTCGAGTCCGGCGGCAACTCGCTGTCCGCGACGACTCTCGTCGCTCGCCTCCGTGCGGACCTGGACCGTCCGGTCACGGTGATGGACATCTTCCTCGCGCCAACCCCGGCCGCCCTGGCCGACCGGTTGCGCCCCGCCGGTGGGATCGACACCACCACGGCGTTCGACATGCTGTTGCCGCTGCGCGGCGCCGGGACGCGCGAACCGCTGTTCTGCATCCACCCGGTCGGCGGCATCTCGTGGTCGTTCGCCGGGCTCGCGGCCCACATCCACCCCGACCGCCCGATCTTCGGTTTGCAGTCGCCCGCCTTGGCGGACGAGGACATGCCGGAGTCGGTGGAGGAGTGGGCGCGCCTGTACGTGAAGGAGATGCGCTCGGTCCAACCCGAGGGGCCGTACCACCTGCTCGGCTGGTCGCTCGGCGGCGTGCTCGCCCACGCCATCGCGGTGCAACTGCGCGACGAGGGGGAGTCGGTGGCGCTGCTCGTCATGCTGGACAGCCACCTGCCCGCCGCGACAGAGGCCCAGCCGATCGGCGGCACCGAGACGACCGTCACCGAATTGCTGGGTGGACTGCTCGGCGAGCACGCGGCCGACTTCGACGCGACCCTCGATGGGGACGGGCTCGGCGAAAGGCTGGCCGAACTGGGCGAACCATTCGCCTCCTTCGGCGCGGCCCGCCTCGACCGAGTCATCGACGCCGCGGTGCGATCCCTCGAGCTGAGCAGCGCCTACCGCCCCCGTCCCTATCGCGGTGAAGTCCTGTACTTCAACGCGGCCCAGGACGACCCGACCGCCACCCGCGGCCCCGCCAGCTGGCGCGACGCGGTGGACGGCCCGGTCCACGTCGAACAGGTCCCCGTCACCCACTGGCGAATGACGGCACCGGAAGCGCTGGCCGTCATCGGCCCGCGCCTCGCCGAACTCCTGGACTGACCCGAAGGTAGTCGCGCGGCGCCACCGCGCGACTACCAAAACGGGACCAATCCGAACCGGCGGCCATCGGCCCGGAGTTCGAACACGCCATCGCCAAGCGCGTCCCGCCCCAAAGCCCATGCTGTTCCTCAGCCCGCCACCCGGTAGACTCCCCGCCGTCCGGGTCGGCACACCACCACCAGGTCAGCCCTCGTAGCTCAGGGGATAGAGCACCGCTCTCCTAAAGCGGGTGTCGCAGGTTCGAATCCTGCCGAGGGCACAAACCTATGACAACGATTTCCTCAGGTCATCGGCTTCTTACTTCGTGATTCCGAGGAAGTCTCATCACGAAAGCCCCGGTCAGTCGCGTTCACCCCTGTGGAGTGGTAGGGCACAGCGAACATGGAAACGCATCGGTCAACGGGACATCCGTACCCGATCGTCTCCAGGACGCCCACCGCCGCCCCTTGCGGCTTCGCCAATGGCCTGGGGTGTGATGCACTGTTCGCGGTCGGGGCTAGTCAGCTAGGACATTATGAGCTACGTATTCGACGTCGATGACCAGACAGTATGGAGCCCGGCATTGCGGGTGGGCGAACTGTTCGTACGTATACACACCGATATTTGTTCGGTTTTGAACGTGGCAACTGGCCTAACGGCGATCGCCAGCGATATGTACGAGATAGACCTCGAAGTCTTCGAGAAGACCACGCTGGTCATCTTCAACGAATACTTCTCATCCCAAAACGCTGCTTTCAAGGCAATGCTGGGCGCGACACTTGGCCCGGCTGTGAACATCCTCAACTACTGCAAACGCCCGCTGACGCCAAAATCTAATGAAGAAGGTGCTTTCATCTCATGGGCAACCAGCCTTGGGATGCCGAGGTAGCGCTGGCCCGCCCAGATCGCCGACGCCCTGCGTGGGGCTGATCCACCACGCCAACCTTGCCCGGGCCACGAAAGCCGACCCAATCGGACCCAAGGTCGCTGAAGCGATCGCTCGTTCCCCTCATCATCGCTGGCCAACCGTCACACCGAACGGTTCATTTTGCGGGCGAACACACGCTCGACCTGCTCCGGGGAAACGCCGAATCGAACTGCGACACTGCCACGTTCGTCGATGCTCATGCCCCACCCAACGTTCCACACGTCGAAGTGCCGCACCTAGACGCTGATCTGCGGCGAGCTGTGTAAGTCTCGACGAATCGCTATGACGGTAGAGCGTCGCGATCGCCGAATGAACCGCCGCCTCGGCATTGCCCAGCTCCGAGCGACGGGCAAGATCGAGAACGGTCTGTTCCGGAGTAGTGACCAGCGCTGGGTCCAGTGGTGTTTCGACGCGCTCAGCATCGAGTGCGTCGGTATCGCGACGGACGAAACGAACCTGTGCCGAGCGGTCGGTCAGTTTGATCGGCCTGTGCTGACTCGGAACCGCGATCACCGCGTTCGCAAGCGCACGAGGTATGGCTCCCGGCATGCGCGCTGCGCTGATGCCCATGACAATCGCCTGATCCGCCCGTAAAACGACGACGCAATACCTGCGGCGGCCACCTCGAGCCCCGGCAGCCAGAGCAATGCGATGCAGCACATCTTGGTCGACGAACCACGCGACCTCGGGCCGCGGTTGAGCGTAGATGCCAGCCAAGTCCTGCGGCCGCACGGTCCGCAACGGTGCCCGCCAGATTCACTGGGCAACAAGGAGCTACGACGCCCAGCCACACCTTTCCCCAGAGAGTGTGCATTTAGTTGGCTTCGACCCAACGAAATGCATACTGCTGGACGACCGGCCGCGAATCCTGCGGATCGGCGATCCATGGCTACGGGAGGCTTGACCGCCGACCACCGGATTGCCGCCGATTCGCGCGCTGCCCGAGGCCTGGCGGAAAGTGGGGAGGGACGTCCTGCGCTCCACCGCATCGATGTTGGTGGGATCGCGGCAGCCGCCGACTGCATCAATTTCGGCCCGAGGGCTGCGCGGCCTACCGGTCTGGCATGAACGACGTCGCAAACCGCCGCCGACGTGCTCCTACTGTGGCCGGGCCGCCGCACCTGCTTGGGCCAGCATCTCCTCCACCCGCGCCCCCATCGCCCGCCCGGCCGAATGCAACGGCTCCGCCGATCGCAGCGTCCGGCTGAGCACGAAAGCTCCCTCCAGCGCACCGAGGATCGCAAGGATCAGGTCGCGGGCCGCGCCGGTGTCGACGCCGCGGCGGACGAAGTAGTCCGTCCCTTTCTCGATCCAGAATCCGATGACCTCCGCCGCGACCTCGCGCAATTCCGGCTCGCTGTCGGCGATCTCGCCCGCGACGGTGCCGACGGGGCACATGTTGATCCAGTCGGTCTGCTCGATCTGTTCGGCGGCGGCGGTGAAGGCGGCGGGCACTGCTACGCGTAGGTCGTCGTAGGGGTCCATGAGCAGGGGGAGTAGCTGGATGTAGGCGGCGCCGGAGGTGCGCAGGGCGGCGGCGGCGATTTGCGGCTTGCCCGCGGGGAAGTGGTGGTAGAGCGAGCCCATCGGCGCGGCTGCTGCCACGGTGATCTGTTTGACGCTGGTCGCGCTGTAGCCGCGCGTGCGCATCAGTTCCGCCATGGCCGTGACCAGGCGGTCGCGGGTGCCTGTTGACATCTTCTCGGTCACCGTTCCAGACTAGAGCAAATACTCTAGAGCGATCGCTCGAATGGAGGAAACCGATGCCGACGGTCGATCTTCCCGCTGGTCAACTGCACTATGTGGAGCGCGGCGACGGGCCGCCGGTGGTGCTGCTGCACGGGCTGCTGATGAACCACACGGTCTGGGACTCGGTGCTCGACCGGCTGCCCGCTGGGTTCCGGTACGTGCTGCCGGACCTGCCGCTCGGCGCGCATCCGATTCCGCTGAAGCCGGGCGTCGACCTGAGTCTGCGCGGATTGAATCAGCTCATCGCGGACTTCCTCGCCGCGCTCGACCTGCGCGATGTGACCCTCGTGCACAGCGACTGGGGCGGCGGCCTGTTCCTCACCGCCTACGGCCTGGACGAGCGGGTCGGCAGGTTGATCGTGCTGCCGTGCGAGGCGTTCGACAACTTCCCGCCCGGCCTGCCCGGCAAGATGGCCGCCCTCGCGACCGCTGTGCCCGGCGGAATAACGCTGGCGCTGCGGCAATTACGGGTACCGTGGCTTCGCGCCTCGCCGCTGCTGTTCGGCTGGATGGCGCGCACTCCACTATCCGACGAACTGATGCGCGGCTGGACCGAGCCCGGCCTGCGCGACAAGCGGATCCGCCGGGACCTGCTCGCCTACACCAAATCCGGCTTCCCGAAGCCCGATCTCATCGCGAACACCGAAGCGCTGCGCAACTTTTCGGGCGACGCGCTCATCCTGTGGTCCTCGGCGGGCAAGGTGATGCCGCGCGAGCACGGCAGCCGTCTGGCCGAATTGATCCCGCGCGCCCGGCTGATCGAGATCGAGGACGCCTACGTGCTGTCGATGCTCGACCAACCCGATACGGTCGGCGCGGCCATCTCCGCATTCCTGACGGGCGACAGAGCCCAGCGCTGAACCACACCGCATAGCGGCCAAGGGACACAGCACAGCTAAAGCGAACGGCCCGAATCCGGCGCGGGTCGCAACCCGGGATTCACGGCGGGATGGACAACACTGGGCTCGTGGCCGCCCACCCGCCCGACGCCGAGCCGGGTCCCGAGGCATCGGAGCCCACGGGCTCCGAGGTCGCGGCGCGCGAGGAGCCGGTTTCCACGCGAGACCGTGCCCGGATGCCCGCCTGGCTGCCGAGGGCGCTGGTGCTCGCCTTCCTCTTGCTCGGGGCCTTCCAACTGCTCGACTGGGCGGCGCACCGGCTGATCGGCTTGTTCCTCGTGCTGTTCGTGGCGTTCTTCGTCTCGCTGGCGATGGAACCCGCGGTGGACAGTCTGGACGCGCGCGGCATGTCCCGTGGACTCGGCACCGCAGTGGTGTTCGTGCTGGTGTTCCTGTTCGTCGCGGGGTTCGTCTTCGCGCTCGGAATCCTGTTGGTGGAGACCGTCCACGACCTGGTGATCGAGTTGCCGCGGCTGGTGGACGACCTGGTCGACTGGGTGAACCGCACCTTCGACCAGGACTTCACCCTCGACCAGCTCCGCGAACAGCTGACCAAGGACACCGACACCCTCACCGGTTACGCCGAGCGCGCGGCCAACCATGCCTGGGGCCTGTCCGCCACGATCGTCGGCGGGCTGGCCAAACTGCTGCTGATCGCTCTGTTCAGCATCTATCTCACCGCGGGAGGGCCGAGGCTGCGGCGGTCGCTGTGCTCGCTGCTGCCGCCGACCAGGCAGGACGCGGTGCTGCGCGCCTGGGATCTCGCCATCCAGAAGACGGGCGGCTATCTCTACTCCCGCGCGCTGCTCGCGGTGATCTCCGCGATCGCGCACGGCGTCTTCCTCGCGGTGCTCGGCGTGCCCAACGCGATCGCCATGGGCGTCTGGTTCGGCGTGGTCGCCTCGTTCGTGCCGACCGTCGGCACCTATCTCGCCGGGGTGCTTCCGGTGCTGGTCGCGCTCACGATCCGGCCGCTGGACGCGGTCTGGGTGATTCTGTTCGTCATCGTCTACCAGCAGTTCCAGGACTACGTGCTGCAACCGAAGCTCACCGCGCGCACCGTCGACGTCAACCCGGCCGTCGCCCTGCTCGCCGTGCTCGCGGGTGGCGCGTTGCTTGGCGCGGTGGGTGCGCTGCTCGCCATCCCGGCCACCGCCACCGTGCAGTCCTTCGTGAGCCTGTACTTGAAACGTTATGAGGTCACGGAAGATCCGCGCATCGACCGCGCCCAGGCCAAACGCGCCCGTCGAGTCGGAGCCGATCCAGCGCCCTGACAGCCTTTTGCCCGCTTTCAGCGACTTGCACAGGCTCCGGTTACGGCGGTGAAGGTCGCCCTCGGCCAATTCGTGGGGCGCGCAGGCGGGTGAATGAAGGTCACTCCAGTCGGTTTGGCGGGATGAAGGGGCCTTCGGTCGGCAACGCGGCCATTCTCGACGCGGCACTAGCGCAAGGCTCGACCCGGTGGCGCGCAGCGAGACCGGGGTTCCTGACCGCGCGAGGCCTGATTGGTGGCACGCAGCGAAGCCGGATTCCGATCGCGCGCGGGGGGCGGAACCTCTCGCTGCCAGCGCGAAGCCCGGCTCCGTTGGCGCACAACGGAACCGGGCTTCGCGACCAACTCAGGACAGCGTGGTGACGGTCAGATCACCATCCGCGTACTGGGCCCGCAGGCGCTTCTTGTCGAACTTGCCGACGCTGGTCTTGGGCACCTCCGCGATGAACGTCCACCGCTCGGGCAGCTGCCACTTGGCGAACTTGTCGGCGAGGAAGTCGCGCAGCTCCTCGGCCTTGGCCTCGGTGCCTTCCTTCAGCACGATCGCGACCAGCGGCCGCTCGTCCCACTTCTCGTCCGGCACGCCGATGACGGCGGCCTCGGCGACGGACGGGTGGCCCATGACGGCGTTCTCCAAGTCCACCGAGGAGATCCACTCACCGCCGGACTTGATCACGTCCTTGGAGCGGTCCACCAGCGTGAGGTAGCCGTTCGGGCTGATCTTGCCGACGTCGCCGGTGCGCAGCCAGCCGTCGTCGAACTTGTCCGGGTCGATCACCCCGCCGTCGGGGGAGTAGTAAGAGGCGGTGATCCACGGCCCGCGAACCTCCAACTCGCCCAGCGATTCTCCGTCGTTGGGCACCACGCTGCCGTCGTCGCCGACCAGCCGGGCCTGCACGCTGGCGGGGAAACGGCCCTGCGTGTAACGGAATTCCCACTCCTGCTCGCCGGTGACGCCCGCGGGCGGGTGCGCGACGCTACCCAGCGGCGAGGTCTCGGTCATGCCCCAGGCGTGCAGGATGCGCATGCCGTGCTGTTCCTGGAAGGCGCGCATCATCGACGGCGGCACCGCCGAACCGCCGACCACCGCGGTGCGCAGGTGCGAGATGTCCTGCGGCTTGGCGGCCAGACCCGCCAGCACGCCGCCCCAGATGGTCGGGACGGCCGCGGCGAAGGTCGGCTGCTGGTCGGCCATCATCTCCAGCAGCGGTCCCGGCTGCAGGAAACGGTCCGGCATCAGCACGTTCGCGCCCGACATCAGCGCCGCGTAGGGCAGGCCCCAGGCGTTGGCGTGGAACAGCGGCACGATGGCGAGCACGTAGTCGGCTCCGGTGAAGCCCATGCCCATCGGGGAGCAGACCTGCATGGCGTGCAGCCAGTTGGAGCGGTGCGAGTACACGACGCCCTTCGGATCACCGGTGGTGCCCGAGGTGTAACACATTGCGGCGGCGGACTTTTCGTCGATCACCGGGAAGTCGAAGGTGTCGGGCTGGGCGGCGAGCAGCTCGGCGTAGGAGTGCACCTGCACGCCTTCGGGAGCCTGCAACGCGGACGCGTCGCCGTTGGCGACGATGACGTGGCGCACCGTCTTCAGGTTCGGCAGAAGCTGGGCGAACATCGGCACCAGGGTGCCGTCCACGATGACGACCTGGTCCTCGGCATGATTGGCCACGTAGACCACCTGCTCGGGGAACAGCCGGATGTTGAGCGCGTGCAGCACCGCGCCCATGGCGGGCACGGCGATGTAGGCGACCATGTGCTCGTTGTTGTTCCACATGAAGGTGCCGACCCGATCACCGACGCCGATGCCGAACCCGCGCAGCGCGTTCGCCAGCCGAGCCGCCTCGGCGCCCATCTCGCGGTAGGTCATCGTGCGCACGCCCGTGCCGGTCCAGGTGGACACGGTGCTGTCGCCTTGGAAGGTAGCGGCGTACTTCAGCAGCGTCGCGAGCGAGAGCGGCTCGTCCTGCATGGTGCTCAACATCGGGTACTCCTTATCCTCGTGGCCGGCATGAGCCACGTCACATCGGCGATGCTACCGAACCGTCGTCACACCGCGACCGGCCGTGACCGAAATCAAAAGCCGGGGCATATGCCCTCAGTTTTCCCAGGTCAGCGCGGCCGTCGAAAAGCGTGAGCTGTCAATGGATATGGGCCGGATACGCGTGTACCAAGGCGGTGTCGAGCTTCGGCACGGCGTGCGTGAGGGTGTGCTCGGCCTCGTGCGCGAGACGGTGCGCGTCGGCCAGGGTGATAGTCGGCTCGATGTCCAGTTCGACATCCGCGTGCAGCCGGTGCCCGATCCAGCGCATGCGCAGGCTGCGGATGCCCTCGACGCCGGGCTCGGCCGCGAGCGCCCGCTCCGCGCTCGCCACCAGGCTCGGTTCGACCCCGTCCATGAGCCGGTGGAAGACGTCGCGCGCCGCGGTGCGCAGCACGGCCAGGATGGCCAGCGTGATCAGCAGGCCGACGATCGGATCGGCGAGCGGGAAGCCCAGTGCCACACCGCCCGCGCCGAATAGCACCGCCAGCGAGGTGAAACCGTCTGTGCGCGCGTGCAATCCGTCCGCGACGAGGGCCGCCGACCCGATGCGCCGCCCGACCCGGATGCGGTAGAGCGCCACGGTCTCGTTGCCGAGGAACCCGATCAGCCCGGCCAGCGCGACCCAGCCGAGGTGGTCGATCGGCACCGGATTGATCAGCCTGCGCACCGCCTCGTACCCGGCGATCAGCGCCGAGAGCGCGATCATCGCGACGACGAAGAGCCCGGCGAGGTCCTCGGCACGGCCGAAGCCGTAGGTGTAGCGGCGGGTGGCCGCGCGCCTGCCGAGTGCGAACGCGATCCACAGCGGCACCGCGGTGAGCGCGTCGGAGAAGTTGTGAATGGTGTCGGCGGCCAGCGCCACCGACCCGGAGGCCGCGACGACGACCGCCTGGAGTGCGGCGGTGAGTCCGAGGACCGCGAGGCTGAGCTTGACCGCGCGGATGCCGACCGCGCTGGCCTCGAGCGCGTCGTCGATGCTGTCGGCGGCGTCGTGGCTGTGCGGGACGAAGATCTCCCGGAGCGCGCCCCGAAGGCCGCCTACATGCCCATGGCCGTCCTCGTGCGTGTGGCCGTGCGCGTGCGTGTGGCCGTGCCGATGCCCGTGGCCGCGCCGATGCCCGTGGCCTTGCTTGTGCCCGTGCTCGTCACCGTGGTCGTAACCGTTCTCGTTGCCGTGCCCGTGCCCGTGCCCGTGCCCGTGCCCGTGCCCGTGCCCGTGCTCGCGGTCGTGCTCGTGCTCGCGCCGGTGCTCGGGGCTGTCGTCGTGCTCATGCTCGCGCCGGTGCTCGGGGCCGCCGGCGTGCTCGTGCTCATGGCCGTGCCCAGGCCCGTGCTCGTGCCCGTGGCGCTCGGCCTCACGGTTCTCGCCGGTGGCCGCCGACGAGCTCTGTCCCGCTTGCCGTTTCGTATGAGTCACCGCGCCGCTCGATTCCGATTCGGCAGTTCGACCACCGCGCCGTCGCCGCGGTGGTGCGGCGGGATGCCGGGTCCGGCGTGCTCGGCGTTGTACACAGCGTCCACCACCAGCTGGCGGACGTGCTCGTTCTCCAAGCTGTAGAAGATCGTGGTGCCCGCCCGCCTCGGCCGCACCAGCCGGGCCATCCGCAGCTTCGCCAGGTGCTGCGAGACCGACGGGGCGGGCTTGCCGACCGCGCCCGCCAGGTCGTTCACCGACAGCTCGCGATCGACCAGCGCCCACAGCAGCTGCACGCGGGTCGGCTCGGCCAGCATCCGGAACACCTCGACGACCAGCCCGACCTGGTCCTCGGCGAGCGGCAACCGCGATTGGTCGCTATCTGCATTCATACGCAGATAATAGAACAGCATGTCCCCAGCGGCCATGGACAGCGTGGCCGAAAATGTCGATTTGGTGACCGCTGATGCCTCGGTGGCGGACGTCGCCCGCTTTACCCTCGAAGCATGTCAACGCCGTCCATCATCATCATCGGGGCCGGGTTCGCGGGGCTCGGCATGGCGCTCGAGCTGCGGCGCGCCGGGCTGGAGAACTTCACCATCCTGGAACGGGCCGCCGATCTCGGTGGGGTCTGGCGGGAGAACACCTATCCGGGCGCCGCCTGCGATGTGCCCTCACCGCTGTATTCGTGGTCCTCCGAGCCCAAATCCGATTGGCCGCGGCGCTTTTCCGAACAGCGTGACATCCACGACTACATGCGCGGCGTCGCGCGCAAGCACGACCTGGCCCGCTACATCCGTTTCGGCACCGAGGTCACCGACGCCGAATTCGACGAGGGCACCGCCCGTTGGCGGGTCACCACCGCGGACGGCGCGGAGCTGAGTGCCGACGTCCTGATTCCCGCGGTCGGCCAGCTGTCCCGGCCCGCGCTGCCGAACCTGCCCGGCATCGACACCTTCACCGGCGTGGCCTTCCACTCCGCCGAGTGGAACCACGAGGTCGACCTGACCGGCAAGCGGGTGGCTTGCATCGGCACCGGAGCCAGTGCGATTCAATACATTCCGCGCATCCAGCCGAAGGTCGAGCACCTCACGCTCTTTCAGCGTTCCGCGGCCTGGGTGCTGCCCAAGCCGGATGTCGAGTACAACGGGCTGCACCACGCGCTGTTCAAGTACTTTCCGCCGAGCCGGTGGGCCGAGCGGTTCGCGATCTGGTCGTTCTTCGAGGTGCTCGCACTCGCGCTGACCGACATCCCGGCCATCAAGTCCCCGGTGATCGCGCTGGCCGACCGGCACCGCGAAAAGCAGGTCCCCGACCCGGAATTGCGCGCGAAGCTGACCCCCGATTACGCGGCGGGCTGCAAGCGCGGCCTGTTCTCCAACGAGTACTTTCCCGCGCTCGCGCAGCCGAATGTCACGGTGGAGACGACGGCGATCGAAGCCGTCACGCCGACCGGCATCCGCACCGCCGACGGCGTCGAGCACCCGGTCGACGTGATCGTCTACGGCACCGGTTTCAAGGGCACCGAGTTCCTTGCCCCCATGAACATCTACGGCCTCGGCGGCCGCAAGCTCGCCGATGTCTGGGGTGACGCGGGAGCCCGTGCGTACCTGGGCCTTTCGGTCCCGAACTTCCCGAACATGTTCATGATGTACGGGCCGAACACCAATGTCGGCTCCGGCTCGATCATCTACATGCTGGAGTCGCAGGCCCGCTACATCCGGCAGGTCGTGGAATATCTGGCCGAGCATCCCGGCCGCTTCCTCGCCGCCAGCGCGCAGGTCGAACAGCGGTGGGACGACTGGCTGCAGCGGCGGCTGAAGGACACCCCGTGGAACTTCTGCTCCAGCTGGTACCGCAACGCGGCGGGGCGCATCACCAACAACTGGCCCGGGGCCACGGTCCTGTATCGCTGGAAGACAAGGACTTTCGAGCCGTCCGACTACGACGAGGCTCGGGTCGGCGTCTGAACGCGAAACGCCCCCGTTCGGTCGTCCTCCTGCACCGACCGAGCGGGGGCGAATCCCCTTGTCCGACGGGCGCTGTCGGCCCCAACCGCCGACAGCGCCACGTCTCCAGGCGTTCCTCCGATCCCGCCATGCGCGCGTCACGGAGGACTGCCCCGAGCGACACCTCAGCAGTTGCGCAGCTCCGGGCTCTGGTTGAGTAGCTGCGCCCTGGTGCCGATGAAGGTGCGGTAGGTCTCGCCGCCCACCGCCGCGATCGGGAAGGCCGCCACCCGGTGGCAGTTCTGGAAGGCGAGTTTCACACCGAAGTGCCGCTCCAGGCCGCCGCGGATGGCGTCCGAGGCCAGGGCGCGCAGCAGCTGACCCCGGGCCACCTCGTCCGGCGGCGGGACCACGTTGTCGGCGAATTCGGCCGCGCCCGACTTCAATTCACCGGCCACCCGGCTCACGACTTCCCAGGCGTAGGGCAGCGAGTTCCGGACACATTCGACGAATTCGGCGTCGTCGACTTCGCCACGCTCGGCGCGTTCGAGCAGTGCGGCGGGAACATCGAGGGACATAGCGCTCTCCTCCTTGGGAAGGGGTGGATGGCGGTGCGATGCCCCTGAAGTCTAATCGAAAGTGGTTGTCAACAATCCTGGATTCGTCGCGAAAGTGCCGAGTTCAGTGCGGTTTTCGTCGCGACGGCCAGCTCGGCGATCAGTTCGCGGGCGGGTAGCTCCGGCGTCAGCGCTTGGGTTTGGCCAGCCCACAGGTTCACTTCCTCGGGGTTGCCCGCGGCGCGAGCGGCGGCCCGCAACGGCCCTGTCGCGTAGTGGATTTCCGGATACGCGGCGGGCGCCGTCGCGCTGTGCGAGTCCATGAACTCGTTGCGCAGGCCGCGGGCGCGCCGTCCGGTGAAGGCGCGGGTCAGCATGGTCGCGGCGGTGCTCGGCAGTGCGGCGCGATGCACCGGGTTGGTGCCCGCCTCGGGGCAGCGCAGGAAGACGGTGCCGAGCTGCGCGGCCGACGCGCCCGCGGCGAGCGCGGCGGCGATGCCCGCGCCGGTCGCTATGCCGCCCGCGGCGACGATCGGCAGGTCCACCGCGGCGGTGAGCAGTTGCAGCAGGGCGAGCAGGCCGAGCGGATCGGCGGCGTCGTCGGCCACCCGGTCGACGAAGGTGGCGCGGTGCCCGCCCGCCTCGGCGCCCTGGGCGATCAGCACGTCGGCGCCCGCCGCCACCGCGGTCTCGGCCTCGGCGACCGAGGTGACGGTCACCCAGACCTCCGAGCCCACCGCGTGCAGCCGGTTCACCTCGGCGGCGGTGGGGCAGCCGAAGGTGCAGGTGACGGCCGCGACCGGCGACTCTACGAGCAGGTCCAGCTTGGCGTCCCAGTCGTCGGTGTCGTGCTTCGCCGCGCCGAGCTCGTGGTCGGCGCCGAGTTCGGCGAGGTAGTCCGCGTACTCGGCGGGCGGGGTCGGCGGTCCCGGCGCGAAAAGGTTCACGCCGAGCGGCGCGTCGGTCAGGGTGCGAGTGGCGGCGATCCGGGCGGCGGTGTCGGCCGCGCTCAGATAACCGGCGGCCAGCACGCCGAGTCCGCCCGCTTCCGCGACCGCGGCGGTCAGCTCGGGGGTGGACGGGCCGCCCGCCATCGGGGCGAGCACGATCGGGACGCGCAATTCGTCGATGATCACGGTCCAAGTCTCGCCCATCGAGACCTGTGATCCAGCCCTCACCTGCGACTTCGCGATCGAAGGTTGCGGAATGGTCACGACAGGGTAGAGTTCCCGTCACAACGGATGCCGAAACGTTACAAACTTCGGTCACCGGGAAATCTGAGCCCTCGGGCCTCACGACTTCACCGGTATCTCGTTCGCGACGCGGCGGCCTTCGTTCCGAAATGTAGTCGGACGCTAGGACGAAGCATTGTCGCAGCACCGGGTAGGCCCCAGTTCCATTACGGTCGAGAGCCTCATCGGCGATGGCGTGACGGGTCGGCCGACGCGGCACCGCGCCGAGTCGTCGCAGGTCGAGCGGGTTCGTGCGGCCGCGGGTGCGGCCGTCGCCGCCGGTGCGCTGATCGGCGGTGTCGCCCAGGTCGCCCCGGCCATCGCCAACGCCTCCCCGCTGGCGCCTTCGCGTGACGCCGACCAGGCCGCGGACGAGATCACCTTCAAGGGCACCGCCGAGATCCAGAACGTCGCGGCGGCCAAGCAGGTCGCGGCGCCGGTCGCCGAGATCGCTGCCCCCGCGCCGGAGGCGACCCAGGTGGCCGCGCCCGTCGCCGCCCCGTTCGGCTTCAACAACCTGCCGCCCGAGATCGCTGGCCCGCTGGCCCAGGTCGAGGACATCCTCAAGGGCGTGCACCAGCAGGTCGCTCCCGCGCCCGCGGTGCGCCCGGTCGCCGGCGCGATCAGCTCCGGCTACGGCACCCGCTGGGGCCAGTTCCACTACGGCATCGACTTCGCCGACCAGCTCGGCGCGCCGATCCACTCGGTCAGCAACGGCACCGTCATCGAGGCGGGTCCCGCCTCCGGCTTCGGCCTGTGGGTGCGGGTGCTGCAAGACGACGGCACCACCGCCGTCTACGGCCACGTCAACGACATGTATGTCGCCGAGGGCCAGCGGGTCCGCGCTGGCGACGTGATCGCCTCCGTCGGCAACCGCGGCCAGTCCACCGGCCCGCACCTGCACCTGGAGATCTGGGACCAGAGCGGCGCGAAGATCGACCCGCTGCCGTACCTCGCTTCCAAGGGCGTCCCGATGCACTGGGGCCCCTCCGCCCACTGATTCCGCTGTCCACCAGTGCGATTCAGGCGTAGCTCCGCCTCCGCCGCGGCCATCCGCGGTCTGATCCCGCCGTCGGCAGCGCCGGTCGGGCGTACTTCCGCCTTCGCTGCGGCCATGCGCGGATTGACGACGGATCGGCGTTCGGCAGTATCGATTTGGGGTACCGCCGCCTTCGCTCTGGCCGTGCGCCGGTTGACGTCGGACTGGCGTCCGACAGCGCCCGTTAGGCTCGCTTCGTGACCGATCTGGGCGATATCTTCGAGCCGGGATCACCGCACGGGCGCGCCTACGCCGTGCTGGTGCACCACCCCCGATCCGGCCTCGCCGATATCGCGCGCTACCTCGACGTGACGCCGGAAGAGGCCGCCGCCACCCTCGAACTTCTCTGTGCGTTGCAGGCCGCGGTCCGGCTCGAAGATGCCGAAGGTGAACCGGTTTGGGACGCGCACGCCCCGGAATCGTTGTCCGAGACCGAGGCTCGGCGCCGCCAGCACGAGATCAACCAGATGCACGCCGCGGCAGCGCGTCTCAGCGAGACGTTCCGCTCGGTGCGACGTTCGCCGCGCGGCAACGGATCTGTGGTCCCGGTCTTCGAACGCCTGGAGATGCTGGCCGACTTCGAGGAGATGCAGACCTCGGCGCGCACCTCGGTCAAGATCATCGAACGCGGCCCCTACCTCAGCGACATCGAGCGCGAGAACCAGCAATACCTGCTGAAGCGGGCCAGGCTCGGCGAGGGCATCCGCTATCAGACCCTCTACCAGGACACGATCTACCAGGACGCGGAACGACTACGGCATGCGCTGTCCACCAACGCAAGCGGCGCTCAAGCGCGCACGCTGCCCGAACCGCCGTTCAAACTGATCATCGTCGACGACGAGCGGGCGAACCTGGTGCTGCACGCCGACGAACGCCGTCCCGACCCGATGGGTCTGCGCTTCACCGGATCCCCGGCGCTGCGCCTGCTGGTGCGCACCTTCGACGTGCTGTGGTCACTGGCCGCGCCGATCTCGGTGAACCCGAGCGCCGACGAACTCGACGACCGCGACAAAGCGATCCTCACCCTCATGGGCCTCGGCGCCACCGACGACACGATCGCCCGCAGGCTCGGCATGTCCCGCCGCACGGTGGTCCGCCGCACCGCCCGCCTGTTGGAACGCCTCGGTGCGAGTACTCGCTTCCAGGCCGGTGTACAAGCCACCCGCCGAGGGTGGCTGTGAGCTGCCACAAAAGGGTGAAGGTAGCCTCGACCAGGGTGTAACGCGGCGCAAGCGTCAACGATTGGTCTGGTAACCGAGTAGATCAGACCGGTCGGCCTGTTGCGGCCGCCCGCCTACACTGATGTGATTGCTCGGACCGCGCCGACCCACGGCAGTTCAGGATGGGCGGGGACTGATCTGCTTTCGGTCGTGCGGTGATAGCTCGACGCGAGAGGTGAATACGCTCGAATGGAAACTGCCCGTCGCTCTACGCGTGGTAGTCGTCGCCGCAGGCCAGGTAGTCTCCTGTTCGGGCAGTTGCTCACTGCCGCGGTGGAGTCCGCGGCCGATGAGGTGGCGGTGCGTTTCGACCCCGCCAACAACCCCGAGACCGCAGTCGAGTTGACCTACCGTCAGCTGGACGAGGACTCGTCTCGGCTGGCCAGGGAACTGATCGAGCGGGGCATCGGCCCCGGCGACGTGGTGGCCATCGGTATCGCGCGGTCCGTCGCGTCGGTGCTCTCAGTCTGGGCCATCGCCAAGACCGGCGCGGCCTACGTTCCGGTGGATCCGAGCTTCCCGCCGGACCGCATCGCGCACATCGTCTCCGACTCCGGGGCCGCGCTCGGCCTGACCACCTCGGCGCACCGACGGGCGCTAGGCACCGGCGTCTACTGGATCGAGCTGGACGACCCGGTGGTGGCCGAGCGCATCCTGCACCGGGAAGAGCGGCCCATCACCTACGCCGACCGGGTTCGCGCGCTGGACGAGCGCCACCCGGCCTACATCATCTATACCTCCGGATCGACCGGTAAGCCGAAGGGCGTCGTCGTCACCCACACCGGTCTCGCGGGTCTGGTGGCCGCCGAACGCGACCACTTCGGGTTCGACGGCGACTCGCGGATGCTGCACGTCGCGTCGCCGAACTTCGACGCGTCCGTGTTCGAAATGCTGCTGACCTTCGCGGCGGGCGCGACCCTGGTGATCGCGCCGCCGAAGGTGTACGGCGGCGACGAACTCACGGATCTGCTGCGCCGCGAGGGTGTCACGCACATGCTGATGACCCCCGGTGCGTTGCAGTCGGTGGACCCCACCGGACTCGACGACCTGCGCGTCGTGATCGCCGGCGGCGAGAAGATCGGCCCGGAACTGGTCGCCCGCTGGGCCGACGGCACGCGCGAGGTCTACAACGCCTACGGCCCGACCGAGGCCACCATCGTCGCCACCAGCACCGCGCCGCTGCACGCCGACGCGCCGATCACCATCGGCTCGGCCATCTCCGGGATGGGCGCGTTCGTGTTGGACAGCGGGATGCGTTTGGTGCCCGCCGGTGTCGTCGGCGAGCTGTACCTTTCCGGCCCCGCGCTGGCGCAGGGCTACCTGAACCGTCCCGGCCTCACCGCGGAACGCTTCGTGGCCAGCCCGTTCGGCGGGGAGTCCGATCCGGTGGGCTCGCGGTTGTATCGCACCGGTGACCTGGTGCGCCGCAGTGAGATCGACGGCACCATCGAGTATCTGGGCCGCTCGGACTTCCAGGTGAAGATCCGCGGCCTGCGCATCGAGCTCGGCGAGATCGACAACGCGCTGACCGCCCACCCGGACATCGACTTCGCCGCGACGCTCGGCCGGTCGCTGCCCTCGGGCGCGACCGCGCTGGTGTCGTACGTGCTGGCGCGGCCCGGCGCGAGCGTGGACACCGACGCGCTCACGGAGTTCGTCGGCCGGTCGCTGCCCGGCTACATGGTGCCCGCGGTGATCATGGTGCTCGACGAGATCCCGCTCACGCCGGTCGGCAAGCTGGATCGGAACGCGTTGCCCGAGCCCGTCTTCGCGGTCAAGGAGTACCGCGCGCCCGCGACCCCGACCGAAGAGATCGTCGCCGAGGTGTTCGCGGCCCTGCTGCTGACGGACGACCCGGACGCCCGCGTCGGCGCGGACGACGACTTCTTCGACCTGGGCGGTAACTCGTTGCTCGCCGTCCAGGCCATCGCGCGGATCGGCACGGCCCTCGGGACGCGGGTGCCGATGCAGCTGCTCTTCGACGCCTCCACGGTGGCCGGGCTTGCCGCGCTGCTGGAGCAGCATGCCGGGTCGGCGCTCGGCCGCGCGCTGGAGCCGCAGCCGCGTCCGGAGCGGATCCCGCTGTCGTACGCCCAGCAGCGCATGTGGTTCCTGAACCGCTTCGATCCGGCCAGCGGGGTCAACAACATCCCGGTCGCCGTGCGGCTTTCGGGTGCGCTCGATGTGACCGCGCTCGGCGCGGCGGTGCGTGACCTCGTGCAGCGGCACGAGGTGCTGCGCACCGTCTACCCCGAATTCGACGGCGCCGGTTACCAGCTCGTGCTGCCCGCCGACGACCCGCGCGCGCTGCCCGAGCTGGTCGCCGAGACCGCCACCGAGGCCGAGGTGTTCGACCTGGTGGCGGCGGCCGTGACCGAGGGCTTCGACGTGACCGCGGCGGCGCCGATCCGGCTGCGCCTGCTCGCGTTGAGCGAGACCGAGCACGTGCTGGTCTGCGTGGTGCACCACATCGCGGGCGACGGTTTCTCGATGGGCCCGCTGACCCGCGACTTGATGGCCGCCTACGCGGACCGCGTCGCCGGGCGCGCGCCCCAGCTCGCGCCGCTCGCGGTGCAGTACGCCGACTTCACGCTGTGGCAGCGCGAGGTGCTCGGCGCGGAGGACGACCCGGAATCGGTGCTCGCCGAGCAGGTCGCGTTCTGGCGCGCGGAATTGGCCGGGCTGCCCGAACAATTGGAGCTGCCCGCGGACCGTCCGCGTCCGTCGGTCGCCTCCTACCGCGGCGATGTGCTGCGCTTCGAGATCGACGCCGAACTGCACACCGCGCTCGCCGGGGTGGCCCAACGCCATCACGCGACGCTGTTCATGGTGGTGCACAGCGCGTTGGCGGTGCTGCTGGCTCGGCTGTCGGGCACCAGGGACATCGCCATCGGCACGCCGGTCGCCGGCCGCGGTGACGCCGCGCTCGACGATCTGATCGGCATGTTCGTCAACACGCTCGTGCTGCGCAACGATGTCGACCCGGCCGCGACGGTCGATCAGCTGCTCGCTGCGGTCCGGCAGGGCGATCTCGCCGCCTTCGGGCACGCCGACCTGCCGTTCGAGCGGCTCGTCGAGCTGCTCGACCCGGTGCGCTCGGCGGCGCGGCACCCGCTGTTCCAGGTGATGCTGACCTTCCAGAATCTGGCACGCACCGAACTGGAATTGCCCGGCCTGACCGTGTCCGGCGTGGACATGACGGTGCCGTTGGCCAAGTTCGATCTGCAACTCTCGATGGCCGAGCGGGTCGATTCCAGTGGTGCCCCCGCGGGCATCTCGGCCGAGATCACCTACGCCACAGACCTTTTCGATCCCGCGACGGTGCGCGGGTTCGCCGACCGATTCGCGCTGGTCCTCGCGGCGATCGCGGGCGATCCCACCGCCGTGATCGGCGACATCGACCTGCTCGCGCCGGAGGAGCGCGCCGCGGTGCTCACCGGCTGGAACGACACCGCGTACCCGGTGCCCGCCGCCACCCTGGTCTCGCTGTTCGAGCGCCGCCGGGCCGCGACGTCGTACGCGACCGCGCTGGTGTTCGAGGACGAGCGGCTTACCTACGCGGAGTTCGGCGCCCGGGTGCACCGCATGGCCCGGCTGCTGCTCGCCGCCGGTGTCGGTCCCGGTTCGCTTGTGGCGCTGGCTATTCGACGCTCGACCGAGCTGGTCGTCGCGATGTACGCGGTGCTGGAGGCGGGCGCGGGCTACGTTCCGCTCGACCCGGACCAGCCCGCCGAGCGCGTGGACTACGTCCTGGAGACGGCCCGTCCCGCCCTGGTCCTCACCACCCAGCGGGACGGTTTCGACACCTCCGCCGCGCCCGTCCTCGCGGTGGACGCGCTCGAACTCGACGGCTACGAATCCGCGCCGATCTCGGATTTCGAACGGGCGCGCCCGATTCGGCCGGGCGACACCGCGTACGTCATCTTCACCTCGGGTTCCACCGGCCGCCCGAAGGGCGTGGCCGTCACCCACGCCGCGATCGTGAACCGCCTGCTGTGGATGCAGTACGAGTACCCGCTCGGCGCCGACGACGTGGTGTTGCAGAAGACTCCGGCCACCTTCGACGTGTCGGTGTGGGAGTTCTTCTGGCCCTTGCAGGTCGGTGCGCGGTTGGTCGTGGCGAAGCCGGACGGTCACCGCGACCCGCTGTACCTGGCCACGGTGATGCTCGAACAGAACGTCACCACGGCGCATTTCGTGCCCTCCATGCTTTCGGTGTTCGTCTCGACGCTGGCCGACGGTGCGCCGGTGCCGCCGCTGCGTCAGGTGTTCGCCTCGGGTGAAGCCCTGCCCGCGCCGACCGCACAGCGCCTGCGTGAGCTGACCGGTGCGCGCCTGCACAACCTGTACGGCCCGACCGAGGCCGCGGTCGACGTCACCTACCACGAGGTGATCGACGCCGACGAGACCTCGGTGCCGATCGGCCGTCCGGTGTGGAATACCCAGCTGTACGTGCTGGATTCGCGTTTGCACCCCGTCGCCCCGGGTGTCGCGGGTGAGCTGTATCTGGCGGGCGATCAGCTGGCGCTGGGCTACCTCAGCCGCAGCGACCTCACTTCGGATCGCTTCGTCGCCAATCCTTACGGCGCCGCTGGTTCGCGTATGTACCGCACCGGTGACCTGGTGACCTGGAACGCGAACGGTGAGCTGGAGTACTTGGGCCGCACCGACTTCCAGGTGAAGCTGCGTGGTCTGCGTATCGAGCTGGGCGAGATCGAGGCGGCGCTGCTGGCGCAGCCGGGTGTCGCACAGTCGGTGGTCGTGCTGCGCACCGATCCGCACGCCGGTGATCAGCTGGTGGGTTACGTTGTCGCCGAGCCGGATTCGTCGCTCGAAGCCGAGGCCGTGCGCAAGGAGCTCGCGGCCGTGCTGCCCGGCTACATGGTGCCCGCGGCGCTGGTCGTGCTGGACGCCTTCCCGCTGAACCCCTCCGGCAAGCTGGACCGCAAGGCACTGCCCGCGCCCGTGTTCGGCGGCGGCTCGGAGTTCCGCGCGCCCAGCACGCCCATCGAGCAGACCGTCGCCGAGGTGTTCGCGGCCCTGCTCGGCGCGAACGAGATCGGCCTCGACGACGACTTCTTCGCGCTCGGCGGCAACTCGCTGCTCGCCACCAGGGTGGTGGCCAGGCTGAACGCGGCATTGGACGCGAACATCGAGGTCCGCGAACTGTTCGAGGCTCCCACGGTGGCCGCGCTCGCCGCGCGCGTCGTGCCTGGCGAGCCCGGCGACGCCCGGCCGCCGCTCGTGGCCGCTGTCCGTCCGGACCTGGTGCCGCTCTCGCTCGCCCAGCAGCGCATGTGGGTGATCAACCAGATCGACCCGGATTCGGCGGCCTACAACATCCCGTTCGCCATCCAGCTCGCGGGCAGGCTCGACGTGGCCGCGCTGCAACAGGCCGTGCTCGACGTGCTGGAGCGGCACGAGGCGCTGCGCACCAGCTACCCCGTGTCCGCCGCGGGCGAGCTTCCGCACCAAGAGATCTCGACCGTCGCCGACACGCTGCCCGGCGGGCTCGCGGTGGAGCAGCCGACCGACATCATGGGCCGCGTCGTCGAACTCATGTCGGGCGGCTTCGACGTCACCGAGCGGCCGCCGGTGCGGATCGCGCTGCTCAACGGCGGCGTTCCGGACAAGCACCTGCTCGTCCTCGTCACGCACCACATCGCCGCCGACGGCGCCTCGCTCGCGCCGCTCGCCCGCGACCTCATGACCGCCTACATCGCCCGCACCGAGGGCGAGGCGCCGGGCTGGGCGCCGCTGACCGTGCAGTACGCCGACTACGCGCTGTGGCAGCGCGAAGTCGTCGGCGTGGTGGAGGACGAGAACTCCGTCGCCGCACGGCAATTGGCGTACTGGTCGGAACAGCTCGCCGGTCTCACCGGCGCCGCGGCGCTGCCGCAGGACCGCCCGCACCCGCCGGTGCCGTCGATGCGCGGCGCCTCGGTCGGCTTCCGGCTGCCCGCGGACGTGCACGGCGAACTCGCCCGCCTCGCGCGGGAGCAGAACTCGTCGCTGTTCATGGTGCTGCACGCCGTGCTCGCCGTGCTGCTCGCGCGCCTCACCGGCGACTCGGACGTCGCCATCGGCACTCCGATCGCCGGCCGCGGCGACCGCGCGCTCGACGACCTGGTCGGCATGTTCGTCAACACCCTGACGCTGCGCACCGCCGTCGATCCCGACGCCACTTTCGCCGAACTGGTCCAGGCGGCGCGGGAGACGGATCTGACGGCGTTCGCCAACGCCGACATCCCGTTCGAGCGCGTCGTCGAGACCGTCGCACCCGGTCGCGCGGGCACGAACAACCCGCTGTTCCAAGCGGTTCTGGCCTTCCAGAACCTGGAGCGGCCGACCCTGGAGCTGCCCGGCCTGACCGTTGGCGTGCTGGACTCGGAGTCGATCGCGGCGAAGTTCGACCTGCTGCTGAACGTCGAGCCGCGCCACCGCGAGGACGGTTCGCCCGCCGAGCTGGCCGCCGTCTTCACCTACGCCATCGACATCTTCGACGAGGCGACCGTGCGTTCGTTCGCGCGCCGCCTCGCCATGGTGGCCAGCGCGGTCGCCGCCGACCCGCACCAGCGCGTCGGCGCGATCGACCTGCTCGAGCCGGTCGAGCGGGACCGGTTGCGCCCCAACCGTATTCCGGTGTCGCGCGACATCACGCTGCCGCAGCTGCTGCGCACCGCGGTGCAGACCAACCCGGACGGCATCGCCGTCGTGGTCGCCGACGCCGCCGAGCATTACGCCCAACTCCGTTACGCCGACCTGGATCTGCGCTCGACGCTGCTGGCCCGGCTGCTCATCGATCGCGGCATCGGCCCGGACGACGTGGTGGCCGTTGGCATTCCGCGTTCGGTCGAGTCGGTGCTCGCGGTCTGGGCGGTGGCCAAGACCGGCGCCGCCTTCGTGCCGGTGGACACCAACTACCCGGCCGAGCGCATCGGCCACATGGTCAAGGATTCGGGCGCGGTGCTCGGTCTGACGGTCTCCGACGCCCAGCGGGCGCTGCCGGGGCTCGTCGAATGGCTGCTGCTCGACGACATCGAATTCGTCAGCGGGCTCGCGGTGTACTCGGCCAAGCCGATCGCCGACGCCGACCGGGTGCGTCCGCTGCGGCCCCAGCACCCGGCCTACGTCATCTACACCTCCGGCTCGACCGGCACGCCCAAGGGTGTCGTCGTCACACACGCCGGTCTCTCGGGCTTCTGCGACGAACAGCGCGAGCGCTACCGGGTGACGCCCGGTTCGCGGACGCTGCACTTCGCGTCCCCGTCCTTCGACGCCTCGGTGCTCGAGCTGCTGCTCGCGGTGGGCGGCGCCGCGACGATGGTGGTCGCCGCGCCGGAGGTCTACGGCGGCGCCGGTCTCGCGGAGCTGTTGCGCCGCGAGCGGGTGACGCACGCGTTCGTCACGCCCGCGGCGCTGGCGTCCATGGACCCGGCCGGTCTGGACGAACTGCGCGTGCTGATCACCGGCGGCGAGGCGTGTCCGCCGGAACTGGTGCGGCGCTGGGTGATTCCGGTCGCGCACGGCATGCGGCAGTTCTTCAACGCCTACGGTCCGACCGAGGCGACGGTCATGACCAACGTGACGTCGTCGATGATGCCGGACTTGCCGGTGACCATCGGCGCGCCGATCCGCGGCATCGCCGCGTACGTGCTCGACGAGCGGCTGCGCCCGGTGCCGACCGGCGTGGCGGGTGAGCTGTACGTCTCGGGCGCGCAGCTGGCGCGCGGCTATGGCGGCCAGTCCGGCCTTACGGCGAGCCGCTTCGTCGCGGATCCGTTCGCCGCGGGCGGCTCGCGCATGTACCGCACCGGCGACCTGGTCCGCTGGACCTCGCGTGGCGATCTGGAGTACCTGGGTCGCAACGACTTCCAGGTCAAGGTCCGCGGCTTCCGCATCGAGCTCGGTGAGATCGACGCGGTGCTCGCGGCGCACGACAGCGTGGACTTCGTGGTCACCGTCGGACACGAACTCGACAGCGGCAGCACGATTCTCGCCTCCTACGTGCACGCGGCGCCCGGCGCGCTGGTGGACGTCGCGACGCTGACCGCGTTCGCGGAGGAGACGCTGCCGCGCCACATGGTGCCCACCGCCATCACCGTCCTCGACGAGATCCCGCTGACACCGGCGGGCAAGCTGGACCGTCGCGCGTTGCCCGCACCGCAGTTGCAGATCAAGGAGTTCCGCGCGCCCAGCGGGCCGCTGGAGCAGCTCATCGCCGAATTGTTCGGCGAGGCTCTTGGTTCCGAGGAGCCGATCGGCGCGGACGACGACTTCTTCGCGCTCGGCGGCAACTCGCTCATCGCTACCCAGGTGATGGCCCGCCTCGGCAGCGCGCTCGGCGGCCGCCTCGAGGTGCGCGAACTGTTCAACGCCTCGACCGTGGCCGGTCTGGCCGCGCGGCTGGCGCAGAGCCCAGGAGCCGCACCCGCTCGACCGGCGCTGGTCGCCGGTCCGCGCCCGGAGCGGATTCCGCTCTCGCCCGCGCAGCGGCGCTACTGGTTCCTCAACCAGTTCGACACCGCCGCGTCGGCCGTCGACAACATCCCGCTCGCGGTCCGGCTGACCGGTGCGCTCGACGTCGACGCGCTCGGCCAGGCGATCGCCGACGTGGTGGCGCGGCACGAGGTGCTGCGCACCACCTACCCCGGCTCGGACGAGGCGCCGCGCCAGCTCGTCCATCCCGCGTCGGAGCAGCCCGCCGAATTGGTCCCGATCGACATCACCGAGGGCGATCTGCAGTCCGCGGTGGTCGATTTCGCGTTGACCACCTTCGACGTGACGACCGAGGTGCCGTTCGCCGTGACGCTGTTCCGGCTGGCCCCCACCGAGCACGTCCTCGCGATCGTGGTGCACCACGTCGCGGCCGACGGCGCCTCGATGAACCCGCTGGCCCGCGACGTCATGACGGCCTACGCGGCCCGAGCGGCGGGCGCGGCGCCGAGCTTCGCGCCGCTGCCCCTGCAATACGCCGACTACGCGCTGTGGCACGACGCGGTGCTCGGTTCCGAGAGCGATCCGGAATCCATTGCCGCTCAGCAGATCTCCTACTGGCGCACGGCGCTGGCCGGGCTGCCCGATCAGCTGGAGCTGCCCGCCGACCGTCCGCGGCCGCCGGTGCAGTCCTTCCGCGGCGCCACGCTGCGCACGGTGATCCCGGCGGACCGGCACGCCGCGCTGCACGAGCTGGCGCGTGCCAACCACGCCTCGCTGTTCATGGTGGTGCACGCGGCGCTGGCGGTGCTGCTGGCGCGGCTCTCGGGCACCGACGACATCGCCGTCGGCACCCCGCTCGCGGGTCGCGGCGAGCGCGAACTCGACGACCTGATCGGCATGTTCGTCAACACCGTGGTGTTCCGCACCAAGGTGCGCCCCGGCGAGCGGTTCGCCGACCTGCTCACCGAGGTCCGCGAACGCGACCTGGAGGCGTTCGCCAACGCGGACGTGCCGTTCGAGCGTCTCGTCGAGGTGCTCAACCCGGCGCGGTCGACGGCGCGCAATCCGCTGTTCCAGATCGGTCTTTCGTTCCAGAACCTCGCCGAGTCCACCTTCGAGCTGCCCGGAATGACGGTCGGCGCGGTGGATTTCGACGCCAGGCTGGCCAAGACCGATCTGCAGCTGACGGTGACCGACCGCTACGCCGTGGACGGCGCGCCCGCGGAGCTGGTCGCCGACTTCAGCTACGCCACCGACCTGTTCGACGAGGCCACCGTGCGCGGCTTCGCGGAGCGGTTCGAGCGCGTGCTGGATGCCGTGATCGCCGACGCCGCGGTGTCGGTGGGCGAGATCGATCTGCTCTCCGCCGAGGAGAGCGAGCGAATCCTGCGGTCCTGGAACGACACCGGACACCCGGTGGATTCCGCGGCGACCCTGGTGTCGCTGCTCGACGCGACCGTGGCCGGTTCGCCGCATGCCCCCGCGCTCGTCGCCGACACCGGCGCGGGCCTGCTCGAGCTGACCTACGCCGAGCTGGACGCTCGGGTCAACCGGTTGGCGCGGTATCTGATCGGTCGTGGTGTGGGTCCGGAGGATCGGGTGGCGTTGGCCATTCGCCGGTCGACGGATCTGGTGATCGCGATGTACGCGGTGGCCAAGGCCGGTGCGGCGTACGTGCCGATCGATCCGGGTCAGCCCGCCGAGCGTGTCGACTACATCCTGGACACCGCGGCCCCGCGCTGCGTGCTGACCACCGCGGCCGATGGCTTCGCCAGCACCGCCGCGGCGACCGTGTCGCTGGAGACGCTGGACCTGACGGCCTTCTCACCCGCGCCGATCGCGGCGAACGAGCGCAATGGTGTTCTGGTTGCGGCGAATACGGCGTATGTGATCTTCACGTCGGGTTCGACGGGTCAGCCCAAGGGTGTGGCGGTGCCGCACGCGGCGATCGTGAACCAGTTGTTGTGGAAGTCGGACGAATTCGGTCTCGACAGCGAGAACGTGGTGCTGCTGAAGACGGCGGCGACGTTCGACTTGTCGGTGTGGGAGTTCTGGTCCGCGGCGGTCAGCGGTGGTCGCCTCGTCGTCGCCTCCGCCGATGGCCATCGGGATCCGTCGTATTTGAACGCGTTGATGCGTTCGACGGGTGTGACCACGTTGCATGTGGTTCCGTCGATGCTCGACGCGCTGCTCACCGACTCCGAAGGGCGGCTGCCCGAGTCGCTGCGGCGGGTGCTGGCGATCGGCGAGGCGCTGCCCGCCGCGCTGGCCCAGCGGGTCCGCGCGGGCGGCACCGAGCTGTTCAACCTGTACGGTCCGACCGAGGCGGCGGTGTCCATCACCAACCACCCGGTCACCGATGCCGATGCGGGCTCCGTCCCGATCGGCGTGCCGGAGTGGAACAGCCGTGTCTACGTGCTCGACGCCATGCTGCGCCCCGTCCCCGCGGGCGTGCCCGGCGAGTTGTACTTGGCCGGTGCGCAATTGGCGCGCGGCTACTTCGCGCGTCCCGGTCTCACCGCCGACCGCTTCGTCGCCGATCCGATCGCCGCGGCGGTCTCCGGCGACGCGGGCGCGCGGATGTACCGCACCGGCGACCTGGTGGTCTGGAACGCCGACGGCGAGCTGGAGTACCGGGGCCGCACCGACTTCCAGGTGAAGGTCCGCGGTTTCCGCATCGAGCTCGGCGAGATCGACGCCGCGCTCACCGCGCAGCCCGGCGTCGACTTCGCGATCACCGTCGGCCGCGAAACCGGCGGGCGCGCGACGACTCTCGTCTCCTACGTGGTGCCGCTCCATGGCGCGCGGCTCGACCCCGACGCGCTCGTCGCGCAGCTGGGCCACCAGCTGCCGGATTACATGGTGCCCGCGGCGGTCGTGGTGCTCGACGAGCTGCCGCTCACCTCGGTCGGCAAGGTGGACCGGTCGGCGCTGCCCGAGCCGGTGCTGCCGACCCGCGAGTACCGCGCGCCGCGCACGGCGGAGGAAGAGGTCATCGCGTCGGTCATCGGCGAGGTGCTCGGCATCGAGCGCGTCGGCGTCGACGACGACTTCTTCGCCCTCGGCGGCGACAGCGTCGTCTCCATCCAGGTGGTGGCGCGGGCGCGGGCCAAGGGCGTGCTGTTCACCCCACGCCACGTCTTCGAGGCGCGCACCGTCGCGGCGCTCGCCACGGTCGCCACCTCGGCCGCAGCCGCCGTCGCCGAGCAGACCGGCGAGCTGCCGCTGACCCCGGAGGCCGCCCGCCTGCTCGCGGCGCGGCCGGACGGTGTCGAGGTGCGCGCGATCGTGCTCGACGTGCCCGCCGACCGCCCGGTGCCGATGGTGCGGGCCGCGATCGACGCGGTGCTGCAGCAGAATCCGATGCTCTGGGTGCGGCTGCGCCCGGCGGCCGACGGCGTTCCCGCGGCCTTCGACCTGCCCGCCGCGCCGACGCCGGACGACCAGCCGTTCTACCTGCTGGAGGACACCGCGGCCGCCGCCGTCCCGCTGGACGACGTGGTGCAGGCCGCCGCCGCGGCGCTCGACCCGACGCAGGGGCGCAACATCCGGTTCGTCCGCATGGGTCCGGACACGGCCGCCCAACTGGTCGTCGTCGCCAACGGGCTCGTGCTGGACGACCACTCGTGGCGCACCGTCATCGATCAGCTCACCGCGGGCTGGTCGCGGCACCGCCACGCCGCGCCCGAGGCGACCGAATCCGGTCTCGGCACGGTGCTGCGCGCCCTCGCCGCGAAGGCCGAGGACCCGGCGACGCTCGCCGAATTGCCCTGGTGGCAGCAGACCTTGGCGGATGTGACGGCGGAACCGCCTGCGGGAGCCGATCTCTCGATTCGCTCGCGCGTCTCGCTCACCATCACCTCCGAGGGTGCGGCCGCGGTGACGACGATGGCGCAGGCCTACCACGCCACCGTCGACGAGGTGCTGCTCACCGCGCTGGCCATCGCCATGCGCACGGCAGGGAAGGAAACCCTCGCGCGCGCCGCGGGTCCGGTGGTCCGGCTCACCGCCGACGCACGCGATCGGGCGCACTCGGACCTGGTCGGCGGCTTCACCACCGACTACCCGCTGCCGCTGGTGCTGTCCGGCGTCGACATCGCCGACGCACTGGTCGGCGGTCCGGCCGCGGGCGTCGCGCTCGGGCAGATCAAGGAGCTGCGCCGCTCGGTGCCTTCGGGCGGTGTCGGCTACGGCCTGCTGCGCTACCTCAACGGCGCGGCCGAACTGCCCGCCGCGGGCCTGATTCGGTTGCGTTACCGGGACGTGCGCCCGGCGAAGATGCACACCGACGCCGCGGCCGAGGATCTGCTGCTCGACATCGTCGTGGAGGCCACCCGCGAGGGCCTGCGCGCCAGGTTCGACTTCGCCGCAGCCGTTTTCGCCGGTGACGACGTGAAAACCTTTGCCGAGCACTGGGTCAGGGCCCTCGGCGGTCTCGCCGAGCACGCCCTGCGCCCCGGCGCGGGCGGCTACACGCCGTCGGACTTCCCGCTGGTGCGGCTCACCCAGTCCGATCTGGACCGGTTCGGCGGCGCGTACCCCGAACTGGGCGACGTCTGGCCGATGACGCCGTTGCAGTCGGGCATGCTGTTCCACGCGCAGCTCGCCGACGCCTCCATCGACGCGTACATGCTGCAGTTCGTGCTCGACCTCGACGGCAGGGTGGACGCGGCGCGGTTGCACGCCGCGGCCCAGGCGCTGCTCGATCGGCACGCCAACCTGCGGGTCGCCTTCGCCGACACCGGCGACGGCCGCGCGGTGCAGGTGGTGCCGGATTCGGTCCAGGCGCCGTGGCGTCAGATCGCGCTCGACCACCTCGATCCGGCCGTCGCCGCGAGCGAGGCGGAGCGGATCAAGGCCGCCGACATGGCGCAGCACTTCGACATGCGAACCGCGCCGCTGCTGCGCTTCACGCTGCTGCGCACGGCCACCGAGCGGTTCCACCTGATCGTGACCAGCCACCACATCCTGCTCGACGGCTGGTCGGTGCCGCTGCTGATGCGTGAGCTGCTGACCGTCTACGCGCTCGGCGTCCGCTCCCGTCATCTGCCGAAGATCCGGCCGTACCGCGACTACCTGGAGTGGCTGGTCGCACAGGATCCGGACGCGGCGCGCCAGGCGTGGCGCTCGGCCTTGGCGGGCGTCACCGAACCGACCCCGCTGGTCGGCGCGGCGAACCGCGAGATCGCCGCGGGCATCGGCGAAGTCGACTTCGTCTTCTCGCCCGAGCAGACCGCGGCACTGACCGGCGCGGCCGCGCGCGCGGGCGTCACCGTGAACACCGTGGTGCAGGCGGCGTGGGCGCTGCTCATCGGCCGTGTCACCGACCGTGACGACGTGGTCTTCGGCGCGACCGTCTCCGGCAGACCCGCCGAGCTGGACGGCGTGGAGACCATGGTCGGCCTGTTCCTCAACGCCATTCCGGTGCGGGTGCGCCTCGACGCGACGCAGACGCTCGCCGAGCTGCTTCGCACGCTGCAGGACGAGCAGGCGGCCCTGCTCGACTACCACTACCTGGGCCTGAGCGAGATCCAGAACACCATCGGTGTGGACGGCCTCTTCGATTCGCTCGTGGTGTTCGAGTCCTACCCGGTGGACCGGGAGGGATTGCGCCGCGCCAGTGCGATCGACGGCATGAGCGTCAGCGGCGTGCACGTCGCCGACGGCACGCACTACCCGGTGTCGGTGATCGTCGCGCTCGGCGAGCAGCTGCACGTCGGGATCAAGTACCTGCGCGACCTGTTCGACGAGGCCGCCGCGCGGACCCTCGCCGACCGGCTCGCCGCGCTGATCGGCGCGTTCGTCGCCGAGCCGCGCGCGCGGGTCGCCGAGGTCGACGCGCTGCTCGGTCAGGAACGAGCCGCGCTGACCGCCCGCAATGCCACCGAAGTGCCCGAGCTGCTGGACGATTCGACGTTGCTCTCGCTGTTCGACGCCCAGCTCGCCAAGACACCGAACGCGACAGCGCTGATCTTCGGCAACACCAAGGTCAGCTACGCCGAACTCGACGCCAGGTCGCGGCGGCTCGCGCGGGAGCTGTCCGCGCGCGGCGTCGGCCCGGAATCGCTGGTGGCCGTGGCCATGCGGCGCAGCGTCGACCTGGTCGTCGCCATCTACGCCGTGCTGCGCGCGGGCGGCGCGTACGTGCCGGTCGACCCGGACCATCCGGTGGAGCGCAGCGAGTACGTGCTGGCGGGCGCGTCGCCGGTGTGCGTATTGACCACGGCGCGTACCGGTTTCGGCACGGCCACCGGTGTGCCGGTGGTCGCGGTGGACGCGCTCGAGTACGCCCCGAGCATTGTCGCGACCGCCGATGCGCCGGTGCGGGCCGACAACGTCGCCTACGTCATCTACACCTCCGGTTCGACCGGCCGCCCGAAGGGCGTGGCGATCACGCACCGGCAGATGGCCAACCAGTTCCGCTGGGCCCAGCGCGCGTACCCGCACGACGGCTCCGACGTGGTGCTGCACAAGACGCCGATCACCTTCGACATCTCGACGTGGGAGTTGTTCTGGCCGTTGCAGACCGGCGCCGCGGTGCTGATCGCCGAGCCCGACGGGCACCGCGATCCGGCCTACCTGGCACGGGTCATCGCCGAACATCGCGTCAGCACGGTGCATTTCGTGCCCTCGATGCTCGACGCGTTCCTGGACGGTGCGGACGAGGACGCCCATCTCCCCGCGCTGCGCCGGGTCTTCGCGGCCGGTGAGGCGCTCTCGGCGGAGACGGCCGAGGCCTTCGCCGCCGCGCTGCCCGACGCCGAGCTGGTGAACTGGTACGGCCCCGCCGAGGCGACGGTCGTCACCGCGCACCCCGGCCACGCGGACGGTGGTTCGGCCGTGCCGATCGGTACGCCGGTGGCCAACACCAAGGTGCACGTGCTCGACCGCCAGCTGCGCCCGGTGCCGCTCGGCGCGGCGGGCGAACTGTACGTCGCGGGTGTGCAATTGGCCCGCGGCTACCACGGCGCGCCCGCCCTCACCGCGGAACGCTTCGTCGCGCACGAGGACGGCGAGCGGCTCTACCGCACCGGCGACGTGGTGCGCTGGCGTCCGGTCGGCGACGGCGCGGCGCTGGAATACCTGGGCCGCAGCGACTTCCAGGTCAAGCTGCGCGGTCAGCGTGTCGAGCTCGGCGAGATCGAGGCCGTGCTCGCCGATCACGACGAGGTGCGCCACGTCGCGGTCTCGCTGGTCCGGCTCGCCACCGGCGATCGGCTGGTCGCCTACGTCGTTCCGGTGCCCGGCTCGGCCGTGGACATCGATGACCTCCTCGCGTACGCACGCGCCGCGCTGCCCGCGTACATGGTCCCCTCGGCGATCGTGCCGCTCACGGCGATGCCGCTGAACGCGAGCGGCAAACTGGATCGCCGGGCGCTGCCCGAGCCGCAGCTGGCGTCCCGCGACTACCGCGCACCGGCGACGCCGATGGAGCAGGCCGTCGCCGCGGTCTTCGCCGAGGTGCTCGGCGTGGACCGGGTCGGCGCCGACGACGACTTCTTCGATCTCGGCGGCAACTCGCTGGTCGCGACCCGCGTGGTCGGCAGGCTGCGCGGGCTGACCGGCGCCGAGGTGCGGGTGCAGTGGTTCTTCACCGACTCCACGGTCGCCGCGCTCGCCGCCAAGATCAGCACCGCGCAGGAGAACGGCGTCGACTACTCGGCCGATTCGGCCGCCGCCCTCGGCCCGCTGCTGCCGATCCGCGGCACCGGTTCGGCGGAGCCGCTGTTCTGCTTCTATCCGATGGCCGGACTCTCGTGGAGCTACGCCGGCCTGGTGCCGTACGTGGATCGGTCGCGTCCGATCATCGGTCTCCAGTCGCCCGCGCTCTCCGAGGACGACTACCTGCCCGAGTCGCTCGACGCGATGGCGGCGCGCTGCCTGGCCGAGATCCGCTCGGTCCAGCCGCAGGGCCCGTACCACCTGCTCGGCTGGTCGCTCGGCGGCATCCTGGCGCACGCGGTCGCGGTGCGGTTGCAGGCGGCGGGGGAGCGGGTCGCGCTGCTCGCCATGCTGGACAGCCACCACGACATCGGCGCCGGTGATTTCCGCGACGCGCTGCGTGGTGCGCTCGCCGAGATCGGCATCGGCGCCGACGACCTGCTCGGCGGCGGTGACGTGCACGATCTCAGCGATGCCTCGCTCGCCGCGCTGCACGCCACCATCCCGCCGGAGCTGGCCGTGCTGACGCCGGAACGGCTGCGCCGCATCTACCGCAGCGCGGTCCGTTCGGCGGAGCTGATCGCCGAGCATCGGCCCGGCGTGTTCCGGGGCAGGCTGGAGTACTTCAGCGCCCGGATCCTCGGGGCGAACCTGGTGCACGGCATCGACCCGGAGACCTCGGCGAACAAGTGGCAACCGTTCGTCGACGGCGTCGTCGCCGATCACCCGATTCAGACGACGCACGACGAGATGACCTCGCAGATGGCGCTAGCCGAGATCGGACCGAGACTTTCGTCATTGGTTCCCGGGGCCGGAGAAGATCACAATCCGGCTGGTCAGGCATGATGGGGCAACGGGTAGGTAACAATGCCCCCTGTTCTGACGACTACATAGGCCGTATGGTCTGGGCGTGGCGCCAACGCGTGGACGTCCGGCGGCCAGGGGAAGCCCATCCGTGATCCCGATACGAAGTGAAGGTGCGAAATTGATACGTCGACAGACCCGGCGCCGTGGCACGCGTGCCGCGGCGATGATCGCGACTACTGCGGTGTTCGCGGGACTCATGTCCGGATTCGGCGCATCCTCGGCCACTGCTGACCCGATCATCGAGTCGAAGGCGCTGCTGGCCAACCCGGTCTCCTCCGACGGCTCGAAGATCGTCAAGGCGGAAATCAAGGACTCCCGCAACATCCGGCTGCACGTGTACTCGGCCGCGATGGACGAGAACGTCATCATCGACGTGCAGCGTCCGGCCGACGCCTCGGAGCCGCGGCCGACCCTGTACCTGCTCAACGGTGCGGGCGGCGGCGAGGACGACGCGTCCTGGGTGGCCCGTTCCGAAGCGCTGGACTTCTTGAAGGACAAGAACGTCAATGTGATCCAGCCGATCGGTGGCAAGTGGAGCTACTACACCGACTGGATCAAGGACGACCCGACGCTGGGCCGCAACAAGTGGACGACCTTCTTCACCGAGGAGCTGCCGCCGCTGGTCGACGGAGCGCTCGGCACCAACGGCGTGAACGCCATCGCGGGCCTGTCCACCTCGGGCACCACCGTGCTGGCGCTGCCGATCGCCAAGCCCGGCCTGTACAAGGCGGCCGCCGCCTACAGCGGTTGCGCCCAGACCAGTGACCCGGTCGGCTCGGAGTTCGTGAAGCTCACCGTCGAGACCTGGGGCGGCGGCGACACCGAGAACATGTGGGGTCCGCAGGGCTCGGAGGGATGGGTCAAGAACGATCCGTACGTGAACGCCGAGGGCCTGCGCGGTCTCGAGCTCTACATCTCCACCGGCACCGGTATTCCCGGCGAGCACGACGTGCTGAACGGTGAGTACGCCCTGCCCGGCGCCTACGGTCTGGCCAACCAGGTCCTGATCGGCGGCGTGATCGAGGCGGGCACCAACTACTGCACGCACAACCTGCAGACCAAGCTGAACGAGCTGGGTATCCCGGCGACCTTCAACTTCCGTCCGACCGGCACCCACTCGTGGGGCTACTGGAACGACGAGTTCCCCCGCTCCTGGCCGGTGCTGGCCAAGGGCCTCGGTCTCTGAGACCACCCGCTTCGCATCGACCGCCCTGGTCACACCCCTCGTGTGACCAGGGCGGTCGTGTTTACGGCTACACCCAGTTCTCGATCCAGTACTTCCAGATCAGCGGGGCGTACGCGGCGAGCGGCGGCACCTTGATGTCGGTGCCCGCCAGCGTGTCGGTGGCGCGCTTGGCGTCGAACCAGCAGGTGAACTCACTGTGCTCGAGCACGTCGAGCGGGACGCCGACGCGCGGCAACATCCAGTTGGCGCCCGGCACCCGCAGCAGCATGTTCATCGCGCGCTTGGGCATCACCTCGACCAGATGCGGCGCCCCCGCCTCGTCGGCGAACAGGTTCAGCGCCTCGACCGCGCTCATCCGGCGCGGGTCGACCAGATGGTAGGTGCTCGACGCCGGGCCCGGCTGGTGCGCGATGTGGTCGAGGGCCCGCGCCACGAAATCGACCGGGACCATGTTGGTTTCGCCGAGTTTGGGCACCAGCACCGGGAGAATGCGCGGCAGCTGCGCCGCCATCCGCAGCAGACGGAAGAAGTAGTAGGGACCGTCGATGCGGTCGATCTCGCCGGTCCTGGAGTGGCCGATGACGATCGAGGGCCGGTAGATCCGCCAGGCGAGATTCGAGTCCCGCACGATGCGTTCCGCCTCGAACTTGGCCTGCTGCAACGGAGTTGTCAGCGCCTGTCCCTTGTCGAACATCTCCTCGGTGAACAAGCCCTCGTACGAGCCCGCCACCTCGACGGTCGAGACATGGTGCAGCAGACCGGCTCCCAGTTCCTCGGCGGCGTCGACCACATTGCGGGTGCCCGCTCCGCGTTCGGTCAGGTCGTAGCCCGCCGCCAGGTGGAAGACGTGGTCGATGGCGCCGCGGTGTTGTGCCAGCCAGTTGCTGTCGATGCCCAGGCTCGGCGCGCCGAGGTCGCCCCGGACCGGACGCACCCGATCGCCCGCGTCCCATTCCCTGGCGCAGCAGGCGTACCGGTCGGCCGATTGCTGACCGGGCCGGACCAGCACGTGGATGTCCGTATCGCGCTCGAGCAGCTGGGGGATCAGAAAACGACCGATGAACCCAGTTGCTCCGGTAACCAGGTAAGTCATAGCGGATCAACATAGTGGGGGCGGGTGTGCCTGCCCATGGCGGGGTTCTCCGTGTGAGCACCTGCCAACGGATATGACCGGGTTGTTCGTGGGCCGTCTACGCATATAGGGACCTGCTGGGAGCGGTGTGCCTGGGGTTGTCCGTGTGAGCACCTGCCAACGGAAAATGCCGTGTCTGCTTTGTGCGCCGTTTACGCACATGGGCACCTTGCCGAGGGAGGGTGGTGTTCGCGGGCCCGAGCTACCGGTTTGCCACCCGCGAACGACCGTTCCCGCGCACCCAGCTGTGTCCGGGATTTCCGTCGGCGCCGCGGGATCGCCGCGGCGCCGAGAGGCATTTTCAGTCGGCGAAGACCGGCTTGCGCTTGGTCAGCATCGCGGTGGCTCCCTCGCGGAAATCAGGGGAGGCGAGCAGCTCGCTCTGGCCGGTCTTCTCGGCCGCGAGCGCCGCGTCCAGTGCGGTCAGCGTGGCCTGGTTGAGCGCCTTCTTGGTGAGTTCCAGCGCGCGGCGCGGGCCCGCGGCGAGCTTGGCGACCGCGGCCTCCACCGCCGCGTCGAGCTCCTCGTCGGGCAGCACGGCGGTGAACAGTCCGGCTTGCTTCCCGGCGGGCGCGGGCAGGCGCTCGCCGAGCAGTGCCATCTCCGCGGCCAGCGGGCGTCCCGCGGCCGCCGCCACCAGCGCGGCCGCGCCGCCATCGGGCATCAGGCCGATGTTGATGAACGCCAGCAGCAGGTAGGAGTCCTCGCTCGCGTAGACCAGGTCGGCGGCCAGCGCGATGCCGACGCCGACACCGGCCGCCGCGCCCTTGATCCGCGCGACTACCGGAACCGGCGCGTCCACGATGGCCCGCACCAACCGGTTGGCGGCGTCCATCACCATGTCGGAGGTGATGCCGCGCTGCGCCTCGCCGGGGCCCGCGGCCAAGTCCGCGCCGGTGCAGAAGTCGTCGCCCGCGCCGGTCAGCACGATCGCGCGCACCGAGCGGTTCTCGGCCGCGGCCACGAAGGTGTCGCCGAGCGCGACCATCGTGTCGTAATCGATGGCGTTCTTGCGCTTGGGCTTGGTGAGGGTGATACGCAGTACCTTGCCGTCCTGCACCGCCGTGAAGCCGGCGGGAGCCGTCGCGGCGGATGCGGAATCGGTATTGCTCATTTTTCGCTCCTGGTCAGCGATTCGGCGGACGCCGGGCTGTGAATGGTGGTTAACTTTGCGAATTGTGGTTAACTTATGTGGACTTGTCCGGCGCTGTCAACCAGGCGGCGCCGTCCCAGAACGGAGAGGTGCATGGTCGCGGAACACGGCGAGGTAGACCTCGCGCCCGCGCGGCCCGAACCAAACGGGGGAAGGGCCGGAGCGGAGAACGCCGGTGTTCGCCGCCGCCCCAAGGACCGCAAGGCGCAGATCATCCGGGCCGCCGCGCGCGCCTTCAGCGAGCGCGGGTACTACCCGGTCGGCGTCGACGAGATCGCCGCCGACGTCGGCATTTCCGGCCCCGCCCTGTACCGGCATTTCGCGAACAAGTACGCGCTGCTCGTCGCCGCCGCCGAGGAGGGCGCACGACACCTGCTCACCGTCGCGCGCAATGCCGACGATCCCGAGCTGGACCCGGAACCGCGGCTCGACGGACTGATCAAGGCGATCGCCGAACACACCATCGACATCCGGCGCGAGGCGGGCCTGTACCGGTGGGAGCGCCGCTACCTGGAGCGTGAAGATCGGATCCGGATCCGCAAGATCTACGACGATCTGAACGACACCATCGCCGCGCCCATCGCCGAACTCCGGCCGGACGCTCCCGAGGCCGACCTGCGGATGCTCGCCGCCTCGGTGCTCAGCGTGGTGGCCAGCATCTCCGCGCACCGCTCGGCGCTGTCCGGTGCGCGGCTGCTTCCGCTGTTGCGCGACATGTGCTGGTCGGTCCTGCGCGCCGAGCTGCCGCCCGCGCCGACGCAACCGGACCAGGGGCCCGTCGCGCGCGGCCTGCCGGTCACCTCCAAGCGCGAACAGCTGCTCGCCGAGGCCATCCGGATCTTCGGTCGCCAGGGCTATCACGAGGCGAGCATCGAGGAGATCGGCGCCGCGGTCGGGATCAACGCGTCCAGCGTCTACCGGTACTTCAGCAGCAAGTCCGATCTGCTCGCCGCCGCGTTCCACCGGACCGGCGACCGTGTCTCGGTCGCCATGACCGAAGCGCTGGCCGAGGCGACCAGCAGGCCCGAAGCCGTGCGCCTGATCGCCGCGCGCTACGCCAAGCTGACCTTCTCCACCCCGGAGATCATGCCGGTCTACTACGCGGAGTTCAGTAACCTGCCGCAGGCCGAGCAACACAAGCTGCGCGCCATCCAGCGCCAGAACGTCCTGGAGTGGGCCAACCTGCTCGACGGCGACGCGGTCGAGGCCCGCTTCCGCGTGCACGCCGCCATCGGCCAGGTCATCGACATCGGCAGGCTCATCCGCTTCGACGCCCGCCCGGCCCAGCTGGCCAGGGTGACGGCGCTGATGGACGCGGTTCTCCTCGGCTGAGGTCGCCGCCGTCCGCGCAGACGCCGCGGATGGACCGGCGGGCGAGGCTCTTCCACACCGCCCCATCCCTGTCCGTGGCCTGCCTGCGCGAACTCGAGGCGCGAATCTCGCTCAGCCGGGGCGTCCGTGGCGTAGTCGGAACAGCGCCTTGGCCATCCGAAGATGGCGCGGGTGCCGGTCGAAGGTGGCCAGGTTCATCGGCGCGCGATAGCGCTTGCGGGCGACGGCCAGCGTTCTGCTGAACTCGCGCAGCCCGTGGTCGCCGTGGCTGTGGCCCTGGCCGTATTCGCCGACGCCGCCGATGGGCAGCGCGGGAATGCCGAGGTGAGCGGTGGTCGAATTGATCGTCACCACGCCGACGCGCAGCGTCTCCGCGAAGGACTCCACGCTGTGCACGTCCCTGGTGAACACCGAGACCGCCACACCGTTGCCGGTGGCGTTGATGCGCTTGGCGGCCTCCTCGATATTCGGCACCCGGTTCACGATCAGCACGGGTCCGATCGCCTCGCCGGTGACCGCGATGCTCTCCTCCGGCACCTCGGCGAGCACGATCGGCTCGACGTACGGCTCGCGGATCGATTCCAGCCCACCGACCACCGCGCGACCACCCCTGGCGAGCGCATCGCGCACTTGTCTGCGCACCACGTCGACCTGGGCTTCCAGAATCATCGGACCGTAGGACGCGCGCTTGTCCGCGCCGGGACGCAGCCGCTCGGCGTGCTCGACGACCAGCCCGAGGAAGTTGTCGTACACTGAATCCGCCACGTAGGCCCGCTGCAAGCCGGAGGGATTCTGACCCGCGTTGGCCATCGCCCCGAACACCGCGGCCTCGGCGGCCTCGTCGAGCTTGGCGTCGACGTGCACCACCATCGCGCCCTTGCCGCCGCGCTCGACGACGACCGGCGTCATGGTCTGCGCGCACAACGAGATCACTTCCCGCGCACCCGCTTCCGAGCCCGCGTAGGCGATCTTGTCCAGCTTGGCCCGGCACAGCGCGGTCCGCGTGCCGCCGTCGCCGGTCACCACCTGGAGCACCGGTTGGTTCGGGGCCAGGTCGGCCCAGCTCTCGGCAAGCCACACCCCGACGCCGGTGGTCAGCTCGTGCGGCTTGAACACCACCGCGTTGCCCGCCGCCATGGCGTAGGCGATCGAGCTCATCGGCGTGAAGACCGGGTTGTTCCACGGCCCTAGCACCCCGACCACGCCGAGCGGCAGATAACCCACCGAACCCTGTTGATTGCGGCTGAGCCAGCTCGAACCGATCCTGCGCCGCCGCAGCGCGCGAGAAGCGTTGCGCGCGGCCCAATCCAGATTCTCGATGGCGAGCATCACCTCGATCGCGGCGTCCGCCGCGGGTTTTCCGGTCTCCTCGGAGACCAGCTCCACCAATTCGCTTGCCCGCCTTGCGATGCTGCGTTTCCAGTCCAGCAGCCAGCGTTTGCGGCCGCTGAAACCCAAATCGGCCCACCATTTTTCGGCCGCGCGTGCGGCGCGGACGGTGCGATTGAGTTCGCCGCCGCCCATCACGGCGTAATTCCCGACTACCTCCCCGGTGCGCGGATCATGGGATATCAGCACGTTCGATCGGCCCGTTCCTCCCGGATGCGCTGCCAAACGTGGCTGCGCGGACTCGGCCATGGTCACCTCTTCGCAGTCTCGACCCGCGTTGCTCCCACCCGAATCGAGCCGACCCCTGACGGACCGGCTCCCAGCGCGGTCCCGCCACAGACGAGTGAGTGCGTGTATGCCCCCGTTCAGCAGACTATGGTCGGTCGCCCCCGGCCGACAAGACTGCGTCACCGCCCTTGCACTGCCCTTGTCACGCCTCGACCAGCGCCGATCGGGCGTGGCGTGCGCACGAGGCTCGGAATGTGATGAAGCACACACTTATCCGGGTTCGCTAGTGGGTACTGAGCAGTCGTCGTTCCGGGACGCGCGATGCCGGTAACATCACGCCAGGCGGCAGGGATCACCACCCCGACGCATTCGTGTGCGTTCGGCGATCGGATCGCCGCCCCCGGCCGATAGTGGAGAGTTGATGCCGAGCTTGAACCAAGCAGAATCGCCGGCACGTCAATCGAAAGCGACGGAGCACGAGCCTGCCGTCCGCGTCGAGGACGTCCGCAAGTCGTTCGGCGACGTGCACGCACTGCAAGGGATCAGCTTCACCGCCGAGAAGGCGAGTGTGCTCGGCATCCTCGGCCCCAACGGCGCGGGCAAGACCACCACGGTCAAGATCCTTTCCACGCTGCTGCGCCCCGACTCGGGCACCGCCGTCGTCGCGGGCCACGATGTGCGCGAGGATCCGGCGGGCGTGCGGCGCTCGATCATGATGACCGGGCAGTACGCCGCGCTGGACGAGAACCTCTCCGGCCGCGAGAACCTCGAACTGTTCGGCAGGCTGATGGGTCTGGGCAGGTCCGCCGCCCGCAAGCGCGCCGACACCCTACTCGAGGAGTTCGACCTGGTGAGCGCGGGCAAGCGCGCGGTGCGCCAGTACTCCGGCGGCATGCGGCGCAGGGTGGACATCGCCTGCGGCCTCGTCGTGCGTCCCGAGGTGGTGTTCCTCGACGAGCCGACCACCGGTCTGGATCCGCGCAGCCGCCAAGGCGTCTGGGATCTGGTGAACGTGCTCAAGGAGCAGGGCATCACGGTGCTGCTGACCACGCAGTACCTCGAGGAAGCCGACGTGCTCAGCGACAACATCATCGTCATCGACAAGGGCACGGTGATCGCCGAGGGCACCGCCGAGGAACTCAAGGAGAAGACCGGCGGCAGCTACTGCGAGGTGGTGCCGCTCGATCCGAAGCAGGTGCTCACCGCCGGGTACGCGCTCGGCGACCTGGTGCCCGCCGCCGTCATGGCCGAACTCGACGGCAGCGACCGGCTCTCGTTCCCCGCCCCGCACGGCGCGACCACCCTGTCCGAGGCGCTGCGCAGGCTCGACAGCGCGGGAGTCACGCTGGCCGACATCGCGTTGCGCAGGCCCTCGCTCGACGACGTCTTCCTCTCCCTCACCGGCCATTCGGGCGGCCACTCGTGACCGCGAGCGCCACCGAACCGGACCACCGGGCCGCACTCTTCGCCGAGCTACCCGTGGCCCGGCCGTCCTCCTTCGCGCAGTGGCAGGCGCTGACCGGTCGCGTGGTGAAGACCATGGCCACCAAGGGCGAGCTGATCGTCGCCTTCGTGACGCCGCTGGTGTTCACCCTCGGCTTCTATCTGCCGCTGCGCTTCGTGATGAAGCTTCAGGGCATCGACTACGCGCAGTTCGTCATGCCGATCATCGTGCTGCAGACCATGGCGTTCACCATGCTGTCCAACGCGCAGCTCGCCGCGTTCGAGGCGATGACCGGCCTGAGCAGCCGCCTGCAGACCATGCCGATCGGCACGCTGGTGCCGTTCACCTCACGGATCTGCGCGGGTCTGGTCCGCTCGGTGACCTCGCTGACCGGCGCCGTGCTGTTCGGGTACCTGATCGGCTTCGAATTCAGCGCCGGATTCGGCCAAGCCGTGCTGTTCTGCGCGTTCTCCCTGGCCATCGGCACCGTGCTCGCCATCGGCGCGGACGGTCTCGGCAGCCTCACCAAGAGTCCGGAGCAACTCAGTCAGGCGCTGACCCTGCCGACGCTGATCTTCGGCATGCTGTCCTGCGGCTTCGTGCCGGAGAAGAGCTTCCCCGAGTGGATCCAGCCGTTCGTGCGCAACCAGCCCATCTCGCAGTTCTCCTTCGCGCTGCGCGACATGGCGGGCGACGGGGTGAGCTGGGGCGTGCTGTGGGTGCCGCTGCTGTGGCTGATCGGGTTGACGGTGGTGTTCACGCCGTTCGCGGTGTGGGCGAGTGTGAGGCGGTCATGACTGTGACGACGGAGTCCGAGGAGAAGGGCACGGAGTTCGCGCCGCTGCCGACGGTGACGCCGCGCTCGGAGCAGGCGATCGGCACCTGGGCGCAGCACAGCCTGTTGCAGTGCAAGCGACTGCTGATGGGGTGGATGCGCGATCCCGCGACCACCATCCAGACGCTGGTCTATCCGGCGCTGACCCTGCTGATGTTCGACGTCGTGCTCGGCGGGACCATCACCAGGAACACCGGTATGGACGCCATCTACGGTCAGGTGCCGCTGATCACCTTGGTGGCGGCCATGTCCGGCGCGGTGGTGAGCGCGCTCGGTTTCAAGGTGGAGAAGGCCACCGGCCTGCTGAGCCGGTTCTGGACCATGCCGATGAACCGGGCGGCGAGCCTGACGGGACGGCTGCTCGCCGAGGCGGTTCGGGTGCTGATCACCACGCTGTTCGTCATCGCGGTGGGCATGGCGCTCGGCTTCCGGTTCGGCCAGGGGCCGCTCGCGGCGGTGGCGCTGATCTGCATCCCGGTGCTGTTCGGCATCGGCTTCGCGGTGCTGTGCACGGCGCTCGCGACGCTCACCGAGGGCGTGCTGCTGGTCAGCCTGATCACGATCGTCAACACGCTGCTGATGTTCTTCAACACCGGCTTCGTTCCGGTGTTCGCCTACCCGACTTGGTTGCAGGACGTGGTCGGCAATCAGCCGATGAGCACGGCCATCGATGCCATGCGCGGTCTGTCCTACGGCGGGCCGGTCGCGGAACCGCTGCTGAAGACGATCGCGTGGACCGTCGGGATGGTCGCAGTGTTCGCGTACCCGGCGATCCGCGGTTACCGCCGCGCCGCCGAAACCGGGGCGTGAGGCGGGCTTCGATCCGCGATTCCGGTCGACCCTGGTCCGTATGCTGTGTGACAGGAGCAGAGGAGGTGTCATCAGTGACCGCAGCAGCCGCGCACGAGCCGCCGAGGGACCCTGCGGATGTGCTGCTCGAGGGCTTCCAAGCGCTGGAGCTTCCTGAAGGATTCCGAGCCGAGCTGATCGAGGGGGAGATCGTCGTGTCACCGCCGCCCGAGGGGAATCATGAGGGCAATATCTCCGCGATCGTTCGTCAGATAATCCGAAAATCAGCGGAGGATTTGGACTTCTCGGGTAACAAGGGGCTACTGCTGGATCGTGGCGGACTCTGCCCGAAGAACCGTCTGATCCCGGATGTCGTCGTCGCCTATGCGGACTCGTTTTGGGATGAGCCGTCGTGGATGGCGGTGGACAAGGTCGTGATGGTGGTGGAGGTCACCAGTTCGAAGCCGGACCGCGATCGCAAGGCCAAGGGGTATTGCTACGCGCGCGGCGGGGTGCCCTTCTACCTGTTGATCGATCGAGTAGAGAAAACCGTCACGCTTTTCGCCGAGCCTGGTGGCGCCGCCGACCTGATCGACTACCGGCAGGACGTCCGCGTGCCGTTCGGAAAGCCGATTGATCTCCCTGGCCCTTTCTCGTTCACGCTCGAGACCGGCGACCTGCGATGAATCAATGGGCGCGATGTTGCTCGCGATCGGCGGTCGCAGCAAATCCGTAACTTACCCAGCGGTTTCGGTTCGTCCAGCCGACCAGGTCGTAGCGCCAGCGGAACGGCCAGGTGTGCGCCACGGTGTTGAACAGCACCGCGCCGAGTGCGGCGTAGTCGTCGTGCGCGGTGAGCAACGCGCGCTGGCCGCGTTCGGATTCGGTGAAGAACGCCTCGAACATGGCGATCGACTGCTCGGTGGTCAGCCTGCCAAGGCCCCACAGACCGCGCATGCGCATCCAGTAGACCAGCCGGGCCCGCCACGGCCACAGCGCCTCGATCGGGTCGCGACCCTCTTGTAACGCCGTGACCGCGGTGTCGACCAGGGCGAGCGAATCGGCGACGCTGTAGCCGGTGCAGGGGTGCATCATGCCACCGCGCGATCCGAACGGAACCGCCCGCGCGACGCCCTTCTTCGGCGGCGGCTGGTCGAGCGGATAGTGCGCGGCCTCGGTCGGTTCCGCGCCGGTGAGCCGAATGCCGTGCGCGGCGAGCCGGTTCAGCGTCCGTGCGCGCAGCTCGTGCTGCGGCATGCCGCCGCGCAGGCCGAGGCTGGTCTCCTCGAAGATCACCGTGCCGTCGCCGATCGGCACCGCGTAGAGGAACGACGGTGGCGCGTCCTGGCCCGCGCCGTTCTCCGGACGCCAGTCCAGCAGCAGCCCTTCGCCCTCGGCGACCATCGGCGCGGCCGTCTCCGCGTCGACGAAGATGCCGTGCGCGCTGGCCGCCCTGCGCTGTCCGAGCGCGGGCAGGCCGCGGGTGTCGAAGACAGTGTCGGCCCGCAGCACCGTGCCGTCGGCCAGTTCCACCTCGTGCGCGTCGACGCGGGTGGCGCGTCCGGCGATCACCTCGGCGTCGTCCAGCGGCAGCGCGTCGTACAGACCCTGCTTGGACAGCACGCAGTACGGCCGCGGAATGCGGTGCTCGGTCTTCGTCCACACCGTCGGTGTTTCGATGCGGGACCCAATGGCGCTGGGCGGCAACCACTTCGGCAGTTCATCGATCCAGCAGGAATAGGTGGGCGGCCACAGCCGCTCCGGTCGCGGGTCGATCGCGATGACCCGCAGCCCGGCCCGCATCGCCCGGTGGGCGAGCGCCCGCCCGGTCGGACCGAGCCCGACGACGCACAGATCGGCCGCCTGGACCGCACCGCCACTCATATCCGCATTCAATCCGCTGCCCTGACCCCGGTGCAACCAATCAGGGGTTCGCCAGTGTCCATCTCCACCGTGCTAGCCCTGCGGGCATCGAAGGTCGAACCGCCCCGCGCTCCCAGCCACCCCGAGGCGAGTCTTACGAACACGCGCGCGCCAACTAACAGGGCGTGACCCAAGTCGTGATATCCGCGTGCACGACCTCGAGTCCCTGCTTGTCGTAGATCGACACCGGCACCACCAGGTCGCGCCCCTCGGTGATCTTCGTGAAGTCCGGAACCTCCGGCAGCTTCGCCACCGCGCGCAGACCCGTCTCGGCCTTGGCCAGGTACTGCACGTTCATCGCCTTGGGAATCCAGCGGTGCGTGGTCGGCACCGTGGCCTCGCTCAGCATGCCCATGGCCACCTCGGCCAGGTTGCACGCCGCGATGGCGTGGAAGGTGCCCAGGTGATTGTGGATGCCGAACCACTTCGGCGAGGTCACCTCGCACAGTCCCGGCTCCAGCCGCACGACGTTGGGCAGCACCGTGCCGAAGTACGGCACCCTTGCCACCATTCCCAGCGAGAACAGCGCGTGCCCCAGCCGGTTGTCCGGCAGCTTCTTCCACCCGCGCAGAGTCGCGGTCTCTTTGCTCATGCCGCTATATTACTCAAAAGTAAGTTCTGTGCTGCTCGGGTTTCTCGCAGAGTTTTCGGGACGCCTGGCAGGGCCGGTAACCTCTGCGCGGCGTACGGGCGACCTGCGAAGTCGCGGCCCGCGCCGGGGTGACGCGGACGACAGCGGGGGCGATTTGAAGTGGCTCGGGGGTCTCGGGCATACTGTTCGGGTTGCCTTGCACGGGGTCGTGCCTGTTTCGGATGAAACGGGGCGTGACCGGCGAGGCGAGCAGTACCCAATCGAGTGCTTCACCGGTTCCCGGTGTGAGTACGTCCGGGACGTTGTTCCGAGCCTGAGATGAAGTTCTAGATCCGGGCCGAGGAATAAGCGGGAAGGCGACACGCCCGACCGCGTGGACCGGAGAACCATGACAGATGAACAGCGGCGAGGATCGGGCGTGCCCGGTCGTGGTCTCCAACTGAGACGTCTTCGTGTGTTCGGGCTGTGCAAATTGAGGGTGGTGCGGAAGCCCGGCTTCCGGATCACGAAGGAAAGCGGAGAAAAGGACACTTAGCGTGGCGGGACAAAAGATCCGCATCAGGCTCAAGGCCTATGACCACGAGGCGATCGATGCGTCTGCGCGCAAGATCGTGGAGACGGTGACCCGCACTGGGGCCCGCGTGGTCGGGCCGGTGCCGTTGCCGACCGAGAAGAACGTGTACTGCGTCATCCGTTCGCCGCACAAGTACAAGGACTCGCGCGAACACTTCGAGATGCGTACGCACAAGCGCCTCATCGACATCCTCGACCCGACGCCGAAGACGGTCGACGCGCTCATGCGCATCGACCTGCCGGCCAGCGTCGACGTCAACATTCAGTGACGGGGACTCGAGACATGACTGACAACAAGAACCGGCCCGCGGCCGGCATCCTGGGCACCAAGCTCGGCATGACCCAGGTCTTCGACGAGAAGAACCGCGTCGTCCCGGTCACCGTCGTCAAGGCGGGCCCGAACGTGGTCACCCAGATCCGCACCGTGGAGCGCGACGGCTACAGCGCCGTCCAGGTCGCCTTCGGCGCCATCGACCCGCGCAAGGTGAACAAGCCGACCTCCGGCCAGTTCGCCAAGGCCGGCGTCACCCCGCGCCGCCACGTCGCCGAGATCCGCGTCGCGGACGCCTCCACCTTCGAGGTCGGCCAGGAGATCAGCGCCGACGTGTTCGAAGAGGGCGCCTACGTCGACGTCACCGGCACCAGCAAGGGCAAGGGCTTCGCCGGCACCATGAAGCGTCACGGCTTCGCCGGTCAGGGCGCCTCGCACGGTGCGCAGGCCGTGCACCGTCGCCCGGGTTCCATCGGTGGCTGCGCCACCCCCGGCCGCGTGTTCAAGGGCATGCGCATGTCGGGTCGGATGGGTAACGACCGCGTCACCACTCAGAACCTGTCGGTTCACAAGGTGGACGCCGAGAACGGCCTGCTCCTGATCAAGGGTGCGATCCCGGGTCGCAAGGGCGGCGTCGTGATCGTCAAGAGCGCCGTGAAGGGTGGTGCGCACGCATGACCAGCCTCGAGAAGAAGGCCAACCTGACGCTGCCGGTCAAAGAGATCGGTGGCAAGACCAACGGCACCGTCGACCTCCCCGCGGAGATCTTCGACGTGACCGCCAACATCGCGCTGATGCACCAGGTCGTCGTCGCGCAGCTGGCCGCGGCCCGTCAGGGCACCCACGCGACCAAGACTCGCGGCGAGGTCTCCGGCGGTGGCAAGAAGCCGTACCGCCAGAAGGGCACCGGTCGCGCCCGCCAGGGTTCGACCCGCGCGCCGCAGTTCGCCGGCGGTGGCACCGTGCACGGCCCGCAGCCGCGCGACTACAGCCAGCGCACCCCGAAGAAGATGAAGGCCGCCGCCCTGCGTGGCGCCCTCTCGGACCGGGCCCGTAACGAGCGCATCCACGTGGTCACCGAACTGGTCGCGGGTCAGACCCCGTCGACCAAGACCGCCAAGACCTTCCTGGCCGAGCTGTCGGACCGCAAGAAGTTCCTGGTCGTCGTCGGCCGCGAGGACATCGCCGCGTGGAAGAGCGTGGCGAACCTGCAGAACGTGCAGCCGATCGCCCCGGATCAGCTCAACACCTACGACGTCCTCAACAGCGACGACGTGGTGTTCAGCGTCGAGGCCCTGAACGCCTTCGTTCACGGTCCCGCCGAGGCGGCACAGGAGGAGAGCAAGTGACCACCATCGCCGACCCCCGCGACATCCTGCTGGCGCCGGTCATCTCGGAGAAGTCCTACGGACTGATCGAGGAAGGCACCTACACCTTCCTGGTGCACCCGGACTCCAACAAGACGCAGATCAAGATCGCCGTCGAGAAGGTCTTCGGTGTGAAGGTCACCAGCGTCAACACCGCCAACCGTCAGGGCAAGCGCAAGCGGACCCGCTTCGGTTACGGCAAGCGCAAGGACACCAAGCGTGCGCTCGTGACCATCTCGGCCGACAGCAAGCCCATCGAGATCTTCGGAGGCCCGGTCGCGTAAGCGAGCGGGAATCCAGAAAGCAGAGAAGAACTCATGGCAATTCGCAAGTACAAGCCGACAACGCCGGGCCGCCGTGGCTCCAGCGTCTCGGACTTCGCCGAGATCACCCGGTCCACCCCGGAGAAGTCGCTGCTTCGTCCGCTGACCAAGACCGGTGGTCGTAACGCGCACGGCCGCATCACGACTCGCCACCGCGGTGGCGGTCACAAGCGTGCCTACCGTCTGATCGACTTCCGTCGTCTGGACAAGGACGGCATCCCCGCCAAGGTCGCGCACATCGAGTACGACCCGAACCGGACCGCCAACATCGCGCTGCTCCACTACGTGGACGGCGAGAAGCGCTACATCATCGCGCCGAAGGGTATCCAGCAGGGCACCCCGATCGAGTCCGGCCCGACGGCCGACATCAAGCCGGGCAACAACCTGCCGCTGCGCAACATCCCGACCGGTACCACCATCCACGCGGTGGAGCTGCGTCCGGGCGGCGGCGCCAAGCTGGCCCGTTCCGCGGGCATGAGCATCCAGCTGCTCGGTAAGGAAGGCCCCTACGCCACGCTGCGTATGCCCTCCGGTGAAATCCGTCGCGTCGACGTGCGCTGCCGCGCCACCGTCGGCGAGGTCGGCAACGCCGAGCAGTCGAACATCAACTGGGGCAAGGCCGGCCGCATGCGCTGGAAGGGTCGTCGTCCCACGGTCCGTGGTGTCGTCATGAACCCCGTCGACCACCCGCACGGTGGTGGTGAGGGCAAGACCTCCGGTGGTCGCCACCCGGTCTCGCCGTGGGGTCAGCCGGAAGGCCGCACCCGTAAGCCCAACCGTCCGAGCGACAAGCTCATCGTCCGCCGTCGTAAGACCGGCAAGAAGCGCTGAAGGAGGAGGTAAGAAATGCCACGCAGCCTCAAGAAGGGCCCGTTCGTCGACGACCACCTCCTCGCGAAGGTGGACGTGCAGAACGAGAAGGGCACGAAGCAGGTCATCAAGACCTGGTCGCGTCGTTCGACCATCATCCCGGATTTCATCGGACACACCTTCGCGGTGCACGACGGCCGCAAGCACGTCCCGGTGTTCGTCTCGGAGTCCATGGTCGGACACAAGCTCGGTGAGTTCGCGCCGACCAGGACGTTCAAGAGCCACGTCAAGGAAGACCGGAAGAGCAAGCGGCGATGACGACGACTGAGACTCAGAACCCCACTGCCCGGGCGACCGCCAAGCACGTGCGCGTCACCCCGATGAAGGCTCGCCGCGTCGTGGACCTGGTCCGCGGCAAGCGAGTCGAGGACGCTCTCGCGATCCTGAAGTTCGCGCCGCAGGCCGCGAGCGAGCCGGTCGCGAAGGTCGTCGCCAGCGCCGCGGCGAACGCCGAGAACAACCTCGGTCTGAACCCGGCCACGCTGGTGATCTCGACGGCCTACGTCGACGAGGGCGCCACCATGAAGCGTTTCCAGCCGCGTGCCCAGGGCCGCGCGTTCCGGATCCGCAAGCGCACCAGCCACATCACCATCGAGGTCGAGAGCGTGCCCACCGCCGGTGCTGCTCGCAGCCGCCGGAAGGGAGGGGCAAAGTAAATGGGACAGAAGATCAACCCCCATGGCTTCCGCCTCGGTATCACCACCGACTGGAAGTCGCGTTGGTACGCGGACAAGCAGTACGCGGACTACGTGAAGGAAGACGTCGCCATCCGTCGGCTGCTGGCCAACGGCATGGAGCGGGCGGGCATCTCGAAGGTCGAGATCGAGCGCACCCGTGACCGCGTGCGGGTGGACATCCACACCGCGCGTCCGGGCATCGTGATCGGCCGCCGCGGCGCGGAAGCCGATCGCATCCGCGCCGAGCTGGAGAAGCTCACCAAGAAGCAGGTTCAGCTGAACATCCTCGAGGTCAAGAACCCCGAGTCGGATGCGCAGCTGGTTGCCCAGGGTGTGGCCGAGCAGCTGTCCAACCGCGTGGCGTTCCGTCGCGCGATGCGCAAGGCCATCCAGTCGGCCATGCGTTCGCCGAACGTCAAGGGCATCCGTGTGCAGTGCTCGGGCCGCCTCGGCGGCGCCGAAATGTCGCGCTCGGAGTTCTACCGTGAGGGTCGGGTGCCGCTGCACACGCTGCGCGCCGACATCGATTACGGCCTCTACGAGGCCAAGACCACCTTCGGTCGCATCGGCGTGAAGGTCTGGATCTACAAGGGCGACATCGTCGGTGGCAAGCGTGAGCTGACCGCCGCGAGCGCTCCGGCCGGCGATCGCGATCGCCCGCGCCGGGAGCGGCCGAGCCGCCCGCGTCGTTCCGGTTCCGCCGGCACCACCGCGACCGGTGTCGAGGCCGGGCGCTCCGCCGCTACCGCGGTGGCGGACGCTCCGGCAGAGAATCAGGAGGGCTGACGCATGCTGATGCCTCGCAAGGTCAAGCACCGCAAGCAGCACCACCCGAGCCGTTCGGGCATGGCCAAGGGCGGCACGTCGGTGGCCTTCGGTGACTTCGGTATCCAGGCGCTCGAGCCTGCCTACGTCACCAACCGGCAGATCGAGTCGGCGCGTATCGCGATGACTCGCCACATCCGCCGTGGCGGCAAGATCTGGATCAACATCTACCCGGATCGCCCGCTGACCAAGAAGCCCGCCGAGACCCGCATGGGTTCCGGTAAGGGTTCGCCGGAGTGGTGGGTCGCGAACGTCAAGCCCGGCCGCGTGATGTTCGAAATGTCTTACCCGAACGAGGAGATCGCTCGCGAGGCGCTGCGCCGCGCGATGCACAAGCTCCCGATGAAGTGCAGGATCGTGACCAGGGAGGAGCAGTTCTGATGGCTACCGGTACACCGGCCGCAGAGCTCCGCGAGCTCACCGAAGAGGAACTCGTCTCCCGCCTGCGTGAGTCGAAGGAAGAGCTGTTCAACCTGCGCTTCCAGATGGCGACGGGTCAGCTGGACAACAACCGTCGTCTGCGCGTCGTCCGTCACGAGATCGCGCGCATCTACACGGTCATGCGTGAGCGCGAGCTCGGTCTGGCCACCGGACCCGCTGGCAAGGGAGATGCGGCATGAGCGAGAACGTTGAGGTGCGCGGCCGCCGCAAGGTGCGGATCGGCTACGTCGTCTCGGACAAGATGAACAAGACCATCGTGGTGGAGCTGGAGGACCGGGTGAAGCACCCGCTCTACGGCAAGATCATCCGCACCACCTCGAAGGTCAAGGCCCACGACGAGAACGAGATCGCCGGCATCGGCGACCGCGTTCAGCTGATGGAGACCCGCCCGCTGTCGGCCACCAAGCGCTGGCGTCTGGTCGAGGTTCTGGAGAAGGCGAAGTAAGCCTGCTCCACGGCTGAGAGTCGAAGCACAACGGCCCGCTTCCCGTTTGGGAAGCGGGCCGTCGTCGTTTTCGGAGTCGTCCTGGCCTCTCTGGTATCACCACTGATACCATGACCACATGGCGTGGACCATGCGGTTTCCCGAGGACGAAGAGGCGGCGCTCAATGCGCAAGCCGAAGCCGAGGGGCGCTCGAAGCACGAGATCACCCGCGATGCCGTACGCGCGTACCTGATGCGCCACCGCAAGTGGAATGAGCCCTTGCTCCGCGATGATGAAACTTTCGACCTTGGCGGACCTATCGGCAAGGAAGAAATTCGCGACGCGATGAACCGATCCGCATGATCGTCGTAGCCGACACATCGGGAATCCTCGCTTTGTTCAACCGCTCCGATCCCGACCACTTCGGCGCGCGTCGGGCGGCGGATTCAGCCAGTGCACTCGTCATCAGTCCGCTTGCGTTGACCGAGGTGCACCATGTGGCGAGCGTGCGCGCTGGGCGCCGAGTGGCCGACGGCATCCTCGGTCTGCTCGCCGATCGAGTTGCGGCTACCCGTGTGGTCGTGGCGAACGTCGATGCTGCGCAGATTCGTACGGCTCTCAGCGTCAGGACGAAATACGACGGTCTGGACCTCGACATGGTGGATGCCATGTGTGTGGCCCTGGCGGACGAATTCGATACCGATGCGATCCTTACCCTCGACCGACGGGACTTCCGCGCCCTCCGCCCCCTCGATCACTATCCTGCATTCCGCATCTTGCCGGATGACCTGTGCCCATAGCCCGCAAGGTCATGGGCGATCGGCAGGCCGGTCGAGTTCGTGTCGGCCTCTAGTCATGTCGAGCCGATTGTCTCGACAGTGGCCTCGATCCCATCGTTTACCAGCCGCTTACGGCGTACTTCTTGCAGCGCGCGCCCTCGGATAGCTCGTACTTCGTCGAGGCGAGAATCCAGCCTGCCTGGCCGCCATTTGGCTGCGGTGGGCGCGTTGGCGTGTGCTGTGAGTTCGCCTGTGGTGCTTGGTGGCCGGGCTGCGGTCCGACGTAAGGGCTTCGGGCGTGGGTGCCCGGATCTGCCCTGATCGCACACCTCTTGCGCTATACGTATACATCTACTTATAGTATGTCGGTACCGAGTGCCGGGAACGCGCACGACGTCATCCACAACCGCACAGCAGCCGACTACGACGGACCGAATGGGGGTTCGCCGCTAGTTGAACCATGCCTGTATGCGCATTCACGAATGAAAACGGGGACATCATGACCAACGATCAGCAGGCTGACGACGTAGTCGCCGAGCCTGCCCTCATCGAGGCCGCGCCCATCGACATGGAGAAATCCGACGATCTGGAAGAGATCGTGCTGAAGGCCGGGCCGGGCGGCGGGCGCCTCCAGCGCTTCCACGGTCGGCGGCTCGCCGAGGCGCGGCAGATCACCAAGGACGGTGCCGAGGTGGTGCGGGTCTACCGCACCGTCGCCGACATCGCCCAGCACGGCCGTCACCAAGACCTCGACATCTGAGCCGCTCCCGGTTCAACGAAAGGAACTCGCATGTTCGGCCGTCTCGGGCGTCTCGTCGTCCACCACCCGTGGAAGGTGATCGGCTTGTGGCTGATCGCCGCCATAGCGGTGGTGGCTTCCGCCCCCGAATTCACCTCGACCACCGATCAATCCAGCTTCCTGCCTTCGCATTACGAGTCCATCAAGGCGATGGAGTTGCAGGAGAAGGCGTTTCCGCAGAACTCCGCGCCGGCGGCGCTGATCGTCTTCGCCCGCGCGGACGGCGGGCCGCTCACCGAGCAGAACTCGGCGGCGGTGGCGGCCGCGGCGACGGAACTCAGCGGTGCGAACATCAAGGGCGTCACCGGGATTCAGGCGACGCCGCCCTCGGACAATCGCCTGATCCAGGTCATCGCCGTGCAGATGACCAAGGTCACCAACGCCTCCGACAAGACCCAGGGCGACGCGGTGAAGAGCCTGCGCGACAGCCTGAAAGAGCAGGTGCGCGACACCGATCTGAAGGCCGGCATCACGGGAGCCGCGGCGCAGACCCTGGACCAGACCGAGTCCGGCGAAAAGGGCATGGCCATCATCGGCGTGGCGACCATCCTGCTGATTCTGGTGTTGCTGCTGATCATCTTCCGCAGTCCGGTGATCGCGCTGCTTCCGGTGATCGTGATCGGCGGTATCTCCAGCATGGTCGGCAGCCTGATCGCCATGGTGAGCAAGGCATTCGACCTGGAAATGGATACCTCGGTCAACTCGATGCTGGTGGTCGTGCTGTTCGGCGTCGGCACCGATTACATCCTGTTCCTGATGTTCCGGTACCGGGAGCGGCTGCGCGCTGGCGAGGATCCGAAGACCGCGATGGTCAGCGCGGTCGCCAGGGTCGGCGAAGCCATCACCTCGGCGGCGGGTGCGGTGATCATCGCCTTCATGGCGCTGACCCTCTCCACCCTCGGCCTGTTCCGTTCGCTCGGCCCCGCGCTGGCGATCGCGGTCGCTGTGGCGCTGGCGGCGGGACTCACCCTGGTGCCCGCGATCGTGTCGCTGCTCGGGACGAAGGTGTTCTGGCCGTCGAAGGCGTGGCAGGTGGAGCCGAAGGGCGCGCGGTTCACCGCGATCGGCGCGGCCATGGGGCGCCGGCCCGGGGTGTTCGCCGTCGTCTCCGGCGGTGTGCTGGTGGCGCTGAGCGTCTTCGCCATCGGGTTCAACCCGACCTTCGACCTCGGCTCGGGCTCGACCTCGGACGCATCCGAATCCGTCGTCTACAACAAGGAATTGCTGAAGGGCATGCCCGCGGGCGCTACCCAGCCCTCGGACGTGCTGCTGCACGCGCCGAACGGACAGCTGAGCCAGGATCAGCTGCGGGGATACCGCGCGGCGCTGGCCGAGGTGCCCGGCGTGGGCATGGTCGGCGAGCCGCTGCTGTCGGCCGACGGAGCCATCGCGAACTTCCAGGTGACTCTCGCCGACGCGCCGGAATCCGATGCCGCGCTGGACACCGTCCGCGGACCGCTGCGCACGGCGGCGCACGACGCGGCGCCCGCGGGCACGACGACGGCGGTCGGCGGAATCACCGCGGTGTTCGTGGACTTCCAGGACGCGATGAACCGCGACTACGCCATCGTGTTCCCGGTGGCGGCAATCCTGATCATGATCGTGCTGGCACTGCTGCTGCGCAGCCTGGTCGCCCCGTGGTATCTGATGGCCTCGGTCTTCCTCGGTTTCGCCGCGACGCTCGGCGCCACGGTGCTGGTCTTCCAGAACATCCAGGGCGATTCCGGGTTGATCTTCACGCTGCCGGTGATCATGTATCTGTTCGTCGTCGCGCTCGGCACCGACTACAACATCCTGATGATCGCCCGGCTCCGCGAGGAGACCCGCGAGGGTCGCGACCCGCGCGAGGCGGCGGCGCTGAGCCTGCGGCACACGGGTCCGACGGTCGCCGCGGCGGGCGTCATCCTGGCGGGCACCTTCGCCGCGATGATGTTGGCGGGCAACAGCATGCTCTCCCAGATGGGCTTCGCGATCTCGGTCGGCATCGCCATCGCCGCCTTCGTCATGGCGATGTTCTTCACGCCCGCGATCACCGCGCTGCTCGGCCACCGCGCCTGGTGGCCGGGACACGGTGACCGCGGCGGGAAGTCGGGCGGCTCGGAGGGCGCCGATCACGAATCCGGGTCGTACTACACGACCTCCGCCGATGCCACGCGGGTGGAAGCGGTCTTCGATCGATAGCTAGCTGTGGACCGAAGGGCTGTTCGTCGAAAGTGTTCGGCGAACAGCCCTTTCGGCTTGGGCGGTGGGGCATGGCGGACGTCTTCGCGGGTCGATCCGCCGCGGGACAGGCCTCAGCCGTTCGTCGCGTAGGGGCGGCGGACCTTGTGGGCGGAGTCGATGACGCGGGCGACCGCGGAACTGGAAACGCCCACTTCCTTGGCGATGCCGGTGCCGGACCAGGATTGGTCGGCGAGGGTGAGGATGTCGGCGATCTGCTCGACCGGCAGCTTGGACAGGCCCTGCTCGGCGATGCTCCTGGCGACCATGCGGACCTCGTCCTCGGCGCTGTCCGGTTCCTGGTCGAAGTCGTCCTCGGCGTCCTCCTCGGCGATGGCGCGCTGGGTGGCGAGGATGATTTCGGTGCTGCGTGGGCGGTGGGGTTCCGGCTCGGGCTCCAAGGTGAGCTGCTCGGCGAGATCGACGGCATCCGCGGTGCTCAGGGCATCCGTTGCTTCGGGAGCGTCCGGTTGGGGATACGCGATGGTGTTCAGGGCGTGGGATCCGGCCCACATCGACGTGGTGTGGCCGCTGCCGTTGGTGCGACCGGTGCCGTTGATCGGTCGAAGTCGCGGTTGGGACAGGGGAACCGCTTGGGCGGCAGCGTGATTGGCGCGTCCGTTGCTGGAACCGTTGCGGCGGTGAGAAGGTGGTGTGACGTCGTCCTCTTCGGCGAGTCCGCCGGTCAGCAGGGAGAGCGGGACGGCGTACGAGATGCTTCGTCCAGGAGCGGGGGTGTCGGAATCCTCGCTCGCGTTGGGGCTCTCGTCGGCTTCCAACTCGGCATCGGCTGCCGAGGGTTGGGGAGCATGGTCAGTGGCAGGCTCGCCGCCAGCGCGGTCGCTCGCGGACATCGGGCCGGTTACGCTTCCTGCGGTCGGCGAGAAGACTCTCCGGTTCGCATCCGGCAAGTCGTCGTCGGCCGAAGTGCTTATGGTGTTTTCGGCAGGCTGATCGGTTCGGCCGATCGACAGATCGGGGTGGCTGTTCGCCGAAGCCGGTATGGGCGCGTCGCTCTCGGCGGGTCGACCGGTTGGGCGGCTCGACGGGCCGTTGCCGTCCGCCGAGGTCGGTACGGTCGCGTCGTTCTCGGAAGGACGGTCGGCTCGACCAAGTGTGGATGCCGGTTCACTGCCCGAAGACGGCGCGGTAGCGCTACTCGAGGATGTCAGCCGGGTCTCGCCGCGCACACCGAGCGGATCGTTTCCGCCTCTCGCCGTGGCAGTTTCGGCGCCGACAGCACTTTCCGACTCGAGGGAGTGGCCCACCTGGAACAGGTCACCCGCACCGAATCCATTGGAGCCGAGCGCAAGTCCCTCCCGCTCCGCGACGGCCCTCCGGTACTCCTCGGCCTGATAAGACCCGCGCAATTTCGGCACCGCGGTGTCGTCGACGATCGGCACGCTATCGATGAGCTGCGCGTATCGGGCCGCGACCCACGCGTGCAACCAGATCACCACGCCGACCATCGCGGGCGCGATCGCGTACTCGGCGGCCCTGCCGAGATCGCCTGCGGCCAAGTGCGGCCCGGTGTTGAGTGCGATGGTGGTGCCGAGCAGCGCCGCCTCGAAGACGATCACCTTGCCGCGCGGCAGTTCCCGTCCCCAGCGGGCGGCGGTCGTCGCGACCACCATGATGGTGATGATCGGAATGGAGATCATCGCCTCGATGCCGTAGCTGAGCCAGTACAGCGGATCGGACATGTCGCCGCTGGGCACGAGGTTGTGCTGCACGTTGACGCCCGCCCACACCATGCCGAGGATGACGACGCCGATCAACGCTCGCGAGGACCATTCGGCGCGGCGGTACAGCTGGGCAAGTCGCGCATCCTGATTGGCGACGCGGCGGCGAGCCGCCAGGGCGCGGCGGTGCCAGCGCGCGTCGTCCTCGTCGGCGCGACGGATGGCGGCCGAGGTGCGCCGATCGCGCTTTTCGGCGGCGAGCTCGTCCTCGACGGCGCGGCGTCGCTGGCCGCGCCGCTGGGCCCGGATCCACTCGGCGAGTTCACGTTCCGCGGCGATCTCGGCATCGGAGAGCACCTCGACCAAGGCGGTGTCGTGCTGCAGCGGCAGTTTCCCGCGCGCCGTCGCGACCCGTTGTGCCAGTGCCGCTATCTCGGAATTGCCGGTCGACGGTTCGTCGGGCATCGCGAGCCTTCCCTGGAGCCGATATCGGGCCGATCACTCGGCGTCGACAAGTGTGCTCGAACATATGTGTGAACGCGATGAGACTAAACCGACGGCCGTCCGCGGTCAACGCGAAGCGTCATGCGCCGAGGTCGAACGGCCGAGCGAAAGTGTCAGCTGCCGCCGACCCACTGGACCATCAGCACGTGAACTTCCCGGCGCTCCTCCACGATCAGGTAAGTGATCAGACCGTCGTTCTCCGTGCCGAAAACCATGTTGCGAACCGGTGCGTCCGGATTTCCGGCATTGACCGAATCGCCGTTCCATGGACTGAGTTCTAGGAAGGTGCACGCCTCCGCGTAGTTGGGTAGGGCGCTTGGGGGAAGGGCTTCAATTTGCTGGTGAACGTCTGAATCCGTGTGGACTCGGTACACCTACATCCCGGCTTTCGTCCGGGTGACCGACAATGGCTCGTCGGTCGGGCTCTCTTCGCCCGTGGCCAATTTCGCCGCCCGGCGCACCGCTCGGCGGTATGCGTCGCGGTCGCTCTGCATCAAGGCGACGCGACGCCAATGCTCCAGAACTCGGAACAGTCCCGTGAGGTCGAGCGTCTCGCGAGCTTCCGTCAGCGCGTGTTCGTACGCTTCGTCGAAACTCGGGCGGTCGTCCGGCAGTAGTCCGGCTCGGATGGCATGCGGCGAGGCGCCCGGACGCAGGGGGTGGCCGCTGCTCGGCTGATCGTCGTAGGCGTACGTCGCGGTCATGGTCACTACGATATTCCGTGGTCGGCCGACACGCCCGTGGCGCTAGGCCAGGGTTGTGTGCCAGACGAGGGCGGCGGCGAGGGCGCCCGCGCCGTTGACGGACCAGTGCAGGGCGATGGGGGCGAGGAGGCTGCCGCTGCGGCGGCGCAGCCAGGTGAAGACGACGCCCGCGGCGGCGGTGGCGACGACGGCGAGCAGGATGCCGACGATCTGGCCTAGGAGACCGCCGCCGAGGAATCCGGTGAGTCCGCGGTTGCTGGTGGTGAGGCCGAAGGACGAGGCGATGTGCCAGAGGCCGAAGAGCAGCGAACCGGCCGCGAACACTCCGCGCGCGCCGTAGACGCGGTCGAGGGTGCCGTGCAGCACGCCGCGGAAGGCGAGTTCCTCGGGGATGACGGTCTGTAGCGGGATGACGATCATCGACGCGATGAGCGCGCCGGAGATGGTGGCGTACCGGTCGGCGAGGAAGAACGGGCGCGTCACCGGCAGTAGCGCGCCGATGGCCACGGCCGTGAGGACGATGCCGACGGCGGCCAGCGCGTACAGCGACCCGCGCCGCCAATGCCTGGGGGAGAGTCCGAGTTCGGCCCAGCCGAGCCCGCGTCTGCGGACCAGGACGAGCAGCACGATCGCGGCGATCGGAACGGTGACGATGTTGGCCCACGCGGTGGTGAAGTGCGCGATCAGGTTGGTGCCCGCCAGGACGACGATCACGACCGCTACATCGATATAGGCATGCAGTTTGCCGCGGGCCTGGGCCGCTTCCTCGAGGTCCGTTCGAAACACCCGGCCCAGTGTAGGGGCGGGTCATGCGGCTCGCCGCCGGTTGAGCGCCTGATCACAGCCGCCGAATACCCCGCGAAGATCGAATCGGCGGCGCTGTTCCGCATCTGAATGACACATGTTTCAGTTTTTTCCGGAAACCGGCCCGCAGGGAAATGAACGGTCGATACAGTCCGCTCATTCGCACCGATGTGCGTTTCGAAGAGGAGTTATCCGAATGAGTAGATCCCAGAACCGGGCCGGTCGTCGCCTGGGCGTCGGCCTCACGACGCTGGCCGCGGCGGTCTGTGCGGCAGTGCTGACCGCGCCCTACGCGTCCGCGACGGTCGACAACCTCACCGTCTCGTCCAACAACCTCCAGGCGGGATGCACCTACCAGATCACCGCGAAGGTGAACCACTGGTTCGAGGTCTGGTTCTACGACAACGCGCTCGTCATCGCGGGCAGCCCGGTCAAGCCGGTGAACGGCGAGGCCACCATCCAATGGAAGCCGAAGAAGTCCGGGACCCACACCCTGGCCGCGCTGCAAGGCCTCGCCTACGAGATCAAGGTGAACGTGGCCGAACCGACCCTCACCGGCAGCGCCACCTGCGGCGCCGGACCCCTGGCCTGGATGGGTTCCTGAGAGCCGCGCTCGCGGTGCCGTAGCCACCACCGCGGGCGCTCGGGCCGGTCGACATCCCCTGTTCCGTCGACCGGCCCCCTTTCTTTTGTCAGCCCGACCACGAGGCGTGGTCGGTCCACGCCTGCAGACTGCGGGTCGTCTCGAACCGTCGCGGTTCCCCGGTGACCGGATCGGTGAACTCGAGCGACGCGGCGAGCAGTTGCAGCGGGCGGGTGAAATCGTGCACCGGCTTGTCGGTGAGGACCGGATAGAAATCGTCGCCGAGAATCGGCACGCCGAGGCCGTTCATGTGCAGGCGCAGCTGGTGGGTCCGCCCGGTCAGCGGCCGCAGTCGGTAGCGGCCGAGTCCGTCGCGGTGCTCGACCAGGTCGACAACGGTCTCCGCGTTGGGCTCGCCCTCGACCTCCTGGGCCGCGAGCACCTGCTTCTCCTTGACGATGCGGCTGCGCACCGTGCGCGGCAGTTCGAGGTCGGGCCGGTAGGGGGCGATCGCCTCGTACTCCTTGCGTACCGCGCGGCGGTGGAACATGGTCTGGTAAGCCCCGCGGCGAGCCGGGTTGACGATGAACAGCAGCAGCCCGGCAGTCACCCGATCGAGCCGGTGCGCGGGCACCAGATCGGGCAGGCCCAACTCCTCGCGCAGCCGGACCAGCGCCGTCTGCCGGATGTGCTGTCCGCGCGGAATGGTGGCGAGGAAGTGTGGCTTGTCCACCACGAGCAGGTTCTCGTCGCGGTGTACGACGGTGATGTCGAACGGGACGTCGGTCTCGTCCGGCAGGTCGCGGTGGAACCACACCGCGCCGCCGGGGGCATAAGGCGCGTCCGGCGCGATGGGCCCTTCGAGATCGACGATGTCGCCCGCGTGCAGGAGTTCATCGATGCGTTCCGGCGCGACACGGGGAAGTCGCTCGACCAGGTGGTCGCGAATCGTCGCCCACTCGCCCGTCTCCGGCAGTCGCAGCCGGGCCGGATCCAAGCCGTACCGCTTGGGCAGCGGCGGCTGCTGCCTTCGTCTCATCGGCGACAACTCTAATCGCCGCTGCTCACCGGGCCCGCGTCGCCCCAGATCTCCGAGCCGCCGGATCCGACGGTAGTCAGATGGCCGCCTTGCGATGCGACCATATGACTCCGTCGATTCCCTGCCCCGGCCAGCCGAGGTCGCCGGGCTCGTGTAACCCGGCCCGGCGCGACGGACGGCGGGTGGTCTCCTTTAGAAGCCGCGCAACCGGTCCGGCGTGATCCGCACGGGCACCGAGTATTCGGCGTAGAACTCCTCGGCCGTCATCCCGATTTCGACGTACCCCCCGGCGTACTTCTCGTTGTACGCGGCGATTTCGTCGTCGGACGGCCACTCCTCGACGATCCGCGCGGTACCGGTGAACACCATGACGTCGCCGCCGGACTCGGTGCTGTTGAGATTCAGCGAGACGCGCGGGTTGCGGGCCATGTTGCGCACTTTCGCCTTGTCCCGCTGGCTGAACAGCAGGAATTCGCCGTCGCGCCACTGGAACCACACGGGGTTGGGCTGCGGCGTGCCGGACGGGCCGACTGTGGTGAGCCAGATGACGGATTCGCGGCCGAGCCGTTCGGCGACTTTGGCGCCGAATTCGGTGCCGGTGTCGAGGACAGGTGCGGTGGGACGATCGGATGCTGTTGTGGTCATGTCCGGCACAACACCGCCACAGGCGCCGCGATTCCGGTCGGCTGGAAACCGGTCGGGAGATCAGGGCTCGGCGCGTTCGCCGAGCGTCATGCAACTCGGGAGACGGGTAGATGACGAGCAAACCTAGTTTCCGCGTTGGTGTTTCGGAGTCGAGACGAAGCGGTGTGCACGCAAGCTTCCACGCCGCGTCGAACAGCGGAAGGCCAGGTCTCGTGCCGCCACCGGCGGTCGACCGCCGTTCGCCTGGCGTCCGTTCGTCCTAGGGCCGGGGAAAGTTAGCCTTACCTATTTTCCTGTGTGATGATGGGGCGGATTTCCGGCGAGATGCGCCAGGGATGTCGAAAGGCGAGGACATATGACGGTGGAGGTCACGCCGCACGCAGCGGCGGAGACGGGGAACCGGCCGCCGCGGGCGGTGGCGAAACAGCGCAAGCAACAGCAGGCCACGGCGCGCAAGGAGATTCTCGCGCCAGTGCGGGGAGCGCTGACGCTCGCCAGCGTCGTGATGGCGATCGCCTCGGTCTGCACCGTCGTGCCGTTCGTGCTGATCGTCGAGGCATGTCGCGAACTGCTCGACGATCCGGTGGACACCGATCGGGTGTGGCGGCTGTTCGGCCTGGCGATGCTGGTGCTTCTGGTGCGCGCGCTGTTGCAGGCGGCAGCCTTGACCTGGACGCACCTGGTGGACGGCGGCTACCAGCTCGCCGTGCGCCGCGCGCTCGCGGCCAAGCTCACCAGGGTGCCGCTCGGCTGGTTCGGTGAGCACGGCTCCGGCGAGGTGAAGAAGTACCTCCAGGACGACGTCGAGGCGCTGCACTACCTGGTGGCGCACGCGCGGCTCGAGTTCGTCGGGGCGCTGCTGGTGCCGCTGGTCTCGCTCGGCTATCTGTTCACCGTGGACTGGCGGCTGACGCTGGTCCTGCTGCTGCCGTTGATCGCCTACGCCTTGGCTTTCCGCAAGATGATGGACCGCGAGAACATGGACCGCCTAGCGGTCTACACCCGCTGGGAGCGCCGGGTGCAGCAGGCGACCATCGAGTTCGTCGACGGCATCCAGGTGGTGCGGGCATTCGGTCAGGCGGGCAAGGCGCACCGCGAGTTCCAGGACGCGGTGGACGGCCAAGCCGACAGTTTCGGCCGCTGGAAGACACCGATGATCCGGCTCCAGGCGGTCGCCGACATCGTGATCTCGCCGGTCTGCGTCATGCTGGTGATCGTGGCCGCCGGTTTGGCCGGCGTCGGCTGGGGCTGGCTGGCTCCGCTCGACATGCTGCCCTTCCTGCTGGTCGGCCTCGGCCTGGGCAGCGCGCTGATGGGTCTGGGCTACGGGGGACAGGCCCTGCGCGCGGCAGGAGCGGCTGCCGAGCGCTTGTACGAGTTGCAGCAGAGCCCCGAACTCGCCTCCGGCGCACCGGAACCCGGCGAGCCGAGTGCGGGTGCCGAACCGGGCCTGGTCCGCTTCGAGTCCGTCGGGTTCGGCTACCGCGAGGGCCACGACGTGCTGCGCGACATCGACCTGGAGCTGCGGCCCGGCACCATCACGGCGCTGGTCGGACCGAGCGGCTCGGGCAAGTCGACGCTGGCCAAGCTGCTGCCCCGCTTCTACGACGTCGGCTCGGGTCGAATCACCATCGGTGGCCGTGATATTCGCGACTACCCGAGCGACGAGCTCTACCGCACCGTCGGTTTCGTCTTCCAGGACGTCCGGCTGATCCGCGGCAGCATCCGCGAGAATCTGCGGCTGGCCGCCCCGGACGCGGACGACGCCGCGCTGGAGTGGGCCGCCCGCGCCGCGCAGATCCACGACCGCATTCTCACGCTGCCGCGCGGCTACGACTCCGAGATCGGCGTCGACGCGACACTGTCCGGTGGTGAGGCGCAACGCCTTTCGGTGGCGCGTGCGTTGCTCGCCGACACACCTGTTCTGGTGCTCGACGAGGCGACGGCCTTCGCCGACCCGGAGTCCGAGGCGGCGGTGCAGGACGCCCTGGCCGCGCTGGTGGCCGGACGCACCGTGCTGGTCATCGCGCACCGGTTGCACACCATCACCGGCGTGGACCGGATTCTGGTGCTGGAGAACGGAACCCTGGTCGAGCATGGCGACCACCGCAGCCTGCACACGGCGGGCGGCACCTACCAGCGACTCTGGGAGATCAACGAGGCGGCCCTCGGCGCGGTCTCGCTCGTGGAAAGTGAGGCGGCCCGATGATTCGCAAACTGCTGGGCTTGGTGCCCACCGAATTCGCCCCGCTGACACCGCGGTTGCTCGCCGCCATCCTCGGCCAGGCGATCAGCCAGGCGGTCGCTTATCTGCTCTTGGTTCCGGTGCTCGAGGCGCTGTTCGACGACGACCTCGGACGAGCCTGGTTCTGGGCGCTGCTGATGCTCGTGGCCGTCGGTGGTGTCGCGGTGTTCGGCTACCTCCAGGTCGCGCTCGGGCTGCGTATCGCGATCGGCATGCAGCGCGGTCTGCAAACCCGGCTCGGCGACCATCTGAACGCGTTGCCGCTGGGCTGGTTCGAAACCCGGAGCGCCGGGCCGCTCTCGCGGATCACGGTGGAGAACGTGCGCGAGATCCAGGGCGCCGTCGCCTATCTGGTCGCCAAGGTGGTCACCGGCATCGTGGTCCCGCTCGGTGTGGCGGTCGGCATGCTGTTCATCGACTGGCGGATCGCGCTGGCCATGCTGCTCGCGGCTCCGGTGCTCTTCCTCGTCAACGGTCTGGCCCACCGCGCGTACCAGCGGGCCGACGATGGCCTGCACGCCGCCGCGGTCGAAGCCGATTCGCGCGTGGTGGAATTCGCGCAGGCGCAGCCGGTGCTGCGCGCGTTCGGCGCCGTCGGCGCGGGCAACAAGGCGCTGGACGGCGCCCTGCGGCAGCAGCGTTCGGCGAACACCAGGATGGTCTTCACGTCGGTGCCGAGCCTGATCGTCTTCGCGCTGTTCGTGCAGGCGGTGTTCCTGGTCCTGGTCTACGTGGTGATCGCGAGGGTGACCGACGGCGCCGTCTCGACGGCCGTCGCGATCGCGCTGATCGCCGTGAGCTCGCGGTTCATCGAGCCGCTGAACCAGGCCGCGCAACTGGGCAACGGTCTGCGTTCGGCGGCCGCCGCCGTCGACCGCGTCACGGGTCTGCTCGCGGAAAAGTCACTGCCCGAGGCCGATTCGCCGGTGACGCCGGGTGTGCCGACCGTGGTCTTCGACAACGTGAGCTTCGGCTACCGGCCCGGCGAGCCGGTGCTCTCCGACATCACCTTCAGCGTCCCGGCCGGGACGACCACCGCGATCGTCGGACCGAGCGGCGCGGGCAAGACGACGCTGCTGCGATTGGCCGCGCGGTTCTACGACGTGGACGCCGGGCGGGTGGCCGTCGGCGAACACGATGTGCGGGAACAGCCGTCGGAAACGCTGCTGAACCAGCTGTCGCTGGTCTTCCAGAACGTCTACCTGTTCGACAGGTCGGTGTCGGACAACATCCGGATCGGCCGCCTCGACGCCACGGACGCCGAGGTGCTGCGCGCCGCCGAGGCCGCGCGGGTGGACGAGATCGCCCAGCGCCTGCCCGACGGTTACGACACCGCGGTCGGCGAGGGCGGCGCCGCGCTGTCCGGCGGTGAGCGACAACGGGTCTCGATCGCCCGCGCCCTGCTCAAAGACGCGCCGATCGTGCTGCTCGACGAGGCGACGAGCGCGCTCGACCCGCACAGCGAGGCCGTGGTGGTGCGCGGCGTGCACGAGCTCACCAGGGGCAAGACGGTGATCGTGGTGGCGCACCGCCTGGCCACCATCGCCCACGCGGACCAGATCCTGTTCGTCGACGGCGGTCGCATCGTCGAACGCGGCACGCACGCCGAGCTGCTCGCGCGGGGCGGTCGCTACGCCGACTTCTGGAACGAGCGCAGTCGCGCGTCGGGATGGCGGTTGGAACCGGCCGCCGTCTGATCCGGCGACAACGAAACGGGCCGCCGCGGAGGATGTTCCGCGGCGGCCCGTTCGGATACGCCTTACTTCCAGTAGGCCTGGTACTTCAGCTGGGTTTTCGGCAGGTTGTGGGTCTGCTTGAGGGTTTTGACGATCGATCGGGTGGTGTGGCCGTCGCAGGCGACCCAGGCGAAAGCGTCTGCCGCGCAGGAGATTTCCTGTGACTGTTCGCGCAGTAGGCGGCCGTCGTCCACACGCTGCAACCAGGTGACCTGGTGGTGTGGCTTGTTGCGCACGGGCAGGGTCTGGTCGGATTCGTATTGCCATTCCAGCCAGACGCGGGCGGGTGCGTCGCCGATCGCGTCGAGCAGGGAGTTGATGGCGGGCAGCGAGGCGGTGTCGCCGAACAGGAGGTATTCGCTCGGCGCCGTCTGCGGCAGCTCGAACTTCGACCCGAGCACCGACGCCTCGATCTCGTCGCCCACCTTCGCCCGCTGCGCCCACGCGCTGGCCGGGCCGCTGTGCACGGCGAACTCGATGTAGAAGTGGTCGCCCTCGGGATCCTGGTCGACGATCGTGTAGCCGCGGTGGTGCAGCTTGTCGGTCTCCGCGTCCGGGATCCACAGCCGGATGAACTGCGTCGGGTGCACCGGGTGGTCGGCGAGCAACCCGCCCGCAGTGAATCCGATCCGCTGGTATTTGTCGGTGATCGCCTCGGTCGACGTCACGCGCAGTCGGTAGTCATCGGCACGCCACACCTTCAGGATGACGCCGTTCGCCCCTCTTCCCATGAGATATGAGGTTAGCCTAACGAAACTCGGTTGTCGCCCGCTGGGTACGGAATGGGCGCATCCCGGCCGAACTCCCGCTCAGCGCCCGACAGGCCGGCCGCGAACATCGCGGTGTTTCCCGGCCGCCGCCACGACGTCCGCGTCTGATCCACCGAGCGGCCCGCTCAGAAACGCGACCAAGATGTCCACGGTCACCCGCTGTGTCGCCACGGGGCCGCGCGATCCGCCGATCATCTGCGCCAGCGCGAACCGCCCAGGTGCGGCGAGGAACAGCGGAACATCCGTGAAGCTGTAGTGATTGGCGTCGCCGATCTCGAAACGGAAGCCGCCCGAACGCAGCCCGCCGAGCAGCGCGGCATTGCGATCGAAGAACTGCGGGGAGTGTCCCGTCTCGGCGTACTCGCTCTGCACCAGCAGGAACGGTTGGCGCAGTGGGCGTCCGGGCAGGTCGCCGTACAGGGTGCCGTCGATGTTCGCGGCGGCGCGGACGCGCTCGTCGTCGGCGGCCGCGGCGGCAGCGGCGGCGCCACCGAACGAATGCCCGATGGCCGCGAGGTGTTCGGTGTCGAGACGACCGGAGAGCCGTGGGCCGAGTGCGCCGGGCCGGTCGAGTTGGTCGATGACGAACCGCAGGTCGGCTGCCCGCACCGCCTGCTGCTCGATCATGTACCGCTCACCCTCGGCCTCGTCGGCCGGAAAGTCCTGTACCGGCGTCGCGATCCGTCCGTCGGCGAGCTCGGTCACGTCCGCCTCGTAGGGATGATCGACAGCGAGCACCACGAACCCGCGGCTGGCCAGGTCGGTGACCAGTCCGGTGTAGAACGCCCGCGGCGCACCGTAGCCCGGCGAGAACAGCACCACCGGCCAGCGATCGCGGTCCCGCCCGAGCGACGCGCGGTGATCGCCGTGCGTGTCGATGCGGTCGTAGCCGCGCATGAGGAAGCTGGGAATTTGGGCGACTCGACTCGGCAGCCTGTCGAGCCCGTCGAGATAACGCGAGCCGTTCCCGGTCGGCTCGGCCGCCGGATACCAGGCCTGCGCGATGACGTTGCGGCGATCGGCCGGGTCGTCCGTCGCGGTTTCCGGCCGGTCCGGATCGATCCAGCGAAACGTCTCGGTGCCAACGGGATACGGCCCGCTCGGCGCGGGCAGCGTCGGTACCGGCACTGGCACCCACGCGAATGCCGCCGCGGCGACGAGCAAACCGATCCCAGCGCGCGCCGCGATCCGGCCGACCCGCCCGCTCGGCCGCGCCGCCACGAACCACGCGGTCGCGCCCACCAGCAGGTAGGTCGGAACGAACTGCCAGTAGAACCCTTCGAGCAGCAACTGAATCGCCGCCCCGAGCGCAAGCGCGCCCAGCACGGCGAACGCGGGCGCGCGCCCGATCCGGCCGGTGCACAGTACGAACACCGCGCACCCGATCGTGGCCATCGGGATCAACGCGTCGATGAGCGACATACCTGCCTCGCTTCCGCTCGGACAACGGATTCGAGGTCGAGCCTGACGCGTGATCGAGTCATCGCGCGTCGGCAGCAGGTCGCGACGTGATCATCCGAACGAATGACCGCGAGTACGCAATCTCACGCTGCCGGACGGAGTCGCGCATGGCAGGAGCGGAGGCGGAGGTGCGCCCTTACTTCCAGTAGGCCTGGTACTTCAGCTGGGTTTTCGGCAGGTTGTGGGTCTGCTCGAGGGTTTTGACGATCGATCGGGTGGTGTGGCCGTCGCAGGCGACCCAGGCGAAAGCGTCTGCCGCGCAGGAGATTTCCTGTGACTGTTCGCGCAGTAGGCGGCCGTCGTCGATGCGCTGGAGCCAGGTGACCTGGTGGTGTGGCTTGTTGCGCACGGGCAGGGTCTGGTCGGATTCGTATTGCCATTCCAGCCAGACGCGGGCGGGTGCGTCGCCGATCGCGTCGAGCAGGGAGTTGATGGCGGGCAGCGAGGCGGTGTCACCGAACATCAGGTATTCGCTCGGCGCGGTTTCGGGGAGTTCGAAACTGGATCCGAGCACCGTCGCGTCCAGCACATCGCCGACCGTCGCGTTGACGGCCCACTGCGCGGCGGGGCCGTCGTGTACGGCGAACTCGATGGCGAACTTGTCGCCCTCGGGGTCGGGGTCCACCAGCGTGTAGCCACGGTGGTGCAGCTTCTCGGTCTCGAGGTCGGGAATCCAGAGGCGGATCCACTGGGTGGGGTGCACCGGATGGTCGGCGAGCAGCCCGCCCGCGTCGAAGCCGAGCCGAATGTATTTGTCGGTGACGTATTCGGTCGCGGTGACGGTGAGCCGGTAGTCCTGACCGCCCCACGCCTTGACGATGACGCCGTTGAAACCTCTGCCCATAAAGTGAGGTTAGCCTAAGCTGAGTCGAATGTCACGACCGCGGCGAAACGACAGCGGCCCCCGCCGAAGCGGGGGCCGAATCGCGCGGGACCGCTCAGCAGCCCTGGCCGACGAAGTTGCCGATGGTGCAGACGGATTCGCGGCTCAGCTTCCAGGTGCCGTCGATCTGCTTCCAGGTCAGGTCGAAGGTCCACGGCTCGTAACCGTCGGTGGCGGTGTACAGCACGGCCGAAAGGGTGTCGCCGTTGACGGTCACCGGGCCGGTGACGTCCCAGCGCCAGCTCGGCGGGGCGATGGCGATCAGCGTGGCCGCGGTGTCGAAGACGCCGAGGCCCGCCGCGCCGGTCTCCAGCTCGGCGGCGCGCGCGGCGCGCGGTGCGCCCGCGTTGAACAGCAGCGCCATCTTGGCACGCAGCTCACCGGTGCTCGGCGCGTTGGCGCGCAGCGGGGCGGTGATCGGCGCGGCCTCGGCGATCGCGGCGGTGGTGACGGTGCCGAACGCGCCGACCAGGGTGGCGGCGGCAAAGGCGACCGCGCCCAGCTTCTTTCGGGTGCTGATCATGAAAGTACTTCCCATCGTTCTCGTGCCGGAGTGCTTCCCCGCTGTGGGGATCGACACTGCGGTTCACTGTAAGGTAAGCCTATGCAAACATGAAGGCGGGGGCTCGTCGATGTGGGCGCGAACACGGATACGCGCGATGTGAGAGTGGGAGAACCGGTGGAAACACTTGTGGTGATCGGCGCGGGTCCGAAGGCGATGGCCGTCGCCGCCAAGGCGCACGTACTGCGCGGACTGGGGCTGCCCGCGCCGCGGGTCGTCGTGGTGGAAGCGCAGACGGTGGGCGGCAATTGGCTGCCCAGCGGCGGCTGGACCGACGGCCAGCACCGGCTCGGCACCAGCCCGGAGAAGGACGTGGGCTTCCCGTACCACTCCACCTGGGCGCGTGGCCACAACCGCGCGATCAACGAGGCCATGACGGCGTTCAGCTGGACCTCCTTCCTGGTGGACCAGGGCACCTACGCCGAGTGGATCGACCGTGGGCGTCCGAGTCCGCAGCATCACGTCTGGGCCAAGTACCTCCAGTGGGTCGCCGCGCGAACCGATTTCGAGCTCGTCCTCGGCACCGTGCGCACCATCGCCGCAGCGGCCGACGGCTGGCTGATCACCGCGGTCGACGCCGACGGCATTCCGACCGAAATCGACGCCGACGCACTGATGATCACCGGTCCCGGCCGCAGCGAGAAGGCGCTCGCCAAGCACCCCAAGGTGCTCAGCGTCGCGGAATTCTGGGACCTCGCGGGCAAGCGCAAGCTGCCCGTCTCCTCGCGCGCTGCCGTCATCGGCGGCGGCGAGACGGCCGGTTCGGCGCTGGACGAACTGGTCCGCCACGGCATGCTGTCCATCTCGGTGATCTCCCCGATGGCCACCATCTACACCCGCGGCGAAAGCTATTTCGAGAACTCGCTGTTCAGCGATCCGATCAAGTGGGGATCGCTGAGCACCGACGAGCGCAGGGACGTCATCAGGCGCACCGACCGCGGTGTGTTCTCGGTGCGCGTGCAGGAGAGCCTGCTCGCCGACAACCGGGTGCACCACATGCAGGGCCGGGTCGTGCGGGTCGCCGACCTCGGCGACGGCGTCGCGCTGACGCTGCGCAACGAGATGCGCCCCGATCAGATTCACAACTTCGACCTGGTGATCGACGCGACCGGCGGACAGCCGCTGTGGTTCCTGGAGATGTTCGACGCCAACGCCGCCGATCTGCTGGAACTAGCGGTCGGGGGACAGCTGACCCAAGCCAGGATCGAGGCGTCGATCGGCTACGACCTCGCGGTCTCGGGCTTGGACGCGAAGCTGTACCTGCCGAACCTGGCCGCGCTGGCGCAGGGACCGGGTTTCCCGAATCTCAGCTGCCTCGGCGAACTCTCGGACCGCGTGCTGCGCACCGAATCGGCGAAGGCCCGGTCCGCGGCGACGAGAAACCGGGACCGGGCCTTCGGCTGAGATTCAGAGCCGGATCGCGGGCATGTCCGCCGCCGTGCGCGGCAGGATGTGCAGCGCGATCCGGCGGTCCGGCCGCACGTCGAACTCGCCGAGTTCGACCCAGCCGTTCTTCGACAGCGCCTTGCGCATCGGGGCGTTGCGGTAGTCGGGATCGCAGATCAAGCGCCTGCACTCCGGCTCGGCGGCGAACAGCGCGGCGGCCAGCTGGTCCATCCAGCCCGACATGATGCCGCGTCCGATCAGATTCAGATCCGCGGTGGCGACGTGGAATCCCATGTCCAGCGGGTCCGCGTCGTACAGGCGGCCGTTCTCGTCCTTGGCCGCGCGGTAGATCTCCACGTACGCGATGTCACGACGGCCGAGGTCGGGGCGATCGATCGCGGCGAAGTCGTAGCTGAGAATGCAGGGCCGCGAATAGGTTCCGGCCAGTTGGGCGAGGAAGTCGAGCTTGCGGCGGTCCGCGGGCCAGTCCTGTTCCCAGGTCTCCAGCAGGTGCGGCAGCGCCATCCACTCGGCGAGCATCTGCGGATCGTCGCCCTCGGGATCGGCGAGCCGTAGCTCGAAGGGCTCGTCGAAGCCGGGAACAACCGGGGCCGGTGCGCTGCGGACCTCCTCTGCGACATCGGTCAATTCGCGCTTGAGGACGTACGGCGTCCCGGTCTGGTTCATCGTGCTAGGGCTCCCGTTCGCTCGGCTTTTCGGCGCAGTGCGTCGTAAGGTTACCCTAGGCTTACATCGGTAAGGTTACCCTATGCTAACGTCGCTGGGTTAGCGTAGCCCGGCCCGTCGCCAGTTGGCGGACGGAGTCGAGCGGCTAGCGCAGCGATACCGTGATGCAGGAGCCGTAATGCCGAAAACCCTTGGTTGGATTCGCAAATTCCACAAGCCGAGCTCGGACTCGAGCCCGACGTTGCTGATGTTCCCGCACGCGGGCAGCGGCGCCTCCGCCTACCGCACCTTTTCCAAGGCGCTCAGCGAGAGTTTCGACGTCATCGTCTTCCAATACCCGGGCCGTCAGGACCGGGCCGCCGAGCCGATGCCGACGACCCTGCCCGAGGTGGCGGCGGGCGCGCTGAGCGCGTTCCTGGAGTCGGAATACCACCGCGGCGAACCGGTCACGGTCTTCGGACACAGCATGGGCTCGATGGTCGGTTTCGAATTCGTCCGCCAGGCCGAGGCCGCGGGTGTCGAGGTGAACCTGTTCGGCGCATCGGGCGCGGTCGCGCCGTACCGCGTCGTCGACATGCCGCAGCATCCCACCGAGGACGAGGCGCTGCTCGATCATCTCGCCGGGCTCAACGGCACCGGCTCGGACGTGCTCGGCAGCCGCGAGATCATGCGCATGACGCTGCCCGCCCTCAAGGCCGACTACGCCGCGTTCGACCGCTACGTGTGCGGGCCCGAGGTCAAGTTGCGCGCCAGGCTGCACGTCATGGGCGGCTCCGACGACGAGCACGTCACCGCGCGCCACCTGCAGGAGTGGGCGACGCACAGCGAGCAGGACATCACCGTCACCCTTTTCGACGGCGGACATTTCTACCTGAACGACCACGTGGACGGCATCGCTGAATTGCTGACGTCCGAAGTTCTTTCCGCGAGATAGTTCGCGAATTCGCACGTTAGGTTTGGCATGGCACGCGCTGTTTCGGGGGAAGAAGATCACATTGTCATCGCCGGTATGGCGGTGGAGGCGCCGGGGGGCGTCGACAATCTGGACGATTTCTGGTCGGCACTCGCCGAATCGCGAGAATTGATCGGTCCTTTTCCCCGTGACCGGGAATGGCCGCTGCGGGAAGTTTTCTCCCTGCACCGCGACGAAGGCTGGGGTTCGGTGCCCGACGCCGGTGGATTCCTCACCGGGGCAACGGAATTCGATCCGCAATTCTTCGGGATCACGCCGCGCGAGGCGGTCGCCATGGATCCGCAGCAGCGGGTCGCGCTGCGGGTGGCCTGGCGCGCGCTCGAGCACGCGGGGATCAACCCCGGCGCACTCGCCGGTGACGAGGTGGGCTGTTTCATGGGCGCCTCGTTCATCGAATACGGCCCGCGCGCCGGCGAAGTCAACGAGTACAACGGCTATCGCGCCGTCGGCACCGCGCTGGGCGCGGTGGCCGGGCGCATCTCGCACGGTCTCGGTCTGGTCGGTCCGTCGATCACCGTGGACACCGCGTGCGCGTCGTCGCTGACCGCCGTGCACCAGGCCGCCGCCGCGATCCGCAACGGCGAGTGCGACTGGGCGCTCGCGGGCGGCGTGAGCGTGATGGGTTCGCCCGCCGCGTTCTACGAGTTCGCCAAGAACAACGCGCTGGCCGTGGACGGTCACCTGCGCGCCTACTCCGCGAGCGCGACCGGAACCCTGTGGGGTGAGGGCGCGGGAGTCGTCGTGCTGGAACGCGAGTCGCGGGCCCGCGAACTCGGCCACCGCGTGTACGCAAGGGTGCTGGCCACCAGGGTCAACCACAACGGCAAGGGCGCGCCGATCGCGGTGCCCAGCGCGCAGGCGCAGGAAGCGCTGGTGCGCAAGACGATCGACGCGGCGGGCATCGACCCGAGCCTGGTCGGCCTGGTCGAGGGGCACGGCACCGGAACTCCGGTGGGCGACCCGCTGGAGCTCACCGCGCTGTGCAAGACCTACGGCGCCGACCCGGAGCGCGGTCCCCGGCTGGGCTCGGTGAAGACCAATGTCGGCCACGCGCAGGCCGCCGCGGGCATGCTCGGGCTGATCAAGGTGCTGCTGTGCGGCGCCAACGGCCACATCGCGCCGACACTGCACGCGGACGACCCCGCCGCCGCGGTGGACTGGAACGCGACCGGGCTGCGTCTGGCCACGGAGTTCGAGCCGTGGGAACCGCACGAGGGCGTCCGCTACGCCGCGGTCTCGTCGTTCGGCGTCGCGGGCACGAACGCGCACGCCATCCTGGCCATGCCGGTTCTGGAGGATATCGATGCCTGATTACCGTCTCCCGGACGGCGCCGTTCCGGTGCTGCTGTCCTCCGACACCGCCGACGGGCTGCGCGCCGAAGCCGCCGCCGTGCTCTCCTACCTGGAGCGCCACGAGCGCGTGACGCCGGATGCCGTGGCGGACATGCTCTTCCGCACCAGGATCGCGCGCCGCCGCCGCGCGCTCGCGATGGCGCGCACCCGCGACGACCTGCTCGACGCGCTGCGCGCCGTCGTCGCGGATGCCCCGCACCCCGCGGTGGTGAGCACCGTCGGACTCGCTTCGCCGCGCCGTGTCGGCTTCGTCTTCCCCGGTCAGGGCAGTCAGCGGCCGGGCATGGGCCGCTCCTACTACGAGAACTCACCGGAGTACCGCGCCGAGGTCGACGCCTGCGTCGAGATCCACGAGCAGCGCTACGGCCACATCGCGCCGTTCCACTATTTGCTCGGCAACGAGGGCGAATACCAGGACACCGTCTGGGAAGTGCAGCCCGCCTTGATGTTCCACATGTCCGGCTTGGCCGCCATGTGGCAGGCGTACGGGGTGCGCCCGGTCGCGACCGTCGGCCACAGCCAGGGCGAACTGGCCGCGGGCTGGGTGTCGGGCGTCATGACCCGGCGCGACGCGGTGCTGGCCGTGACCCACCGTGCGCGGTTCGTGGACGAGATCGTCTACCCCGAGCAGTACTCGATGGCCGTGCTCGGTATGGACCGCGAGGCGTGCGAGGCGATGCTGGCCAGGCATTCCGGCTGGGCCGAGCTCGCCGTCGTGAACGCGCCGCACATTCTCGCGATCTCCGGCGACCAGGACACCGTCGCCGACATGGTGGCGATGGCCAACGCCGAGGGGAAGTTCGCCAAGGAGATCAAGGTCGCCTACCCGGCGCACACCACGTTCCTGATCAAAATCCGCAAGGAGATGGAGGGGGTGCTCGGCGACGAGATGAGCGCGCCGACCTTCTCGCCCACCGAGATCACCTGCTACGGCGGCACTCTCGGCGGACCGATCACACCGGACATCACGCACCGGCAGTACTGGTACTGGAACCTGCGCAACCGGGTCCGCTTCGACCGCGCCGTCGTGGCCGCCACCGCCGAGGTCGACACCTTCATCGAGGTGGCCGAACACCCCACGCTGCAACTGGCGCTACAGGAGAACCTGGCCACCGTGCCGGACGACCCGGCAACCGGACCGCGCGACTTCCAGGTGCTCGGCACCTCGCGGCGCACCGCGGTGGGGCTGGAGGATTTCACGCGCAACCTCGCGACCCTCGCCGTGCACGACCTGAACTACGACTGGCAGAGCCTGCGCGTGGCGGGCTCCGCCGTCCGGCTCCCGCTGCCGAACTTCCCGCACACCCAGATGTCGCCGAAGCGGCTGTGGGCGCCGTACCGGTCCGTTGAGACGACGGGTCCGGCCGAGGTCGCGCCGGTTCGTCTGGTGGAGAACTGGACTCGGCTCTCCCGGCGCACGCTGACGCCGCCGCGCACGGTCGCCCTCGTCGACCGTGACGGTCGCTGCGCCGAGCTGGCCGCCGCGCTGCGCGAGCGCGCCGAACGGCACGGTGCGACGGTGACGATGTTCGACGGTTCGCCCGTCGAGCAGGCCGACACGGTCGTGGTGCTGCTGCCCCCGAGCAGCGCGCAGGACGAGGCGGCCGCGGTCGCCGAGTTCGCCGACTTCGCCACCGATCAGGGCTGGCTCGCGGCGCTCGGCCCGCGCGTCACCGAGTGCTGGCTGGTGACGGCGGGCGCGGAAGCGGTGGGCGAGAACGAGATTCCCGCGCTCGCCGCCGCGGCGGCCGGTGCGGCCTTCCGCTGCGTCGCGCTGGAGCGTATCGGCGTCACCTTCCGCCGTATCGACCTGCCCGCGGACTACCCGGCGCTGGAGCAGAAGCTGCCCGCCGACAAGATTCTGGAAGCCGTGCAACTGGCGGGTGAGCCCGACCTCGCGATGCGCGACGGCAAGCTGCACGCCAAGCGACTCGCCGTGGCCGAGCAGGCCCCGACGGCCGCCGCATCCGACCTGAGCGAGGTGCTGATCCTCGGCGGCACCGGGCACGTCGGCCTGGAGTTCTGCGCGCAGTTCGTCCGCGACGGCGCGCGCCGGATCACCCTGGTGAACCGCGGCGGCGAGACGGCCGCGCTGACCGAACGGCTGCGCCCCGTCCGCGCGCTGGCCGACACCGAGATCGACGTGTTCGCTTGCGATATCAGCGATCCCGCGGCGGTCGTCGAGCTGGCCGCCCGGTACGCGGACCGCCCGGTGAGCCTGCTGGCGCACGCGGCCGTGGACTACGTGTACTCCGCCGCGTCCGACGCCGACGCCGCGGCCGTCGCCCAGGCGGGCGCGGCCAAGGTGGTCGGCTTCGGCGAGGTGCTGCGCACCCTGCCGACGACGCCCACGGCCACCGTGCTGCTGTGCTCGTCCTTCGCCGCCACCCTCGGCGGCTGGGGCCAGGCGCTCTACGCGGGCACCAACCGCATGCTCGACGCCATGGCCTGGCGGCTGCGCGCCGAAGGCCGCGCGTGCACGTCGGTGCAGTGGGGGCTGTGGGTGCTGCCCGCCGAGGCCGACGCGGCGGTCGAGGCCAGGATCGAGGGCTCGGGTCTGCTGCCGATGGCGGCGGCCGACGCGGTGGCGGCCGGGCTGGCCGACACCTCCGCCAACAGCCTGGTCCTCGCGGCGGACTGGTCGAAGCTGCGCGGCGTCACCGAAACCGTCGGGCTCGAACAGGTTTTCGCACCCGCGCTCGACGTGCTCGCGAAACTGGCTCCGGCTCCCGAGCCGACGACCGCACCGGCCGCCGAGCCGATGCGCGCCGAGACGGTATCGGCCCCAGTGATTTCCGCGCCGTCTGTTCCGGAAGCGGGTTTCGCCGAACGCATCCGCAAGGAGCTGGACCGCGTCATGCTCTCCGACGGCGGCGAGGCCATCGACGGCTCGGTCCCGCTCGTCTCGCTGGGCATGGACTCGTTGCAGGCGCTCGATCTGCGCAAACGGCTCAAGGCCGAATTGAACCGCGACCTTCCGGTCGCCGCCATTCTCGGCGGCGCGTCCCTGGATGACGTCGTGTCGCTGATGTCCGAGAACAAAGGCTGAGGAGTCCGCTGGAATGTCGGAGACCACGCAGGCGACCGAGCGCAAGGCGGCGCCGCCGCAGATCGAGGACGTGCTCGCCCTCAGCCCGTTGCAGGAGGGCCTGTTCTCGCTCGCCAAGCTGGCCGGTGACGACGACCTGTACAACATGCAGTTCGTGATCGAGGTCGCGGGCCCGGTCGACGTGGCGCTGCTGCGCCGCAGCGTCGAGGCGATCCTGCGCAGGCACGCCAACCTGCGCGCCGCGTTCTGGGACCGCGACGTGCCCAAGCCGGTGCAGATCGTGCCCACCTCGGTCGAGCTGCCGTGGTTCGAACGGACAGCCGACGAACGGGAACTCGAAGCGATCGTGGCCTCCGAGGCCCGTCACGGCTTCGACCTGTCCCGCGGTCCGGCGCTGCGCGTCGCGATGGTCGCCCTGCCCGACGGGTCGCACCGAATGATCGTGACCGCCCACCACATCCTGATGGACGGCTGGTCGCTCGGTGTGTTCTTCCGCGAACTCTTCGCGGTCTACGAGGCGGGCGGCTCGGCGGCCGCACTGCCCGCGCCGCGCCCCTACCGCGATTACATCGGCTGGCTGGGCGCCCGCGACAACGAGGCCACCCTGCGCGGCTGGGCCGATTACCTCGCCGAGGTGGACCCGCTGATTCTCGCCGACCGCGCCGACGCGGCGGTGAACACGATCGTGCCGACCATCCACAAGGTGGTCCTCGACGGCGCCGACACCGACCGGGTGCAGCGCTGGGCCCGCGCGAACGGGCTGACCATGAACACGGTCGTCCAGTTCGCGTGGGCGATCGTGCTCGGCAGGCTGACCGACCGCACCGACGTCGTCTTCGGCACCACCGTCTCCGGCAGGCCGGACGAGCTGGCCGGTGTCGAGACCATGATCGGCCTGTTCATCAACACCATTCCGGTGCGCATCCGGCTCGACGAACTGGAAGCGGCGGGCGGGGTGGCGCAAGGCTGCGCCCAGTTGCAGCGCGCGTCGGCGACCATGCGAGACAACGGATATCTGAGCCTGTCCGCCATTCAGCGGGCCACCGGGCGCGGCGCCCTGTTCGACACGCTCTTCGTCTACGAGAACGCGCCGGTCGCCGACGTGCTCCAGGCGATCAGCACCGCGGACGGCACCACCTTCCGGCCGACCGCGTCGGAGAGCCTGACCCACTACCCGCTCGCGGTCGTCTCCTACCTGCTCAACGGCGAGCTGGCCGTGGTGGTGGAGGCCGTCGAGGCGGTGCTCGGCGAGATCTCGCCCGCCGACCTGGGCGCTCGCCTGGTGGAGGTACTGCGCCAGCTGCCCGATATCGGTGACGCGGGCCAGGATTCGCTCGACGTGCTGCTGCCGGGAGAGCGGCCGCGACCGCCCGTGTCGCCCGCCGCCGACGTCCTGGGCGTGACGGTGCCGGAGCTGTTCGCCCGCCAGGTGGCCGCGACGCCGGACGCCTTGGCGCTGAGCACCGAAGACGAGCGCTACACCTATCGGGAGCTCTCCGAAGCCGCACTGCGCCTGGCCGGTGGTCTGGCCGCGCGCGGCATCGGTTCGGAAGACGTTGTCGCCCTCGCTATGCCGCGTTCGGCCGAGTCCATCGCGGCCATCCTCGGTGTGCTCGCCGCTGGCGCGGCCTACGTGCCGGTCGACATCACGCTGCCCGCCGCGCGGATCGAATCGATTGTGCGTCAGTCGAACCCACGACTGATCGTGGTGGACGGCGCGGGTGTGCCCGCGCTCGACGAGATCGAGTCGCTGCCTCCCGTCGAGTCGTTCGGCGCGGTGGTGACCGACTCCGCGGCGCTCACGGCCCCGGTGTCCGGGCACCCGGAACAGTGCGCGTATCTCATCTTCACCTCCGGCTCGACCGGAGAACCCAAGGGCGTCATGGGCACCCACGCCGCGTTGGCCTCCTACTTCGCCGACCACCGCGACCGGGTGTACCGGCCCGCGACGGCTCGGCTCGGCAGGCCGCTGCGGATCGCGCACGCCTGGTCGCTGAGCTTCGACGCGTCCTGGCAGCCGATGATCGGCTTGCTGGACGGTCAGTCGATCCACCTGTTCGACGCGGAGGAGATGCGCGACGCGCAGCGCCTGGTGGACGGTATCGGCAGGCACGGCATCGACATGATCGACACCACGCCGTCGATGTTCGCCCAGCTGGCCGCCGCGGGCCTGGTGCACGACGGCGGCTCCGACCTCGCGGTGCTCGCCCTCGGCGGCGAGGCCATCGGCGTGCCGCTGTGGAAACAGCTGTGCGCCTTGCCGAACACCGCCGTGCACAACTGCTACGGCCCCACCGAGACCACGGTCGAAGCGGTGGTCGCCTCCGTCGCCGACCCGAAGGCGACGCCGACCATCGGCTCGCCCACCACCGGAATGACGGGCTACGTCTTCGATTCGCGGTTGCGTCCGACGCCGCACGGGGTCATCGGCGAGCTCTACCTCTCCGGCGCGCAGCTGGCGCGCGGCTACGCGGGCAAGCCGGCCATCACTGCCGAGCGTTTCGTCGCGGACCCGTTCCGGCCGGGCCAGCGCATGTACCGCACCGGAGACCTGGTGCGCCGCTTGCCCTCCGGCGATTTCGCCTACCTCGGCCGCGCCGACGACCAGGTGAAGATCCGCGGCTACCGCATCGAGATCGGCGACATCGAGGCCGCGCTGCACGCGTTGCCCGGCGTCCGTGAGGCCGCGGTACTGGTGCTGCGCCGCCCGAGCGGGCCGGTGCTCGTCGGCTTCGCGGTGGGCGCGGAACTCGAATCCGCCCGGCTGCGCGCCGAACTCGCCGAACGGCTGCCCGGCTACATGGTCCCGCACCGCATCCTCGCGGTCGGCGGACTGCCGGTCACCGGCAACGGCAAGCTCGACGCGCGGCAGCTCGAGGCGCTGGCGACCACGGCGCTGGACAGCGCGGCGGCGAGTACCGCGCCGACCTCCGACACCGAACGCACGCTGTGCGCGACCGTGGCAGAACTCACCGGCGGCGCCGAACCCGGTATCGACGAGCACCTGGTCGAATTGGGTCTGGACAGCATCGTTGCCATCTCGCTGGTGAATGCCTTGCGCCGCAAGGGAATCGCGACGAGTCCCCGCGCGGTGCTGACCGCGGGGTCGATCCGGGAACTCGCGGCGGCCATCGACGCGGGCGCGGGTACCGAAAAGAGCGGCGCCGTCGCCGAATACGGCGCGGTCGGCCAAGTGCCGATCCTGTCCTGGATGCACGAGCACGGCAACTACCGCAGGCTCGCGCTGAACACCCTGCTGGAACTGCCCGCCGAGGTGGACGGCCCGCGCCTGGAAGCGGTGCTGCAAGCTCTGCTCGACGGTCACGACATGCTGCGCGCCCGTTTCGTCGAGACGGCGGCCGGATACGACGTCGTCACCCGCGAGCCGGGTGTGGTGCGCGCCGCGGACATCCTGACCAGAATCGAAGCGGGACCGAACTTCCCGACGGAACTCGGTGCGCACGCGCTGGCCGTGGCCGACGAGATCGACCCGCTCACCGGCGATCTGGTGCGCGCGGTCTGGTTCACCCGCGCCGACGGCCCCGGCCTGCTGCTGCTCAACATCCACCACCTCGCGGTGGACCCGGTCTCCTGGCACATCATCTGCGCGGACCTGGCCGCGGCGTGGGAGGAGCTGTCGGCGGGTGCGTCGGAACTCGCTCCGCCGGTCGAGTACACGTCCTACCGCACCTGGGCCGAGCTGACTCGTGCCCGCGCGGGCAGCGCGGAGGTCGCCGCGCAGCGCGACTACTGGATCGCGCAGACGACCGCGCCGGACCCGGTGCTGGCCGCCCGGCGGCCGGATCCGAGCACCGACACCTGGTCCTCCTACCGGGTGCAGCCGCTGTTCACCGCGCCGGAGACGACCGCGGCGGTGCTCGACGGACTCACCGGCGAGCTCGGCGCGCGCGAGTTCCTGCTCGCCGCGCTGACCGCGACGCTGGCCACCTGGCGCCGGGAACGCGGCCAGGACGCCAGCGGCGGAGCGTATCTCGCGATGGAGGGCCATGGTCGCGAGGATCAGGTGCTCGGGGCCGACGTCGACACCGCCCAGACGGTCGGCTGGTTCACCAGTGTCTTCCCCGCGCGCTTCGGCGCGGGCGCGGACGCGGTGGATGTGGCCGCCGCGGAACAGGACCCGGCCGCGGCGCGGGCACTGCTCGCCTCGGTCGCCGCGTCGCTGGCCGCGGTGCCGAACAACGGCGTCGACTACGGCGTGCTGCGCTATCTCCAGGCCGACGCCGAACTCGCCGCGGCTCCCGAGCCGCAGGTGCTGTTCGACTACCTGGGCCGGATGGACCTGGCCGTCACCCGTAAGCCATGGTCGCCGGTCCACGAGGTCGAGCTGTTCACCCAGTTGCCGACCGCGCCCGAACCCGATTTCCCCCTCCGGTACGCCATGGACGTCATCGCGGGCGTGCAGCCCACCGACGCCGGACCGCAGCTGGTCACCCTCCTGCGGTGGAGCGACGTCCTGTTCACCGCCGCCGAAGTGGCGCGGCTCGCCGAGATCTGGCACGCCGCCATCGCGGCGCTGGCGCGCGCGATCGCGCCCGTCGCCGTCGGTGGACCGCCCGCGACGCCCGCGTGAACCCGGAACCCCAAGACCGTCAGCCGAATCGAAGGACCACCATGTCAGAGGACATTCTCGAGCGTCGTAAGCAGTTGCTGCAGCGCCGATTGCGCGAAAACGCCGTCAAGGCCGACGCGCCCGCCCCGGTGCGTACCCGCGTCAGCGGCGAGCCGAGTCCGCTGTCGGACGCCCAGCGCCGCATGTGGTTCGTGCAGCGCCTCGAACCGGCCGACACCACGCTGAACGTCTGCGTCGCCTACCGGCTGACCGGAGCGCTGGACGCCGAGCGGTTGCGCGCGGCCTGCGCCACCGTCCTGGCCCGCCACGAGGTGCTGCGCACCACCTACGGCGTCGACGCGGACGGTGAGCCGTTCCAGGTGTCCCGCGATGACGTCGAATTGCCCTGGCAGGAACACGATCTGAGCGCGCTGCCGGAGGCGAGCCGGAACCTGCGGGTCGAGGTGCTGGCGCGCCGCGAGTTCGCGCGCCCCTTCGACCTGACCACCGACCTGCCGCTGCGCGCGACCTTGGCGCGCACCGCGGCCGACGAGCACGTGCTGATCCTCGTCGTGCACCACGTCGGCTGGGACGACGACTCGTGGCCGGTGTTCTTCGCCGAGGTCAACGCCGCCTACCGCGGCGCGGACCTGCCCGAACCGCGCGCCCAGTACATCGATGTCGAGGTCGGCGCGGACGGTGGCTCGGATGCCGATCTGGCCTGGTGGCGCGAGACGTTGACGCCGTTGCCCGAGCGCCTCGAACTGCCGAGCAAAGCGGCGGTGGCCACCCCGTCCAAGAACGCCGACAAGCGCACGAGGCCCCTCGCGCCGGAACTGATGGCGCGAGTCGTCGAGCTCGCGCGCGAGCACTCGGCCACGCCGTTCACGGTGCTGCTCGCCGCGTTCGAGGCGCTGGTCCACCGGTACACCGCCGCGACCGATTTCCTCGTCTCGGTGCCCGTCGTCAACCGGCGCGCGGGCGCGGAAAGCCTCATCGGCTACTTCGGCAACGCCGTGCTGGTCCGCGCGGACCTGGACAGCTCCGCCGATTTCGCCACGCTGCTGGAGCAGACCCGCGCCGCGTGCGTCGGCGCGTTCGGCCACCAGGGCGTGGGCATCGACCGCGTGGTCCGCGAGGTCGGCCCGGAGCGCGTCGCGGGTCGCGACGCCATGGCGCAGCTGGTGCAGCTCAGCTTCAGCGTGCGCGGCGAGGCCAACGGCTTCGACCTGGCTGGTGTCGAATCCGCCGAACTGCCGCTGGGCAGCGGCGTGGCCCAGGAGGAACTGGGCCTGATGGTGGTGCTCGACAGCGCGGGCGCGCGGGTCGAGGCGACCTATCTGGTCGACGTGCTGGACGAGCACCTGGTCGCCCAATTCCTCGACCACTACGTGCAATTGCTCGACAGCGCGCTGCGGGATCCCCGGCTTCGCCTGCGCGACATCGACATTCTCGGCGACGCCGACCGCGCCGAGCTGCTGGCCGCCTCGCACGGCCCGCTCGTCGAGACGCCCGTGACCACCCTGGTCGCCGTGCTCGAAGAGCGCGTCGCCGCGGCGCCACACCATGTCGCGGTGGTCTCCGACGACGTCGAGCTGACCTTCGACGCGCTGAACCGGCGCGCGAACCGGTTGGCGCACTGGATGATCGGCTTCGGTGTCGGCGCGGAGGACATCGTCGCGCTGCGCATGGCGACCTCCGTCGAGTTCATCGTCGCGTCCATCGCGGTGCTCAAGGCGGGCGCGGCCTACCTGCCGATCGACCCTGCCTACCCGGCCGACCGCATCGAGTACCTGCTCTCGGACGCCGAGCCCGAGCTCGTGCTCGACGCCGACGCACTCGCCGACGCCGAAGGCAAGGCCGCCGACCGTTCCGAGGCCGACCCGTCCGACAGCGATCGCCGATCGCCGCTGCGCCCGTCGAACAGCGCCTACGTCATCTACACCTCGGGCTCCACCGGCAAGCCCAAGGGCGTTCCGGTGCCGCACGACGCCATCGCCGAGCACCTGGCCTGCTTCAACGCCGAATGGGACCTGACGCCGCAGGACCGGGTGTTGCAGTCCACCTCGGTGAGCTTCGACGCCTCGCTGATGGACATCTTCGTCACGCTCGCGGCGGGCGCGCGGGTCGTGGTGCCCAAGCCGAACGCCTACCGCGACATTCCGTACGTCGCGGATCTGGTTACCCGCCACGGCATCTCGGTGCTGCACATGGTGCCCTCGATGCTGGCCACCTTCCTGGTGCTGCCGGAGGTCAACGACTGGCGCACGCTGCGCCACGTGCCCGTCGGCGGCGAGGCGCTGCCGGGCGAGGTCGCCGACCGGTTCGCCACCCAGTTCGACGCGGAACTGCGCAACCACTACGGCCCCACCGAGGCCGTGGTCTGCTCGACCCACATGCCGGTCGACGGACCGCAGGGCACCGGCATCGTGCCGATCGGCGTACCGAACCAGAACGTCTACCTCTACCTGCTGGACGAGGCGCTGCAGCTGGTGCCCGACGGTGTCGTCGGCGAGATCTACCTCGGCGGCCGCCAGCTGGCCCGCGGCTACCTGCATCGGCCCGGCCTGAGCGCCGAGCGTTTCGTCGCCGACCCGTTCCTGCCCGGCGAAAGGCTCTACCGCACCGGTGATCTCGCGCGACGCAACGCGCACGGCGAGATCGAGTTCGTCGGCCGCGCGGACGAGCAGGTCAAGGTGCGCGGGCATCGCATCGAGCTCGGCGAGGTCGAAGCCACCGTCACCGATCATCCCGGTGTCGCGCACTGCGTCGTGATCGTCACCGAGCACGAGTCGCTCGGCCCGATCCTGGCCGGATACGTGGTGCCCCAGCCGGGCGTCGAACTCGACCTGGACGTCGTGCGGGCGTTCGTCGGCGCGCGCCTGCCGGAGTACATGGTGCCCGCGGCGCTCACCGTCATCGACGAGGTGCCGCTGACCGCGCACGGCAAGCTGGACAAGCGCGCCCTGCCGACCCCCGAGCTCGCGGTGGCGCGTAGCTACCGGGAACCGAAGACGCCCACCGAGATTCGCGTCGCCGCGTTGTACGCCACCCTGTTCAACCAGGACCGCATCGGCGCCGACGACTCGTTCTTCGAACTCGGCGGCCATTCGCTGCTGGCCGCCCGCCTGATCACCATGATCCGCGCCGAGTTCGGCATCGAGATCGACATGCGCGTGCCGTTCGACAAGCCGACCGTCGCGGGGCTCGCGGCTCACCTGGTCGCCTCGTTCCTCGACGAATTCGGTATCGACCTGGACGAACTCGGCGAGACCGAGGCATCGGACGCCGATCAGGCCGTCGCCGAGGCGCGCGGTTCGCGGCCCGAACTGGTGCGCAGGGAGCGGCCCGAGCACATCCCGCTGTCGTACTCGCAGCGCGCGTACTGGTTGCAGCGGCGCATGGAGGGCTCGATCGACGGCGAGAACGTCACCTACCCGATCCGGTTCGACGGACCGATCGATCGCGCCGCGCTGTTCGCCGCGATCGATGACGTGGTGGCCAGGCACGAATCGCTGCGCACCACGTTCCCCGAGCACGAGGGCACGCCGTACCAGCTCGTGCATCCCATCGCGCACGTAGAGGTCCCGGTCCTCGACCTGAACGGTGACGAGGCGAAGCTCGACGAGGAACTCACGACCGACGCCGATTACGTGTTCGACCTGCAGGCCGAGCCGCTGCTGCGCCTGCGGCTGCTCGTGCTGGACGAGCGGACCACCGTGCTGTCGATCCTGATGCACCACATCATCGCCGACCGCAGGTCCTGCCAGATCTTCGTCGACGATCTCACCGCCGCCTACCGCGCTCGCGTGCGCGGAGCCGCCCCTGAGTGGTCCGAATTGCCCATCCAGTTCGCCGATTTCGCCATGTGGCAGCGCGAGATGTTCGATCGCGGAGCGGATCGCGAGGTCAGCGCCGCGGGTCAGGCACAGCTGGACTACTGGCGCGAGGCGTTGGCCGGGCTGCCGGACGAGATCGCCGTCGGACACGACCGCCCGCGTCCGCAAGTGCTGGGCCGCAATGGCATCGGCACCGCGCGCACGGTGCCCGCCGCGATCTGGGAGAAGGCCAGGGCCAGGGCCGAGGAGGCCGGGGCCACCGAGTTCATGCTGTGCCAGGCCGTCAGCGCGGTGGTGCTGAACGCGCTCGGCGCGGGCGACGATCTGGCCATCGGCGCCGCGGTCGCCAACCGCATCGGCGAGGCGACCGACGACCTGATCGGCCTGTTCGCCAATGTCGTCGTGCTGCGCAACGACGTCTCGGGCGATCCGACCCCGCGGGTCGTGCTGGACCGGGTACGCGATTCGGCGCTGGACGCGATCAGCAAGCAGGGTGTGCCCTTCGAGCGGCTGGTGGAGACCATCAACCCGGCGCGCTCGCTGGCCCGCAACCCGCTGTTCCAGGTGATGATGCACTTCCGGCACCGGCAGGCGCCCGTCGCGTTCAGCGAGGACGGGGCGACGACGCTGAAGGGCATCGCCAAGTTCTACGACGTGTCGTTCATGGACTTCCATTTCGACTACACCGTGGACATCACCGGCGACCTGATCGCGCGCGTCGTGGTCAACCCCGACCTGTACGAGGCCGCGACCGGCGAGGTCTTCGCCGACGTGCTTGCCAAGGTGTTCGAGGCCTTCGCCGAACAGCCGGACCGGGCGCTCACCGAACTGGACGTGCTGCCCGCCGAATGGGACAGGGCCCGTTCGGTGGTGCACATGACGCCCGCGTCCGCGCGGTCCACCGGCGGCGAAAGCGAAGCGCCGCAGACCGATACCGAGCGCACCCTGATCGCCATCCTGGAGGAACTGCTGGAGATCACCGACGTCGGCCGCGACGACGGCTTCTTCGGGCTCGGTGGTGACAGCGTCATCGCCATCCAGTGGGCGGCCCGGGCGGGCGAGGCGGGTCTGCCGCTGACTCCGCAGCTGGTGTTCGAGTACTTCACCATCGCCGAACTGGCCGCCGCCGTGGACGAGGCCGCCGCCAACCCGCCCGCCGAGAGCGAGGACGAGCACCGGCACGAGGCGATGTCGGTGTCCGGCCTCGATCAGGACGCCCTCGCGGCGCTCCAGAGTTCCTGGGCGGCGCAGAACTGACGCGCACCGGTCGGCCGGTTTCCCATCGGCCGACCGGATGCCCGCTGCGGCCGGTTGGCGCGCCTCCGACCAGGCGGTACGGTCGGTGGCGATGACCTCGACCTCCACCTCGATCCTCGTTCCGATTCTCGTGGTCACGACCGCGATCATCGGCGCACGGTGGATTCTGCTCCGCGACAACATGATCGACCGGTTGCTCAACCGTGCGCTGGCCTGGAGCGTCAGCGGGGTGTTCGCGTACGGCGGTGCGGTATGGCTGGGATTCGCCGAACTCGCGCCACTGGCGTTCATCACCAGCGGATTGCTCGCCATGGCCAACGTCTACGCGCTGGCTCGGCTGCTCGACAGCGGCGACACCGAGAACGCGCCGCGCAGACTGCGGACCTACCATGCGGTCGCCGTAGCGGCATCGGGCGTCGCGATCGTCGCGGAGTCGCCGATCGGCAGCGCGCTCTCCATCGATCGGATAGTCGATTGGTCCGCGGTGCTCTGGGTGGGCTCCGACGTCATGATCGCGGTGTCGGTGGTGTTGATCGCCAGGGCGTGTGTGCGCGAGCTGCGGGGCTTCGTCGGCACCGTGCGGGAAAGACTGACCTACACAAGTCTGCTGCTGCTCGCTTGCATCTCCGGGGTGCTGACCGTCGTCGCGGTGGTCGACATCGTGGCGGGCAGACCGCCCGCCGAACCGCGCGCGGCGGGTGGCGTCGCCGCGTTCGTCAGTCTGCTGCTCTATGCCGTGCTCCTGGCCGTGCCGCTGGTCAACGTGGTCCTCGAGCGACTGGGATTGGACAGGGCCGGTCGCGACTGCCGTCGGTTGCGTCCGATGTGGCTCGACCTCACGACCGCGGTACCGGGAGTGGTTCTGGATCAGGCACTGCCGCAGGCGGACTCGCTCGCGCGGCGTTACCGCATGATGGTCGAGATCTCGGACGCGCTGCTGCACCTCAGAAAACTGGATACGGAATCGTCCCGCGTCCTGGACGGGGCGCTCGCCCGAAACACGCCCGCGATGGCGCGGACAGCCTTGCCCGACATCGGCGACGGACCCGGCGAAGGGCAGCGTGCCGTGGAACTCCAGATGCTGCTCGAGCTGGCCCGCGCATGGCCCGCCCTTCGCACGGACGTCGTCCGGCCGTCAGCGTGATGAGCGGGCATCGGATCGACAGAGGCGCGTTCACGGTGCCGGGTAGGTGTTCGGCGTGAGCGGCGCGGCGCCGATGTGGTTGATGGTGCCGGTGTTCCTGATGCAGGCATCCGTCACCCTCGGCCGCTGGCTGCTGGTGAATGACACGCGCGCCGACCGGCTCATCAACCGGGCGTTGACTTTCAGCGCGGTGTGCGTGCTCTCGGCGCTCGTGGACACCGATCTCGGCGCCGACGGTTGGTCGAGCAAGGTCTTCCTCGTCTGCGGTGCGCTGGCGTTGGCCAGCGTGTACGGGCTGGCCGAGCTGTTCGACGGCGCCGACCCGGCGCTGGTCCGTCGCAGGCAGTGGGCTTACGACGTGCTCGCGGTGAGCGGTGCGGTGTCGCTGCTGCTCGGTGACGGTCTGGCCGCGCCGGCGACGTGGTGGCGCACCGCCCTCTGGGTCGCGATCTTCCAACTGCCGATGGCCGCGGCCGGGGTGCGCACCGTGCGCGCGTGTCTGCGCGAAATGCCGCGCACCCGTTCGCGGCTGGAGCGGATCGCGTACTCGGCGCTGCTGGCTACCGCCGCCTATTGGTGCGCCGCAGCGCTTTTCGCCTCCGCGACGTCGGTACTCGACGGCGTCGCCTATCCGACGCAGTGGACCGTGGCCTCGTGCCTGGTCTACCTGTTCGTCGCCATCCTCTCGGCCATTCCGCTGGCCCGAGCATTCGGTGCGCGCAGCGGACTCGATCGCACCGGGCGGGAGCTACGCACCTTGCAGCCGTTCTGGCGGGATCTCACGGCCGCTGTTCCGGAAGTCGTGCTTCGTCCCGCGGCGGGACGGATCACCGAACCGGACTCGCGGCTCTACCGCATGGTGGTCGAGACCAGGGATGCGCTACAGCACCTGCGGATGTACATGCCGCGGGACGGCTCCGGTGAGCCTGGTATCGCGGCCTACGCGCGCCGGATCTCGCAAGCCGTCGACGCCAAGGCGGCCGGAGCCGCGCCGTCCGTGGAAGCGGCGGCGCGGGAGATTCCTTACGCGGGACAGGATTTGGACGCCGAACTCGGCTACCTGCTCGAGCTGGCCAGGGCCTGGCCGGGCGTGCTCAGCGAGCCTTCGCGGGCGAACCGACGATGACGCTGCCGACGTTGCACTCCTCCAGCTCGTTCACGCCCGCGGCGGAGACGAACGCGGCCGTGTCGCTGAAGCCCTGCGCGCACGCGCCGAGACCCATCGCGGTGGCCGCGAGGTACACCGTCTGCATGAGCACGCCGACGTGCTTGAGGATGCTCGCGTAGGCGACCTGCTCGTAGGTCCACATGACCCGCCCGGAGCGCGCGGCCATCGCCAGCACCAGCTGCGGTTCGCCGCCGTCGACCAGGGTGGCCGAGGTGGAGCGGATCAGCTTCTGCACGGCGGGCGAGTCGACGGGAGCGACGGGACGCAGCACGTGGTCGAACGAATCATAGTGGTACATCCCGGGTTCCAGGCCCGCGACGTTGCGCACGATCGGGTACAGCTCCAGCTCGTAGACACTGCCGCCCGACGGATACGGGCGCGAGGTGAGCTCCTCGCCCTCGGCGACCTGCCGGACCGAACGGGTGCGCGCGGTGCGGTAGAGCAGCTCGGCGAGCTGGTCGATCGTCATCGGCGCGGCGTCGTCGAAATCGCGGCAGGAGACCCGGTCTTCGAGCACGTCGGTGAGGCTGGGGTCGGCGATGCGCAGCTTGTCCAGGTCCGGCTTCGCCAGCGGGACCGGGGTACCCGGGTAGTTCGGCTTGCGCGCGGGCGGCTGCGGGAAGGACGGCTTGCCCCACTTGGTCGGGCCGAAGTGCTCCCAGGTGATGGTGCGCGGGCCGAGCGTGCTGCGGCGGTGGAACCACAGGTCCGGCGCGCTCCAGCTGCGGGTGGTGAACTCGCGCTCCTCGGCCGCCGGATCGGCCACCAGGAAACCGCACCAGTGCAGGTCGTCGGCGAGCTGAGACTTGATCGCGATGGGCAGCGTGGAATCGGCCGCGCCGGGCCCGTCCAGCAGGGCGAGCAGGCGCGGGTCGTGGATGCGCAGATCACACCAGGCCAGCGGATGCTCCAGCACGAAGCCCTGCGAGTCGCGGTGCAGCACCGCGAATTTCGACAGCGTCGCCGACCAGGGCAGCGCCGCCTTCGGCCGAGCGGGCGGGTTGGCGAACGGCCGGATCGTGTAGAGATCCCGGCCGCCGTCGCGCACGGTGACCGACAGCCAGCCGCCGTCGGTCAGCCGCTCGACAAGCTCGCCGACGTCGGCCCCGCCGCCGGTGCCCGCCATCTCACCGAGTGTCGACGGGCCCTGGTTCAGCGTCTTCAGTGCCTGCACCTGGGCCGCGCCGAGGTTGGTGAGCTTCTGGTTGTTGGGCGGGTTCAGCAGCACCGCACCCGTCGGCACGGTCACGCAGGTGACGCCGTCGCGCAGGGCGAACCGGGTCTGGTCGGGATAGATGACGGCGGACACCGGGAAACTCCTCTTACTTCTCGCGTCTTCGCTTACTTCGCGGCGTTGGCCAGCGCGGGCGACAGCTTGTCCAGGATGAACGGGATGGACAGCACGGTCGGTTGGTTCACCGCGGTGATCTCCTGCGTGGTGAGGAAGACGACGGAGTCCTTCTTCACCGCGGGCAGCTCCGCGTAACCGGGCAGCTGGCGCCACTTCTCGTCCATACCGGCCGAGTAGCCCGCGAGCAGCAGGTCGGCGGTGAGCTCGTTGATGCGCTCCGGAGACAGCGCGACGCGGCCCTGGTTGGCGGGCAGGTCGGCGAGGTTCTTCGGGACGCCGAGGCCGAGCTGGGCGAACACCTTGGCCGAACCGTCGTTCGGGTCGTTGAGCACCATCAGCTGGGTCATGCTGGCCAGCCACGTGCTCGCGAAGGTCTTGCCCTTCAGGCCCGGGTTGGCGGTGGTGATGCCCGCGATCTTGTCGTCGACGCCCGCGATGAGCTTGGTGGCTTCGTCCTGCTTGTGCAGCACCTTGCCGAGCGTGGTCACCAGATCCTGCCAGGGCGTGATGATTTCCTTGCTCAGGCCGGGCAGGGTCGGGGCGACCTTGGAGAACTCGTCGTAGTTCTTCTGATCGGCGATGAAGGAGTCGGCCAGGATCAGGTCCGGTTCCAGCGCGGCGACCTGTTCGGCCAGGTTGCCGGTGGTGCTCAGCGGCTTCGCGGACTCGCCCATCTTCGGCTGCCACGGCGGCGCGCCCTTGCCGAGCACGGCGACGTTGTCGATGTAGGCGGCGGGCGTCACGCCGAGCGCGATACTGGTGTCGAGCCACTGGTTGCCGAGCACGACGATCTTCTCCGGAACCCCGGTGATGGTGGTCTCGCCCCTGACGTGGCTGACGGTGATCGACTCGCCGTCGCCACCCGCCGCGTCGCCCGACGATCCACACGCGGTGACGCCGAGGGCCATGGCGCCGGCCAACACGGCCACCGCCGCCCGCGCCCACCCACGGGACGCCCGAACAGACCTCATCGTTGAACCCTCCTTCACCGAGGAACTCCTCGACCGGCCCTCCCGAGCCACCAGAACAAGTCAGCCAAGCCTAACCTATCCATATCTCGCCTACGCCCCAGGTTGGATAGCGATATGCCGACGCTTCGGCTCAGTACGCTGCTGCCATGACCATGGAGCCGCCGGAGCGGCTGCCACACGAGATGACCGAAGAGCAGTACCGTCGGCTGCCGGAGAACATCGCCCGCGCTGTATCTGGTGGTTTCACTCGACACCAAGTACGAGATCGAAGAGGTACGCGAATTCCGTCTCGACGCGCACGCCGGGGAGTACCGGTTGCACCGGCTGCACCGGGAAGGATTCCTCGAGCTGGAGCACGTCGTCGTCGGTGAAATCGGCTTCGCCGACCTGGTTCGCTAGGAGACAGACCGGCCGGGTCGCTCCATGCTGCTGGCGGCGTAGGGTGCTGGCGTGAGTACTGTGCCGCTCGCGGTCGTGGTGGCGGTGTCCGTGTTCCTCGCCGCGATCGTCGGGGGGCGTTGGTTCCTGGTGAACGAGTTGCTGATCGATCGGCTGATCAACGCGACGTTGAGCTGGGATCTGGCGGCGATCGTGCTGTACGAGATCGCGAGCGTGCTCGGCATGCGCGATCTGGGGGAGCGGTTGTTCCTCGGAATCGGCGCCATGACGCTGGCCTACGCGTACGGGTTCGCCAGGCTGCTCGACGGTATGGACTCCGCGACGCTGCGATACCGGCAGCGGCAGTACAACAGGGTCGGTGTCGCGACGGGAGCGGTCATCCTGTTGGGTCCGGCACTGGTCGATCTGCTCGGCTGGCCGCTGGGCAGCCCCGCCGCCCAGAACCGGGTGATCTGGACGGCGGGCAGTTTCGTCGCCATCAGTTGCGGAGCGCTGATCGCCAGGGCGTGCGTGCGGGAACTGCGCACACCCGATCCGACCGCGCGGGAGCGTTGGGCGTACTTCGCTCTGCTCGCCTTCGGGCTGTACTGCTGCTTCGCCTCGGGCGTCGGGGCGCTCCGCATCATCGCGGGCATGCGGACCATCGAACCCGGCTTGCCCTGGGCGGTAGCCACTTTCGTGATGCTTGCGGTGGTGACGGCGTTGATCGCGATCCCACTGCTCAGCGCCGTGCTGGTGCGCAGCGGGCTCGATCGCGACGGCCGCGCGTGCAGGCGGTTGCGTCCGCTGTGGTGCGATCTCACCGCGGCCGTCCCGGAAATCGTGTTGCTGCCGGACGATTCGCATCGCGGCGAGCCGATGTCGCGGCTGTATCGGATGACGGTCGAGATCCAGGACGCGCTGATGCACCTGCGCCCGTACGAGCCCGCGCCGTCGGACGACCCGGGCACGGACGCCTACGCCAGGCGAATCGCGCACGCCGTTCGAGCGAGGACTTCCGGCGTGCCGCCGCGCGCACGCGACGGCACGCACACCGGCACCGCCCAAGCACTCGGGACCGACTACCGCGCAACGGGCCTGCCCGAACTGCTCCGGCTCGCGAAGGCGTGGCCGAAAGAGGGAGTTCGGGTCACGGGGTGACCTGTTCCTGGCGAGTTTCGGCGCGCAGGCCGATGGACACGATGTCCGACGGTTGGTCGAGTTCGATGCGGTGCCAACGGTTTCGCGGAACGACGAAGGCGGTGCCCGCGGAGAGCGGGATCATGGTTTCGGGATCGCCGGGGCGCTCGGGGCGCAGGTAGAGGCAGAATCCGCCGGAGAGGCAGCAGACGGCCTCCGCGCTGGACGGATGGATTTCCCAGTGGTCGGCGTGGACGTCGGCGTCGGTCTCCACGTGGAAGGCCGCCAGCTGCCAGCCGCCGGAGTCGTCGGCCATGCGGCGAGGGCCCGTGCCGACGCTGCCATCGGGGCGGAATTGGAGGGCGCGGGTGAACAGGTCGATCGTTGTCACAGAGATTCCCTTCATCGGTTCGCCTCGGAAAGCTCTTCCGAGAGTGCGGTTTCCAGTGGATTCGCAGATCGGCGGGCCGCGGGTAGCGCGAAGGCCGCGACGACCGCCGCCGCGACGAAGAGCAGGGCGGCCACGGCCAGCCCGAGCGCGTACCCGTCGTTGAGGCCGACCGGGTCCATCCGTTCGCCGGTCCGGGTGGCGGCGAGGGTGGCCAGCGCGGCGACACCGATGCTGCCGCCGAGCTGCCGCGCGCTGTTGAACACGCCGGACGCCATCCCCGCCTCGGCCCGCGCGACGCCCATCGTCGCGGCCGCGGCCACCGGCGCCAGGCACAACCCGAGCCCGAACCCGCCGATCAGCGACGGACCGAGCACATCGGCGAGGAAGCCGCCGTCCGGACTGATCAGCGCGAACCACCCGATGCCGACCGCCGCGATCGCGCCGCCCGCGATCAGCGCGCCGCGCGGCGACCGACGCGCACCGAGCTTGGTGGCCACCACCGTGCCCGCGACGACCGCGAGCGAGAACGGCACGAACGCCGCGCCCGCCGCGCCCGCGCTCATCCCGAGCACCTGCTGGAGATACAGCGACGTGAGGTAGAAGGCCGCGAATTGCCCTGCGCTGGCCAGGAATACGAACAGATTGGCACCGCTCACCCAGCGGTTGGCGAACAACCCGATGCGCAGCAGCGGGTCCGCCGCTCGCGTTTCCCGGCCGACGAACGCGGCTAGCGCCACCGCCGCGGCCGCCAGTGTCACGCCGGTGGTCGCCGAGAGCCAGCCGTGGCGTTCGGTGCCGATCACGCCGAGCACCAGCAGACCGACACCGCCGGTGGCCAGCACCGCACCGACCATGTCCAGCCGCTTCGCCGCACCGCCGGCCGCGTCGGCCGCGACGCCCGCCAGCACCGCGCCCACGGCGATGACCACGATCGGCACGTTGATCAACATCACCCAGCGCCAGCTCAGGTATTCGGTGAGCAGCCCGCCGACCAGCACGCCCATCGCGCCGCCCGCCGCGTTCACCGCGCCCCACACGCCGAGCGCCCGAACCCTGGCGGGCCCTTCGGCGAAGGTGGTGGTGAGAGTCGCGAGTGCGGCGGGTGCGACGGCGGCGGCCGCGACGCCCTGAATCGCCCGGGCCGCGACCAATTCCCACGGAGCCTGCGCGAAACCACCTGCCAGCGAGGCGATCCCGAAGACGACGAGCCCGCCGAGAAAGAGCCTGCGCCGCCCGAACACATCGGCGGCCTTGCCGCCCAGCAGCAGGAAACCGCCGAAGGTCAGCGCGTAGACGTGCACCACCCACGCCAGATCGAGCGGCGCGAACCCGAGACCGGCCCGGATCGCGGGCAGCGCCACATTCACCACCGCCATGTCCAACGCGACCATGAACTGCGCGACGGCGACCGCCGTCAACGCCATGTTCGGTCGCTGATTCGAGTTTTTATACACGTATAAAAACTAACCGCGCGGCGGATCTCTGTCCATACCTTCGTGAACGGCGCACCGCGCCGACGCCTTCGGCGCACGGCTTACCCCGGGCCCGCGTTCTGCCGCCGTGGGCGAAGATGGACGCATGCCCCCTTCGTCTTCGCAGCGCGAACCGTCCGGAGCGCGCGCCGCAGCACGACGCGAGCCGTCCGGTGCGCGTGCGCAGGCTGCCGGAGTCGAGCGGTTGGGCGAACCTGCCCAGGCGGCCGCCATCGAGCCCTCCGGTGAGCGCGCGCAGGCGACCGGCGGCGAGCAGTCGGGCAAGCGGGTGGAAGCAACCGCCATCGAGCCGTCGGGTGAGCGTGCGGAGGTTGCCGCCGCCGAGGACTTGGGTGAGCGTGCGCGGTCGACCGGCAACGAGCGGTCGGGCACGCGGACGCGGTCTGGTGAGCGGACATCCTCGGACCGCCGCACCGGCCGACCCGCGCGCATCTCCCGCGCGGAGATCGTCGCCGCCGCGCACAAGGTGCTCGACGCGGAGGGCGTCGAGAAGCTGACGATGCGCAGGCTCGCCACCGAACTCGGCTGCACGCCGATGGCGCTCTACCACCACGTGCGCGACAAGGACGACCTGCTGCGCATGCTGCTGAACGACTACGCCGACCAGGTCACCTGGCCGGACCTCCCCGACGATCCGAAACAGCGAATCCTGCTCGCCGCCACCGCGATGCACGACGTGCTCGCCGCGCGGCCGTGGATCGTCGAGGTGCTCACCGGCGGCGATCTGTTCGGTCTGTCGGCGCTGTGGGTCAGCGAGAACATCATCGACGCCGCCGTCGACGCGGGCCTGTCCCTCGACCGCGCGGCGCACGCCTACCGCGCCATCTGGCACTACACCGCGGGCGAAATCCTCATCCGTGGCAACGCCGTTCGGCGCGCGGCCGACGAGCGGCCCACCTTCCGCGACCAGGTCTTCGCCGACCTCGACCCCGAAACACTGCCGCGCTTGGCCGAACTCGGCCCACGGTGGGCCGCCCTCAGCGCCACCGACACCTACGCCGACGGCCTGCGCGCCCTCGTCGACGGCTTACTCGCGCCACGATCGGACCCGCGCTGAAGCCGTCGACGGCAAACCTCCGGCCGAATGCCGTTGCGTCCTAGAGGCTGACCCGCTGGTCCGGCGGCAGGAACAGCTCGTCGCCTTCCTTCACCTCGAAGGTGGTGTAGAACTCCGAGATGTTGCGCACCACCTGGTTGCAGCGGAATTCGTTGGGGGCGTGCGTGTCCTGAAGACGGGAGATGGCGGCCTCCTCGGTCTGCTTCTCCCGCCAGGTGCGCGCGTGCGAGAAGAACATCTCGCGGTAGTCGGGCGCGACGCCCTCACGTTCCGCGGCGATCCGGTAGGCGGCCAGTGCGATCTGCAGGCCGCGCAGGTCGGCCAGGTTCTCGCCGACCGTCAGCTTGCCGTCCACCTTGTATTTGGGGTCCATACCCTCGGGCACCAGACCGTCGTACTGCGCGATGGCCTGATCGGTCTTGGTCTTGAACGCGGCCAGATCCTCCGGGGTCCACCAGTCGCGGCGGTTGCCGTCGCCGTCGTACTTGGCGCCCTGATCGTCGAAGCCGTGCCCGATCTCGTGGCCGATGGTGGCGCCGACCGCGCCGTAGTTCACCGCGGTGGTCGCATCCTTGTCGAAGTTCGGCGGCTGCAAATACGCGGCGGGAAAGGCGATCTCGTTGTTGGTGGGGGAGTAGTAGGCGTTCACCGTCTGCGGCGACATCGCCCACTCGGCCTTGTCGACCGGGGTGCCGAGGCGCTCGAAGGCACGCTTCGACTCGAAGACGTTGACCGCGCGCAGCGATTCGATCAGCTTGCCCCTGGTGATCTTCAGCTCCGAATAGTCGACCCACTTGTCCGGATAGCCGATCTTGACCGTGATCTTGGCGAGCTTGGCCAGCGCGGCCTCCCGGGTGGGCTGCGACATCCAGGCCGAATTGGTGAAGTCGTTCCGGTAGGCGGCCATCAGGTCGTCGACCATCTCCTGCGCGCGCCGCTTCGCCTCCGGCGGGAAGTGCTCGTCCACGTACAGCTTGCCGAGCTGCTCGCCGAGATAGTCGTCGACCACGCCCACCGCCGACTTCCACAACTCCGGCCGCTCCTCCAGCCCGCCGAGCACCTTCCCGACGAAGTCGAACCGCGCGTCGGCGATGGCCTTGGGCAGGAAGCGCGCGTAGGCGTGGGTGACGTGCACGCGCAGGTACTCCCGCCACTGCGCGATATCCACCTCGGCCCACAGCTGCCCGGCCGCGGTGACGAACGACGGCTGGCCGACAACGATCTTCTCGAACAGCGATCGAGGCCGGTCGGTGTTGCCCGTCATCCACTGGTCCCAGTCGAATTGCGGTGCTAGAGCGGTCATTTCGTTCCAGCTCAGCAGGTTGTAGGTGGCGTCGGTGTCGCGCGCGCGCACGCGGTCCCAGTGGGCCGCCGCGATCCTGGTCTCCAGGTCGAGCACCCGCTGGGCCAGCCCCGCCGGATCAGGGAACCCAGCGCCCTCGGCCATCTTCTCCAGGTAGAGCTTGTAGCCCGCGATCCTGGCGGCGAACTCGGGCTTGCGGTATTCCTGTTCGCCGAGCGTCAGGCCGGACTGCCATATGGTGGCGATGTAGGCGTTGGAATCCTTGCGATCGGTGCCGATGTTGATACCGATCAGGCCGCCGATCGGCAGCTCGGCCATCACCTTGGCCAGCTCGGACTTGGTCGCCGCGCCGTCGATCTTCGCGAAGAGGTCCGCCAGCGGGCTCATGCCGAGCCGCTCGATCTGCTCCAGGTCGAGCCGGGCGTCGTACAGATCCCGGATCTGCTGCGCCTCGGAACCGGGCTCCGGGTTCTCGATGCGCTCGATGATGGCGCGCAGCTGTTCGGTGGTGCGGTCGACCGCCTCGCTGATCGCACCGACCTCGGACTTGTCCGGCGGTAGCTGGTAGTCGCGCAGCCACGCGCCGTTGACGTGCCGGTACAGGTCGTCCTGCGGCCGGATCAGCGGGTCGGCGCCGCCCATGTCGACACCGGTCAGCTGTACGGTGTTCGCGTTGCCGTCGTTCGAGCAGGACGCCAGCAGCGCCGCGGCGGGAGCGGCGACGCCGAGCGCGACCAGGAAGGCGCGACGGTCCAGCTGGACCCGACGACCGGTTGATGTCACGTGAATCCTCTCCCCGATGCGGTCCACGCCCGCACGTTGTGATCGATGGCGACGTTCGTTCGGCCGAGGCTACCGGCGCGGCGGGTCGCGGGCACGGATTCCTCGCCGAGCGGCCCCGATTTGGGAACGACCTGGGGATTCCCCTACACTAGACCGGTTGCCTGCGGGAGCTGTGCCCGCATCCTGGCCGCGAACCCCCAGTGGTGGCTCCGAGTTCTTGCTCAGACCGTACGAAACCGCTGGCAGGCGCGCGTTCGGGTGGTGACACGACCATGCCCGTCGGGTCGGCAATCCGGCGTGCGTATACGTCCAGGTCAAGGAGGCTGAAGTGATTCAGCAGGAGTCGCGACTGCGCGTCGCCGACAACACGGGTGCGAAGGAAATCCTCTGCATCCGCGTTCTCGGTGGTTCGTCGCGTCGCTATGCCGGTATCGGCGACATCATCGTCGCCACCGTGAAGGACGCCATCCCCGGCGGCAACGTCAAGCGTGGTGACGTGGTGAAGGCCGTCGTCGTGCGCACCGTCAAGGAGCGTCGTCGTCCGGACGGTTCCTACATCAAGTTCGACGAGAACGCCGCCGTGCTCATCAAGGCGGACAACGATCCGCGCGGCACCCGCATCTTCGGCCCGGTCGGCCGTGAGCTGCGCGACAAGAAGTTCATGAAGATCGTCTCGCTGGCTCCGGAGGTGCTCTGACATGAAGGTGCACAAGGGCGACACCGTGCTCGTCGTCTCGGGTAAGGACAAGGGCGCCAAGGGCAAGGTCATCCAGGCCTACCCGGCGACCAACAAGGTCCTCGTCGAGGGCGTGAACCGGATCAAGAAGCACGTCGCGAACTCCGCCACCCAGCGCGGCGCCTCCTCGGGCGGCATCGTGACCCAGGAAGCTCCCATCCACGTGTCGAACGTGATGGTCGTCGACTCCGACGGCAAGCCGACCCGCATCGGCTACCGGACCGACGAGAACGGCAAGCGGGTCCGGATCTCCCGTAAGAACGGGAAGGACATCTGACATGACCACCTCTGAGAAGACCCAGCCGCGCCTGAAGCAGCGCTACCGCGCCGAGATCAAGGACGCGCTGAACAGCGAGTTCAACTACGCCAACGTGATGCAGATCCCGGGCGTGGTCAAGGTCGTCGTGAACATGGGTGTCGGCGACGCCGCCCGCGACGCCAAGCTGATCAACGGCGCCGTCGAGGACCTGGCCCTGATCACCGGTCAGAAGCCGCAGATCCGCAAGGCGACCAAGTCCATCGCGCAGTTCAAGCTGCGTGAGGGCATGCCGATCGGCGCGAAGGTCACCCTGCGCGGCGACCGCATGTGGGAGTTCCTGGATCGCCTGGTCTCCATCGCGCTGCCCCGTATCCGCGACTTCCGCGGCCTGTCGCCGAAGCAGTTCGACGGCAACGGCAACTACACGTTCGGTCTGAGCGAGCAGTCGATGTTCCACGAGATCGACGTGGACAAGATCGACCGCCCGCGCGGTATGGACATCACCGTGGTCACCACGGCGACCAACAACGAAGAAGGCCGTGCCCTGCTGAAGCACCTCGGCTTCCCGTTCAAGGAGAACTGAGCCATGGCTAAGAAAGCACTGGTCAACAAGGCCAACGCCAAGCCGAAGTTCGCGGTGCGCGCCTACACCCGCTGCCAGCGTTGCGGCCGCCCGCACGCCGTCTACCGCAAGTTCGGCCTGTGCCGCGTGTGCCTGCGCGAAATGGCGCACCGCGGCGAGCTGCCGGGCGTGCACAAGAGCTCCTGGTGAGGCCGCGCTCCTGGTGAGGCCGCGCTCCTGGTGAGCGCGCACGCATAACGCAACAAGGGCACGGACTCCCAGCGAGTCCGTGCCCTTGTGCGTTCCAAGACGCGGCGAAGCGATAGCTACCGCGCTCCTTACTGATGCCGTCGGTCGCCGCCTCCTGGTAGTGAGCTCGCGGTCTGGGGCTTCGTTACCCGGGCAGTGCGTCCGTGGCCATCCTGGGCGCGGGTGCCGCGCCCGCGATGGCGGCCCCGGCTCCGGTGGCGCCGCAGGCCGCACCGGTCGCCGATTCCGGTTCCTCGGGCACCGGCTCCGCGGCCCTCGACCTTCCGCTGGGTCTGCTCGAGCTGTTGATGTGTGGTCCGTGGGGCAGTACGCAGCAGCACCCGAACCCTGCTTGCCGCTGAGCGTCGGCCACGTGAGGCGAAAGCGCCAGCCGGACAACGGCACGCGAACCTCGGATTTCAGCCGCCCGATGCCCCGCCGCCCGACTCGCTAGAAGGCGGTCGGTGCGGCGAGCCCGGGGGACGGACTCTGAACTTTCGCCCACGGCGAGGGCGCGGGCTTGGAGGCTTTGAGCTGGCGCGAGGCGATAGGCGCAGCTTGAAGCGGGCTCTGATGCTGAAACTCGGTCTGCTCTAGCGGTAGCCGCAGGTGATCGCGAGCGGGGCGGTCCGATTGCGCCCTGGCCGGTGCTGTGACGGGTCGCCGACCCCGATTTTGTCCTGGTCAGCCCATTGCCTACACTAGAGCGGTTGCCTGGGCACCTCCATGTCCGCATGTGTACCGATCCGGGCGATACGTACCCCGCCGGTCGGCAGTTGCCGACCGGACCAGCCGAATTGTTGTAGGCCCACCATCGGCGCGCTCTCGAGTGCGCGGGTGCTGTATGGGAACCGCAGCGAGAAAGGTGTCGAGGTCGAACTATGACCATGACTGATCCGATCGCAGACTTCCTGACCCGTCTGCGCAACGCCAACTCGGCGTACCACGATCAGGTGAAGGCTCCGCACTCGAAGCTCAAGGCGAACATCGCCGAGATCCTCAAGCGCGAGGGTTACATCGCCGACTACCGGACCGAGGACGCGCAGGTGGGCAAGACGCTCATCGTCGACCTCAAGTACGGCCCGAGCCGTGAGCGCAGCCTCGCCGGCGTGCGCCGCGTCTCCAAGCCCGGTCTGCGTGTGTACGCGAAATCCACCAACCTGCCCAAGGTCCTGGGCGGCCTCGGCGTGGCGATCATCTCCACGTCGCAGGGTCTGCTGACCGACAAGCAGGCGGCACAGAGCGGCGTGGGCGGCGAAGTCCTCGCTTACGTCTGGTAAGGGAGGTCAGGACAATGTCGCGCATTGGTAAGAAGCCCATCGCAATCCCGTCCGGTGTCGAGGTGAACATCGACGGCCAGAACGTGTCGGTGAAGGGTCCCAAGGGCACCCTGTCGCACGTGGTCGCCGAGCCGATCACCGTCGCCCGCGGCGAAGACGGCCAGCTCGAGGTCGTCCGCCCGAACGACGAGCGCCGCAACCGCTCGCTGCACGGCCTGACCCGTACGCTGATCTCGAACATGATCGAGGGCGTGACCAAGGGCTACGAGAAGAAGATGGAAATCTTCGGCGTCGGTTACCGCGTGCAGGCCAAGGGCTCGAACCTCGAGTTCGCGCTCGGCTACAGCCACCCGGTGCCCGTCGAGGCTCCCGAGGGCATCACCTTCGCGGTGGAATCGCCCACCAAGTTCTCCGTGTCCGGAATCGACAAGCAGAAGGTCGGCCAGATTTCGGCGGTCATCCACGGCCTGCGCAAGCCCGACCCGTACAAGGGCAAGGGCATCCGCTACGCAGGCGAGGTCGTTCGCCGCAAGGTCGGAAAGACGGGTAAGTGATCATGGCGCAAACCGAAAACCAGAAGGCCAAGCGCATCCCGCTGGGCAAGGACTCCTCGACCCAGCGTCGTCTGTCGAAGACGCGTCGTCACTTCCGCCTGCGCAAGAAGGTCGCCGGTACCACCGAGCGTCCGCGCCTGGTGGTCAACCGCTCCTCGCGCCACCTGCACGCGCAGCTCATCGACGACTCGCTCGGCAAGACCATCGCCGCCGCGTCCTCGATCGAGGCCGACGTGCGCGCGGTGGAGGGCGACAAGACCGCCAAGGGCAAGAAGGTCGGCGAGCTGATCGCCGCCCGTGCCAAGGCTGCCGGTGTCGAGGCCGTCGTGTTCGACCGTGGCGGCCACGACTACCACGGCCGCATCGCCGCTCTGGCCGATGCCGCTCGCGAAGGCGGGTTGAAGTTCTGATGATGAAGATTGCGAACGGAAGGAACGTCTGATGCCGGGACGTCAGCGGCGTGACGGCGGAAACGGACCCGCCGGACAGAATGGCAGCAACCCCGAGGGCGGCCGCGGCGATCGTCGCGGTGGCGATCGTCGCGGTGGCGGCGACCGTCGGGACAACGCGGCCGAGAAGAACCAGCTCGAGCGCGTCGTCGCGATCAACCGCGTCTCCAAGGTCGTGAAGGGTGGTCGTCGCTTCAGCTTCACCGCCCTCGTGATCGTCGGTGACGGTAACGGTCTGGTCGGCGTCGGCTACGGCAAGGCCAAGGAAGTTCCCGCGGCCATCCAGAAGGGTGTCGAGGAGGCTCGCAAGGGCTTCTTCCGCGTCCCGATGATCGGCTCGACCATCACCCACCCGGTTCAGGGTGAGGCGGCGGCCGGCGTGGTCATGCTGCGCCCGGCTTCCCCCGGTACCGGTGTGATCGCCGGTGGCGCGGCTCGTGCCGTGCTGGAATGCGCTGGCATTCACGACATTCTGGCCAAGTCGCTCGGTAGCGACAACGCGATCAACGTCGTGCACGCGACGGTTGCCGCGCTCAAGCAGCTGCAGCGTCCGGAAGAGGTCGCGGCCCGTCGTGGCCTGCCCCTCGAGGACGTCGCTCCGGCGGGCATGCTGCGTGCGCGTGCGGGACAGGGAGCCTGACAATGGCAGATCTCAAGGTGACCCAGATCAAGAGTTCGATCGGCGCCAAGCAGAATCAGCGCGACAGCCTGCGGACCCTCGGTCTGCGTGGCATTCGCAAGTCCGTCGTGCGTGAGGACAACGCCCAGAACCGCGGGCTGATCAACGTCGTGCGCCACCTCGTGACAGTTGAGGAGGTCTGACATGACCATCAAGTTGCACCACCTGCGTCCGGCTCCCGGGGCCAAGACCGAGAAGACCCGTGTGGGTCGCGGTGAGGGCTCCAAGGGCAAGACCGCGGGCCGTGGTACCAAGGGCACCAAGGCTCGCAAGAACGTCCCCGCCGCCTTCGAGGGTGGGCAGATGCCGCTGCACATGCGGCTGCCCAAGCTCAAGGGCTTCACGAACCGGTTCCGTACCGAGTACCAGGTCGTGAACGTCGGCAAGATCGCCGAGCTGTTCCCGCAGGGCGGGGAGATCGGCAAGGCCGAGCTGGTTGCCGCGGGCGCTGTCCGCAAGAACCAGCTGGTCAAGGTTCTCGGCGATGGCGAGATCGGCGTCGCGGTCCAGGTGACCGTCGACAAGGTGACCGGCGCCGCCAAGGAGAAGATCACCGCCGCCGGTGGCACTGTCACCGAGCTGGGCTGACGGTACTCTGACAAGCAGTGGCACCGGACGAGTGACGAGCTCGTCCGGTGCCACTGTTAGAGTTCAATTGTTGTCTGCCAAGCCACGTCATGGTTTTCGGCGTCCCCCTGTCCGCCAGGGAATCGGGCAAAGCTGAAACAGCCATGTCATGACCATGTCGTTCGCGCCAGGAGGATCTGTGCTTTCCGCCTTCGTATCGGCCTTCCGGACTCCGGACTTACGGCGGAAGATTCTCTTCACGCTGGGGTTGGTCGCGCTGTACCGTGCCGGTGCCGCGTTGCCGTCGCCCGGCGTGGACTACAAGGCCGTCCAGGAATGTGTCGACCTGGTCTCCGGCGGTGAGAACGCAGGCATCTACCAGCTCATCAATCTCTTCTCCGGTGGTGCGCTGCTGCAGTTGTCGGTCTTCGCGATCGGCATCATGCCGTACATCACCGCCAGCATCATCATCCAGCTGCTCACCGTCGTCATCCCGCGGTTCGAAGAACTGCGCAAGGAAGGCCAAGCCGGCCAGACGAAGATGACGCAGTACACGCGGTACCTGTCGATCGCGTTGGCCATCCTGCAGGCGACCGGTCTGGTCGCGCTCGCGGCGCGTGGTCAGCTGCTCCAGGGCTGCCAGCAGGACATCCTCGCCGACACCAGCATCTTCGGCATGATCATCATCGTGCTCGTGATGACCGCCGGTGCGGCGCTCGTCATGTGGTTCGGTGAGCAGATCACCGAGCGCGGCGTCGGCAACGGTATGTCCCTGCTGATCTTCGCGGGCATCGCCGCGCGCATCCCCACCGAGGGCAAGGCCATCCTGGACAGCCGTGGCGGTCTGGTCTTCGGCCTGGTGTGCGCCGCCGCCTTCGCCATCATCGTCGCGGTGATCTTCGTCGAGCAGGGCCAGCGCCGCATTCCGGTGCAGTACGCCAAGCGCGTGGTCGGCCGCAAGATGTACGGCGGCTCCTCGACCTACCTGCCGCTGAAGGTCAACCAGGCCGGTGTCATCCCGGTGATCTTCGCGTCGTCGCTGCTGTATCTGCCCAACCTGATCGCGCAGCTGACCTCGTCGCAGAACAACCCTGACCCCAGTTGGTGGCAGGAGATCATTCAGAAGTACCTGGTGAACCCGAGCAATCCGGTGTACATCGCCATCTACTTCGGCCTGATCGTGTTCTTCACCTACTTCTATGTCGCGATCACCTTCAACCCGGAGGAACGCGCCGACGAGATGAAGAAGTTCGGTGGCTTCATCCCGGGGTATCGTCCCGGTAAGCCGACGGCCGACTATCTGAACTTCGTCCTGAGCCGCATCACCCTGCCCGGCTCCATCTACCTCGGTCTGGTGGCAGTCCTGCCGAACCTCTTCCTCGATATCGGCAACACCGGTGGCGTCCAGAACCTCCCGTTCGGCGGTACCGCGGTGCTGATCATGGTGAGCGTCGGCCTGGACACCGTGAAGCAGATCGAAAGCCAGCTGATGAATCGAAATTACGAAGGGTTCCTCAAGTGAGAGTTGTACTGCTCGGTCCGCCGGGTGCCGGCAAAGGCACTCAGGCCGTCCTGCTGTCGGAGAAGCTGGGCGTCCCGCACATCTCCACCGGGGATCTCTTCCGCGCGAACATCGGCCAGCAGACCCCGCTGGGTCGCGAGGCACAGAAGTACATGGACGCGGGCGATCTGGTGCCCAGCGACGTGACCAACCGCATGGTCGAGCAGCGGGTCAACGAACCCGACGCCGCGAACGGCTTCGTGCTCGACGGCTACCCGCGGACCATCGATCAGGCCGAGGCCCTGGAGAAGATCCTCGGCGACATGGACAAGAAGCTGGACGCCGTCCTGTGCTTCGTCGTGGCCGAGGACACCGTGGTCGAGCGGATGCTCGCGCGTGGTCGTGCCGACGACAACGAGGACGTGATCCGCAACCGGCTACGGGTGTACCGCGAGGAGACCGAGCCGCTGCTGCAGCACTACGACGGTCTGGTCGTCACGGTCGACGGCGTCGGCGAGGTGGACGAGGTCAACGCCCGCGCGCTGCGCGCACTGGGACACTGATGTCCCTGTCTCGGGAGCGCTGAGCCGTCATGGTCTTCGGCCGCAAGAAGAGCAAGAAGGTGGTGCCGTTCCGCACCGCCGGTGAGCTGGACGCCATGGCGGCGGCGGGCGCGGTGGTCGGCCGCACCCTCGTCGCCGTGCGTGCGGCCGCCAAGCCCGGGGTCTCCACCCTGGAACTGGACGAGGTCGCCGAGCAGACCATCCGCGACGCGGGCGCCGTGCCGTCCTTCAAGGGCTACCACGGCTTTCCCGCCTCGATCTGCGCGTCGGTGAACGACCGCGTGGTGCACGGGATTCCCACCGCGGAGGAGATCCTGGTCGAGGGCGATCTGATCTCGATCGACTGCGGCGCCATCCTGGACGGCTGGCACGGTGACTCCGCGTGGACCTTCGGCGTCGGCGAGATCATCGAGGCCGATCGACTGTTGAGCGAGGCGACCCGCCTGTCCATGGAGGCGGGCATCGCGGCCATGGTGCCGGACAACCGGCTGACCGACGTGTCGCACGCCATCGAGATGGGCACCCGTGCCGTCGAGGAACTGCACGGCCGCGCCTACGGCATCGTCGACGGTTACGGCGGACACGCGATCGGCCGCGAGATGCACATGGACCCGTTCCTCGCCAACGAGGGCGCGCCGGGCAAGGGCCCGAAACTCGTGGTCGGCTCGGTACTGGCCATCGAACCCATGCTCACCCTCGGCACCACCCAGACCAAGGTGCTCGACGACGACTGGACGGTGGTCACCCTCGACGGCAGTCGCGCCGCCCACTGGGAACACACCGTCGCGGTCACCGAGGACGGACCGCGCATCCTCACCTTGCGCCCGGAGTAGCGGCGGCGCCTCGCGGTAGCATCTGTCGTTGTAGAACGCTGCGGCTGGATCAGGCCGCAGCGTCGCCACTTCGACCGGATGCTGCCGTACGAGAAATGGCAAGCGGCGCGGGACACTTCTCCGCGGCTGCCGTCGACGCCGGACGTTCCCGGCGGACATCACCCGCATGGCACAACTGGTCGGAACATGTACCGACACTCCAGGTTCGGCCGTACGCTCGCGCGGCGAGGACGCGATTCGCACCGACGCCGCGGGCCGGGCCCGTCTCGGTCGATCTCGCCGTGGTGACCGGCTTCGACACATTCGTGTACCGGCTTTGGTCGCCCGACGGTACCCAGCTCGCCGCTGGATCGGTGACGTCGTTCCTTGCACCCGCGCCCTGCGCGCCTGACCGAAACCTTCGGCGGTGCTGTGGGTTCGGTGGTTCTGCGTTTCGCACCTCCCTCTCTGACGATGCAGTCAGATTAGGTTCCGTGCGGGGGTCGGCTCCCGAGTAGCGAACTACTCGAATCTCGCTGAAGCGGACCGCAGTTGGTGTCCGCGGCACGCGCGCGATGCCGCGCGCTACCCGGGATGGGCTGCCGTCGAGGGTGTTTCAGCTCTGGCCGGTTTTGCGGAAGAACAGCACGTGATCATGGTCGATCAGCGTCATCGACTTGCGCAGCTGCCGCAGACCCGCGCCGGGCAGGTAGGTCAGGTTCGCGAAGGATTGTGTGTTGCCGAACGCCGACCGCAGTTTGTTCTCGGTGGCGTGGCTGGCGCCGTAGGCGGCGAGCACGCCGAAGTCCAAGGGCGCGAGCGGCTCGTCGAGCGTGGCGGGTCCGGCCGGGCGGCCGAGCGCCGCGTACTGGGTCGCCTTGCCGTGCTCGTAGCGGCACAGCTCGTAGGACATGTTCGCGGTGGCTGTCACGCTGACCACCGGCCAGCGCTGGGAAAGCCGCAGGGCCAGCGGGTGTTTGCCGACGGGAGCCAGCTCCCAGTTCAGGCTCATCACGGTCACCCAGCCGCCGTAGGACATCTCGATCAACACCACGTCGTCGCCGAGCGTGCTAGCCGTGTTGAGCTCGGCCTCGCCGATCACCCAGTCCTCGTCGTCGGAACTGTGATAGGTGGCGCTGTCGACGGGCTGGATGTCGTCCTGGGCGTAGGCCTCGATGATGGCGGCGCGCAGTTGCGTCATGGCGTCGCGATCCGGACAGCGCACGCCGAGTGCGCCGAAGGTCGGGCCGATCTCGACCGGCGTCGACGGCGGCTCCGGATCCTCGCCCGGCGCGAGCGGCCGCAGCCCGACCAGCGCCAGTCGCCAGTTGATCTCCTCCACCGTGGATAGGTCACCGGAGGACTTGCGCACGATCTGCTGCTGGGTCAGCCGCCCGGCCTGCTCCAGGGTGCGGCACTCCAGTTCGACGAGCGCGTTGTAGGACTTCGGCGTGAGATCCAGATCGCGAATCCCGCACGCGCGCAGCCGGATCGACATGGTGGTCGAAGTGAAGGCGGCGTACCGTTCGCGGTACATCGCCAGCGCCTGCTTGCGCGAGCGGCCGACCATGAGGGTGCGCAGCAGCGTGCTCAGGCTGGCCAGGTACTTGCCCGCCAGGTCGGGATTGGCGGCGGCCAGCTCGGCGCGGATGCGGGCGGCGTCCTCGACGGCGGCGACGGCCGCGTCCTGGTCCAGCCTGCCGAGCCACACGCCGCATTTGCCGAGCCCGTCGGCGCACATACCCGCCACGTGCGGGTGGGTCTGCGCCACTTGGCGATACGCCGCGCAGGCGCCGCGGATGGTCGTCGTGGCGAGGTCGCGACGTCCGGCCGCCCTGGTTACCTGTTCGAAGACCCGTAGCGACTCTTGCAATTCACCGGCGAACCGCGCCTCGACCATTCCCGCGGCCAGCCACCGCAGCCGGATGTCGACCGCTTCCTGCGCAGGGGCGGGCGCCTCCAGGGTTCGGTCTCGGCGCGCGGCGGGATCGTTCTTCGTGGCGACCAGCGCCTTGGCCAGTTCGACGAGCGAAGTGGCCAGGCGGAGTTCGGAATCGACCGTTCGGTCTCGGGCCGCACTGCGATCTACCGCAACCTGTCGTTCGACAGCACTCAGATCCATCGCGAACCCAACTCCCGCATCACCTTCCACAGACGGTCGTTCCTTCGGCCGCATCTGTTCTCGCGGAAAGTCTGCCACAAATCGGGTGCCGTCGCCCGGGAACGATCGGGCTCGCTGCTAGCTGTCAGCTAACTCGGCGCGAACCGCGTGCTCAGGCCTCCAGCAGGAGCGTGACGGGGCCGTCGTTGGTGAGATCGATGTGCATGTGCGCGCCGAAACGGCCCGTCGCGACGGTCGCGCCGAGCGTGCGCAGCGCCTCGGCGAAGGTGTCGACGAGCGGTTCGGCGACCGGGCCCGGCGCGGCCGCCGACCAGGAGGGGCGGCGGCCCTTCGCGGTGTCGGCGTAGAGGGTGAACTGGCTGACGACGAGCACGGGCGCGTTCAGATCCGCGGCCGAACGTTCACCATCCAGGATGCGTAGCCGCCACAGCTTGTCCGCCAGAGCTTTCGCGGTCGCCTCGGTGTCGTCGTGGGTGACGCCGACCAGCGCGACCAAGCCCTGCGGGTCGGGATCGATCCGCCCGACGAGTTCGCCGTCGACGGTCACCTGCGCCGCGGTCACTCGTTGCACAAGAACTCGCATGCGGTGATCATCGCACCCGTTGTCCGCCGGACGGACAAGCACATCGCGGGGTGTCCGGACGCTATGTCAATGCCACTGTGCGGCAAGTCATCAGGAGTGGACCGGGCTATCGGACGATGGCGTGCCGACACATCTGCGCGTAACTCCCAGGGTGTCTTAGGTTCACGTTAAGGCTACTGGCGAGTCGCTCGGGGATGTCATGGTCGGGACGCAGGTCCGAGGTGAAGGGGCGCGGTGGTCCGCGGGTGCACGAGGAGCGATGGCGATGACGAATGTCGAAAACGATCCCGACATGCTGCGCAAGGCCGCGCAGGTGGAGACCGGTCAGGTGCGCGACGCCATCGAATCCGTGCTGACGAATCTGGACTCCGCGTTGGCGGCGCGTGGAACACCCTGGGGTAACGACAAGTTCGGCAGCCGCTTCCATGACGGCGCGGACGGCTACGCCGTGTCGAAGTCGAACGCGCGGACGAATCTGTCCAACGCGTCGCAGAGCTACGACAACTTCGTGACCGGTCAGGTCAGAACCGCCGACACGATGAAGAAGCAGGACATCCAGAACCGCGACGACCTGAGCTGAGCCGGTACGAGGTCATGACAAACGAATACGCCAAGGCCGAATTGGCCAACGTGCTGGAGGAGGTCCAGCAGCAGTTCCGGTCCATCGCCGCGACCCAGCAGGCGCGGGCCGAGCTGACCGCCAGCGCCACCGTGCGCAAGCGGGTGACCGTCACGGTGAACGCCGACGGCACGATCATCGATACCAAATTTCATTCCGGCATAGAGGAATTGACCTACGGGGACATCGCCAAGGCGGTGACGGCCGCCGCCCAGCAGGCCGCGCAGGAGGTCGGCCGCAAGGCTCAGGAGTTGATGGCTCCGGTGCTGGAGCGGCAGGCACGACTGCCCAAGCTGACCGACATGATCGAAGGACTCGCGGATCTGAATGCCGCGAAGCCGGTCGCGCCGCCCGCGACGATGGTGGTCCCCGACACCGGACACGACGCCGACGGTTCCGTACAGGTCTTCCACGACGTGGAGGCGTACACGCCGAACCGCGATCGCGGAGTCACCGACACCAGCTGGTGAGCTGGGGTAATTCTCGATGGTCGATGTTCCTGGCGCCCTGATGTGGCTGCTCGAAGCCGTGGCAGGCTCCGAGTATCCCGAGGGCGACGAGGACGGGATGTGGGGCCTCGCCGACGACTGGCGCACGGCCGCCGCGGATCTGCGCAAGGTTCTCGCCGACATCGATGACGCCATCGCGGCCACCCGCGCCGCGTACCCGCAGGGCGAAGCGCTCGAGAACATGATCAAGGATCTCGAGACCTATCGCAGCGGCGATCAGTCGCTGGAGTTGCTGGCCAAGGATTTGGAGGCCATCGCGGAGAGCGCCGACAGTGTCGGCACCGAGCTCGAATACGCGAAGCTGATGGTGATTTCGTCGCTGGCGCTGCTGGCCGCCGAGATCGCGATCTTCTGGCTGTTCCCGCCGACCGCGCCCGCGGAGACGGCGATCGCCATGGGATTCACCAGGGTCGGGATCCGGATGCTCGCGCAGCGTCTGATGAACAAGATCGTCGAGATTGTCGGCAAGGTCATCACGAAGAAGCTCGCCAACTTCCTGATCCGCCACGTAGCCATCGACACGGTCATCGGCACCGGCCAGGACCTGGGCATCCAGGCGTACCAGGTGGACGCGGGCCACCGGAAGGCGATCGACTGGAACCAGGTCCGAATGACCGCCGTCAGCTCGGCCGCGGGTGCCGCGGTGGCGAGCCCGGTCGGCGACATGCTCGGGCGCAGGTTGAACCGGCCGGGACCGGACGGCACGCCGCGGCTCAGCCCCGCGGTGAGCGGTGCGATCACCGGCACCGTCGCGGGTACCGTCGGCGCGGTCGCGGGTTTCGGCGGCAGCCTCGGGTATCAGCTGGTCACCGCCGCGCACCAGGACGACGGGTCGTGGAACTGGGGCAAGGCGTGGGAGGAAACCAAGAAGAACGCCAAGGACCAGTTCGATTGGCGGATGCTCACGGCCGGCGCCAGCAACGGCGCGATGTCCGGTGCGAGCCGGGCGCGGGCGGACCAGATGTGGCACAGCCGGCATCCCGAGTGGTACGCGGATCCCGCGAGGACTTCGGAGCCCGCCGCACCGCGGATCGGCTATCGGCCCGATGGAGCGGCGGATAGCGGCGCACCGTCGAATACGACTGGCACGCAGGATCCTTCGACTTCGAACGGCGCGAACGGACGCGGTGAGGGTTCGGGTATCAGGCCGCCCGCCGGGCACTCGGACGGTTCGGCGCCCGGGGGATCGCGTGCCGGTGTGCCCGGTGCGACTCCGCCGACTTCGGAAGGCACGACACCGCAGCAGGATTCGGGCACATCGCCGGATCCGGTGAACACGGGTGAGCCGACCGGAGACCGGGGGGCGGGGGCAGCGCCGGTCGACCCGGCCGGGACGGTTCCGCAGGGGCCGGAGGCGGGCGTTCACACCGATACCGCGCCGGAGGCGGTCAACGACACGCGGCCCGCCACGGGTGACGACCAGATGGTCACCACACCGCCGGTGGCGGAACAGACCGCGCCGCAGATCGATTCGACCGCCGGGCAACCGGAGACCGTGAGCGATGGCCCCGCCGCGGCTCCGGTGGCCGACACGGGCGGCGCTCCGAATCCGGCGGGCGATGCCGCCGGACCCGCCGCGGATTCTCCGGCAATGCATCCGGCGGCCGACGCCTCCGAGCGCGCGGAGGCCGCCCAGCCCGCGGCGGAAACACCGCGTGCGCCAGAACAGGCGGCGCCACAGTCCGATTCGACGCAACAGGCGCAACCTCCGGGTGATCGCGCAGGTCGGGAAGAGGCGGACGGCGCGACGCCGTCGAAGACGGAAACGTCGGTGTCGCAGTCGGATTCGCAGCCGGTGCAACGCGGCGAGCACAGCACTCGGGAGATGTCGCACGAGGCTGGTTCGCCGACGAGCGAAGCGGCGGCTCGTCCCGGTGCGAAGCTCGAAGGCCTCGCCGGGGACGCGCAGACGCCACACCGAGCCGACGAGATCCGCGCGACGGACCACACGCCTGCCGCGACGCCCCCGCTCGCCCAGCCCGGACCGGCGCATTCGGCGGCCGATGCGCGCGCGGGCGGCGAGACCCGGCCCGGCGAGACCCGGCCCGGCGAGACCCGGCCCGGCGCGACACCGCCGCGCGCCACGTTCTCGTCGCTCGCGGACGCGCCGCGCGCCGACGCCCGCCCGCTCATCGGCGGCGAATCTCGCGCTGACGGTCGCCCGCTCATCGGCGGCGAATCTCGCGCCGACGCCCGCCCGCTCATCGGCGGCGAATCTCGCGCTGACGGTCGCCCGCTCACCGGCGGCGAATCTCGCGCCGACGGCCGCCCGCTCACCGGCGGCGAAACCCGCGCCATCGATCCGCGCACAGGGATCAACGATCACCGCACGGCGCCGACCGACGGGCGGGTACAGGGCGTACGGGACGGCCGGACCGACACGGCATCGGTCGAGGACGGGAGCAGGCCACACAGCCGCGCGGGTGCGGCCGATCCCAGCCGCCATGCCGCCGGGCAAGGCCCGCAGGCGCGGATCGCCGCGGAGGAAGCCGCCCCGCGTACGAAACTCGCTGGCATTACGGCGGATTCGGCTCCGCGCGCCAACGAGGACCCGCTCGCTCCCGACGCCGCGGACCTGGCGCCGGTAGCGCTGCCGCCCGTCGTCGGCGCACCGGACGCGACACCCGTGCGCCCCGCCGACCGCACCACCTCGACCGACCGACCGGACACCGGCCAAGACGCGTCGAGGCCAACGGCCGAACGCTCGGACGCCGCGCGTACTCCCGCGGAACGACCGGATACCCGGGCCACCTCGCGCACCTCCGGCGAAACGCCACCCGCGACCACGGACGCCGCGCCGCACACCTCGGGCCGCAACCGCGGTCGCTGCGCCGAGTTGTCGCTGCGCCTGATCAAGGCCATGACCGGAAGCACGACCATCCGGCCGCCGGCGGGCGCGGTCGGCTTGGACGGCATGTCGGCGGCCGAGGTGCAGACGGCGGCGGGCGGGCAGCTGCGCGCGGTCGCCGATCACGACGCGATCGCCCGAGAGCTGCTGGCCATGCCGGAGGGCTCGTCGGCGCTGGTGGTCGACACCTACTCCCGTCCGGTGGACGACCACGGCGTCGGCGCCCACGCCTACGTGCTCGTCCACGAGAACGGCGGCATCGTGGTGCGCGATCCCGGCGGGAACGAGGTGCGGGGCTTCCCGCCGCGACTGCCTTCGGATGTGCGGGCCACGCACGCGATCCTGTTCGATCACCGCGGCAACGCGGTGCATCCGGCCGACGCCGACACTCCCGTGCGCTTCGGCGACGTGCAGATCGGCCGGTCGCTCGGCGAGCTGCCGGACCAGGTCAAGGCACTGCTCGAGCAGACCGTGGTGGGCAGGGAGATCCTCGCCGTGCTGGAGCGCGGTGAGGTGGACGCCAACTTCCTCGCCGAAATCGCCTCCGGGATGGAGGGCCAGTTCCGGCATTCCGACCTGGTGGCCGACGTCCGCACGGGTTCGCGCGATCACCTGGCGCAGGCGCTGACGCTCGCCCACGAAGGCGTGCACGCCGAGTGGGCGCTCGCCGGAGAGACCGCCAACACTGGGCACGGCATCCGCACCATGGACCGCGACGACTACATCCACGCGATGGTGCGCGAGGAGGCGTCGGCGTTCGGGCGCGAGTTCGAGCTCGCCAGGGAACTCCAGGATCTCGGCTATCCCGTTCCCGACACCGACGCGTTGCGCGGCCCGTATCTCACCGCCTTCGATGCCGCGATGGACGCGACGCTTCGGTCGAGCCCAGATCTCGACGAGGCGCAGGTCCGCGCGAGGGCGCGGGAGGCGGGCATCGACGCGATCCAGGACGTGCTCGCCGCCCGGCCGTGGAGCGACGGCAGCAGCTACCTCGAGTTCTACGGCGCGGGTTGGGATGCCGCGCACGGCCGGTCGGCCGAGTATCACCGCTGGGTGACGCCCGAAGCGGAATCCGACGTGCGCGAACAGGCGCGGCAGCGCGTGGTGGCGCAGCGGCGCCGCTTCGATCTGTCGGTGCGGCTGTTCGAGATGGTCGACGAGGTGGGCGCCAACATCATCGACGTGGTCGACCCGGACCTGCGCGGACCGGTGTTGCGGACCATGCTCGACGCGAACGATCGGGCGCTGGCCGACCTCGCCCGCGAACTGGGGATAGATCCCGCCGATGTCACCCGCGATGTGCTGCCCGCGCCCGAAGCGCAGCGCAGGGCCGAACTCTTGCACCGCGAGTTGCGGATCCGGCTGCTCGCGGACCTCGGCGACCACTACCACCTCCAGGGTGAGCTGGCCGCCCGCGCCGACTCGGCCGCGAACGCGGCGGCGGCGCGCGACGTCCTCGCGGGCGAGCTCGCCGGGGTGGACGGGGTGGAGTCGATCACGCCGCACGTCGCGCTGATCGCGGGCGATCCGCCGCGGCTGGTGGTCGCCGCTCCGGAGCGCGAGCACGCGGACGCGCTCGGCGAAGCCCGTGCTCGCGACCCGAGAATCGAAGCGGCGCTGCGTCATCCGGATCTGGACCTGCGGTTGATCGAGGTCGGCGTCCCGGAGACGGACGCCGCCGTCACCGTGAAACCGATCGCGCGCGACGAGCGCGGCGTCGATGTCGTCGACGAGGCGTTGCAGGCGGAGCCCGACGAGGCAACGCCGCCCGCGCGGGTCCCGGGCGAGTCGGCGCCGCTGGCGTCGGCGCGGCGGCTCGAGCAGGTGCGCGAGTTGCTCGACCAGACCGACATCGGCGTGTGGGCCGACGAAGTGTTGCGCGACAACGATGTTCGGGTGGTGCACGAGCCGGGTGCCGAGCCGCGCTACCACCCGGAGCGCCGCACGTTGGTGCTCGATTACGGCGTGTCGGATGTGCAGCAGGCCATCGCGATAGTGCATACCGCGGCGCACCTGCGTGATGCGGGCGCCGGTCTCTCGCCGCATCCGCTGCGCAGCACGCAGGCCGAGTACGTCGACGCGATGGTCCGGCAGGAGAGCAGGGCGCACGCGGCCGAGACGGATTTCGTCAAGCAATTGCGCTCTCGGGGCCACGACATTCCGGTGACCGAGCTCGAGCGCGCCGGCGACCGTGGGCGGGCCGCCGCACAGGAGCGGCCCGGTGCGCGCGGGCTCGTCGATCCCATGGCGGACAGCGCGATCGATGCGGGTGCGGGCGGAATTCGCGCGCACCTGGATTCGCCGCGCGGCAAGAACTCGCTGGGCGATTACGCCGACTTCTACGGCAGGGCTTGGGATCACGCGAACGGCAGACCGGTCGACGATGCCGCGCAGCCGGGTGAGCCCGGGCCGGTGCCGGTGTACCAAGACGCCGACACCGCCGGGTTCGTGGAACTGGGCGAGGTGCCGCCGCACACCGACGATAAGAACCGCGGGCGGTGTGCCGAGCTGGCGCTGCGGCTCATCAAGAGCCTCACCGGTAGTTCGGTGATCCGGCCACCCGCCGATCCGGTCGGGCTCGACGGTATGTCGCGCACCGAGGTGCAGGAGGCGGCGGGTGGTCAGCTGCGCGGCTACGCCGATCACGAGGCGATCGCGCGGCAGCTGCTGACCATGCCCGAGGGTTCGTCGGCACTGGTCGTCGACGAGTACACGGGGCCGGCCGACGAATACAACGTCGGCGCGCACGCGTACGTGCTGGTGCACGAGAACGGCGGGATCGTGGTTCGCGATCCAGGCACCGGCGAAGAGAAGGGCTTCCCCCCGAACCTGTCGCGGGACGTGCGGAGCACGCACGCGATCCTGTTCGACGCGGCGGGCGACCCCATCCACTCGCTCCGCGGCGATTCCGGGTTGCAGCCGATCGCCGACTCCGACGTGCGCATCGGCCGGTCGCTGGACGCGCACCCGGATCAGGTACGGGAACTGTTGCGGCAGACCGAGACCGGCCGCCGCATCCTGGCGGGATTCGACAGCGGACCGGTGCGCGAACGCTACGAAACCGCGGCGGACGACGGTCGCTCGGGTCAGTTCGCCAGCGAGGATCTCACCGCGACCGTCTACACCGAAGGCTCCGACCAGGTCCGGCAGGCGTTGACCCTCGCCCACGAGTCGGTGCACGCCGAGCGGTTCGCCGACGGCCGCTCCGGCCAATTGGGCATGGCGCGCGACGAGTTCGTCCGAACCATGGTCCGCGAGGAAGCCGACGCCATGGCTCGGCGGATCGAATTGGCCCGCGAACTCAGGGAACTCGGGTACGACGTCCCGGCGCATCCGCTGGACGACACGTACACCGCCGCCTACGACCGCGCCATGGCCGACCTGTCGAACGGCGACGCGGCGGCGGCACGCGATCGGGCGGCGGAGGCGCTGCGGCACGAGGTCGCCACCAGGGTCTGGGCCAACGGCAAGAACTACGCCGACCACTACGGCGCGGTCTGGGATCGCGGCCGCCCCCGCCTGGACGCTTTCCTCGCCGACGCGGAGACGCCCGCGCCGCGCACGCCCCGGGTGGCGGAGGCATTGCGCACCGGCGCGCTCGACCGCACCGCCGCGGCTGTCCGACTGCGCGACATCTCCACCGAAGTGAGCAGGCGCGCAAGAGAACTCGGGATCGATCCGACCGCGGATCTGCCCGCGTTGGACGCCGAGGCCGGACGCAGGCTCGACCGGATCGCGGCGGAGCTGGCCGACCCGTCGACCGGGCCAGAGCGGCAGGCCGATCTGCGTCGCGTCCAGCACGATCTGCGTGTCCTGGTGGATCTGGCGGAGCTGCGCCAGGACACCCAGGCGGCGTTCGACGGCCGCGCCGACGCGCTGGCGGCCGAGGCCGCGCGCGAGGTGCTGGCCGGGCGGGCGCCGGACGCGCGGGTCCTCGGCGATCACTACGTCCACATCGCCGGGACGCCCGACCGGATCGTCATGGGTCCGTCGGCCGTGGTGCGCGTGCCCGGCACCCCGGATCGGATCGTCGTCGCGGCGGAATCCGGACAGCTGCGCCGGATCGCTGACGCGGCACAGGCGGATCCACGCGTGCGCGAACTCCGGGAACGCGGCCGCGTCGAATTCGAGCACCTCGCCATCGATGTCGACGAGCACGGCAACGTGGAGGTGCGGTCGGCCGAGACGCTTCCCGCCCGCGGCGCGGAGCCCGCCGACCACGTCGCCCCGCAGGACCGGGCCGATGCCGCGACACTGGAGCGTTTGACCCGGATCAGGGAGCAGCTTTCGCGGACGCCCGTCGGTCGCTGGGCGGTCGACGTGCTCGAGCGCCGCCAGGTCACGATCCAGCACGAGTCCGGGGTCGCGGATCAGTACTACCCCGCTCGCAACACGCTGGTCCTCGACGTGGGCGCCTCCGACACCGCGCACATGCTCGCGCTGGTGCACGGCGCGATGCACGCCGAGTTCGCCGACGGGCGCGGCGGCGCGGAACAGGCCCGGCTGCGGATGCAGTCCGATCGGCAGGACTACGTCGACCGGATGCTGGACGAGGAGACCCGGGCGCACGCCTGGGAGATCATCGCGGCGATCCAGCTGCGCGAGGCGGGATTCGACGTGCCGGTCTCGCCGCTGGAACGGACCTATGTCGACGCCTTCCGCGAGGCCCGCGAGCGCGCCGCGCAGGAGCTCGGCGGACCGCGCCAGGAGCTGGATCGGATCGCGAACGACGCCGGTCTCGCCGCCCTGCGCCCCGAGGTCGCGACGCACCGGCCCGCGGGATCCGATCGCACGAATGCCGAGTTCTACCGCGACGCCTGGGACGCCGCGCGCGGAAACCGTTCCGAGGAAACGACTTCGGCCCAAGAGCCCGCGCAGGTCACCGACAACGGCAGGCCCGAGCTGCGCCCCGCCGACAGCGCTGACGAGCCTCCCGCGCTCACCGACCGGCATCTGTGGGTGACCCGCGTGCCGGACCAGCACGCGGCCGAGGTCGGGCAGGTGCTCGAGCTCAGCGACGTCGGCCGCGCGGCGGCGCGAGTGCTGAGCGATGCGGGCGTCACGGTCCGGTTCGATACCGACCGGCCGCAGACCGCGGACGCCTTCGACGTCCGGACCATGGACCTCACCATCGGTGCGCAGGACCGCAGTCAGTCCGCGCAGGCGGCGGCGTTGGTTCGGGCGGCGACCCTGGCCGAAGCCGTGCTGGGCGGCGAGCTCGAGGTCACGCCATCCCGGATTCGCGCGCAGGCCCGCGCCGACTACGTCGCGGCGCGGCTGCGTGCGGAGGCGGCGGCGTTGGGCAGGCAAGCCGAGTTCTATCGCGAACTCGGCCCGGTCGGTGACGATTCCGTGTCGCATCCGCTGGACGACCCGGTGGAGGTGGCTTATCGCCGGGCCCTGAACACGACCTACCTCGACGCCCACGATGCGGCGATAGCGCGAGCGCGGCAACGAGATTCGAGCCTCGACGACGAACAACTGCGCGCGATCGGCCGCGCGGCGGGTATCGAGGCGCTGCTGGCGGGCGATATGTTCGACTCGCCGGGCTTCCCGCACGTGGGCAGCAGCCATCGCGATGTCGCGGGTGCGGAGTGGCATGCCCATCAGCGCGTCGTGCCCCCGGACGGCATGGCGGAATACCGGCCGACGACGCCCGAGGCGGCGCGCCGGGTGGAAGGTCTGGTGCGTCGACTGTCGGCGACCCAACGCGAACTGACGCGGCTGGCGGAGGACGCGGATCGGACACTGCGCCGGACTCAGAGCGGCTGGCGCATCCCCGACAGCGAACTCGGCGCAGACCTGCAATCCGCTCTCGATGCCGTGCGCAACCGTGGCATCGTAGCCACCGACGTCGACCTACAAGCCGAGCTGACCGATCGGTACCACCGGTTGACGGCCGAGCATCGCGCGCTCACCGACGCGCTCACCGACGCCGTGCGTGCAGACCTGGACGCGACCGCATCCGGTAAGGACGAACGCGAGGTGGCGCCGAGGGCGGGTGTGCACGTCGACGCGGATGGCGTCGTGTTCGTGCGACCCGATGGCGCCGAAGCCGCCGCGCCCGCGCCTCGCCCGGAATCGCCCGCGGCCGATGCCCAGCGGGAGACCCCCTCTCCGCGTGCGGATCTCGTCGACCGCGCCGAACTGCTCTTCGAGCGCGCACGCACGATCCTCACCGACGAGTCCAGCGACATCGGGCGCTGGGCGCTCGACACGCTGAATCGACATGGTGTGCGGATCCGATACACCGCCGAGTCCTCACCGTCGGTGCACCGCGACGGCTATTACGACTCGGTAGAAAGGAGTCCGCTGCTCGGCTACGACCCGACGACGAACTCGGTCGTGCTCCACAACTTCGACTATGCGCGGTACCAGGCGCTGGAGCTGGTGCGGGCCGCGGTGCTGGCCGACATCCGCGCGGCCGCCCAGGGCGAACCGCCGTCGCGGCTGGCGCTCTCGCGTACCGAATTCGTCGACCTGATGCTGAATCACGAGGCCGAGGCGGTCGCGCTGGCCTTCGCCCTCAACACCAGGACGCGGGCGACGGACTCCATGATCGGGTCCATGTCGAGCCCGTTGGCCCGTGCCTACTCCGAGGCGTTCCATCAGGCCAGGAACGTCGTGGAGCGGGCTTGCGGCAAGAACGACGAGGTGAGTCGCGCGATGCGCGAGGCAGCGGCGTACCGCGCCGCGGTCCGCGCCGTGCGCGACCGGCTCGACGCTCTCGGCCCCCTCGTCGACGGACAGAGCCCGGCGCAGCGCCTCGGCGCGCAGTGGGACCGCGCGCACGGCATCCGGCCCGGCGACAGTGCCGATGCGGCGCCCGCGGCGCGGGAAGAGACACCGGCACTGCGGGATCGGCGCAGCCGCGACTACGCCAGGGAGATCGAGGCCTTCCGCGAATTGCGCGCCGCGGGCCGCTACCTCCCGCAGGGCCCCGCCGAACGCGCGTACACCCAGGCCTACGACAAGGCGCACGAACGGGCGACCCGAGCGCAGGCTCGTAAGCCGGACGCACCCGATCCGCGCCAGGTCGCCGAGCAGGCAGGCCGTGATGCCATTCGCCGCTACCTGGACAAGGTCGGACTGGACGAGGCCGAGATCGTCTTCGACGCCGTGCGCGCCGCCGACGTCGACGAGGTCGGCGGGACCAGGTGGGGATACCCCCGCCCGGGCAATCCGTCCGAAATGGTCGAGTCCGGGCCGGTATCGGAGGGCGACGGGACCCCGCCGCGCTCGCCGGATGCCGATGCCGCCGATCTTCTCCAGCGCGCGATCGACGCGGAACTACGCGGTCGGCCGGACGGTGAGCAGCTGAGCCCGCACGTGCTGCGATTCCAGCCCGAATCCAGCAGACCGGAGTTGCTCGTGCTCGCTCCCGAGGGCGAACACATGGATGCGCTCCAGGCACTGGCCGCCGATCGGCCGGAGTTCGGCAACGTGCTGTGGGACAGCAGCCACAACCTCCGCTACCTGCGTGTATCGCGAGGACCCGATGGCGAGCCGGTGACGCGCTTCGAGAACTGGGACGTCGCCGAGGGGCCCTACCGCCGACCTACCTTCACCAGCGCGCTCGGGACGATGCTCTCGGAATATCTGCGCTACCGCGCCGCGAACGAAACGAATCAAGGGTTCGACACATGGCTGTTGGGCCTCGGTACCGACGCGTTCTTCACCAAGGCGGAGCCGCGACTCGCGCTGCGCAGGGCGAACCAGATCGTCGAGGTTCCCTATCGAGTCGCCGACCAGTTCGTCGCCGCGGGATTCCGTGTCGCACAGCAGAATCCGGACGTCCGGCCGCCACATGCCGCAGAGGTCGCCCACCGGCTGCACACCAGGCGGATTCCACAGCCACCGCAGTCCGAACCGCAGGCGCCGCTGCCCAGCCCGCAATTCCGGTGGGAGTCGGTCGAAGTCGGCCCCGCCGAGCTGGCCGTGGTCCTGGAACGCGACGGCGCGGGCGGTTGGCGGGTGCCCCCGCCGACCCAGCGCGGCGGCACCTCGGACGTCCTCGCCAGGCAGTTCCACGGCATGTCGGACACGGACCCGCAGCGCCTGCTCGACCGGATGCGCGCGATCCTGTCCGACGGCTCCGCCGACCTCCGCGATCACAGCGCGCCGCGCGGGCTGCTCGACCGCATCAAGGCCAAGCTGCCGTTCGCCCGGACTTCGGAAGGCCCCGTCGACTCGGCGATCCAGCGGGCGGAGGGCGATCGGGGTATCGAGGGCGGGTCCCGGCCCGGGAGGTTCGAGGCTCCCGAGTTCCCCGCCGCGGACCCGAATGCCGTTGGCGGGGCGCAGAAGCCGCCGTCCGAACCGCCGACGCCCACGCCGTCGCCCGACGAATCCGGGGACGGTTCGCGTCCCGGCGAATCCGCGAACAGGCGTGCGACGCCGCCCGAGGGCCAGACTCGCGACCATGTCGTCGAGGTGGACGGCGAGGAGCTGCCGCTGCGTCTGGTGGCCGACGGGGAGGATCGTTGGCTTCCGGTTCCACGCGCGGAGAACGAGCTCGCGCCGAACGAACCGGACTCGGACGAGTCGTCGAACTCGCCCGCGGTCGCCGACCGGAGGCGGCTGCGCGAACTCGGTGACGCGCTGCGCGCCGGGTACCAGGGGCACAACCCGAAGTACCCGTCCGGGTCGAGTCAAGACGGGGCGGGCCAATCGGTGCTGGGCAACGAGGCCGGTCTCCCGCTGACCAAAGACAGCGGTCAGGGGGAAGTGCTCCAGATCAAGTTCAACCCCGCTCGCATCCTCAAAGAGGGCGCGACGATGTGGAAGAGCCGCGAACTCGTTCCCATCCTGAACCGCCTGACCAGCCGGATCCCGGACCAGTCCGGCGATTACCCGCCGGTCGTTCGGCGCGACGGCGAGGAGTACCGCTACTGGCTCGACGAGGCGGACCCGGAGCTGGTGCGCCGGGAACTCGGGGTGGAACTCGACGACCTGCGCAGGCAAGCCGACGAGGAGCAGCAGCGCAACGCGAAACCGGACGAGTCGGCGGAAGCCGAGCAGCCCCCGGTGGTCGGGGCGCCGCAGGGTGAGCCGCGTCCGCGGAGCACAGGCGTTTTCGCCGAGCTGTTCGGCGATTTGGCCGATTCCGCGAGCCGCCGCGCGGAGCTCGGCGACGCGCTGATCGCCACCGCCCGCGACCTCGGCGTCGATCCGCGCCGGCTCGGACTCCGGCCGGGCGAGCCGGTCACGGCGGATACCGTTCGCCGAGCGCTCGAGATCCTGCAATACCAGCAGGCCCGCCGCATCGGCGCGCTCGCCGGTCTGGCCGAGGCCGCCGTGCGCTACGACGCCGAGAACCGGCGCATCCCCTACAGCGATCAGGTCAGCTTCTTCGACTCCGACCCGATGACCCGGTTCCTGCGGGAAGTGTTGCGCGCCAACGATCGTCGCACCACCATGCTCGACTGGGAAGGCGTCAACAACGGCGGCGAACCCGGCCGCGACTGGGGCGATCTCAACTACACCGACCAGCCGGGTCTGGACGAGGGCAACCCGACCTACTTCGAGAATGCCCTGCGTCGTGACCAGATCAAGGACGAGCGCGCGGTCTGGGCGCAGCTGCTCGGCGTCGACCTGGCCGAACTCAGCGCGCATCCGCGCGGCGCGCTCGCCGCCGTCGTCGACCACATCCACACGCGCGCGGCCGATCTCGCGGACTTCGCCCAGCGGACCCGGGAATTCCTGCGGATCGATGGCCAGGTGGACGAGCTCACCGGAATCCTGGCCGATCTCGCGCTGCGCGCCTCGATCGTGTCCGACGGCGGATTCCTGCTTCCCGAAGTGGACGGGCTCGGAATCCTGCCAGGCGAGGCGGGCAAGCCGCCGCGGTTGCTGGTGGTCGACGGTCACCTGGATCACGAGGCGGTGCTGGCGAAGGCGCTGCGCGAACACCCCGATCTCGGCGAGGCGGTGAACGCGAGGCTGGTCGAGGTGGTCTTCCGGATCGCCGACGTCGACCCGGACGGGACCATCCGACTGATGGACAGCGAGCCCGTGCGGGTGCGCCACGTCCGTCAGGAGGTCGAGGGGCGCGTGCTGGATGTGACGCTGATGCGCGACGGTGAGCAGCCGTGGCGTCCCGTCACCGATGCGCCCCCGGCGGGCGACGAGGTCGCGCCGCGCAGGTCGAGCACGCCGGAGCGCTTGTCCCGCAGCGAGGTCGAGGCCGCGCGACAGGAGCTGGCGCATCGCTTGGGCATTCCCGAGTCCGATCTCGGCGAGCCCGAGCGCATGGCGGAACGGCTCGAGCAGCTGCGCGCCGAGAACCGGATCCGGGCGGGCCAGATCGAGGCCATCATCGACTACGCCCGAACCGCGTGGGACATCGACGATTTCCACTCGATCGAGGACGCGCGCGGACAGCTGGCGCACCGGCTCGGGCTGGACCCGGCGCAGCTGACTCCCGAGGCGGTCGCGCGGGCGCTGGTGGAGGGCGATCTCGGCAAGGCTCGCCGTCACCAGGCGGTCGAAGACCTGGTCGACTACGCGAAGCTGATGCGCGCCATCGACTCCGGCATCGTCGACGGCGCGCGGGATCGGTTGGCGGAGCGGCTCGGTGTAGGCCGCAGGAGACGGTTCCCCAAGGATCTGTATCCGCGCAACTACAAGAACGACGAGATGAAGTACCGACCGGACACGTCCGGCACGGATCCGAAGCGGTTGCACAAGGCGATCTCCAAGCTGGCCCGCGAGCCGAGCGAGCGGGAGAACCTGATCGATGCGCTCGCCGAGTACTACCGGACGATCAACGGCCTCGATCAGTTCGATCGGGTGCGGTTGGGCGATCAGGCCGCCGATCCGCGGGTCGCGGACGTCGAATTCCCGGTGCACGACAAGGCGATCGAGCATCTGCTGGACGTCGTCGGCGATCTCGACGCGCTGACCGAGGCACTCGACGGCGCCCGCATCCTCGACGGCTTCGGCATGCTCGGCGCGAACAACTCGCGACCGGACCCGGATCCGATGGCCGGGCCGGACTTCACCAGGACCGTCGGTGTCGAGCTGCCCGCGCCCGTCCGCCCCACCGACACCGACGCGGAGAAGGCCGCGAAGGCCAAGAGGTGGGCGAAGGTCTACGAGGTCTACCGCGACGGCAAGATCGACCAGAAGGAACGGCTCAAACCGCAGCAGCTGGCCCAGGTTCAGGCCGAACTGCGCCAGGAAGTCCGCGACCGCGCCGCCGACATCGACGAGATGGTCGAGCTCAACCGGCGAGCCGCGGAACTGGACCGCGCGGCGCAGCGGCCCGCGGAGATCGCCCGGCTGCTCGCCGAACGGGATGCCGCGGTGCGGGAGCTGGATGCGGCGCGGGCCGAGCTGGATGCCGCGACCGCACGGTACCGGGTTGCCGAATCCCGCGCTCGCGCCGATGAATTGGACGATCTGGCCGCCGCGGCTCGCCGGAACCGCGATGCCGAGATCGAGTTGGCGCGGTTGGATGCCGAGTTGGCGGCGACCCGGCCCGAGAACCCGCCTGACACAACGCCGTTGGGTGCTGTCCGGCCCGGACCCGACGAGCCGAGCTCCGGCGGAGAGGGGAGGCCCGAGCCTGTCGCGGATGGTGGTGGCGGTGGGAAGAAGCCGCCGCAGAATCCGCCTCCGGCGCCCGCGCCGGATCCGGGTGAGCCGACGCCCGGGCCTGAAGCGGATGAGCCGACGCCCAAACCTCAAGCGGGTGAGCCGACGCCCGGGCCTGAAGCGGGTGAACCGACGCCCGGGCCTGAAGCGGATGAGCCGACGCCCGGGCCCAAAGCGGGTGAGCCGACGCCGACGCCAAGACCGGGCGAGACGACAGGGGCTCGCCCCGGCGAGCGGACGCTTGCGCCCGAATCTGGTGAACAGACGACCGCGCCTCAGGCGGGCGAGCCGAGGCTTCGGCTCGAGGGGAGCGAGCCGACGCCCAAACCTGAAGCGGGCGAGCTTGCACCCGCGCCCGAACTCGGCGAGTCGACGACCGGGCACCGGTCGGGGGAGCGGACGCCTGCCTCCGAGCCAGGTGAGCGGACGACCGGGCCTGCCGTGGGCGAGCGGACGTCCGCGCCCGACACGGCCGAGCCCACGCCGGGGCCTGGCGCGGATGGGAAGAGGCTTGCGCCCGAATCGCATGCGCCCAGGTCCGTTGCCGAACAGGCGACGTCGCGGCCCGAGGTGGCGTCGGCGCGGCGGGTGACGGAGATACTCGCCTCGGAGAACGTCGCGGCGGTGCGGGCATTGGACGCGGCTCGCACGGCGCGGGCGGCGGCGATGGAAGGACTGCCGGTCCGCGAGGCCGAGCTCACCGAGGACGCGCTGCCCGGCGCCATTCGGCGGCTGACGGCCGAGCTGCCCGGCCAGACGGCGCGCGTCGAAGCGCTGCGCGACGCAGCCGTTCGCTTCAACAAGGCCGAGGACGAACTCGCGGTGCTCGATGAGGCCGTGGCTCGGGCGATGCAGCGCGAGGCGCTGGCCGAGGAGGGTGCGGGTCGCGTCGACGACAGCGTCGGCGTCGTCCCCGGCGACCCGCCGCGCCTCGTCGTGATCGGCTGGAACTCGCCCGGAGACGTCCGCGCCGAACTCGCCGCCGACCACCCGTTCCTTCGCCCACTGCTCGATCGCTCCGACGTGGTGGTCCGCCACATCGAGATCGCCTACACGGACGACGGTCGAATCACGCACCGGCGCACGGACTTCGGCCCGGACGGGCCGCTACACGGTGCGCAACCGCCGTCGACCCCGCCCGGCTCGGACTCGGGTGCGCAGCGGCTCGGCGAGGGGGAGCACTCGGAACCCGCCGACCGGCCCGAAGCTGCGCAGTCGGAGGCAGAGGGGCAGCGAGCCGGTGCCGCGTCTCGCTCAGTCTCCGCTGACGCGCGGAGCGATGCCGGTGCTCGACCCGAAGTTCCTGACTCGCAGCCGGAATCGGACGGGCAGCGAGCCGGTGCGGGGTCTCGCCCGGAGTCCGCCGATCCGCGGAACGAAGCGGAATTCGAGGCGATGCGCCAGCGGACCGAACAGCGCTATCAGGACGCGATGCGCGAGATTCGGCGGCAGGTCGACGAGGCACGCCGAGCGCTCGACGAGCTGGAATCCCAGGGCAGGCCGAAAGATCCGGACGGCTTCGACGAGCGCCTGCGGCAATTCGACGACGCGCTCGCGGAAGACGAGCGCCGCGCCGAGGACGCACAGCATCCACCGACCCGGCCCGAAGCGGAGTTCGACGCCATGCGGCGACGAACCGAGGAGCGCTACCAGGAGGCCCTGCGCGAGGTTCGACGACAGGCCGACGAGGCGCTGCAAGCGCTCGACGAACTGGAAGCCCAGGCCAGACCCGAGCATGCGAGCGACCTCGACGGCCGGTTCCAGCGGTTCGACGATGCGATGGCCGAGCACGAGCGCCGGACGGAGGAGCTGGATCGGTCCCTCGGCGAGGCGGAAACTCTTCCGCGAGACGAGGACTCGGGCGACGACACCGCGCAACAGGCGCGCCGTGAGGATATGCGCACGGTCGAAGAGTCGCCGCGATCGAGCGACGACGCCGAACCGGCAGCGCGGCAGGCGGGTTCGCGGCCAGGCGAGAATGCGCAGGCCAAGTCCGGCGAGCGGAATTCGCAGACGCGGCCGGAGGGTGAGGGTGATTTCGATGAGCGGTTGCGGCGGTTCGACGAGTCGATGGCCGAGCACGAGCGCCGGACAGCTGAGCTGGATCAGTCCCTCGGCGAGGCGGAAACTCCTCCGCGACAGGCGGACTCGGGTAGCGACGGCGCCGCGCAACGGCCGCACGGTGGTGAGGAAGGCGACGTTCGCGTCTGGCCGCCGGAGCCTTCTTCGCCGGAGTACGCCGACGCGGTCGCGCGGCGGGATGCGTTGGCGGGCCGAATCCGGGAGCTGGCCGACGGGCTGCGGCTGCGGGTGGATCCCGAGCGGCTGAGCCCGGACCGGATCGTCGACACGATCCGCGAGCTGGGCGGAATGGCGATGCTCGCCGACGACGTCACCCGCTTCGCCGAACTCGGCGGCTTCGTTCCGGACTTCCTGCGTGCCGATGCCGAGGTGCGGCTGCTGGAAGCGCGGGCGGAGCGTCCCGGACCCGCGGAGTCCGCGCAGCCGCGCTCCGCGGATTGGCCGCGGACCGGAATCCCGCGGGTGCACGACCCCGCGACAGCGGAGTTCCGCGCGCAGCTACCGCGCTTGGCCGAACGGATCAGGGTGACCGCGGCGGCGCGCCGAGAACTCGAAGCGCGCATCGCCGATCTGGCCCGCGGGCTCGGCATCGACCCGGAGGGACGGACACCGCGGGAAATCGCCAACGCAGTCGAGGGATTGGTCCGTGCCGCCGAAGCTCCCCTCGAAGACGCATTGCGCCGCCCCGACGATCCCGCCCAGATGTTGCGGCAGCTGGACGAGCTCACCGACGCCGCTCGGAACGCGGCCGAAACGCACTCCGCCACGCGCGAAATCAGGTCCGCGCTGAACCAACTGGACGCCGTGAGCGCGGGGGAGCGCGCCGCTCGTCAGCGTGCGGGCGCGTACGCCGCCCGCGACGTGCTCGCCGCCGCCGACGCGATGATCCCCGCCGAAGGCGTTGGCGTGCTGCCCGGCAGGCACGTGCTCGTCGCATCGCCGCTCGCCGCCCCCGACCACGCGCTGCCGCCCGATATGCGACGCCAGCTGGCCGACGCGGGCGTGCGTGTCGACTACGTCCTCGTCGCGGTCGACGAATCCGGCACGGTGACCACTACCCCCCTCCGCCCGCCGGACGACGGCGGCGCCGCCGCGAGCCCGTCGCGACCCGACCAGCCGGGATCCGGCCCCGCCGGTGCCGCGAACCGCCCTCTGCCTTCGGAACGCTCGACAAGGGCAGACCCACTCGGTGCAGGCGCTCCGCCGCGCGAAGGCGGAGAACTCGGCGCCGAGTCGGAACGTGATGCGCCACAGAGCGCTTCGCGACAGCCCGGCGGCAGCGCGGTTCGCCCGGACGCGGACCCAGCAACGCGCGGCGACTCGGGACGCTCGACGCACCAGGACTCGTCGCCGCTCGAACCGCGCCTCGACGCCTCGACGCCAGAGTCCCACCCAGACTCCTTGGCGCCCGAAGCGGACTCCGACCCGTCGTCGCCCGAGGCAGGCCCAGATCCCGCCTCACCCGAGTCCCGCACGGACGCGCTCACTCCGGAAGCACGCGCGGAACTGTCCCGACTCCGGGCCGAACGCGCCGAGGCCATCGCCACCCGTGCGGAATGGCGCGACATTCGCCGCATGCGCGCCGAAGCGCTCCCCGAGGACCTGGACGCCGACGGCCGCGCCGCCGTGGACGCCCTGGCGCGGGCCGCCGAACGCTTCGACGCCGCGGAGCAGGAGGTCGCGCGACTCGACGCGGAGATCGCCGAGCTGGAGCTCGCGGGCACCCCGGAGGGCGTCTACCGGGCACTGATCCGGGATCGCGCCCCGCTCGCGGCCGAGCGAGAGTTCTGGCGCGCCAAGCGGGACGACCGATTCTCCCGCTTCAGCGACATCCCGCTGCCGTTCCGCGATGCGAACGAGGCGCTGAACCAAGCCAATCTGGCGACCACGCTGGAACACCTCGAGACCGGCATCGTCGCGACCAGAGACATCGCGGGTACCGGAGACGAACCCGCCTCGCGCACAGCGGAACTCGTAGGCCCCGCCGAGATCGCGCGCCGCAGGGAACAGATATTCAACCTGCAAGACGCGGCGCAACGGTTCAACAGGGCGGATTCGGCGCTCGCCGACGTGGATCGGCGGATCGCCGCGCTAGGGCGCGTCGGAGTCGGTGAGCCCCAACCGCTTTCGGACCAGGTGCGCGCCGAACTCGACCAGCTCGCGCGCGACCGTGCCCGCGAGGTGCTGGAGACCAAACCGTGGCGGCGGATGCGCGAAGACCTCGCCCGCCGCCTCCGCGTGAACGAGGACGAACTCGGCCCCGCCGAACTGGACCGCACCATGGAGGAGGTCGGGAACCGAACGATCCGGGCCGACCACGCCGAAGAGCACGCCAGGAACATGGCGCTGCTGCGCGAGGCCGCGGACCGGGTGAACCAGGCGGAACACCGTATCGCCCGTATCCAGGGGCAGATGGCGGAGCTGGCGGGCGCGGGGCGCGACATTCTCGCCGCCGAGGGCGCGCGGCAGGTCACTCCGCGGGTCGGTCTCGTCACCGGCGAGCATCCGCGGATCGTCGTTGTCGCACCGCGCGGCACGCTCGAGCATCCGCGAGCAGGTCATGACGAGGCACTGGCGGAGGCGATCCGTACCGACGCGGGCGTCGCCCACGCGATGACGCGGCCGGAGACGACGATCGAATACCGCGAGATCGTCGCCGACCGCGAGGCGCCCGTGCGGACCGAGCGAATGGCTCCGCCGCGGCGCGAGTACACGACGGCGAATTTCGGCGAGGGTCGCGGTGGCCTGCATCTGGTCCGCTGGCAGGACGGTGCGGGCGACTGGCACGACGTCGACCCGAACCGGCCGAACTGGACGACCAACCGCAGCGGCGCCACGGTGCCGAAGAAGTTCGAGCCGCGCGACCTGCCAGAAGGCATCAGCGGATGGGGCATGAATCCGATCCAGGCAGCGGTCGTCGATCCGTTCGTCGACAACGGCCCCGGCATCAACGTGGACTTCCTGCCGACGATTCCGGGTGGCGCACCGGTCTATCCGGGTACGACCTACGAGTTGCCGTTCGCCGACGCGCTGTACCACGCGTTCCGGCTGACGCTGGAGCCCGCGAAGCTGTTCGGGTTCACCTGGTTCAACGACAAGGACCATCCCGGCCGCGTCTCGCCCGGCTTCAAGGGGCACCCGTGGTTCCGCAAGAAGGGTCCCGACGTGCAGCCGATGGCGCGCGAACCCGGAGTGCCGGAGCGGGCGCCGGATCGCGGCGAGCTGACCGAAGCCTTCAAGCAGCGTCAGCGGGACGAACAGGCCGCGTGGGCGCGGGTGCAGGAGTGGGCCGACGCCGAGTACGAGCGATTCCGCAACGACGACAGCGACATCGACAGAATCACGAACGATCTCGCTACGCGTCCCGAGGCCGAGGGCGCGGCGCGGGCGGTGCGGGCCGCCGAGCTCGTCGACCGCATCGCGGGCCTCTTGGACGACCACTTCGCCGGTCTGTCCGAGGTGACGACGCGTCGACCGGACGATCCCGAGCCCGATCTCACCGCCGTCGTTGACTCGGTGGCGGGAACGCTGCGCAACGAAAGGCCGGGTGACGCGGCACGATTGGTCGACGACGTCCGCGAGGCGCTGACCGGTTTGCGCCCCGATCGGGAGGCGATCGCCCGCGACGTCGCCGAACGGCTGGACAACTCCGCACACGCGTTCACCCGCGAGGAGATCGCGCAGATCAAGGACCACCTGATGCGCGAGTCCTATTTGCGGGCGAGTCTGCGTGACGGTGCGCCGGTACGCATGCCGCTGGACGCGGTCGCCGACGTCGCAGAGGCGTGGAACCGCCTCATCGCGGGCGAACCGCTGCCCGCGGACATCCTGATGTTGCAGGACGCCCTCGCCGAGTCGAACTTCCTGCGCGCCAACGGATACGCGGCCTGGCGCGACGCGAACCAGTACGCGATCCGGATCGGCTTCGACTGGAACGCGGCCCGCCCACCCTTGACCGACTGGCGCGCGGGCATCAAGTACGCGCCCGCCCCGGTGCCGAGGGACAACCCGCTGCCGCCCCGCTCGGACGACCCCGAGGCGCTGCCGCCCGGACCCGACTCGGGCCCGCCGCCCCCGCAGCTGCCGCCCGCTTCTGGACCCGCGAACCGGACACCCGAATCGTCGTCGCCGGACGACGTCGTCACCCAGCCGATTCCACGTCCCGACGCCTCGGATGACGACCCGACCGCGGAACTACATCGGCCGACTCCGCAAGGCGAAGACCCGCGAACTCACCCTGTCGACCCCCGGACGCTGCATTGGCCTGGTGGTCCTGAAACCGAGGGCACACAGCCAGTTCCACGCAGCGAAGGTGATCAGACCGACACGTCGAGCGCCGAATCCCCGGAGGGTGTTGGTGCGACGCCGATTCCGCGTACCACCAACGCGGACGACCCGACGCTCGACCTGTCGAGCGCCGAATCGCCGGATGGTGCTGGCACCTCGCCGCCTTCGCGGACGACCGACGCCGACGACCCGACGCTCGATCTGCGCGTGCCGCCTGCGGGGGTTGAGCCGCAAACGCGCCCGGTAGACCCCCGAACGCTGCATTGGCCGGGTAGCCCCGAAACCGGTGTTACGCGGCCGGATCCTCGTGGCGACCAAGGCGAGCAGACCGAGCTGTCGGGAGCCGAATCGCCGGACGGTGTTGGTACGCCGATTCCGCGTACCACCGATGTCGACGACCCGACGCTCGACCTGTCGGCTGTCGAATCGCCGGATGGCACTGGCACAGTGCCCATTCCGCGAACTGCCGATGCCGACGACCCGACGCTCGATCTGCGCGTGCCGCCTGCGGAGGGCGCGCCGCGAACTCGCCCGGTAGACCCCCGAACGCTGCATTGGCCGGGTGGTCCCGAAACCCGCCGGGACGAGGGCGGCGAGGACGATGGCGAAGCCGGGGCCGTTCCCCGCCCGGAGCCGAGCAAGCCGGACTCCGACTCCGGAGCGGCCCGCCCGGAGCAGACGGGATCGGAAGAACCTGTCCAGCAACCCGATTCCGGCCAGCGGCAAGACGACGGACACCCGGACGACGGCGAGCGAAGCGCTCAGCGTCCCGACGCCGAACCCGCCTCGGACGCGGATGCCCTCATCAGGCAGCGGGCCGAACTGGCGGCCGAGCGCGAGTTCTGGCGGGCCAAGCGCGACGACCGCTTCTCCCGGTTCTCCGATATCCCGATGCCGTTCGGCAGCGCGGACGAGGCCATGAACCCGGCCAACATGGCGACCACCCTCGATCATCTCCGCGGCAGGCTCGCGGGCGACCGGCATATCGCGCCCGTCGGCGACGAACTGTCGTCGAGTTCGCGCGAACTGGTCGGTGAGGCCGAACTCGCACGCCGCGAAGAGCAGGTGTTCAAGTTGCAGCGCGCCGCCGAGCGCTTCAACGAGGCCGAAGCCAGGTTGGCCGAAGTGGACCGCAGGCTCGGCGAGCTGGGACGGGCGGCCACCGACGCGTCCCGACCGCTGCCACCCGAGACGCGTCGCGAGATCGACACCCTCGCTCGGCAGCGGGCGCGCGAGGTGCTCGGGGTCCAACCGTGGCGCGGGATGCGCGCGGATCTCGCGCGCCGACTGCGGGTGAACGAGGACGCGCTCGACCCCGCCCAGCTCGAGGAGACGCTGGCCGAGGCGGCCAACCGCACCGTGCGCGTCGACGACTTCCGCGAGCACCTGCGGAACTTGGCGTTGCTGCGAGAGGCCGCGGAGAACGTCAATCGCGCGGAGGACGTCATCGATCGGCTCCAGGCGCGCATCGCGGAGTTGGCGGGCGTGGGTCGCGACGTTCTCGCCGCCGAAGGCGCGCGGCAGGTGATGCCCCGGGTCGGTCACCTGCACGGCGACGAGCCGAGGATCATCGTCGTCGCGCCGCGCGGTGCGCCGGACGCGCCCCGCGCGAATCACGACGCCGCGCTGGCTCGTGCCATCCGCGAGGATTCCGGTGTCGCGCAGGCGATGATGCGTCGCGAGACGCGGATCGAGTTCCGCGAGATCGTGGCCGACCGTGGCGCGCCGGTGCGGACCGAGCCGATGGCCCCGCCGCGGCGTGAATACACGACCGTGGGCTGGGGCGACGGCAACGGCGGCCTGCACATGGTCCGGTGGCGCGATGGCGCTGGTGACTGGCACGAGGTGAATCCGACGCGACCGGATTGGACCACCAACCGCGGCGGCCCGACCGTTCCGAAGGAGTTCGAGCCGCGTGACCTGCCCGAAGGCGTCAGCGGTTGGGGTGTGAATCCGCTCCAGGCGGCGGTCGTCGATCCGTTCGTCGGCAACGATCCTGGCGTCAACATCGACTTTCTGCCCACGATCCCCGGCGGCGAACCGGTCCCGACGGGGCCGACCTACGAGCTGCCGTTCGCGGACGTGCTCTACCACACGATGCGTCTGACGCTGGAGCCCGCGAAGTTGTTCGGGTTCACCTGGTTCAGCGACAAAGAGCATCCCGGCCGGGTGTCACCCGGTTTCAAGGGCCACCCGTGGTTCCGGAAGAAGGCGCCCGACGTGCAGCCGATGGCGCGCGAATGGGACGTCCGCAACCGCGTGCCGGACCGTGGCGAACGCGGCGAGCTGTTCGAGGCGCGCCAGCGTGCGGACCGGCGGGAGTGGGCCCGCGTCCAGCGGTGGGCGAACGCCGAGTACGAGCGCTTCCGCGGCGACGACAGCGATATCGACCGCATCGCCGATCAGCTCGCGAGGAACCCGGCGGCGGAAGGCGCCGGGCGCAAGGTGCGCGCCGCCGAACTGGTCGATCTGGTCGACGGTCTGCTCGAGGACCATGTAGCGGGTCTGGTCGATGTCAGTACGCGCCGCCCGGACGATCCCGGCGCCGACCTCAGCTCCGCCGTGGACGTCGCTCGTGGTCATCTGCGTGACGAAAAGCCGGGCGATGCAGAGCAATTGGTGGAAGATATCCGCGAGGCGCTCGAGCGGCTCGACGGCAAGCGTGCCGATATCGTCGCCGAAGTCGCTGGCAGATTGAATAATTCGGTCCACGCGTTCACCCGCGCGGAGATCGCGCAGATCAAGAACCACCTGATGCGCGAGGCGTACCTGCGGACCGATTGGCGCACCGGTGCGCCGATGCGGATGCGACTCGACGCGGTCGCCGACGTCGCCGAGGCGTGGAACCGCCTGATCGCCGGAAAACCGCTGGATGCCGACATCCTCATGCTGCAGGACGCGCTCGCCGAATCGAACTTCCTGCGCGACAACCCCGCCATGTCGTGGGCCTACGCCAACGACCGCGCCATCCGGCTCGGGTTCGACTGGAACGCCAAGCGCCCGCCGCTGACGGGCTGGCGCAAGGGGATTCGCTACGCGCCCGAACCGCTCGTGCCCGAGAACCCGTTGCCGCCGCGGCCGGCCGACGACGATGACGATGGGCCGGACGCGCTGCCGCCCGCTCCTGGATCCGACGCCGGGCCTCCGAACCGTCCGTCGTCTCCCGCGCAGTTGCGGCCCGGTGCCGAGTCGGTCGTGGAGTCGCCCGGCGACATCGACACGGTTCCGCTCACGCGTCCCGAAGGCTCCGACGATCCGACGGTCGAATTGCGACCGCGTACGCCCGACGCGGAAACATCGGAGTCGCAACATGTTCGGCCAGGCGATCCGCCAGCGCAAGAGGCGGGCGGTACGCGGCGCGGCTCCGCTGATCAGCGACGGGAACCTCGACACGCTGATTCGGAAGGTGAGCGTCGTCCGGGTAACCGGGGCGGTTCCGAGGGCGAGCATCGTCCGGAGGAGCAGGTCGGTTCGGAAGGTGAGAGCCGTGGGGAAGACCAGCGCGGTTCGGAAGACCAGCGCGGTTCGGAAGGCCAGCGCGGTTCGGAAGGCCAGCGCGGTTCGGAAGGCGCAGCGCCGCAGCAGGTTCGAGCCAGGACCTACGAGGAAGGTGGCGTCTTCGCGGAACGGCTGCGGTACGGGTACGAGATCTGGGACGAGGTCGCCGCTGCGTTGAGCGCCGGGGAGCGCGCGGTGCTCGGTCGTTTCGCGTCGCTTGATCCGACGGATCTCGCGTTCGTCGCGGCTTTGGAGGCGGCGCTGCGCGGGGACGCCGAGCTCACTCCCGAGTTGGCCAGGGCGGCCGACGTGATCGATGCGGTGTTGGCGCGTCGTCCGCTGCCGGACGAGGTGGTCCTCACCTATGGGCGCACCGAGAATCCGCTGGATATGTCCGGCGACCTCACCGGCACCGTACATCCGATTCCGGAGTTCCCGCGGACCGTCATGGGCGAGACGCCCGCGATGGTCGGCATCCGTTTCCACCTCGAACTGACCGTTCCCGCGGGCACACCCGCGCTGTTCTTGAACAGTGTGTCGCCGAGGCCGTCGATCGTGCCCGGCCTGCTGCTCGCGCGGGGTCTGAGCTTCCGCATCGACAGTGTCGAGGACCGAGGCAACCACGGGCACTGGATGATTCGCGCGACAATCGTCCCCGGTGCCGACCCGCCGCTGAGCGCCGAACCGGGCCGGAATGCTCCCTCCACGCCGGAGGCCGGACGGCCCGACCTCAGGGCTACCGCAGCCATACGCCCTGAAGGCGCAGCGCCGCACGAGGATGCCGGACAACCCGAAGGTGAGGCACGGCCCGAAGACGGCGTCGAGCCATCTGCCGCCCAGCCGGTGGATGAGCCGCTGCCAGCGGGTGGTGTGCCGCTGGAGGTCGGTGTTCGGTCCGAGGGCGAGCCGCTGCCAGAAGGTGGTGTGCCGCTGGAGGTCGGCCTTCGACCCGAGGGCGAGCCGCAGCCAGAAGGTGGCGTGCCGCCGGAGGTCGGCCCTCGATCCGAGGGCGAGGCACCGTTGGATGATGTCGTGTCGCAGGAGACGGGTGTTCGGCCCGAAAACGCGACCGGTCCCGAACGCATGCGGCCTGACAGCGAGGCAGGTTCCGAGGAAGCGAAGCAGCCCGCAGGCCTGGAGCCGAAGGACAGTGCTGTGCGGCCCGAACGGAAGCAGCAGCCGGTCGGTGAGGATGGCGACGCGGATTCGGGAGCGGCGCGTTCGACTGCGGATGGACGGCAGGCACAGCGCAAGGAAGCCGGGGAGCCGGAAAGCGAAGCGCCGCATGAGGAAGCCAGGCCGCCTGAAGGTGAAGCCAATTCCGAGAAAGCGAAGCAACCTGCAAACCAGGCGCCGAGCGAAAGTGCTGTTCCGCCCGAGGGCCGAACGCGTCCGAACGGTGAAGGGAGCGACGAGGATTCGGGTGCCGCGCTTTTGGCACCGGACGGGCAGCAGGCGCAGCCCGAGGGTGGCAGTCGTGCGGGCGGTAGCGAAGGTGGGCGGCCGCCGCGGTCTTCGCTGAACTCGGCGGGCGATGATGCGTACCCGCGTCTGCCGGGTTCGGTTCTTCGTTCGCGAATTCCGCATCCGCCCAAGGATTACGACGTCGACTTCCCGGTCATCGACATTCTTCCGCCGCTGCTCCCGACCCCCAACCCACAACCACCGGTTCCCCCACGGCCACCCGTACCGCCGCAACCACCGGTCCCGCCGCGACCGCCGCAGCCACCGACCCCGCCGCACCCGCCAGTTCCTCCGCAGCCTCGGGTGCCTCCGTCGCCACCGGAGCCGCCGCAGCCACCCAAGCCGCCAGCTCCGCCGGAGCACCCTGAGCCACCAGCGGCGCCCAAGCCGCCGAAGCCTGAGCCGCCGGTTCCTCCTAGGCCGCCGAAGCCTGAGCCGCCCAAGCCGCCAGAGCCTGAGCCGCCGCACCCGCCGGAATGCCCAGTGCCGCCGGTCCCGCCGGAGCGGCCCAAGCCGCCGGTGCCTCCGCAGCCGCCGGAGTGGCCGATGCCGCCCAAGCCGCCGGTACCTCCGCAGCCCCCGAAGTGGCCGCAGCCGCCGGTGCCCCCATCACCGCCGGGATGGCCGCAGCCACCCGTGCTGCCGGGGCCGCCGCAGTGGCCGACGCCTCCGCAACCGCCGGACTTCCCGATGTCTCCGCGCCCGCCAAAGTCGCCGGAGTTCCCGGTGCCTCCGCACGCGCCGGAGTTGCCGCAGACACCGGAGCTTCCGTTGTCTCCGCACCCGCCGGTATCTCCGATCGCACCGGCGTTGCCGCAGCCACACGTGCTGCCGCAGCCACACGTGCCGCCCCGGCCGCCGGAGTGGCCAGCGCCTCCGCAATCGCCGGACTCCCCGGTGCCTCCGGGCCCCCCAGTGCCTCCGGGCGCAGCGGAGATGCCCCAGGTTCCGGTGTCGCCGCACGCGCCGGAAGTGCCGCAGACACCGGAGCTTCCCGTGTCTCCGCACCCGCCGGTATCTCCGATTGCACCGGCGTTGCCGCAGCCACACGTGCCGCCCCGGCCGCCGGAGTGGCCAGCGCCTCCGCAATCGCCGGACTCCCCGGTGCCTCCGGGCCCCCCAGTGCCTCCGGGCGCAGCGGAGATGCCCCAGGTTCCGGTGTCGCCGCACGCGCCGGAAGTGCCGCCGCTGCCGGAGTTGTCGGTGCCTTCGCGGTCGCCGGTGCCGCCGATCGCATCGGAGTGGCCGGAGCTTCCGGTGTCACCGCGGCAGCCGGGAGTTCCGCGCCCGACGGAATTCCCGGTGCCGCCGCAAGCCCCGGCGCCCGATATGCCAGGAGTGCAGGATCTTCCGCAGTCGCCGGATGGTTCGGTACCGCCGCAGCCTCGGGCTTCCGAGTGGCCGATGCAGCCTGGCGCGCCTCAGCGGCCCGGTGATCCGCCGGTGCCGGGCATGCCGACGTTGCCTGATCCGCCGCCGGGCTGGGCGCCGCCGCCTGGTGGTCCCGGTGCGCCGGGCATGCCGACGTTGCCTGATCCGCCGCCGGGCTGGGCGCCGCCGCCTGGTGGTCCCGGTGCGCCGGGCATGCCGACGTTGCCTGATCCGCCGCCGGGCTGGGCGCCGCCGCCTGGTGGTCCCGGTGCGCCGGGCATGCCGACGTTGCCTGATCCGCCGCATGGCTCGGCGTCACCAACTGGCGCTCCCGGTGCGCTGACGTTGCCCGACCCACCATCGGCCGGGGACCCGCCAGCGGGCGGGAATGGTCTGCCGGGTGGGACGAACGGGTATTCGCCGCCGCCGATGCCGCCTCCGGCCCCGCCTGTATCGGCGGGCCAGTCGCGATCCTCGCGTGCGTTCCCGCGAGCGGGGTTCGGCAACGGTCCGGGCCTTGCCGAGAGTGGCCAGCGTGCGGCGACTGGTCTCGTGGTGCGCTCGCATGCGGGTGTCGGTGAGTTCGCCTACTTCGATCCGGGGACCGGCGCGTTGCGCGGTGGGACGTCGGGAGCCGGTTCGGTGTCTGGCCTGTACGGCGCTGTCGGTGACCTGTCGGTGATCTTCTACCGGGATGCCGGTCGGCTACTGCTGCGGGCTGGTGGCCGCGTGATCGATCTGGACGCCCAGCCGATCGGCGTCTACTGGCAGCGCGTCGACGACCAGACGAACCGCTTCGTCCTCGTCGCCTCCGGTGCTGTCGCCTGCGACGTGCACTACCAAGCGGTCCTTCCGGACCTCGACTTCGGGCTGCTGATCCGGGATGTCCTGAGCGATCCCGACCGGCGAACCCGGATCTTCGCCGCCTGACCAGCACGCTGTGCCGAGAGCGGAAAGCGGTCCCCCTACGCCTGTTCCAGACAGTGGATCGCGGTAGTGGTCAGAGACCCGGGGGGCCCGTTTCCCAGCGGTACCCGTAGCCGCGGATGGTGGTGATGAGGTTGGGGCGCCCAAGTTTCGCGCGCAGCGCGGCCATGTGGACATCGAGGGCGCGGGAGATGGCGGCGAAGGCGTCGCCCCAGATGCGGTCCATGAGTTGCTGGCGGCTGACGGCGGCGCCCGGGCGTTCCACGAGGACGCGCACCAATTCGAATTCCTTCTGGGTGAGCGTGATCGGGGCGCCCGCGACCTCGACGGTGCGCGCTTGCAGGTCGACGCGAACATCGCCGGTCACCACCACCTGAGCGGGGGCGGTGGGGGTACCGGCGCGGCGGGTGACGGTTTCCAGGCGCGCCACCAGTTCGCCGACGCGCGGCGGCTTCGTCAGATAGTCGTCGGCTCCGGCGCGCAGCCCGCGGATGACGGCGCGTTCACCGCTGCGCGCGGTGAGGATCAGCACCGGCACCGAGCTGACTTCGCGGAGTTTGCGCAAGACGTCCAGGCCGTCCATATCGGGCAGGCCCAGGTCCAGGATGACGGCGTCGTAGCGGTCGTGGGTGAGCAGCAGGTCGGAGCCGCGCCGCAGATGGTCGGCTTGATAGTCCTTGGCGCGCAGCGCCGCGACCAGGGCGTCGCCGACTCCGGGGTCATCTTCGACTATCGCAAGTCTCACGCACAGATCCTCGCAAATCGCAGGTTCCGCCCGCAGGGATATCGGGTGGCGGGGGACTGGCATGCTCGAGACCTTGACACGTTCTTAGGGAAGTCGTCGCCCATGAGCGAGACGAAAACTCAGGAGGTGCGCCAGAATTCCTTCCCAGCTGCTTCCTTCGGGTCGCTTTTCGACGGCCTGTGCCAGGATGAAGGACAGCAAGTCGGCTCTAGCCTGTAACCGGACGCCCCTCGGGATTCCGGTTACCGGTGCGTGAACGAGGAGATAGCTGCACCGTGACCAGCCCACAAGGCCCGAACGACGAGGCCCGCGACGACCAGGTCCCCGGCGATCAGCAGCCGAATCTCACACCCGAGCAGCGCGCCGACGAAGAGTTCCGCCAGGAGTTCCAGCAGGCGTTCGAAGAGAGCAGCGACGAACCCGATGTGGAGTTCTCGCTGGGTGATTCCGACCCGGAGCCGGAGCCCGAAACCGTGGACCCGGCCGAGCAGGCCCGCGAGATCGGCCACAATCTGGCCCGCGAACTGGCCACCGGCGGCCCGCAGGGCTGGTCCAAGCTGGACGCGGTGTTCGCTTTCACCGCGGTCGCCGAGGTCGCGCAGATCGTGTTCAGCGACGATCAGGAGCGTTCGGTTCGCGTCCAGCCGTCGGAGGCGGTGCTGGAGCTGGTGCGCAGGCACCGCGAGGTGTCCGCCGCCATGGGCGACGGCCCGTGGTGGCGGCTGCTGTTGCAGCTGACTCCGGCCGGTCGGCTGGATATCGACTACGACTACGGTGACGAGCCGTTCCCGGACGATCACCTGTTCCCGGCCGAGGTGTACCGGGCCGACCTGGAAGCCAATCCGCGGGATCGGCTGCCGGTGTGGCTGGCCGCGTACGTGAATCACGGCAACCGCCAGTCCCGCACCCCGGCCGAGGCCGCCGTTTTGGCGCGCGCGGATCGGGAAGCCGGTGTGCGCGGGACGATCTCGGAGCGCGATTTCCCGGCGCTGCCCACGCTGTGGGCCCGCTGGGCGCTGCTGGCGGCCGCGTTCGTCGCCGTCGGTTCCGAGTGGGGGCCGCGTATTCTGCCCGCGCTCGGCTGGTTCGAAGGCGCCAAGCGGGGCGGCTCGACGCTGTACATGCTGCCCGGTGGCCGGGCCGTGCTCTCCGGTGGTGTCTGGAACGCGCCCGCCTTGGACGCGGCATACAACCAGGGCGCGCAGCTGCCCGCGTACTACGCCGGTGCTCCGGCCTGGGTGGCGAACCCGGTGCTGAATCCGCGGGCCGCCAGTGGTTTGCTGTCGTTCTGCTACTGGTGGGAGGGCGGTCGCTGGTACCGCGCCGACTCGCCGACGGCCGATCAGCTCGCCGAGGCCGTGCCCGGTATCTGGACCGCGCAGACGGTGACCAACGTGATCGCCGGCCTGGTCGCCGCCGAGCCCACCGACGGCCAGGTCGCCGCCGTGGCCACGCTGGTCTCGGCCGCGGAAGCCGGTGTGGTGACCAGAGATACGCTGATCAGCGTCTTCGGTGATGAGGGCGGCTACGACATCGACAGCGCCTTCTACCAGCTCACCATGGCCGGCGTGGCCACTACGCTGCCGGATCCGATGCCCGAGGACGAGGCCATCGACCAGGTGCGCCGCTACATCCTCGACCGCGATCTCGACACCACCGGCTATCCGCTGGATCAGCTGCGCGCCGACCGCATCAGCTGCGGCTGGATGGTCTACGTGCCGACCGCGCCGGGCGAGATCGCCATCGGACGTGCACTGTTCTACATCGCCGATGACGGTGTGCTGGAACAATCCTCGTCCTCGATCGCACCCTCGCGCTACATCGCGGAGTTCGAGCAGCGCTTCCAGGAGCGCAACGGGATGGTCGACGCCTGACCTGATTGCCCGCCCATTGCGGGTTAACAACAGGGAACGGATCGATGGCGAATTCCTAACGGGTTCTTTAGCTTCTCCCGCCGGTGAATCGTCCCGCAGCGTCGGCCGAGGTGCCAGAATGGTCGGAAAGATCTGCGTATCAGCCGCTTTGTGGCTGGTACGGGCGTTGTGAGAAGAGAGGTGCCACGTGGACGTCGAGAGTTTTGTGGAAAAGCAGCGCATCGCGGGCACCGACACCGGCAAGGTCCGCGACCGCATGGACGGCCTCGCGGATCGAGTGCAGGCGCAGCTGGATTCGCTGATCTCGATCGTCAGTTCCGACCCGGTCTTCGGCAAGAAGTTCATGGATGATCCGAAGGGTCTGAAATACCAGCTCGAGGGCGCTGTCGAGGGCACACGGACCATGGCGAAGTCCTGGGGCAAGCTGTCCGACGGCCAGTTCCAGAACGCGACGAACGCCGAACGCGAGGAGCAGAAGCGTCGAGAGCAGTTCGAGAACATCTGATCCGGACCGGTTGCTGGTAGTTGGCGGGCGGTCCACTCGGACCGCCATGAGAGTTTGTGGAGTGGGTGAGAACTAGATGGCCAGACGCGATGCCGAGATCGCCGATGTGATGGACGAATTCCGCAGCCGCATCCGCGAGATCGCCGAGATGCAGCAGCAGCGCGTCAAGCTCACCGCCACGGCGAGCACCAGGGACCGGCAGATCTCGGTGACGGTGAACGCGAACGGGGTGGTCATCCAAACCAAATTCGGCAGCGGCATCGACGAATACAGCTACGAGGACATCGCCAAAGCCATCACTCGGCTGGCTCAGCAGGCCGCCCAGGATGTGTTCGATCAGAGCAAGCGAGTGATGGCCCCCTTGGCGGAGGAGCGAGCGCGGCTGCCCAAGCTCTCCGACGTGATCCCGGGGATGCCCGACTTCCAGAGCGAGATCCCCACGGAACCCCCGGTTTCCGTCGCGCCGCCAGGCGACGCCGAGCGCGAGGAAACGGAGATGGTCTTCACCGATGTGGAGACCATCGAGGACAAGCCCGAAACCGGAAAGGGCGTCACCGACTCGGTTTGGTGACGTGCGCGCGGTTTAGATGGGTTACTGGCATATTCCCGACGAGTTCGCCTGGGTCGGGTGGGTGGCGGGTGCGGAGATCACCCACATCGATCCCAATGATCTGGACGGGATCTCGGATGTGCTGCGTGAGGTCGGTCGGGAGATCCTCGAGCACGCCATCGCAGAAGCCGATACCGCCAGCCAATCGGTCCGCGTGTCCTACCCGCTGGGCAGCGGCGGCGAGAAGATCTTCGATTCGCTCCAGAGCGTAATCCACGGCCAAGACCCGAAGCATGGCTCCATCGAGCTGATGGGCAAGTCCTTCGACCAGCTGGCCACCGCGGTCGACGACTTCACCGGCGAGGTACACGCCAATCATTTGAGTGCGATCTTCGCGCTCGGCTGGCTGGTCATCGAGCTGACCTGGGCGGCGGCCGCGGGCCCGGCCGCGCCCGCCGTCCAGGCCGGTGCGATCGCTGCCACCCGCGCCGCTTTCCGGGTGATCGGCGGGATTCTGGAGAGCGCCATCGCTCGAATCATCGGTCAGCGCTTCCTGTCCGAGGCGGCGCGCACCGTCATCGCCAAGGTCGTCTACGAGATGATTCAGGAGGGTTTGGTCGAGGTCGTCCAAACCACCATCGAGGAAGCCGCTATCCACAACATCCTCAAGGCGGAGGGCCTGAAGTCGCAGCCCTTCGACTGGGGAGGCTACCTGAAGAACGTGGGTGTCTCGTTCGCGGCGGGTGCCGCGGGTGGTGGCGCCGGGTATGGCCTGGGACATATTCCGGCGCTCAACCGGATGATGTCGAGCGACAACCGGTGGACCCGCACCCTCGGTGGTGGGCTGGTCGGCATAGGTGCGGGCGCGGCCGGTGCGACGATGGCAGGCCTGCTGACCGGCCAGTGGACTCCGCATGCGTTCGTCGGTGGCAGCCTTTCCGGTGCGATCCCGTCCGCGGCGTCGAGTTTCCGTGGCAACCGTCAGTTCTTGGGCGGGCCCAACATCGGCGGCGGGAACGTCAACGTGCCCCCGCCGGACGGTACCGCGCCGCCAGGTCAGCCGACCAATGGGACCGATCCCGCCAATCCCACCGGGGACAACTCGGGCACCGGAAACCAGAACAGCGCCGGAAACCAGAATGGCGGCGGCAATCAGAATGGCGCCGGAAATCAGAACGGGGCCGGAAATCAGAACGGGGCCGGGGACAACAGCCCGGGCACGAACACCGCCAGTGCCGGCAACACGTCCGCACCGCCCGCCGGGCAGGATACGAACGCGCCGCAGGCCGGTGCCGCCGACTCGGGCGCGGGAAGCCAGAATGGCGCCGGAAATCAGAACGGGGCCGGGAACCAGAACGGGGCCGGGGACAACAGCCCGGGCACGAACACCGCCAGTGCCGGCAACACGTCCGCACCGCCCGCCGGGCAGGATACGAACGCGCCGCAGGCCGGTGCCGCCGACTCGGGCGCGGGAAACCAGCAGCAGGCCGGCGCCGGTCCGCAGGCGGGTCCGCAGAGCTCGGAAGCCGGTGCGAGCGACAGTAATTCGTCGAATTCTGGTGGAAACCAGAGCAATTCGGCTCCCCAGGCGGGTGATTCGAGTTCGGTAGCCGACAATCCCAGCTTGCGTGCGTCGGATCCTGTTGCTGGAGAGGGTGTTACGGATCCAGAATCGGGGGCGGCGCGGGTCAGCCCGGTCACCGATCCGGGCGCGGTCGACAACCTAGCCGGTACACCGCTGGGCGGCTCCCAAATCGGCTCGGGTGCAGGCATTTCGGTCGACCCCAACTCGAACCCGAACATCGGCTCGAACACCGCGTTCAACGGAGCCGGAATGGCGGCGCCGGGGTCGACTGCGCCCGGTGTGAGCACGTCGGCGCCGGGCGCGTCCACGAGCACGGGTGCGTCCAGTGTCGCGCCGGGCAGCTCGTCGTCCGCGCCGGGGTCCACCTCCGCGTCGCCGACAACTGGCCAGTCGAGCTCCGCCACCGGCCAGCCGGGCGCGGGGCGGCCTTCGACGCCCAATATGCCCGGTGTGTCCCGCGCCGGGGACACCTCCGTTGCCGGTTTCAACGACGGCACGGCCAACGTCACTCCGAGCACCGACGCCGCGTCGACATCCGCGTCGCGTGCGGGCTCCTCCGTTCAGGCCGCAACCCCCGGCGCGGCCCCGGTCGGTCAGGTGCAGGCCCAGTTCTCGGATACTGAAGCGCCGCAACGCGATACCACGGTCGACTCGGAGAGCGACGCCGACGGCCAGGTGCAGGTCACACCGGAAAGCGACGCACAGGTCGCCCAGGCGCGGACCGATAGCACCCTGGATCCGGCGACACAGAACGACACCGACGACGATGCGCTCGCGCGGCCACGCAGCGACCGGGACCCGGCAGTGCGGCCCGACAGCGACGAGGATGCCCCGGCACGGCCCGACAGTGACGAGGATGCGCCCGCGCGTCCGGACAGCGACGAGGACCCGGCGGCGCGTCCGGATGTCGGCGAGGATTCCGCGCTGTTCCTGCCGCCTCCGCCACCGACCCCCACGGCCCCGGCTCCGGCACGCCCCAGCACCGATCCGGACGCCAGCACGGATCCCGACACCGACACCGACACCGATACCGATCCGGAAACCCGGAACCAGCCGGACGATTCGGCAGGCCAGAATCCCGACACCGACGAGAACGCTCGCCCGCGCCGGGCGCCTGACACCAGTCCAGCGACCGACGCGGAAAAGCAGCAGGCCGCCGATATCCTCGACAGCATGGCGGGCAAGCCGAAGCCCGCCGATTTCCAACTCGGCCCCAACGCCACTCAGGCCGAGGCGGATGCCTTGGCGCGCAAGAACTCCGAGCGGTGGAACTCGATCGCGCCGGAGCAGCGGCTGGTCCTGCTCCGGGTGCATCCGGCCAGCTTCGGCAACAATGCGCCGGGCATCCCCGCGCCGGATGTCCACACCGCCAACTGGATACGGATCGACCGAGAGTCGCGGGATCTGATCGCCCGCAGCGGGTTGACCGTAGCCCAACAGGCGCGGTTGGCAAGTCTGCTTGCCGAGCAACAGCGGGCCGCGGCCGCCTTGGCGCAGGCGAAAGCCGAGCAGCCGCGGGCACGGACCCAAGTGGATCCGGACAGCAGCCGGGCGGAGAAGGCGGCGGCACGCCGTCAGGCCGCCCAGGAACGAGCCGAAGCCAAACAGCGGATCAACGAGGCTCGCGCCGAGGCCGCGAAGACGGTCGAGCGCGTCGAGAACGAGCTGGAGAGTCTGGTCAGGCAGAGCAAGCTGGACTCCTTCTCGCACAAGCAGCTGGTGAACCTGCTGCGTACCCGACAGGCGATCGCCACAGCGCAGGGGGTGGCCCGAGCCGTCGCGCCGAACACGCCGGTGTACGTCCTGGCCTTCGACTCCACCGCGTTCAACGGCAGCGGCCGTGCGGCCATCGCCATGGGCGACGTCGACACCGCGACCCAGTTGTCCTGGCACGTCCCGGGCCGGGACGCGTCGCTGGCCACTATCGGCAGCACAGTGAGCCAGATGGCCGGCCAGTACCAGGCGACCGCCGGACGACTACGCGCGGACGAATCGGCGGCGTCGATCGCATGGGTCGGTTACGGCACGCCGAACAAGGCCCAGGCCATGACCACCTGGCATGCCCGTCGAGGTGGCAAGCTGCTCGCCCGGGATCTGGCCGCCTTCAGCGCGACTCGAACAGCGCTCAACGAGGGTCGGTTGGCGCAGGGGCAACCCGAGATCGCGGTTTCGAACAAGATCATCGCGCGCGGCTACGGCGTCGACGTCGTCGAATCGTCCGGCCGCAAGGGTCGTTTGGAGCGTTTGGTCGACGACGTCGTGCTGGTCGGCTTCTCCGGCCAAGAAGACGCTCCGATGATCCGGAAGAAGCACTTCGGCGACGACGTCCGTGTGCACGTCCAGGATCGCGCCAACGGTCTGTTCCGCCAGTTCAACGCCCCGAAAACGACCGGCGCGAAGCCGCCGAAGAACGGCGTGCCGGTCGACCGCATGTACCGGCTGGAGAACATCGCCGCAGGCACAACCGAATTCCAAGCGCCCGACAACGAGTCGTACCTGGACACCGATCGGCCCCCATTGCGGGTGAACGGGTGTTCCGAGCAGGCGCTGTACCGGGCGCGCCAGCGTACCGGTAACCCGGACATCACCGTACCGACCGAAGTGGGCCTGGACGGCGTGTCCATGCGTCGGCTCGAAGAGCACGCCGATTCCCAGGCGACCGAGGTCAAGGTCGGCAAGCGCAAGTCGCCGCACAAGGCGATCGCCGAGGCGCTGAAGTTCATGAAGGGTAAGGCGACGGTCATCGTCGTCGACCAGAATCGAACGGTCGATGAGCACGGTGTCGGTGCGCACGCGTACGTCATGTACTACGACGAGGCGACCGGCAAGATCATGCTCGACGACCCGTACAAGCATCCGGACGGCCCGGTCGAGTTCGACCCGAGCAATCTGCCGGACGCGAAGAAGACCTGGGTCATGGTCTACGACGCGAACGGCAACTCCGTGCGCCCGCTCGCGGTGCATCCGCTCGCGACAGGTGCCGCCACCCAGGGCCACGACGACGATGACAACCGGCCGCGGGTCGGCGACGATCAGGGCCGCCGCGATCCGATGCGCGACCTCCGGCGCTTCCTGGACGAACAGCGTCAGCAGGAGGAGCAGCGCAGGCGCGACGAAGAGCGCGGCGCCAACCAGCCCGCGCCGGACCCGGATTCGCAGCAGAACCTGGACCCGGGTGCGCGGCCCGATCCGGAGGCTCAGCGGACTCCCGATCGTGGTGCGCAGCCTGATCCGGGAGCACAGCAGACTCCCGATCCGGAAGCACAGCCCGATCCCGAGGCACAGCAGACTCCGGACCCCGAAGCCGAATCGGCGTCCGGTCCGCAGCCGATCCCGGCTCGCCAGACGACGCCGACGGGCGACCTGTCCCCGCTGACCGACGCCGACCGCGACCGCCTGACCCGCCTTTCGCAGGCACTCGGCCTCGGCGACTCGCTGTCGAGCTTCACGGACTCGCGCCGGATCCTCGCGGATCTGGCCCAAATGGCTTGGGCGCGCGGATTCCTCGACCCGACCCCGGTCACCGGGCACATGAACGAGCACATGGGCCCGGCCGCTTTCGCTCCATTGAGCATCGACGAGCAGCATCTGGGCGAGCGGTACTGGAATTACTCGCCGGATCCGAGCGACCCGAATTTCGCCCGGCAGCGCGACGAAGCCCACGCCCTGCCGGTTGTCGATCCCGACACCCCGGCGCCCGCCATGCCGATCGCCGTGCCGGACGCGATCGCACCCGCGCTGGGACCGGCGCCGGCCCGGCCCGATTCCCGGGCCCCGCATACGCTCGCGCCGGAGTCGGAGCAGGCGCAGCTGCTGCGACAGCTGCGCCTGAACGCCGACCAGGTGACCAAGGCGAAGCTCGCGGAAACCATCGCGGAGCAGCGGTATCGCACCATGCTGCGGGCGGGGGCGGTCGAGTCGCTCGCGGCCGCCATGGCCCGGCTGGCTGCCGCCGTCGACCCCAATCAGCGGGCGGATCTCACCAAGATCGTCAACCAATGGGCGGATCTGCTCCAGCTCTCGGAAAGCGATCTGGCTGAGGGGCAGGTCGACACGACACTGGAGCGGCTGCGCGACAACGTGCTTGCCCGCGCCGTGGCCCTGAACAATCTGGCCGATGTCGCCCAAGCGGTGCACGAGGCCGAGGGCCGGGCCGACCGAGTGGCCGAGGGCGAGACCCGCCGGTACACGGTGGTGGTGGACGGTCAGCGGGTGCCGGTGCTGCTGACCGCCGACGGTTCCGGAGGATGGCGGGTGCGGCCCGCCGAGCCGCTGGCGCCGCCGCCGGTGCCGGAGCCATCGAGCGACCCCGACGCGCAACCGCAGAGCCGGTGGAAGCGGGCGTTGAAGTTCCTGCGCACCCACCTCGGCAGCCACGGCACCGGTCGACCGATCCAGTACGCGCTCGGTTCGGAGAACAACAGCGATCTCTACAACGCGTTCGGCGCGGAGATCGAGTTGCTGTCCGGTGACGCGGCGGCCGATGTCAGTGGGTTCAACTGGGATCCGGCGTTCTTCGCGTTGCAGGCGTCGAAGCTGTGGAAGGGCCGCGAGGCGTTCTGGACCCTGGTCACCGGCAACTACTCGGCCAGTCCCCAAATCGGTCAACCGCTGGCGCCGGATTCGATCGCGCCCGACGAGCGCGCCGGCATCGACGAGGACGTGGTGGCGCCGGTTCAGGACGCGGAACCGCAAGGCCCCGATCCGGATCTGGCTCGCCGCGGCACGGAACTCGGCAACGCCATCGCCGACCGCAATGCCGCCCGAATCGCGCTCTACCGGGGCGCGGCCGCGCTGTCGCTATCGCTGGACGACCTCAGCCCCGACGCGGTACGGACCGCGGTCGGTGAGGCGAACTACCGGGCGATGCGGCAGGCCGCGGCGGCCGCGGCGTACGCGCAGGCGGCCACGCGGTTCCACAACGAGAACGAGCGCCTGCGCTATCTGCCGACCAACGACGCGCGGCCGGATCCGCTCGAGCGCTATATGCGCGAGCAGGCCATCAAGGCTGGTCTGCCCGGTGCGGACTCCGAAGCCAATGGCGTCAACAACAATCCGACGCGGCTGAAGCTCTGGTGGGATCCGGAGGGCAACCCGAGCCCGGAGGCCCGCCAGGCGTTCCTGGAGGCGGTGCAGCGCGAACAGGTACGCGCCGAACTGGGCACCTGGGCCAACATGCTCGATGTCGATCCGGCCGCGCACAGCCCGGCCGATGTCGCCCGCGCGCTGACCGCCCTGCACGACCGCGCTGCCGAATTGGCGCGAGAGGCAGCCGTATTCGAGCGACTGGCGGCCGCCTACACCGACGCCGACACCGCATTCGCCAGGATCGCCGAGGAGATGGCGGCCACGGCGGGGCACCGGTGGTTGCTCGACCAGGGCGGCGACCTGCTGGATCCGGACAATGCGCCGGGTATCGGCCTGCTGGACGGCGATCCGCAGCGCCTGGTGGTGATCAACGACGGCGGCGATCACGACCAGCAGCTGGCCAACGCGCTCGCCGACCCGCGCAATACCGATATCGCGCAAATGCTGACCCAGGGCGAGCTGGAGCTGGAGTACCGGGTCGCCTGGGCCGACCGCTCCGGCGTCATCCATGTGGCCGAGGTGGACGCGCCGCAGGTCCGGCATTTCTCCGGCGCCGTGGATGGTCGCGGGCTCGAGCTCACCATGGTCCGCGACGACGACGACAGCCCCTGGCGAGTCATCCCCAGCGAAAGCGCGCTCACGCCGCCGGACAACCGGATTCCGGTGCCCGACCCCACCGCGCTGTCGACCGCGGAGCTGGTGGCCCGCGTCGAGGACGCGGCGGCTCGGCAGGGTGTCCAGCTGGCCGATCTGGCCCCGGACCGTGTCGAGGACACCCTCGACACGGCACGCGCCGCGAACCGGTTGCGCGCGGTGCGGATCGAGGCCATGGCCGATCTGGCCCGCCTGCACGCGAATGTGGCCCGCTTCAACGCCTTCGAACGGGCGCTGCACGAGGCCGAGGCGAACCGGTCCGAGCTGCGCGGGCGCCCGCTCGACGCGATCGAGGAGCTGAAGCAGCGGCATCCCGAACGGGCCAAGAAGCTGGATGCCCTGGCCAAGCTGCTGAACCGGGATCCCGATCTGGTCGATTTCGATCCGAATCTCTACGACGCGCAGGATCGGCTGCGGCCGGGTGGGCTGCCGATGCATCACAGCGACACCCACGACCAGGTGGGGTTGCTCGTCGACGATATGGCGGACTTCCTGGCGCTCGCCCGGCACGGCCAGACGCTGCCCGGCAAGGTCCCCGGCATCCCGGATCCGGACGCCGACTGGCTGCACCTGCTTGGCGTCGACATGGACACCGCCACCCCGGCCGAGCTGGAGTCGATCTACAAGAATTTCCGGGCGGGCCGGCTCGACGCGGCCGCGCTGCGCACGCCGGAGCAGATCGCCGAGGCGCTGGCGGAACTGCGGGCCGATGTCCGCGCGGATGCCGCCGATCTGGCCACTCTGGCGGCGTTGTCGGAGACCTACTACCGCGTGCCGACCGGCGGCACGCCCATCAACCACTGTGTGCCAAGGGCTTTCGACCAGCTGGCAGTGCGGCACCCGAACGTGCTCGGCGAGTTCGCCGTCGATCCCGACCGGATCGGCGGTGTGCCGTGGGCCGATCTGTCGGACCGCTTGGGGACCGCGCAGCCCGAGCCGTTCCTGCCGGGGGAGGAGGGCAGCGCACATGCCCGCCTGCTGACCACCTTGCGTGCGCAGGGCCCGGGCGCCTCGGCCCTGGTGATCGACCAGCGGACCACTGTCGACGACTACGGTGTCGGCGGCCACATCTACACCGTGACCTACCTGGGCCAGGATGTCTTCGATGTGGACGGCCAGCGGGTTCTGCTCACCGATATCAATGACAACGGCCAAGAGCAGTTGTTCGACCTCGGCCCCGGTGGCGGCACCGATCCGCTGTCGCTGGCCGAATTGACCGGTGGCACACCGGCGGAGACCGCGGCCACCTGGGCGAGCATCTTCCAGAACGACGCTCATGTCCCGGGTCTCGGCGACCAGGGGCCGATGCCGGACGCCGGTGTGCGTTTCGGCCAGGATCTGCCCACTCCGCGTAGGCCCGAGGACCCGGTGCATCAGGCGGCGCGGTTCTTCGGCGAAACACCGAGCTTGCGTACGGAACCGGAATCCGGGGCCGAGCCTTCCGCCGTGCACTTGGCCTACGCGCAGACCCTGGCCGAGCGCCTCGGTCTCGCGGAAACCCTCGGGGCACTGCCGGATCCGCAGTCCGCACTCCAGGACATGTCGCAGATGGCATTGACCCGGCACTTCCTGGATGCCTCGCCGGACGGCCTGGCGAACCAGCACATGCTGTTCCCGGCGAACTTCGACACGCTCACAGCCGACGAGCAGTTCCCCGGGGAGCACTACTGGCGCTACCCGTCGGATCCGTCCGACGCCGATTTCCTAGCCCAGCGCGACGCGGCCGAGGAGTTCCAGCGGTCGATCGGCAACCCGCCGGAAACCCAACCGGCGCCGCCGATTCCGCTCGCACACCCGGCTGCCGTCGCGGGGCCGTTGGTGTCGCCGCCGGACCCGGCCGACCCGCCGCGCCCGCTCACCATGGCGCAGGCGCAGCAGTCGCTCGCCGACCAGCTCGAGCTCACGACCGAGCAGCGCGAACCGGCGAATCTCGCGACCACCGTCGCGCAGCAGCGTTATCGAATCCTGTTGCGCGCGGGCGCGATCGAAGCGCTGGCCACCGCCATGGGGCGCCGTGACCTCGCGCTGGACCCCCACCAGCGGACCGAGATCGACAAGATCATCGAAGTGTGGGCGAAGCTGCTCCAGATCCCGGCCGACGGCCTGGCGTCGGCGAACCTGACCGACACCCTGGAGCGGCTGCGGGCGGAGACACTGGCCCGCGCCCAGGCGGTCGCGGATCTGGCGGATGTCACCCAGGTGCTGCAAGCGGGCCCGACACCGGGTGGCCCCGTGCGAATCGACCTGGAGGTCGGCGGCGAACGTATCCCGGTCCAGCTGACGCCGGACGGTTCCGGCGGTTGGCGCGTGGAACCGGCCACCCGCCTGCCCGCGCCGGAGGTGCCCACCGCCGCGATCGCCAAGGCGCCGGAAGCGGACCCGGGCGTCATCCAGACCCTGCGAGACCGGCAGGGCGTGGTGAACCCGCAGCACCCGCCGTCGGAGATGGTGCCGCTGGGCCAATCGTTCACGGTGCAGAATTTCGGTCAGCTGGCCGACAGCGACTTCTGGGGCAACTTCGAGGCCAACCCCGCGTTCACCGCACGCGAGGTGGTCAACCTCAAGCGCAACTGGCCGAAGATCAAGGCCTTCCTGCTCGGCCAGGTCACGTCGGCGGAGTCGCACGGACCCGTCACGCGCACCGGCGATGTCTACGACTACGCCCGCGAAGACGCCGACCCGCAGAAGATCAGCGAGAACGAGGCCGAACTCCGCCGCCTCGGGCTGGCCGACCGCTTCCTCGCGGGACCGCCCGCGCCACCGGCACTTCCGCCCGCGCAGCCCACGCCTGGAATCGACGCCTCGCTGGAACCGCCGGTCCCCGCCGACGCCGAACACGATCCGTCGGCGTTGGCGCACGACGAGCTCGCCGAATGGGGTCAGGAGGTCCGGCAGGCCGCGCAGGAGCTGGATGCGCGGGCGCGGGCGCTGCTGGCGCTGGCGGGCCCGCTCGGCATCGAACTGCCGGACCTGAGCCCGGAGTCGGTGCGCGCCGCCATCGATCAGGCGCGGTATCTGCTGACCCGCGAAGCCGTTACGGCCGAGGCGTTCAAAGCGGCGCTGGCCCGGTACGACGCGGAGAACGCGGACATTCCCTTCCTGCCCGATATCGACCTGTCGCATCTGCTACCGGCAGCGGTCATCAACCGTCCGAGCCCGCTGGAGCGGTACGCGCGCGAAGTCGAGGCGGCCCGGAACGGTCGCGCGACCCTCATGGGCTGGACCGGCGTCAACAACAACATGCAGGGCGGCCGCATGTGGTGGGACCTGTCGCACCGCGACACGCCCGCGGGCCGCAGATTCTTCGAGGAGGCCCTGCGCCGCCACCACATCCGCACCGAGCTGGACCACCGCGCGCACATTCTCGGCATCGATCCCGAGAGCCCGAATGTGCTGACGGAGTTGCAGACTCGGCTCACCGACCTCCAGGATGCGGTCACCGCCTTCCAGCGGCAGGCGCAGCAGGTCCTCGACGCCGACGACAATTTCGGTCAGCACGCCGAGGTGATGGCGAATATCGCGGGCAGCGAATGGATTCGGGTCAGCGGCGGGTTCCTGATCGATCCGGCCAACCATCCGGGCGTCGGGCTGGTCGGTTCGCCGATGAAGTTGGTCGTCATCGACAACGCCATGAATCACGATGCGGCGCTGGCGAAGGCACTAGCCGACCCGGCGAATTCCGAACTGGTGGAGCTGATCGACAACGGCAGTCTCGAGGTCGAGTACCGCGTGGCCTGGCCGCGTGAGGTCGGCGGCACCTGGCGGGTGGCCACGGCGGCGATGGATTCGCCTGCGGTACGCCATATCTCGGAAGACTTCGACGGCCGGAACCTGACCGTCACCATGGTGCGCTACGAGGGCGGCCCCTGGCAGACGGTCACCGATCCGGCGCAGGCGGAACCGAGCGGCCCGGCGCTGGACCTGTCCCGGATGTCGCGCGGCGAAATCGAAGCAGCCATCACCGAATTGGTGGGCCGCCTGCCGATCGGTCGCGTCGATCTGACCCCGAGCCAGATCGACGCCACCCTGGAGCGGCTGCGTTTCGACAACGAGGTACGCGCCGCTCAGATCGAGGCGCTGGTCGAGTACGCGCGCAACCTGCACGCCCTGGACGCCTACCACAAGCTCGACACCGCACTGAACAAGCTGGAGCTGTCCCGGGCCGAGCTGGCTACCGATCCCAAGGCCACGCTAGAGGCGCTGAAGACAGCGAAACCGAAGCTGACCAAGGAGATCGACGCGCTGCTGAAGCAGCTGGAGGCCGATCCGGAGCTGTTCACCCGGGATCCGCGGGTCGCCGACGACATCGCCCCGATCAACCTCGCCGACGCGCCCGCGCACCTGGCCGACCTGATCGCCGACGTCGATCTGCTGCTCGCGCGACTGCAACTAGCCGGTCCTGGCACCGTGCCGGGAGTGCCGGTGCCAGAGCAGGATTGGGTGCGCCTGCACGGCGCCGACATCTACAACACCACCGACGCGCAGTACAAGGCGGCCTTCGGAAAGTTCAAGACCGAGAAGTTCGCGGACCTGTTCGTCCGCGACCCCGACACCCTGACCGCGCTGCACCAGCAGTTGCGTGCCGAGGTCCGCCAGACCGCCGCCGAGATCGAGGCCCTGACGGCACTGGTGACCTACTACAGCAGCGAGATCGATCCCGCCGGTCCCGCCGCGATCAACACCTGTGTCTCCGATTCGCTCAGTCGTGTCCTGGCCGACCAGGGCAACATCGTCGATGTCCCGATCCCTCTGCCGAACAACCTGTCCGGCCGCGACTGGCAGGACGTGCGGCCGATGCTGCGCGGCGCCCAGCCGGGCGGCTTCGACAACAGCGACGCCCGCGGCCACGTCGAACTGATCCAGGCGCTGCGCGAGCAGGGCGGCCCCGGCGCCATCGCCTGGGTGCTGGACGAGCGATGGACCCCCGACGCGCACGGTGTCGGCGCGCACTCCTACACCGTGAAGTACCTGGGCGGCAATCAGTTCGAGATCGACGGCCGCCGCGTCACCTACGACGAGGTCGGCTCCAAGCGCAGCAACCTGGAATGGTTCGTCGCCCCGGACGGCACCCGGGTCTCGCTGGCCGATCTCACCGGCGGTAGCCGCTACGAAACCAAAGCCACCTGGGCCGTGGCCTGGAAGGCCGGTCAGCAGGTGGCGAACTTCGGCGACCTCGCCGCCGCACTGCCCGCCGCCGATCTCGCCATCGGCCAGACACCGGACCCGAACGCCCCGGTGCCCGCGCATCGGCAGCCACCGGCCAACGCGCCGCCCAGCCCGGCGGCCGAGGTGGCGCGGTTGCGCGCCGAGATGGCTGCCGCGGTGGCGAGGGAAGCCGACCTGCGCGCCGAGATCGCGGATCTGCGGCAGCAAGCCATGGCCGCGCAGAACGCCGGGGATCGCGAGCTGGCCCGTAGCTTGGCGGCCGACATCGAGCAGCGCGTCGCGGAAACCGGTGCGGCGGAGTCCGCGCGCGCCGCGGCGGTCGAGGTGTGGCAGACCTCGATCACGCAGCAGGGCAGCGACCTGCAAGCCCGCATCGACGCGCTGGAGGCGCAGCTGGCCACCCACCTGGGCGGCGACACCGAGATCGCGCGGTTCCGCTCCGATATCGACCTCGTGGACAACCTCGAGGCGGCGTTCCAGCTACGCGACCGCATCGAGACCGCCGAGCGCGTCCAGCAGACACTGGAAGAGCAGATCGACCGCGGTAAAGCGTTGCGGGACAAGCTGCGTGCGGGCATCGCGCTGCTCGAGGCCGACACGGTCGATACTCCGGAAGCGGAGCAGGCCCGGAACCAGGATCTGGCCGCTGCCCGCGCCAAACTGCGGCAGGCCACGCATGCTCTCAGCGAGGTGGAGAACTCGCTGGAACTGCTGCGGAGGAAGCTGCCGCCGGGTGATCTGACCCTGATGAAGTCCGCGCTGACGACGGAGATCATCTCCGCGACGAATGCGCGGGCCGCGCTCGCCCTGGTCTTCCAGATCAGCGATACCGATCACCTCAACCCCCGCTACCCCGGACCGCGGGAACCTGGCGCCGAGCTCGTGCAGCAGCTACGCGAGGCCGCCAAGCAGCTGAAAGACGCGGAATCGCAACGGAGCGAGCTGGCCGAGCGGCAGGCCGCGCTGGACGCGATGAACGCCCTCGGCCTGCTGCCGATCTCGGAGCGGGTCGGCGTGCGGCCCGCCGCGCAGCCCACCGGGCTGTTCGGGGACAGCGAGATCGTGGTCGTCGGCACCGACACGGACGTCAACGGCTACCGGCAGGCGCTGCAAGCGACGCTGTCGGCGCGGACCGACCTGAATCTGCTGCTCGGCATGGCGAAGTCGGACACCACGCCGCTGACCGTGCGGTTCACTCGGGTACAGCTCGACGCGCGGGGCCACTACGAGAGCACCGTCGATCTGCCGTCCACCGATGCCGAACTGACCCAGCGCGCAGGCGCCTGGGAGCCGGGGAAGCACCCGCGCAAGTGGGAGAAGGAGAAGTGGACCGACCCGCAGCCGCCGTTCCTGTTCAAGGTCTCTATGGTCCCGACCTTCGACAAGATCATGGCCGGGCTGCACGAATTCGAGGCCGGTGAGGTTCCAGGGTTCCTGTTCCCGCAGAATCCGCCGTTCTCGCCGACGATCTACAACGTTCCCGAGGGCGTGAACGCGTGGAGCTCCGATGTCGGGCTCAACCTGTTCCACCTGCGTATCCTCGCGCTGGGCATCCTGGACCGGATTCCGGGCCATCCGTGGACTAAGAACCTGATCCAGAACCGTCCATGGATCGGTAAGTTCGTCCTCTCGGCCACCCGGTGGCTGCCCGCGAACACCGCGCACGGGAAGTCGATCGAGCTGCCGCTCTCGGCCGACTTCGCCAAACGACATCCGGCGTTGGCCTGGGCAATGGCCGATGTCGCGCAATGGATTCCGGCGGTGCGCGACGGCCGCTGGATCCAGCTGATTCCGATGGTGCGCGGCACCCGCACCTACGGCTGGCTCGACACCAGCCAGCCCGATCCGCAGACGCTGCACAACCCGGAACTGGCCAAGCCGCAACTGAATTCGGAGCAGGCGCGCCTGGACGGCTCCTACGCGCTGCCCTACACCGGCGAGAGCGTCGAGATTCCAGAGGCGCTGCGGCAGCGCTGGGCCGACAACGAAGCCGAACGGGCCGAGCTGCGGGAGCGGACCGAGGCCGCCTACGAGGGCTTCGAGCACAACCGGGTCTTCGAGGCCGACAGCAACTTGGCACAGATCGCCGACCATGCCCTCGCCGATCCGGATCGTTACTCCGGCGGCGATCCGAAGCGCTGGGTGCGCGGCAAGGGCAATGCCTGGGTGCGCGACCCCGACGGTTCGACCATGGCCAAGCACGGCGACGGCTCGACCTGGCTCAAAGACCACGCGGGCAACCTGCGCTCCCGCGACGAGATCATCGAGACACTGCGCCAGGTGCGCGAGTACCTGCTGCGCAACACAGAGATCCCGCAGAACACCGACATCGCCGCCATGTGGCAGCGGCTGCTGTCCAACCAGGCGGTGCGCGAGGACATCGTCGGGATCGAGGCCGCGCTCGCCTCGATCGAGTTCCTCGCGCAGAACCCCGGCGCCACCGTGCAGCAGGCGACCGCGGCGGCGAAAGCCGCGGGCTACGACTGGGATCAGCGCCCGCGCCATCCGCGCGCGCGCACCCTCTGGCAGCGCCTGACCGGTGCGCGCCCGACACCGCTCGGGTTCACCTCCGAGATCGACCCGATAGCCAACGATCCGGCACGCACCCGCCGGTTCGGCAGCACGCTGTACTACGGCGTGCAGGGCCTGGACGGGGTGGACAGCAGGCTGCGCGCCATCATGGGCGGCTGGCCCGCGGCCAAGGTCGACCAGGCGCTCGCCGAGGTGACGGACATCGTCCACCGGGCCACCCGGTCCTTCACGACCAACGACCACGATCTGGCGCGCGGCGGCGTGCACGTCTCGGCGCGCGTCACCGGCAGCCCCGGCGAGCAGGTGCTTTCGGTCACCGTCGAGGTGGACGGTGACGGCGCATTCCCGCGCACCCGGTACTACCTGGACCAGCACGACAACGACTGCGTGCCGGTCGCCGCGCGGTTCGTCAACCAGGCGCAGGGCACCACCGTCACCGACGCCGACCTCCTCGAGCCCTCGCTGGCGGGTGTGCTCTGGAGCGATATCGTGCCCGAACTCAACGGCGCTCCGGTGCAGGGCTTCGTCACCGACGCCGACTCCACCGCCCACGCCCGCCTCGTCCGCGGCCTGCTCGACTCCGGCCCCGGCACCACCGCCTACCTCTTCGAACAGCGCGCGACCGCCGACCGCCACGGCGCCATGGGCCATGCCGCCGCCCTCACGTACATCGGTGAAAACGCCGACGGCACACACACTTTCGAACTCAACGGGCAAACCGTCATTCTGGATCGGGTCGACCCCGACGGCCGCGAATGGTTCCAGCGCCCGGCCCCCACCGGTACCCGCGAACTCACCACCGGCACCACCACCACAACCGAAGTGTCGCTGGCCCACCTCACCGGCAGCAGCACCGACCAAACCACCGCCCTCTGGGCGACGGTGTACAAGGACGGCCAGGCCATCCTGCTGTCCCCGGAGTTCGCCGACCCGAACGCGGCACCGCCCGCCGACGATGTCGCCTTCGGCACGAGTTCCTCGATCGACGCCGTGATCGCGGACTACTTGGCCGAGCTCGGTATCGACACCGAGGCAGGGCGACTGCTCGAGGCGGCGCTCCTGCTCGAGGAGCGGTATCTGGCCATTGCCGTGATCGCCGAGCAGCCACAGCCGGAAACCGCGCTCGGCAAACGCAGGTGGGCGGGGCACCTGGGTGCCAGGCTGGTTGCCCGGCAGCACGGCAACCAGGAACTGACCGTCGGCTTCATTCGCGCGATGCACGACCAGTTGACGATGTCGGCACCGCCGGAAATGGAGTTCGGTGCCCCGACGCCGCGAATGGGTGTGTTGTCGACACCGCTGACCGCGGACCAGATCGCCACCATCGAGGCGAACCCACTGCTGTCATACATGCCGCCGCCCGCCGGGCCCGGCGAACACGGCGTGATCGTCTACCCGAACTACGCGTCGCAGGCGGAGGTCGACCAGGCTCTCCAGGAATTGTGCGACTGGTACAACGCGGCCCAGCATGGATCCGACTACGACCCCTTCGAACTCGCCGCGGAGCTGCAGCGCAGGTTCGTATCGCTGCACCCGCTCGACTTCAACGGCCGCGCGTCGCGCATCCTGATGAACTGGTCGTTGGAGCAGAACGGTCAATTCCCCAGTGCCGTCCGCGAATTCGATGCACTACACCTCCCGGCGGCGGATTGGGTGGCAGCGGTCCGGGAGGGCAGCGCCAGGTACGCCGAATGGCTGGCGAATCTCGCCGAGCACGGACCCGATATCGACCCGGTAGATCTGTTCGGGCTCCGGGCAGAACAGCAGCGCTACCGTGAAATGGGCGGCGAGACAGCTCCTTTCGTTCCCGGCCAGCCACGAAATCGGGCCAAGTACGAGCAGTTGCTCCAGGCGGTCATCTCGCCCGAGGCCGCGGCGCCGCTCGACGCCGGTCTCACCGATCCGCCGGACCCGGCCACGGCCGATATGGCCGACCTGCAAGCATGGGCGAGCTCCTACGACGACCCGCAGCTGCAGTTCTTCCTCGCGCAGCAGCACGAGGCCGTCACCGCCCTGCTCGCCCAACCGGTTTCGCCATCGGCCGAGTCGATCGGGCCGGTTCGTGAACTCGAAGCGACAGTGCGAGAGGGTCTTTCGCGAGTCTTGGGCGTGACCGGCCGACCCGGTCCGGTTCCCGCCGATATCGCGGGACTGGCCGCGCTGGCGCGAGAACTTGCCGACGCCCACCCCATGGCGCCGGACCTGGCCGCCGCCGCGCTGACCTTGGCCGAGGTCCGGGAAGCCGCCGACCTCTCCAACTCACTGACCGATCCGGACGCGGTCCTGGTGCTGCGCGCGGACGGCACAACCGACGCCGACGCTGCGACGCACGCATCCAGAGCGTGGGACTGGGCCGCGCGACAACTCGCGGACTGGCCTTCCGGCAAGGTCGATGACGCGGGGTTCGAGCTCGCTCACATGGTCGAGGACGCATTGCGACAGAGCCGGGGCGAAATTCGCGTCGTCCTGGAGCAGAGCGGTGAGCGCGGTGATCGTCGCGTGCGATTCAGTGTCGGCGACAACAGTTTCGAACTGAACGAGTCGAATCACGACGTGTCCGACGAGGTTGTGGCAGCACTGCACGCGACCATCGCCGGTGTGCGTCATGTCCGTGTGCACGTACCGGGCGAGCTCGCCATAGCGGTCGACGGTCGCCGCATTTCCCAACTGGCGAAGGCGCTGGCCCCGCACAGCGCGCACGGTAGCGTGCTCGACGTCGCGCAGGACAACATCGAAGCGGGTCTGTTGCACGCGGCCAGGCGCAACCGCGGTCGGCTGCACGGCCTCCGCACGAATGTCGAGCCGTCCTATGTGCTGTGCCGTTTCGGTGACAGCACCGTGGAGCTGGCCGTATACCCGTTCTGGGACCAGGACTTCCGTGACGGTATGCGCGAACTGGGCTTGACCGGCCGCGGTGACCGCACGGTCCAGCTCGGCGAACTGACCGAAGCGATCGTCGGTCGGCTGGAACAGCGTCGTGCCGCGTGGGCGGAGCAGAACGGTCCCGAGTCCAATGGCGATACCGACGGCGACGGCGATGCCGGGCCCGAGGGCGGGTCTCCGGTCGATCCCGGTGCCGGCCCCGGCGGTTCGGACGTCGGCCCGCAGGCCGTGGATCCCTCGGTCGGCGAAGGCTCATCCGGTTCGACCGCTGTCATGCCTGTGCGGTCGGATGAGGGAGTGTCGAAGGCGGACGCTGATCCGGCGCCCGCGGCGGTCCCGGACGGCACCACACCGGCTTCCGCGCCGGACACGTCGGCTCCGAACCGTGTGACGTCAGCGAACCCAGAAGAGCCGGTACTGCCCTCGTTGCGCGCTGTGCTCGAAGCCGCCACCGACGGGGCGAGCGCTGTGGAGCTGGCGGGCATGCTGAGTGGCCTGGCCCGGCAGTACGGCCCGTTCAGTCTGGTGAACCTTCAGGTGCGGCGGCTGGCCGACGGCATTCAAGTGCAGGCAACTGTCGTAGACGAGTCCGGCAACGAGGTCGGCGGGTTGACCGAGGCCTACAGGTTCGAGTCCGACGGCTCCGTGACCGTGCACCACGTCGACCTTCATCTCGATGAGGCGCATCAGGGTCGAGGATTCGGCCGGGCCTTCGTCGAGGCGGTGGATGCCGCGTACCTGCGCAACCGGGCCGACCGCATCCTGGTGACGGCCGGCGAGCCGGACGGCGGCATCTTCTGGGCGCGTATCGGTTACGAGTGGAATCCGCTGCTGGTATACGAGGCCGTGGATATCCTGACCGCACGCATCGAGGTGCTGCTCGAAACCGCCACGGCGCGTGATCAAGTGCTGCTGCGACAACTCCAGCGCGACCTCGCGGGCCCAGTTAGCGGTTATCCGACGCCGAGCCAACTCGTGCGCATCGCAGGCGACAACCCACACCTCGGTGAGGTCGTCCTCGACGGCGTCTACTGGGACGGCATGAAGGGCGCACCGCCGGTCGCGCCGACGGCGGGCGACCTCGCCGAGGCCGCCATCGATCTGACGCCCGCACAGCGAGATCTGGCCGAAGCCCTGGGGGTCGACCCGGAACTGATGCAGCGGCCCGGGCTGCTGCGCCAAGCCCTCGATGTCGTCCAGGGACAGTTGCGCGCCCTGGACGCCGCGGCATGGCAGCGGGCGGTGGACGCCGGTCGGTTGCCGGAGTTGCGGCAGTGGATCGGTCGGCGTATGACCTGGGACAACGCCACCCAGCTGCTTCAGGTACAGGAACTTCAGACGGGGTCGGTCGACGCGGCTGCCGCGCAGCGTCTACGGGACATAAATGCCGCGTTGCAGCAGGAGCTGGCCGAGCTGCTCGCGCTGGACGAGCTGGGCGGCTACTCCGCGCACAGTGACATGGATCCGGTAGCCGAGCTGCGTCGTGTCGCGGCGGCGATCGGCTCACCCGAACTGGCCGCGTTCGTGGACCTGTGTGCCGAGATCCTGCCGCCGACTCCGCAGACCGAGCCGGACCCGGACACCACGCTGGCGGCGGCGCGCGAGAATCTGGCCGAGATGGCCGGTCTGCTCTCCCTCGATCCGGCCGTGCTGACCGCGGGCGCTCCACGACTGGCCGAGCTGCGCGCCGAATGCGCGCGCCTCGCCGAGGCGCTGGCGCAGGCGCTGGACACCTCGGTCGCCGAGCTGGAAACCGTACTGGAGCAGCGGGACCTGTCCGGCGACCCGGACACCACCCCGGAGACGCTCGAGCTGTATACCGACTGGCTGAACCACGCCGGGGTTCTGGAGGCCGCCGAGCACTACAACAGCCTGCTCGGGAACGCTGAGACCACGATCCCAGCACAGGCGGACGCCGCCAACGAGACCTTGCCGAACCAAGCTCCAAAAGTGCCTGCACCGCAGCAACAATCGGCGACGCCGATTACCGGCGCCGATGTAACGGACAGTCCGGCTCGGAAGTCGCGGACCCGCCGCGACCCTGGCACGTTCTTCGCCTTCGACCCGGAAGGCCCGCACGAAGTGCAAGCGCACCGGGCTCCAGGCCGTGCGGCGACGCCATCGAACGACACCGTCGGCGCTGTGCTCGCGGCGGACGAGATCCCGGCTCCGCTGACCGGTGACAACCTGCCCACCGTTGAGTTGAAGCGTGGTTATGTGGGCGAGGAGCTGCGCCGCAACGACTGGGGTGATCCGGTCGTGCACTACCTGTCCGAGGCGGAGTTGGCGACGCAGCGCATCGTCATCGGACCGGATGGCAGGCTCTACCGCGCCCACGACGGTCAGCTTTTCGACACCGGCGGCCGCTCGGTGATGTTCGCTCTCGACCCTGCTGGCAATCTCTACGCCGAGACCGGGCTGATCGACAAGCCGATGCGCCACTCGTCGTTCCTGTCCGGGCGCCCGGTCGCCGGTGTCGGCGGGATCCGGGTCGACGCGGGCCGCCTGACCGCCATGACCGACAGCAGCGGGCACTACCAACCCGCGGCGGCGGTCAACGACGACGCGCTGCGCGTCCTCGCCGACCAAGGCATGCGGGTCGCCGAGGATTTCGCGCAGTACGACCCACTGGACCGGCGCCGTCCCGGACCGCTGGATCAGCAGGGGGACAGCACCGCGCCGACCGGCGGGAAGCTCAGGGGCGCGGGCAATGTCGCGCGCGACGTGCTGCGCGCGTTCTTCCCGGACTTCTGGTTCGATGGCTTCCGGCAGCGGCTGCGCGACCAATTGCACGCGGTCGCGCCGCACCTGTCGGAGAACGGTCCGGAGAGTCAGGCGTTGGCTACGGCGAGCCGTTCCGACGTACAGGCAGGGCTGGAGGGGCTGCGCCGGGACCAGCGCCGGTGGTTGATGCTGCGAGTACGCGACGCGATGTCCTTCGAAGACGCATGCGCCGCCATGAACCTGAATTCCGAGCGGGCAAGGGCGGACGCCCGCGTTACGGAGAAGCGGGCGATCCGGGATCTTGCCCAGTCCATCGCCGCCGCGCTCGAGGAGCGGAACAATCCGGAATCGCGCTTGCTGCGCGCCGCGCAGGAGCCGAGGAATCGGCGGACGTTGGAGCGAGCGATCGCGAAACTGTCCCCGGCGCAACGGCAGTTCGCCGAGCTGCGGGTCCTGCAATCGCGCGAGTGGCCCGCGGTAGCAGCCGAGATGGGCCGGGAACCGGCAGAGCTCTCGCGTATCAGAAAGCGGGCCGTGGAGCGGTTGTCGGATGCGCTCACCGGCGTCCCGCGTCCGGACGCCGACCCGAACTGGGACGCTGTCGAGGACGCGTACCACGAGCGCAACGACGAGTTCGCTCGGCACCTGGCCAGAATTCCGGTCGCTCGCCGTGCGGTGATCGAATTGGCTCTGCGGGGCAAAACGACGGAACAGATCGCCGCCGAACTGCATCGCAGCGAGAACGCGGTGCGCAAAGCACGCAAACGAGCTGCCGACCAGCTGGCGAACCTACTGTCGGACAGCGCGGTACCGCTGACCGTGGACGAGGCTTTGGCGGCGGTGCTAGAGGCAGATCACGCCGCGCTGGAGCCGCTGCTCGGACATCTCACCGCGAATCGACGGCTCGTCATCGAGGGTGTGCTGCAAGGTGACACGCTCGCGGAGATCGCCGCTCGGATCGATAGCACTGAGAGCGGCGTACGCCAGCAGCGCAACCACGCCGCGCGACAACTGGCGGACTGGCTCGTCAACGGCGCACCGGAAAGCGTCACCGCAGCCGATTCGACCGTCGACGTGGCGGAAGCCGATGAACGAGCCGAGACCACGACGACCGCGGAGCCGGGCTCCGTCGACAGCAGCCCCGCGATGCGGTTGGTCAGAGACCCGGCGAACCGAGATGCCGTGCTGGCAGCGGCGGCGAAGCTGTCGCCCGCGGCGAGGGAATTCGTCGAGCTGCGGTTCGGACAGGGCCTGAGCATCCCTGAGATCGCCGCGCTGACCGGGCGTAAACAGGCCGCGTTGTGGACTACGCAGTACCGGGCCGTTCCGAAGCTTGCCGACATGCTGTCCGGCGGCCCCGACCCGATACCGTCCGGAAAACCGGGCAACGCTTTGAAGCTGGTACAGGAGACCCAGCGGACTGACAAGAAAGCGCTGTCCCGGGCGATGCGGGTGCTCGATGCCAACGAAAAGCGCGTTGTGCGACTGCGGATAGTCCAGGGCATGACGCGTGCCGAAGCGGCTGAGGCGATGCACCCACTGACCGTGAAGTCCGTCGACAACATCTTCGGTGAAGCCGTGCGGAAATTGGCCGGCGAGTTGACCGGGCGTCCTGTTCCGACCGATCCGGAATGCGCCGCACTGGTTTCGGCCGCTCCGCGGGAAGCTCTGCGGCGCAACCTCTCCGGGCTCACCGAGCTGGAGCAGCGGTTCATCACACTGCGTCTCCTCGAGGGTCGCAAACACGTGGCCATCGGCGCTGCGCTCGGGAAGTCCACGTCCGCGATCCAGAATCTGCAACGTCGCGCCTACGCGCGAATGGCGACGCTGCTCATCGATGATCTCGGCACCGAATGGAGCAACTCCATCCGCGACGCCATCCGGCAGCCGAACGTCGAAGAGGACCAGTCCGCGGCATCGCGGCGGCAGCCCGCCTCGCAGGTGGCACCGGCTTCGGGATCCACAACCGCCGGGCCCGGCGACGGCACTGTCCCACCGATATTCGTCGCGGCGCAACGCAGCGGCACTCTGTCCGACGCGATGGCTCAGCTGGCCGAGGACCAAAGGCAGTGTCTGGACCTGCGTTTCGTCCAGGGCAAGTCGATCAAGGCGGTCGCGCAGCAGATGGGGCGCACCGAACGTGCCATCGCCAACCTGGAGCGCCGTGCTCTCGGTGCCCTCACACAGCACCTACCGCAGTATCTGCGCGACCTGCATCTTCCGACGACCACTGGCCGCCGGGCCACCCTGGGAGACGTCGCAGGTGCTACCGGGCTGAGTCTGAGCACGGTGAAGCGTGCGTTGGCGAATGATCCAGCGATACGTCCCGAAACGGCGCAGCGCGTCATCGATGCCGCCGAGCGGCTCGGTATCCGGTCCGGGACGCAGCGGAACACCTTCGCCGACAACGCATCGGCGGGCGCACGCCCACCGGAGAACCGTTCGCTTCCGGATACGGCGTCGCGCGGGGTCGCCGAGCCCGGCGCGATCACCGGGACGACGGATTTCGTAGCGCAGGCCGCACCACGGGAGGACAGTCGCCCGTCCGATACAGCCCCGAAGAACTGCGCCCCGGAAGCCCAGCGTTTCACCCGGCAGCTGACCGGCGACTCCACCATTCGCACCCTGCCGGACGACGCGGAAACCGCGCTCGCCGGCACGGATCCGGATGTCTTCGCCCAGCACATGGGCGGCGACTGGCACCGGGGCGGTTTCACCTCGCTGGACGAGGCCGCCGCGCTCGTGCGCGACACCGGCGCGGTGGTGAACGTGGTGGTCGAATACTCCAGCAGGCTCGCCGCCGGTGATCCGGTGGGCGCGCACGTGATGGTGCTGCACCGCGGGCCCTCCGGCGCGGTGATGGTGCACGAGAAGGTCGACGGCGTGGTCTCGGACTACGAATTCGAATTCGGCCGAGAGCACCCGGATGTCGCGGGTGTGTACGGAATCGTCAGGAACGACAACGGTTTCGAAACCCCGCTCGAAGAAGGACAGCAGCCGTCGCCCCGTGCGGGCGTGGATCGTCCGCACACCAGAATCGGCGCGCGTGATTCCGGGCCGACGCCGCGGGCGGTGCTGGAGGAGGCGGGCGTCTCGGCGCTCACGGCCTTGCGTGCCGACAGAGCCGGCTTCGCCCTGCGACCCGCCGCGATCAGCATGACCGACGAGGGCCTGTCGATAACGCTGGCGCTCACCTCGGCGGGTGGGCGGCCAGGCAGGGTGACGCTGCTGCTCGCGGTGGACGGCGACGCGGTCGTGGCACGGTATTCGGAGATAGATCTCGGCGACGGCGACTTGGATCCGAGCCCTGGTGCAGACCAGGCGCTGGTCGACGCGCACGAATCGGTGGTAGTGCCCTGGCTGGCGGCGCGGGGTGTCGACTTCGCAGGGAATCCCGGCGGCGGTGCGGAAACGACGGTCGGAGAGCAGTCGACGGAGGACGTGAGTTCCCCGGACTCGCGCGCCGACGACCGGCTGTCGGAACCGCCCGTTCGAGACTCCGATATCGTCGCGCCGAGCAAGCCCGAGTACGAGAAGGCGCTGCCGAGCGAGCACGACGCGATCGGCGATGCGACGGTCGTGAAGCTCACCGTCGACTCCGACGGCCTGTTCCGTGACTCGGACGGTCGGCTGTACAACACGCGCAGTGAGGGCGGCGATCCGTTCGTCATCGGCACTGCCCCCGGTGACTTCCGCACTACACCGGACGGTACGCACTCGGACGCGTACGACTCGTACGAGGATCCCGGGCAGGGCGCTGGCGGTTACGGTGTCGCGGAGATCGTCGAGGGACGGCTCGTCTCGATCGTGCCGTTCAGCTTGGTGTTCCACGAGTCGAACTACGACCCGAAATTCGTGGCGCAGCTTCGATTCGAGCTGCACCGCATGGGTGTCGATCTGCGGACGGTGCCCTTCTGGAACTACCCGGGCGGCTCCACGGTGCTGGAGAACCAGGGTGTGGTCTGGGCGGACGGCGCCGCGATTCCATCCCTGGCCGACGTCACGTATTTGGTCCAGCACGAACCGAGTCGCCTGTTCGGCGGCTACGGCGACTTCTTCTGGGTGTCGGTGCATTCCACGTCACCGGTGCCCGGCGGGTTCGAAATGACCTTGGACCTGCACCCGGTCCGCGGCGAGCCGGGGCGGATCACGGTCACCGTCTCCTCGGACGGCGACACCATGACCGCGCGGTACACCGATGTCCAACTGGGTCGAGAGCCCGAGCGGACCGGCGCGGTCTTGGAGGCGTTCCACCAGCGATTCACCTCGTGGCTCGATCACTGGGGTGTGCCATGGGACGGTGGCGGCACGGAGTCCGATGGGCCGCGGCCGAGACCGGTTCCCGACGTCCCGCCGAATTCGCCTGCCGTGCCGATGCCGCCCACCGACAGCGACGAGCTCGACGAGAACTTCTCCGCTGCAGTGGATTCCGAGCCGGTGAGCCTGTGGCTCGACGGCGTCTCGACCATCTCGGTCGGCGAGCTCCTCGACGGCGGAGGCCGGCACGCGGCCCAGTTGGCGGGCGCCGGAACGCATTTCGCGACGCGCGTCGAGAGCGTGGACATGCGGCACGCCGCCACCGTGGACGGGCCGGTCGACACGCTGTCTGTGACGTTGGCGCTCGACCTCGCGCAGGGTGGCTCGGGCCGGGTGACGCTGGAATTCACCCGTGACGCGAACGGCGCCACGATGCGGTACCGGGATCTCGAGCTGGGTTACGCGGGCGTCGACACCAAAGACCCGGCTTTCCAGCCGGGTTCGGTTCCGATCCGGCTCGCCGACGCGTTCGTCGAAATGCACGAATCGGTGCTCCTGCCATGGCTCGCCCAGTCCGGTGCGGTGTTCGAGGGGCACCCCGGGCACTATGCGGAAACGACTGTGGGCGAGGAGGTTACGGATACCCAGCGCCCCGACGACCTCTACGAACACGACCACGCCAAGAGCGAGCGGGTCCGTCCTGCGGGAATCGCGAGGCGCTGGCTGCGGGATCAGCTAGCGGCAATCGGCTGGAGCGCCGACGCACCCGTGCACCTCCAAATGGTGTGGCTGGCGACCAGCGAGGCGGTCGCGAACTCCCTGGAGCACAGCACCGGTCCGGTGCGGGTCACGATGCGCGTACTGCCCGGTGCCGGTCAACTCGTGGTGCAAAGCATCGACAATGTCGCGAGCCACCCACCGAGTGGACCGATCCGCGAGAACGCCAACCTGATGGAGGGACGGGTGGCGGCGGCGGAGGAGCGCCGCCTGGCGGAGGAGGCCGCCGCGAAGCGGGCCGCCGAGCCGGAGTTGTTGCAGGGTGATGAGCTCGATGCGTTCTTGGATGGCGTCGATGAGGACGCGATCGCGAATCTGGATTTGGAGGCGCTGGCGGCCGGCGATGCCGATGCCGACGCGAAGCCGGAGCTGTTGCAAGGTGATGAGCTCGATGCGTTCTTGGATGGTGTGGATGAGGATGCCATCGCGAATCTCGATCTGGACGCGCTGGCCGCCGCCGAAGCCGACGACAACGAAGCACCGGCGGCGCCCGAGCGGACCGAAGCCGAGAAGCAGGACGCCGCGGCCTACGACGAACGCGGTCGCGGAATCCAGATCCTGCACACTCAAACCGACGCCTGGGACTACGCGCCGCTCGCGGACGGTCGCGGCAAGTCGATCTGGTTCATCCGCTCGATGGCCGACAGCGACCCGGATCCCGGCACCGACCCCGATCCGGCCGAGCCGACCGATCCGACTGCGCCGCAAGGTGATACGCCCGCAACCCCGGAAGCCGACACCGGCGACCAAGGCGTCGACCCCGCCCCGGACTACCCCTCCCCGGACGACGTGCACCGCGCCGAATTCGAGCAGAAGGTTCGGGAAACGGACCTCTCCTCCCCGGAGTCCGTGGCCGACGCGCTGTACGAGCGGGTCGGGCGGGACGCGGTCACCGAGTTCTACGACGCGCGGGTGTCCGGGCTGAAGACGGCGGAGGTGCTGCGGGCGCAGAACTTCGTCGCCTACACCGGCGCTTCCGCGTTCTTCGTCTCGGCGGACGTGGCCAACCTGAGCGGCCTCAACGCGTTCTGCAACAACCAGGCCGAGGTGGCGAACGCGCACTATCACGGCATCGCCACCGCGTTCCGTACCGCGCTGGAGGACTCCGGCGGCGTGGTGATCCCGATGCGCACCGGCGGTGACGAGGTCGGCGCGATCGTGCTCGGCATCGACGAGCGGACCCTGACCGAGATCGTCGCCGAGGTGAATCGGCGCGTCACTGCCTATGCTCGGCAGGAGCGGCTCAGCGAGATCGAGCACCCGAAGCATCCGGGTGACCCGGCCTATCGCGGTGTCGGCCTGCACGTCGGGTTCACCGAGATCGTGCCCGGCTTGACGCCCAAGGACATCTTCGACGCCGCCGACCTCGGCGTCGACGACAGCAAGAACGGGAGGACCGATGTCGCAGGAGAGCCGCGACGAGCGACTGGGGCTGACCGGGCTGGATCCGGAACAGCGGGCGCGACGGATCCAGGAACTGGAACGCGAACTGGCGGAGAAGGTAGCGGCGGCCAAAGCGGCACTGCGAGCGGACCGGAAGCGGCGCCGCGAGGACTCGCCCTCGGCGGACTGAACCGCAACCTCGCCGCGCTCGCCGGATACCCGTCGCCGGACGAACTGCGCCGCTTCGCCTTCGCGGAGGGTTTGCACGCCCTGGGTGAGTTGACCCCCGAACTCGTGGCGGAGGCGATGTATCGCCCGGTCGCCCGGGACGAGGTCACCGACTTCTACGACGCTCGGCTCTCCGGCGTGAAGACCGCCGAGGTGGTGCGCGCGCAGCGGTTCGTCGCCGAAACCGGCGCGCCAGCGTTCTACCTGTCCGCCGATATCGCCAACCTCAGCGGCCTCAACGCGGCGATGAACAACCGGGCCGCGGCCGCCAACGTGCACTTCCGCGGCATCGCCGAGGCGTTCCGTTACGCCCTCGACGCGGCGGGCGGCGTCGTCGTGCCGATGCGCACCGGCGGTGACGAACTGTCCGCCGTCGTCATCGGCATCGATCAGGAAACACTGACGGGCATCCTCGCCGAGATCGACGCCCGGGTCGCCGCCTACACCGCCGAGCACGGCCTGGACGTGATCGAGCACCCGAAGCACCCGGGTGACGCGGCCTACCGCGGCATGGGCCTGCACGTCGGGGTCACCGAGATCCTGCCCGGCCTCACCCCGAAGGACATCTTCGACGCCGCCGACCTCGGTGTCGACGCCAGCAAGAACCGGGCCTACGAGTCGGCCGACGCCCAGGTCGATCAGGATGGGATCGTCGACGGACTCCGCAAGGCGCCGGGTTCGCTCATCGGTCAGCTGCTGCCCGAGCTGTCCACCTACGAGATCGTCGGCGACGATCCGACCGCGACCCTGCTGCCAGGGGAGGCCGCCGTCCTCCTGAAGGAGACGTCGCCGCCGTCCTGGGTGCAGGAAAAGGCGAACACGCGCACCGCCGCCCGGCGTGCGCTGGCGGAGCGCGGCCACGGGGAGGTCGAGATTCCGCGCGGCCCGCTCGGCGAACCGGTGTTCCCGGAGGGGCTGGTCGGCAGCCTCACCAACAAGATGATCGACCGGGCCACCCAGCTCAACTACTACGCCGCGGTGGTGGCCGACGCCGAGCAGTTCCGGGCAGTCGGCATCGACGCCGAAGACAACCGGTCCGTCCGGCAGATCATGTACAGCACGGGCCGGGTCGAGGAATTGCTCTGGGCGCAGGAGCAATTGGACTTTCTACCGGACAGCGGCGTGGCTTGGGACAAGGTGCTGTTCTCGATCAAGGAGAGCATCTTCAAGGCCTGGTACACCGCGACCGGTGACCGGAGTCTGCGCCTGAAACACGTCTTCCAGGGCTCGCTGGTCACTTTCGACATCGAGGCCGGTACGTTCCACGTGCAGCTGATGGTGGAGGCCACCGGTAGAGACGGCCTGCCGCTGACCGAGATGCACGGTCGATTCGTAGTGCGCGGCAACGCGATTCTCACCGCGGCCCTGGTGCCCAACACCGCCGAAGCCACCCTGGAATCCGCGACCGCCGAACCCGCGGCCGACCCGAGCGCCGCCCGCGCCGCCTACGCCGAGGCCGCCTACGCGCTGAAGTGGCTGCTCATGGCGCGCGGGTACAACGCGCACGGCCTTGTCGAACTCGCGCCGCCGCTGGGCGCCAACCAGATCGTCGCCACGACGCTGACCGACTGGGGACAGACCCACCCGCAGGCCCTCGCTTCGGACGCCGAACTGCGCACCCTGTGGCAGGCCTTCCAGCTGATGTTGCCCCAGGGCGAGCACGCGCAGATCCTGATGCCCGTCCGGGTGCCCAACCAAGGCGACCACGCGGGTGTCCTGGAGCTGACTCTGCACGAACACCTGCTGTGGGAGGCGCACGGCACACCGTTCGACCAGGCGGCCGACGCCAACCGGCTCGCCGAAATCGTTGCCCCGCAACGCCTGCGAGCACTCGCCGCCCTGATGCCGAATCCCGAGTCGGCCCACATCCTGCACGCCGTCGCCGAGGTGCTCGCCAACCACCCCGCCGCGGCCAACGCTCCCGCCACCCTCGCCCCGGTAGCCGACCGCGCTGTCCACTACGACAAGAACCTCGCCACGGGCACCGCCGAGGTGGCTCCGATCAGCCTGGATCTGTCGCGCGCCAGTTCCGCACCGCAGCGCACGGGCGACAGCGCTCTGGATTGGAATGCCGCGCACGCGGCCGGGATCGGCGGTGCGATCGGCGCCACTGCCGCGGCGAATCTCACGGGTGCGGACATCGCACAGGCCGCCAAGGGACTTCGCGGGTGGGACGGCGCAGCGCACGATCCGCGTCTGTCCGGACTGCCGGTCCGGAACCCGGCGCCCGCGGCTGTCGGGCAGGTCGGCGACAGCGCGCACGGGTTCAGCGAGCCGGATGTCGTCGCGACGCAGCCGGTTCCTTCTGAGGCGGACGTCGGCGATCGCGCCGCCCCGCTGCCCGAGGACAACCTGCTGATCGGCGCGACCGCGTCGGATCAGGCCGGCGCGCAACCGGACCCGGACGACCCGTTCGCCGACGAGCCGCGGACCCGGAGGATCGAGCTGGCCGCGCAGCCGCCCGACCCGCTGCTGGGTCCGACGGTCGTCGGCCTGCCCGGTGACGCCACCCACCCGGTGTGGGAACTGCTGTTCCGCACCGCCATCGGCCAGGAGGCCATGGCGATCCTGCACAACGCCGAAGCCCACGTCCAGTTCGGCGACCGTGATCACTTCCACGGCCGCATCCGCCAGATCACCATCGACACCACCGGCCGTGGCCTCATCGCAGTGGCGGAGCAGGTGATCGCGCACGCGGCCCGGATGCAGGCCGTCGCGGCCGACGCGGTGGAAACCGAACCCATGCTGATCCGCGATATGGACCGGGACGCCTTCGTGGAGCCGTGGCTGCGCGCGGAGGCCACCGCGATCGCCTGGCAGGCCGAGTTCGATCAACAGGTGCAGGACGCCGGTTTCGCGCGCACAGACCTGCTCGGCGTCGATCCAGCCGACCTGGCGTTCCAGCAGAACCTGTTCGCCCGCTACTTCGCCGCCTACGACAGCGCGCAGGTGGCGCCGGGCACCGATGACGCGCTGGCGAGCCGCGCCCGGCGGGTGGCCGGGGTCGAGGCGCTGCTGAAGAGCGCGGAGTTCAGCACCGCGACGGATCTGCGTGAAACCCTCGAGAGCCAATGGGAGAGCCGCCAGGACATGGGCCGCGGGCTCGAGCTGACGGAGCGGCAGGTGCGCGAGCGGCAGCGCCTGATGCGGATCACCGCGGCGCTGCAACGGGAGATCGACGCGCTCGAGACGGCTTGGGATCAGGTCCAAGACCAGGTGCACGCGATGACCGCGAGCAAGGTCGCCGCGATGCCCGACACCACGAATCGGGTGGCGCGACTGCACTACGTGCTCGACGTGATGTCCGATCACTTCCGGCGTTCCGAGGTCCGCATGTGGCCCACGCACAGCCGGGAGCAGATGGGCGCGCTGGTCGAGCTCACCGAACTGTGGCAGGCGGCGCACGCGCGCGCCGTGGCGGTGGGCCGCGCCATCGATGACATCAACGGGCGCCCACGCCGAGAGGCCGCGGTCGCGCCTGATCTGGAGATCGCCGACCGGGCCGTGCTGCCGTCGCTGGAGCGCACGGCGAACCGCGAAATGATCAGCGTCCGAGCCGAATTGCAGTCGACCGAGACAGGTCGCTGGGCAATGCGGACCCTGGAGCGCCTCGGCGTGCGGATCCGGTTCGGCTTCGACCAGATCGGAACGACCGACGTCGGTCGCGAGAACTTCACCCGCGAATCGGGCTACGACGCCGTCACCAACACTCTGGTGCTGCCCTTCGGCCGCGGCTCCATCTCCAACGCCGAGCAGTTGGTCGTCGCGGCGCACCTGGCGCAAGCGACGCGCGCGGGAAGCGACCCGCTGGTCCTGCTGACCGAAGGCCGCGCCGACTACGTCACGGCGATGCTTGACCTGCGCGCCGAGGCCCAGGCCCGCCGGTTCCACCACCGCCGCGAAATGCACGGGTACAACCGCTACACCGGCAGCCCGCTGGCGCAGGCCTACCACGCCGCCTACGACCGCGCCGAAAACCTGCTGCGCAACGTCTATTCGGTGGAGTCGAAGTACGACGGCCTCCGCAACGACAACCAGGTGCCGCGGGCGGCGATGCACGCGGTGGCCTACCGGTTCGCGGCCCGGACCGTTCGGGAGCAGCTGGCGACGCTCGGCCCGGTTGTCGACGGCGTCGACCTGGAAAACTTCTTCGGTTCGGAATGGGATCGCGCGCACGCCATTCCGCAGACGGCGGACACGCCCGCACCGGAAACCGCCACCCCCGCGGAGCACACGGACGCGCTGCTGGACCGGTACGCCGCCCGCTTCGTCGAGGCGATCCAGGAGCTGCGCGCCCAGCGCGCGCAGGGCGTGTTCGTACCGCTCGGCCCGGCCGAGCAGGCCTACCTGGCCGCCGAGGACAGCGCGGCGGATCGGCTCGCTGCGGTGCGCGCCTATCTGGCCGAGACCGGTCTGGTGGGCGCCCAGATCGCCTTGGATCTCGCCCGTTTCGCCAGCGAGGACCTGAACCGGCGGCTGCCGTGGGACATCGAGGAGGACGCGGCCGCTCAACCCACGCTCGACGCCCTGGAGGCCGCGATCGAGGCGGCCACCGCCTCCGAGCTGGAGACACCCGGTCTCGACTCCGGTGTCTTCGGCCGGGAGCTGGATCGCGTGCTGGCCGAAAACCCCGGCGCGCAACGGGTTGTCGACGAGGGCCCGCTCGCGGATCGGCTCGCCCTGCTCCCGCCGCATCCGGGCAGCGACAAGCCACGATTGCTGGTGCTCGCCGAACCGGGCGAGCACGTCGGCTTGCTGCGTGATCTCGAGCTGGAGCAGCCCGATTTCGACGGCGTGCTGTGGCGGGGATCGCACGAACTCGAATACCTGTCGGTCACGAGGGGACCCGACGGCGAGGTCGTCGTCGCGGACATGCCGCAAGACGACGCCGAAGGCATGTTCCGCGCGCCGCGTTACGACGAGGTCGCGCCGATGCTGCTGGATCACTATCTGCGCTATCGGCTGCGCAGCGAAGTGGATCCGAACTTCACCTTCGATCTCGATATCCGGCAATGGCTCGAGCTGCTCGGGCCGGAGGCCTTCATCGCCGCGGGTACCGCCCATGCCCGGGTGACCCACGGGTTCGAGCACGTCGGCTTCCGGATGGTGCAAGCGGACCCGTCGATCACCGAGCCGCATCCGGCGGCGGTCGGCCACCGGCTGGTCACTCGCCAGATCCCCCTCCCGATCCGGGATTTCGGCGACCGGCCCGCAGGCAAGTTCGTCGACACGGACCTGCCCATCGGAGTGGCGTCCTTCACGCTGCGGTCGCACGCCGACGGCGCGGGCGCCTGGCGGGTCGCGCCGCCGAATCACGCCGGTCACCCCGCGGATGTGCTGTCCAAGTGGTTCCAGGGGATGACCGGGACCAGCCCTGACCAGTTGGCCGAGCGTATCGCCCAGCTGCTGCTGGACGGGTCGGCCAGGATCGCGCCGCTCGCCCCCGCCGCGCTCGTCGAGCTGCACACCCCGAAGCCGGAGATCGACAGCACACCCACCGCGGCTGGGGAACCGCGGGCCGAGAGCGAGAGCCGCTCGGCGGAATCCGAGAGCCCGGCGGCGAAGCGGAGCTTCCTGCGGCGTTTCGCCGAGCGAATCCGCCGTCCGGGTGCCCCGACCGCCGGTCCGGAGACGAGCGGCCGGATACCCGGCCAGCGCGCGGCCTCGGACACTTCGGATGGCGGGACGGGCTTCTACCTGCCCGAAGCCGGTGCGCCGCTGCCGAATCCACGCCCTGCTGAGGACTGCGTCCGGCAAACCATGCGCACCGGCCGCGCGGTCGGGCTGGATGTCACCGTGCCCACCGAGGCGAAACTATCCGGTCGGACCGCGCTCGAGGTCGAGGAGCAGTACGCGCACGGCCGGATGCGACCCGCCGATTCCCGGGACGCGATCGCCGCGCGCCTGACCGACCGGGACGACCCGGCCACCGCGATGCTGGTGGTCGAGGAGTACTCGATCGGCGGCATGAATGTCGCGCACCTGACCCTGTGGCGGCTGGTCGACGGGCAGGTCATGGTCAGCGATCCCAATATCGACGACGGCGCGTGGCGCGAGCACGTGCCCGGCAAGGTCACGCCCGGGTCCCGCAAGGTCTCCGCAATCGCCTACGGCGCCAATGGAAAAGCGCTGCTGCCGAGCACCGAGCACGCCGCCGATACGGAGGCCCACCCCGATGCGCTGATCACCCATCGCGATCTCACCCCGCGGGAGGTCGAAGTGCTGGATCTGGTGGCGGCGGGCCTGACCAACAAGCAGATCGCGGAGCGGTTGACGCTCGCGGACTACACGGTGCACAGCCACCTGACCAGCATCGCCATCAAGCTCGGCACCGGCGACCGGGCCGCGATGGCGGCGATCGGCGTGCGCGGCGGCATCCTGCCGTTCTCGGATCCGGATGTCGACATGAAGCTCGAGGGCGGGCTGCACCCGGACGCGCTGGACGACGTCCAGCTCGAGGTCCTGGCTCTGGTCGCGGACGGCTGGTCGAACAAGGAGGCCGGGCTGGCCATGGGCACCACCGAGTCCGTGGTGAAGAACCACCTGGTCCGGATCGGCCGCGTGCTGGGCATCAGCAGCCGGGCTGGCATGGTGGCGACCGCGCTGCGGGCGGGCATCCTCCCCATGGACGCCGAGTTCGCCCTCCGGCCGCAGTCCGGCGAGGGGCGTACCGCGTTGAGCCCACGGGAGACCGAGGTGTACACGCTGCGTACCGCGGGGCGGTCGAACACCGAGATCGCCGCGGCGCTGGAGATTTCCGAGCACACCGTAGCGACCTATCTGGCCCGGATCGCGCACAAGCTCGGGGTCGGCGAGGTGGCCGGGTCGGTCGCGGGAGCCGAGACGATCACCGCGATTCCCACACCGGGCACCTCCACTCCGCCCCGGTCGGTCACGCCCGCGGTGCCGCACGAGCCGACCATGATCGACACAAGCCCCGCCGTCACGGAGCCGCTCGACCAGGCGCCGACCATGATCGGCATCGAGCAGCCGCGCGGCGCCGAGTCCGAGGTATCCACGAACCAGCAGGTGTCGGGGCCGTCCGCCGAGGCGAGCGAATCGAGTCTCGGTGGGCGGAATCCGGCGACGCCGACGCAGATCGTGCCCACCGCCGAGGGGCCGGAGTATCTCGGTGACGATCCGTCGCTGCCGGAAGCGGTCGTACCAGGCCGGGAGGTCGAGGGTCCGGAGTATCTGGGTGAGGACCCGTCGCTGCCGGACGCACACGCGCCGGGCCGGGAGGTCGAGGGGCCGGAGTATCTCGGTGACGATCCGTCGCTGCCGGAAGCGGTCGTGCCGGGTCGGGAGGTCGAGGGTCCGGAGGTTTCCGAGTCCCATGACGACGGGCCGGAATACCTCCAGCCGTCGCAACCGCAGACCGTTGCCCTACCGGACGGCTTCGGCGAAACCATCGAGGGCGTAGGCAACTTCGACGGGAACGGCCGCACCGTCGACGACGGCCTGCTGACCACCACGGTGGCCCGGCAGGCGGTGCAGAACATGCTCCGGGCGATCATGCCCCCCGAGACCGGCTGGCACCGCGACGGTCACTTCATGCTGCCCGACGGCCGCACCGTCCACGTGCAGGTCGACAGCGCCATCGGCGACGAGGTCGGAAGCTTCCAGCTGCGTCCCGGCGGCGCCGCGTTCGACATCATCCTGTCCGACCGGCTGCGCACCCGGGACGTGCCGCGTGCCGTCGCGTACATGCTCACCCGAATCCGGCAGGTGACCGACCCCGAATTCCAGCACCCCGGTCCGCGCTTCGCGGAACTGAAAGTGCTCGCCACCCAGCTGGATCAGTCGATCTTCGACCCCGCCCGCAGCAAGCTGACCCCCGAGATACGGGCCGACTTCGACGACCTGATCGCGCACCTGGGCATGGACGCGGACTCGGTCGGTCCGGCGGCGCAAGCGCTTGCCGCCCACGATCCGGAGCTCGCGCGCCGGATCGGGCTGGAATACGGTGGCGCCGTCGCCTCCCGGCCCGTCTTCGGCAAGACACTGACCGACCCCGCGTTCCAGGAGGCCGCGCTCACCCACCTCGGCCAGCTGTCGCGCTTCCTGACCGGCGAGCACGCCTCCGAAGTGCTGATGGCGGAGGGGCTTTCGCTCAATGCCCGGATGCGCGAGGAGCAGTGCCGCCGCCTGTTCGAGCCGATCTTCGCCAACCGCGACGTCAGCACCATCCGCAAACAGCTCGAAGCGGCCGAACTGTTCAGCGCCGACGACCTGGTCGCCGCCCTGGCTCCGATCAAACGCGCCTTCAACGATCCGATGCCGCCGGGTTGGCGGGCGGCCGCACTGGACGCCGCGATCACCGAGGTGCAGCACACCCCGGGCCACATGCAGCAGATCAATCAGGCCATCGACTTCGACCGGATGCGCCAGGCGGCCCGCGCCTACACCCAGATGCCCGACCGGGTCGGCGGCCTGCTCGATCGGTCCACCGGTCAGGTGTACTTCCCGACCACCGCCGTTCATCCGGGCGGGCAGACCATGTCCATGCTCGACTTCTTCCACGCCATGGACCGAGCCAACCGGGGTGCCGAAATGGCAGGCTTGGACATCGAATACGTCGTGGTGATCCATGACGAGGCCAACGGCCGGTCCTCGATCGACGTGCTCTCGCGTCCGCGCGCGCAGTATCGACTGCCCGCCGAGCAGAGCCATCCGGTGCGGTTCGTGCCGCGCCCGTCGGTGCCCGCGGCGGTCGAGGGCGGCCATACCGTGGATGTGGGTGTCGGGCGCGGCGGGTTCGCCGTCGAATTGACGCCCGCGCAGGACACCTCCGGTCGCGGCCTGATCCTGCAAACCGAACTCCCCATGGATTACGCCGACGCCGGCCAGCGCCGCCGCAACCTCGGCATCCTCGACGCCGGTCCGCTGACCCGCCCGGGATCGCTCATGGTGTGGGCCGACTTCCTGCTGCACGGCGCGGTGCTCAATATCGGCGGCAACGGTGGCGTGGCGCGCTACTACATCAACAACGTCAGCGCCCACTACGGTGACACCGACTACGACACCCTGGCCCGGCAATTGCCGCACACCCTGGTGCCCGGCGCGCACATCGAGATCCAGTGGGACATGAAGTCGGAACTGGTGGAAGGTGGCGAACCCGGCGACCGCGGGCATATCCAGGGCGACAAGCTCATGCTCGCCATCAGCCGCGTGCTGCCGCCCTCGGCCGCGGCCGCCTTCGAGGTGATCGAGCACACCGAGTTCGCGGGCGACGGCAGCGACGAATACCTGTTCACCATCGACACCGGCGCCAGCAATGTGCTCAACCCGGACGCCATGGCCAAGTATTCGCCGCCGCAGCCCACCGACCGTATGGTGATCGTGTACAAGCCCGCCGGTTACCGACCGGCAACGGCTGATCGCGAAGGTGGTGCGCGGTAATGGCGGAGATCGAGGGCGTGCGCGAGTGGCTGGACCGCTCCGCCGAGTTCCTCCGCGGCCAGATGCGCTGGTTCGGCGCCCAGCTCGTGCCCGGGTCGGCGCCGTACGTGGTCGTCCCGAAACATCCCAGCCAGGTGGACTGGGCCGATCCGCCCCGCCACCGGTTCGAGGCCTTGGCCAACCTGTCCGGCCCGCCGGATCCGTCCCGTGCCGACCGCGCCGCCCAGGTGCTGCACACCGCGGGCTGGGCCGTGCACGTCCAGCGTGATCCGCAGGCCCCGACCGTGGTCGTCGTCCGCGGCGATCGCGAGGGCTACTGTTTGCAAGCCCGCATCGAGGACGGCTACGGCGGCATCGTCCTGCTCGGCGAAACCCCCAACATCCAGCTCTACCAGCCGGATCCACCCCCCGCTCGCCCCGCCCCGGCCGTCACCCAGGACACCGTCAGCGTCGGCGCCGTCCTCTGCTACGAATGCGACGGCCAGGGCCTGTGCCCCACCTGCCACGGCACCGGCTGGACCAAGGCGCCCACCGCCACCGGCCGCCACCGCTGCCGCACCTGCCAGGGATCACGCGCGTGCCCGATCTGCGGGGGAGCGGGCGAACTCCGCATCACCGAGTTGTCCGACGACGACCGGATTCACTACCCGCACATTCCCTGACCGTTTCCCCGCGCCGCGGGACCGGAGGCGATCGTCGACTACCCGGCTGTCCAACCGAGCCGTAGCCGCGGCCTCAGCCGAATCGCGTGGACAACCGGTAATGCCCCGCAGCGACAAGGACTTCCAGTGCGGCACGGCGAGAAGGGCAGGAGCGCGGGCACGAACGGTGCACCTGCATGAGCCGGTGGGCGTGCGCCACATCGTCCTCGCGGATGATCGCGGTGCAGTTCGATTCGTCGGACATGCTCTCCACCTCCGAAAAGGGTCTTCCCCCTGATGGTTGCGCGTCTACCGTCCGACGGACAGGCGCGGATCGTTTCCTTACCGTTCCTTAGGACGATCGATGCGCGTAACCGTGATCGGATAGCTGTAGCGGGGAGAGAATGGCCGAAGGCGGCCGTGCGTGTCACCATGGTCATGTCGTACAGCGTCGATGAGTGATTGATCTTCCCGACTCGGTCGGCGAAGAGGTGGGAGCAGAGACCGTTGGCTGGTGGCAAAAACCCGTGGGAGGTCTATCAGCAGCAAGCTGCCGCGGGGACGATCGACATCGGTGAGTCGGCGGCGAAGCAGGCGGCCGAATTCGTCGCCGACACTTTGACGATGATGCGGATCGCGAAGACGGCCATCGATGACCGCATCCTCAATTTCAAGGGATTCGGAAACCTCCCCTCGGGAGATGGTCTGGCGCAGCGCTTCTACGCGGCGGCGCGCGACCTCGACGATCGTCTCGCGGAAGACGAGAAGATCTTGCGCGGCATGGGCGAGTTGTTCACGATCGCGGGCAAGGTCTACGAGAACACCGACGTCGACGCCGCCGCTCGGTTCGAAAGACTGCGCAACGATCGGTTCGGCAACTGGGAGAACACCGCGTGGGACTTCCCCGGTGTGCCGCTGGCGAACGAAGGAAGACTTCCCGGCTGGGCCCGCAATCTGACCGTGAACCACAGCAACCCCGACAACGTCGAGCACCCCGAGGCCGCCCCGGAGGGCGGCAGGCTCCCGACGCCGGACCTTCAGGGCGCCAAAGGGGGCGAGTCGATTCCGGTCTCCCTCATCCAGAAGCCGCAAGACGACGCGAAGAAGGGCGCACCCTGGTCCGAGTCCGCGCCCGTCGAGAACGCTTACGCGATCGAGTACAACACCTATCGCAACCTGGGCGCCGCGATCGGCGCGCACAACCAAGAGATTCTGGACGCGGCGGCGGTGTGGAACTGGATCGGTGATCGCCTGCACACCGCGTTCACCGATCTCGCGACTCGGCTTCAGACGCTGCGCACCTCCGGGGCGTGGGAAGGTGACGGGCCGAAAGCGTCGGAGAACGCGGTCAAGACCTACGAGCAGAACGTCATCGCGCTGCGGGACGTGGTGACCTCCATCGGAAACAATCTCGAATGGACTTCGGGCTGGTTGTGGACGGTGAAACTGCATATGCCGTGGGAGGCCCAGAGCTGGGGCGGCAGCATCGATGGAACTTCCAGCGTGGGCTATATCCACGCTCGTGATGTGGAGTTGCCGCTGGCGCGAAAGGGATTCAACAACTTCTACGTTCCGGGCGTGCAGACCGCCAGTACCGGAATTCCGCCCATTCCGGCGCCGGCCCAAGAACTGATCACCACAGCGGCCGCGGGACCCGGGCCCGGCCCTGGCAACCAGAGCACGCCCGGTCCGGGTCCGCTGGCCAATCCCGGCCCCGGACCCGGCCCCGGTCGGCAGGTGCCCGGTCCTGGTCCCGGTAAGAACAACGACGCGCTCCAGCGGGAGTTGGCGCGTCGGCAGCTGGAGGCACAGCGCCGTGCGGACCAAGCCGCCGAAAGCCAGCGCAAGGCGAACGAGAAGTTCCAGCAGGAGCAACGGGAACTCGCCAGGAAGGCGGCTACCGAGCAGCTCGCGAACCAGCGTGAGCGGGAGGCCGCCGCACGCAGGCAGCAGCAACAACAAGCGATGACGCAGGCGGCGTCGGCCGGGCAGGATGCGTTGCAGAAGGCGATGTCCGCCGGACAGGAGGCCGCGCAGCAAGCCATGTCGGCCGCCCAGCAGGCCGCTCAGCAGGCCGCCGCCGGTTTGCAGTCCGGCTTGGGCGGTCTGCCGTCGTCGCTGGAGGCCGCGCGCGCTGCCGCGGCGAAGGCCCTCGGCGCAGGCCCGGGCGGCGGAGCAGGCGGCGGACTCGGATCCCCCGGCGTCACAAGGGCGTTGGGTGAGGCGTCGAAACTCTTCCCGCGCGCGAACATGGCCACGGGCGCCGCGTCGGGGCTCGCCGCCGCGGCGCGCGCGGGCGCGTCGCCGATGGGTATGCCGGGTTCACCCGGCGCCGCGGGCGCGGCGGGTCGCCCCGGCGGTAACGAGGGCGGCCAGAACCACAAGCGGCCGAGCTACCTCGAATCGGCCGAGCATCTGGACGAGGCGTTGGGCGACGCCCCGAGGGTGGTCAAACCGGTGGTCGAGCGGTGAGCCGCGTCTGGAAATTCACCGATCTCGAATTCTTCGTCCTCTGGAGACGGGTCGACAAAGAAGACGACCTGCCTTCTCCGTTGGTCTTCACGAGCCGGACCGCGGGCCACGACGATTTCGTTCGGGAGTGCAAACGGACCGAGGAAGAACTGGCCACGCGGCTCGACAGCCGGGCGATGACCGAGGTGCTGGACACCCTGGCGTTCCCCGACATTCGTATCGTCGTCGACGGCTGGGGCGCGCAGAATTTCGAAGATCCGAAGGGGTGCGTGCGCCTGGTCGCCGGTCGCAAAGGCGAGGTCGGCTACGTGGTCAAACAGTTGCCAGGTGAAACGATTTGGCACAGCACTGGTTTCGTCGTATCCGAATGCGACGCGGTCGATTTGGCGAAGGCGGTCGTCGACGAGATACCGCCGCTGGAAGCCGGCAAGCTCACCGGCATCGTGCTGCCCGCCGACAAAAATCAAGAGGTGGAACACCATTACGGTGCGTCGTTGGTGGAGGACTCCTTCGACGATTCCATCGGCTACCGGTACCAGCAGTTCATCGAGGCGCCCGCGACCACGGCCGGAACCATCGCCATCGTCCAGGGGCGCTCCCGCTTCGGCCCGCGCGGCATCACTCGCCACGAAATCCAGTGGCGCGACCTCGTCGACGACGGCCGCTACGCGATCACCGACGACCTCCCGCCGCGCGCCGTCGGCGCCGACGCCGCACGTCTCACCGCGATGATCAACACTCGGATCGCCGCGGTCATCGGAGCCATCAAGGACGAGCGGCTGTAGGCGCCGGACCTTCGACTTACACTGACCACCGACGACGAGGGGTTGATGCGATGTCCACGGCGGCGAACATCAGTGGCACGATTTCGGTGCGGACCACCGAACAGGGCTTGCCGCTGGGTATTTCGGTGGAAGCGGATGAGCTGCGCCGGGATCCGGCCGAGCTGGCGAATCAGATCATGCGGTTGTGCAGGCAGGCGGCGAACCGGGCCGGGCTGGCGCGGCGCGAGGAGTTGCAGGCGGCGGGTTTGACCAATCAGCAGCTCGCGCTGACCGGGCTGCCGAAGCCGGAGGACGTAGCCGCGCAGGAGTGGGTCGAGGAAGAAGAGTACGACGAAGAGCCGCAGAGCTGGTTGAGGGAAGCGTGACATGAGCGAACGCGGAGAGCGAATCATGTGCCAGTGTGCGGTACGTATGCCGGAGCCGAGCGCCAGCGAGGCGGAGGCATGAGTACCAATCCGGTGATGGACGAGATCGAGGCGCGGGCGCAGCGGGCGCTGAATCGGTTGCGCGATCTCGGCGACGAGATGGCGAAGGTGCGCGCGCGGGAGTCGTCGGAGGACGGTGCGGTCACCGTCGAGGTCGACGGCAGTGGAGCCTTGCGGGACTTGCGATTCACCAGTGCGGTGTCGCGAATGTCACCCGGTGAATTCGAGCAGGCGGTGGTTTCCACCGCCCATCGCGCGGCGGCCGAAGCCATGGCGAGGATGGGTGAGCTCATCACCGAGTTCAATGAGGAATCCGCAGCTCAGGTCTAGTGCGGCACCAAAAATTTACTCTCCCTTAAGACGTTCCATACGAATATTTACTGCGCGACTCATACTGTCATCCGGTACATTTGGCCTGGACGTTCCAATCATATTCGCGCAGAGGGTGTTTCCGATGCCTCACGGTTTTGACATCAATCCCTGGCCCCATGTGGCCGCCGAACCTGACGCGATTCGGGCCTACGCGGACACGGCCGCGGCGATGGCCGCCAGCGTGGCGAGCGCCGGTTCGGTGAACCAGGCGGCCACCATGGCCGCGGCCATTCCGGTGTTCGGTTTGATCGGCCAGGATTTCCTCGCCTCCTTCGCGGTGGCGCAGGCCAATCACCTCACCTCGGTCGCCGAGCTGGCCTACGTGCACGGCATGACGGCGCTGACCTGTCAGCAGGCGGCCGCCGAATACCAAGTGACGGACGGGCTTTCGGGCTCCGACATCGACGCGGTCGGTAGAGCCTGATGTCGGAGCTGGTCGATCAGTCGGTATTGGACATGCTACGCCAGAGCGCGGTGGGTCCGATGTTGGACCGGCCGGTGAACGATGTCCTGAAGGACATGGGCCTGCCGCAGCTGCCCGAAATCCCGCCGCTGCCACCGATTCCGGGCCTGCCGCCGCTGCCGGTGATCGACCTGTCCCTGCTGGCCAAGCCGCTTACCGATCTGGCCGCCACCTTCGGCACCGGCCAATTCCCCGCTCCCGCACCGGCAGCCGCGCCCGCGGCCGATGGTGATCCGGCCGCGCAGCCCGCCGCGAATGCCGCGGCCGCGCCCGTCGTCGATCCCACCGAGGTGCTGTCTCAGGTCTCCAGCGTCGTCTCGACGGTGGTGCAGCTGGGCAGCACGGCGCTCACGATGGCGATGCAGCTGTGGCAGAGTCAGGCCGCGGCCGCCGCCGAGGAAAAAGGCAAAGAGGCGCAGAAGGACGGCGGTAAGATCGCCACCCAGGCCGCGCAGGAGTCGGCAGGCGTCGCCTCCGCCGCGACCTCGGTCGGCATCGGCGCCGCGATGATGGCGGCCATCATCGCCAAGTACATGGCACAGCTCGCGGCCTCCGCGGCGTTCCTCGCGACCCCGGGTGGCCAGGCCTTCCTGGTCGCCTCCACCATCGAGACGATGGCCGAGGCGACGGCGACGGTGGCGAAGACGCGCGCCGAAATGACCGTGCACAGCGCGGAGATGACGGCCACGGGTCAGAAGGTGCCGGTCACCAATGCCCCCAAGGGCATGGACCAGATGCAGATGCTGAGCATGCTGATGCAGATGATCCCCACGCTGACCACCGCGGTGAAGTCCGGCATGGATTCGGCTGTCTCGCTGCACAAGACATTGAACCCCGCCACCAACCCGGCGCTGGAAAAGGACAAGGCCGAGCAGGCGGAGTTGGACAAGGGCGCCATGTCCGGTGCGGGCGGTGGTCTCGGTGGTCTCGGCGGTTTCGGTGGTGGCGGCGGTGCAGTAGCCGCCGCGGCGCGCCAGCTCGGCCCCTGGGTCGACGGCCGCGCGGTCGGCAACCTGGGCGCGGCAGGCGCGAACGGCGTCGGCAGCCCGGCCTCGGCGATGCAGGCGGGCGCCAGCTCGGCCGCCCGCGGCAGCAGCACCACGGCGACCAGCTCGCCGGGCGGCATGATGCCGATGTCGCCGATGGCGGCCGCGGGCATGGGCCGCGGTGCGGAGGACGCCGCGAGCTTGCGCAACGAACTGGTGTCCGCCTCGCACGGCAACGAGGTGGTGGGTGATATCGAAGGCGTCTCGCTGCCGGTGGTCGGCGCGGCCAACGCCGACGGACTCAACGAACCGCCGGACCAGGCACTCACCCTCTGATAGGAGGACGTCATGGAATTCGATCGCGCCGGGGCAATCAAGTCCGCCACCGCACTCGACGCCCTCGCGGACCGGCTGGAAGCCGATCTGAAGGCCAACACGCCCGCCTTGGCCGTGGAAGCCGCTGGGCTGGACGAAGTTTCACAGCGCGCCGCGCAGACCCTGCGCGGTGTGGCCGCCTCCTACGACGAAGCCGCGACCGCCGGCGTTCTCGAACTACGCAAACTGGCCGCCGCGCTGCGCTCGCAGTCGCAGTCGCTAGTGGTGATGGATACCGAGAACGCCGCTGGTCTCGGGGCGTCGGCCTGACGCGAGGCGGGGGACTATGGTCGAACCGCCGATCCCTGGTTTCACCGGCGTGGTCTGGGAAGCCAGGCCCACGGAGAAACTCGCCCAGGATCTGACCACCGGCCGCGGCGCGGTGCCGATGGCCGAAGCGGCCCAGGCCTGGACTCGCCTGGGCGTGAGTTTCGGTGCCGCCGTGCTCGAATACGACCAGATCGTCAAGGCCATCGGCGAATCGTGGCGTTCGGAGACGAGTCCGGAGATCCTGGACCGGATCACCAAACTGCGGGAGTGGCTGCTGGAGGCGGCCGGTTCCGCGGCTCAGAACGCCACAAAGACCGGCTCGCAAGCGGTGGCCTACGAGGTGGCGCGGCTGGCCATGCCGCACGTCGCCGAGATCGCCGCCCTGGAAGAGGCGAAGAAGTCGGTGGAGGCGATCGGCGCCGGCCTGGGTGCGCCCCTGGTGGGCGCGGCCGCCGATATCGACGCCGAACAGGATCTGGCCAAGGTCAACGCGGCCCGGGTCATGCGCGTCTACGAGGAGGCGACCAAGCCGCTGGAGACGCCGTGGACGCAGACCGCGCCACCGGTCATCGCCAATAGCGCCGCGCTGGAAGCCGAGCGGGCCGCATCCGAGGTTCGGCCCACGGCCATGCCCGCGACCGCCTTGCCTGCTGCTTCGTTCGCCGCGGCGTTCGCCAGGGCCACACCGCCGCCGCGGGCGAAGACGGCGTTCACCACGCAGGCCGTGGCCGCCGTGACCGCCGAGCCGACCCCGCTGCCCGTGGAGACGGCTCCGGTGGCGGGAGATTCGTCGTCGGCGAGCCGCATGGGCGCCCCGGCCGCGATGGCGCCCGCCGCGGCCATGCAGGACGACGACCGTGCTCCGCGGGCCGGCGCCGCCTCCGCGCAGCCGGACAAGCCGTTCGAGGTCGAAGGCGGATTCGCCGCTGCCCCAGCGGTGCTCGGCGCCGCCGCCGAACCCGCACCGAAGGCCACGGCACCGGGGGCGGCATGACGACGATGACCAACGATGGGCTCCTTGCGGTGTCCGACCTGCTCGGCGTGCAGACGCTGCCGCTGGTGCTGGGGGTCGGACCGCAGCAGGATTCGGTCGATGCCTGGCAGGCCGCGCGCGACCAAGCGATCGCCGACCTGCGCGCGGCCGGGTTGGTCGACACCTACGACGATGTCGCCGCCGACCTGACCGACGCGCTGTTCGTCTTGGCCAACCCGGAGCGTGAACTCGCGGCCCGGATCTACACCGAGTCGGGCACCCGCCAGGTCTGTGTGGCGCGCAAGGGAGTTCAGCACGCGCTGGCAACGCGTACCGGCGACACCTTCGACGTGGGCCCCATCTGGTGCGACGGCGGCGGGCAAGCGCTGGCCCGGCCGGTGCTCGAGGCGCTGGGCCGCGCCCCGGCCGCCGATATCCCGAGCATCAGCGCCCCGGTCGACGAACTGCGCGAAAGACTGGACGAGGCAACCAGATCCAGTGATTACTCCGATATCTTCTATGCCCACGGCGTGGCCGAACGCGATGCCATCGAGTTCGGATTGGCCATGTCCAGCTGCCACGCGCACGCCGAGATCGTCGCCTACGCATACGACGACGGCGTCACCACCAGAACGTCCGGAGCGGTAGCGGTTTACGACACCTCGCGTGGTCGGATCGCCGCCAGCCCCGGCGCTGCGCCGGACCTACGGGTCTGGTCGACCTTCGCCCCGGGAACCGATCACCGGATCGCACAGGCGATCTCGGCACTGATCGAAACCTTGCCCGGAGGAAGGTGGATGCCCTAGTCAACGCATCGGAACTCACGAACCGACCGAATTACCGCGGCGCCTGCGCAGCGGAACACGAAATACCCACCGACATGAAGAGGTGAACGATGTCCGGACAGACCAGCTATACCGCGGATCAGGCAGCCCAGGTAGTCGACGAGTACTACCAGGCTGTCGAAGGCATCCGTAAGACCATCCAGGCGGTGCAGGAATCCTTCGACGCGGCCCGCGCGGGCTGGGAAGGTGACGCCGCGGTGGCCGGCCAGAGGGCTTCCGAGGCCTGGCAGGCCGAGGCCACCGAGATCAACGGCAAGATCGATGCGCTGAACCAGACGATCCAAGAGGGCAACACCACCCTCGCGGACGTCGACCCGACCAACGTCGACGCCCTGACCAACCTGATCTGACGCACTTTCCGGGAAAGGAGTACCCGCCATGAAGTACACCAAGGCGGTCCACGATCAGCTGATCAGCGAAATGGACCAGTACTACAAGGATCTCGACGGCTACAAGGACGCCTTCGTCGCCGCCCGCGACAAGCTGATCAACGTCGCGTGGGAGGAGAACGAGGCGCTGGAGTCGTTCAAGGCCAAGGCCGACGAACTGCTCGGCGTCGGCAGCAAGGACGGCCAGGGCCTCAGCGACACCCACCTCAAGATCCAGAAGCTGCGTGACGCCATCGACGGCGCGTTCAACAACGCGTTCGCCGCTGACAAGAAGGTCTACAACTCCTTCTGATCCGGGTTCGGGACGAAAAGCCCCGGTCACCCTCGCGCGGGTGGCCGGGGCTTTCCGGTGCTCGGCTATCTGGCGAGGGCCAAAGCCGTGTGCAGGTATTGCATTTCGTCCGGTGTCGCCACCATGTGCACGCGGGTGGTCACACCTGCCGTGCGCACGGTGACGAGGTTGGCGGTCTCCGGGTCCTCCGCGAGTGTGACGTCGGGGTCGAAGTGGTCCTCCATGGTTGCCGGGGCGTTGCGCAGCAGCACGGTGGTGGCGTCGGAGTGGTGTCCCGTCGGCGGAATGCCGTCGTAGACGACAACAGTGGCGAACCGGTGCGCGCTGGCTTGCTGCCCGGCCGCGGACCAGGCCGCGACGGTCAGGGACTGGGGCACACCCACGTCGGCTGCCATCTGCCGCCACGCGTCGTGCCGGTTGGTGTGCACCACGACGGAGGCGCCGAGTGCGATGGCGCGCAGGATCATCTGCTGGGCGACCAGCAGCGATCCGATCACCTCCACGCGCCGCACCTGATGCCCGACCAAGGGCAGGGCAACGGCCTGTCCGGAGGTGTCGGCGCCGATCAGCTGACCGCAGCCTGCGATCGGCATCGGCAGTGCGAGCAGTGAATCCGGCTTGCCCAGATAGGTTTCCGGGCTGAACCGACGGCCGCGCCGGGCGATCGGCAGCGTGTACAGCAGCGCGCGGAACTGCTTGCCCGGCAGGGGGACCAGGCCCTCGGCCTTGACCACGGCGGGCTTGTCCCGGGTATCGAAGCGCACCACCGCGGTCACTTCGATACCCGCGGCGCCGGGCGCGGCGGCCTGGTCGCGCGGTGACCGTGCCGGTGCGCGCTGAAGACGCATGGTGACGGTGGTCGCCAGCGTCGGCGTGGACCACACCGCCGCGAATCCGCGCGGCCCCAGCGCCTCCGGCGCCATCCGGTAGGTGGTGTAGTGGATGCCGTCGCGTTCCACGCTGTGCGCGGTCTCGGTGAACTCCTCCAGCGGCGTGTGCCTGGTGAGCTGGTTGACCGCCGCGGTGATCTCGGCGGCCGACAGCACCACCGTGGAGATGCCCTGGGCGGCAAGTCGATTCGCCACCCGCTGGGTCGCCACGATGGCCGTGCGCAGCGTGCCGGTGGCCCCGCCCCCGCGCCGCGCCACCGCGGGGGCATTGCCCAGCGGGTCCAGCCGCAGCACCACCCACACCGTGCGGTGCGCCACCGCGGGCAGCGGACCCAGGATCTGCTCGTAGAGGTGCGATACCCGGCCGGGCCCCGAGGTGCGGGCGCCGGTGCTGATCACATCGATGGAGGCCAGCTCGATGTCGAACTGGTTGAGGCAGTGCGCGAGCTCGGGCAGCGGCATCATGTCGTCGGAGATCAGCGACTGCGGGCTCAGCAGCGTCACCGTGCGCGGATGCGCCTCCACGCGCAGCATGATGAGTAATCGCGAGCCGTCCCAGCGCATTCCGTAGGCGCCGCCCTCGGGTAGCGGTACGTCGAACGGCGCCTGATCCGCGGTTGCCGAACGATTGCGGAACACGCGCCAACGGAAGGTGATTTCCTCGTCCAGCCAACCTGCCAGCGACTTGCGGCGCGGCCGTGGTGTCAGCCCCAGCAGGAGCACGCCGGCACATACTCCGGCCGCGATCCACACCGAGGCATCGAAGATCACCGCGACCAACGAGGCCGCGACAGCGACGAGCGCCACCGGAATCACCCAGCGTAGCGGCAGAATTCGAAACAACCAGAAGTACGGTGAGTGCAGGGGAGTGGGGGCAGGCTCGGCCGACGGGGCAGGTGAACTCTGCTGCGCGGTGTCGCGATTTTCGCCGTCGGCTGTGGTGGAACCCATGCGGACATAATGGACCGAAATTGTTCGGCTTCGCTACCGGGAAGGCAGGCAGCAGGGTGGGTAGGTACTGGGGGATGGCAGTCGGCGGAGCTTGCGTAGCCGACGGGGCGGGTAGGTACTGTAAGCGTGCCGGGTGAAATGCTCGGTCCGCTGTACCCGCGTCAGTTCGGAGGCGTTTCGTGCCCGCACAGTTGACTACCAAGGCGCAAGTCAACGGATACCGGTTTCTGCTGAAAAGGTACGAGCACGCGCTGATTCGGCGCGATATCCGGATGCTGCACGATCCGATGCGCTCACAGTTCCGCTCGCTGGTCGTCGGCGCGGTGCTCGGCATCCTGGTGGTCGCCGGTGCGGCGATCCTGGCGTTCCTGCGCCCGGTGGGCTCGATCGGCGATGCGACCATCGTGATGGGCAAGGAGACCGGCGCGCTCTACGTGATCATCGACGGCACGCTGCATCCGGCGCTGAACCTGGCTTCCGCCCGCCTGATCGCTGCCAGCGACGAAAAGCCCACTTCCGTCAAGGAATCCAAGCTGACGCTGCCGCGCGGACCGATGGTGGGCATTCCCGGCGTTCCGGCCACCCTGCCCGGGGCTGCCTCGCCGGACTCCATCTGGAGCCTGTGCGATGCGGTGGAACTGTCCGCGGCAGGCAGCGCCGCCCGCTCCGCAGGCGCCAAGTCCACGGTCATCGCAGGCGCGCTCGACTCGAGCGAGCCGAACACCGCCCGCCCGCTGCGCGACAACGAGGCGCTGCTGGTGACCCGCGGCGGCAAGACCTTTCTGATGTTCGACGGCAAACGCGCCGAGGTGGATCCGAACGATTCGGTGATCTCGCGCTCGCTGGGCATGCAGGCGTACAACCCGCGTCCGGTCAGCGCGGGCATGCTCAATTCCGCCACTCAGGTCCCCGCGATCGTCCCGCCGAAGATCGATCGGCTCGGCGAACCCGGCCCCGGTCGCTTGCAGGGCGTGCCGATCGGCGGCGTGATCCGAGTGCAGCGGGTCGACTCCGAGGAGCTGTACGTGGTGCTCGCCGATGGCGTGCAGCGGCTGACGCCGTTCTCCGCCGAGGTCATCCGCAACGCGAACTCCCAGGAGATGAACGAGATCATCTCGGTGCCGCCGGACCGGGTGGTGGGAGTGCCCTTGGTGAGCCCGCTGCCGGTGGACAAGTTCCCCGGGGCGGTCCCGACCATCCTCACTCCCGAGGAGAACAAGGTCAGCTGTATGCAGTGGACCAAGAAGGCCTCCGATCCGGCTGCCACGATCACGCTGCTCGCCGGACGTGAACTGCCGCTGCCGAAGTCGGCCAAGGTCGTGGACCTGGCCACCGGGGACGGCACCGGCGACCGCATCGACCATGCCTACATCCCGCCGAACTCGGGGGAGTACCTCCAGACGACCGGCATGTCGCCGGACAGTGTCCGCATGGGCAGCCTGTTCTACATCTCCGACAACGGGATTCGCTACGGCATCCCGGATCAGGAGACGGCCACCCTGCTCGGCCTTGCCGACAAGCCGCGGCCCGCACCGTGGCCGATCATCGGCCAGCTGGTACCCGGGCCGACGCTCTCGCGTGAGGAAGCGCTCGTCAGCTACGACATCCTGCCGACCACCAACTGACCTGCCCCGCACAGCAGTACGGCTCCGCGGACTCGCGGCCGTACTGCTGCTTCCGGATATCAGCGCAGCGTGGAAAGGACGTTGTCCAGCGCGTTCCGCATATCGTCCGCTTCGATCCGCATCAGCACCGATTCGTCCACGGCGCTGAGATCCAGATTGATGTCGTTGGCCAGCCGGAACTCGCGCTCCTCCTCGGCCGCCTCGATCACATTGCGGATGAACCGGCCGTTACCGGCCATGTCGATGCCGCGCCGGAGCTCACCGCTCTGATCCGTGGCCTCCTTGCGGTAGAGCTCACCGCAGGCGGCGACCAGCAGCGCCTGTGCCTCGTCGGCCAGTTCCGAATCCCGTTTCCGCGCAATGAAACGCCCGATGTCGCCGAGCTCCTCCGGCGAGTAGGAATCGAACTTCACCCGCTTGGCGAAGCGGGACGCCAGACCGTCGTTGGAGGCCAGGAATCGGTCGATCTCGCCGTCGTATCCGGCGATGATCACCACCAGTCGATCGCGGTCGTTCTCCATTCGCGCGAGCAGCGTGTCGACGGCTTCGCGACCGAACGCGTCACCGCCGGACAGGCCGGTTTGAATCAGTGTGTAGGCCTCGTCGATGAAGAGCACACCGTCCATCGCGCTATCGATCAACTTGTTCGTCTTGATCGCGGTACTGCCCAAATGCTGCCCGACGAAATCGGAACGTTTGGCTTCGATCAACTTGTCGGTCTTGAGAATTCCTAAGCCACAGTAAATTTTTGCCACCACGCGGGCAACGGTGGTCTTACCGGTACCCGGCGGTCCGGTGAATGCCAAATGCTGGCCACGGGATCCGCTCGCCATTCCTTTTTCGGCGCGGATCCGCGCTAGCTGAGCGGTTGCCTGCAACTTCGCAACCTGCATTTTCACGCCGGCGAGACCGATCTGCTCGTCGAGTTCGGCGCGCGCCTTCTCCAGGATCAGCTTGGCCTTGTCGTCGCGCTCCTCCTGGCCCATCTGTTCCAGCGTCGGCGCCGAGGCCGGATCCCACTTGTTGGTGCGCGCGTCGATGACCTCCTTGGTGGTCACCGTGATCCGGTACTTGCGGTCGCGCATGGCCATGGTGTTGGCCTCGAAACTCGGTGCCTCGGAGAACACCTTCTCGAACAGCGCCTGCGCCTTCTCCTCCTCGCCGGTCTCGCGCAGGGCGAGTCCGCGGCAGAAGCGGGCGGTGGTCGCCGCGGCCGGAATCGGGCCCTGCTCAGCGGCTTCCATACGGCGGATCGCCTCGCCGAACAAACCCAGCTGGGCACAGGCGGTGCCGACCATGACGTGGGCGCCCGCGGCCAGGTAGGGATCCTCCCAGTCCGCCGAACCGGCCAGCACGGTCATCACATCGGGCCAGCGCTGCGTGGTGAAGTGCAGCACGCCACGGACGTAGGCGCAGATCCGGTCGTCGATCTCGCGGTCCGACGAGGAGACCTGTGCGGCTCGGTGTTTGGCCAGTTCGTCGAGGACCTTCTCGGCTTCGTCGTAGTCGCCCTCGGTGATCAGTTGCGCGGCCTGCGCGAGCCAGATCTCGGTATAGCTGGCCAGCGGGTAGTCGATGTACTGACCGACGGTGAAGCGGCCCGCCAGCACCCGCGGTTGCAAGCCGAGCCTGCGCTGCTCCCGGAAGAGCGTCGAGGTGCTGGTCTTGAAGAGGTTGAAGATCACCTCACGGGTGTGCTCGCCGGCGGCCGCGCGTCCGAGCCAAGCGTCGCACATACCGGGATCCCATTCGGTGGCGCGCTGGAAGGCCAGCTGAGCGTATTCCAGATCGCGGGCAGATTCCTGTCCGTCGATCACAATGCCCAAGGACAAGACACCAGCGTCGAACGCGCGTTGTGCCTGGCGGTTGCCGGTCATATGGGTTTGCCCCTAAAAACGAACGGAGATGCTGTTCCTCGCTAAGCATAGCCACCGGAGGGTGGAAAGCCGACGGAGTCTGCGGGGGTGGAGAGAGCGCCGGGGGATGGAAAGCCGACGGAGTCGGCGGGGTCGGAAGGGCACTGCGAGGTAGGGACTTCTCCGTTAAGTTGAGTAGGTTGCATGGCGTTGACGTGTGTTCTAGGTAGGGAGTCATCCGAGCTGTGACCGATCCGTCTAGCAGCGCTGTGGCTGCCGTAGGTCCGGAGTTGTGCCGCGTCTCGGTGATCGGCGGCAATACGCAGTTGGACTTGGGTTTGCCTGCCACAGTTCCGATCGCGGCGTTTATCACCGATGTGGTGGAGCTGATCGAATCGCGCAATCCCGATCTCACCGAGCACGAGGACGGGGCACCGCTGCAAACGCAGCATTGGACGCTGGCCCGGATCGGCCGCGACCCCATCCCGGCGAACCAATCGCTCACCGAGGCCGAGGTTTTCGATGGTGAGTTGCTCGTTTTGCGCTCGGTGACCGCCAAGGAGCCGCCGGCGCTGTTCGACGACGTGATCGACGCCGTCGCCAAGCTGACCGCGACCTCGTTCCGGCACTGGTCGCCGCTGTCGGCGCGCTGGCTCGGTCTGTCCATGGGCCTGCTCGCGGTGCTGGCCGGGAGCTACCTGCTCGCGGTGGCCAAGCTCGACGGCGCCGGTGCCGCAGTGGGTTTCATCGGCCTCGGCGCCGGACTGATCGCCGGTGGCGCGGCCGTGCTGGTCGCCCGCCGGTATCAGGCCGAAGCGACCTTGCCGGTGATCATGCTGTCGCTGTACGCGCTGCTGCTGATCTTCGCGGGCACCGCGCTGTTCGTGCCCAACGCCTTCGGCAGTCCGCACGCGATGTTCGCCTGTGTCGCGACGCTGACCGCCGCCGCCGTCCTCTACAGCCTGACCCGGGTCGGGGCGACCATGTTCACCACGGTCATCACCCTCGCCCTGTTCGGCGGCGTGGCCGCGATGGTGCGGATGATCTGGGATCCCGCGCTGTCCAAGATCGCCGCGGGCGTGCTGGTCGGTGCGCTCGTCGTGATCACGCTGGTACCGCGTCTTGCCGTGGCCGCCGCACGGCTGCCGGTGCCGCCGGTGCCGACCGCGGGCGCCGCCATCGACCCCGCCGACCACGAACCCCGTCCCACCGTCAAGGACATCGGCGCCATCGGCGCCACCGCCCTACCCTCGGCCGCCGGCCTCGAGCATCGAGCCCGCGCGGCCAACGAATACCAGTCCGGCATGATCATCGGCTGCACCGTCGCCGCCGCGATCGGCGTGGTGCTGGCCGCGGATCCGCTCGGCGCGGCCCGCTGGCAGGGCATCACCCTCGGCGTGGTGGTCTCGATCATCCTGTGCTTGCGCGGGCGCGCCTTCGCCGACCTGGTTCAGGCGTGCACATTGATCGCCGGTGGCGCTATCGCGTTGATCGCGCTGGGCGTCGGCGCCGCGCTCGGCGAGGAGGACTGGCTGCTGCCGATCGGCGGCATGCTGCTCGTCGTGGCCGCGGCCGCGGTGGCCTTCGGTGTGATCGGGCCGCACACCGAGATGTCGCCACCCATGCGCCGCACCGGTGAGATTTTCGAATACCTCTTGATCTGCACCATCATTCCGCTGGTGCTGTGGATCATGGAGATCTACTCGGCCGCCCGGAACATCTGACATGGCACCGCTTCTACGGCGGCTGCTGCGGGCGGTGACGGTGGCGGCGGTGCTCGCGCTCGCCACCGGAACACCTACGCCCGCAGTGGCGATCGCGCCGCCGAAGATCGACGACGGCGCACTCGGCGCCGTGCTCGGCCTTGCCGCCAGCGCCAGACCGCCGGACGAGACCGAACAGGCCAAGGTTTGCGCCGAACCCATCCTCCAGGGCGAGGCGCCCCGCGATCCGCCACTGGCGCAGCGGATCCTCGGTTTGGCCGAGGCGTGGCAGTTCAGTCGCGGCGCGGGTCAGAAGGTCGCCGTCATCGATACCGGCGTGAACCGGCACTGGCGCCTGCCCGCGCTCCAGGCCGGCGGCGACTTCGTCTCCACCACCGACGGCACCGTCGACTGCGACGGGCACGGCACCTTCGTGGCCGGGATCATCGCCGCTCAGCCCAGCCTGGAGGACGGATTCGCCGGTGTCGCACCGGAAGCCGAGATCCTGGCCATCCGCCAGCTCAGCTCGGCCTACGAGGCCAAGGACCGCAATCGCCGGGAGGAGCCGGGCGTCATCACGCGCGAAGGCTACGGCACGGTCAACACCCTGGCCGCCGGTATCGTCCGCGCGGTCGACATGGGCGCCACGGTGATCAACATCTCCGAGGTGGCGTGCATGGCCGCGAACGCCAGTGCCGCCGACGGCGCCTTGGGCGCCGCCGTGAAATACGCCTACGACCGCAATGTGGTCGTAGTCGCCGCAGCTGGAAACATCATGCAGGGCACTGCCTGTGAGAAGCAGAACGACCGCTCGGGCTGGTCGGCGGTGGGCACCGTGGTCACTCCGGCCTGGTTCACGCCCTATGTGCTGTCGGTCGCCTCGGTGGATCCCGAGGGCACGGTCTCGCCGTTCTCGCTGCACGGTCCGTGGGTCGGCGTCGCCGCGCCGGGGCGCGAAATCGTCTCCCTGGACAGCAAGCCCGGTGGCGCCGGGCTGGTCAACGCCACCCAGACCATTGAGGGCTACTCCACGATCGACGGCACCAGCTTCTCCAGCGCCTTCGTCTCCGGACTCGCCGCGCTGGTCCGGTCGCGCTTCCCGGAAATGAGCGCCGCCGAGGTGATCGATCGGATCAAGCTGACCGCGCAGGCGCCGGACAACGGACGCAACGACAAGGTCGGGCACGGCCTGATCGATCCGCTGGCCGCACTCACCGCGCAACTGCCGCAGAAGCCGGTCACCGTGGGCTCCGATATACCGCGCAAGATCGCCGGGCCGTCTCCGCCGCCGTACGTCGACCCGGCCCCGCGCCTGGTCGCCACGATCGGCTCGATCACGCTGCTCGCCCTGCTCGGGCTCGGCTACGCCGCCTCGATCCCGTTCCGGCGGGGTAAGCAGGTGAGTGTGGATCCGGGTGCGGAGCAACGAACCCGAGAGGGGTTGTAGGACATGGCAACCGAAGGTTTCGTGCGCCGCCCGCGGATCGCGCCGCCGCGTCCGCCGGGCGGTGAGGTCGCGTTGTCCGCGCCGCCGGAACTGGATCGTCCCGTCGTCGGCAATCTGCTGATGAAGCTGATGCCGGTGGTCATGGTGGTCGCCGTGGTCGGCATGATCGCGATGATGGTCATGATGGGCCGCAACCTGCTGGCCAACCCGTTCATGATGATGTTCCCGATCATGATGCTGATGTCGATGTTCGGCATGATGGCGGGCATGCGCGGCGGCGGCGGGCCGAAGAAGGCCGCCGAGCTCAACGAGGAACGCAAGGACTACTTCCGCTACCTCGATCAGGTCCGCAAGGATGTGCGCAAGACCGGTAACCAGCAGCTGGCGGCGCTGCGGTGGAGTCATCCCGAACCGAGCGACCTGCAATCGGTGGTCGGCAGCCGCCGGATGTGGGAACGCAGGCCCAACGACCCGGATTTCGGGCACGTGCGGGTCGGCGTGGGCAGCCACCGCCTGGCCACCAAGCTGGCCCGGCCCGAGACCGGTCCGCTGGAAGACCTGGAACCGGTGTCCACCGTCGCCTTGCGCCGGTTCGTGCGCACCCACTCGGTGGTGCACGGCCTGCCCACCGCCATCTCGCTGCGCGCGTTCCCCGCAATCAATGTCGAAGGCGACCGTGAAGCCGTGCTCACGCTGGTGCGCTCGATGCTGATGGAGTTCACCACCTTCCACGGCCCCGACCACACTGCGCTCGCCATCATCTGTGCCGATCCCGACGGCCCGGCTTGGTCCTGGGCGAAATGGCTCCCGCATCTGCAACATCCGGTGGAGCGGGACGGCATGGGCTCGGTCCGGATGATGTACCGCTCGCTGGCCGAGTTGGAGACATCCATGTCCGCCGAGCTGGTCGAGCGCGGTCGCTTCATGCGTAACGCGCAGCCGACAGCGGGCCGGATCCATCTGCTGGTGATCATCGACGACGGCTACGTCAGCGGTTCCGAACGCGTCGTCAGCGACGCGGGCCTCGACTCGGTGACCGTGCTCGACCTGACCGCACCGCAGAGCGGTCTCGCGGTGCGCCGCGGCCTGCAACTCGTCGTCACCGACGACGGCATGGTGGCCGCGAAATCCGCTGCGGGCGTGGAGAAATTCGCCACCGCCGATCAGGTGACCCGCGCCGAGGCGAACGCGCTGGCCCGGGATCTGGCGCGTTATCGCATCGCGACCGCCGCCCAGATGGTGAGCCTGGGTGACGAGATCCGGGCCGATCCCGGCCTGATGGCGCTGCTGAAGATTCCCGACGCCGCCCAGATCGATCCCGCGGTGGTGTGGCGCCCGCGCAGCGACCGGGAACGGCTGCGGGTGCCGATCGGCGTCACGCCCGACGGTACGCCGGTCGAGATCGACATCAAGGAGTCCGCCGAGAACGGCATGGGGCCGCACGGATTGTGTATCGGCGCAACGGGTTCGGGTAAGTCCGAGTTCCTGCGCACGCTGGTGTTGTCCATGGTGACCACGCACTCGCCCGATCTGCTGAACCTGGTCCTTGTCGACTTCAAGGGTGGCGCGACCTTCCTCGGCCTCGACTCGCTGCCGCACGTCTCCGCGGTCATCACCAACCTCGAGGAGGAACTCGCCCTCGTCGACCGCATGAAGGACGCCCTCTCCGGCGAGATGACCCGGCGCCAGGAGCTGCTGCGCGCGGCAGGCAACTTCGCCAACGTCACCGAATACGAGAAGGCTCGCGCCGCGGGCGCCAACCTGGATCCGCTGCCCGCGCTGTTCGTCGTGGTCGACGAGTTCTCCGAACTGCTCTCGCAGAAACCGGATTTCGCGGACCTGTTCGTGATGATCGGCCGCCTGGGCCGCTCGCTGCGAGTGCATCTGCTACTGGCTTCGCAGCGCTTGGAGGAGAACAAGCTGCGCGGTCTGGACTCGCATCTGTCCTACCGGATCGGTCTGCGTACGTTCTCCGCCAATGAGTCCCGGGCGGTGCTCGGCATCACCGACGCCTACCACCTGCCCAGCGTGCCTGGCTCCGGCTACCTCAAGAGCGACGCCGACGATCCGCTGCGCTTCAACGCCAGTTACGTGTCCGGGCCGTATGTTTCGCCGCGCGTCACCCGGAAGGTGGACGGCAAGACCGTCGGCGGTCAGTCGCCCGCGGTGTTCACCGCGGCGCCGGTGGCGCTGCCGGAGAAAGTCGAGTCCGAACGGGAGGCCGTGCCGGGGGGAAGGCCCGAGCTGCCGCCGCCCCCCGGACGGCTGGGCCTGCCCGAATTGCCGCCGCCGCCAGGGCAACTCGTGGATGGCGACGAGGAGCAGGACTCGGTGCCGGTCGCCGAGGCCGTTCCCGCGACGCTGCTGACCACCGTCGTCGATCGCCTCCGCGGCCACGGCCGCCCGGCGCACGAGGTGTGGCTGCCGCCACTGGACGAGTCGCCGTCGGTCGACATGTTGCTGCCCGACCCGGACTGGCGCTCGCCGGTCAACCGGCACGGTCAGCTGTGGTTGCCACTGGGTGTCATCGACAAGCCCTACGAGCAGCGCCGTGACGTGCTGATCGTGGATCTGTCCGCGGCGCAGGGCAATGTCGCGGTCGTCGGTGGTCCGCAGTCGGGTAAGTCGACCACGCTGCGCACCATCATCATGGCCGCGGCCGCCACCCACACACCCGAGCAGGTGCAGTTCTACTGTCTCGACTTCGGTGGCGGCACACTCTCCGGTTTGGTGGGGATACCGCATGTCGGTTCCGTCGCGGGTCGCATGGAAGTCGATCGGATCCGCCGCACCATCGCGGAAGTGACGGGCATCCTGCGCCACCGCGAGGAGCTGTTCCGTGAGCTGGGCATCGACTCCATCGTCGAATTCCGCAGGCGGAAAGCGCTGCTGGCGGAGAAGTCGCCTGCCGAGCGGCAAGCCGACCCGCTCGCTCAGGATCCGCACGGTGACGTCTTTCTCGTCATCGACGGCTGGCCAACCATCCGCGCCGATTACGACATGCTGGAACCGCAGCTCAATGCCATCGCCGCACAGGGTCTTTCCTATGGTGTCCACCTGATCGTCTCCACCACCCGGTGGCCGGAGATCCGCTCGCAGATCAAGGACCTCATCGGTACCCGCATCGAGCTCCGCCTCGGCGACCCGTCCGACTCCGAGATGGACCGGCGAACCGCGGTGCTGGTGCCCACCGGGCGTCCGGGCCGTGGTCTCACCGCGCAAAAGCTGCATCTGCTGATCGCGTTGCCGCGCTTGGACTCCGACTCCGATCCGCACACTCTGTCCGAGGGAATCGGCATCGCCAAGCAGCAGCTCAGCGAGCTCTACGCAGGCCGGAACGCGCCCGAGGTCCGGATGCTGCCGATGGAGCTCTCGCGCGAGGCCGTGCTCGCGGAGGCGGCGCGGCGGGGCATCCAGCAGAGCAAGACGCTGGCTGTCATCGGCATCGGCGAGACCGACCTGCAACCGATCGTCATGGATTTCGCGGTGCAGCCGCACTTCTACAGCTTCTGCGATGTGGAGTGCGGTAAGACCACGCTGCTGCGCAATATCGTCGCGGGCATCACCGAGAACTCCACCTCCGAGGAAGCCCGCGTCATCCTGATCGACTACCGGCGCACCATGCTCGGAGTGCTGGAAGGGGCGCAGCTGGCCGGATACTCGACCTCCGCGCAGACGTCCTTCGGGATGATCAAGGAAGTCGCGAACTATCTCCAGAAGCGGATCCCGGGCAACGACATCACGCCACAGCAGCTGCGTGAACGCAGCTGGTGGACCGGGCCCGAGATCTATGTCGTCGTCGACGATTACGAGATGGTGGTCTCCGGTGGGCGCAACCCGCTGGAGCCGCTGATCGAGTTCCTGCCGCAGGCGCGCGATATCGGTCTGCATGTGGTGCTGAGCCGCCGCGCCGGCGGCGCCAGCCGGGCCATGTTCGACAAGGTGCTCGGCTCGCTCAAGGAAATGGGTGTGGACGCGCTGCTGATGAGCGCGCCCAAGGACGAGGGCAAGATCATCGGCGACATCCGCGCCACCAAGCTGCCGCCCGGCCGTGGCACGCTGGTTACTCGCGGCGGCAACGAGATGATCCAGGTGGCGTACCTGCCGCCGCTGTAAGGCGTACCTCCGCCTTCGCTCCGGCGCTGCCTGCTCAGTTCGGCAGCGCCGGGGGAGCGAGGATGGTGTCCGTCGGCGGGTCCAGTAGGGGTGTCGCCGACGGCAGGCCCGCGGCGGGGATGGCGAGCTTCTGCTCGAAATCCCAGCTGTCGGTGCGGCGTTCGAACAGCGCACGGGAGGGGCCGCGGGCGATCGGTCCCGCGATGCGCGCCATGTGGAAGCCCGCTCTGCGGTAGTAGTCGTGCAGGTCGGCGTTGGTCGTCCAGGCATCGAGGCGAACCCAGTCGCGGTCGCGTTCCCTGGCCAGCTGCCCGGCGTGCGCGAGCATGCGATGGCCGAGACGTTGCCCGGCGAAACGCAGGTCGACGATCATGAAGTGCACGACGACCGCGTCGGCGAGCTCCCACTGCGACCACAGGCCGGGGTCGGCGCGATCGTTGACGGTAATGGTTGCTGCCGGTTCGCCATCGACCTCGGCGATCCAGGTCTCGCCCGCGTCCAGCGAGCGGCCGACCCCGCGGGCGAAAATCTCGATGGGCAGTCCGCGACCGGCGATCGTCCACTGGTCGGAACCGCGGGCAGTGAGCCAGGCGGTGCGCTGGACGCGCAGGCGGCAGATCATGCCGAGATCACCGATGTCGGCCTGGCGGAAAACGGTAGTCATAGCAAAGAGATACCTGGCCTATACGAATCGCCCAAAGTTTGCCGGATGACGGCGGTTCCCTCGGCGTCGCCGAGTTCGTAGGCCAAGCGGTTGCGCGTGGCGATGGAGCGTTGCCTCGTCGCCCGGGTGACCCGGGTGCGATCCGCACCGATGCGCAGATGATCCAGCAGGATCGTTCCGGTCGCGACGCCGAGCACGATCGCCTCCTCCGCACTGGCCGGCCGCGCCACGAGCGTGTCGCGGTGGGCGGTCTCGGGGTGGCCGCGGTCGGCCATCCTGCGGGTGGTGCCCTCGGGGATGTCGTGCGGCGAGTCGATTCCGGTGGCTTCGGCCAGGTCTCGGGGATAGAAGCTGACCTCCCAGGACCACGGTTCGTTGTCCAGGTACTGCACGACGGTGCGGGCGAGCACCCAAGAGTCCTCCGGCACGCCGAGCCACTGCGCGACCTGCGCCGTCGCGGGCTCCATCCGCGCGCTGAACTCCTTGGTGGGCACCCGATCCGCGCGGCGGGCGATCTCTTCGAAGATGTCGTGCGGCGTCTTGGGGCGGTCGGGACGGATATGGTCGGTCATCACCGACTCGAGCACTTCCTGGTTTCGGACGATCGTTCCGCGGGAAGTAGCTGTATAGACGAGATTTTCGGCGACAAGAACCTGTACGGCGTTGCGGGCCGTGGTGATCGAGACCTGCATCTGCTCGGCCAGCTCGGTGTGACTCGGAAGTCGATCGCCCGGATTCCATTTGCCTGAGCGGATCTCCTCGCGGAGGAGGTCTGCGATCCGGTGATACGTCGGACCGTCCGCCATCTTGCTCCTCGGTGGTCGTGCAGGTAACGAAGTGTACTCTTCGTTACCTCCTACGGGCGGGTAACGCTTGACAGGTGCCTTCAGAGGTTTATTGTAATGAACGTCCTGATCCGGTGTTGTGCGGCGATGAACGGCGAGGCAACGTGGCAGGTTCGGATTCATCAACGGTTGTGATGGCTCTTCCCGACACACCCCGGTGTGTCGATACGGCAGTGCAGTCCGTGACTACCGGGCTACTGCCCACTTCGGATCTACTTGTTCGGGCGTGTCGAGGGCATCGGGTCGTAGGTGGCCCCTTGCTCTGGTTCGCCCGTGATTTGGCGGTGCTGCACGAGCGGCGGCTGGTCGGCCGCGGCGGCTCGGTCAGCACCGATCCGACGCACATTCTCGAAAACGAACGGCGCCGAGGCGAATTGGTGCTGGCCATCGATGACTGGGTGACGCGCAGCGTCCCCCAGCATCGGCTCGGCGCCACCTTGCACACGGAGACCGTAGGCGCGGTGATCGATCGGCTCGCGGAGTCCTCGGTGCGTGCGCACCACGCGCTGATGACTCTCGACGCGCACGACGAGCTATTGCACTGCGCCTGGCACCATCTCGCCGAATTGGCGGACGCCTACGACGACCTGATCCGCGACGTGCTCGCGGGTCGGAGGCGGCTGCCCGAGTGGTGAGGTGGTTCGTTCGGTCGGGTGTCGTACCCCCTCCTCGGCACCCGACCGGCGAACCTTCTTGGTGCGCAACGGCTGTCGCGCTGTGTTCTTCGTCGAAGGCGTTCTCGATCGAACCCGGCGCTCAGGCGTGGAAACGGCGGTGGTCGACGCCGAACTCGTCGGCGACCGTCGCGGCCAGTTCCACGTAGGCGCGCTTGGCCTGCTTGCTGAGCCGGTGCAGGTCGATCTCGGCGCCCTCCGAGAGGTGCGAGTCGTACGGGATGATGTGCACCGCGCGGCACCGCGACAGGAAGTACTCGCGCAGCTGCTGCACGCCCACGTTCGGCGAACCCTCACGCGGCAGGTTGATCACCACGACGGCGTTGCGCACCAGGTGATCGTGACCGTGCAGGGACAACCAGTCCAGCGTCGCCGCGGCGCTGCGCGCGCCGTCGATCGCCGCTGACGAGATGAGCACCAGCGAGTGCGCCAGGTCGAGCACGCCCGCCATCGCCGAGTGCATCAGTCCGGTGCCGCAGTCGGTGAGGATGATGTTGTAGTAGCGCTGCAGGATTCGGGCGACCGCTCGATATTCCTCGTCGTTGAACGCCTCCGACGCCGCCGGATCGCGTTCGCTGGCAAGCACTTCCAGTCGGCTGGTGGCCTGCGAGGTGTGCCTGCGCACGTCCGAGTAGCGCTCGATCGACGGATCGAGCAGCAGATCGCGCACCGTGGACCGGGTTTGCAAAGGAACTCGCTGGGAGAGAGTGCCGAAGTCCGGGTTGGCGTCGACCGCGATCACCCGGTCGCCGCGGATGGAGGCGAAGATGGACCCGAGGCCCATGGTGGTCGTCGTCTTGCCGACGCCGCCCTTCAGCGAGAGCACCGCGATGCGGTAATCGCCGCGGACGGGCTGCCTGATCCGCGCCACCAGTTCCTGCAGCCGCAACTCCTCGGCCGACATGCCGGGATTGATCGCGCCACCGGACATGTGGTGCACGGCTTTACGCCACCCGCTGCCCGGCGCCTTCTTGGCGCGGCGCAACGGCACGTCGTCCAGCGAGGGCTGGCCGTGCTGGTGCGGACCGCCGTGCGGCTGGTGGCCCCAGCTCTCGGCGGCCGGTCGGTGCGGCTGCTGACCCCAGCTCTCGGCAGCGGGACCCTGCGGGGGCGCGGGAGGTTGCGCCGCCTGGTTCCACGCCGGAGGGGAGGACGGGTGCTGTTCGGCTGCCGCGGGGATGAAGCCAGGCGCGTTGTTCGCGGGCTCGACCGTCCCCGGCCCGGACGACGCCGGATACCCCGGTTCGCCGGGCCGCCGGTCGCCGGGAATGTGGTAGGCACTGGCGTCGGGACCCGGGGTGGGTGCGAAACCGCCTTGCCGCTGGTCGGCATAGCCGGAGGGCGGGGGACCGTCCTGCGGATTCGGCGCCTGCGGGCCGTATCCCGACTGGGACCAAGGCATTTCGCCGCCCGGCGCCTGGCCGCCCTGCTGCGCGAACACGCCGGGATCGCGGCGTACCTGGCCGGGGGCGGGCTGATCGCTGACCGGAGCCCGATGTCCGCCCTGCGCCGGACCCGGTGCGCCCCACTGTCGCTCACCCGCGTTCGGTTCGGCGGGCAATCGGTGCCTGCCGCCCGCGGACTCGGCGTCCTCGGCCGTGCCCGAGCTTACGGCCGGGTCGCGCGTGAACTCGCCGCCCTGGCCTCGTCCGACCGCGTCGCGTCCGTACGCGGAATCGGCGGGGCCCTGCGGGATCTCGCCCTCGGTCCGATCGCCGGGCCGAGTGGAAGAGCGCTGACTCGCGTCGAACGCTCTGTCGTCGGCGACCGGCTGAGACGCAGAGCTCGGACGCTCGGTTCCGGTAGCGGGATCGGGGGTCGCGGACGTCCCGCCCGGGACGCCCGAGTGCGCGGCCGGGGCGGCCTCGGCCGGTCGAGCGATGTCGCTCGGGAACGTCGGCGCCTGCTGCGCGGTCGGCGAAGACGCTTGCGCCCCAGCTTGTTCGGCGGTCGGCGGCGGCGGCAGCTCGGGGCGGGTACTCGGCTGACGCTGCTCGGCACCGCCGAGCCAAGACGGCGGGACGTCGCTCGATGGCGCCGACCCCTCCTGCGTACGCGGCGGGAGGCCTTGCTCCGCGGATGGCGCGGCTGCGGCCGGACCCGACGCGGCGGTCGCGCTGCTCGCGCTCGGGCCCGCGAGCCACGGTGGAGCACTGTCGAATTCGCTCGAAGAACGACTCGCGTCCGACGTGGTCGAGGTGCTTCCCTCGGCGACCTGCGCTGCCGCGTTGGAGACGTCACCCTCGCCAGCTTGCGCGGGAGTGCGACCCTCGGTCGCCGGGGCAAAGACCTGACCCGTCTGCGCGGCCGTGCGACCCTCAGCCGCCGGAGCGGACACGGGGTGCTCGGCATCCGGTGCGGGAATGCGGCCTTCGGCCTCGGTGGTCCGGGCGGCGAAGTCGTTCTGGGCCCGCCGGGCAGAGCTGTCCTCGGCCGGGGACGGCCGGACCTCGCTCGGCGGTGGCGGCAGGTCGGGGAGCTGGCGCTGGTAGCGCGTGGTCGCCTCGTTCGAAGGCGGCGGCTCGGGTGCGGGCGGCGGGGTCGTCGGCGTGGGCGTGCGCTGACCGAGGGGTTGGAAGCCCTCGGAAGGCTGGCTCGGCTGCCGGGTGGGCAGGCGAGAGCCTGGGCGCTGGGCGTCCGGATGCTGCGCGCCCGATCCGTCGATCGGCGGTTGCCCGGGGCCCGTCGGATGCTGTTGCTGTCCGGGCCCGCTCGTCGAACCGGGCGCATACGCGGACGCGCCGTGGATCTGTTCGGGTCCGCCGTGCTGCGGCGTCGGCACCTGGCCGGGGCCGCCGTGTTGCGGTGGCGCTTGACCGGGGCCGCCGGTCGACGGCTGATACGCCTGCTCTGGGCCACCGTGCTGTCGCGAATCGCGACCGGGGCCGCCGAATTGCTGCGGGGACGCCTGACCGGGCCCACCGAAGTGCCCCGGATGCGCCTGCTCCGGTCCACTACTCCATCGCCCGGCGTCGCCGACCGGCTCTTGGCCCGGCTGTCCCTGGCCGCCGAACTGCTGTGCGGGAATCAGCCCCGGCCCGCCGAACTGATCCGGCTGCGCTCGACCAGGCCCGCCCGGTGATTGGCGGCCGGAATCACCGATCGGCTGCTGGGGTATATAGCCACCGCCGCCTTGCGGCGGCACCGGCCCGCGTCCTTCCATCGGCTGCTGCGGCGCGCTGCCCGGCCCGCTGGTCCGACCGGGACCTTCCATGGGCTGCCATGAACCGTTGCGGTCGCCTTGGCCGTGCGTGGTCTGCTGCGGCGAATGCCCGGGGCGGCCCTCGGCGTCCGTACCGGACGACCACGAATCACCCGACTGCGGCCGACCCCACGAATCCCCTCGCGGCCGCGGCTCGGCGGGCTGTTCCTCTACCGGCTCGTCCTTGTCGCGGCCCAGCCACCTGCGCTTCTTGTCCTTGCGGCCGGAGCCCTGACTCGCGTCGTGCCGGCCTTCCGGCGCCTGCGATTTGCGGCCCTTGCGTTTGCGGTCGGGTGCGTCGTCGATGATGTCGTCGTGCGGAAGATTCTGTACCGGTGCCTCGTAGCCGCCGTTGACCTCGCTGTCGGACAGCCACGGCGGCAGCATCGGCAGGCCGTCGTTGTTGCGACTCACCGCATCGCCTCACTGTCGCTCGGCTTCGTCGTGCCCGAGATGGCTCGCCCGCTGCGCTCGCGCTCGGCCCCGCCGTGGCCGAGGGGCGCGGCGCCTGCGGCACGCCCGGTACGCTGGCTCACGGCATCCCCCTAAGTCTGCTCGACCGTTTCCTGGACTCGGTCAGTTTACGTGACCGGCGTCGCTCGACGCGGGGCAGGGAGCGGCCACGCCGGGGACTGCACGGCGAGGTGTTTTTGCCGGATCGGATGCCTCCCGGTAAGCTGGAGCGGCGGTGCACCTATGCGCCGCCTGTTTGCATGCCGCCGGTCCGGTTACGCCGACCGGTACATACAAGCAGACACCAGGCAATCACACCAGGTTCGATCGGCAATGCCGACCAGCGAACCGGGATCGCGGAGGACATGGCGAAGAAAGACGGGGCCATCGAGGTCGAGGGTCGAGTTGTCGAGCCGCTGCCCAATGCGATGTTCCGGATCGAGCTCGAGAACGGGCACAAGGTTCTCGCGCACATCAGCGGAAAGATGCGGCAGCACTACATTCGCATCCTTCCCGAGGACCGGGTGGTCGTCGAGCTTTCGCCCTACGACCTGTCCCGCGGTCGCATCGTTTATCGATACAAGTGAATCGAGCGGGCGAGCTTGCGGGAACGCACTCGCCTGAGTCGTTTCATTTGACCACCGTCCGCGAGGACGGCACAACGAAGACTTCCCCAGTCGCCAGGCTGGGGAAAAACTGTGTTCACACCCGTGTGGACCGCAACGAGATTGGACGGACGTGAAGGTTCAGCCGAGCGTCAAGAAGATCTGCGAGAAGTGCAAGGTGATCCGCCGCCACGGCCGGGTCATGGTGATCTGCGACAACCTGCGCCACAAGCAGCGCCAGGGCTGATCGTTTCACCGCCAAGCACCGAACGCAGTTCGGATTGGCACAGAGAAGAACTCCCAGCTCCAGCCGCACGCTGTGGAAATTCGGGCTCTCGAGAGAGGGAACGGGGCGTGCGAGCCAACCACCGGTACGGAGGCCGGTGCCCCAAACAAGACGGGGGAACGGACAGGGAGCAGACCTCCGCAACGATTAAGGAAACTGCCACATGGCACGTCTCATGGGCGTCGACCTCCCGCGCGAAAAGCGCATGGAGATCGCGCTGACCTACATTTTCGGCATCGGCCGTACCCGCTCCCAGGAGATCCTCGAGGCCACCGGCGTCAGCCCGGACCTGCGTTCGAAGGACCTCAGCGACGACGACCTGACGAAGCTCCGCGACTACATCGAGGCTTCGGAGTTCAAGGTCGAGGGTGACCTGCGCCGTGAGGTGCAGGCCGACATCCGCCGCAAGATCGAGATCGGCTGCTACCAGGGCCTGCGCCACCGTCGTGGCCTGCCCGTGCGTGGCCAGCGGACCAAGACCAACGCGCGCACCCGCAAGGGCCCGAAGCGCACCGTCGCAGGCAAGAAGAAGTAAGGGATACGGATGCCTCCTAAGAGCAGGGCCTCCGGCCCCAAGAAGACCCAGAAGTCGCGTCGCAGGGAAAAGAAGAACGTCCCGCACGGCCACGCGCACATCAAGAGCACGTTCAACAACACGATCGTGTCCATCACCGACCCGAACGGCAACGTCATCTCCTGGGCGTCGTCGGGTCACGTCGGCTTCAAGGGTTCGCGTAAGTCGACCCCGTTCGCCGCGCAGCTCGCCGCCGAGAACGCTGCCCGCAAGGCGCAGGAGAACGGCGTCAAGAAGGTCGACGTGTTCGTCAAGGGCCCGGGTTCGGGCCGTGAGACCGCGATCCGTTCGCTGCAGGCCGCGGGCCTCGAGGTGGGCACGATCTCCGATGTCACCCCGCAGCCGCACAACGGCTGCCGTCCGCCCAAGCGGCGTCGCGTCTAGCGGGAAAGGAAGGTAGAGCGAAATGGCCCGTTACACCGGACCCATCACCCGCAAGTCGCGTCGTCTGCGCGTCGACCTCGTCGGCGGCGATCAGGCGTTCGAGCGTCGCCCGTACCCGCCCGGCCAGCACGGCCGTGCGCGTATCAAGGAGAGCGAGTACCTGCTCCAGCTGCAGGAGAAGCAGAAGGCTCGCTTCTCCTACGGCGTCATGGAGAAGCAGTTCCGCCGGTACTACGAAGAGGCCAACCGCCTCAAGGGCAAGACCGGTGATAACCTGCTTCGTCTGCTCGAGACCCGCCTCGACAACGTCGTGTACCGCGCCGGTCTGGCGCGCACCCGTCGCCAGGCCCGTCAGCTCGTCAGCCACGGCCACTTCCTGGTCAACGGCGTCAAGGTCGACGTGCCCAGCTACAAGGTGAGCCAGTACGACATCATCGACGTCAAGGAAAAGTCGCTGCCGACCCTGCCTTTCCAGGTCGCGCGGGAGACCCTCGGCGATCGCCCGGTTCCGGGCTGGTTGCAGGTGATCCCGGGCCGTCTGCGGATCCTGGTCCACCAGGAGCCGGAGCGCGCCCAGATCGATGTGCCGCTGCAGGAACAGCTGATCGTCGAGTACTACTCGAAGTAATCAGCGAATGCCGCTGGTGCGGCGGGGGTTTCGCCCCTGCCGCACAACCCCTTAAAACGAGGCGTCAAATAGCGGGCGCCCTAAAAGGAGGATGATCCTCATGCTGATTTCCCAGCGTCCGACCCTGACCGAAGAGGTCGTGGCCGAGAACCGCTCGAAGTTCACCATCGAACCCCTCGAGCCGGGCTTCGGCTACACCCTCGGCAACTCGCTGCGGCGTACCCTGCTGTCCTCGATCCCGGGGGCCGCGGTCACGAGCATCCGCATCGACGGCGTTCTGCACGAGTTCACCACCGTCCCCGGCGTGAAGGAAGATGTCACCGACATCATCCTGAACCTCAAGGGTCTGGTCGTGTCCTCGGAGGAGGACGAGCCGGTGACGATGTACGTGCGCAAGCAGGGTCCCGGCACCGTCACCGCCGGTGACATCGTGCCGCCCGCCGGCGTCGTCGTGCACAACCCGGACATGCACATCGCCACCCTGAACGACAAGGGCAAGCTCGAGATCGAGCTCGTCGTCGAGCGCGGTCGCGGTTACGTCCCCGCTGTGCAGAACAAGGCGTCCGGTGCGGAAATCGGCCGGATCCCGGTGGATTCGATCTACTCCCCGGTGCTCAAGGTGACCTACAAAGTCGAGGCCACCCGTGTCGAGCAGCGCACCGACTTCGACCGGCTCATCCTGGACGTGGAGACCAAGAACTCCATCAGCGCGCGGGACGCGCTCGCCTCGGCGGGCAAGACCCTGGTCGAGCTGTTCGGCCTGGCTCGCGAGCTGAACGTCGAAGCCGAAGGCATCGAGATCGGCCCCTCGCCGGCCGAGGCGGATCACATCGCCTCGTTCGGTCTGCCGATCGAGGACCTGGACCTCACCGTCCGGTCCTACAACTGCCTCAAGCGCGAGGGTGTGCACACGGTGGGCGAGCTGGTCGCCCGCACCGAGTCGGATCTGCTGGACATCCGCAACTTCGGCCAGAAGTCCATCGACGAGGTGAAGGTCAAGCTGCACGCGCTCGGCCTCTCGCTGAAGGACAGCCCGGCGTCGTTCGACCCGTCCTCCGTGGTGGGTTACGACGCGAGCACCGGCACGTGGAGCGACAGCGGCACGTTCAGTGACACCGATGGCGGCGAGCAGGACTACGCCGAGACCGAACAGCTCTAGGCCGCTGGGGTAGGCGCCCCGGCCCGGCCGCATACAAGGAGAATCAACAATGCCTAAGCCCAAGAAGGGTGCCCGCTTCGGCGGGTCGGCGTCGCACCAGAAGGCGATCTTCGCCAATCTGGCCACGGCGCTCTTCGAGCACGGCCGGATCACCACCACCGAGGCCAAGGCCAAGGCCGTGCGCCCCTACGCGGAGAAGCTCATCACCAAGGCGAAGGGCGGCACCCTCGCCGACCGTCGCGAGGTGCTGAAGGTGATCCGCAACAAGGACGTCGTGCACTCGCTCTTCGCGGAGATCGGGCCGTCGTTCGATGGACGCGAGGGTGGCTACACCCGCATCACCAAGACGCTGCCGCGTAAGGGTGACAACGCGCCGATGGCGATCATCGAGCTGGTCCGGGAGAAGACCGTGACCAACGAGGCCGATCGCGCCCGTCGCGTGGCCGCTTCGCAGAAGGCGGAAGAGGCCGCTCCGGCGGCCGCCGAGGAGAAGACGGACGAGGCTGTCGCCGAGACCGCAGAGGAATCGGCTCCCCAGACTGCCGGGGATGAGCCCGCCGACGAGTCCGCCGAGGACAAGAAGGACGCCTGACGCCTGACGTCGGGTTGTTCCCCGCGCATGCGGGGATGTGCCGGACGCTTGACCTGGGTCGGGATTTCTCGAATGAGCCCGCCGCCCTTGTGGGTGGCGGGCTCATTCGCGTCGATGAGGAGTCGTTGTGACAGTGGAGGATTCGATGGGAACGGTGAGCTCGCAGCCGGAGCCCGCAGCGGCCGCCGAGGCCCCGGCCGCCGTACGGGTGCGCCTCGACATCTCCTACGACGGAACCGATTTCATCGGCTGGGCCCGCCAGCCGGGCCTGCGCACCGTGCAGGGTGTGCTGGAGGAGTCGCTGAGCAAGGTGTTCCGTGAGCCGATCCAGCTGACCGTCGCGGGTCGCACGGACGCGGGCGTGCACGCCGAAGGACAGGTCGCGCACTTCGACACCACCGCCGAGTTCGACGGCGACAAGCTCGTGCACAGGATGGCGCGCTTCCTCCCGAAAGACGTGCGCATCAAGGCCGCCCGGCTCGCGCCGCCGCAATTCGACGCGCGCTTCTCGGCGATCCGCCGCCACTACGTGTACCGGCTCACCACCGCGCCCTACGGCGCCGAGCCGCTGACCGCCCGTAGCATCGTGCCGTGCCGCCCCGGTGTGGATCTGGCCGCCATGCGCGCGGCATCCGGAAACCTGTTGGGGCTGCACGATTTCGCCGCGTTCTGCCGCCGCAGGGAGGGCGCGACCACGGTCCGCGAATTGCAGCGCTTCGACTGGGAGCGCGAGGGGGACCTGCTCACCGCGTACGTCAGCGCGGACGCGTTCTGCTGGTCGATGGTGCGCAGCCTGGTCGGCGCGGTGCTCGCCGTCGGCGAGGGCAGGCGTACGCCGGAGTGGATCGCCGGACTACTGAACGAGACCGAGCGTTCCAGCGCGGTGACCGTCGCGCCCGCCCACGGCCTGAGCCTGGTCGCTGTCGACTACCCGGCCGACGCGGACTTGGCCGCGCGCAATGCCGAGACCAGGGAAATGCGCACCGTGCCGAACCGAGGCTGCTGCGGCGGAGAGGGATAGGGGACCGGTACCGCGGCAGGCTTCAGCGAACCGCGGTACCGGAATGGCTCAGCTGCCGCCCGCCTCGATGGTCTTCGGCTGCGAGTGGCCGGAGATCTCGATGCGGCGCGGCTTGGCCCGTTCTGCGATCGGGATGGTCACCGAGAGGACGCCGTTGTTGTAGGTCGCGCTGATCTTGTCGGCATCGACGTTGTCGCCGAGGGAGAGCTGGCGCATGTAGGTGCCCGCGAAGCGCTCGGAGGCAATCCACTGGACGCCTTCCTCGCTCGGCACGCTGCGCTGCGCGCGCAGGGTGAGGGTGCCGTTGTCCACGCTCACGTCGACCGAGCCGGGATCCACACCGGGCAGATCGGCGTTGAGGACGTAGTGGTCGCCCGCTCTGAACAGATCCATCGGCATGAAGCGCGGTGCGCGCGTCGACCCGACGTTCTCGCCGAGCAACTGGCGAGCAACTGTGTCGATGTCATGGAATGGATCGAACCGCAGCACAGCAATCACCTCCATCTCATTGACGTCGGCGCCACCACGGCGGCGGGCGCCGGAAGCTGTGCACCATCAAAGTTAGCACTCCCGGGGCGGGAGTGCTAATACTTTCGGCGGTGGTTTTCGATGCCGTGTCGCACGACCGAACCGTCGCGCCGGAACAGCTGGACGGCCGGGGTAGAAGCCGGCGTCCGAGGCAGCCGGGCGCTCTCGAAGCAGCTGACCGCTGTGTCTTCGAGTGTCGACGGCCGTGCGGAATAGGAACGGGGACAACAACTGTTCCTTCCCCACATGACAATTGATGGTCTCGGACGTTTCGGTGTGTGGCGCGGCTACCAGGGGGTGACTCCGGACGAGGCGAGCGAGCTGGAGCAGCTCGGCTACGGCACGGTGTGGCTCGGCGGTTCGCCGCCCGCGGACCTGCCCGTGGTGGAATCGCTGCTCGCCGCGACGGAGTCGCTCACGGTGGCCACCAGCATCGTGAACATCTGGTCGGCTCCGGCGAAGACGGTCGCGGAGTCGTTCCACCGCATCGAGGAGAGCTTCCCCGGCCGCTTCCTGCTCGGTGTCGGCGCCGGGCACCCGGAGTTCAACGACCCGTATCTCAAGCCTTACGAGGCGTTGGTCGCGTACCTCGACGAGCTGGACGCGGCCGGAGTGCCGAAGCAGCGGCTGGCACTCGCCGCCTTGGGTCCGCGCGTGCTGGAACTCGCACGCGACAGGACCGCGGGCGCCCTCCCGTATCTGGTTACTCCCGAGCATTCGCGCCGCGCCCGGGCGATTCTCGGCGAGGGCACCCTGTTGGCCGTCGAGCAGAAACTCGTCGTCGAGGAAGACCCGGAGCGGGCGCGCGAAGTCGGTCGCACGATCGTGCCGATGTACCTCGGGCTGGGCAACTACGTCGCGAACCTGCGCAGGCTCGGCTTCGATGACGCCGATGTCGCCACCCCGGGCAGCGATCGGCTGGTCGATCAGCTGGCGGTGCACGGCTCCGCGGAGCGGGTGGCCGAGCAGCTCGTCGCCCATGTCGACGCGGGCGCCGACCACGTCGCTCTCCAAGCGCTCGGCGACGACTACCTCGCGTCGCTGCGCGCGCTCGCCCCCTTGCTGCGCGCCTGACCTGCGCGAGCGTGCGGCGGGCGACCGTCCTAAGAGACAGTTAGAAAACCCGCCGCACGCTTCCGAACGCCTTGTGACTGCCGACACACTCTCTTCCAGCTGACGCGAAGACGCGTTGAAGGAGGAGATTCGGGTGACTACGACACAGCCCACGAGCGAGCGCCGCGTTGTCGCGAACGTGCTGCGCGGATCGATCGGCAACCTGGTCGAGTGGTACGACTGGTACGTCTACGCGGCGTTCAGTGTGTACTTCGCGAAAACGTTCTTCCCCGAAGGGGATTCGACCGCACAGCTGCTGTCCACGGCGGCGGTTTTCGCGGTCGGGTTCCTGATGCGCCCGCTCGGCGGCTGGGCGCTCGGCCGCTACGCGGACCGGTTCGGCAGGCGCGCCGCGCTGACCCTGTCGGTGACGGTGATGGCGGCCGGTTCGCTGCTCATCGCGGTCACGCCGGGCTACCAGACCATCGGCATCGCCGCGCCGGTGCTGCTGCTGCTCGCGCGACTGCTGCAGGGCCTCTCGGTCGGCGGTGAGTACGCCACCAGCGCGACCTACCTGTCCGAGGTCGCGTCGGCCGGTCGGCGCGGGTTCTACTCGAGCTTCCAGTACGTGACCCTGGTCGCCGGTCAGCTCACCGCTCTCGGCGTGCAGATCGTGCTGCTGCAGGTGCTCACCTCCGCCCAGATGCATTCCTGGGGTTGGCGAATCCCGTTCGCGATCGGCGCGTGCGGTGCGCTCGTCGTGATGGTGCTGCGGCGCGGGATGGACGAGTCCGCGTCGTTCGAGGCGGAGGCCTCGGGTTCGAAGGAGGCGAGCGGGTCCTCGCGCGGTTCGCTGAAGGTGCTGCTGCAGTACCCGCGGGAGTGCCTGCTCGTTGTCGGCCTGACCCTCGGCGGCACGGTGGCGTTCTACACCTACACCACCTACATGCAGAAGTTCATGATCAACACCTCCGGCATCTCCAAGGGCACGGTGGCCTGGATCAACTTCGTCGCGCTGCTGGTGTTCGTGGTGCTGCAGCCGCTGGCGGGCGGGTTGTCCGACAGGATCGGCCGACGGAAGCTGCTGCTGTTCTTCGGCATTTGCGGCACGCTGTGCACCGTTCCGATCATGACCGTGCTCGCCGACACCTCGAACCCGGTCGCGGCCTGGGGCCTGATGATGTTGGCTCTGATCATCATCACCGGCTACACCTCGATCAACGCCATCGTGAAGGCCGAGCTGTTCCCGACCAAGATCCGCGCGCTCGGCGTCGGCCTGCCCTACGCGCTGACCGTCGCGATCTTCGGCGGCACCGCGGAGATGATCGCCCTCGCGCTGAAGAAGGCGGGTGCGGAGTCGGTGTACTTCTACTACGTGGCGGGCTGTATCGCGATCTCGCTGGTCACCTACTGGTTCATGCGGGAGACCTCGGCCGAGTCCACGATCGACGCCGACGAGAAGGCACGCGTCGCCGCGGCGAGCGCCGATACCGATGACGACCGTCCGATGGCCACCGTGCGTGGCTGAGCGACTCGTCTCCGCGCCGATCCTGCCCATGTGGCAGGATCGGCGCGTGCGGCTTGCGGTGGTCGAAGATGACGACGGCGTGGGCGACGCGCTCGTCGAGGCGCTCAATGCCCGCGGTTACTCCGCCGACCGCAAGCGGCGCGGTAGCGAGTTACTGCTCGATCACCGCCGCTACGACGCTGTCATCCTCGATCTCGGACTGCCCGACGGCGACGGTCTGCAGGTGCTGCGGCAACTGCGCGAGGTGAGCACGGTGCCCGTGCTGATACTGACCGCCCGCAGCGACGAACGCTCCATCGTGCGCGGATTGCGCGGCGGCGCCGACGACTACCTGGTGAAGCCGCCGCGGATCGCGGAGCTGCTGGCGCGGCTGGAGACGGTGCTGCGCCGGGCCGCCGCGGTGGCGCAGTCCGAGCGCACCGAGGTGGTCACCGGTGACGTGCGAGTCGATCTCGCGGCCCGGGTCGTCGAGGTCGGCGGTGCGCCGGTCGCGTTGACGCAGAAGGAATTCGAGCTGGTCGAGGCGCTGGTGGAACGACCGGGCGCGGCGGTGAGCCGCCAGCAGCTGATGGACCGGATCTGGGGCGACGCGTTCGTCGCGGTGTCGCGTTCGCTGGACGTGCACATGACCGGTCTGCGCGCCAAGCTGAACCGGCCGGGGCTGATCACCACGATCCGCGGCTACGGATACCGGTGGGGACAGTGAGCGTGGAGGACGGAAGGCCATGCGGCGCAGACTGCTTGCCGCGCTGACGGTGTTCGCGGCGATCGCGGTCCTGGCGTTCGCGGTGCCGCTGTCGTTGACCTATGCCACCAGCCGGACCCAGGAGTTGGTGCTCGGCCGTTCCGGTGACGCGGATCGGTTCGCCACCCTCGCCGACGCCGTCGGGGTGGAAGGAAACGACGCCGCGCTCGCCGAGGAGGTCGCGCGATACCACGAGTTGTACGACGAGAACGTGCTCGTGGTCGACGCGCGCGGTGCGACCGCGGTCAACGCGGGCGTGGACATCATCGATCCGGCCGTGGTCGCGGCGGTCGCCGACGCGCGGCGCAATCAGCGACCGCATCCGATCGACCGGCTGATGCCGTGGAGCGATCCGATGATGCTCGTCGCGCGGCCGGTCGGGACCGGCGTGCAGGTCAACGGGGCCGTCGTCATCGAGGCGTCCACCGCGCAGGCGCGCCGCGACATCACCCGCGCCTGGCTGGTCATCGGTTTGGGCGGCGCCGCGGCCATGGTGCTGTTCACGATGCTCGCGCTGACGCTGAGCCGCTGGGTGCTGCGGCCGCTCGCGGCCCTGTCCCGCGCCGTCGCCGAATTGACCGCGACGCTGCCGAAGGCGCGACCCGCGCCGCAGACTTCCGACGACGCGCCGCCGCCATCCATCGCCAGGCACTACGGCGGACCGCCCGAAATGCGCGCCGTCGCGGAGTCTTTCGACGCCATGGCGCTCGCGGTCGCCGACTCCACGGAGGCGCAACGGCAACTGGTGGCCGACACCGCGCACGCGATGCGCAATCCGTTGGCCGCGCTCACCATTCGGCTGGACTCGCTCGAGTACGCCGTACCGGAGAGCGCGGCCGACACCTTCCGCGGCGCGAGCGCGGAGGTGGACCGGCTCACCACGCTGCTCGACGGACTCCTCACGCTGGCCGTCGCGGAGACGCCGGACGGCTTCGCCACCGCGGCGGGCGCCGAGGAACACCGTTGCGACGCCGGGCAAGTCGTGGCCGATCGGATCGACGCCTGGCATTCCGCGTTCGACGCGGCGGGGCAGTCGCTGCGCGCCGAGCAGCCGGGGTCGCCTGCCGAGGCCGCCGTCTCGGCGGATGTGCTGGCACAGATTCTCGATGTGCCGCTGAGCAATTCGAATCGGTACGCGGGTAGCGGCGCGAGCACTGTCGTGTCCGTGGGAATCGAGCCGGACTGGATCACGGTGACGGTCCGCGACGACGGCCGCGGCGTGCCCGCCGACGAGATCCACAAGCTCACCACGCGCTTCTTCCGTGGTTCCGCTGCGCAGCCAGGGGGTTCCGGCCTCGGTCTGCCGATCGCGGCGGCGCTCGCCCAGGCGCGTGGCGGTGCGCTGTCGGTCTCCGAGGTGTCGCCGCACGGACTCGCGGTCGCGGTTCGTCTGCCCGCGGTGGTGGCGTCGTGACGGGGCGGCTCGACCGGCGCAAGTTCCTGGCGCTCGCGGCGCTCGGCGTCGCGGGTGTCGCGGGCTGCGGGAGCGGCGACGATCCGGTGGTCCGGTTGGCCTCCGGTGAGGTGGGCGGCTTCTATCATGCGTTCGCGCGTCTGCTGGCCGCCGCGGCCGCGCAGATCGGGACGGTGCGGATCGAGCCGGTCGCCACCTCGGGCTCCCAGGACAACCTCACCATGCTGGCCAGGGGAGACGCGCAAGCCGGTCTGGCGCTGGCGGATTCGAGCAGGGACGCGCCGGGCGGCGTGCTCGCGCTCGGCCGGGTCTACGAGAACTACTTGCAGTTGGCCGTGCGGGTCGACAGCACCGTCCGCCGGGTCGTCGAATTGCGCGGCAAGCGCGTGAATCTCGGCGCCGAGGGTTCCGGCGCGGCGCTGACGGGAGAGCGGATACTGCTCGCGGCCGGGCTGGATCCGGCGACCGACGTCATCGTGGAGCATCGCCCGCTGCGCGACGCCGCGGCGGCCCTGCGTTCCGGCGCCGTCGACGCGCTGCTGTGGGCGGGCGGCGTCCCGACCGCGGCGCTGGAGGTTCCACTGCGGATGCGTTTGGTGGATCTCGGTGATCTGGCAGTCCCGCTGCGTCAGCGCTACGGGCACATCTACGACCGCGTCGAGATCCCGCGCGACGCCTATCCGGGTGGCTCCGCGATCACCACGATCGGTGTGGCGAACCTGTTGCTCGCCGCGCCCACGTTGCCGGACGAGGCCGCCGCCGCGATCGTCGATCTGCTGGCCGGACATCCGGACGCGCTGGTCCCGGCCGAGGCCGCGGGCACTCAGTTCCTGGACGCGCGTTCATTGATCGGCACCGGCCCTATTCCGCTGCACCCTGGCGCGGCCGCGGCCTATCGGCGGCGCCACGGGTGAAGCTCGATCAGGAGCGCACCAGCCGCGCGATCGCGTCGGTGGCTTCTTTGATCTTGGCGTCGGCTTCGGGGCCGCCCGCCACCGCGGCGTCCACCACGCAGTGGCTGATGTGGTCTTCCAACAGCCCCATCGCCACCGCCTGCAGCGCCTTCGTCATCGCGGAGACCTGGGTGAGGATGTCGATGCAGTACTTCTCCTCTTCGACCATCCGCTGCAACCCGCGCGCCTGACCCTCGATGCGGCGCAGGCGCTTGAGGTAGTCGTCCTTGGCGGTGATGTAGCCGTGTGCCGAGTGGTCGTGGCCCGGCTGGTCCTTGGTGGTGCTCGCGTCCGGGGTGGTCACCGCTGTCTCCTTGCTGCCTGCCGGAAGGTCGGATGCAATACCCCCCTAGGGTACATCCGTACCGGCGTGTTGTCAGGTCCGCGCGCGGCTGGGCGCGGGTTCCTCGCGCCGCGCCGCTCGCTGATCGGCACCGTACCTGGCCAGCGCGATTCCGCCTATTACGAGCAGCGCGCCGAGCGCCTGGATCGGCGCGACCGCCTCGTCGATCAGCAGCCAGGACAGCGCGACGGCGAACAGCACCTCGCTCAGCAGGATCAGCGACATCAGCGTCGCGCCGATGCGCGCCGCGCCCGCCACGCCGCAGAGGTAGGCCACCACGGTGCTGATCAGGATGAGCAGGGCGAGGGCCAGCCAGGCGGGCAGGTGGCGCTCGGCCATGCTCGCGGTGGCGCCGCCGAAGTGGATCGGCAGCACGGTCAGCGCGCCGAGCGCCCAGCTGGTCAGCGCGGCCACGGTCAATCCGGTGCCGAGTAGGACGACCGGACGCAGGTTGTCCGACGTGCGTGCGGAGAGCAGGAAGAACGCCGCGTTGCACAGCATGGACAGCGCCGCCCAGCCCAAGCCGGGCAGGCTCAGCCCGCCCGCGCCGAAGACGTCGATCACCAGCGCGGCGCCGACGAGCGCGACGGCCGCGCCGAGCAGGGTGGCGTCCGACGGCCGTCGTCCGCGCACCGCCCAGTCCCAGCCGATGACCACGATCGGCGCCAGGAACTGGATCATCAGTGAGACCCCGACCTGTAGGTACTCCAGCGACAGGAAGAACGTCGCCTGCACGCCCGCCAGCGCGATCACGCCGTACGCGCCGACGGTGCGCAGATGGCGCACGCTGCCGCGCAGTCCGTCGGGTTCGGCGCGGCGGCGATCACGAGCATGATCGCCGCCGCGCCGGTCAGCCGCACGGCGAGCACCGCGCCGGGCGACCAGTCCGCGGCGAGCACGGATTTCGCGAGCGGTCCGGAGCTGGCGAACGCCAGGCCGCTCGCCACGGTCAACCACACGCCCCAGCGCGACACGAACACCTCCAGCTGGACCGATGAATCGTCCTATCATTGCCCATGCGGCCGAGTGGCCTCCGTCACGCAGGCGGTACCGGTTGCGCGGGAAGCGTGGACGGACGGAAGAATCGGGCCCATGAGTTCGCTTCCCCGGCCCGCCCTCGCCGTCATCGGCGGCAGCGGTTTCTACGACTTCTTCGACAACGACGCCACCCAGGTCGAGATCGACACCCCGTACGGCAAGCCGAGCGCGCCGATCGCGGTGGGCGAGGTCGAGGGACGGCCGGTGGCGTTCGTGCCCCGGCACGGCAAGCAGCACGAATACGCGCCGCACACGCTGCCCTACCAGGCCAACATGTGGGCGCTGCGCTCGCTGGGCGTGCGGCGGATCCTGGCGCCGTGCGCGGTGGGCAGCCTGCGCGCCGACTGGGGTCCCGGCACCGTCGCGGTGCCGGACCAGCTGGTGGACCGGACCTCCGGTCGCGCGCAGACCTTCTTCGACGGCGGTGGCGTGCACGTCTCGTTCGCCGACCCGTACTGCGAGGAACTGCGCGGCGCCGTGGTGAAGTCCGAGGTCGAGGCGCTGCCGCTGAAGGCGGGCGGCACCATGGTCGTGGTGCAGGGACCGCGTTTCTCCACCCGCGCCGAGAGCCGCTGGTTCGCCGGGCAGGGCTGGGATCTGGTGAACATGACCGGTCATCCGGAGGCCGTGCTCGCCCGCGAGCTGGAGATGTGCTACGCGGCAGTCGCTTTGGTGACCGACCTGGACGCGGGCCTGGAGGAGGGCGACGGCGTGCACGCCATCGACGTCTTCGCCGAGTTCAAGCGCAACCTCGCCCCCTTCAAAGACCTCATCCGCGCCTCGGTGGCGGCGGTCGACGGAACCGACACCTGCGATCGGTGCCGTGTCCATACCGGCGTGGCGTTGCCTTTCGAACTACCGTAAACCGTATGCGACGGTGCGACGTTCGTGCCGCCATCGGTCCGGTGTCGGCCGTGGGCGGCGGGGTGTGGCTGCGATGAAGGTACTGCTCACCGGGGCCGCCGGATTCCTCGGATCGCACGTGCGCGGCGCGCTCACGGCCGCCGGGCACGAGGTGATCGCGCTCGACCTGATGCTCGCCGACGTGCACGGGCCCGACGCCGAGCCGCCCGAGGGCGTCGCCGAGGTGGACGTCCGCGACGCCGACGCGCTCGCGCCGCTGTTGAGCGGCGTCGAGGTCGTCTGTCACCTCGCGGCCGTCACCGCGCCGAGCACGGAATCGGAATCCGGCATCGCCGCGTTCGCCGCGCACAACGACCATGGCACCGCCGTCCTGCTCGCGGCCATGAGTCAGGCCGGAGTTCGTCGCCTGGTGCTCGCCTCGTCCATCACCGTGTACGGCGAGGGTCGCTATCGCAGCGTGCGCGGCGGACCGTTCTTCCCCGGCCATCGCTCGCGCGCCGATCTCGACCGCGGCATGTTCGACCACCGCGCGCCGCGCACCGGCGAGGTGCTGACCTGGGAGCCGGTCGGTGAGGAGGCGCCGCTGCGGCCGCGCGGCTTCTACGCCGCGAGCAAGGCGGCACAGGAGCAGTACGCGCTGGCCTGGGCGCTGAGCACCGGGGCGTCGGTGACCGCGCTGCGCTATCACAACATCTACGGCGACGGCGCCCGATCGGGTATGGCCCCTCGGTTCCGCGAGGAACTGCTCGCGGGCCAAGCGCCACGGGTGTTCGAGGACGGCGGCCAAGTGCGGGATTTCGTACACGTCCGCGACGCCGCCGCCGCGACCCGCGCCGCGGTGGAGCGTCAGCTGCCCGGCTTCGTTCCGCTCAATATCGCCTCCGGTCATCCGATCACGCTGTGGGAGGTGGCCTCCATCATGGCCAAGGCGCGCGGGGGGCCGTCGCCGATCGTGACCGGCCAGTACCGGATCGGCGACGTGCGCCATTTCGTCGCCGACCCCGAATGTGCCCGGCGCGCACTGGATTTCACCGCACGCATCGTTCCGACCGACGGGCTGGCCGAATTCGCCAGGGGTGCAGCGGAGGTCGCGACCGCGGGCTGAATCTGCTGCCCGGCGACGCACCAGCGAGGTCGCTCCGACGCTCGCCGCGCTCTAATCCGGCCCGACTTCGGAGGGTCGGGGGCCGAGATCTCAGCCCGCAGGTTGTTGCGTGCGAGGCGTGCTGGCCCACTCGCTAGGGAGTGCGGCCGAGGTCGCTACGGCGGTCGACGGTCGCGGGCTGATGCTTGCCCGGCGTGGGGAACAGGTCAGGCGGACTCGGTCCGGAACGCGTCGGCATGCGCTTGCGCCCATTGACGGAAGGTGCGCGGTTCGCGACCGGTCACCTCGCGCACGGTCGGGTGGACCTCCGATTCGTCGAGGGTGCCGTCGATGAAGAAGCTCGTGAAAGCCTCGGCGTAGGCGCGGGGCATGGTCGCCGCGAGTTCGGCGCGGGTCTCGTCGTCGGTGAGTTCGCGACACACGAGCGGCCGGTCGAGGACCTCGGCGAGTATTTCGACCTGCTCTGCGGGCAGCAGTGCCGCAGGACCGGTGAGATCGAGAATCCGGCCGTCGAGATCGCCGCCGGTCAGCGCGCGCGCCGCCACCGCGGCGATATCGGCGGGGTCGACGGCCGCGACCCGCACCCCCGAGAACTGGGCGCGCACCATGTCACCCGCGGCCAGCTGCGGCAGCCAGCGCAGCGCGTTGGACATGAACGAGCGCGGCCGCAGGAAGGTCCACGCCAGACCGGATTCGCGCACGGTCTGTTCGGAGAGCGCCATGTACCTGGAGACAGCGTTGCCGAGATCCGCCAGCGCCGCCGACCCACCCGAGAGCAGCACCACGCGCGCCAGCCCGGCCTTGCCCGCCAGCACGAGCAACTCGTCGAGGTGCTCGTAGCCTGGCATCAGGTACATGCCCTGCGCGCCGTCCAGCGCCTCGGCCAGGGTCTCGGGCCGGTTCAGATCGCCGGTGACCGCCTCGACGCCGTCCGGCAGCGACGCGCGCGCCGGATCGCGCACCACTGCGCGCACCCGCTGCCCGTCTTCGGCGAGCGCGCGCACGAGTTCCGCGCCGATGTTCCCGGTCGCCCCGGTCACCACGTACATACCGTCTCCTTCGCCTCGCCGCTCGAAACATCGTGCCCACAAACAGCTTTCGGTGCTGGCCCATTCAATGTACGTGGCATCGGAGCGGCGCACCCGGACCACGGCGTACCACCGCTGCGGCCATGCGCGAGCTGCCGACGGCCCGCGTCCATTACGCTCGCCCGGTGGACACCCCGGTACGGCTCGAGGTCATCGTGGCAAGTGTGCGCCCGGAGCGGTTCGCTCCGGTGGTCGCCGACTGGTTCCTGCGCGTCGTCCGGGCCAGACCCGAATTCGACACGGGCGTCATCGATCTCATCGATACACCGCTGCCGACGGATCTCACCGAGACCCCGGAGGCCCAGGCCTATCGGGACCGGCTGGCGGCCGCGGACGCGTTCGTCGCGATCACCTCCGAGTACAACCACGGCTACCCGGCGTCGCTCAAGACCGCGTTCGACACCGCCAAGCGCGAGTGGCGCGGCAAGCCTATCGGTTTCGTCTCCTACGGCGGACTCTCCGGCGGCCTGCGCGCAGTGGAACAGCTCCGGCAGGTTGTCGCCGAGATCCACATGGTCTCGATCCGCGAGACCGTCAGCATCCACCAAGCCAAGCGGCAGTTCGACGCCACGGGCACGCCGACCGACGGAGCGGCCATCGACGCGAGCGAACGCCTGCTCCGCCAATTGCACTGGTGGGCGCGGCATTTGCGGGCCGCGCGGGCGGCCGATCCCTACCCCGGCTGACGCCCGGTCGTCACTGGGCGGCGACGGGCCGTCGTCCGCGCGGATGTCCGATGTAGGTGGCCTCGCGCGGGATCGACACCAGGGTCAGATCCACCTGCGCGGTTCCGGTGCGAAGTACCACGTGGTTGCCGATCGCGCCGGGCTGGTGGATGGACAGGTCCGGCCTGGTCGCGGGCCAGCCCATCGGGTCACCGGTCACGTAGATCGTCGTGACACCGGCGTGCGGCGCGGGCGCGAGCACCCCGTCCACCACGGTCGCGGTGAAACCCGCGTCGGACTGGTGGGTTTCGACGGCGATGGTCAGGCGCTCCGGGTTGCCGATGGTCTGCACCAGGTTCTCCCAGGCGTGCGCGCGGTCGGTGCGGATCAGGATGCGCTCGCCGACGGCCAGTGCGCGGAACACCAACTGCTGCGCCAAGTAGAGCTCGCCCGCCAGGTAGACCGTCGAGATGCCGGTGCCGATGATGCGAACGGCCACACCCTGATTGTTCTCGTCCGAACCGATGAGCTGACCGCAGCCGGACGACGGCAGGTGCAGCGCGCCGATCACATCGATCGGGTACTCGGTCATCGGCACGGTGTCGTCGAGACCGGGCACGGCGAGCGGCAGGTGCGCGAGCAGGCTGTCGCGGTGGCGTCCGTTCATCGACACCATGCCCGTGAGCTTGCCGCGCTCGGGCAGTTCGCGCGCGGTCAGGCGCCATGCCGCGCCGATGCTCACCGATTCGGCGGAGCTGCCGGGGCGCAGCCGCACGGTGACGGTGGTGCCGCGCGAGGGCGCGACCCACAGCTGCGCGAGCAGGTCCGAGCCGAGCTGCTTCGGGTCGACCGCGCTGCCGATATTGACGGCGTTGCCGATCTCGGCGTAGCGCCAGCGATGGGTCAGGGTGCGCGGATCGAACCCTGCGGTGATTTGCAGGACGGCCTTGCGGATCTCGGGCGCGGTCAGGATGCGGGCGCTGCAGTCGGCGTCCTCGAGCGCGCGCATGATGCGTTGCGTCGCAATGGTTACCGCGCGCGAGGCGCCCTCGCTGCCGCCGCCGCGCCGCGCCGCGGCGTCCGGGCAGGCGATGGCGTCGAAGCTGATCGCCAGCCACACGGCGCGGTGCGCGGTGGCGGGCAGCGGGCCGAGCAGCGTCTCGTAGATCTTGCCCGCCGGTGTGCCCGCGCGGCTGCGGTGCCCATGGCTGATGATGTCGATGCCGCTGAGCAGGATGTCGTGCTGGTTGAGGCAGGCGGCGAGTTCGGGAAGCGGCAGCAGGTGCGAGGCGTGCACGGTGCTGCTGGAGATGCGAGTCAGTCCGCCCTTGGGTGGCAGCACCTCGACGACCGTCACCACCCGGGTGCCGTCCCAGTACAGACCGAGCGAGCGGTCGTCGGGGCCGCGGAAGTCGACGGTGTCGCCGATCTCGTAGTCGCGCTGGGTGATGTAGCGCCACCAGGTCGCGATCCAGTCCAGCACGGTGCGTTTGGCGATCGGGATCAGCGGAAGCAGACCGACCGCGACGGCGACGCCGAGCGCCGGCCACCCGCCGAGACCGGCCACCAACGAGATCACTCCGGCGATCATGCCGATCACCTGTGCGATCAACAGATTCGGCAGCGAGATGCGACCAAGCAGCGGACGTGGTCCCGCCCCTGTGGCTTCGGCCATCAGCGTCCCCCAAAATACCCGGTATCGACCGTTTCCTACCGGCCGAGCTGAACAAGAGTCCCAGGGAACTGTACTGTGTTCCGCGAACGTGAGCACTGTTCGGGGGAGGAACCATGCCTTCAAAACCCACCACGCGCTGGCAGGTGAGCGGTTACCGCTTCCTGGTACGCCGGATGGAGCACGCGCTCGTGCGCCGGGACGTGCGCATGCTGCACGATCCGATGCGCTCGCAATCCCGCGCCTACGCGGCGGGTTTGGTCCTGGCCATCGTGGTGCTCGCAGGCTGCGGCATCCTCGCGCTGCTCCGCCCGCAGGACAAGATCGGCAACAACGTGCTGCTGATCGGCAAGGAGTCCGGCGGCGTCTACGTGCAGATCGACGGCGTCGTGCATCCCGCGTTGAATCTGGCCTCGGCACGGCTGGCGTCTGGCGAGTCGGGCAAGGCCACCATCGTCAAGGAGTCCGAGCTCGGCAAGAAGCCGCGCGGCCAGCTGATCGGAATCCCCGGCGCGCCAGCCGCTTTGCGCTACGACAAGGACGGCAAGGGCCGGGCATGGACGGTCTGCGACGTGATGAAGGTCGACGGCTCCAAGGATTTCACCACCACTGTGCTCGCTGGTGACCTGGAACTGGGCGATAAGGCCTCGGTGATGCCCGCCGACCGCGCGCTGCTCGTGAAGGTGAAAGAGCAGGCGTATCTGGTCTACAACAAGACGCGCGCCCGCGTGGACATGAACGACCGCAGGGTGACCGACGCGCTCGGCATCACCGGCGCGACGCCGCGGCCAGTCAGCGAGGGGTTGCTCAACGCCATTCCCGAAGTGCCGCAAATCGTTCCGCCGAAGATCAACGATCCCGGCGCGCGCGTGAGCTATCAGGTCGGCGACCGACGGGTCGGCGATGTGGTGCAGGTGTCCTCGGATCCCGACCAGAATTACGTGGTGCTGCACGAAGGTCTGCAGGCGATCTCGGAAGTGACGGCGGAAATCATCCGCGCCACATACCGATCGACCCCGGGTGCGTCCTGGATCGACCCGACCGACAAGACGAGCGCGAACATCGCCACCGCGCTGGCGGTCGACACCTATCCGACGATTGTGCCCACGATCATCGATATCAAGGACCGGCCGATCAGCTGCTTGTCCTGGAAGCCGAACCCGGCCGCGAAGGACGGCGGTATGCAGGCCGATCTTTCGGTGGTCACCGGTGTCGCGTTGCCGATGCCCGACAAGGCCAAGGCGGTGCCGCTGGCTCAGGCCGACGGCTCGGGGCCGAACGCGGACTCGGTGTACGTGCCGCCGGGCACCGGCGCGTTCGTGCAGACGACCGGCATCGAACCCGACAGCAGGCGTAAGGATTCCCTCTTCTACGTCGCCGACACGGGCGTGCGTTTCGGCATCAAGAACGCCGACGCGCAGAAGGCGCTCGGTCTGGACGCCGAGGCCGGTGTGAAACCCGAGCCCGCGCCGTGGCCGATCGTGGGTCTGCTCGCGAACGGGCCCACGCTCGGGCGCGAAGAGGCGATGGTCGCGCACGACGGTGTCGCGCCCGATCCGTCACCGGCTTCGAAGCCCGTTGGTAATACCCAGAAGTAGACGCGAGGTGGGTCAGCGCCGTTCGGCTTCGCGCGGCGCGGTGTCCTCGTGCGGCGCTTCGCGGGGCGCGGTGTCCTCGTGCGGCGCGGTGCCTTCGCGCAGTACGGCGACTTCGCTTCGGAGCGCGCGCACCTCATCGAGCAAAACCGAGATCTCCCGATCGGTGCGCTCGGCGCTGACCTCTACCGCCTTCAACTGATCGATCACCCAGCTCGTCGTGGTGCCGATCGCGAAACTGATCAGCCCGATGCCGAAGGTCATCAGGACCAGGGAGATCAAACGACCCTCGGTGGTCACCGGATAGACGTCGCCGTAGCCGACGGTGGTCACCGAGACCGCCGACCACCACAGCGCGTCACCGAAATCGGTGATCTTGCTGTCGGGCGCGCCGTACTCGGCGTCGAAGAAGGCCAGGCTGCACAGCAGCAGGATCAGCGCCGAGCTGGCGCCGACGAACACCGAGAGCCGGGCCCGCGTGACAGTGGTGCGGTTCAGCGTGTCCAACAGCAGCAGCGCCGCCCGCAACAGCCGCAGCGGCCGGAACGGCGGCAGCACCACGATCAGTAGCTCCAGTGGATGCCGCCGCACGAACCGCCACCGATCGGTAGACAGCCACAGCCGCACCGCGAAGTCCGCGGCGAACAGCGTCCAGATCAGGATGTCGACGCCGGTCAGCCAGGAATCCAGCCGCGGCGAAGCCCCGGTGTCGAGCACGTGCCACGCGTACACGCCGAGGAACGTCACCGCCAACGCCATCATCGGCACGTTGGTCGCGCGCTCCCACGCCTGCCTGCGGGTCACGATCGAGGTCTGGTCGGTCATCGGGGTACTACCTGCTGCTCTGCGGTGTGGGGCGGTGAATCGCCCGTCGATTGCGGCTGAGGCTACAGGTCGACCGAGCTCGGGTGGCACGGCTATAGAGCACACGTCGAGCCGAAGTACGCCCGGACCGCGGCGGCCGCGAACTACACTTGGTCGCCTGATGGTGCTTGCGCCAGGTCGCCGCTAGCCAGGTTGTCGCAGGTCAGGCGGATAAAGGGCGTGAGCGCAGCGTTGCCGCCGCACTGGCGCTGCCCGCGGGACCCGGCCCGGCCCGGCCGGAGCGAAGGGCGCGCCCGAACCGCTCTCGCCAGCCGAAGGGCCGACCAGGATGCGCCGACAGATTCTGTTGATGTGCAGCGCCGAGAACGGATTGACGGTGCGCGCTGCCCTCGCGCTGCGACGGTGCGGATATCTCGTGCACACCGCGGTCGTGGAGACGGAATCCGACATGGATCGCGCCGCGGCCTCCGGCGTCGACATGATCGTCTGCACCTACCTGACCCGACGCATCCCGCGCCGGATCTGCCACGGCGCCGTCCCGGTGGTGATCGTCCATCCTGGCCCCATCGGCGACCGGGGGCCGTCGTCGCTGGACTGGGCCATTACCGATCGCGAGCCCTACTGGGGTGTCACCGTGCTCTCCGCCGTCGAGGATCTGGACGCGGGCCCGGTGTGGGCTTGGCGCACCTTCCCGTTCGACGCGCGCCGCCGCAAGAGCACGCTCTACGGCACCGTCGTCGCCGACGCCGCGATCGAGTGCGTCCTCGCGGCCGTGAGCCGCGCGCTCGACACCGATTTCGTTCCGTTCGATCAGGCGGAGGTGCCGCGAGCGATTCCGCACGCGCGAAGCCGTTCGGCCATGCGTCAGGCCGACCGCGCATTCGACTGGTCCGACGACGCCGAGACGATCGCGCACCGAGTTCGTGCCGCGGACGGCGCACCCGGCGTGCTGTCCGTTCTCGCGGACCGCTCCGTCTACCTCTACGACGCCCAGCCGGGGCGGTGCGGCCCGATAGCCGCCGAGCCGGGCACGTTGGTCGGACGCCGCCACCACGCGATCGAAATCGCCTGCGGCTCGGGCACTATCTGGGTCGGGCACCTGCGCGCCGCGGGCGAGGCCGAGTCGAGGTGCAAGGGGCCCGCACTCGGCGTGCTCACCCGAACCGGAATCCGGGCCGCGACCATACCGGCCACGATGGATCCGGCGTGCCCCGGCGACATCCACTACCGCGCCGACGGCCCTGTCGGTGTCATCACCATCGACCCGTACAACGGCGCGCTCACCACCGGGCAGTGCCACCGCCTGGCCGCCGCGATCGAGTTCGCCGCCACTCAGGACACCAAGGTCCTGGTACTTCGCGGCGGCGCGGGACCGTTCTTCTCGACCGGGATACACCTCGGCGCCATCGAATTCGCCGCCGACCCCGCCGCGGAGGGCTGGGCGAACATCCGCGCGATGAACTCCGTCTGCCGTGCGCTACTGCTGTGCGCGGACCAACTCACCATCGCGGCGATCACCGGCGACGCCGGCGCGGGCGGCGTGATGCTCGCCCTCGCGGCCGACATCGTCGTCGCGCGGGAAAGCGCCACGGTGAACGCGCATTACAAGTCGCTCGGCCTGAGCGGCTCGGAATTCCACACCCTCACCCTCCCTCGGCGCGTCGGGCCCGCCGTCGCCGAGCGACTGCTGAACGACGCACAACCCATCGACACCGCCACCGCGCTGAGCCTGGGTCTGCTGAACGAAATCGGCCCTATCGGACGCGGTTTCGACGACTGGCTCGACGACCTCGCTCGTTCTTACACCGAACCGACGGCGTGGACGCGAATCATGGCGGCGAAACGAACCCGCCTCGCGGACGACGGCGAGTGCGCGCTGATCGATGCCCACGAGCACCAGGAACTGGCCCGTATGCGCACCGACCTCTACGGCGCGGACTTCGACACGCGACGACGGGCCTTCCTCGCCAAGCGAGTTCGTACCGCCCCGACCGCATCGCGCTGACCGCCTCGGGCATTCGCGCGCCCGAGGCGGTCGGCGGTCACATGTCGTCCGAGGTGACGCCGAAGCGGCGGCGGATCGGGAACGACGCGAGGTAGCCCAGGATCAACGCGGTCGCGATGATGCCGGTGCCGATCAGCGCGACGTCGCGCGCGGTGTTGTCCGGTGGCGGCGGCGGTGCGGGCACGGCGAGCTGCTCGCTGCGCGGCGGTGTCGGTCGCTTCGGCGGCAGTTTGTCGGGCACCGCGTTGGTCAGCGCGGCGATCGGGTCGACCGCGCCGTAGCCGAGGTACTGGTTCCAGCCCTCGGCGGGCGCGTGCGCGGTGGCCTGGATGCGCCGAATGACCTCGCGCGCACTCATTTCCGGAAACCGCGCCCGCACCAGCGCGACGACGCCGGAGACCAGCGGCGTGGCGAAGCTGGTACCGCTTATCGGGTTCTGCTGCCCGCGCTGATCGACCGCGCCGATCGCGGTGCCGTCGCCGCGCGGGTTGAGCGAGATCATGTTCTCGCCGGTCGCGGCCACGCTCAGCCACGGGCCGGGCACGGTGAACTTGGACGGCGCGCCGTTCTGGTCGATCGAGCCGACCGAGAGGGCGTAGTCGTCCCAGCGCGCCGGGCTGACGTTGACCGTGACATTGCTCCACGGATCGGACGTCGGGTCGAGCGGGTCGATCACCTTGTTCACCGGTTTGCACTGCTCGGTGTCGTTGTTGCCCGCCGCGGCGACCACCACGACGTTGCTGTCCAGCGCGTACTGCAACGCCGCGCCGATCGCGCCGTCGACGTCGTTGGACGAGCCACACCAGACCTCGGAGATGTTGATGACCGTCGCGCCCATCTCCACCGCGCGCACGATCGCCGACGCCATCGTGGCGAGGGTGCCGTAGCCGTCGGGCAGGTCGTCGGGTCCCTTGTTCCGAGAAGCGCCCTCGCGCTGATACATCTTGCTGGTCTGGCGGATGGCGATGATGCGCGCCTCGGGCGCCACACCGGCGAAGCCTTGGCCCTCGACCTGCGAGGCGGCGATCAGTCCGGCGACGAAAGTGCCGTGCCCGTCGCAGTCTTCGGTGCCGTCACCGCCCGCGGCGACGTAATCGCCGCCCGCCTCCAGGCCGGGCAACCGCGGATGCCGCGCGACTCCGGTGTCGATCACCGCGACGACCTGGCCCTCGCCCTTGGAGAACTGCCAGGCGCGCTCCAGATCGAGCGCGCGCTGCGCCGCGGGGATGGTCGGCCCGTCGCCGCCGGTCACGATGTCGGCACAGTTCGAGTTGGGCGGGCGTTCGGTCTTCTCCGGCGGCGCGGCGGGATCGCCCGCGGGCCGCAGCGCCGGATTCACCGCGGGCGGCCGATCGGCCTGCGCGACACCGTGTCCGGAGCCGACACCGATCGATGCCGAAAGCCCGAGCGTCACCGCGACGGCGGCAACGCGCAAGTGCGCGTTCACAGCCCGCGGACGAGGGAGTAGAGCGAGGCCACCCAGAACACCAGCGGCAGCACCGCGGCGACGAACGCGTACTCCAGCAGCTCCACGCCGCGGCGCATCGGCGGCGTCGCCGACTGGTTCGGGACGATGATGCCGAGGATCAGCGCGGCCACCAGGATCAGCATCGCCGCGCCGAAGACGGCGAGCGGCATGTCCATCGCGAAACCGGCCCCCACCAACATGATCAGCACGATCGAAGCGCCACCGGCGATCAGCACGACCGCCTGCTCGGCGCCCGCGTAGGTGCGACTGCGGAACATCAGCACCGCCGCGCAGACCAACGCGAGCGCGATGCCCTGCCAGTAGGCGTCACCGGACTCCGGATCCGTCGCGGCGAGCGCGCCCGCGACGGTGACCAGCGTGGTCGCCGAGACCAGACCGGCGAGGTACATGCGGGCCCGTTCCGACTTCACCCGCAGCGCCTCCATGGTGGGCAGCGCGCGGTGATCGTCGGGGTCGTCCTCGGTCGGGTCGATCGGCGTGCCCGGCGAAGGCACCGGCGGCAGCGGAAGTTTGGCGAGCAGCATCGAAATCCGCGGCGACAGCGAGAGTCCCGCGAGACCCAGCGCCGCGGCCACCGCGCCGATCGCCTTCAGCGGCTGATCGGTGAGCAGCCCGACCAGAGCGGCGGGCACCGCGTACACCGCGAGCGCGGCCGCGCCGATGAACAGCGCCAGACCGACGCCGGTGACGCGCCACGCCAGAATCGCGGTGGCCCCCAGCAACACCGATCCGAGCAGGATGTGGGCCCAGCCGTAATGATCCGGTACATACAGCATTCCGGCCGTGAGCGCGGCGGGCAGCGCGCAGCCGCCCAGCACGAGCGCGGTCGCGGTGTCGCCGTACATCCGGCTCAGCACCATGCCCGCGACGACGAGCAGAATGGCCACCGCCAGCGCGATCGAACCGCTGACCCACTCCGGTAGCTCCTCCGGCGCGAGCAACAGGCCGAGGCAACCGACGATCATCGTGAGCGCGGCGAGAATCGAGCCGGTGATCCGCGCGGTTTTCGGCGTCCAGCTGCGGTAGTGGTCGGTGTCCGCGATCGCGACGTTGTACATGATGTCGTCGAAAAGCGGTGTCGGCGCGGTGTGCGAGGCGCTCTCCAGCATGAGGAGCTCGCCGTCGCGCACGCCGTGCTCGCCGAGGCTGAGCGAGTTCGAGAACGGCGGGTGACCGATCCTGGCCAGCACCCACTCGGCGGGCTCGAAGCGCTCGCCTTCGTTGTCGAAATCGTTGGTGCGGCTGTGCTGAGCGACCATGTCGACGACGCTCGGGATCACCAGCGCGACCGGCACGTCGACCGGGATCGCCATGTCCACCTGGGTGTGCTTCGCCAGGATCGTCACCCGAGCCAGATCTGGCGCACGGACGATACCGCGCGAGGAGTCTTCGTCGATGTGGTCAAGTCGCGCGTGCGTCAAACTTCCCCCAACCTGGTGTTCTACCTCGATTTTCCGCTGACCCGTCGCGCTGGGGGGCGAGCTTGCGACCCTGGCGTCGGGGCAGCAGAATGCAGGTCGAACTGTACGACATGTCGGCGGTGGCCTCTACACTGAGCCCGAAGTCGCAGCATGTGAAGAGGGGGAATTCTCGTCCGATGAGCGAACGCAGTGAGCGAATCCTGTGCCAGCGCGCCTCGCGCATGCCGAAGCCGAGCGCTAGCGAGGCGC